>JAAFJA010000014.1 GCA_013298765.1 Betaproteobacteria bacterium
TGTGGGAGTGTCCGGCGCAATTGCTGCGGAGGTGATCAAAGGCAACGATTCCATTTGGGTCGCCGAGACCATTCTCACGACACATGGTGCGGTGTCCTACAGCGTGCCGCATGTGACGCAACCCGGCATGAGTGGCGGCCCTGTAGTGATCGCAAACGAAACGGCGAGCGCGATTGGCTTGATTCATGGGCAAGGGACGATTAACCTCGGTCACGGTCCGGTCGACAAAAGCTTGTTCGTGACGCTCACCACTGGGCATATCGCAATGATCAACAAATTGATCGATGCGGCACTGGCCGGTTAGCGTTTTCGGGATAGGCTGACCTCCAACTGTGCGTTGTTCAAGGGTAAGCGCGATGATGAACACTGTCCAGCTACACGATCTCCGAATTCTCCGCGATGCGTCGCTTAATGCGCGCATCGCCAGAATGAGTACATTCCGCTTATGAGTAAATCCTTCGTACACGTGATCGCTAGCGTCCTTCGACGTGTCCTCGTCCTGGTCGTTCTCGGAGCCCCGGTCTACGCGAACGCAGTGTGTCCGTTCAACGTTGATTTATCCCCTTCGGCGACGAGCACAAGAGCGACCACTGATGGGCTGCTTTTTCTTCGATATGCGCTAGGTCTTCCTTCATCTTCGCCTCCAGTCGCGAGCGCAAGTGAGAATCCTTCGCTTACGCCCACACAAGTCGCAACCTTTATCGACTCGAACAAGACTGCGCTTGACGTGGATGGCGATGGTCGATTTACGGTTTTCGACTCGCAGGTCATTGCTCGTTACTTGGTCGGATTTCGAGGTGAGCGACTTTCTACGGGATTAACTACGTTTGATTTCGGCACGCGGTACGGTGGGGCTGCGCTACAGACCTACATTGACAATGGCTGCATTGGGCAAAATGACCTACCTGATCCGCGCGCGACAACTTGGAACTCGATGAACGCAGCGCTCGTCGCTGGCAACACTGCACTCGCAAAGAGCTATCTCACGCAAAATGGGCTTGCAAATCTCGGTCCGCCAATCGACTCGCTCGCCTCTCGGATGGCGCAGATCGTCGGAAGCTACAGCGCCCTAGGCGCTTCGCTTGTCGAGGATGACTACGCTGAGTATGTCGTCTCGCGACCGATTCCGGGATCCACGACAGGTGAGCTCCAAGTCTTTATCGTCGTATTTCTTCGCGGTCCAAACGGTAACTGGCTGATTGACGCGATGTAGATATGGGCATTCAACGTCTTCATCTCCCGAGCCGCTCGACGATACTGCACGCTGCGGTGTTCGGCTTACTGCTTTGTTCGCCGGTTGCGCTCGCTTCGGACGGAACAGGCGCGTATCTCGAAGGCATTCTCGTTCGTGTCGTTCTGCTGGCTCTTCTTTTCGGAGTGGTCACGGGCGTGTTAGCCGCCGCGTTCAAGGACGGTTCGAGGGGCGCGCTAATTGTCGTCTTGTCTTTCTGCGCGGTTGGCGGATACGTCTACCTGCTGTTCGCGATGGGAGTTACGGCGTCCGGACTATTCACGCTTTGGGCGTTTTTTGTTGCCTATCTGTTTGTATTTGGAGTGAGCTACTTCGCGGTGCGACTCCTTTCACGACTCGTCCGAAAGGACGAGAAAAAGACATGAATCCCTTTCAGAAAGCTTTATCGCATGACGATTAGAGGTGACGTGAGACTGCGGCCATTTCGATTCCGAACCGGGGGCGGTCTCGCCGCAGTTTGTTTCTCACTTACGACTCACTTATGTTTTGCGTACGAAATCGGAAATCACGCAGATATCACGCAACGCGCCTTGGAGATCTCGAAGCTTAAAACCGACTCGGGAAAACTCGCTCGTCTTGGGTTACGTCAACTCGACGTAGCGAGTCCATTGCAAGTGTTTCCTCGCGCCGCCTCAGGAGCAGAAATCCCCGTCTGCTATTCGACGCCGCCGCTTGCGCCAGAAAAGTATCAGATACTTCAATTGTTTCGCCATGGCGCATGCTACGAGGACGACATTGAGAACGGGGTTAGAGTCTTTTCTCACTTCTACGACCCCAAAAACGGAGGAATCGGCCTAAGTCCTCCCGCCCTTCCGCAGCAGCCCCCATCGTACACCTGGGCCCTGAGCGGAACTGGCGCGACTGCCCAAACCGGTGTCAATCACTTTTCGTACCAAGATGCGAGAAATTCGTTCTACAAAGCCGTCACTGATTCATCGCGCGCAGAACGCAATAGGCAGTGGGGGCTAACTTTTCAGTCGCTCGGGCACGTGATGCATCACTTGCAAGATATGGCACAGCCGCAACACGTCCGACAGGACTCGCACTGCGACTCAGCGCTTTGCTTCGCCGCAGGGCAGTACAACCCAAGTAGCTACGAGAAGCTGATGATTACTCCCACGTTCGTACAAATTGTTCGAGCGTTGGCTCAGACAGCTACTACGCCAATACTGTTCGGGCTGCCTAAAGAATTTTGGAACGCAACAGGTACGGAAAATCTCAATACGTACGCCTCGTCATCGCAGGGTATCGCGGCGTACTCGTCGACCAATTTCGTAAGCGCTGGAACCGACTTCCGCATATCAACTGCTGGAGGGGCCGTTCAAGCTCCAGGGCACAATTATCCAATTCCGACCTCAGTGCCCACCGAGGTAACCGACATTGGGGCACTCACGGGTTACACCAACGCTGATGCGCCGTTGCGCCTTAAAACCGTGTGCCCAGACTTAGCGAAATGTCGTGTCGAATTCTGGGGGTCAACGAATCAACCCAACACACGAAAATCGTCTACGTCCATTTTTGGGCAGGACTTAAAGGTTGTTGGTGCTACGGTTGTTGGCTACCCGAATCAGTTTTCGCAGAACGCATTTACGCATGCCGCGACGGCCTCTGACCTTGTGCCGCTCACCACGCGGTATAGCGCGGGGCTAATCGACTATTTCTTTCGAGGTGAGATGCAAGTACGCACGCCTGCCGAGGGCATTTACGGACTTATCGATGGAGGTGATCCCGCGTCGAACTGCAAAGACGCTTGCGGCTTCAAGAAAATCAAACTGCGGGTTACAAACACCACACAACCAATCAGCGGTACGCCACAAAACTTCACCGGAGGCGCTATTACTGCCGTTGTAAAGTTCTCTCGAAATACTTGCTTTACCTCCGATTTTGCAAGCGACCCGGGTTCACTTTATCCACTGAACGCTAGTTGCTTCGCCTATGCAAACGGAGAACCGTTCGAGGAACAAGTGATGGCGGATCCGCTACCACTATCTTTCAGTCTCGCTGCGGGGGCGGAAGCCAGTCTGACGTTTAACTTCACAAGTTCGATTCCGATCAATGCGTGGAATGTAAAACTGCAAGTGGTCTATCGAGGCCAAATTGGTCAAGAACCTGATGGCGTTGCGGTGCATACACTGAGGCTGTCGACACCCACGCCGCTACGCTACACAAACGAATACGATTACCTTCTGATCAATCAGAGACTCTATACACGTGCAGAGGTGAATGCGAATCAGACGCTATTGAGTCAGGTTGTTCCCGCAAGTTGTGTGACCGGCGCAGCGAGTAGCAGAACTCTTGTAGCGAGTTGCTTTAACCCGCAAACGATCTCTACGAGCTGGAACGGCGCGAACAGCGCTACGCTCGCCAACTTGACCGCTCTACCCACTAACTCACACGCACTGTTCGTCTATCTTGCGGACTATTTCGGCACTGTTAATGCATCACTGCCAGGGCCGAACGGCACATCAGTTGCAGTCGCGCTCGACGTTCGAGACATCATTGCAAGGAACTCGGACAACGCGCTAGTGAGTGACCTAATGCTCGCGTGGCGGAATCTTCAGGCGTGGCGGGTTTACAGCAGATATTACCTCGCTAGCGTAGACCAAACTCCACCAACACTCGCAGTCTCGAATCAGCGGCCAGCGTTTCCCACAGCGACGCCAGTAAAACTGACAAGCGTGAACTTTTAGCGATGCGAAGATTCAACTCAGTCATAGCTCTCAACTAAGGGCGTTCTGCGTAAGGTAGGAGCTGAAGAACACTGACTCCAAGTCGCGCTGAACTCGTGCCCAAACTTAAGACCCTATCACCTGCGTCGACACATTTGATCTAGCACGAGAGCAATCTATGAGTTGGCGAGCCCTTATCCCCTCTTCCCTGCCAACAAGGCGAGAAGCGTCTGTCGCCTGCGTTGTGCGTCCATTTCGATTTGTCGCTGCGGAGTATTCGACGCTGCTTGCAGCTCCCGTAAAGTATCTCCTGTCGGATCTAGCTCGTCGGCAACACTCAAGGCCCAACTTGCCCAGTCATGTATTGCGGTGAACTTGCGATCATCATCTCGTGTGATTGAGAGCATTACAACGTGTTCTACGTAGCGCCGAAGATTTACTGCTTGTTGCAATCTCTCCGATTGCGTAACCACTTGCTTCGCCATCGATAGACTTCGGTCACGTACGAATTCCTCGATTCGTTTTGTTTCCGCTAACGCGGCCGCCTCACTTGCCCTCTGAGCGTCGGCGGCAGCTTTTGCCTCATTTTGCCGTTGCTGCTCAATACGAGCTATTTCCGCTTGACGGCTGGCAGCGACTCCGCTCTGGATGGCTTGGTGCGCCCGACAAAAAAAGCTGTTCAACGCGTTTTCAAGTGTAGTTTCTGGAGTGTCAGATATCGTGATCGCTTTGGTGAATTCGCGCTCGATGTTGATGCGCAATCTGCCCGTGGGAACGTACTCCGTCGAATTCCACTCAAGGCTACTCTGGGAGAGCTGCCGCGGCGTGACGTGTCGATCCATTTGCTCTGTGAGCGTTAACCTTAGTGTCTCTCCCTGGCTCGACAGCGCAATCCGCTCAAGTCCACCTTCAAGTGAAACGTCATAACCCCTCGAAGTTGCAGCAATCGCGAGCGCATTAAGTATGGCAAGTGCGCGCTCATACGTGCCTTCGGAAACACGCACCGCGCGCGGTCGAAAGCTTCGCCCCAAAATCGGGTCGTGGTCATGGGTACTGAGTGCGCCTGTTGAAATTTGCCAGCCGCCGTCGAGCGCACGTCGTCCTTTTCGCGCGTCAAACGCCTTCTGTTCCCTTCGAGCACGCTTAAGTTGGTCTAGGGAAGTGGTAAGCCACGCACGGATGGGTCGAATTGCAGTGTGCCAGCGTTTTGGCGAGGGTGTCACCGTAATCAAATTGACTGGATCAAGCTCGAACGCGAGTGCTCGCCGGAGCCAATCTTCACCTGCGTTATCTTGATCGGAAGCTGTAATTTGAGAGTTCATCGTTGAAGATAAGGCACAAGTGAAAAATCTTGAACTAAACCAACACCTTGAATCGCAAACGACGCAACCTTTGTTAGACCAGACAGCTATCGTGTTTTATTTAGGTATCGCACCGGAACGCGCGTCGTGAGCCACACGCCATTCTCCGACCGAAAGAACACACAGCCGTCACGGTGCATCGCTAGTGCATCCACCTCGAACACAAACGGCACACCATGCCGCGCGCCAACGGCAATCGCAGTCTCTCTCGTCGCTGAGAGATGTACATGGTGTCGGCTGCCGGGTCGTAACCCTTGGCGCAGAATCGAGTCCACAAAACGCGTCGCCGTACCGTGAAACAAGATCGGCGGCGGTTCAAGTGGGTTAAGTCGAAGGTCGACATTAATCGAGTGTCCCTGATTGGCGCGGATGCGCGTTTTCGATGGGTCGAGCGCAAAACGCTGTTTGCTGTTCTTATCGACCGCTTCAAATAGTAGCTCCCGACTCAGTACGGTACCGTGCTTTGCCGCGCAAGCGATGAGTTCATCGACGAGTGCCCATCCTTCAGCATCGAGCGTGAGCCCGATCTTTTCAGGCTGATGGCGCAAGATCAGGCTGAGAAACTTACTGATGGTGACAAGCGAGTCAGGCACGATATGTATTAAACCCGAAAGGAGACCTCGGCCCAAGTGGACGTCGGAGCGAGATCCCACCGGCCAGCAATTAAGGGAAAGTGCGGACTCTCGCGAACTAGATCTACCTGCCGGACTGATGGTTTGTCGCTGCAACCGCTGAAGAGACCTGGGTTGGCTCTCCGCCAAGAAGGACTTCGAGTTCGTTCGCCAACCTCTCGGCGACGCATGAGCTGAAAGCGGCTTACGTTTTCGTGCTGAGCTCAGCGACCGGTCTCATCCAAGAGCGACTTAAGCATAGTCCGCCGCTTCAATTTACCCATCGCGTGCCAGACCTCAATGAGCGCCGCCAACTCATCCTCCTCACAAAACAAGTAAGCCAGGGGAACCTCAAGCGCTGAGGCGATGTGCTTAGCCGTCAAGAGATCGGGCGCGTGCTTGCCGCGTTCATACTGGTTGATTCGCCCTGAGGCCGTTGTCTCGTCGATTCCTGCCAACACACCAAGTTTCATTTGTGTGAATCCAAGGGCTTGTCGACGTAGCTGGATTCGTCGCCCGATGAGTGATGTAGCGGGTTGAGCAGGACTCGGCATACTCAGAATGTCTGAGTATTGGCTACACTTGTCGTTCAGGAATCCTGAGTAAAAAAGCGATGAGTAGTCGGTACACCAAGCAAACTAATCCTGATGGCAGCACCTCGTTCACGGTCTACCCAAGCAAGGTCTGGCGACCCAATCTGCTGATCTGGCTTTTGTCCCTCGGGGCCGCTGCGGTGGGCATCGCCATGCTTTTGATTGCGATTGCCGTCCTGGGGCGCTTTGGACTCATCCTGGCAGCAGGCTTTTTGTTGATCCTGGGCTATCTGCAGGTTCGCGAAACTTTGTACCGACGATCACAGCGGATCAGAACCACTTCCCTGACCGTGTCACTCGACACGATCCGCCTACCCGGCCAAACAGTGCTGGTGAGCGATATCGCGACGATTGACGTGGGACATTCCTTTCCGGTGACGGTTTCGGATTCGCGGCCAGGTGTTTCAGGCGAAATCGCGTGGCAAGGGGCTGCGGCTAAGTCGATCGCGGGCTATAACGTCCGGGCGATCATCAATGGCGAGGCGCGCGTGCTTGCCGGGGGATTAGAAGAACACACCGCAGTTGCGCTGCAACAGGAAATTGCGCGGCACATCGGCTTCACTTCGCAACGACAATAAGACTTGTGTCAAACAGTGTTGCGCGTACAACCCATCCCCTCAGCTCCCGGACCCGTCTTCCACGATCGCGAATCACCCCACATGCCTATCCTCACAACTAACGAACAAGGTCAGGTCACTCTCCCAGACGAGATCCTGCAGCATCTCGGCGTGAAGCGAGGTGAAGTGATCGAATGCGAGTTATTGCCGTATGGGCGGGTGACGCTAAACAGGGCGCGAGCGACTGGAAGTATTGATCAGTTCATCGGATTGCTTTCGCAACGCACTCATATGACTGCAACACTGGAAGAAATCCGATAGGCCACGCGCGGTCGCGCAGGCAATTGACTCGCCTCAGTCAGACGTCGATCCTTTGCGATGCAGACTAGCTCTGCCACCGCGTCGGACTTGAGTGCGCGGCCTCGGCCCCACATTGAGTAAGCGAAATGTCTACAAAAGCCCCTCCCCCGTAGCAAGCCCTCGAAGAACTGGGCGTTTAGAAGTTACGCTTTTCGGTAGTGATGATCACCTTGCCCGATACCAGCACTGCGCTCGAAACGATACCGTTTTCGTGGAGTCGGACGCGCTCTTTTGGTAGGACGCCGGGGTAGTTTGCGGCTTCGTGGAAGTCTGCACCGTAGGCAATGCGCCTCACAAATTCAGCGTCGAATATAAAGCGGGTGGCTGGTGCAACCAGTATCGAAGCGACAACCCCTGCAGCGATAGCACCTAACGCGTGACCAAGCTCTCTCGCGTGAAAGCTCTTCGCACTTTGCCAAGCTTTGTAAATCCACCTTAGCAAAAAGAAAAACCCGACAAGTAGTAGCCCTGCGGTCGCTAACTCATAGAAGAACATGAACAGGTAGAGCGGTGTGAAGAATGCGACCGTGAGTTCAAAGTCTTGAGGGGGAAGTTGCAGACTCGATGAGACAAGCGCCCTCGCTTGTCCAGTCGCAAATAGGAGCGCAAATCCGTTGACAAGCAAAACCGCCACTTTTCCGATACCACGCTGCCAGAAGCTTTGGAGACTCGGCCAGCACCAGATGATGAAGCCAATTGCAAACAAAACACCGAACGCGCTCATTAGCCAGCGGATTACGTCGGCTAGGAGTGCAGAGTCACTTAACTTTGAGACGAAGATCGCCGCGGACATCAATGCGGCTACGAGCGCGCCCACAAAATAGAACTGAAGCCAGCCAGGCTGACATCTCAATTTCTTGAGGAGTCCCTCCCACTTGCCGTCCGGAACATGCCCTGGATACACGCTAGCTCACCTAGTCCGACCGTTGCCCTTTGCGCCATTCCCATGGCGCAATCGGATTCACGTCACGCCAAAGGCCGCGCTTCGCGTCGCGGGAGGCGTTCTCTGCCGCGGCGTAAAGTGCTCGGTCCGAGCGCGATTGTTCTCGTTGGTACTTCTTGAAATGCCAGGCATAACCCGCTTCGACCATCTCTAGGCAAACGTCCCGCCCGTCGACCACGACCTTGCCGACGGTTCGACCGTAGCGATCTGTTTTGTCGCCCTCAACGACGACAGACTTGCGATACACGCGATCAGATAGATATTCCTTGGCTCGTTGTCCAAAGGCTTGTCCCTTTTCTGGCGCGTCGATCCCAGACAATCGAATTTTGTGTTGCTTTTTGGAGTCATCCAAGACAGTGATGGTGTCACCATCGCTCACGCCGACGACGGTGCCGGTCACATTCGCATGCACGAGCGGGTCCGCTAGTAGGGCAATCAAAAGCGTTACGACCCTTCGTCGAGTTCGATCCATGGGCAATATTCGTTCGCAGCGGAACGGCTTGGAGTTTCGGAAGAACAAATTAGAGCAGCGAACGCGCAGGCTGCTTCGATACAACCAAGCAATAGATCGCGCTGCGTCTGTGTCTGTGGTGAGTCAGCGACAACGCACATAGGCGACCTATCATTTTTGGTAGTTGTTGCCTGTCGCAGATTCAGTCAGTCAGTTCTCGGGCCAGTTGTGCGGTGCACCGTGTTGCTCCGATGTATTCGCATCGGTACTAAGCGCTGGCTCCGCATCAAAGCGAAGTCGGTGCGCTTGGTGTTCTAGCTTCTCTGGTCAATGGTGACTCGGATTACGCCGCTTGGACCGAGCGTTCAATCGTATGCGGTCGATGTACCGACAATCAAATCATCTCGCGGCCAATGGGTCGAGCGTCGACCCAAGCGCGCTCTTCCTCGCTCAGTGGCATCGACGGATCGCACTTTCCCAAAAGTTCACCGAGTGTGTAGCGCGGGGCTACGGGTTGAAGCTGGATTGAGCCGCTTTGCCCTGTGAGCGTAATCGACTGACCGACAGGCGTGCCGAGTGCCTCTAACAAAGCTGGCGGAATTCGAACGATCACGTCTTGACCTAGATTCTCTAGGCGTACCTTAAACTGCTTCATGCATTCTCCTTCGATGAACAGCATTAGCGCACTTTGTCGAACGAGGTGCCGGGCGCACACAGCCCAGCGAGATATCCCATCATGGCGCTTCCGTCCCTAGTCTCGCGGAAGCGCTCAATTATCTCTTCGAAGTGTTGAACATCTGCCAAGGGGATGCTAATTGCGTCGATACCGTGCGACAAGAGCACACCATTCATCATAAATCGCGAAGTCGGCTGATTTGCTTCGACGAAGAAGCTTTGCACTGAGCTAAACAGAAAAAAGGCGACTGCGCGTTCGAAGGGAGAACAGACCTGCAGCGAGGTCGTACCTTCGTTGAAAATGCTGTTCAACACAGGTGCGCCCGACAACCTTGGAGACGCCAAAGCGGCCGCACGCAGCTCGTCCGCTGAACTTGACTTAGAGTTCAGCTCGTATTGCTCGTCTCGGAATACGCTGTTGCCCTGCGAGGGCTGGCGCACCAGCAGACTGTTTATCTCGCAGAACACGGGTCGCGTGAGGCCAAAGTGGCCGCTGCGAACCATCGCAATGAGACGTTTTGTGCAACTCGCGAGACGAAGCACTTGCGCCTGAGTCGCGATCGAGTGTCCGCTCACGGATACTCCGTCGAGTAAGGTTTGTATCTCGGAAAACTTTAAGGCGAGGCCTTCAAGCAATGACGCCTCCCACACGAACTGCGACAGCGATTTGTGTACCTTGAAGCACACTAGCTCTACAGACTGAGCGGGAATGATTACGGGCAGCAGCGAACGATCCCAAGTGAATCCAAGGGTGTCAAAGAGAGCGTTTTCAGGCCGAGGCATTGATTAATCCAGTACGCACCTTCAGCGACAGCTAGAACGAAAGCCGATCAGTCACGCTGGCAAGCCGAAGCTGATCTTGTCGAGGGCTGCCATGGCCTGCTCAAAACCCGGTGTCGTGCGCGCCATCGCGAGTGGCTTTTCCGCGAAGAAAGCGTGTCTTTCTACCATCCACAACGCGGCGTCTTCGTCGCTCTCAAACACGTCTTTCGCTTTGGCGAACAACCGCTCGGCGCGATAGAGCTTGTCCGATAGCGCTGGCGAAAGGAGCGCACCGGAGGCAAGCTTTGCTGCGACAACCGATCGAGCAATGTCGAGTTCGTTTGTCAGCGTCAGACGAGAAATGCTTAGTGCAGCAGCGAGCTCATTGGTAGCGCTGGCCGGCACACCTTCGAGCACTGTCTTCTTGAGTTTGTCGTACTCATCCGTGCGTAGCGCTTTTCCTAAGTGGGTATGTCGAGTTTTCATGCGGACTGAAGGGAAATGAGTCGGCTTTGCGACGGAGCTTCTAGCCACCTGGGCAACGCCAAACTTACGCGTTAAAAAAATATAACAATTAACGCTTAACTTTGAATATTGCGCAAACCTGGTGCGAGTACTCGAGATCACATCAGACCAAGAATGATCGATAAAGCGAGATCGACCCATAGCAGCCAGTGAAGGCCAGGAATTCAACGTCCGCAGCGAGTTGAAATTTCCGGTTTAGCTTTGCAACTGAACGCACACGTTGACCAATCGCTGGCGCCGTCTCAAATCGCCACCGCCGACACAACACAAAATAAACCGAATGCTCCAGAAGATAAAGCGCACACGCTCGATCGACAATCTTCCGGCGGGAGATCATGTCGCAGGACTGCTCCGGCGCGCATAACCTGAAACTGAGGGTTACCGATTCGCGGTTCAACTCGGCTGCAGTGGTAACCTAAGTGTTTTCGGGGTGCAGTCTGGGCGAAACATCGGCCACCAACACGCTCCCCATGATTCGTCACCCAACGCGCGGTTACCACTTGGGAATCGATGCACCTGAGCTAGCAACCGCGACAATCCACTTTACCCGTGTTCTGAAGCGCCCAAGTTTTCACAAAGGCTGCACTGTAACCACGATGGATCGATCTGGCATCGTCCTATCGACGAGGAACGAAGCATGTATGCCATCCTCGCGCACCGGCAGCATCGTGTGCGGCCACGTAAAGTTGCAGAAACCACTCACTTCAACGGGTAGGATTTCATCAGAGTTATGCGGGTGGCTTACACGTCTGATACTTTCTCTGTTACAACTTCTCAGTAGAACGGAAAATAAGTCGTTGGTTGTTGGAATCGGGGGATGCAACTGGAATCTATTTCGCTTATCCGGCTGAACGCAGCGTCGTTTGCGGTGCGTCACGCGTTTCGTGTTTCCGTTACTGCCCACGTGCGCCGCTGGGTGCCTTCGTTGCTTTGATATGCGACTCGTGTCACGCCCCATCCAGCCAACAACGCGTGCGTGTGCAGGGCTGGCCACTGTCTCGCTAAGGCAAACGCCGCGCCACAATTTCGTCACTGGGCTGTATTTGAATTGACACAGTAAATCCTTTCGCCAACGGACAAGCGCCACTCACATGCCATTTATTTGCGTCCCATCAGAAAAATTAGCCATTGCTACCGGTATCCTGTCGCTTTACGGGTTAATCTGCGCGCCGATAAGCGCCCAAACCCGCCCGCTCAATGACACCGGGATCACGTTCTGCAGCGGCGCAGACTATGTCAACAACACCCCGTGCCTAGCGACCGATCCCACCGGTCAAGATAAAAACTACGGGCGAGATGCGGCGGCTCTCGCTGGCACGCTCACCAAAGTGGGCGGCAGCGGCGGAACCAACGGGTTCGACTTCACTAAGATCGCAAACAGCGGAATGCAGCTTGCCGCGTCCGCAGCACTCGGAACGGGCGCTGGCGAATGGGCCTGCACCCGCGATAACGTCACCGGCTTGATCTGGGAAGTCAAAACTAACAGCGGCTTGCGCAGTCAAGCCCACACGTACACTTGGTTCAAGACCGGCAGCCCTGACGGTAACAACGGGACAGCAAGCGGCGGTAGCTGCGCAACGGCCGGCCGCTGCGACATCGAAAAGTATGCCGCCGACGTAAATGCCACCTTGCTATGCGGTTATTCAGATTGGCGCATACCAACGGTGAAAGAGCTTGAAGGCATCGCTGATCTGGGCAGGTCGAATCCAGCGATTGATCCAAGCTATTTTCCGAATACGCCCAGCTCGCGCGCGTGGTCCGGTTCGCCGTTCGCCAACCTTTTAGCAGCCCCGCGGGGGGCCGCGTGGGCCGTAAAATTCAACGACGGTGATGCCAGTGGCCTTAACCGGGATTATGCAGGTTCTGTTCGCTTAGTGCGCGGTGGGCAGTGATTTGATATTTTGTTCGTTCAAATCGTGCAGTAATCCGTGCAAAGCAACTTTATCGACCTAAGCCCAACCATCAACAGCTGCCGGTGTGGCGCGATGGGAACCGAGTGTAATTGGAGGTTGAACTTGCGATGCGAACATTTCCGCGCCATCACAAATTTGCGCTGTTCGCGGAGCTGCGCAAGTAAGAAACGCGCATCTGCCAAATGATCGCGCGCGCCGCTCAGCAGTCCGATGAAGTGTTGCGCATAGCGGCGGTCAACGACTTCGTGTGGTGGGCAGAAGTTTTCGAGTTAAGCGTCGCACTGTGTAAACAGAGTGCGGGGGGCAAACGGGCAACGACCGTGGCGGATGCATTTGCGCAAGCTGGAGCGGTCTCGATGAAACAAGAAGCACGTCTATGCCCATTTGCCGTCGGCCTGGTTGAAGGTGGCGGAGTTCTGTCCGGGTCGCGCTGCAGCTACGTGCGCACCATGCCCTTTCAACGTACCTTTCTGCGCCGGTGCCGTGCCGACCGCCTAACCCGCCTACACGACTCAATGAACCTAAGCACCCCCATGACCGCAAGTCCTGTGTACCAGCGCCAGTGGCGCATCGCCACATTTCGCCGATGGCTGCAATCCATCGCCCTCTGCCTGGGCCTCACTAGCTCGCTTGCTGGGGCAGTTATATGCTCGAATAATCTGCCGCCTTCGAACCCCGACATCATCTACACCCCGCAATCGCTAAGCGGTGTGCCTGTAGTGACAGATACGCGGACCGGCTTAATGTGGAAGCGGGACGCTGAGGCCGGCAAATTCACGTGGAAGGCCGCTTTGGCGCGCGCTGAGGCGGCTACTGATGCCGGCTTTTACGATTGGCGCTTGCCCAACTTGAAAGAGCTGCGCAGTTTGATTGAAGAGTGCCAATTCAATCCGAGTATCAACACTACCTTGTTTCCAGGCCCGACTATCGCGTTGACGTGGTCTAGTTCGCCGACGGCCGCTTTCTCGAACGGCGCGTGGAGCGTGGGTTTCACCGACGGCGCAGTCTTTGGCGCCAATCCTATTAATGAGTTTTCTGTTCGCCTCGTGAGGGACGGAGAGCCTTTTTTGTTGCTGGCAAATGTATTACCCGCATCGAACTCAACCGAGATGCGCGTGATGCGGGGCGGGCAAGGGCATCGATGGTTTCAGTTGTTGAGTGGGGGTTCACCGCTGCCTGGCGCTGTGGTCCAGTATCGATATGCCCTTGCGAACGAGGTGGCCACTGCGACGCCTCGGTCAGTGACCGCTGATGGGTCCGGGTTGATCGTGGTGTCCACGCCCCCTCTCAATTCAGCATCCTTGGGGTTCCCCGTTTTAATGGGGCAGAGTCTCAATTTCGTGCTCGTAATTGATCAAGTCAGCGTCGGCAGCAACGTGGTAACCAGTCCCTTTGCGCCGCAGCCGTTCACTTACACGGTGGCTGCACGAGCGTTCGAGCAGGAATGGAACGTCGGCATTAAAGCCGGGCTCGATGTCAGCATCGAGGCGCAACTAGGCGCAGGCGCGCGCATTCAGGGTCTGGGCGCACGGGCGCGTGCCGGATACAAATTGAGCGCAGGTGGTGAGCTTGGACATACGTTCGGGTGGGCACGCCAGGTGAGCGACTATGGCGATTTTTGGGATAAAGCAAAGCGCCATTCACTGTCTGCTGATCCGTGGTCGATTAACCAATCGTTTGATGCCGAGTTAACTGCGAGAATCAAGGCTGACGCCGAAGTGGGCGCTGGTTTTGGCGTGGGAAGTCCGCAGCTTTATGCGGGGATAGGCGCAGGCGTGGAGCTGAGTGTTTCCAGCACAGAAAGCGCTTTGTACGCCTATCCAACGCTGCTTGCGCCCCAAGGCACAGGCGCTTGTTTAATGGGATTTGCGACGCTTTTGTCGGCGCCGACTCAGCCTGGTTTCATTAGGAACAGCTTGAGCTCATCGGTATGCGGACAACCGCTCGCGAGTGCGCTAAGGGTTCAGACCAAAAAATTGGCTGTGTCCGCCAGTTTGAATGCGGGTGGTCTCGTATCGACGAGAAGTCTGACAAGATCATCCGCGGACCCGGGAGTGAACTTCGGCCAGCATTTGGCGTTTGCAGGTGTTCAGGGTGAGGTGGGGGGCGTGACCGAGTCCAGCCGCAATTTGCAAACCGGCACGGGCACGATTACGAAGACGTTGTTCGCAAAAGGTTCGTCTGGCCTTCAACTGGTGTCGCTGTCCGAAATGCGGAGCAAAGCGACCCCTTTCGCAACAATCTTAAAGCCCCTCGAGGTGGGCTTGAATGCGTCGAAGCCTGGGGAGTATCGGTCCAGCACCATGTACCTAGACGCATTTAACTATGACGCATTTGGCTTTCCGGTAGCGGTTGAGTTCGCGGTGACCAGCGGTAAAGTAGTTACGAGCGAGCCGAGTTTTGAAGCCGTTTCACTTGCTAACGAAACAACGGTGGAGGAGTCTACCGTCGTGCACTCGCGCAGTGAGGTGGATGCCATCGCACTGGACGGTCGCTGGAACGTAGGTGATATCGAGTTCAGTCGGTCGCCTGTGGTGTCGCGCGTTGAACAAGCACTGACACCCGGCCCGGTGCTGGGCGGCGGATTTAGTGTGCCGCCTGGCTACTATATTGAGCGATCAGGCACTACACCCACGGCAGACTTTGCGCTGGAATTTGAGGGCGCGCTTGGCGTCGGCTTGGGTGTAGCGGTCGCTCTATCGGCCGAGACAATTACCAATTCACTGACCGAGCGTGGACAGGTGGCGCAATTTACCGGCCCCAACGCGCAACCGCGCTATGCGCCTTTCGCGCTTGAGACCTACCAGGCTGATGCCGAGATCACCGACCAACTGATCGCTGCAACGGCGATTCGCGACAAGATGCGCGACGCGCTCAGTACCTGGGTGAGCGATCAAGTATTTGCAGTGGGCGAGGCCATCGGGACGGGTGCCCAAATCATCCGGAATGGGGTGAGCTCTGTGACAACTCCCCTAGGGACAGCGCTGACTAACGGCTGGCGCATTGTGTTCACCCGCGAAAGGCCGAGCAGCCAGGCGAACAATGCCGCGTTTGGAGCACTCAAGTTGCCCGCAATGGCTGGGGTTTCAGCGTCGGCTAAGGTGGTGGGGCAGGTTCATTTCTTAAATCTGTTGAGCCCGACCAACGAAGATATAGACGCGTTTCCTGAGCCTTTTCAACTGAAGATTGGCGGCGTGACTGCTGCGCTCGTTGAAGCGGGATTGACGAGTGCCGACGCTGCCGCGGTCCGCTTGGTTCGCGTCGATCGCGCGAGCCAGAGGCCGGTGTTGGTGATGGGTGTATACAACGCCGTTGATGATGTTTTCAGCGCGAGCGTTCAGCGTCGCGGTGCCTACTTCCTAGTGGTTGATCGTGATGCGCCCGTATTGACCTCGTTTTTGATCTCAACGGCGCAGCAGTCGCCAAAGCTTGTGAAGCTGTTGGGTCGGTTTGATCCGCTAGATTCCACCGGCATTGACGTGGCAACGTTTAGCGTGACTGTGGACGGGGTCGAGCGAGCAGTTGTGGTGGGACCACAAGCAAACTTGAACTCGATGACCGGTGAGTTCGTTTTGCTCGTTGGCAATGGCACGCTGCTAACGGGTGGACCAACGAGGGTGCAAATTGCACTTCGCGACGGCGCGGGCAATCTGTTTTCGGTCGGCTATTGCGCCCATGCAGCAGGCGGAGCCTTTACGCTTGAAGCGAGCAACGCAAGCACCTGCGCGGCGCTTGCCGTGGGTTCGCTCAACATCACGGGCGCGGCAAGCGGCGATCGAACGGTTGACGCTGTGCTTTTGATGCGTTACCTACTAGGCTTTCGCGGCAGCGCACTCATCCAAGGCCTAACGCTTAGCGGATCGCGAACGCTCGCCTCAGACATCGAAGCCTATATCGGTAATGCCGCGCTGTTTGACGTATTGGCCCGGCAAAACAGCGGCGCGCCGCGTGCGCAGATAGACGGGCTTATTTTGCTTCGCTTGGTTCAAGGGGTTACCGATAGTGGCTTGCTCGGTGGCATTGAGCTGCCACCGGAGGCACAGCTTACGGTGGCGGCTGATATTCGCGCGTACGTCAATCGCAGGATGGGCACGAGTTTTTAATTGCGGCGATTGTGGTTGCGGGTTCACTTGCGTCGTTGGATGCGCTTTCTTGGCCAGCGAACACGCTTTGTCGGCTTGCGCTGGCGCCCAAGGTCAGCACGATGCGGCTGAGCTGACCTAGCTTCAATCGCCTCGGAAACCGCCAAGAGTTGCATGTCGAAACATATTATCCGCAATCAGCGAAGTAAGCCGCACCATGTTATTCAGTTTAGTGAGGTTGGGGGAAGCCGCTTGCTCGTTGTGTGTTCTTCGTGCAAGGTTCCAACGTCGGCTTTCCGCCGATAGCGAGCGCTCGTTCTCGCGCTAAGCGTCATCAGGAAATCCTCCGCGAACTTGAGCGAAGACGTTTGCCAATACTGCTAACGTTTGAATTTCCGTTACGCTTGACTTTGAACTTTACGGATGTAAGTTGTTGATTTTGTTAATCGCGACTCTCGTGAAACTATGGTGCTGCCCACCGGTGGCGATATGCCTCAGAAGACATTTCTCGTCTACCAATTGCGGTCGTGCTCGCACCGGTTTCCATTCAAGTCGCTGAGATATCGTGCGTCAGGGGCGAGATGTGGCCCTGCACGCGGCGACGCGACGGCGGCCATATCTCAAGTATCGCAAGTGCGCAGAAGCGCGCCCGATTCACACGATCAACAGCTCGTTGAACGTGAGGCGACGAACAAGCTTACTGGGGCAGCGAAACAAGTGCGATCGCCGGTCAGGTTTCCGGACTTGATACGCAAATTCGTTCGCAAAGAGGCAGCGGAAATCGCGATTGAAGAAGCCGCGCCAATCAACGCTTCAGCCGGCCAAGCGGTACAGGAAGTGTCACTTGGTGATTCTGGCGCTGACAACCGAGTACGATCAGTCGACTTGAGTGTCGTTATGGATCCTAGTGACCCGTTGCATCGGGTCCCACCGAATTTTCTGCGCGAAGTATCGGTAGAGTTGTCAACTATGCGCGAGGTCAAAATCGCGCTGTTGACGCGCAGTGACGACGACGGTTGGACGATTCCCGCGCCTATTGTTGCGGACGATGACGGGGTTATTGAGCCGCGATTGTTCACGAGCGACAGCTCTGGCCAGATGCCGCGCCTGCGCCGCCTTGCGGCGTTTGCGGCGACTTACAACGATGATTCGGTGTCCATTGTGGTCGTTGAGTGCGCGCAGCCGTGGTGGAAGTTATACGGACCAGCGGTCGACAACGAAGCCCACCAGCGCCTTCTTCAGATTGGCGCGATGGATTTTGCAACTGGCCAATCCAGCTAGGATGCGCGAGTAGTCGACATCATTTTGTGGGTCTTTTCTCAAGATGCCTAGCTGGTGAAGTAAATCATTCGACTGGACGTTCGTTAGCAACCTCCGATCCGCCGCGGTAGCGCAGAAGGAAGAGTTACCATATCGAAGTATCGGGCGACTAGTCCACGCAAACTGGTTGGAGTACTTCAAGTGAAAAGCAAACGGGATTAGAGTGGGGAAACCGTACTCAAAGGAATTAGATGCCTTTGACGACACCATTCGTTGGGCGGGACGGCAGGACGTAGAGACTCTAAAGCTGTTCCTCAATCGTTGGCGGGGTCATCACGGCGTAATTGTCGGCTCCGGCGGTTCGTACTCTTCCGCTCTGGTCGCTGCCCTTTTTCGCGAGTTAGCGCACAACTCGCCAACGTCACCTGTGACACCACTCGAATTTCTGTCGCTGGTAGGGCGGCTTGCACCTCGGACACTGCTGCTTTCAGCAGAGGGGAAAAACAAAGACATACTTGCCGCGGCGGAAGCTGCCGCCTCGTCCGATTTGGCCAGCGCCGTGCTCACACTAACTTCGGTGAACCCACTACTTTTGCTTGCTAGTGAAAGCGGAGCAGCTCGAACATTTGCGTTCGACATGGACTGGGTGAAAGACGGATACCTAGCGACAAATTCGATGCTCGCGATGACTCTTTTGCTATATCGATCATTTTTTGGAGACAACGCATTCCGAGACCTGTTGGTGTATCAATTGGATTCGCGACGAATTGCCTCGCGTCGATCAGCCTTAGCTGTGACTGGCTTCTTTCAACGGATCGGTCAAGGAAGCCTCCTCGTACTTTACGCGGCAAGTGCGAAAGCATTTGCAGTGGATCTTGAGTCGAAGCTATCCGAGGCCGCCTTAGCTACTGTCCAGATTACTGATCTGAGACAGTTTGCACATGGCCGACACCTGCAGCTCCAACTGCGATCTCCGACTCCTGGCGTTGTAATCGCGTTCGCGAAATCGGATCGCCCGCTGGCTGAGGCAACAGCGCAGTTGTTGCCTGACCCGGAAAGCTCACTAATGCTGGAGCTCGATGGTGAGCGTGAGGAAGATATAGCAGTAGGGGGACTGCTTGATGCGATGTTTGTTACGGAGGCGGTAGCTCGCAGGGCACGTCACGATCCCGGCCAACCTGTGGTACCAGAGTTCGGGCGCGCGATTCACGCACTTGATCCTAGGTTCTTTTTGGTTGCTAGAAAAACGCCTGACATAGTTCAACTTGCTATGAATCGGAAGTCCGGCAACGACGCATTGGAGAATAGTGCAGAACGTGAAGATCTTCGGCGAGCCGCAGAAAGTTACCGTGAACGCCTTCAAGTTGCCAAACTCAAGGGGCTGATCTGCGACTTCGACGGAACGCTCTGTAGAGCTGAAAATCGATTCAACGGCATGGAATCTGCGCATGTCGATCAAATATCTAAGCTAGCCCGGCTGGGGTTAAGCGTCGCGATCGCCAGCGGGCGAGGAGATTCGCTGTTCTCAAATCTCCGGACCTCAATAGCTTCGGATTTGCACGGCGCTATCACGGTCGGCTACTACAGCGGATCTTGGATTAGTACGTTAGACCAAGATTTTCAACAGCCCGAGGCAGATCCGGATTTTGAGTCACTTTGGCAGTGGTTGGCGAAATCGTCATACGCCTATCTGTGCAAACCATTAGCCGACATGTCGCATGGCGGCCAGTTCAGCATACGTCACGCGAGCCCGACTGCATGCGCGCGTGTTAGCACTGCAATCCGCGGCTGGATATTGGAAACCGGTAGGACAGGCTGGCGAGTCTTTTGGTCCGGACATTCAGTGGACGTATTAAATGGCTCGACATCCAAACGCAATGTTGTTGATTACATGGCGCAGCATCGAGGAATTAATTCGCTCACGGAAATTCTTCGCATTGGCGATTGCGGCGACGAATTCGGAAATGATTTCGAGTTGCTCAATCAGGGGCTAAGCCTTAGTTGTGATCTAGTTTCCACAGATCTTCGATCCTGTTGGAACTTTGCTGCTGCGGGCAACAATCAGACCGAGGCGGCGATGTCCTACCTTCGAGGATTGCATCGAGTAGGCGAGTTTTTTCGTCTTTCGATCAACCTTCAGCAGCGCCGCTTTGCCTTGATGGACAAGCCTTGAAACACGAACTCGCATTCAACCTCGTGGGTAAGCTTCTGGAATGGTCAGATGCTGCATTTGCTCGAGAATTCCGTGAGTTGCAACTTATGGTGGACCACAAATACGACAGCTACCAGGGATTCCAACCTGCGACGCGTTTCCACGTAGCGTTGTTGAATTGGTTGAGCCAATTCCCCACCGTACAACAACGCCAAACCGCCTATCGTTTCGTTAAGGAACGATTGATCTTCGTAAGTCAGCGGGAAATGCACCATTTGGTCAGCCTGTTCTTACCGATCATTGAGGACCTCGCGCGTAAACGTGTTGCTCGCCTCCTCAAGATACCGTTGTTCGAGACATGGCGAGAACAAAACGCGTTGGCTAGGCTCGATTTGCTGCGGCGCAGAACCTTATACGTTGGACTAAGTGACGGAGCTCGCATAGACGTTTTCCGACGGTACAACGAGGGCCTAGTTTCAAATGAACAGGTGGTTGCGTTCAGTGAGATTAGCGCTGATAAATGGGAAGACTTGCAAAGCGAACTCTGGAAGAGCCTCGCGCTTTATGGCCCATCGCCGTACAAAGATCAGTTTGAGGCAGTGTGCTTGGTCGATGATTTTTCTGGATCGGGCTCCTCGTTGATTCGAATGCAAGATGGCAAATGGAAAGGCAAAGTACCTAAGTTCTACAAGGCTAACGAAGGTCGAATCGGAACTCAGTTGGCCGAAGGTTGCGCGCTCCACATACATCACCACCTGTCCTCCGATCAGGCGAAACGCCAAATCGAAGCGGATCTTCGTTTATTTGCCGAAACTCACCCAAAATTCACCTACTCGTGGTCGTTCTCTTATGTCTTACCTGCTGACATCGTTGTGCAAGCCGGAGATCCGGATGTTGACTTGATAGCGCTATTGAAAGACTGGTACGACAACAAAATTGAAGATGACCACACCGGGCGCAACATATGGTTTGGATACAAGGATTGCGGGTTACCGCTCGTCCTGGAACACAACACACCGAATAACTCTGTCGCATTGCTATGGGCTGCTTCACCGAACGACGGGCGACCACGCATGAAACCCCTGTTCGCACGTCGAAAGCGTCACTCAAGCAATGGATAACCCCTTTAAGAAACGTCGCACGGAGCTCATCACTGATCGGCGGACGCTACTTTCGCTCGTTAGTCCGACACCGATCGAAGAATTTTTTAGGCGCGATCGCGCGGACCTAATCGATAAGCTCTCGATGGTGGTCGGAACACCGGGCTGTGGCAAGACCACTATTGCTCAGGTGATTGAGTTCGAGTCGCTAGCGACACTTTGTCTAGCAGGCACTACTACGATCAACAAGGATTTGGTTGATGTCCTTACGATTAATGGGCTGATAAGGGATAGCGCCCCTACCGTACTGGCTCATCGCCTTTCCATGAGCACGAACTTTCGCGACATTTGGGAGTTGCCGTACCCAGAGCACACGCGGACTGCACTGCTGCGCGCTTTCGTGCAGTCAAAGGCCGTGCTGGGATGGTTTAGGCAGCTAGAGGGAATGGACGTTCCACTCAGCGACGTCGAAATTGTCATGGGCGCAAATTCTGACTCCGTAAGAGCGGTTACGGGTGCGGACGATCCAGTTACTTTTCGGGAATATGCGCGACGCATCGAATTGGCTATTTTTCGCGTCGTTACCGCGCTAGTACCGCCAGACGAACGCGAAATGGCGGCCCAATTTTTGAACTCTAGTTACGACGTATTCGAAACCCTCAGCGGAATTCGCCTACGGCAATGGTCAAATGCGACGCATTCGGCCGGTGTGCTTCTGCGCCCGATGATGATAGTGGACGACGCGCACGAGCTTCATCCAACACAGTTCTTGCAATTGCGCGACTGGTTGAAATCCAAAGCAATGGGGGTATCACGATGGTTAATGTGCCGACCAGACGTTGTTTCACCAGACGATTATCGCGACGCATTAACTAAGGAGACAATGGCTGAAGATGGCACGGCTCCAGGTTCAACGCGTGGACGTGACTATTTACTTAAGTTAATGCAGTTGGGCGCATCGAACGATAAGAGGTTCAAGCCAATAGCAAGGGACATCGCCAATCGGTACCTTGCAAGTATCCCGGAGTTTGCACGACGTGGCCTTATAGATTTGCGCCCTATGCTGGATCAAGGGGCTCCGAGCGTCCCCGATGGGCAAATAAAGCAGCTTTCGGAGCAAATTGACAAGTTGGCGAGAGATTCTCGGTTCAGCAGCTTGTTGGTCGATACGTTGCGAGCCCGAGTTCCTGCCAGTGCACGGCCTGATGAAGTGATCGCTACCCTTCGCGTTTTGATGCATCGCGAACGTAACCGCAGTCCTCAGTTAGGCTTGCTTCCAGATGACAATCTGCGCGCTGAACCGGTCACCGATGAGCGGATGGCCGGCTCATCGCTAATTGATGGTGCGCGCATTCAATTGATGCACCAGATTGACCGTCCGTACTACCACGGAATGGAGAAACTTACAGCCGCGAGCAATGCGAACATCGAGCAGTTCATACGGCTAGCGGGAACGTTAGTTGACGAGCTCTTGGCACGCATTATCCGCAACACATCGCCAGCTCTTACTCCGAAGGCGCAACATACAGCGTTGGTCAAACAAGCGAATCAGGTAATGAGCGAGTGGGATTTCCCTTACAACGCTGTCGTGCGGGAAATCGTAAACAAAATCGCAAGGCGATGTGTTGATCGCACAATGTTGCCGAACGCGCCGCTTGACGACGGCGCGAACGCTATAGGCATACCTCAGGAGGAAATGGATCGGGTACTGCTACGATCGGAGCGTCTAGCGCGCGTGCTTCATTTTGCGTTCGCCTACAAGGCGCTGGTGTTTGTTCCTCAGTATCACTGTAAGAACAGGATATGGTGCCTCCTAGAATTAGGCGCGATACCCTGCATGGCGAACGGGCTCACACTCAGACGAGGCGGCTTTATTGAGGATACATTGTCGGGGCTTCAGTCGATGCTGCCTACCGACGGAGTCGCGTCGTGAAATTCGTCACCAGTCATGGCGACGACTGCCGTCAATTTTTTCTTGACTACGTAGTCAAAGACCGCAAGTGCCTCTACATCGGAACGCTCGGCTTTAATGAGTTGTGCCTGCACTACCCTCGCGTTCTTGCTGGCTTTCCGAATTTCGACTTCTTATTCCTCGTCGAAGAACGTCCGGAAGTTTCCGAAATACTTAAGCGTTCGGCGCAGCGCAACAAGGACGTACTCATCCAAGCGTTGACTCACCGGAGTCTTCGCTTTGAAAATGTACCGATCGTGGCTGACGACACAGCTAACGTTGCGGGACGTCGCGCGACCCGTGTATGCCAATCAGCGCTGTCTAACGGCTACTCAGATGTTTTCGTCGACGCCAGCGCGATGTCACGCGGCGTCTGCTTTCCGATCATAAAGCAAGCTTACGAACGATGCAGGAGCGCGTTGGGTGTCAATGCGCACGTGGTTGTGGCTGGACGTAACAAGAGCAGCCTCCGTGTCGCATCGATGTCAAGTGACGCTCCGCAGTATGTGCATGGATTTCAGTCCGACATGGACACCGACAGCGTTCGCAGCGCACTTAAGCTGTGGATTCCACAGCTGTCGGAGGGCTCCGCAACGTCACTCAATCGAATTCATCGAGCACTCGCTCCGGACGAATCTTGCCCGATCCTGCCTTTTCCATCTGCGGACCCTCGACGTGGCGACTTGCTATTGCGCGAATTTCAGGAGCCCGTCCTGAACGATTGGGATGTCAATCTCCTTGACGTCATTTATGCTCATGAGAGCGACCCGACCGACGTTTGCGAAACAATTACGCGAATACACAAAAGTCGCGAGGAGTCGTTTGCCAGCTCTACGCCCCGACCAGCAAGAACAATACTATCTCCGACGGGCTCCCGGATAGGTAGCGTTGGAATGCTCTTGGCGGCGCTGAGAATGGACCTCCCCATCATGTACGAGGAAAGCATCGGATACACTTCGGCGCTGTCGGTCGTTCCCGAATTGTCAGACAATATTCCGGAGCATCTGTGGCATGTTTGGCTCACACCTTAGCCGTTGATCCTGAGCGTTCAATGTCGGTGATTTGATGACAACGAATCGCCATCGCATCGTCGGAGCTGGCTTGTTCGCGGTTGACGTTATCGTCCGTCCGGACGGTACTCTATCGCGGTGCGCATTGGGCGGATCAGCCGGAAACGTGCTTTATATTCTTGGTGCATTGGGGTGGAATCCCACTCCGGTCGGCACGCTTGGCGAGGACGCCGCGGCGCAAGTTGTGCGAAACGAGTTTGCCAAAGTTGGCGCTGACTTGGATTACCTGTTAGAGCGGTCAAATTTCCGCACGCCAATTGTCTACCAGCATCAGCGGAGTGTGGACGGCGAAGCAACCCATCATTTTAGTTTTGTGTGCCCGATTTGTGGTGCTAGACATAGGCCGCATGCGGATGACGGCACAGATATTGCCATCAATGCGGCGAAGTTGCCGAAAGCGGTAGCTTTTTTTCTAGATCGCCCTACTCGAGTGGGTGTGGAGCTAGCTGAACTTTACGCTCGCAACGGCGCGCTGGTGGTGTTTGAACCGTCTACGGTTGGTGATGACCTCGCTTTGTTTGCTCGGGCGCTCAAGAGCGCGCGGATTGTTAAATACGCCGATGATCGAATAAGCGATCTATCGCACTTTGATCTGAGTGCTGTGTCAATCGAAATTCAGACGCTGGGTTCCGCCGGGTTGAAATTTCGTGCACCCTCGCTCAGCAACGACTGGTTGCACATGGGCGCTTACTCCCTTCCATATTTACAGGACACGGCAGGGGCGGGCGATTGGTGCACTGCCGGGATGATTTTCGAGCTTTTCAAAGCGGGTACCGCCGATGGCCTCGGCAGCGACTACAACACTCTCGTGCGCGCGTTAGCGTTTGGTCAAGCTCTGTCGACGCTGAACTGTATGACCGAGGGTGCACGTGGACTGTGCGCCGCCTGGTCTCCAGGTCAAATTCTTCGATCAGCACGAGAACTGGGGCTGGCGAGAGTACGCTCGCTGTATTCCGGAGAATTGGCGACGTCATCGCGAATGGTTGAGCCACGGCTTACATCTCTCTCAGGTCGAGTGAGTAAACCTTGGCGGCGCAGGGGTAGTGCTACGCTACAGACCGACCCGGGTTTGTGTTGTGGTTCGCCGTGATGACGTTGTTACTTTAGTCGATGCAGACGCAACAGTCTGGGGCTGACGCCGCCTGCCTTTTGCGGGCGAAATTGTTGAGCGGACTTCCATTAGCAATTGTCCCAGCATGTTTTGCCCCACCCCGTTGACCTCACCCCAAAGGCGATTTACGGCGTTGTTGACGGTGGCAGACTCCACTAGCCGCATTGTGCCAGTGCCGACCAAAAGATCTTTCAGATCTTGATGCTGCGTGAATTTTGCAAGGAGCACGCCTCTCATTCGATCAAATTTGAGCGTTGACCAGTCCGGCGCGACATCCCAAACGTAGAGACCATGCGCGGCCATGGCGAGTAGCGAGGGTGACGGCGCCGCCATTAGCCATTTACGGACCGCTACTTTTCTTGCCTTGCCAGCCTGATACGCGTGCTCGGCTGTCGGGAATACTTCCCCCTCGTACATAAACTCCCGCTTATACAGATTGCTAAGTGCGCCATAGGGCTTCTCACTGGCACGGTAGAAACGGATCTCTTGCATTCGAACAGCTTTCGGAGGTGATGGGATGGTACTTGGTGGAGTTGGCATCAGTTCAACGGTGTATTCGCGGTTGCGTGATTAGTCTCCCCGACTACGGCAGATTGCCAGAACTGTAGAACTTGAGACACTTCTTCGGCTGGAAGTTGAGACAGTAGGTTTAATAGGGCAGTCATTCCCATTGGCGACGATGTGCCACGCATCCATTCGGCCAAAGCTCTATGACTCGTGTGAGCGAGCTCCGAAAGCTCCTTGCGGGTTAGCTGTCGACCCTGTTGAAGCTGCACTCGCAACTGGAGTTGCGTTAATGTTTTTTGTATTGGAGACACAGTAAAATGAATATAACGTACTAAAAACGTGTCTCCATTCCATTAAAATGCGATACGCCGGTCGTGTCAGCGTCTGTGCCTTCGCCGCCAATCTGAAAACCCCCCTACCACGTCCAAATACCACGCAGGCGCCCACTCAAAGTCCTTCTTCAGGTGGTTGTAACGAATCGCCTTACACCGCCACGCGTCTCGTAGCCTTGGTCTGAGGTCTACCATCAACCAGGAGACGAGCTGAAACAGGTGATGACGTTCCTCCAGCGAGCGCGTCTCAAAAGGGACGCGCCCTGGCAGCAACGGAATGTCTGCGATGCCCGTGGCATCGAGCACATACTCGCGAAGGTGAACAGTCTTCAAACGCGTCGCCAAGCAAGAGCACAGATAATGCGTAACATCGAACATATCTAACGGTGGGAGCTTCGGACTTACCGTTCGCCCTTCACTTTGCAGCGCTGCACAGAGACCCAGATGCCAGGCAGACGACTGCCTGTCGTAGCTGATGACAGACTGCCTTACCGCGTCGCGCAGATCGAAGCCGCAGGCAAAACAGGTGGAGAGCACATCGCCGCGCGGTTGTGCGCCAACGCCCATGTCGAGCCGATGGAATGCAACGGCCGTCCCGCAGGCTGGGCAGCGATCACGCAGCATGCTCACATGCTTGGCGCACATCGTGTTGAACGACACCCGCCATTCAGTTCTGAAGTACGGCTCGGCATCTTCCGCCAGGCAGGCTGAGCAGAACTGCAGCCCGAAACCCCAACGAGTTCGGTGGTACATCCCCATCGTCTGGATCCACTGTACGGCACCGGCAGGACGAATGCGCTTTACCAAATGACCTTCATACGTGCGCAGTGCACAGGCGTTCGCCAGGTCGTCGGCTGTCCCGGTTCGCATGGCGAGCTCGTCAATTAACCACTGTGGCGCCAACCGGTCGATGTCACGATTCCACACCTGGAAACGCTCACCACAGATCAAATTGCTGAAGGTCTGGACCTTCAGGCCATGGCCACGCGCTAGGCGAAGTAACCAGCAGGACAACAGTTCATGTGGGTGAGGCTTGTAACGGATTGGCCACGTGCACTTTCTCGAATTCTGACGTTAAAACAACACGCTAGTACCGCCAACTCGGCACACCGCCCAGCCCTCTGCGAAGGATTGATTGAGGCCTAGAGTTTGCCGCACTGATGTCGGACTCGCGTTTGATTATTGTGCATGGGCGCTTGGGGTTTGCTACGCGTCATCTATTAGAACATGACGCATCCTGGGCGACCAATTTGTGTACGAACTAAGCAGTCGTCGCTTGGTAAGTCGCGCGAATCGAAGCACGCGACCCAGCCGCTGTGGCCAATCACACAACAACCAAAGACCCTCGATTAGGACCACGACTCGCTCATGAACGCGCGCGTGCTCGACAGTGAAACCGGCGCGACCCTTATCTGGGATCGCTTCTCTGTGGAGCAACGACCCCATGGCGGGACCAAGTCGATTCAAGTGCACTCGGCGGGACCGGAGGATGTGGCACAGATTGCGCCAGTCGACAAAGTCATCGGCCATCGTTTGCGATTTATAGCCGTTGCCAATCGATTCCTGCCACCAGTGCACCGAAATCAAAGAGCGCAAACGTACCGCTACCTCGATGTCGCCAATGTCAAGTCGATAGTGAGGCGCATGCGCCAAATCATCCCCACAGCGATGGCAATATCGCATGTTTTGGAGTAACGACATCCTTGGTTGTCCGACGTCGATGCGATGAGGAATCACCTGCGCACCACACGCCCAACACGCATCGCACATGGCGACGTGATGCACATTGCATTCAACGTAAAACGCCAGGCGCCAGCTCCGCCTGAAGTAAGGCACGAAATCGGTACCAAGACAGCTCGGACAGTATTGTTGCCCATAGAGCTTGCGTTTACGGTGTTGGACGCCGATCGCAAGAATCCAAGGAGTATTGGTGGTCGTTTTTACTTCTTCAACAAACGTTCCCGAGAACCCCCGCAAAGTGCACTCGGTGAGTCGTCTTGCGTCGATTCCTGTGAGTTCGGCGTATCGCTTGAGGTGCGCGTCGGGGACCGAACGATCATAGTCTCGATTCAACGTCGCGGCACTTTTTCCCAATGCGACATCAAGAAGTCTCTGCAGCTTCATGCCGTTGCCATGGGCGGTACGTAACAACCAACTGGTCAGCAATTCGTCGGGTAGCGGCTGCGGGTGGACTGGGAATAAGTCGCCAAGGCGACCGCCCCACCGACCGTCAGACATCGCGTACGAGGCGCTTGCGTTCCGCAGCTGGGACAAACTGACACTGCGCAATCGCCGCTGAATCGATTCGCTCTTGCCCGCGTTCGATCGCCCAGATCGCTGCCGCGTTGAGTAGTTCCGACACGGAACCGATCGTACCGTCGCTGCGCGCGTGAATCTCGAGCGACAACCCCTTCGCTGAAAGTTCGGAGGCTTCTTTCAGGGGGATCACTTGCTCGAAATTGGCCAGTAGTAGCCGGAACTCGCGATCAGCCTTCCACAAGGGGAGCGCTTCGACTTGGAAGCGAGAGGAGATTTGGGGATCTGCGTTGATGAGCTGTAGAGCCTTCTCGGTGCCCGCGCAGACAATGGAGATACGTAACTCGTTAGTGAGATAGCGCAGACCGTTGAAGAACGCTTCGCGTTGACCGGGCGTGCTTGCGAGCGCATAGCTCACTTCATCCAGCACTAACACCTTGATCTCGATCGCTCTAAGCAAGTTCACGACGACGGCGCGCAACTCACCCCGATCGCGGTTAGTTTTGTGGTAACGATTAAGTTGTCGCAGTATTTGACGGTAGAGTTCGGCGTCATCTGGACGCGGTGGCGTTTCCATCAGCATGACGGAAGCGACGACGTTTTCTCCCGCGCGGTTGTCATCAGCGGGATATTCTTCGGCAAACCGCTCCAAGATGTGCGATTTGCCATTGTTGCTGCGCCCCACGATCATCATGCACGGCATGCGATTCACGCGTGGCATGCGCTCCAGGTCGCGCAATCGTTGCCCGATACGGTTGGCGCGATCATAGGGCACCCAGCGATCCATGCGGATGAACTCAAGTCGTTGATCCGTGGGGAGATCGGCAATGGCTGCTACCTCGGGCAGCAAATGCGGGTAGCGCTCAACGCTCGTGGTGGGCGCTTCAGTGTCAGACATCAATAGGGTCTCGTTTCGTGAGTGCAGAGACCTTTGCGCCAGGCAATGGTACGAGTGGCCCGTCATCTTCGTCGGCCGCGCCGATCGGGGTCAACGACGTGTTCTGAGTGTCAACACTTTCTTGACGACGTTTTCTGACTGAGAAACGCTGGCTCTCGATCATGCGTTGTTGCTGGCGGCGAGCGCTACGCGTTGACTTCGCGGCCGTTTTGGCTTGCTCCCTCATCTCGTCAAGCCCTTCAAAGATCAACGCCTCATTTACTGCGCCACGGTTCTCAGCACGCTGACGTTGCCCGATCTGTTCGTTCTCCCAGAGTGTGATGTGGTCGAGCCGCGCATTGGTTTGCAATGGGAAGTAGCTGCCCACAAGCGGATCAAGAAAGTAGATTTCGCTTATGTCCCATGGGTCGTACTTGATCACGAACTTTCGGGCTAGCTTCGGGTTGTCGGGATCGCGAGCGGCGACCCAATTGCGAAGGATGTCACCGCCATAGCTGTGGTTCGCGAACTTAATGCCATAGTCCTGCACCGTGCGTCGCTCGCTACGCAAGAAATCGATGCGCAACTTAAGCTCGTCGGTGATGACGTTGGGTAGGCCGATTCCCTTTCTGTCACCCCACCCAAGAATGCCGCGACGCCAAGCTTCGATTGGCGGCAACTCGCGGAGCCCTGAGTGTGGCTTTTGGTGGTAGTACTTTGTGATGAATATAGTCATCCATCGGCGGAACTCACTAAGCGTCATGATCGGTCGTCCCTGGATGTCGTAGGCAAGGCTCCGTTGACCCTTTCCCGGCTGCCGTCCACCTTCGAGCTCGTGAATCTTCTTGAGATAGGTGCGGAAGGTACTCTCTACGAGTCCGGCGTAATTAGGCGCACCTTTCGGACGCTTGCGGACTTCGATGCCCCAGGCGTTGCACGCGCGCACGAAGTCCGGAGCCTCGAACTCGGAGGCGTTGTCCGTCATCACCACCGAGAACACGCCGTAACAAGGCCATTCGGCTTCCACTTGCAAATCGCGCATGAACCGCTCTTTGCGCAGGACCGCGTGGATAATGCATTCGCCCGCAACACGAACGCTCGGAGCTTCGAGCGATAACGAAAAACCTAATATGCAACGCGTGTGTACGTCGATGCAAATGGTCAAGGTGGGGGAGCCGTCAAGCGGTTTGCGGTGGACTTCATCAACCAGACAATAGTCAGCCGGTGTGTGATCGATCTGGGCGTGCGCTAAGGGGTACTCTACGTCCGGATACTGGCCGCGCTGCATCCCGTACTTTTCTTTCGCCGCCTTCTTGCCTTCGCGTGCGCGCAGGGTTGCTTGTGGATCAAGCATGCGGATCCGACGTCCAATCGTCGTTGGGTGTGGCGCTTTCAGCCCTGCCTCGTGACAGCGTTTCTGCACTAGCTCGGCGACCGTGGCAGGTGACTTCTTTTGTGCAAGGTACTCCGTGGCGATCGCCTCGCTTATGATCCGCTCCAGCGCCGGATCGAGCCGTAGCTTGTCTTTGTCGTTCCGATTGACGCGCAGGAGGGCGCGGATTGATTGCGTGGACTCGTAGCGTTCGAGCCAGCGGTAAATGGTAGGCACGCTCTTATGGAGCTTCTCAGCGGCGGCACGTACATCTGCGAGCTCTCGGAAGTGTTTTGGTTGCAAGAGAATGGGCCGCAGCACATCGAGCCGCTCACGCGCTTCGCGCCATCGGCGATCGCTGATTTGCGGCAGCGCTTCTTCTGCCAATCGACGAAGCCGGCTCGCTTCAGCGCTGTCGATTTCGAGCGGACAACTCGAAAGCTCAGACAGATTTACAGGCACTGATTGTCCCGCTTCGGCGCATTCGACGAGCACCGTTGTGAGGTCGATGAAATCGACGACCACCGCGTTTTGTCCGCGACACTGGACGAGCGATCCGGGCATGAGTTTAAGTTGCGAATTCATGGCGTCTCGACGTGCCAAATCGTGCTGTTCATCGTGAGCTCGGTTTCGAGATCTGCCCCGATGCGCCGTTGCGCAATCAGCGTCCAGAGCTCGGTGAGCAGTTGCGCTTGATTTTGTTCGTTCTCTTGGCACAAGCGCAGGATGAGACCTACGCGCGATTGCTCGAAGCGTTGTAGCGACGTTAGCAGCAGGCTTGCATATGGCTCCATGGGCTCGCGACTAAGGTAACGCAATAGAAATCGTGCGTTCGACAGGGTGTCTGCCGGGATGTCGTCCTCGGTCACCACTCGGAACACCCAGCCACTTGAGGCGGCGTACTCCTGGGCGGCAGCGTGCTTTGCGATCATCAAGGGATCGGCTTTGGCGACGATCCACTTGGGCTTCACCTCGATAATCTCGTGAGGCCGCGCTTTGAAACTCGGATTGGTTGATCGATACTCGATGAACATGTCCGGTGTGTAGCGTGCGTCGCGTCCCTCGTATCGGTATGAGATGCTGAATGGTTGCGTTCGGTACTGCGCGACGTCTGGATCGAAACGCAGGAGGGTTAAGTAGTCGTTTTCAAGTAAAGACTCAAATTCCTGTCCGTCCGGCGTAACGCCACGGATCCCCTCATAGGACTTGATCGGTACACGCCGTGCTGGAGGTTTCGGTGCAGATTTCTCATATAACGTGCTCATAAGCACGTACTTTCTCAAATATTTAACGTTTTGTCAGGGGGAAGTGATCCAAAACCCGGTGAAATTTCCCTCGCGCATCACGGCGTATTGTTTCTGGACGAATTTGCGGAATTTGATCGCTGCATTCTTGACGTGCTGCGCGAACCGCTGGAAACGCGATCAATCAATATTTCCCGAGCCGCGCGGCAGGTGACGTATCCGGCCAACTTTCAACTCGTGGCGGCGATGAATCCTTGCGCCGATGGCTATCTCGGCGCTCAAATCGCAGCTAAACCGTGTCGTTGTACGCCGGATCAAATTGCGCGATATCGCAATCGCATTTCCGGGCCGCTGCTTGATCGAATCGACTTGCATGTGATGGTGCCAATGCAGGGGCACGAGCTCACGCGTGCGCCCCTCGCGGGTGAGACGTCGGCGGAATCTTCGTCGCGTGTGCGCGAGCGAGTCGTCGCTGCTCATGAGCGTGCGTTGGCGCGGCAAGGTAGCGCAAACGCGATGCTGGGCGTGGCGGAGCTTGCGACGCACTGCGCGCTTGATGCGTCTGGCGAGGGTTTGCTTGCCCAGGCCGCACAGCGCCTTGGCCTGTCAGTGCGCGCCCAGCATCGCGTGTTACGCGTGGCCCGCACCATTGCCGATCTTGAATCCAGCGACGTGCTGCGAACGAAGCATCTTGCGGAAGCGCTAGGATATCGATAAATGACAGCAAATTAGGTTTATTTCAAGCTTTATCTGGATAAATTGTTAATTTTTATACTAGCGAAGAATAAAAGAAACGGAAGTTAGGCCTTATTAAATAAGGGCTAGACGATTTTTGTTTATTTTTTTAAACAGGAAAGACAATACTCATTTTTGTCCAAGACACTTGACATGCGCTTGATACCTGAACAGAATTCGTCCTAGACGTTTCGTCTCCCGCTTCTCCTCCCTGAGCGGGTGTTCGTGGCAACTCCTTCTCGAGACGGCAACGAACATTAGCCTCTTAGCCGGCAACGGCTCGGAGGCTTTTCTTTTTGTTGCGTGCGCATCTGCTGAAGGTAGCTCGATCACGCGACTGACCGATTTGTCCATACGACGCACTGTTTTTTGTCGATCCTTTGGTGGATCGCTTTTGTGAAGGCAACGGGACAGTGCCGGGCGTGCAATCGCCGAAGCGGTGCGTAGACATCTGCGAGCCGCAGCCTAGGCGTCAACCGTGCCGAAAAAGCTATCGCAAAACTTCATTCCGAGCCCTGAGCTCGCTGAAAAGAGAACGACGCTGTCGGCGTCCGTCAAGTACTCGCTTGCCTCCTGGCGAAGTGTGTTCTCGGCACGCATGCGCTCGCTTTGAGTGAGTTTGTCCGCTTTGTTGAGCAGCCACAAAATCTGCGGGCGAGGCCGCGCGTCAGTCGGCAGCTGGTTGATCCAGTCGATAAATTCGAGGTCTAGAGCATGCGGCGCATGTCGAATGTCGGAAACGATCACAATGGACTTGAGTGCGCTGCGAAGGCGCAAATACTCTTCAATCACGCCGATCCACACTCGCTGTTTGTCGCGCGGAGTCTTCGCAAAGCCGTAGCCTGGTAAATCGACGAGGTAGCCGCCGCCGCGCAGCGTGAAAAAGTTCAGTTCACGTGTTCGACCCGGCAGTTTGCTCGCGTACGCGAGCCTCGTTTGCCCGACAAACCGGTTGATCGTGCTCGATTTGCCTGCGTTTGAGCGGCCAACGAATGCGATCTCTGCGCCGCTTTCGGCCGGACAGCCCGCATATTCCACCACTGACTTTTCGAATCGAGCTGCGGCAAACCGGGCGATTCGCTCGATTTTCGGCGACGCCTGAGGGGATTTCGCGGGCGCGACGCGCGCCTGCGTGGGGTCGGGTTTTGGCATGTTCGCTCGGTCGATACGGGGACAATATGCAGACAATACGGGAAGGCGGAGGTAGACACGAAAGACTCGGTCTTTTCCCGATTCACGCATTGCCTATAATTTTAGGTTGTCATCTGACTGCCTGGGCCATTGGCTCGGCGTGCGATGGGTTTCGTCACGAATCAACCGTGAACGCCTGTCTCTAGCTTCTCAAGAAATCATCATCATGTCTCGCACTCTATCGCGTTCACTCGTTGTATTCCTTAGCGCAGGCTTGCTTTCGCTTCCCGCGTTCGCACAAGCCAACAAGGACCCAGATTTTGTGAAAGGGCAGGCGCTCGCGGGCGTGTGTGCGGGATGCCACGGTGCCGATGGACATTCCGGCGTGCCGACGCAGCCAAGTCTTGCGGGGATGGGCTGGCAGTACACCGCACGTCAGCTGAAACATTTCAAGACGGGTCAGCGAGATAACGCCATCATGAAAGGCTTCGCTGCGACTCTTTCCGACGCAGATATGAAAGCGCTTGGCGTGTATTTCGCGGCGCAAGTGCCGCGTAGCGTGGGCACTAAAGACATGGCGCTTGCAAAAACGGCCGAGCGACTCTATCGCGGTGGCGATACCGCGCGCGGCATTCCATCCTGTGCCGGATGTCATTCGCCAAGCGGCGCTGGTATCCCCGGGCAGTATCCGCGAATTGGCGGACAACACGCCGAGTACGTGCTCTCCTCGCTGATGGGATACAAGTCCGGCGCGCGCGGTAAAGCGACGAAGGAAGATCCGAACACCCAAGGTAAGATCATGATGCAAATCGCCGCGAAACTGACCGACGCCGAAATGAAAGCGCTGGCTGAATACAGCGCCGGTCTCGCCGCCAAGTAACTCGCTCCCGAGCGCATCGCTTTGAGCGGCTCGAATGTGATTGAAACAAGCCCGTCTGACGTCCGCGTCGCCGGGCTTTTTTGTTACCCAGTGAAATCATTTCGTGCGGTGAGCCTGGACGCAGCTCATATCGCCACCACAGGCGTGACGCATGACAGGCAATGGATGGTGGTTGACACGCGCACGAGCCCCGAGCGGTTCGTGACACAACGTGAAGCGCCTGCGCTCGCCACGGTGAGCGCAATAATCGATGGTGATTCGCTCTTGCTTTCTTGCGCGCCGTTGGCTGAGCTGCGCGTCAGCGCACCACCGAGTCATGCGCTCCGTCGCGTTAAAGTCTGGGGCAGCGAACTCATCGCGCTGGATGCGGGCGACGAGGCTGCAGCGTGGATCGGACGCGTACTAGACGCCCCCCCGCATCGATACCGGCTGGTGAAATTTCATCCTGAGCAGCGTCGGGAGTGCTCCGCGCGCTACGCGGGCGATAGCGGCGCTCACACCTTTTTCGCAGACGGCTACCCGCTATTGCTCGCCAATGCGAGCTCGCTCGACGCGCTGAATTCACGCATGGGGCGCATAGCGGGTCATGCGATGCCAATGAACCGCTTTCGCCCTAACCTTGTGCTGGCGGGACTACCTGCTTGGGACGAGGATCATGTGGAAACCGTCGCCATCGGCGAGGTGCTCGTGCGTCTCGTAAAACCCTGCGTTCGCTGCGAGATCACCACAACCCATCAAGACTCTGGCGCGCGCCTGTCCGATGAACCCTTGGCCACGCTCGCTCGTTTTCGTAACAACCCGGACCTCGGTGGCGTCACCTTTGGCTGGAACGCCGTCGTCTTACGCGAAGGTACGGTAAAGCTTGGTGATGCTTGCGCGGTGGAATACCGCTTCTAGCGATATCACGCGCGCGGTGAGGTCACAGGCGACAACCCGCCTACAAAATTAGTCTTAGCCCTATATAAAAAGGGATACGAGTCAGTTTTGTTGTGGGTTGAGATAGGCAAGAAAATCGTACAAGGCCGGCTTAAAGCTGCGCTAGACAGTGTTCGTTAGTTCGCAGGCGCGCTCCCGAAAGCGAGCAAAAAAAACGGTGCGCGCTCCGACAAAGAGCCGCGCACCGCGATTGACTTCCGTGGGGCGCGCTAAGGGCGCGCGCACATGTTGACGAATTCGGCATCCCAGCCTTGTTCGCCAATCATGTAGTTGTACATCCCGATCGAGTTCACGTAACGGTGGTTAGGATCGTCTGGGAAGCGCGAGTTGCCGCGGAACACCCGCCAAATTGAGCGCTCTCCTGCCGCGCAACCAGCGGTAGCGCCAACGCCGATCGGCGGGGCGACATACGAATCGGTTCCTTCGTTACAAAAGAATCCGTTGGGCATGCTGTTACATGCAGAGCCCGAGCGCTCGCGTCCGGTGTTTGCGATCAGTTGTTTGTCAGCATTGAGCGCCGTGTAGAAATGGCCACCACGCGTTTGATTGATCGCCGCGCCCGGAATGAAATAGCGCGTGAGCGAATTGGTGGTGGGCGAGGCGAAGGGATCCGTCTTAAACCAGTAACCTGTGCGATACCAAAGGGCATCACCGCCGCTTGATTTCACCGTGTCAAGCGCCGACTTCTCCGTCTCGCGCGAGGTCATGAAATAGTAATCAAACTGCGGGTTGTAGAACTCCACCATCGCAGCCTGCGAACCTGTAGTCGACGGAATCTGCGCTGCCGGCGAGAGAAATGGCGTGAGTCTGGTGAAGAGCAGATCCATGCGCGAGTAATAGTCAGGACTATTGGGTGTCGCGCACGACGCGCCGCCACCAAGAAGCGCGCCACGCAGTTCATAGCAAGAAGCCCCTGAGCCGCAATCGCGGCGGAAGGTGAAAATGCCTGAACCACTCGAACCCGCTTCGGTGGTTCCTTTGTTCGGTGTCCAGCGAATCTTGATGAAGTTATCGAGTGAGCTCACTTTCTCGTAGCCCTGCATGGTTCCCTCTGAAAACGCTTTCAAATCGCCTTGTGGGTGATGCACCCCCACTACCACCGCATCGCGTGGAATAACGCTTGCCTCCCACGCCGCGAAGACGGCGCCGTTGGGCGGGCTGCTATTCATCTCCAAAAGCGAAACGTCCATGTTTTCATCGACAACGCGCGCCGACATGCCTGTGGTGAGCCGCTGATAAGGCGGCGTGGAAAGTGCGTTACAGGCCACCGAGTCGAAGAACCAGTAACTCTCGATGCTCGCTGCTTCACGCTGGGTCGCAACACAGTGCGCAGCGGTGAAGAAATACGGACGCCGTGGCGAAGTGTTGGAGTTAAGCAGCGTTCCAGTGCAAATGCGTGTGGTGCCTGTGGGGTCATCCACGTAGTAGTACTTTGCTGTTGCGCGTGAGGCGTCAATCAAGGCTTGCGATGGATTTGAGACGCAGGAGAGATCGATGTTGCAGCTATCAGAGCAGCCAATCTCGTCGGGGCTCGCAGCGCAAGTGGCCGGCGCGCGACGTTTCTCTGCAACTGCTTCACGGCCCACCTTCGCGAGCTGCGAAATTTTCTCGACGGTCAGCGTGAAATCACTCGGTTTCGCGCCTGCTGCGATTGCAAACTCCAACATGCCGCGCTCGCTCTCAATGGTGGGCGACCATGCGCGCTCGCTACTCACCAGCGGCGCGCCGATGAACGCCTCGCGCGCATCAAATGATCCACTGCGCACGACAAGTTTTTCGACCGGGCCTGCGACGCGGTAGCCCACACGCATCCCGGCAGCCCCGGGGATTGCGAGCTCGATGCGCGCAACCTGAGCACCACCCGCGACCGTCTCCCAGCTGAGCGCTGCGAAATTCACGCGTTGCGAGTCTTCGGGAACGTCGCGCCCGACGCCTACTGCGGTCGGCTGGCGCTGCATCGTATTGCGCTGGATAGCGGCGCTCTTTAGTTTGAGCGAAAACTGCTCTGCACTGATCGCTTCGAGCGCGATGCGGTGTGAGGCTGCGGCGCGACCTAAGAAGCGCTCGGGTGCCGCCGCCTTTTCATTCATCATCACCGCTTGCCCCATCGAGCGGGGGGCTTCATCCACGCGAGTTGCCGCGCCGCTAGTGAGGTTCTCAGTGACAGTCGCAATCGCGGTTGATGCCGCGAACGCCGACATCACAAGAGTGCCGAGCATAGAAATCTTCATCATGCTTCCTTTTTTGGAAATTGGGCGTTCGCGCGCTTTGTTTCGCGACGCAACGCCATGTTCAACGCGTAGCCCCGAATTTACGCCGACAAGCGGCGTTCGCCAAGACAGCGAATGAGCCCGTCTCGCCAATGCGGTAGTGACACGCCAAATGTCGCCGTGAAGCGACTGCTATCCAGCGCGCTCCACGCAGGGCGGGTCGCTGGAGTTGGGAATTCCGATGTGCTGATTGCTTCGACGACAGGCTTCGCAGGAAGTTGCGCGCGTTCAATAATTTCCGAGGCGAATCGATGCCACGACGCGGGCTCGCCCGTGGCGCTCAGGTGATAGACGCCGGGGTTTGCAGCCAGCGCCTCAAGTCCGCTTTCTAGCGTGGACGCAATGGCATCGGCGAGATCTCCGGCGAAATTCGGTATGCCCCGCTGATCGTTCACCACGCGCAGACGGTCGCGCTCGCCCGCAAGGCGAAGCATCGTCTTGTAGAAGTTCGCGCCATCGTTTGCGTACACCCAAGACAGACGAAACACCGCGAACCTCTCGGTCGCTTCAGCCACTGCGATTTCACCTGCAAGTTTGCTCGCGCCGTAGACGCCCAGCGGCGCGGTGGGGTCGGATTCCACGTAGGCACGGGGAGCGCCGTTGTGAATGGGCGCAACGCCATCAAACACGTAGTCGGTGGAGAAATGCACGAGCAGTGATTTCGTTCGTGCCGATGCGCGAGCAAGATATCGCGGCCCCTCGCGATTGATTGCAAACGCTGCATCGCGCTCTGTTTCAGCGCGATCTACCGCCGTGTAGGCGGCGCAGTTGAACACTACATCTGCATGCGCTGCCGCAAGCGCTTCATTGCAGGCATTTTCGTTTCCGATATCAAGCTGTGCTCGGTTCAAGCAAACGACGTCGTGCGCACGATCCAAGCGGCGCGATAGTGCCAGACCCAGTTGGCCATTTGCGCCACAAATCAGAACTTTGAGCGGCTTGTTAGGCATACGTATCCGCTTCAGAAAGCGGTTTGCCGCGCAGATCTTTTTCGCTCACCGTCGGTTCGCCAATGTCGGCGAGGGGCCAGGGAATCGCGAGACTTGGATCATTCCATGCAAGCGTGCGGTCATGCGTGGGCGCGTAGTAGTCGGTCGTTTTGTAGAGAAAGGTCGCGCGTTCGCTCGTCACCAAGAAACCGTGTGCAAAGCCGGGCGGGATCCAAAATTGGCGGTGATTTTCTGCGGAGAGTGTCACGCCGACCCACTGCCGAAACGTAGGCGAGCTGCGACGAAGATCAACCGCGACATCGTAGACCTCGCCATCGATCACGCGAACAAGTTTTCCCTGCGGTTGCTCGATTTGATAGTGCAGGCCGCGCAACACACCGCGCTGCGAAATGCTTTGATTGTCTTGCACGAAGCTCACGTTCGCCGCGACCTTTTCTGCAAAAAGCTTCGCGTTCCAAGATTCCATAAATGAACCGCGTGCATCGCCAAACACTTTCGGCTCAAGAACAAAACAACCCGCGAGCGCGGTTGGGATGACGTTCATCAAAATACTCTTTCTTTGAGAACGTCTTGCAGGTATTTTCCGTAACCACTCTTCGCGAGCGGCGCGGCCAATCGTTCCAGTTGCGCCGCATCGATGAAGCCCATGCGATACGCGATTTCTTCAGGGCAACAAACTTTTAAGCCTTGTCGCCGCTCAATGGTTTGCACGAAATGCGAGGCCTCGAGCAGCGAATCGTGCGTACCCGTATCGAGCCACGCCATGCCCCGCCCCATGATCTCCACCGAGAGTTTGCCTGCCGCGAGATACGCCTTGTTGACGTCCGTGATTTCAAGCTCACCGCGTGGCGAAGGCTTCAAATTGGCGGCAATATCGACAACGTCGTTGTCGTAGAAGTAGAGTCCGACCACGGCATAACGTGATCGCGGTTTTGCGGGCTTCTCTTCAAGTGAAATCGCTTTGCCCGCAGCATCGAATTCAACCACGCCGTAGCGTTCGGGATCGCTCACTGGATACGCGAATACCGTCGCGCCATTTTGACGTTCGTGAGCGTTGGTCAAAAGCGTTTGCAGCTCATGACCGTAGAACACGTTGTCACCCAATACCAACGCCGCAGGATCGTTGCCAATGAATTCGCGCCCGAGGATGAAGGCCTGAGCTAGCCCGTCCGGGGAGGGCTGCACTTTGTATTGCAGATTTAGCCCCCATTGGGAACCGTCGCCGAGCAGCTCGCGAAATCGCGGCGTGTCTTGTGGCGTCGAAATAATCAGAATGTCTTGCAATCCAGCGAGCATCAGCGCCGAAAGTGGGTAGTACACCATCGGCTTGTCGTAGATCGGCAGCAATTGCTTTGAGATCGCCTGTGTAACGGGGTGAAGACGCGTTCCCGAGCCCCCAGCGAGAATAATGCCTTTTCGCTTCATGTCCTTCACTACGCTGGCGTTGCCGAGCGTTCCTTATAGTTTTTCTCGATCCACGTTTTGTACTCACCCGACTGAACGTGCGCCACCCATTCGGCGTTTTGCAAATACCAAAGTACGGTTTTTTCGATGCCAGTGGCGAAGTTTTCCGACGGGCGCCAACCCAGCTCGCGCTCGATCTTTGAGAAGTCAATGGCATAGCGACGATCATGGCCAGGGCGGTCTGTCACGTGCGTGATCTGCTTTGTGTAATCAGTGCCTGGGCGGTGCTTCGCTAGCAGAGAACAAATGGTGTGCACGACATCACGGTTCGGCATTTCGGCATCACCGCCGATCAGATAGAGCTCGCCCGGCGCGCCCGACTCCAGCACGCGGCGAATTGCGCTGCAATGGTCCGACACATAGAGCCAATCGCGAATCTGCATTCCATCACCATAGATTGGCAGCGGTTTGCCAGCGATCGCATTCACGATCATGAGCGGAATCAATTTCTCGGGGAACTGACGCGGCCCGTAGTTATTTGAGCAATTGGTCACCATCACTGGCATGCCATAGGTGTGGAAATACGCTCGTGCCAAGTGATCAGAGCCCGCTTTCGAAGCGCTGTACGGCGAATTCGGTTCGTAGCGAGAATGCTCACTGAATTTCGGATCGTTCGCACCGAGCGTACCGAACACTTCGTCGGTAGACACATGCACAAAGCGAAACTGCGCCGCAGCGTCGTCCCCGAGCGATTTCCAATGTGCGCGCGCCGCTTCGAGCAACGAGCCCGTGCCGAGCACATTCGTTCTCACAAAATCCATCGGCCCGTGAATCGAGCGATCCACATGACTTTCCGCCGCGAAGTGAATCACCGCACGCGGCAGGTACTTCGCAAAGATCGCCTTCATCGCGGCTGTATCGCAGATGTCGGCACGCTCAAACGCGTAACGTTTATCGACCGAAACGCTCGCGAGCGTTTCCGGATTTGCTGCGTAGGTCAACAAATCGACGTTAACGACCGGCTCGGTATGTGTTGCTAGCCAATCAAGAATGAAATTGCTGCCGATGAAGCCACAGCCGCCAGTGACGAGAATCATGCGTTCGCTTTCGATGCTGGAGTCGCTCGCGCGCCCCAAATCCCCCAAACCGGTCATTTTAGGCGGGTAACATTGCGCTTCCACTCTTGGCCGCCGCTATGCCCCTCTGGTTTCGAATTGTTTATTCGCTGCTCTGGTGTGTGGCGTTGCCGTTTGCATTTCTGCGCCTCTGGCTGCGCGGCAAGAAAAATGCGCATTACCGCGAACACTGGCGTGAACGCGTGGCGCTTCGCGGAACTCGGGTCGATGTCGATGTTTGGATCCATGCGGTGTCGGTCGGTGAAGCACGAGCTTCGGCCACGATCGTGCGTGAATTGTTGCGGCAAGACAAACGAATCCTCATCACCTGCACCACGCCAACGGGGCGTGCCACGCTGCGAGAGCTCTTCGGCAACAAGGTGAGCATTCGATACCTGCCGTTTGATGCGCCATTTCTCATCCGCAAAATGCTGCGCAATTCGCGTCCTAAATTGGGCATCTTGATGGAAACCGAGGTGTGGCCCGGCGTGTGTTCGGTGGCAACTCAAGAGCGAGTTCCGCTGTGGCTCGTAAATGCGCGCCTTTCGGAGCGCTCTGCGCGCGGCTACGCGCGAGCTGGATCGCTCACGAGATCAATGTTTGGTTTGCTTTCAGGCGTCGCCGCGCAAACCCAAGAGCACAGCGCGCGCTTCAGCGCGCTGGGCGCACGCAACGTGCACGTACTAGGCAATCTCAAGTTCGACTTAGCGATTCCGGATTTCCTGCAGCCGCGCGCTGACCGACTGACCGAGCACATGACAAGCGGCAACGCGGCGCGTCCGTTTTGGGTGGCAGGCTCGACGCGTGAAGGCGAGGATGCCGCAATCTTGAACGCCTTGGTGACCCATCCGCTTCGTGAGCGGGCAATGGCCGTCATCGTCCCGCGTCATCAAGAGCGCTGGCAGAGCACGTATCAACTCGCAAAGAAACTCGGGTTCAGCGTCGCTCGGCGTAGCGACGCTCAAATCGGTGCCGATTGCGAGGTGATCATCGGCGACAGTATGGGCGAAATGCTCTCGTACTATGCAAACGCGAAAGTGGTGGTCATGGGCGGATCGCTCGGTGGAACCGGCAGCCAAAACTTAATTGAGCCTTGCGCGCTAGGCGTGCCCGTTGTGCTCGGCCCGTCAGTCTTTAATTTCAAAGAAGCGGCTGAAGCTGCGCTCACGCTAGGTGCGGCGAAACCTGCTCGCGATTCACGCGAGGCGCTCACCGTCGTCCTCGAATTTCTTGACGATGAAATGCATCGTCGCCGCGTCGGTGCACGCGCCAGAGAATTTGTCGCCGCTCATCGCGGGGCAACCGAAAAAACGCTCCGCTTACTTGGGCTCTCTGATCGGCGATAGCGCCGTGTCTTGTAGCGCGCTTGCCGCGCTATCAAGCGCCGAGGAGCGCATTCACCTGCTCACGACGCGCTCGCGCCGGATCGCTTTTTATCCAAGCGGCAACCACATCGTTGTAGTCTGGATGCAGCGCGAGCAAGCGTGCGCCGCCGTCGCGCATGAGCGCATGCTTTTCTTCGGTGAAGGACTGGCTGCCTTCGTGTGCGACATACGCATTCGTGCACATCACGTTTCGAAAACCCTCAAGCGCTGCGCGACGGCAAAAGTCATTTTCTTCACCATAACCGCGTGGGAAATTCGCCTCATCGAAACTCTCGACGGCATCGAGACATCGACGCGAGATGAGCATACAAAAGCCGACTGCCGTGGGAATGTCGATTTCATCCGCGCGATGATTTGCGAGCGTTTTCGCGATGCGAGCGCGCTCTGCAACAGGCGGCACCGGCCACTCGCGCGAAAAATCGGGATAGGAGCAAATCGTCGCGTTGTTCGAAAACGGCGTTACGGTACCGATCCTCTCGTCGCGTGCGAGCGTTACAAGCATCTGATCGAGCCAACCTTCGGTGACGATGGCGTCGGAATTCAGCAGAAGCAAATGTTCGTCGCTGCGGGTCGCTGTGATGGCTTGGTTGGCGTTCCAAGTGAATCCGCGGTTCACCCGGTTATGGCGCACTTCAATCGCACGCTTCGCGTGTTTTCGCGTGAATGACTCAAGTAGCGGAGCAACGCGCAAATCGCTGGACGCATCGTTAATCGCCACAATTCGATGCGCGGCCTCGATACGCTCATCGATGAGCGCTTGAAGACAGCGCTCCAGGGCATCGTGGCCGTTGTAGATTGGAATCGCGATGAGAACGCGGTGTGTCATTCGATCAAATACTAAGCGGTTGCCCAGACAAGTTCTGGGCAAACAAAGCAAAAAATAATTTACTGAAAACTATTAAAATCAGCCTCTAGCCCAATTTGAATATGGTCTAACAAGCCTGAGCTGATCAAATCCGTTTACCTGTGTCGGCATGAAACCAGTGCACTCGCACAGGATCGAACGAAATGGGCAGGCGATCTCCCACGCGTGCATTCGAGCCAAAGCCTTCGCTCGGTAGGCGACAGATGATTCGATAGCTGCCGAATTGACCGTAGGCATAGGCATCAGCGCCAACCCATTCGACCATCTGCACCGCGATTGAAAAGCGCGCCTGCGCTTCCGGCACGATCTGCAAATGTTCAGGGCGAACGCCAACGACGACGCGTTGATTGTTTTCAACGCTGCGCGGAAATTCGCCGACATGAAACATGTCGCCATGCGTCTCCATCTTGAGCGATTGCGCAGCCCGCTCGCCCCAAATTTGGTTCATGGCAGGCGTGCCGATGAAGTTCGCAACGAAGAGCGAAGCAGGGCGCTCGTACACGTCTTTCGGCGTACCGACTTGCTCGATCACACCGGAATTCATCACCAACATGCGATCCGAAAGCGTCATCGCCTCGATTTGATCGTGAGTCACGTACAGGCTCGTCACCTTGAGTTCTTGATGCAGTTTTTGAATTTCCAAGCGCATCTCAACGCGCAGCTTCGCATCAAGATTCGATAGTGGCTCGTCAAACAAAAAGACTTTGGGATTACGCACAATCGCACGCCCCATCGCCACGCGCTGGCGCTGACCGCCGGAGAGCTGTTTCGGTTTTCGATCCAAAAGATGCGAAAGCTCAAGTATTTCCGCCGCTTTGGCAATGCGGGAATCGATATCAGCTTGTGGCATCTTTCGAATGCGCAGACCGTAGCTCATGTTCTCGCGAACATTCATGTGCGGATAAAGCGCGTAGTTCTGAAACACCATCGCGATATCACGATCCTTCGGCTCGAGCGTATTGACGACTTTGCCGTCAATCCAAATCTCACCGTGCGTGATCGGCTCAAGCCCTGCGACCATGCGCAACAACGTGGATTTACCGCATCCCGACGGCCCGACAATCACGACAAATTCACCATCCGAGATGGTGAGGTCAACGCCGTGAATGACGTCTACATTGCCGTAGGATTTCTTTACGTGTTTGAACTCAAGCTGTGCCATGGGGTGACTATATCAAGCAATCTAAGGAAACGCCGAACAAGTCACGCGTGCGCGTCGCATCGTCGGGATTAGGCGATCTGAAACCCCACAACCCCTCAACATAGCCCTGCTTGGCCTATGAATTTTGGGGCTTCAACCCGTCCCAGTCCACCGCGCGCGCCATCGCCTAGGCGGATCGGGTTCAGCCTTCTGAGGGAAACCCGCGTTTGCGCGTTTTTCTAAAAAGTGTCACATTCACGCTCTACGATAGCGAACTTAATTTGCTGCGTTCGCACAAAAACGATTCTTTTCAGGAGAGATCAATGATTTCGTTCAAAAAAGCGCTTACCGCGTTGGCGGTCGGCAGCGCACTCGCGACGACCGGGGCTGTCGCGCAAAACAAACCCATCGAAATTCAAATGTGGATGGGCTTGACCGGTTTGGGCGGCGAAACGCTCACCAAGTACGGCGAAGAATTCAACAAGATGCAAAACGAGTACAAGGTTACTGTCTCGTTCAAAGGCCAATATCCAGAGCAACGCGCCGCCGCAGTGGCTGCTTTCCGCGCGGGTAACCCGCCACACATCATGCAGATGTTTGATGCAGGTTCGGGCGACATGATGGGCGCAAGGAACGCAATCGTTCCGGTGTCTGACGTGTTCAAGCGCGCAAGTATTGCGTTTGATCCAAAAGATTTCATTGCGCCTGCGCGCGGCTACTACGGCGTGAAAGACGGCTCGTTGCTTTCGATGCCGTTTAATGTCTCCACGTCAGTCCTTTTCTACAACAAGGACGCGTTCAAAAAAGCGGGGCTTGATCCGAACAAGCCGCCTGCAACGTGGCCGGATCTCATCACCGCAGCAAAGAAAATTCGCAGCACCAATGCAGCGAATTGCGGCTTCACCACCACCTGGCTCGCCTGGATTCAGCTCGAACAGTTCGGCGCGCGTCACAACTTGTCGCTGGGTACACAAGCCAACGGTCGCGGCGGCGTCAATTCAGAGTTGAACTTCGCAAGCAATCCGGCATTCGTGAAGCAAGTGCAGACGCTCGTTGACATGCAAAAAGACAAGAGCTTCGACTACAAAGGTCGCAGCAACGATGCTTCCGCTTCGTTCCAAAACGGCGAATGCGCGATGATCACCCAGAGCTCCGGCGCAATGGGCGGCTACGTGCGCGATGCGAAGTTTGATTGGGGCGTAGCGCCGCTGCCGTACTGGCCGGACGCAAAAGGTGCGCCTTACGCAACAACCGTTGGCGGCGCATCGTTGTGGGTATTTAACGCACCGAATCGCTCGGCCGCTGAATTCCGCGGCGTCGCGAAATTCCTCGACTACCTGCGCTCGACACCCGTGATGATTGATTGGGCGAAGACCACTGGCTTCCTGCCCGCAACCAACGCCGCGTTCGACTATTTGACGCGCGAAGGTTACTACGCACAAAACCCACGCGCAGCGGTCGCGATTGGAACACTGGCTAGCGGCAAGCAAGGCGAACATACCGGTGGCTACCGCTTCGGCCGCTGGACCGAAATCCGTGACTTCTACCATGAGGAAGTCGAGAAAGCGCTGCAGGGCAAGCAGACCGCCAAAGAGGCGATCGAGAATGCACAGAAGCGCGGCAACGCAGCGCTGCGCGCGTTTGAGAAAACGGCTGTCGCGTCTAACTAGACTGACACTCGCGTACGAAAAAAAGGGCGCGTCGTGCGCCCTTTTTCATTCACTTTTTTGTTAGATTCGGAGCATGCAACGCCGCGTCATCTTCAATAACAAGCTCCTTCCGTATTTGCTGCTTGCGCCGCAGCTTGCGGTGACGCTGGTGTTTTTCTTTTGGCCTGCGGGGCAAGCGGTTTACATGTCCGTCTTGCAGCAAGACGCGTTCGGGCAATCGGTAACGTTTGTTGGGCTCGACAACTTCAAGGAAGTGTTGAGCGATCCTGATTACCGCGCAACCTTGTGGCGTACGATCATTTTCTCTTCGGCCGTTGCGATCTTTGCGCTGGTGCCCGCGCTTTTGTTTGCGGTGATGGCCGAACGCGTGGTGCGCGGCGCGACGTTCTACCGAACCGTGCTCGTTTTGCCCTACGCGATTGCGCCCGCAGTGGCGGGCGTGCTCTGGCTCTTCATGTTCTCGCCATCAATCGGGATCGTCGCTTACGGGCTCAAAAAACTCGGCGTCGATTGGAATCCAAAATTGGATGGCGATGACGCGATGATTCTGGTCATCATCGCTGCTGCGTGGAAACAGATCAGCTACAACTTTTTATTCTTCCTCGCAGGCTTGCAATCCATTCCGAAGGCGCTCTTGGAAGCTGCGTCGATTGATGGCGCGGGTGAATGGCGCAAATTCCGCACGATCATTTTCCCGCTCTTGTCGCCGACGACATTCTTCCTCCTTGTCGTCAACATCGTCTACGCATTCTTTGACACCTACGGCATTATCGATACGGTGACGAGTGGCGGGCCTGCGAAAGCGACCGAAATTCTTGTCTACAAGGTTTATTACGACGGCGTGATTGCGCTCAATCTCGGCTCATCGGCGGCGCAATCTGTGATCTTGATGGCCATTGTGATTGTGCTTACGGCGATTCAGTTTAGGTACGTCGAAAAGAAGGTGCACTACTGATGAACCCGCAAACCCTTGGCGCTCGAACCAATTGGTTGCCGCATGCGGTGCTCTGGATCGGCGTTTTTATTACTGCGTTTCCGCTCTGGGTGACCTTTGTCGCATCAACGCTCACGCCGCGCGACATCGCACAGGCGCCCATGCAGCTCTACCCCGGCGGCGAGTTTTTAGCCAACTATGCCGAGGCGTGGTCTAAAGGCGCGACCGGCACGTATCTTTCACCGCCTGCCTCCACGCTGCTACTGAATTCGCTGATCGTGGCGCTCATCGTGACGTTCGGAAAAATTTCGGTCAGTTTGATCTCAGCGTACGCCGTGGTTTTCTTCAAGTTTCCCGGCCGCATGCTTTTCTTCTGGATGATTTTCATCACCTTGATGTTGCCGGTTGAGGTGCGCATCCTGCCAACCTATCAGGTGGTCACCGATCTAAACCTGATTAACACCTACACGGGGCTCACGCTGCCTTTAATTGCGTCAGCAACTGCAACCTTGCTATTTCGGCAATTCTTTTTAACGATTCCCGATGAGCTGGTTGAGGCCGCCAAGATTGATGGCGCGGGCCCGATTCGTTTTTTCAAAGACGTAGTAATTCCACTATCGCGCACCAACATCGCGGCGCTCTTCGTCATTCTTTTCATCTACGGGTGGAACCAATATCTTTGGCCGCTTCTGATCACAACCTCAAATAGCCTAGATGTGATCGTCGTGTCGATCAAAAAAATGATCGGCACGGGGGCTGAGCCGACTGATTGGCATATCGTGATGTCAACCACCGTGCTCGCGCTGATTCCCCCGATTCTGGTCATCATCGTGATGCAAAAGAGCTTTGTCAAAGGCCTCACTGATACCGAAAAATAGGTGCCGTGTATTCGTCAGTCGCTCGGCAGGCACTCGACAGGTGCGAATCCTAGAATCCTGGAAAACCATTACGACGATTGAACATGGACTTTTCTTGGATTGCTCAAATCAACTGGGCGGCCATTGGCCAAATTATTCTGATCGATGTCCTGCTCGGCGGCGATAACGCAGTCGTCATCGCGCTTGCTTGCCGAAATCTGCCCCTTCACCAGCGTACAAAGGGCATTATCTGGGGCACGGCTGGCGCTATTGTGTTGCGTGTGATCCTGATTGCGTTCGCCGTGACGATGCTCAAAATTCCGTTCCTCAAGGTGATTGGCGGATTGCTTTTGTTGTGGATTGGCATCAAGCTACTCGTAGGGGAAGACGATGGAGATCACAATGTGGCGGGCGCCGCGTCCCTCTGGGGCGCCGTGAAAACAATCATCATCGCAGACTTCGTGATGAGCTTGGATAACGTGATCGCTATCGCAGGGGCCGCCGAAAGCACGCCGGGCGATCATCAATTCGCGTACATTGTGTTTGGGCTTCTAGTCAGCATTCCGATCATCGTGTGGGGATCAACCTTGGTGCTTAAGCTGATTGATCGTTTCCCATTGATCGTGACCGCAGGCGCCGCGCTGCTAGGATGGATTGCCGGGGGGATGATCGTCACCGATGTTGCGTGGACGCAGTACGTAGGACCAGCCTCGGCTACATTGAAGTACGCCGCAGCGGCTGCGGGCGCGATTTTCGTCGCCGGCCTCGGGATTTATCTCGGAAAACGCAAAGTGACCGCGCAATAACAATAGACCGCTAGTCCCTATTCAATCAGGCCTAGCGGCTAATTTTTTGCAACACCACAGCGCGTAAAGCGCGCCTTTCGCAGTGGTTTTAGTTAAGCCGGGTGTGATTTTCGGCTACGTTCGTCCCTAGCGGTTACTTTCGCCGCTCAATCACAACGCCCACCATTGCGGCGTTGGCAACCGCCCCCGGTTTGCCGATGGTGACTTTCACATACGGTGCGTGAAACTCTTCGAGCACCACATTCGCCACATGCGTCGCTAAGCGTTCAACCGTTTTGTAGGAGAGCGCGGGTAGCAATTCACTCAAGCGCCGCGAAATACTGTCGTAATTCATGAGTCCGACGGCATTGTCGTGCGCAAACGCGGCTTCCTGATCTGCGCCGATTTCCAAATCAATCAGAACGGGCCGCAGTGCCACGCGCTCCCACGCGTAAACGCCCAAAATTGTTTGGCACTTGAGCCCTTTGATGAAAACCAGATCCATAACGAGTTGATCGCGTTGCGCGTGTTGCGTTTAAGGGGCGACAGTTCGCGTCGCGACGACGGCGTGCATTTCAACATATTCGGGCCATCGCAAAGAATTCCGCACAACTACCGTGAGCGCGTGATGCTTCGTCAAGAATGCGTGGAGAGTCCTCACGCGTCTTCGCACGTTCTTGCGCATCCACGCATCTTTTTGTCATCGCTCCGTTGAGCAAGTGCCTTTCTAATAGCATTCTTGTTGCGTGATCGCGACGAATGCGGCTTGCAACTGATTTAGTCGATTCATTCTGTCTTCGCACTCTTCACAACGTGCCCGCTTTGTTTTCCAATGCAGAGCGACGCCCCGCGACTTTGCCATGACAATCGCTAACTTTTCCGCTTCCATCCTCGCCTACTTGCTCGGCTCACTCTCGTTTGCTGTGATCGTTTCCAAGGCGATGGGTTTGGCTGACCCTAAAAGCTACGGCAGCGGCAACCCTGGCGCGACTAACGTGCTGCGCAGCGGCAGCAAAAAAGCGGCAGCGCTCACCTTGCTTGGCGATACCTTCAAAGGCGTCATCGCGGTATTGCTTGCCAAGCACCTAGCGGCTCAGTTCGGGATTACGGAAGTTGGCATCGCCTGTGTGGCCATTGCGGTCTTCTTGGGCCACGTTTATCCCGTATTTTTCGGATTCAAAGGCGGCAAAGGGGTGGCCACCGCAGCTGGTGTGCTGTGGGCGCTGGATTGGCGAATCGGACTCGCGCTCACGCTTGTGTGGTCGATCGTATTCGCTGTGTCTCGCGTGTCTTCGCTCTCAGCAATTGTGGCGAGTCTTGCCGCGCCGGTGGCCGGATATTTCTTCTTCGGTATAAGCCCCGTTTTTTGGGCAACGGTTGCGATGACTATTTTGTTGGTTTGGCGTCACCGCTCCAACGTGCAGCGACTTCTCTCTGGAGAAGAGGCGGCGTTCAAGAAGCGCTAGAGAAACGCTGAAGTAGTCTCCGCGATTCGGCGCGCGGCGGATTGAGCTTCCAGCCCGCCTAAGCCGGCCGACGAGACGGACGCGAGCGACTTGCTCGGCGTTTCCTTACCTAGGCTTCGTAAGTTCGGCTAGATTCCAGCGCGGGCGTACATTCACATCGTATTCATGTCGCGCCTCGGCCAAGCGCAGCGCGCCCACGTGCGCGATCATCGCTCCGTTATCGGTACACAAGGCAAGCGGTGGATAGAACACGTCGGCCCCGCGTCGAGCCATCGCGGTCGTGAGCGATTCGCGAAGCTTTTGGTTGGCTCCCACCCCGCCCGCTACGACTAACTGCGAAAGCCCCGTTTCGTCGAGCGCTCTGAGCGACTTGCCCACAAGGCAATCAACGATTGCAGCCTCAACGCTCGCGGCCAGATCCGCGCGGCGTGGGTGATCGACGGGCAGCATCGGTTGCGGCGTTGAAATGGCCCCGCGCGCCGGGAGCGCCGTCCCGGTGAGATGCCGCACTTCATTGGCAACCGCCGTTTTTAGCCCCGCAAAACTGAAATTCAAATCACCTGAGTGAAGTAGTGGTCGCGGGATGGAAAACGCTCTCGGATTGCCCGATTGCGCAAGCTTCGCAAGAAGCGGCCCACCCGGGTACGCAAGGCCGAGGAGCTTCGCCGATTTGTCAAATGCTTCACCCGCTGCGTCGTCGATGGTGTCACCTAAAAGTGAATAAGCTCCGACGCCGTTGGCCCGCATCAATTGGGTGTGACCGCCAGAAACAAGTAATACCAAGAATGGAAAATTCGGTCGTTCGTCCGCAAGTAACGGGGACAAGAGATGCGCTTCCATATGATGGATGCGGATCGTTGGCTTTCCCCATGCGTACGCGAGTGCAGCCGCGAGCTGCGCCCCCACGAGCAGTGCGCCCGCTAAACCGGGCCCTTGTGTGTAAGCAATTGCTTCGATCGAGTCGCCGGTTGCATCTGCATCGGTTAATACTCTATCTGCGAGGGAGAGTCCGTACTTAATGTGATCTCGGCTCGCCAGTTCCGGCACCACGCCGCCGTAGGGCGCGTGCAGCGCAATCTGTGAATTGAGCGCCTCGGCAACGATTTCGTAGCGGTCTAGATCAAACAATGCCACGCCGGTTTCGTCGCACGAAGACTCGATCCCGAGCACTAATCTGCGCCTTGGAACGGGGTGGGGGCTTCCGGAAGTAATCATTTAGCGTTATATTAGCTGGCTACTCAGCAGATTCTTCGCTCCGAACACTCCGAAGCGAGCACAGCAAGGCACACATCCAACATGATTATCAAAGTCCGTGAAAACGAACCGTTTGAAGCCGCAATGCGCCGTTTCAAGCGCTCTATCGAAAAAACTGGTCTCCTGACCGATCTGCGCGCACGCGAGGCTTACGAAAAGCCAACCACCGAGCGTAAGCGCAAACACGCCGCCGCCTGCAAGCGCCACTATAAGCGCATTCGCAGCATGCAGCTGCCCCCGAAGCTTTACTAACCGAATACGCTAGCCTCGCTGGGTAGATTTGGTTGTTGCGGCTCCTGCGGGAGCCGCAGTCATTTGTACATTTGATTTTTCATGGAGCGCTTCGATGAGCCTCAAAGACACCATCACCAACGACATGAAATCCGCGATGAAAGCGGGCGAGAGCGCCAAGCTTGGCACGATTCGCATGTTGCTCGCGGCCATGAAGCAGCGCGAAGTCGATGAGCGCATCACACTTTCTGACGCCGACATCATTGCGCTGGTTGAAAAAGCAATCAAGCAGCGCAAAGAATCGATCGCTCAGTTCACAGCGGGCAATCGTGCTGATTTGGTTGAAAAAGAAGAGGCTGAGTTGAAGGTGCTCGCCGCCTACATGCCCGCACAGATGAGTGACGCCGATATTGAAGCTGCGGTGAAAGCCGCGGTTGCCGAAGTGGCGGCAACCGGCGTTTCAGGCAATGCGGCGATGGGCAAAGTAATGGCGATCGTGAAGCCAAAACTTGCGGGGAAAGCCGACATGACTGTCGTCTCCGCGAAAGTGAAAGCGGCGCTCGCCTAACGTCACGCACGTCTCGCCGATGCTTACCTACGCACCGGTCACGCTTGAAGACCGCGAAGCGCTCGCCGATTTGCGCGCAGCCGCGATGGAGGAAAGCCTTTCGCGGCTCGGTCGCTTTGATCGCAATCGCGCGCGTCAGCGCTTTATCAACGGATTCGACCCGCCGAACTCGCGTCATCTGCTCTGGAATGGCGAGCGCGCTGGGCTTATTGTGGTCACGCGATCCGCTCACACAATCACTCTCGAAAATCTCTATCTTTATCCGCGGTTTCACGGTCTGGGGATCGGTTCAACGGCGCTCCACGCGCTCTGCCTTGAGGCCGATCGCGCGCAGCATCCTATTGCCGTGGTCGTATTGAAAAATAGTGATGCCATCCGGCTCTACGAACGATTCGGTTTTCAGTTTCAGCGCATCGATGATGTGGATTGCAGCTACGTGCGTATGCCGCAGCGCGGGGCGCTATAAGCCTGTCGCTTTGAGGTCGAAAACAGCGCTTAACATCCACGCATGATGAATCGCTATTTGGCGTCGGGCTTGCTTCTCGTTTTACTGACGGTGGGCTGCACGACGCTCATCACTCAAAGTACGAATGTGAATTACGACGCGTCGAAAAAGCATCACACGGCCGAAGGCTTTCGCAACAATTACCCGCATCCCACCGACCAGAATTTCTGGAAATGGCAGTGGGAGCGGCTCACGCAAAACACCGTCGCGAAAGCGCCCACGGCAGGGTGGGGGAGCGTGTTGCCGAGCGTGAAACCCGACGTTACTTTCCTGAAAGCCAATCGCAGCGAGCGCACGATCACCTGGCTCGGGCATGCGACGGTGTTGTTGCAAGTGAATGGGGTCAACATCATCACCGATCCGGTGTTTTCAGCGCGCACCGCGCCTGTGCAATTTGCAGGGCCGAAGCGCGAGGTGCCGTTCATGATGACGCCGGATGAATTGCCGGATATCGACATCGTTTTTGTTTCGCACAATCACTACGATCATCTCGACGAAGGCAGCATTCTCGATTTCAAATCGCGCTTCCCCAAAGCCACCTATCTCATCCCGATCGGACTCAAGCCTTGGTTCACCGCGCGCGGCGTGACCAACGTGCGCGAACTCGATTGGTGGGATTCGATTGAGCTCGCCGGGCTTAAGTACACATTCACGCCCGCGCAGCACTGGAGCAAACGCAGTCTGAATGACACCAACCGTTCCTTGTGGGGCGGGATCGTGATTGAAGCGCGTGACTCCGCGAATCGGGCCGATTCCGCTTGGCGCTTCATCTACACCGGCGACACGGGCTACAGCCAAGACTTCAAAGACATCGCGGCGCGATTCCCTGAAGGTTTCGATTGGGCAGCGATTCCGATTGGCGCGTACGAGCCCCGCTGGTTCATGCGCGCGCAGCACGTGAACCCCGACGAAAGCGTGCAAGTCTTCCAAGATTTGCGCGCAAAAGAAGCGCTTTCCGTGCACTGGGGCACCTGGATGCTGACCGACGAAGCGCTCGATCAACCGCCCAAAGACTTGAGCATCGCGCTCAAAAAATATGGCGTTGATCCCGCCCGATTTCACGTCTTCAAAAACGGCGAATCACGAAAAATCTAGCCAGTAACTTCGCTCAGTTGGCCCCCACTTAATTGGGGGTAAGGGGCTGCAATCAACAAAATCAAGTTACCGTGTAAACGCCGTTTAGCCCGAATTAAATCAGGGGTAAGCAGATTTAATTGCTGAGAAAGTAGAGATCATCATGCTCAACGCCATCGAATCCGTTGTTTTCTTTGTGAACGACATTCAGGATGCGGCTCGCTGGTATGCGGGGCTGTTCGGGCTCACTGCAGATGACGTGCAATATGAAAACCCGAACTACGCGTTCATTCAAGCGCCGGGGCTATTGATCGGATTTCACCCGGCAGATGCGAAATGCCCCGGTGGCATCGGCGGCACTACGAGCTATTGGTCAGTTGACGATCTGGAGCAGGTGAAAACTCACTTGATCGCCAATGGCGCAACACTACATCGAGGCCCGGGGAATACGGATTTGGGCGCTCGCGTGTGCATGCTGATCGATCCGTTTGGCAATACGCTTGGGCTGCATCAAGCGGCGAAATAAACGCTAGGGAAACGCTGAATAAGTCTCAGCGATTCGGCGCGCGTCGGATTGGGATGAGCCGGAGGCCAGAAATCCTGAGGCATAGCGGGGCTATGTTGAAGAATTTCGGGCTTTCAGATCGCCCAAGCCCGCCGATGCGACGGACGCGAGAGACTTGTTCAGCGTTTCCTTAACTGTTCCGCTTGAAAAATACTTGCCGCGCGGCCCACGCAAGGATGCCGATATCGTCGAGCCAACCAACGAGCGGAATCCAATCGGGCACCAAATCAAGCGGTGAGAGCACGTAGAGTAGCGCTAGCACGCCAATGACCACTCGCTTCCACGTGGGCCGGGGGCGTGCCGCGGCCGCACCGCCTTTGCCGTGAACTGATTTCGAAGCTCCGGCGCGCTGCTCGTCGGACGCGCGCGCATCCCCGCGCACGTCTTCGCGCACGATGCGTTCGGGCACGGCATCGATGATTTGCGGTTCGCGGGCAGAGCTCGTCATATCTACGCTTTCCTATTTAACTGTGAGCGCCAACTGCGTTGGGACTTGCCCTGGCTTTACATTTTTTGCTGGGCTCGGCGCGGCGACACTAACGCGCGCCGAATCAAATTTGTTGACGCCGGTGAGCGTGTTCTGAATCGCTTGTCCGCGAAGCGAGGCGAGCGCTTCGAATGCAAAGTCAGGCACTGTTTGCTTGGACTTCAACAGCGCAAATAGTTCCGGGTAGTAATTCGCGCGAGCCTCGGCTACCCCTGAACGTCCGCGCTCGGTCACTCGTTCGCGCGCGCTCTGAATCAAGCCGGTGATTGCATTCGCAGGCGGCGGCAGAAATTTGGCGCGAAGCTTTGTTGCATCGTCTCCTGCGTTTGCGGCAAGTTCGTCGAGGGCGGCCTGCACCTTGGGATCGGTGAACGAAATGATCAATGGCTCATTGGGGCCGGGTGGCTTCAGCCCCGCACGCTTTCCGATCTCGATCTTCAAAATGTTGTCAGCGAGCGCATCGCGATCCGCGGCTCGGTCAAAGCGCGGCTCGACCGAAAGTTTGAGCGCAGGGCGCTTCTCAAGCGCCGTGGCGAGCTTTGCGAGCTTTTCGCGCTCTGGCGGTAAGAGCCGCGCTTCGCCGGGCTCGAAAATCACGGCCTCAAATTCTTCGCCGCTGCCGCCAAGGAGCGCCCCGAGCGCACGAAACGGCGCAGTCGCGATTTTGCTGAGCACATTCACAATCGCTTTCCACACCAAGGAGCCGTAGCTAAATTGCGGATCATCGAGCGATCCTTGCACCGGAATCCCCAAATCGATCATGCCGTTACTGTCGCGCAAAAGCGCAATCGCAAGATCCAGCGGAAGGTTCGTCGCATCAGGCGAATCGACGCGATCACCCAGCTTGATGTTGTCGATGATGACTTGGTTTTCGCCCTTTAAGCGACGCGCCTCAACCCGATAGTCCAAATCGAGCGAGAGCTTGCCCGATTCAATCGTGCGGCCTGCAAATTTTCCGGAGTACGGTGTGAGTTTCGCCATTTCAAGATTGCGAAACGTGGCTTTCAGATCGGTGTATTGGCTCGCACGCGCGGGCGCGACGGTGCCTGTGAGGCGCGCTAAACCAAACTGATCCACTTTGCCTTCGAGCGACACCTCAGCGCGCGAAGCGAGCTCCGTGGAAAGCCCGACAATCAAGCCCGAAAGATCAGAGACCCGCGTTCCAAACTGTGGCCGAAGCGAGAGATCCGCAAACTCAATGTCGCCGCCGGTCACTTGCACCCGAGCGATGCTGGCCTTCACGGTTGGTTCGGAGTCGCTCGGCAACGGTGCGGGCGCTGGCGCTGCTGAAGCGGCGGGCTCATTGGGTTTTACTTCGCTACTTGCAGGCGCTGTCTTCGCGCCGCCCGCTTTCGCAATTTGCGCGAGATTCACACTGCGATCTTCACCGATCACGATCTTGCCGCGCGGTTGATCGAGTAGCAAATCAGCGAGTGCAATGGTGAGGCCGCTGGCAGAGACTGCGAGTTTCGCGTCAGTGGTCGAAAGTTCAGCCCACTGCGCGAACGATGCGTTGTTCGTTTCATCGAGCAAATCCACGTCGCGCAATGTGATCGCTGTTTGCACGCGAAGTGTCTCGTTGTTTCCCGTCGTTGGCGAGAAGATCAGAGTGCCGCGCGCTGCCGCTTCACCCTTTGCGAGCTTGAGCTTCGTGTTTTGATTGAGATAAGCTGAATACGCGGGCAATGCGATTTTTTCTAGCGTGTATTCGAGTTCGCCTGAGCCTTTTTTCTGGTCGAAGCGAAGCTTCGTTTGAAGCGAGCCGCCGTTCGCAATCGTCGCGCTCGCATTTGCAGAAATCGGTTGCGCGCCGCTTACGACAAACTTATCAACATTCACGCGCACGCTCTGCAGCGTATGCACCTGCGGCGCGGGAAGTGTGGTGTCGCTGAGCGTCACGCGGCCGTCGGTGAGTGTGATGCCCGCCAGCGTCGTGATGAATACGTCCGCACGCTTCGCGGCAGCGTCGCTTGGCGCAAGCGGTTTGTCTAATGGCTTCTTTGCGCCTGCACTCGCAAACTTTTTACCGAGATCAATGCCGCCTTGAGCGAGTGTGGTGTCTAGCTGCGCGGCTACGATTTCGAACTTCGGTAGATCGAGTTTGTTCTGTTCGCTTGAATACGAAAACGGCGCTGCGTTCACCGATTTGATCGAGAGCCACGCCGGCACGCTCGTTTCATCGCGAACACTCACCTCACGCAATCGAACGCGTTTCGCATCCACCGTGAATGCACTTTGTTCACCCAGGCGAAGCTTTGCGCCGACCGCCACATCAATCAGCCCACTTGCTACTTGCGGCGTGGCAAGACTCGCGTCACTGAAGCTGAGTTTGGCGTCGTTAGTTTCGAGTTCGCCTAATTCAAGCGTCCAGATGGGCGATGGGCCGAGCTGTGCCGGTGCGGTTTTTTGCGCGGGTCGCGACGCATCATCTGTCGAAAACGGCAACACAACTCGTCCGTTCTGTTCCCTATTTAATTGGGCGACGAGTGAATTCAATTGCAAACTCGGGATAACAATCTTACGTTCAGCTACCCCCAATGAAACGGGCGCTTCCGTCGTCAGGCTGTTAAACGAAATGCTCTGCTTCGTAGCGCCGCGCGCGAGGACCGTGCCACCGTTAAGTGCGAGCTTGAGCGGCTCGACGGCGAACACAGTCTGCGGCGCGTTGGTGTGGGTCTCGGTGCGCGCGAACGATAGCGAAAGCGGTGCAACGCTCGCCCGCGCCAAGGTCAATTCGTCGCTGCCCTGTGTTGCCTTGAGCTGATCAACCGTGAGCGCGCCGCCGCCCATCCCGAGCGCGAAAAAATCAGTGCCAAATGCGGCGGTGTAGTTGGCTTGCAATGAGGCGGTGCCAGAAAGCGAGACAGGCAGCGCGATGCCCGTCATCGCAGAGAGTTTGGCAAGCGGCAACTGGCTAATCGACAAATCCCCCGAACTCTCAATCGGATTGCCGCCGACGCGTCCTTTCCACTGCACGCGAGTTTGATCGTTCAAGGTTGCATCCAACGCATATTCGCCGCGATCACGCGGCAGGGTGGAGAGCTTGTCGAGTTTGAACGAGAGGGGCGCGAATTCAACTCGGCGCTGCGCCTCTGTCGATGAACCAGCGCGTTCATCCGTGAGCCGCACTGCGCCTTCGGTCATCGAAATATTGCGGAGAATCAAGCGCGGAATCGAATCGCTCGCTGCGCTCGATTCGCGTTTTGGAAACGAATCAAGAAAGCGAGACCAATCGAGCGTGCCATCGCGCGCGGTGTGCGTCTGCACGACGGGGCGCACGAGCGAGATTTCATCGACCGTCCAGGCCGCGTTCGGAATGCTCGACCACGCGCCCTTGATGTTGAGTGAATCAAACGCGGCGAGTGTTCGCTCGCCGTCTTTCAGCGAAAGTTTGGCTACGGTGAGGCGAAGCGTGAATGGGTTGAAGCTCGCGTCGCCGACATTGAGCGTGCGGCCCGTTGACTGCTTGAGCCAGCTTGGCGCATACGACTGAATTGCATAGGGCACGAACCACGCGCTCGCCGCCCAAACGAACAGAATCAACGCGACAAGGCCAATGAGAATGCGCCGAAGCCAACGTATGCGGCTTTGAGGTGTCGTCTTGGCGACGGTTGGTTTTACGGCAGCGCTGGATACCATCATCAATGCAACTCAAAATCGGCTCGCAAACTACGAAACGCCGAGCGCACCAATGCTACGCGGCAAACCGCGTCGGTGTCTTGCGACAACGTGGCTATGACTCAGCGAGCGCTTCGCCCATCTTCGCGCGATACCACTCGTGAAAATGCTGCATGCCGTCTTCCATTGGGCTTTGGTAAGGCCCGACTTCCACTTTGCCCTGCTCAAACAGCGCGCGGCGTCCTGCGTCCATTCGAACCGCGATCTCATCGTCTTCGACGCAAGTTTCCATGTAGGCCGCTTGCTGCGCTTCGATGAATTCCGGCTCAAAGAGCGCCACTTCTTCGGCGTAGTAGAACTCGACGACGTTACGCGTCTTGGTCGGCGTCACCGGCCAAAGCGAGGAGACGACCAACGTATGTGGATACCACTCCACCGTGATGTTCGGGTAATAGGTAAGCCAAATCGCGCCGTGTGGCGGCGGCACGCCTTCGCGGAATTTCATCACGGCGTCGTGCCAGCGCTTGTAGACCGGCGAACCCGGCCGATCAAAGCCGCGTGAGAGCCCCACGGTTTGCACGGAGAATTCTTTGCCGAATTCCCAAGCTAAATCGTCGCAGGTGACGAAGTTGCCGAGCCCCGGATGAAAAGGGCCTACGTGATAATCCTCTAGATAAACCTCAACGAAGGTTTTCCAGTTGTAATCGCATTCATGCACGACGGCTTTGCTAAATACGTAGCCATCGAAATCGAGCGCACCGCGCGTTTGCGCTGACAAACTCGCGAGATCGACGACGGGATCATTTACACCGTCAAACAACATGCCGTTCCACGTTTTTAGCCCACGGTTTTCAAGCGAGAGCGCTGGGTTACACGGGAAGTGAGGTGCGCCGATCAAATCGCCTTCCGCCGAATACGTCCAGCGATGCAGCGGGCAGACGACATTGCCGCCATTGGCTTTGAGCGATCCCCGCCCATCAAGCATGATGGCTTGGCGGTGGCGGCAGACGTTAGAAATCAAATTCACGCCGCGCTCGCTGCGCGTAAGTGCTTTGGCGTTTTTCAGCGTATCAAGCGCCATGAAATCGCCCACATTGGGCACCATCAGTTCATGGCCGACATAGCCGGGGCCGCGCTTGAACAAAAGCTCACGCTCACGAGCGAGCAGCGCTTCGTCAAAATACGCGGCAGGAACAAGTTGTGAAACCGGTGCAGACAATTCTGCAGCCGTGAATAGACGCGTCATGGCGACCACCCTTTTACGGAACAGAGGTGGGCTCGCGAGAGCCCGGATTAACCCAACACAATCGAGGTGCAATTACGGGTTGCACCCAACCGTTGCTAAGTCAACCTCTGCCCGTGGCTCGCGCCGGGTTAAGTACTGTCTTGCATGTGCTCGCACTACAAAAATGCGCTCGCAATGCAAAAGGTCCGGAACCGGGCGCCGCTGGCGGGAGGCCGCGTCGTCAAACACGATAATTATCCCATGGGCGGATAGGTTCCCCGAAAGCGGGACACCCCGCACTTTCCGGTCGAAAGAGTGTAAAGCGCAGGATAAGAAAACGCTTAAGTCCGCAATGTGACGCCGCGCGACGCTGTGCGCCTGAGGCAAATCGCGAGTGGCGCGGTACTGCGCATCGCGGGTAAATGCAATAGAACGCCTAATCGGGGACGCTGTAGCGACTTTAGGTGACGCGCTCGATTCGGAGTTCACGCTGAGTTCACGCGGCTCGACTACGATTCGGCGCATGAACTACGCGATTTACCTCGGCCGTTTGCGCAAAACAGCTATTTCCGTAAAGCCCATATTTTGTTTGGGCGTGACGGTGATTGCGCTTTTTAGCAACATAGCTCATTCAAAGCCCTCTCTCCCTGAAGGAATGTACCGCGTAGACTGGAATCGGCATGTCAGTGAGCTCTGCGTCGATCACTTCACCAATGAAGACTTTGGGGCGAAGGATTGGCAGGGCGTGTTGGCGGCACAAGGCCCGATTTGCTCGCTGCATGATGTGCGAGAGACAAAGACTGAGCTGAGCTGGGTCGGCAGATGCAATCAGCCGTGGGTGGGGCGGGTGATTGAGGTTGAACACCGGGTGAAAGCGAAAATGCGCCGCGACGGTAGCTTCGAAATTTCGACTGAGCTCTCGGGCGGCCTCCAGGCCTCCATTCCGATCCGAGGCACTCCGATTAAGGGCGCAAACGGCAAGCCAAAACCCTGCGAACCTGGCGCCAAGATGTTTCGGCCTTGGAATTAGGTCCGTCTGAGGAGGATCAGTCTGGCCGCGCCCCCCGAGCGGATGCTCGAATCGTAGGTTTCAATCGGGCATCGCCGCGGCGAACCAATCCTTAAAATCCTAAGCACCTCACTTTATTGCCGAAACATGGCCAAGTCCGCCCCCAAAACCTTTGAAGCCGCCCTCGAAGAGCTCGAAAAGCTCGTCGATTCGTTAGAAAGTGGCGAGCTTCCTCTCGCGGATTCGCTCTCGGCGTATAAGCGCGGCGCGGAGCTTCTCAAATACGCGCAGGCCGAGCTCGCGCAGGTTGAGCAACAGGTGAAAGTGCTCGAAGGCGATGTACTTAAACCGTTTGCGCTCGCGGGCGCGAGTGGCGCGAACGCTTCGGACGAGTAGCCTCACGTGAGCCAGATGTCCTTCGACGCGTGGTCGCACGCCCATCGTGCGCGCATTGAAACGGCCCTGAGTCGCTTTCTTCCCGGCGACGAGCTGCGCTCAGGCGAGCTTTGTGAGGCCATGCGCTACAGCGTATTGGGCGGCGGCAAACGGCTGCGTGCACTCTTGTCCTATGCCGCCGCTGAGGCGATCAACGCGAAAGCAGCGATCGCGGACCATGCTGCGGCTGCAGTGGAAATGATCCATGCTTACTCGCTGATTCATGACGACTTGCCGTGCATGGATAACGATGACATGCGTCGCGGCAAGCCCACCAATCATGTGAAATTTGGCGAAGCCACAGCAATGCTCGCAGGCGATGCACTGCAGCCGCTTGCTTTCCGTGTCGTTCTCGATGCGGCGCAGAGCGGTGCGAGCGCGAATGGCATCGTCGCAGCGACGCGTCTTTTGGCGGATGCCTCGGGGGCGTTTGGCATGGCGGGCGGACAGGCCATTGATTTGGCGAACGTGGGCAAGCCGATGACGCAAGACGCGCTCGAAGAGATGCACGCGCTCAAAACGGGCGCGATGTTTAAGGCGGCGGTCGTGTTGCCCGCGCTCTTGTCGGAAGCCCCAGACCCGCGCATTGCAGCGCTCGAAGTCTTCGCGCAGAACATTGGGCTCGCGTTTCAAGTCGTTGACGATGTGCTCGATGCCACCGCCGATAGTGAAACGCTCGGCAAAACGGCAGGCAAAGACGCGCAAAATGAGAAGCCCACGTTTGTTTCGCTGATGGGCATTGACGCGGCGCACACCTATGCGCGGGCACTTACGCGTAACGCAATTGCTGCGCTTGAGGGTAGCGATATGCCGTGTTCGCGGCTCATTGAAGTGGCCTTCGCAATGGCCGACAGAAAATCCTAGATCATGTTGGAACAGATTAATTTTCCTGCGCAGCTTCGCGAGCAACCGCCCGCGAATCTCAAAGCCGTTTGCGATGAGCTTCGCGCGTACGTGCTCAATTCCGTCTCGAAGACGGGCGGTCATCTTTCATCGAACTTGGGTGTTGTCGAGCTCACCGTCGCGCTTCACTACTGCTACAACACGCCGCATGATCGTTTGGTGTGGGACGTAGGTCATCAGTGCTACCCACACAAAATTTTGACCGGTCGGCGTGATCGCATGAGCACGCTCAGGCAGTGGCAGGGGCTCGCTGGATTCCCCAAGCGCGATGAAAGCGAGTACGACACCTTTGGCGTTGCACACTCGTCGACGAGTATTTCGGCCGCGCTCGGCATGGCCGTGGCTGCGAAGGCGAAAGGCGAAGATCGCCGCGTCGTCGCCATCATCGGCGATGGCTCAATGAGCGCGGGCATGGCGTTTGAGGCGCTCAACAATGCCGGTGCGATGGATGCCAATATGTTGGTAATCCTGAACGACAACGAAATGTCGATCAGCAACCCGGTGGGTGCGCTTAACAAATATCTCTCACGCCTGCTCGCAAGCCGCACGTACGGTGCGGTGCGTAGCGCCGGTAAGAGCGTGCTCTCCGCATTGCCGCCGCCAGTTTCTCGCTTCGCGCGGCGTTGGGAAGAACACATGAAGGGCATGGTTCTTCCGGGCACGATGTGGGAAGAATTTGGCTTTAACTACATTGGCCCGATCGACGGCCACGATGTGGATTTGCTGGTTGATACGCTCAACAAAATCAAAGATAAACCGGGTCCACAGTTTCTTCACGTGCTCACGCGCAAGGGCGCGGGCTACGAGCGCGCGGAGGATGATCCGATCCTCTATCACGGCGTCGGCAAGTTCGATCATCAAGTGGGGATTCAATCGAAGGTTGCGAAACCGACTTACTCGGAAACGTTTGGCAGTTGGCTATGCGACGTCGCAAAGACCGATCCAACGCTCGTGGCTATCACGCCCGCGATGATCGAAGGCTCCGGCATGCAGCGCTTCGCGAAGGAATATCCTGATCGCTGCTTCGATGTCGGTATCGCCGAGCAGCACAGCGTCACCTTTGCGGCGGGTCTCGCCTGCGAAGGCATGAAGCCGGTCGTTGCGATTTATTCGACCTTCTTGCAGCGCGCGTACGATCAACTGGTGCACGATGTCGTGTTGCAGAACCTGCCCGTCGTGTTCGCGATTGATCGCGCCGGGCTCGTGGGCGCGGATGGCCCCACGCATGCAGGTTCATTCGATGTGGCGTTCATGCGCTGCCTCCCGAACATGACGATCCTCTCGGCAAGTTCAGCCGCAGAAACACGCGCGATGCTCAATTTCGCGCTCGAAATGAAATCACCTGTCGCCGTGCGCTATCCGCGTGGCGCGGCACACGGCGAGCCTGACGCTACGATTACGCCGATTCAACTCGGCAAGGGCGAAGTCGTGCGCAAGGGTGAAAAGATTGCGATGCTCGCCTGGGGCTCGATGCTCCATCCGTCGCTCGCGGTCGCCGAAAAGCTGAACGCAACGGTGGCCAACATGCGCTTCGCAAAACCAATCGACGAAGCGCTCATTCGCGAACTCGCAGCCACGCATGACGCGCTGGTTACGCTTGAAGAGGCCAGCGTGCAAGGCAGCGCTGGAAGCGCGGTCGCAGAATTTCTCTCGGCGAATTCGATCCCGACCAAATTGCTCACGGTCGGCTTGCCCGACAATTTCATCGAACAGGGCGACCCCGCAATCATGCTCGCATCCGTCGGGTTGGATGCGGCGGGCATCGAGGCATCAATCCGCGCGTTCACTGTTAGCTGAGAGCGACTCTTCGTGTCTCGCCTCAGTGCATTGGGGGCAAGATGAAATAATTTCCTAAATTCAATACTAGGAAATTCAGCGCCTAGCCCAGATAAAAATGCGGCTTAGTAGCCAGAGCCGTTCCGCTTATGCAAATAGCGATCAAAGAAGAGTGTTGCCGTGGCGAATTGGTAATCCTGGTTGTCGCGTTTCGCAAAGCCGTGGCCTTCGTCTTCCGCGAGCAGGTACCAGACGGGCGTGCCGTTGGCGCGTACTTTTTTTACGATCTGTTCGGCTTCCGTGAACGGCACGCGAGGATCGTTCTTTCCGTGCGAAATCAACACTGGAATTCGTATTTTGTCGGCATGGGTGAGCGGCGAAATTAACTCAAGAAAACGTCGTGTAGCCGGATCACGCTCGTCGCCGTATTCGCTGCGCCGTAAGTCACGCCGATACGTTTCAGTGTTCTCAAGGAAGTTCACGAAGTGTGAGATTCCGACCGAGCTGTAAACCGCCGACATCCGGTCACCGTAGGTAATGCCTGCCGCCAGCGCGATGTAGCCACCGTAGCTGCCGCCCATGATCGCAACACGCGACGCATCCAAATCCGGTTGAGTTGCAATCCAATCGAGAAGCGTGCCTATATCTCGAACCGCGCTTTCACGCTTGAAACCGTTATCCGCTTCACGAAACTTCTTCCCGAATCCGCTTGATCCGCGAATGTTCGGATAAATCATCGCGACGCCGCGCTCGTTGATCCAAAAATTCATGCGCCCCCGAAAACCAGGGCGTGATTGCGCAACGGGGCCGCCATGCACATTGATGATGACTGGAAATTTCGCGGCAGGCGGTCGCGGCAGCGAACGCGGCGGCTTGTGGATCAAACCGGTGATCGTCATCCCATCAAAACTCTTCCACGCGATCGGCGAGGCTTCGGCGAACGGGCGATCAACATCGGGCACGCTGGAATGCTGCGTCCAGCGCAACACTTGCTGAGCATCGACGTCGATCGAAAAAACTTCGCCAGGCGAATCCGCTGATTCGATGGTGAGCGCGAGGTCGCGACCGTTCCTATGCCACGCGACCGAGGTGATGAGTCCGGGAGGAAGCGTTGGCACGGCAAGCTGCGTTAAATCCTCCGCGAAGAGCTTCAACTGCGCAAGCCCGTTCACGTTCAACAGCACCGCGAGCCGACCGTTTGATTTCGATACGCTCCAGGTATCCACATCATGCGGAAACTTTCGCGTGATCCATTCACGCTCGCCCGTTCGCAGATCGGTACGCGCGAGTTTCACGAAATCATCGTCCACGGTTCGCCGATGTACGAAGCGATCCCCTGATTGTTCGTCGTCAAACGCGAACCCGTCATCAATCTTGCGCCGCTGACCGGTGGCTAAATCGAGGGACCACGCGATGCTGCGTCCATCGGTTTGCGCTTCGGAAAGCACAAGCCGATTTTCTCGGTCTAGCCATTTCAAAACACTCCAGCCCGCACCTTGCAACGTCGCCAAGCGAAAACGCGCTTCCGGCTGCAGCGGATTCATGGCGTATACCGTGAGTGACGATTGCTCACGCCGCACGCCGTTCGCAGCCGTTCGATCCAGCGGACTCGAAGTGATGATGAGTTTGTCGCGGGCGCTGTTCCAAGGGCCAATGGCATGCAGCTCGCCGTTCGGCGTGATCTGTTTTTCTTCTAGCGTTCGCGGGTCAAGTCGATAGATTTGCGTGGCTTCGTCGCCACCGCGATCACGCGCGAACAAGATATAGCTTCCACGCTTTGCTTCGAAGATTGCATCGCGCACGGGCTCGCGTCCGCGTGTGAGCTGAATCGGCTTTGCCTTCGGATCGGTGAGCAAAAAGAGTTGCGCTGAGTTTGCGCCACGCCGGAGTACGAGCATGTCTTGCTCTGTCGGGTGCCAAGCAACGAAACGCGTCGGGTAGAACTCACCGTAGGGCTCGATGTCGTCAGCCAGCGCTTGCGGAACGGGTGGCGCACCGTCAATCTTCATCGCCGATGGCGGCAGCATCGAGATGCCGTGATTGACGTGGCCGTCTTTTGCCGATACCGGCACGATGTGCAGTGCGGCAATCGAGGCAAATAGCCAAGCCGCTAGCGCGAGCGCGACAGGTGTCGCTCGCCCGCTAGCAGGTTGTGCGCTCCTCCGCTCTTCCACCCGCCGCATACAATTTGGCGGGTGAACGCGACGCTCCCTAAAGAATCTTTTTCGCAAAGTTCCGCGATTGTGCCAGAGCCCGCGTCCAATGGGGCGTTGAGCGCTGCACCCGTTGCCGAACGGCGACAAATCCGAGCCCTGCCCGATCATCTGGTGAACCAAATCGCGGCCGGCGAGGTGATTGAGCGCCCCGCCGCTGCGCTCAAAGAGCTGATCGAAAACGCCGTAGACGCGGGTGCGCGAACGGTCGAAATTGAATTGAAAGCGGGCGGCACCGCGCTCTTGCAAGTCACCGACGACGGCGGCGGCATCGCGGGCGAGGAATTACCCCTCGCACTCGCGCGCCATGCCACATCCAAAATTGCAACGCTTGATGATTTAGAGTCAGTCGGCTCGTTTGGGTTTCGCGGTGAAGCGCTGGCATCGATCGCGTCGGTTTCGCGACTATCGCTGACCAGCCGCACGGCCTTTGCCGAGAGCGCGTTACGCATTCGCGCCGAAGGCGGGAGCGTGTATCCGAGCGAACCCGTCTCGGCGCGTCAAGGCACGACGGTCTCAGTGGCCGAGCTTTTCTTCAACACCCCCGCACGCCGTCGATTCCTGAAAACGGAAGCGACTGAGTTCGCTCACTGCTTGGAAGCGGTCAAGCGCGCCGCACTGGCGCGCCCTGATGTCGCTTTTCAGCTTAAACACAATGATCGCGTGGTGTTTCGCGCGCCTGCGCAGGCGCGCGCGGATCGCGTCGCCGAGGTCTTGTCGCGCGACTGGTTCGCCGCATCGAACCGTGTCGAGGTCATCGGCGCAATGTTGAGTGTTGAAGGCTATGTGCTGCGCCCGAATTCAAGTGTCTCGAATCGCGATGCACAACATTTATTTGTGAACGGTCGCTGGGTGCGCGATCGTGTGGTGCTGCATGCGATTCGCGATGCGCTGCGCGATCAGATGCATGGCGCAAGCGCGCCGTCATTCGTGCTCTCGCTCACACTTGATCCGCGTGCGGTTGATGTCAACGTGCATCCGGCAAAAACCGAAGTGCGCTTTCGTGATTCGCAGGCCGTGCATCAGTTTGTGCGTCGTGCTGTTGAGCGCGCGCTCGCGGCGAGCGTGTCGAGCGAAAGCGCCGCGTCTGCTGCGCCGAAACTTTTCGGAATGCAAATCGATGTGAGCCCACCGGTTTCGCCGCAAACGAGCGCCAGCGGTTTTGCCTATCAGCCGCGAACGAGCTCATTCGATTTCAAAGTATCAGAGCGAACGACGGCGTTCGTATTCGGCGCGAACACTCAGCGCGAAGACTCGCAACCGATCTCAGGCGAGTCTTCGGGCGGCCCGCTGACCGCTTCGACAGACTCGCCGCAAGCCACGTCCGCGGCGCTCCCGGCGGGCGATCACCCGCTCGGCTTCGCGCTCGCGCAATTGCACGGCGTCTACATCCTCGCGCAAAACGCGCAAGGCCTCGTGCTGATCGATATGCATGCAGCGCATGAGCGCATCGTGTTCGAGAAACTGCGCGCGAGCAGCTTAGGATCTGACGCCAACATCGCAACACAGCGCCTCTTGATCCCAAGCGTGATGCAGGCCAGTGCGAAAGAAATCGGAAACGTTGAGCAGCATCGCGATGCATTGTCGAGTCTGGGTTTCGACGTGAGCGTCACTGGGCCGCAAACCTTGGCGATTCGCTCGGTGCCTAGTTTGCTGGCAGACGCGGGCGTCGAAGCGCTCGTGCGAAGCGTGCTTGCTGAATTCGATGAACTGGGTGTGAGCGCAACGATTGACAGCGCCCGCGACGAACTCTTGTCCACCATGGCTTGCCACGCTGCGGTGCGCGCCAATCGCGCGCTCACCGTCGCCGAGATGAACGCGTTGCTGCGCGAAATGGAAGCCACCGAACGCTCAGGACAATGCAATCACGGTCGCCCGACGTGGTATCAGCTCACGATGAAGGAGTTAGATTCGCTCTTCATGCGCGGGCGTTGAGTCGTTCGCAAATCGAAATCGCTTTCTCTGGTGCAGCGCTTTTATTTTTGCCACAGATTCACACAGATGAACACAGATAAATTTCGGCGCGTTTGACCGCGCCTACAAATCGCTCTGTGTGCCTTGAACAAAGCATTTTTTGACGCAGATTAACGCAGATTAAGTCAGTTGATTTACGCAGATTTTTTTTACGAGTTCCTTATGAAGTATCTGTGTCCATCTGTGTGAATCTGTGGCAAAAAACCGCAGGGAAGAATCTGCGTTAATCTGTGTGAAATCAGCGTTAATCTGCGTCAAAAGAATCGTTCGTGAAAGCTCCCGTCCTCCTTCTCATCGGCCCCACCGCCAGCGGTAAAACTGCAGCGGCGCTTGAGCTTGCCGAGCGGTTTAACGCTGAGATCGTGAGCGTTGATTCGGCGCTGGTTTATCGCGATATGAACATTGGCACCGCGAAGCCGAGCGCGGACGAAAAGGCGCGCGTGCCGCATCACTTGATCGACTTGATCGATCCGACCGAGCGCTATTCGGTCGCGCAGTTTCTCCACGACGCGATGGCCGCCATTCGCGACATTCAATCGCGCGGAGGGATGCCGCTCTTGGTGGGCGGCACCATGCTCTATGCGAATGCGCTGCTCGTTGGCATGAGCGATGTGCCGCCGACCGATGAGTCCATTCGCGCGCAGGTGAATGCAGAAATCGCAAGCCACGGCATCGAAGCGCTGCATGCAAAACTGCGAACCGTCGATCCCGAAACCGCAGAACGCCTTCCGCCCGCTGACGCCCAAAGAATTGGGCGAGCCTACGAAGTTTTTTTACAAACAGGTCAGCCACTTTCTAGCATGCAGTCCAAAAGAAAATGCGCTTTGAGCGATGTGGCCCATTTCGTGATTCGCTGGCTCCCGCAGGATCGCGCCTGGCTGCACGCGCGCTGCGAAGAGCGTCTGCGCACGATGTTCGACGCGGGATTCGTCGATGAAGTGACGTTGCTCACGACGAAGTATTCGCTCACGCCAGACATGTCCTCCATGCGCTGCGTCGGCTATCGCCAAGTGCTCGATGTGCTGCAAGGCCGCGCCCCGGAAAACGAAATGTTCGACCGCGCCTTGTTCGCAACGCGACAACTCGCGAAACGACAACTCACGTGGTTGCGCAGTTTGCCGGGGGAGATTGTCTATTGCGATGCGGCGGATGCGGTGGCGCGGGCGGCGGCGTTGGTGCGGGAACGGCTACGTTGACATAGGCGAAGGTTGAGGAGTGTTTGTCGCGCGTTCGGTACGAGAGTGAGGGCGCAGATGCGGCCCATTTGACATTCTCTTTACCGATGAATTAACAGTTCGCGCTCGCATCGTCGCGACCGAGAAAAGCTTCGATTCCATCTGCAGACGCACGGGATAGTCCGGCCAGCTCCATCTCTTTAAACCACGCAGCAACAGCAACTTTCTGCGCTTCTAAGTCGGCATACTTCACTGGCAGCATGTGCTTTTGCCAAAGCTCAATCTCCTCTGCGGCCACAGTCCGCGCCCTTCCGAAAATCTGAGCCATCTTCACCAAGTAAGGCGCCACAGTATCAAGCTCCACTTCGGCAGGCGACGACCATTTGGCATTGTTGAAGCAATCCGTATAGAAAGAAAGTTGCTTCAACTGGTCAAGTATGTCGGGGTGATCGGACTTTGGGTCGGCGATTGAGCGAAGCTCATCAATGGTTTTCGCGCCACGTTTAACTAGTTCACCAAAGATCCAGAGTGTATTTTTCTTGGTATGGCTTCGATAGGCCTTCCACAGCGCTGCCCACTCCTTTTCTTCCGTCGCTGTGGCCATCTGCCGAAGGATGGACTCTTTTCCAGATTCTTCAATGCTTAGTATTGCTAAGGCGACAGCAGATGGTGTCCGCCCGGCATTCAAAAGAAACGCAGCGTCTTCAGCAAGTCGCTCTGCATTCTCGAGGGCGCGCGTCATGCCTGCGGCGATTTGGGCAGGCTCTAGCTTGCTTCGGTACTGAAAATGACGTGCCATTGCTCGTTCGTAGAGCCTTACGTATGTTGTCAATTTTGACGATGATAAGCGCGAACGCTATCGTCGCGACTCGATCCAAACCGTTACGTTCGCGCCTGCCGGGTTTTGTGACTCTCCACCAGGGAGCCTGATGAGCGATCCCTGTTATTCGCTCCTCTTCGTTGATTCCCGACGCCCTTGCGCAAGTGCTTCTGTGTCCTGATTCGCCGACCCCGCCGCTCGCCAAGGTCAAATGCTAAGCTCGTCGTGAATGCTGTAGATGACAGAGAAGATTTTCCATCCCGCTTCGGTGCGCAGGAGTTGCCAGTGTTCTCGGCCCCAGTTTGTCTTCTTCGCGCCTTCCCAAAATTCGTAATCGAAATACACGCTGGCGATATCGCCGTCGGTGGTGATTTGAAGGTTTGAGAAGCGCTCTTCCCATCGCTCGCTCGCGGCGACTGCGCTATCGATCAGATTCTCAAACGTATTGGTGGGTAAGCGCCGAGCCTTGATTGCATCGGGCTTTGTTTGCCGAATTCGAGCCAGTCTCACATCCTCCGACACATGCTGCCAGCCGATTTCGGAAGGCTTCTGTGAAAAGAAAAGCGACATGTATTTCGGCTTGTCTTTCTCAAGAATGGAAGCTCGAAATGCTTCGACGACTTTTTCGATGTCAGCGACGGCGTGCGTTTGTGAGGTCGGCGCGATCTGGCAACCAGTCAAGAAAACGAATGCGAGAAGAAGAGAGCGGCAAAACATAGGATCCGAAGCGTTGGCGTAAACGAAGAGCTGGATTGCATGTTAGCCATCGCGCAGAAAGTCGTTCTGAAGGGCGAGAACTGAATTTTCTAGCCCCCTGCCCGGAGCAATTTGGTGCTTTCGGTTGCGTGCGGTTCTCATCGAGTGACGAAGCCTCCCAGCGCCAACAAACGAAGCTTGCTCGGTACTTTCGCAGCCTAGCTGCCAATCAGGCTCGTATATTCACGACAATTAGGTTTTGAGAGTCTCCCTTCGGGAGTTAGATGAGCGATTCCGTATTGTTTTCCCCGCGTCGTTGGTTTCCGACGCTCTTGCGCAAGGCCTTTGATGGTTGGGTGCGGGCGCAGGTGTTTCCGCAGCCGTTGACGATTGATCCGAACAAGCTCACGTGTTACGTGCTGTCGCGCCCGTCGATCACCGATCGCGCGATGCTGGATTCGTTGACGCGTCGCCTTGCGCTGCCGCCGTCGCATGCGCCGATGCCGGGGACAGAGAACACGGAGCGCAATGCGCATTTTCATCTGCGCGATTCAATGTTTTTGCGTCCGGGCGGGAAGCTTCGCGCGGCGCCTGAGCGGCTTACGCGACTCATCGATCGATTGAACGTCAACACGTTGGACGATGTGCAGCTGGTGCCCGTGAGTATTTTTTGGGGGCGCGCGCCAGAGCGTGAAGAGAGCCTTTTTAATCCGAGCACGCGCATGCGCTGGCTTCGCGTGTGGGCGGCGGAAGGCTGGGGCGGTCGTTCGCGTTTGCGGAAACTCTTTTCGATCGTTTTCTTTCGCAACGACGTGATCGTTAAGTTTGGCGAGGCGATGTCGCTGCGTGCGCAGCTTATTGCCGCTGAGGGCGAGGATCTGAGTCAGGAACGCACTGAGCGGCGCATCGCGCGCGTGTTGCGCACACACTTCCGCCATGAGCGTGAAGCGGCCATCGGGCCTGATCTGTCGCATCGTCGCATCTTGATGGAAGCGATTTTGCGCGATGCGCGTGTGCGAACCGCCATCGGCAATGAGGTGAATGCGAAGAAAACTAGCGAAGAGAAGGTCGAAGCGCGCGCTGAAAGAATCGTGAAGGAAATCGCGGCGGATTATTCGTACCCGATCATTCGCGTTTTTGCACGAATTTTGAAAAGCGTGTGGAACCGCATTTACGACGGTGTGGAAGTGAAAGGGGCGGATGCGCTGCATACGCTCGCGAAGGATCACACGCTGGTTTATGTGCCTTGTCATCGAAGCCACATCGATTACCTGCTGCTCTCGTACGTCGTGCGCGAGGCGGGCCTCACCATTCCGCACATCGCGGCGGGCGCGAATTTGAATTTGCCCATCGTCGGGCGAATTTTGCGCGGTGGTGGTGCGTTCTTCATTCGGCGTTCGTTCAAGGACGACGAGCTGTATCAAGAGGTGTTTAGCTCGTATGTGCACGAGGTGTTGAAGCGCGGTTTTCCAGTGGAGTATTTCGTGGAAGGCGGACGCTCCCGCACAGGGCGCATGCTGCCGCCGAAAGCCGGGCTCATTTCGATGACGGTGCAAAGTTTCTTGCGCGAACATGATCGGCCGCTCGCCTTCGTGCCGGTGTACATCGGCTACGAAAAACTGATCGAAGGCGGTAGCTACACGCAAGAGCTTTCGGGCGCGGCGAAGAAAAAGGAATCGCTGTGGGGGCTTGCCAAGGCTGCGCTCGAGATGCGAAAACAGAAGTATGGCCGCGTGGGCGTCACCTTCGCGCGACCGCTTTTTCTGCACGAACTGCTCGATGAATTCGGCAGCCCCGATTTCGCGAAATGGCTTGACGACAAGAGCTTGCGCCGCAACGCGCTCACCGAGCTTTCGCGCCGTATCGCGGAGCACATCAACGGCGCAGCGCACATCAATCCCGTCTCGCTGGTTTCGACGGCGCTTCTTGCGACACCGAGACACGCGGCAGACGTCGCCCAGCTCACGACAACGATCGAACACTTAAAACGACTCGTTCCCCGTACCCAAACGATACGAGAACTCACCCTAACGCACGAAAATGCCGGGGCAATGATCGAATATTGCGAAAAATTGGGTTATTCAGAGAAGCGCGCTCACCCCTTTGGAAATGTTGCGATAGCGAAAGAAGCCGAGGCGGTTCAGCTCACCTACTTCCGCAACAACGTGCTGCATTGTTTCGCGCTTCCAGGCTTGATCGCTTGCCTCGTGGCGCAACACGGAACCTTGGGGCGCGCAAAGCTCGCGGTGCTCTCGCGCGAGCTCTATGCGATGCTGGCCTTCGAGCTTTATCTGCCGCCGTGGGAGGGCGACAGTTTCACTCCGTTCGATGCAACGCTCGCGGCTATGATCGACGATGGCTGGCTACTCACCGAAAGCGACGCCAAGGTGATTTCGGCGGCCACGCAAGGCACCGATGGCGCGATGCAACTGGAGACGCTCGCCGCCATCATGCGCCCAACGCTCACGCGCCACGCGCTCATGCTTGCGATCGTCATGCGCGAGCCCGCAGGTACGCGCTCACGCGAGGCAGTGGAAACACTTTCTCAGCAGGCGGCGCAACATCTGGCGATGACGCATGTGTTCAACGCCCCGGAATTCAGCGACAAATCGCAATTCAAGAGCGCGTTTGATGCGCTCCTCAACGCGGGCTTAGTCAAACTCGATTCGGCCCAAAGCGTGCACTACGACGAAGCGCTAGTGAAACGCGCGAATGATGCAGCGTTTCTGTTGCCGCCCGACACGCGTGCGGCGGTATTGCGCGCGGCGCGGGTGCGGGAAACGACGATCACTGCGGCTGTGTGACGTTTTCTTTTTTTGACGCTGATTACGCTGATTTCGCAGATTACCGCTGATTTTTTGTTTGCAGTCGGCAACGCGCGTGTTTCGTCAACAGAAGCGACTTGTCTAGCGCCGATCGAACCTGTGCGTCCCGTTCGTGGTAAGCCTGTCGAACCACGAACACCATCACAAATAAATGGTGCAGGTTCAACAGACAAAAGCTAATCTGCGTCAATCAGCGAAATCAGCGTAATCAGCGTCAAAAAATGTTGTTGCGTCCTAACCGATAAAATCAAGCAAAACCTAAGCTAGAAGCACCATGCCCGGCCAAACGCTTTACGACAAACTTTTTGATTCGCACGTTGTTCGCTCGGAGAACGACGGCTCGTCGCTCATCTACATCGATCGCCATCTCGTGCACGAAGTCACTAGTCCTCAAGCATTTGAGGGGCTGAAGATTGCAGGGCGGCAACCGTGGCGTCGGCAATCGATGGTTGCGATGCCCGATCACAACACGCCGACGACGAGTGGTTTCACGAGTGCCGCGATGATTGCCGATCCGATCTCGCGCACACAGGTGGAGACGCTTGATGCGAATGCGCGCGAACATGCGTTGACCTATTTCCGCATCGGCGATCAACGTCGCGGCATCGTTCACGTCGTTGGCCCAGAGCAGGGCGCAACGCTGCCTGGCATGACGGTCGTCTGCGGCGATTCACACACTTCGACTCACGGCGCATTTGCAGCGCTCGCTTTCGGCATCGGCACGAGCGAAGTGGAACACGTGATGGCAACGCAATGTTTGCCGCAGAAAAAATCGAAATCGATGCTCGTGCGCTGTGATGGCCGCTTGCCAACCGGCGTCACCGCGAAAGATTTGGTGCTCGCCATCATCGGAAAAATTGGCACGGCTGGTGGAACCGGTTACGCGATTGAATTCGGCGGTGAAGCCATTCGCGCGCTTTCGATGGAAGGCCGCATGACGATTTGCAACATGGCGATTGAAGCGGGTGCACGCGCCGGGATGGTCGCGTATGACGAGGTCACCGAGGCTTATGTGAAAGGCCGAGCGTTTTCGCCGAAAGCTGAGCTGTGGGATAAAGCCGTCGCGTACTGGCGAACGCTCAAGAGCGATGACGACGCGAAGTTTGATCACACAGTCGTGTTGAACGCGAGCGAATTGATTCCGTATGTGACTTGGGGCACGTCGCCTGAGATGGTGTTACCGGTGGACGGTCGCGTGCCCGATCCCGATAAAGAGAAAGATTCCACCAAGCGCGAAGGCATCGCTCGCGCATTGCAGTACATGGGCTTAACGCCGAACACGCCGCTTGATCAAATCAAGATCGATAAAGTGTTCATCGGCTCATGCACCAATTCCCGCATTGAAGATTTGCGCGCAGCGGCGGCGGTGGTGAAAGGTCGTCGTCGTGCGGATAATGTGAAACTTGCAATGGTCGTTCCCGGCTCTGGGCTCGTGAAAGAGCAGGCCGAGCGCGAAGGGCTCGACAAAATTTTTGTGGCCGCAGGTTTCGAATGGCGCGAACCCGGTTGTTCGATGTGCCTCGCGATGAACGATGATCGCCTCGAACCTGGGGAACGTTGTGCGTCCACGTCGAATCGAAACTTCGAAGGTCGACAAGGCGCTGGCGGCAGAACCCATCTCGTGAGCCCCGCGATGGCGGCTGCGGCGGGGATTGCGGGACATTTTGTTGATGTTCGGAGAATGGGTTAGGCCCTGTTTTTCGACGCTGATTACGCTGATTGCGCAGATTCACACAGATTGTTCGATTCCAAAGAACATTTGGACTCGAATATCAGTGAAGATCGGAAGAAAAATTAATCAGCGTTAATCTGTGTAATCAGCGTAATCTGCGTCAAAGAATTTCATTTGCATAGGAGTGATGTCATGAAAAAACTATCTCTCGTCCTCGCAACCGTCGCTGCGCTCGCGCTCGCCGGATGCAACACCATGCAGGGCATCGGCAAAGACGTACAAAAAGCCGGTGAAAAACTCGAAGACGCCGCGAAGAAAAAGTAAATGGAAAAGTTTGTTGTTCATACGGGCTTAGTCGCACCGCTCGACAGAGCCAACGTCGACACCGATGCGATCATTCCGAAGCAATTTTTGAAATCGATCAAGCGCACGGGTTACGGCCCGAATTGCTTCGATGAGTGGCGCTATCTCGATGTTGGCCAGCCCGGCATGGACAACAGCAAACGTCCGCTCAATTCGCAATTCGTGTTGAACGAGTCGCGCTATCAAGGCGCGACGGTTCTTCTCGCGCGACAGAACTTCGGCTGCGGCTCCTCGCGCGAGCATGCGCCGTGGGCGCTCTTGCAAAACGGTTTTCGCGTGGTGATCGCACCTTCGTTTGGCGACATCTTCTATAACAACTCGCTCAACAACGGTCTCGTGGCGATTCGTTTGGACGATGCGAAGATGGATCGCTTGTTTGCCGACTGCGCGGCGTTTCCCGGCTTCAAACTCACTGTCGATTTAGAAAAGCAAACGGTGGCGGCAACTGATGCGTCGTACGTGTTTCCATTCGAGATCGCTGCTGGAAAACGCGAACGCATCGTGAATGGCTGGGACGATATTTCGCTCACACTTAAACACAGCGAACAGATCCGCGCGTTCGAAGCGAAGCATCACGCGGCGCGGCCTTGGCTTGCTTAGTCCACCGTGAGCAGTGAAAAGTGAGCAGTTGGCGTGAGCGTGCGACGCCCTTGATTGGAAGTCCAGCTTGCTGCTTCTTTGCCACGATCATGTGAATCGTTCTCGAACGACCTCTGAACGCTGACAGCTCACAGTTCACTTCTCCTGCTCACTCAGCCACTGCTCACTATTCACTTTTCACTGCTCACTTTACCCATGAAAATCCTAGTTCTCCCCGGCGACGGCATTGGCTCAGAAATCGTTTCACAAGCGGTACGAGTATTAGAAAAAATTCAATCTAGCCCTGGTGAAATTGAGCTTTCCCATGGTGTGCTTGGGGGTGCTGCGTACGATCAGTACGGCCATCCCTACCCGCCGGAGACGCAAAAACAGGCGCGCGCAGCCGATGCGATTTTGTTGGGCTGCGTTGGCGGCCCGAAGTACGACACGCTGCCTCGCAACGTGCGACCCGAGCAAGGGCTGCTCGGCATTCGTAAAGATTTGTCGCTCTTTGCGAATCTGCGCCCGGCGATGCTCTATCCCGAACTCGCTGCGTCGTCGTCGCTGAAACCTGAGATCGTTGCTGGCCTCGACATCATGATCATTCGTGAATTGACGGGTGACATTTACTTCGGTCAACCGCGCGGTCGCCGCACCAATGCGAACGGCGAAGACGAAGGTTTCGACACGATGCATTACGCCAAGAGCGAAGTAGAGCGCATCGCGCGCGTCGGTTTTGAAACCGCAATGAAGCGCAACAAAAAATTGTGCAGCGTCGATAAAGCAAACGTGCTCGACACGTCAATCCTGTGGCGCGAAGTGGTCACTGAGATGCACAAACAGTATCCCGAAGTCGAGCTCTCGCACATGTATGTTGACAACGCTGCAATGCAGCTCGTGCGCGCGCCCAAACAATTCGACGTGATCGTTACCGGCAATATTTTTGGCGACATCTTGTCCGACGAAGCCTCGATGCTCGCCGGTTCAATCGGTATGTTGCCTTCGGCCTCGCTCGACGCCAACAAAAAAGGTCTCTACGAACCGATCCACGGCTCCGCGCCCGACATTGCCGGCCAGAACAAAGCCAATCCGATCGCAACGATTCTTTCGCTCGCGATGATGATGCGCTACACGTTCAATCGCACCGATCTGGCTAACCGAATCGAAACCGCTGTGCGCAAAGTGCTCGCCGACGGCAAGCGCACGGGTGACATCGCGCAAAAAGGCGAAACCGTCATCGGCACCCGCGAAATGGGCGATGCGATCGTAGCCGCGCTTTAAGTCGCGGCTTGGTTCTCAGGGCTCTCCTTCGCTTTTTTACGGATCGCCGAGTGCTCTAAACCACGATCTCCTAAGTCGGCGCAAAAACTCCACCCGTAACAACGGCGAGCACGCCGCACGTAATGGAAAATGGGCGTTCGAGTCTTTCGCACACACTCCCATCCATTCATGCGCTTGCACGCTCCTTTCATTCGCCTTCCGTTTGCCTGCGACCCCGCTCGTTTGGTCGCAGAAGTCCGGGGCCTAGATCGCGGATTTTGGCGTGCGCATCCTGAGGGTCACGAAGGCAACACAGCGCTTCCGCTTGTCGCGCTCAACGGGAATTTAGATGACGACGGTGTCGCGGGCCCCATGCGGCCGACGCCGGCGCTCACGCATTGCCCGTCGATTCAAAACATTTTCGCCGCACTCAACGTGCCGATCGGTCGCTCGCGCTTGATGCGAATCGAGGGCAATGCCGAAGCGACGATGCATGTCGATACCAACTACTACTGGCAACGCCGAGTGCGCATTCACGTGCCAGTGATCACAACTCCCAACGTGCAGTTCATTTGCGGCGAGCAAACGATCAATATGAAACCAGGCGAGTTCTGGATTTTTGATACTTGGCGAATGCACAACGTGATCAATCCCGAACCGACCGAGCGGATTCATTTGGTGATCGATACAGTTGGCTCGCCAGAGTTTTGGGCGGCGATCGCGCCGGGGCGGAATATCGCGACCCAATTCATCTCACTGGCTGACAAAAGCCTCGCGCCGATCGAATTTGAAACAGAAAACTTTCCGATCGTGATGTCGCCGGCGGAGCAGCGCGTATTCATCGATTGGCTGCGAGCAGATCTGTTTCACGCCAGCCAAACCGCGTTCGCGCAAGCGGGTGTGATGTTCGGCCTGATTGAGCAGTTTCATCGTCAATGGGACACGCTTTGGCAGACACACGAGACGCGTGGAGAAGGCTTCTCGCACTATCGGTCGTTGGCTGCAAAATTTGCAAACGAAGTCGCGGCGTTTCAAGGCCAGCTACGCTTGGCAAACGGCAGTGATGCTGCGTTTATCGTTAGGCAGTGGCTAGTTTCGCCCGCAGTGAGCCCGCATCTCGCGAGCGCTTATGCAAGCCCGAAGTCAGGGACGCCCGCGACACCGACGGCGGGCACGTCAACAACGACGTCCGCCGCAACCTCCGGAAATGAATGGCCCTTGACGGATTCTCCGGATTCAATAGCGCTAGACAAAGATTTTGGTGAGTCTTCGAATTCGAGAGTTATCGCGCCGCTGCCCAAATATATTAATGCGATGGAGGCGAAGCCTGAATCTGCTTCACGTAACACTCGGTTTGATCGACCTGTGTTTATCGTTGCCACCCCGCGCTCGGGCTCGAGCTTACTTTTTGAAACGCTCGCGAAGTCCCCCGACTTCAGTACCGTCGGTGGCGAAGCGCATGGCTTCTTCGAACGATTTGATGCGCTCAATCCCGCGCGGCACGGCTGGCAATCAAATCGCGCGGGCGCTCATCTGGCAACGCCGCAGCTCATCTCAATGCTCGAGAGTGTGCTTCTCACAGCGGTGCAGGATCGCCACGGAAAACTCGTGCCCGCCTCGAATGCGCCGTTTCGCTTTCTTGAGAAGACGCCGAAAAACGCGCTTCGAATTCCGTTTCTGAAAGCCGCTTTTCCCAACGCGCGTTTCATCTATCTCTATCGCGAGCCGCGCGACAACGTGAGCAGCATCATCGATGCGTGGAAGAGTGGTCGGTTTGTGACGTACCCGCAGCTTCCCGGATGGTCGCCGCTGCAGCCCTATCGCTGGTCGCTCGCGCTTACCCCCGGCTGGCGCGACTGGGTGGGCGCACCGCTCGGTGAAATCGCCGCACGACAGTGGGCGGGTGTAAATCAAACGATTCTCGACGACCTCGCAACCCTCGCTCCACACGATTGGTGCGCAGTCGACTACCACGATTTTCTGGAGAATACTGAAGCGGTTGTGAAGCGGCTCTGCGCCTTTTCCGAGGTAGGCTGGGATCAAGACCTCTCCGCCCCGCTGCCGTATTCACAACACACCTTGACCGCGCCAGACGCAAACAAATGGCGGCGAAACGCGGATGCGCTCTACGCAGCGTGGTCGCTCGTCGAACCTATCGCCGAGCGCGCCCGGAAAGTCGTCGGCAACGTTGTAGTCCGTCGCCTTGATGAGCCGATGAGCGAACCCGTCGCACCCTCGGCATCGACCACCGACGAAGCTACGCTCGCGCGTCGCCCAGCAATCGCATCGCCCGGCGTCATCACGCCCGCCCACGAGCATCCGTTCAGCAGCACACCATCGCCGAACTTGGGCCACGTTCTGCAGCAGCTTCGCGTTTCCGTCGCGGTGAGCACCTACCAATCGAACCAACTGCTCTTTCTCCGCTCGCGCGGCAATCAGCTGAATACCCACTTTGTCAGTTTCCCGCGGCCGATGGGCATGGTCAGCGACGGTCATCGCCTCTTCCTTGGTACGAACACTGAAGTCATCGAATTTCGAAACATGCCGGACGTTGGAATGCGTCGCGACGACAAACCCGACGCGGTGTTCGTGCCACGCGTCACACATGCGACAGGCGAGATCGACATTCATGAACTGGGCCTGTCCAGGAAAGAACTTTGGGCGGTGAACACCCGTTTCTCGTGCCTTGCAACGATTGACTACGATCACAGTTTCGTACCGCAATGGCGCCCGCCTTTCGTTACAGGTTACTCGACGGACGATCGCTGCCACTTAAACGGACTCGCCATGGTCAACGGCCATCCGAAGTACGTCACCGCGCTCGGCGAATGCGATCACGCACGCGGTTGGCGCGACAACAAGGCGTTCGGCGGCATACTGATGGATGTCGACACAAAGCAGGTTTTGATTCGCGGGCTGTCGATGCCGCATTCGCCGCGTTGGTATCGTGACAAACTCTGGTTTCTCGAATCTGGCTATGGCGCACTGTGCACGTTGGATCGAAAGACGAGCGAAAAGAAAACCATAGCGACCCTGCCCGGCTTCACTCGCGGTTTGGATTTCTACGGTCCTTTCGCATTCATCGGCTTGAGTCAGGTCCGCGAAACCGCCTCGTTCTCGGGCATACCCATCACTGAGATGGACGTGGAGCGAACCAGCGGCGTGTACATCGTCAATATTGAAACAGGCGAAACTGCCGCTTGGCTGCGCTTCAACAAGTCGTTGCAAGAAGTGTTTGCTGTGAACGTACTTGCGGGCATGCAATGGCCTGAGCTGCTCACGCGCGATGATCCGATGGTCGGCACGAGCTACGCGTTGCCCTCTGCGGCACTGAAAGACGTCAAGGCGGCGCCACCGGCTCCAAAAGTAGATCGTTGATCACGCCCAAACGTTGCGCTGAGACACGCTCGAAATTGCGTCGAACTCGATGTGTCATTTACACCCATGCTGATGTCATTTTGCTGCGCCTCTCGCAGTCGCGACAACGGGTCCGGTTTCCCTCAGCGAAAATCGGAAGCCAGATAAGTACCCGCTCTGGGCAAAAACAGGAACGATCAGCGTGCAACCTAAGCCCACTCTTTTAAAACGCCCCCTCACCGTTGCGCTCGCGAGCTTTGGCCTGTTCGCTGCCGTGCATTCGGCGCACGCGGCGACTTACACAGTCAGCAATACCAATGATTCAGGTTCGGGTAGCTTGCGCGACGCTATTGCCCAGGCGAACGCGAATCCCGGCGCAGACACGATTGTCTTTAGCGGCGTAAGTGGCACGATTACCCTCACCAGTGGGGAATTGACCATCACCGATAGCGTCACCATCACTGGCCCTGGCGCAGGAAGCCTCGCTATTAGCGGTAATAACGCATCGCGAGTTTTCACGCTTCCAAACGTTGCGGGTTCTTCGACAACGATTAGCGACCTCTCCATCGTTAATGGTGCCGCCACGAATGGCGCGGGCATGCTGATCGGTAGTGGCACGAATACCCTAAGCCGCGTTCGCTTCGCCAATAACACCGCGAGCGGAAAAGGTGGCGCGATACACGCTGACGGCTTCGAGATGTCGCTCTCGGTCAGTGATTGCACGTTCAGCGGCAACAGTGCCACTGTGATGGGTGGCGCGATTTACATTGAAGATACGGATACGGATCCGGCGCGGTCTGTTGTGAGCATTGCACGATCAGTTTTCACGGGTAACGCCTCTGGCAGAGGCGGCGCGATTTATTTGTATGATCCTGACGGCAACGTCACTATTGATCAATCAGTGTTCTCGAACAACAGTGCGACCATAAGCGGCGGTGCAATCCAACTCTACTCGTTTGATGGCAACCCGACCTTTACCATCTCGAATAGTGTTTTCGCTGGAAATACAGCGCCCGTTGGCGGCGCAATATTTTTGGATGAGATCGATACGCCGATGCTGGTCGTGAACTCAACGTTTACTGGCAACTCGGCAACAGGTGGGGTTGGCGGTGCGATTGCCCTTAACCTTACTCAGGGGGCTGCAAGCCTCACGATCCGCGAAACAACAATCGTCGGTAACAGCGCAACATCAAACGGCGGTGGTATATCGAGTACAGGCGCTAGCGTCGTTCCCTTCACGTTGGTCAACACGGTGCTTGCTGGAAATTCGGCTCCTGCGAGCCCCGACGCCGGCGGGACTCACAATCTAAGCGCCACCAATTCGCTGATCCAGTCAACCACCCTTTCGGTCACCAATAATGGTGGTGTCCTGCAAAACACTGCGGCAAACATTGGCACCCTTGCGGCCAACAATGGCCCGAGCGTGGGCGCGCCCGGCTTCACGGCCGTACTGCAAACCATGCTTCCTAACCCAGGAAGCCCATTGATTGACGCGGGAACCGCGACCGGGGTGCAGACGACCGATCAACGTGGGGTCGGTTTTCCTCGCGTCGTTGGTTCCGCGCCAGACATCGGGGCCGCCGAACTCGAGGAATTCCAGATCACCGAGGTGATCGCACCAGTTGGCGGTGGGACCTTGGTTTGCACGCCAGACCCCGTGCGCCGTGGTAGTAGCACCACATGCGTTGCCACCCCGAGTGCTGGCTATTCGTTCGTAAGCCAGACGGGCGACTGTTCGTCGACCACCGCGTCGTGCACGATTTCAAACGTGACCTCTGCAAAAACGGTCACGGCGAACTTCGCCCTGAATTCCTATCCAGTCACGGAAGTCATCGCCCCAGTGGGCGGTGGCACGTTGGTCTGCATGCCGGATCCGGTTCCGCACGGCAGTAGCACCACGTGTGCGGCGACGCCGAGTGTTGGCTATTCGTTCGTAAGCCAGACGGGCGACTGTTCGTCGACCACCGCGTCGTGCACGATTTCGAACGTAACCTCTGCAAAAACGGTCACTGCGAACTTCGCCCTGAATTCCTATCCAGTCACGGAAGTCATCGCCCCAGTGGGTGGTGGCACGTTGGTCTGCACGCCCGATCCGGTTCCGCACGGCAGTAGCACCACGTGTGCGGCGACGCCGAGTGTTGGCTATTCGTTCGTAAGCCAGACGGGCGACTGTGCGTCGACAACCGCGTCGTGCACGATTTCAAACGTCACTTCTGCGAGGACGGTTACGGCGAATTTTGCACAGAACGCGTATCCGATTACCGTAAATGTAGGCCCGATAGTTGGTGGGAGCGTGCTCTGTACACCGAATCCGGTTGCGCACGGCCAAACCGCGACCTGTACTGCCACTGCAAGCTTTGGTTACACATTTGTGGGTTTCTCCGGCGACTGCAGTGGTTCCACTTGTACCTTGTCGAATGTCACGGGGAGTCGCACGGTAAATGCGACGTTCAGCGCCATCCCGCCCGCAGTCGTCTCCGTGTTTTCTGGCCTATACGCCTTCATCATGGTGGGAATCATCGGCTTGGCCGCAGGCTTGCGTAGACGCTACAAGTAGGTCCCCAAGAACATTGCACCGTGTCGAAGTTTCTCGCAGATGTTCGGTGCCACGTTGCTGGAACGCGAGACGGTATTTGCGCCGAAACCCAAGTTGCACACATTCGGGGTAGTTCGCGGTCAGGTAGACGCTGCGTTTCGCGTTATGCGGGCGACTCATGCGCACGTGTGGCGGGCGAGCGAGGCGCCTAAAGCTAACGCTTGCTCTGCCGTTCGAGCGCAACGGAGACTAGGCGCTCAGCAGCTTGTTCGGCTGAAGTTTGTGTTGTGTCAATGTGGACGTCAGCCGCTGTTGGTGGCTCGTAGGGCGAATCAATCCCCGTAAAGTTCGAAAGGTCTCCGGAGCGTGCTTTCCGATAGAGGCCTTTAGGATCGCGCGTTTCAGCCACCGCGAGCGGCGCATCCACGAATACTTCGCAAAACTCGTGCGCTGCAAATTTAGATCTCGCCATTGCACGTTCCGCGGCAAACGGCGAGATGAACGAGACGATCACAATGAGTCCGGCGTCAACCATTAGCCGCGCCACTTCCGCGACGCGGCGAATGTTCTCGATTCGATCCGCTTCGGTGAAACCCAAATCGCGATTCAAGCCGTGGCGCACGTTATCGCCGTCTAGGATGTAAGTGTGCTTGCCGAGCGCGTGAAGTTTTTGTTCAAGTAGATTTGCGATGGTTGATTTGCCCGCACCGGAGAGCCCCGTCATCCAAAACACCATAGGCACTTGCCGCAGCGAATGGGCGCGCGCGCCCTGACTCACCGAAAGAGCCTGCCAACGAAGATTTTGCGAGCGACGCAAGGCAAAGCGAATCATGCCTGCGGCTACCGTTGCATTCGTGTCGCGATCAATCACAATGAAGCTACCAGTGGCGCTGTTCTCCGAGTACGCATCTGCGGCAATGGGTGCCGCGAGACTCAATACACACACACCAATCTCATTGAGCACGAGTGAGTTTGTCGCGAGGCGCTCTAACGAATTCACATCAAGTTTGTACTTTGGTTCGGCAAGTGTGGCAATTAGCGTGCGCGCCCCGATCTTTACAGAATAAGCACGTCCGGGCACGAGCGGCGACTCGCCCATCCAAACGAGATCCACCTCGAACTGGTCCGCAATCGTTGCTGGGGCATCGGGGGAGACGAGTAAGTCGCCACGTCCCACATCGATTTCATGGTTAAGCGTTAAGGTCACGCTTTGCCCACTAGTGGCCTTATCGTTCGATTCGCCCTCCCAGGTAACGATTTGCGCGACCGTGCTCGTAGCCCCGGAAGGCTGCACGACAATCGCATCTCCGACCGCAATTTGACCGCTCAACATGCGTCCGGCGTAGCCGCGAAACTGCGAATTAGGACGAATCGCGTGCTGTACCAAGAAGCGCAGCGGTTTCTTCGTTGATGCAACACGATTGGCGCTCGCTTCGAGCAACGTTAGCAGCGTGCCGCCCGAGTACCACGGTGTGTGGCTGGACGCACGACACACGTTGTCGCCGGTGAGCGCGGACAGCGGGATTGCGTGGAGCGAATCAATGCCAACCGAAGTTGCGTAGGCGTGAAATGACGCTTCAATCGAAGTAAAGACCGATTCACTGAAATCCAGCAAGTCGAGCTTGTTCACCGCGAGCAAGACCCGCCGCACACCGAGCAAGGCAAGGATATTGGTGTGTCGTCGCGTTTGTTGTAAGACACCTTTCGTTGCGTCAACCAAGATGATCGCAACATCAGCGTGGGATGCGCCAGTCACCATATTGCGTGTGTACTGCTCGTGCCCTGGCGAATCAATCAGAACGAATTTCTGCGTCGCGGTCGAAAAATATCGATACGCCACATCGATTGTGATGCCTTGCTCGCGTTCATGGGAAAGACCGTCTACGAGTAGCGCCAAATCGAGCTGATCGCCTTGCGTGCCAAAACGTTTTGAGTCGCGCGAGAGTGCCTCAAGTTGATCGCTTGGGATCGCGTTGGCGTCGAAGAGCAGCCTGCCAATAAGCGTGCTCTTGCCGTCGTCTACGCTGCCACAGGTGACGACGGAAACGACTGCGGCAGTTGTTGAATCCGCTTGTGAGTCGTTCATCAGAAGTAGCCCTCACGCTTTTTCTTTTCCATCGAAAACGCGCTGTCCCGATCGATCATGCGACCCTGCCGTTCGGAATACCTTGAGGTTTCCAGCTCGCGAATGATGTCGCCCACTGTCATCGCGGTTGAATCTACGGCGCCGGAGAGCGGGTAGCACCCGAGCGTCCGGAAACGCACCTGCCGCAACTGCGGCGCTTCGCCTGGTGCGAGAGGCATCCGGTCGTCATCCACCATGATCCAGGCTCCGTCTCGCTCTACGACTGGCCTTGGTTTCGCGAAATAAAGCGGTACGACGGGTAGTGATTCGGCGTCGATGTAGCGCCACACATCGAGCTCGGTCCAGTTCGAAAGAGGAAAGACGCGGATGCTCTCCCCACGGCGCTTGTTGGCGTTGTAGAGTCGCCACAGTTCCGGCCGCTGCATACGCGGATCCCACTGGTGCGTCGCGTTGCGGAAGGAAAAGACACGCTCCTTTGCGCGCGAAGCTTCCTCATCTCTGCGGGCCCCACCGAATGCACAGTCAAATCGATGTTCGTCTAATGCCTGTTTTAAGCCCTGCGTTTTCCAAACATCGGTGTGATGAGCCGAGCCGTGATCAAAGGGATTAATCGCATGCTCGATTCCAAAGGGATTTTGATGGACATGCATCGTGATGCCCGGCTGCGCGGCGATTTGCGCGCGAAACGCGATCATGTCGCGAAATTTCCACGTTGTGTCCACGTGCAAAAGTGGGAAAGGCAGCGGCGCAGGGTAGAAAGCACGCTGCGCGAGGCGCAGCAAAACGGAGCTGTCTTTACCAATGGAGTACAGCAGCACCGGCCTCTCGCACTCGGCGACTGCTTCGCGGATGATGTCTACCGATTCGTCGACTAGGCGCGAAAGATAGGTGTCTCGCATGCGTTTCATTCTGCGAGAAGCATACGTTCTTTCGGAGCGTTTCGAGGCTCGCTTAACCTTGTAGCGGGTGTGCGGTGACAACGCCGCTCGCGCGGCGCATATCGGTGGATTCCCGATTTGACGAGTCATTGCCGCTGGCGTGCGTCCTCGTAAGGCCAATGTCCGATCGACGACGCAGGCGCGGCGTGAGCTCTTCCCGCTCGTGTTGCATGTCGTAGACACTTCAGACAGATGTGCGCAATTACAACATCTGGTGGCTGAGCCGATTTTGGACCACAATATCTAGCGTGAGCGATCTACTTTCTGTCGTTTACGTTAGTGTGCGCTCACCGTCATGCAAGTTAAAGTTAATTCTTAGCTTGCAGCGGCAAGTGCATGATGTTATTTTTCTTCCTGTTTATTCCGCATTCGAGGGCGGCATGCTTCGCCAAAAACCATTATTCATATCGCTCGCGCTCGCGGGGTTGGTTGCGACCACCGATACAAGCGCACTGGGGTTAGGACGTTTGAATGTTTCAACAGCGTTGGGTCAGCCCTTCGTTGCTGAGATTGATTTGAGTATCGCGCCCGGCGACGACTTTGATTCCATCCGCGCCGCAGTTGCGTCGCCCTCCGTGTACCGCACGGCGAATGTCGAGTACCAAGGCATCCTGCAAACGATGCGGGTGCAATCGCTACGCCGCTCTAACGGTCAGCCCTTCTTGCGCGTGACTTCGAATCAAGCGATCAATGATCCTTATCTTGATCTTCTGATCGAAGTGAACTCGAACACTGGCCGTTTGGTCAGGGAATATGTCGTTTTGCTTGATCCGGCAGGATCGGCTCAGCCGCAGTCGGTCGAGGCGAGTGCAAATCCGCGCGCGACCATTACCGCGCCGATACCAGCGGCACCTGTGCCGTCAGCCGCACCAGCGCCTGCCGCCAGTGCACCCGCGCAGCCTGTGCGCACGCCTGCGGCCTCGCCCGCAGCGACACGCGCACCAGCCGCTCCAAGCGCTGCCGCTTCAACCGGTAGTTACACGGTGAAGGGCGGCGATACGCTCTACAGCATCGCCACCCGCAACAATCCGGGCGTAAGCGTTGAGCAGCTAATGATCGCGATTCAGCGCTCCAATCCGAGCGCTTTCATTGGCGGAAACATCAACCGCCTGCGTGCAGGCGCTACCCTTTCGCTGCCTTCTGCGCCTGAAGCAAGTGCCATCGCGCAAACTGAAGCGCAGTCGGAAGTACGCGCGCAAACTGCAAGTTGGCGGAACTATGTCGGACGTGTATCCGATAACGTGCCGACCGTCTCTTCTGAAACTGCGCAGGCGCGCGCCTCGGGCCGTGTAAGCGGTGCGGTAACTGATTCTGCAGGTGCTGCGCCAACGGGTGATCGTTTGCGTTTGTCGCAAGGCGAGCGCGCGAAATCATCCGCCGCAGAAAACAAGGTTGCCACCACGAAGGCCATTGCTGAAGAGAAGTCGAAAGCAGCCGAACTGGCAAAGACCAAAGAGAATCTCGAAAAGGCGCTCTCGCTGAAGAGCCAATCGATGGCTGACGCGCAGAAAAAAGCGCAAGAGGCCGCGAAACAGCCTGCGCCACCCGCGCCTGCACCCGCTCCGGTCGCTGCTGCACCCGTAGCGCCACCACCACCGCCAGTTGCAGTTGCAGCAGCACCTGCGCCCGCACCAGTTGCGCCGCCACCTGCGGCTGCTCCCGCTGCGGTGACCGCGACGCCCGCGCCGACACCAGCGCCAGTGGCAGCGACGCCACCACCTCCGCCGCCGCCGCCGCCACCACCGCCGCCTCCAGCACCTCCACCACCCGCTCCCGTCGCTGCACCTAAGCCAGCGCCGGCCCCAGCCGTGGCTGAACCTAGCTTCATCGATACGCTCATGGAGAATCCGTTGGTGCCATTAGGTGGCCTCGGCGCGCTTCTCGTCGGCGTCGGCGGGTTGATGTGGGCACGCAAACGCAAGTCCGGATCGTCAGGCGGTGTTGATTCGAAACTGAGTGAGCCCGTGGTGAACACGGTCAACCCCGACACGGTATTCGGTACGTCGGGTCTTGGCGTGGTTAAAACGAACGACGCGCCAATCGCAAGTCAATTCAGCCGCTCCGGTATGGGCACCATCGATGCCGGTGAGGTTGATCCTGTCGCCGAGGCCGAGGTCTACATCGCCTATGGCCGCGAAGCTCAAGCGGAAGAAATTTTGCGCGAGGCACTTGCGCGCGATCCGCAACGCGCAGACGTTGCAGCAAAACTCGCCGAAATGGCGGCCACGAAAGGCGATCAACCCGGTTTTGATAAGTGGGTCGCTGAAGTAGGAAAGATGGATCGTGGTGCGGACTATGAGAGCCGCATGGCTGAACTTGCTGCAGCACATTTCCCCGGTCATAGCCTCGCATCTGGCGTCGGCTCAGGTTCGGGTATGGTTTCCACGGCTGTCGGTAGCGCGGTTGATTCTGCGAAAAGTAGCGCTGCAGGTGCGCTCAACTTTGGTGCTGGAGCGGCCGTAGCTGGCGGGGCAGCAATCGCAGCCACCGCTGCGGCGGCAACTGATGAGCTGAAAAGTTTCTTCACCGACCCAACGCCCACCAGCCCGCGCCCATCGGCCGCGCCCGGTGCGAGCGCAAGCGCAGATAAAGGCAGTCTCGATTTCGTTCTTGACGGCATGACCATGACCGCGCCGAGCACGGATAAAACCGACCGCACGCTCGATAAAGTTGTCCCGACCGTGATTCCGACCATCAAACCAACGGTTGATGGCAAAAAGAAATCACTTGAAGACGATCTCGCGGATCTCGAGGCATCGCTCAAGAAGGCTACCTCGTCTGGCCAACTGCCAGAGTCGAGCATGGACTTCACCGATTTTTCGACCGCTACGCCGACGAACCTCGGTACTGTTGGCCCGGCCATGCGCCCAGAAATGCTTGATCTTTCGTTCGATGCAAATCGTTCGGGAACGATGGAACCAACGCCGTCGATTCTCGATGGTCAATGGCACGACGCAGCGACCAAGCTCGACCTTGCTCGGGCGTACGAAGAAATGGGTGATCAAGAGGGCGCACGCGAAATTCTTCGCGAGGTGCTCCACGATGGTGATGAATCGCAGAAGGCGGAAGCCCGCGCGTTGCTCGCTAAATTGGGTGGCTAACCGAGCCGGTTAGTCATAGCGAAACTCTTGGATCGCCGCGATTCGACAAAAAATCGCGAGCCTCAACGCTGGGCGTTGGGGCTCGATTATTTTGGGGCTGCGTACTGCGGTTGGCAGCGGCAAGTGGGTCAGCCGTCAGTGCAGGCCGAACTCGAACGCGCGCTGACTCAGATCGCGCAACAACCGATGTCTGTCATCGCTGCAGGGCGCACCGATACCGGCGTACATGCCTCGCTGCAGGTCATTCATTTCGATGTACCACGCGAGCTGCTTCGCGAAGAAACGGCGTGGATTCGCGGCAGCAATCAGTTTTTGCCAAACGACATTTCAGTGCGCTGGGCGAAGCGCGTTGATTCAGCGTTTCACGCGCGGTTCGCCGCCACCTCGCGACGCTACGTCTATCTACTTGCATCACAGCCTCAGCGTCCAGGCTTGATGCAAGGACGCGTTGGTTGGACGCATTGGCCGCAAGAGATTTCACGCATTGCCACCGCCATGAAATCACTCGTCGGAACGCATGATTTCACCTCATTTCGCGCCGCCGAATGCCAAGCGAAGTCGCCAATCAAAACGATTCACTCCGCCACAGTGCGCGAGCAAAATGGGCTGTTGCGATTCGATTTCCACGCCGATGCGTTTCTGCATCACATGATCCGCAATATCGTTGGCGCGATGGTCTACATCGGCAGCGCTCGCCAGCCCGCTGAATGGATTGATGCGTTACTCGCGGCGAAAGATCGCACGAAAGCTGCGCCGACCTTCTCTCCGGCGGGGCTTTACCTTTCGGGGATTGAGTACGACCCGAAGTTTGCCATTCCAGAGGCGTTTGTTGACCCTGCGCTTTGAGTTTCTTGACGCAGATTAACGCTGATTTGACGCGGATTAGCGCAGATTTTTCCCTCGGATCTTTGCCACAGATTCACGCAGATGGACACAGATAGTTCGCAAGTCACCCGTGAAAAATCTGCGTAAATCAACTGACTAAATCTGCGTTAATCTGCGTCTAAGTGCAGGGTCACCTTTGTACCTACAATGCTTTGATGCGTACCCGAATCAAAATCTGCGGCCTAAGAAAGCCTGAGCACGTTGATGCCGCGATTGATGCGGGCGCGGATGCCATCGGGTTCGTGCTTTACCCGCCGAGTGTGCGCGCAATTGATCTAGCGTTGCTCGAATCGATGACTCGGCGCGTTCCCGCGTTCGTGACGACGGTTGCGCTCTTCGTGAACCCAACGCCCGCTGAAGTTCGCACCGCGCTCGCAGCTGCGCGCATCGATCTTTTGCAATTCCACGGCTCACCTGATCACGAAAGCCCAGAATTCTGCGCACAGTTTCAGCGCCCGTACATGAAAGCGTTTGCGGTGGACGGCGGCTTCGATTTATTAAAATCTCTGCAAACGTATGCGAACGCTGCGGCGCTCCTCCTCGACACACCGAGCGCGGGCCACGGCGGTAGCGGCCAAACTTTCGATTGGAATTTGATTCCGTGTCAGCAGCCCAACAACACAACAAATCTATCCGGCGCACCCGCGCCTCGGGTCGTTTTGTCTGGTGGCTTGACTGCTGCAAATGTGGTCGACGCGATTAACACTGTTCGCCCGTTTGCGGTGGATGTGAGCAGTGGCGTCGAGTCGGCGCGCGGCGTTAAAGACTCGGAATTAATTTATAAATTTTGTCGCGAAGTTGCCAAAACCTTTGGGCAAGATAGGTAAAAGCCTCACGCTCACTATCCTTCATTTTTCGCTCTTAGCCCCAATTAAGCGGGGCTTACACGAGGATAGTTATGAATCTGTACGACTTACCCGATGCCCGTGGCCATTTCGGTCAATACGGCGGCACCTTCGTCGCCGAAACGCTCATTCAAGCGCTCGACGATCTCAAAGCGCACTATGCGAAATATCAGCACGATCCCGAATTCCGACGCGAGTTTGAAAGCGAACTAAAGCACTTCGTCGGTCGCCCGTCGCCGGTGTATCACGCAAAGCGCTGGAGTGAAATGCTCGGCGGCGCGCAGATTTACTTAAAGCGCGAAGACTTGAACCATACCGGCGCGCACAAAGTGAATAACTGCATCGGTCAAGCGCTGCTCGCAAAGCGTCTCGGTAAACCGCGCGTGATCGCGGAAACCGGCGCAGGGCAACATGGCGTGGCGACGGCGACTGTTGCTGCGCGCTACGGCCTCGAATGCGTTGTCTACATGGGCTCGGAGGACGTGAAGCGGCAAGCGCAGAACGTCTATCGCATGAAGCTCCTCGGCGCGACAGTGGTGCCGGTTGAGAGCGGATCGAAAACGCTCAAAGACGCGTTGAACGAAGCGCTGCGCGATTGGGTGACCAATGTCGATAACACCTTCTACATCATCGGCACCGTCGCAGGCCCGCATCCGTATCCGATGATGGTGCGCGATTTTCAGTCGATTATCGGCGAAGAATGCCTCACGCAAATGCCCGAAATTGCGGGGCGACAGCCCGATGCGGTGATTGCATGCGTCGGCGGCGGCAGCAACGCGATGGGCATTTTTTATCCGTACATCAATCATGAAAACGTGCGCTTGATTGGCGTCGAAGCCGCAGGCGAAGGGCTCGATTCCGGCAAACATTCGGCATCGCTCACCAAAGGCGTGCCGGGCGTGTTGCATGGCAATCGCACGTATCTGCTGCAAGACGAAAACGGTCAAATCATCGAAACACATTCGGTGAGCGCCGGGCTCGACTACCCCGGCGTTGGCCCCGAGCACGCGTATTTGAAAGACATCGGTCGCGCTGAATATGTAGGCATTACCGACGACGAAGCGCTCAAAGCGTTTCACGACTTGTGTCGTATCGAAGGCATCATCCCAGCGCTCGAATCGAGCCACGCGATTGCGTACGCAACGAAACTCGCGGCGACGATGAGCAAAGACAAAGTGCTACTCGTCAATCTCTCCGGTCGTGGTGACAAAGACATGCACACCGTGTCGATGAAATCGGGGCTTTCGTTCTATTGCCATCCCGAGTGCGAACTCGGGCGACATGCGGCGGCATCGCCGAATAAAGAACAGATCATTCAGTTGCTCAAGCACTGAGTTTTCTCGAACCATTTTTCGACGCAGATTACGCTGATTTCGCAGATTGCCGCAGATTTCTTCTTTTTTGACTGTGCGCCGATTCGTTCTGCCCATCGAGAGGTTGACAGAAAAACCAATCAGCGTAAATCTGCGAAATCAGCGTAATCTGCGTCAAGAAAAGCACACGCAAACCAAATCACCACGGCATTCTTCGCACTGGACGCACCCAACAATTTTTTGCCACAGATTGACACAGATGAACACAGATTACGGTCTTGTGAGGAAACATTATCTGTGTGAATCTGTGTGCATCTGTGGCTAAAACATGAACCGCATCAATTCCACTTTCACTGCATTAAAAACCAACAAGCGCACCGCGCTGATCCCCTTCATCACCGCAGGCGATCCCGCGCTCGATTCAACGCTGCCGACCATGCACGCGCTCGCGAAAGCGGGCGCGGATGTGATCGAACTGGGCGTTCCCTTTTCCGATCCGATGGCCGATGGCCCGGTGATTCAGCGCTCTTCCGAGCGTGCGCTCGCCAAAGGCATGTCGCTCAAAAAAGTGCTTGCCGTCGTCGCCGAATTTCGCAAGACGAGCGCAACCACACCCGTCGTGCTGATGGGCTATGCGAACCCGATTGAAGCGATGGGAAGAGAGGCCTTCGTCACCGCAGCCGCAGACGCGGGTGTCGATGGCGTGCTGGTCGTCGACTATCCGCCGGAAGAAGCCGACGATTTCGCCGCGATGCTCGGCAAACGTGATCTCGCGCCGATCTTTTTGCTTGCGCCGACTTCGACCAGCGAGCGTATCGCCGCCGTCGGGCGTCTCGCTCGCGGCTACGTGTACTACGTGAGCCTGCGCGGCGTCACTGGAGCGGGCCATCTCGACACCGTAGAAGTCGCCGCGAAAGTCGGCGAGATCAAGAAAATTGTCCCGGTTCCCGTCGGCGTCGGCTTCGGCATTCGTGACGGCGAAACCGCGCGGCGCGTCGGTGAAGCGGCGGACGCTGTCGTGATCGGCTCGGCGCTGGTGCAAGGTATGTTCGACGCGTACGAAAAATCGGCTGGCGATGAAGCGAAATTCGCAGAACAGTGGCTAAGTGACGTACGGCGTTCGCTCGATGCGTAGCGCGAAGCCAGTGTGAAATGAATGCGCTGGCCTAAATCTCCGACCGATCATCAAGTTTGTAGCCGATACCCCTCACCGTCTTGATCAAGCCTGGGCCGTTGGCGTCGTCGCCGATTTTTTGACGCAGCCGTTTGATGTACACGTCGACCACGTTTGTCAATGGATCCTCGCTGACGCCCCACACATTCGAAAGTATTCGCTCCCGGCTGAAGACGCGGCCCGGCGCGGTCATCAGCAGCTCAAGCAGCGCGAGCTCTTTCGCAGTCAGCGTGATCAATTGGTTGTCGCGCAGTACTCGCATTTCGCTGCGATCAAAGGTAAGTGACCCTACTCGTAATGTCTTGTCTATTGGTTTCCACTCCGAGGGCCTGCGCCCGAGCGCCTCGATGCGCGCAAGCAACTCTTCAAACGCGAATGGCTTCGTTAGGTAGTCGTCAGCGCCGCAACGGAGGCCCTGCACGCGATCATCTAACGAATCCATCGCAGTGAGCATCAGAATCGGCAGCGCGATTCGTTCTGCGCGTAACTTCTGCGTCAGTTCGATGCCATTCATTCCCGGCAACATCACGTCGAGCAATACAACCGAGAAGCTTTCCCGCAAGATCCATTCGTAGGCTTCGTTCCCGTCCGCACAGGTGGTGATGCGATACCCCTCCGCGCGCAGGCCGCGGCTCAGAAAATCCTGCACACGCTGGTCATCTTCAACGATGAGTAGATTCATGATGGAGGGGGATCTTAATAACAACTCGCGCGCCAATCAGACGATGGGCATCTATGTGTATTTCACCACCATGAGACGTAATGATCGCGTGCGCAATGGCAAGCCCGAGCCCCATCCCGTCGGCACGAAATGCGCGGGCGCGTTCTCCGCGAAAGTGGCGCTCGAAGACTTGTGCGCGATCCGACTCCGTGAATCCAATTCCTTGATCCTCGATCGCGATGATTGCGTGATTCTCGCCAACAATGCCGTAGACACTCACTTTCGTGTGTCGTGGGCTGTAGCGAATAGCGTTATCCAGAACAATCATCAACGCCTGAGAAAGCTTAGGCGCGTCGCACGCGGCAACGGCCGCCTCGAAAGCATCATCGAATGCTAGAGTCAGTCCGATGCTCCGCGGCATGGCGATCGCCCTGCACTGATCGATAGTGCGCCGGAGAATGAGCGCCACAGGTTGCAAGACATACTCTGGCTTATTGTCAGCGAATTCGGTGCGGGCGAGCTCGATCAGCTCATTTGAGCGCTGTGTCAGATTCTCACTTGCATTGATGATCCGATGGAGGGTGTCACGGTAATCAGAAGCAATGAGAGTGCTCCCGCGTAGCGCGAGCTCAGCTTCGCCGCGAATCACGGTCACTGGTGTTCTGATCTCGTGGCCGATATCCGCAAAGAACTGCCTTCGCCGAGCATCAACCTGCATTAGAGCCTCGTAGCTTTCGCTCAGTGCGCGCGTGCGTTCTGCGACCAATCGTTCGAGCGCTTCTTGCACGGATTGATCGCGTTCACGTGCAACCGCTAGTCGCGCTCGCATCGCCTCTAACGCTCGTTCAATACTCCCAAATTCATCTTTGGACGCTGACGTGGGCAGCTCTGCATAGTTGCCATCGGCGATAGCCTGCGTACGCTCTACTACCCGCGAAATAGGGCGTTGAATTCTTGCGACAAAGTAAATCGTTGCGGCCGCGCTAAAACTTGCCACAAGCAGCGCAAGAAAGAGCGCCGCATCGCGGATACGCGAGATTTCGCTTGCAAGCGCCGCAGTTGCCGATTGGTTAAAAATCCGCTGCCTATAGACTGCATCTGCCAGAAGGATGCGCATATCGCGCCCTTCCAAGCGATCGAAAAGATCAATTGCGTCGCGCCACGCGTCGGATTTTTCGGCGTCAGCGGCCAGTGGGGCAGTGCGACGGAGCGCGCCCACCAAAGCATCAAAGTTTATTTTGAGGAGCGCAACGGTGCTGCGCTCAACTTCGATCGCACTGAAGGAGGATTGATCGTGACTTTCACGCAGCGAATCCCACTCCCCAAGCGCGGAGTCGAGCGCCACAAGCGACGATTGCATTCGCGAAATCAACTGATCGCGGTCTGCAGTGGCGGTCTCACCGGTCAGCATCTTCTGCGCAAACCAGACCTTTAGGCGCTGCTTATTCGCGCCAACATCAAGGTAGTGAGTCAGCAGTTGCGCCGTGACGTTACTCTTCTTCGACTGCAGTGTTGCCGTGCGGGTTGCCCACCAGGTGAAGCCCAATTGAACAAGGGCAATAAAAACGAGCGCACCGAACGCGAGGATGAGTCGTGTTCTAAGCATGCTCGTTCAATTCTCCCAGCGAGGAAATACTGAACGAGTTCTGCGTGCAGCACGTCTCGTACTGGCTTCGGAAGCAAAACCGACTGAGGCGAGCCATAGCGGTGCTATGGCAAGCACTTTCGATCTAGCAATCGCCCCAGCCTCAAGTATGCGATGCACGCAGGACACTCATTCAACGAGTCACTCGGTTTACTTAGTTGGCGGTGAAGGGCAGCGATGAATGATGAAGCACGATACGAACCGCACCCATATCGTCTTTCTTGAAAGCCCACGTTTTATCGACGGTCGTCACTTTGCCATTCTTGTCTGTAATCATTACTTTGCCCATCGTCTTTGCGACGTCACCGTTAATGTGGATCGCCGCGTTCTCGATGTCCACTTTCTTCCATCCCTTCAGAGCGAAGCCAGTGTCCGATGGGAAGTTTTTATCATCCCCGACAAAGTACGCGAGCGCGCCTGCCTTCGTTGTGCGAAAGGTTTGAGGCGCAACGGTGAGCGTTGGCTTGAAGAGCACAGGCCCCAGGTTGTAGCCGTAGGCCGCGTCAAGCACCGCGTTCGCGGTTGCCTTTGCTTTCGGTAGTCCGCCGCTTGCAAAGTCGTCACTAATTTTGACAAGCGCTGCGCCCCATGCCTTTTGTGCGGCTAGAACCTCAGCCTCGGTAATGTTGGCGTTGTAGGTTTTTGCGCTGGCTATGCCCGCGAAACAAGCGACGCCGATTGTGGCAAATAGCGAAATTGAGCGTGATTTCATGACGGTTCCTGAGTAGGTGAAAAAGAGAGAGCTGAAATTGGTTGCCGCATCGAATTAGCGTCGACTCCGCATGCGCAATCGACAACGGAAATTCTCTGCGACTGATGTGAACGTGCGACATCCAGGCGCGTTAACGTCTGCTGAAACGCGGATGAACAATTCATGAACGCTCCAGACTTAGATCCAAGGCAAGTTGTTGGCGAAAATTGAAAATCCGCGACAATCACGCCTCACGAGAAAACTCCGATCCGCTCAAAAAGCGGGTTCGACACGATCCGAATGTCCTGGTTAGAAAAAATTATTCCTGCTGTCAAAGGCGATACCGTCGGTAAGCGCGGTGTACCTGAAGGTCTTTGGCTCAAGTGCCCGAACTGCGATTCGGTGCTCTACACCGAAGACGTAGAGAAGAATCAGCATGTCTGCATGAAATGCAGCCATCACATCCGCATCAACGCGCGCACGCGCTTGAATGCTCTGCTCGATGAGAGTGGCCGCAGAGAGATTGGCGCAGAAGTCACGCCGGTTGATTCGCTCAAATTCAAAGACAGCAAAAAATATCCTGACCGGTTGAAGCAGGCGGCGGAGGCGACGGGGGAAACCGATGCGCTCGTCGTCATGCAAGGCGCGATTGAAAAAGTGCCGGCGGTAGTTGCTTGTTTCGAATTCGAGTTTATGGGCGGTTCAATGGGTTCGGTTGTGGGCGAGCGTTTTGCGCGCGGCGTCGATGCGGCGATCAAAGCGAAGTGCGGCTTCGTGTCGTTCGCGGCCAGCGGTGGCGCGCGCATGCAAGAGGGCTTGGCGTCGCTCATGCAGATGGCGAAAACCAATGCGCGGCTCGCTGAGTTAGCAGAGAAAAAACTCCCGTATATCAGCGTGCTGACTGATCCGACGATGGGCGGTGTATCTGCAAGCTTTGCGTTCGTCGGCGACGTGGTGATTGCAGAGCCGGGCGCGCTGGTCGGTTTCGCGGGGCCACGCGTGATCGAGCAGACGGTGCGTGAGAAATTACCCGAAGGCTTTCAGCGCGCCGAATTTTTGCTCGAAAAGGGCGCAATTGACATGATCGTGGATCGACGCGAGATGCGTGCGACGTTAGCGAGATTACTGGGTGCGATGAAGGTATAGCTACACGACGTATCGAACGGTTTATTGGGGGCTACCCGCTAACCAGGCGGTTAACCAAAGTGATGAGTATTAAGTCGTTCCCCCTCACGAACTGGACGATTCTGGGAAAAGATGTTTTTTTTGACGCAGATTACGCTGATTTCGCAGATTGACACTGATTATTCGTTGTTCGCTTCACGGTTTGCGGCGCGAATCTAATGAACACTCGCATTCTTTGTTGTTTCATGTCTAAATCAGTACGATACCGCGACGGTCTTGCTCGTCGTGCACTAGCACTGCCTGCGTCGTCGCGCCTAGTCTCGTATTGATTCAGAAATGGAATGGAGCGTCGGCGGCGGTGACCAACCCCAAAAAGCTAATCAGCGTGAATCTGCGAAATCAGCGTAATCTGCGCCAAGAAAACCCCCGATGACCCTACTCCAATCCTGGCTCGACCGCATCTACACCCTTCGCTCTGGCCCCGAAATTGAGATGGGCTTGGAGCGCATAAGGCCGGTGTTTGATGCGATGAACGTTAAACCTGCGTGCCCGGTGTTTTTGGTAGCCGGGACGAACGGCAAGGGCTCCGTGTGCGCGTATCTCGATGCGATGCTGCGCGCGGCGGGTTACAAAACAGCGCGCTACACCTCGCCGCACATTCATCGTTTCAACGAACGCGTGTGCGTGAATGGTGTTGATGCAGACGACGAGGCGTTGGTCGCCGCCTTCGAAGCGGTGGAAACGGCACGCGCCGCCTGCAACAACTTAGCGCTCACGTTTTTCGAATACACCACGCTCGCGGCGTTCCACATCTTCGCAAGGGCCAAGCTCGATGCGTGGGTGATCGAAGTCGGGCTCGGCGGCAGACTCGATGCAACGAATATTCTAGAACCCGATTGCAGTGTGATCGTCTCAATTGGGCTCGATCACATGGATTTCTTAGGCCCAACGCGCGATCACATCGCGCGCGAGAAGGCTGGCGTTCTGCGCACAGGCAAGCCCGCGATCATCGCTGAGTCAGACCCGCCGAAGAGTTTGCTCGACGCAGTGAAAGAAAAGAAAGCGGCTGCGCTCTTCGTCGGCAAAGAATACGGCTGGCAGCGCTACGAACATATGCCCACGCAATGGGGTTTCTGGCTCGGCGCTCAACGTCGCCACGGTTTGCCGATCCCCGCGTTGCGCGGCAACTATCAGTTAGCCAATGCCGCGGCAGCGCTTGCGGCGTTGCACGTGTTGTCTGATCGGCTCCCGGTTTCGCAGGGTGCGTTGCGGCAGGGTTTGCTTGAGGTTGAATGGCCAGCGCGCTTTCAAGTGCTCCCGGGCCGCCCCACCGTCGTGCTCGACGTTGCGCACAATGAACACGCCGCAAAAGCGCTGGAGCGAGCGCTCTCCGACATGGCGTTCTTTCCGGAAACCTACGCCGTGTTTGCGATGCTTAAGGATAAAGACATCGCCGCCGTCGTGTCCGCCGTCAGGGGACGAATCGATCACTGGTACATCGCGCCCTTGCCAGGCGCGCGCGGCACTGCCGTTGAAGCGATCCAAGAGGCGCTCATCGCGAGCGGTGTCGCAGCTAGAGCGATTCACCCATTCGCGAGCGTGGCCGATGCGTATGCGCGCGCGCGGGAAAACGCGAATGAGGCCGATAGAATTGTCGTCTTTGGATCATTCCTGACGGTTGCTGCGTGCAGCGACCCGACGTAGCGCTCGCAACACGCGCTTGATCCAGCCCACGAATTCGGTCTCACGACTCACCGCTTGATGGCAAACGTCTCCGCAGCCACCGAAAACGCCGATCAATTGCGCCGCCGCGCCAATCGTCGCCTGCTCGGTGCATCGGTGTTGCTACTGGTCGCCATCATTTTGGTGCCGATTTTTTTGGAACGCGAACCGCCGCCCCTGCCTGACAGCGTGGACGTGAAGATCCCGCCCATCGATAGCGCCAAGTTCGATCCGAAATTGCCAGAGAGGAAGGGCGCACCGACCGAGATTCCCTCGGTGGCTGAGCCAAGCGGCGCTGCCGTCGCGGCACCCACGGCAGCACCCCTGCCCACAGCGCCTGTAGTGCAATCTTCGCCTGCGAACCCTGCTGTATCCGGGGCTTCGCAAGCAAAAAAAGAAGAGGCAAGTAAACCTATAACTGGTGCCACGCCCTCATTAAACATGGCCACAGCGGCTAAGGCTGAGGCGAAAGCGGCACCGACCCCGCCAACGAAATCGCCCGAAAAAGCGCCTGCGAAAGTGGCTGAAAAGCCTGTGCTCAAAAGCGGGCAGTGGGTGATTCAACTGGTGGCTGTGCGCGATTCGGCATCGGCGAAACAAGTCTTTGATAAAGCGAAGGCGCTGAAAGTCCCGGTGTACACCGAGCAAATCACGGTGAGCAACGGCCAGGTCACGCGAGTGCGTGTCGGGCCCTTCGAAGACAAAAAGTCGGTCGAAGCGGCGCGCGCGAAGCTCGCAAAGGCGGGTTTCGAAGCGAAACTCATCACGCTGCCATGACGCGTGCGCGTTCCGAATTCCCAGAACGCGATCACCCTGTGCCCGCTTTTCCAAGCACCCACCACGCGCGCACGCCCTAACTGCCCATGACCGCGTTTGACTACATCGTCATCACCGTGCTTTTGCTCTCTGGCGCGCTCGGTCTTTGGCGCGGCATCATTCGTGAAGTATTCGCGCTGGGTGCCTGGATTCTCGCCATCGTTTGCATGATGTTGTTCGGACAAGCGATGGCCAACGCGTTGCCGCTTGCGAATACACCGAGCTGGCTCAAACTACTTACAGGCTACATGTTGGTTTTTGTGCTCGTTTTTGTCGTTGTCAGCATCATCGGTTTTCTCTTCACCAAGCTCGTGCAAACAGCGGGGCTTACCTTTATTGATCGTGGCTTGGGCTTTGCGTTCGGCATGTTGCGCGGCGGCTTGATCGTTGTGCTCCTCGTGCTGCTGGGCGGCGCGGCAGGGCTTTCAAACAATGAATGGTGGAAGCAAAGCGCGAGTGCGAAACCATTGGAAACTTTCGCAGCGATCCTGCGTAACAAGTTTCCCGATCCACTGGCAAGCAAGCTGAAATTCGCACGCCAAGAGCGTGCCACAAAGGAAGTTGAACTATGTGCGGCGTAATCGGAATCGTCTCTCACGGCCCGGTGAATCAATTGATTTACGACGGCTTGATGACCCTGCAACATCGCGGGCAAGACGCGGCGGGCATCATGACGGCCGACGGCGCCGTGTTTCACTTGCACAAAGGTCGTGGCATGGCGCGCGACATTTTCCGCACGCGCAACATGCGCGATCTCTTGGGCAATGCGGGCATTGGACACGTGCGTTATCCCACTGCGGGCAGCGCCGTGTCGGAACACGAATCGCAACCGTTTTACGTGAATTCGCCGTTCGGTATTTCGCTCGTTCACAACGGCAACTTGACCAATGGCGAAGAGCTAAAACGCGAACTCTTCAAGATCGACGCGCGCCACATCAATACGAATAGCGACAGCGAAGTGCTACTGAACGTGCTCGCGCTCGAACTCGAGCGCGCAGCGAACGGCACGCGTACGCTCACCCCGGAAATGATTTTCAAAGCGGTTGCAGGCGTGCATGTGCGTTGCAAAGGCGCGTACGCAGTCACCGCGATGATCGCCGGTTACGGCATGCTCGCATTTCGCGATCCGCATGGCATTCGCCCGATGGTTTACGGCCGCGCCGAGACGATGGCCGGGCCCGAATACGCTGTCGCGTCTGAGACCGTTGCGCTCGACGTGCTGGGCTTCAAAGTCGAACGCGACATTGAGCCGGGTGAAGCGCTCTTCATCGATTTCGCAGGCCATGTCCACACGCAGCAGTGCGCAAAAAATCCGAAGCTGAATCCTTGCATCTTCGAATACGTCTACCTTGCGCGGCCTGATTCGGTGATCGACGGCGTGTCCGTGTACGACGCGCGCGTGCGCTTGGGCGAAGAGCTTGCGAACGTGGTGAAAGCGATGCCCGATTGGGAAGCGATCGATGTAGTGATTCCGATCCCTGATTCGTCGCGCCCCGCCGCGCTCTCGCTCGCAACGATCATCGGCCGCCCGTATCGCGAAGGCTTCGTGAAAAACCGCTACGTCGGACGCACCTTCATCATGCCCGGTCACGCGATGCGCAAGAAAAGCGTGCGCCAAAAACTAAATCCGATCGTGAGCGAATTTACGGGGAAAACGGTGCTCTTGGTCGATGACTCCATCGTGCGCGGCACGACCAGTCGCGAGATCGTGCAAATGGCGCGTGAAGCCGGTGCGAAACGCGTGATCTTTGCAAGCGCCGCGCCGCCCGTGAAATACCCGAACGTGTATGGCATCGATATGCCCACACCAAGCGAGCTCATCGCCGTCGGCAAAACCGATGAGCAAATCGCGGAAGCCATTGGCGCTGATCGCGTCATCTATCAAACGATCGAAGGCATGAAGCGCGCGATTCTGCAAAGCCAACGCGCAGACCATCCGACGAGGATTGTCGATTTCGACGCCTCGTGTTTTGATGGTTGCTACGTGACGGGCGATATTACGAGCGAGTTTTTGCTAGGGCTTGCGAAATCGCGGGATGAGTCGCGTGGGGAAGTGGTGGGGGCGGATCAGTAGCAATGAACGAGTTTGTTCTCCTTACGATTAGCTCATTCGGTGCCGCCGCTCTTGGCTACGTAACGTCGTTACTCTGTCGCAACTCGAAACGGGCTTTTGCGATTGCTCCGTTTCTTTCTTGTGCCGGCGTATGGATTTCTTGCTGGTACAGTTTTGACTATGCCGCCCCACCGTATAGCGGAGGCGGCGCATCAATGTGGCCCGTGATCGCCTTCATGTTTTCGGCGCTTGCGATTATCTGCTCTCTCGGAGGAGTAGCGCTGAGGATGCGGGACGCAAAAATGCCGTAGGGTGCGATCCCATCGCACCTCCTAACCCTCCGATGCGAAGCGTCACTCTTCAATCCACGACGGGTGGCATCAATTTGGGTGCGATAGGATCGCACCCTACGCCCGACACAAAACGCGTGACGAAACGCACAACGTAAAACAAACCATGAATAACGACAACAAACTCCACCCCGACACCCTCGCCATCCGCGCGGGCGGGATGCGTACGTCGTTCAACGAACATTCGGAGGCGTTGTTTCCGACGGTGAGCTTCGTGCATGAATCCGCCGAGATGGCGGCGAAGCGGTTCACGGGTGAAGAACCGGGCTACATCTATTCGCGCTTCACGAACCCGACGGTCGATATGTTCGAACAACGTCTCGCCGCGCTCGAAGGCGCGGGGGCGGCGATTGCAACGTCCACCGGCATGGCAGCGATCACAACGCTCGCGATGAGCCTTTGCGCGCAGGGCGATCACATCGTGACGAGCGGGTCGGTATTCGGCTCGACGTTGAACGTGTTCGGCCCGCCGGTGATGGGCAAATTCGGTGTGACGACGACGATTGTGAACAGCACCTCCCTCGATGCGTGGCGCGAGGCTATTGCAGCGCTCCCGAAAACGAAGCTCGTGTTTTTAGAAACGCCGTCGAACCCAACGTGCGAGGTGTTCGACATTGCCGCGATTGCCGAGATGTGTCGCAAAGCGGGGGCGACGTTCGTGGTGGACAACTGTTTCTGCACGCCGATCTTGCAAAAACCGCTCGCGCTTGGCGCGGATGTCGTGATTCATTCGGCGTCGAAACACCTCGATGGCCAAGGCCGCGTGATGGGCGGCGCGATTGTCGGCACCAAGCAAATGTGCAAGGAAACCGTTTACAACTTCCTTCGCACGACCGGCGCGAGCCTTGCGCCGTTCAACGCCTGGGTACTGCTCAAAGGTTTGGAAACGCTGCCGATTCGCATGCGCGCACACAGTGAGAATGCGCTTCAATTGTCGGATTGGTTGGGCAATCATCCAAAAATAACTAAAGTTAACTATCCATTTTTGTCGACGCACGCCCAGAATAAATTGGCGCGATCGCAACAAAGCGGTGGTGGTGCGGTGCTTTCGTTTTACGTCAGTGGTACGAAAGCCGACGCCTGGAAAATCATCGACAACACAAAGATCATGTCGATTACGGGCAATTTGGGCGACGTGAAAACGACGATTACGCATCCTGCGAGTACGACGCATTCGCGAATGAGTGCTGCAGCGCGGGAAGCGGCAGGAATTACGGATACACTGATTCGAGTTGCCGTTGGTCTCGAAGCACAAGAAGATTTGAGGGCTGATTTGGCGCGGGGGTTGGATCAGATTTGATTTCTGAACGCCCGCGTCGTAGCCGCGTCCTCCCGGCGAAGGCCGGGACCCATCCGGGCGGCCCTTGCGGGGCCTAGACAGTAATCTTTGAGTTCTCGCGTGCTTCGGCTAATTCGGTCAAGTCTCCCGCCTACGCGGGAGTGACAGTTTTGTCGTCACACGTTGTTCTTCATCGGTTTTAAATGCTCTACGCCTTCCACGAAATCCAGAAATCTCTCGCCTCTCCCATGCGCTTTGCTGCGCAGATGGGCATGACTTGGGCGCAATCGACCGGCAATCCGTGGCGCGACACACCGCCTAATGATTGGCTCGCAGCGTCGAGTGAGATGACGATTCGCTTGACGCAGGATTACCCAAAGCGCCCGTTCAACATTCATAACGTGGTGGTTGATGGCCACACGCACATGGTTGAGGAATCGGTGGCGTCGTCGAAGGCATTTTGCGAATTGCGCCGCTTTGCGAAGATCGGCAGTAAAGGCGAGCCACGTGTTTTGTTGGTTGCGCCGCTCTCAGGGCATTTCGCAACGCTACTGCGCGATACCGCGCAATCGCTTGTACAGCATCACGAGGTCTACGTCACCGATTGGAAAAACGCGCGCGATGTCCCTCTCACTGATGGCATCTTTCATCTCGACGATTACGTGCAATACGTCATTGAATACCTGCGCGAGCTCGGCCCAAACGTCCACGTGATCTCAGTGTGTCAGCCCACGGTGCCGGTGATGTGCGCAGTGAGTTTGATGGCCGCGAAAAACGACCCAATGCGCCCTAAGAGCATGGTGATGATGGGCGGGCCAATCGATACCCGAGTGCACGCATCGAGCGTGAACGAATACGCCACTAAACACTCGCATGAGTGGTTTGAGAAAAACGTGATTGCGCGCGTGCCCGCGAAATACGCAGGCTTTGGTCGCCGCGTGTATCCGGGCTTCTTGCAGCATTACGGATTCGTCGCGATGAATCCAGGGCGTCACGCAAAATCGCACTGGGAATTTTTCCTCGATATGCTTAAAGGCGATACCGACGACGCCGAAGCGCATCGCAAGTTCTACGACGAGTACAACGCCGTGCTCGACCTCGATGCGGCTTACTACCTTGAAACCGTGCGCCGCGTATTCCAAGAGTTCCACTTGCCGCGCGGTGTCATGGAAGTGAAAGGCGAGCGTGTCGATCCTTCAAAGATCCGAGATATCGCCCTGATGACGGTCGAAGGCGAACTCGACGATATTTCGCTGCCAGGGCAAACGTACGCTGCACACGGGTTGTGTTCAAGCATTCCGCAATCAATGCAAAAGCATCTGCTGGTCGAGAAGTGTGGTCACTACGGCATTTTTTCAGGTAGCCGTTGGCGAAACATCATCTACCCCGAGATTCGCGGGTTCATCGCGGCGCACGAATCAAGCGCGCCGACGGCAAAAAAGCAAGCGTCGTTGCGGCGAAGACGCCTCGTGGCCCCGCAGCAGCTGCGACGAAGGTAGCGACTAAATCCACAGCGAAGAATGCAGTAGAAAAGCACTCCACCCGCTCCCGCGCGCCGCGCGTGAGCCGGCGCGGGCGTGATTGACGCAATAACAACCAGTGTGGAGGCTCGTTTCTAGTGGGACTGAGCCAGTGATCTATCGAGTCTCAAGAGTGCGTATTCGATGACACTAGCCTTGCATCAGCGGGCCTGGCAGATGCGAGTTGGCTCGTTGCGAGGCGCTAGAAGCGACGAATTGCCGCAGCGCCAACAAAAACACTTAAATTTTTTTGAGCGACCGCTCGAAATTTTTGCGTTTACTCGCAAAGCCGCGTCAAATAAAGCCTGCAGCGTGACGGTGCAAATCGAGATCAACACGAACTGATCAAAATTCAAGCGCAAATTGCTTAAAAATTATTCAGTTTTTTGCTCTTTTTTGTTGGTTGAGGTTGCGTGGATTAGAAAGTTGCTACATAATCTCGTTTCTCTGCTGAACAAACGTAACGACGCGAACGCAGCAACGCATGTTGCTGAAGCGTTTGACGG
>JAAFJA010000015.1 GCA_013298765.1 Betaproteobacteria bacterium
CGCTAGGATCTACATTACGATGTTGATGCACCGAGGGTGGGCACGGCGTCCACCGACTCTATCGATCCGGGGAGCAATTCCGAAACGACGGGTGAACAATACAAGGGTGGGCACCCTGTGCCCACCAAACGGCACAACACCAGCCAATGCTGTTACGCAGAGTCATGGTGGGCACGGGGTGCCCACCCCACGGTAACGTGGAGGTTGGCTAATGAAACCCCGGGCTCGGAAACAACTGCAAACGCGGTTCAACCTTCGCGAGCGTAAAGAAGTCGCGATCGTTGTGCACGAGTAGCGCTTCGTGCTCGACCGCAATTTGTGCGCTCAAACAATCAATCGCCGTGCGCACGGTGAGGCCGTTGCGTCGCGCAGCGCGATAGAGCGCGGCTGCTTGGTCGTACGTCTCAAGACCTTGCAGCGGCTGCAAGATTTGTTGTTGGCTGAGTATGTTTCGAATCTTTTGCTCAGTCGCGCCAGCGCGGGCGCCTTGCATCACTTCGAGATAAATCATCTCGGTGAGCGCAATGCCTTCGGTCGCCTCGCGTTGCAGCACGAAGCCAACGGCTTCAGTGCGCCGATCCGCGAGCAGATCGATCCATACGCTGGTATCAAGCAAGAGCATTCGACGAGCGCGCGACTACTTACGCGATGATTTGGCAGTTGATTTAGCCGCCCCTCGCGACGAGCCGGATGTACTCTGCGCGACGCGACTTTTTGCACGCGGCGTCGCGCCGCTCGCCAGAGGCTTCAAGCGGTACTGCGTGCGCGGCTCTTCCACGCGCAGCCATTTGTCGCCACCGCGCGTCGCCTTATGGTCATAGCTCGGATCGATACCGCCTAGACCCAGCAAACCACTGATGCTCGGGCGTTTACTTCGTGCCACAAGCTCAAAGAGCGCCCGCTCAACGACCTCGCGCTTCGTGCGCGCGCCCGTAAGCGCCATCGCTTCGGCGACGAGTTCGTCGTTGAGATCGATGTTAATTCTCATTTCAAAATTGAACACTTCATGTATAGAGTCGGTGTACTTAACGCGCGCAAATGGCCGTATCGACAGCGTACGTAAAGTAAGCGACCATAATGTCTCGGAGCTCGAAAATTATCCGTGCTGATTTCATTGCATTGGTTCTCAAGCGTGCGACCTTTTGACCCTTACATAAAGAAGCGGAACTGGTAAGGCGTTGTCCCAAGCTTATCGATACGTTTTACTACCCGCGCGAGCACCTTTGCATACTCCAAAGTAACTGGCAATGGGTTGTAGAGTGCGTCGTTATTCCAATCCATTTTGCTAAGTCCCAAGATAGCGCTGGCGACGCCGTCCCAAGAGCCGTGACCTGCGTGACGGACTAATCGGATAGGTCGAGGCGTACTTCGTGAGCCTTGAAAATACGGCCTGTTGCTGATGTTGGAGACCGCGCCGTGCGTCCACAGCAGCGCGTCGAAGGGTCCGAGACCAATCAAAGTTCCTCTTGTAACGGGATACATCGCAGCCCGAGGTTGCCCATCACTATGCGGTCACTCGTACAAAGCCCCTCGCCGGCCCACGTCCTCAACAATTTGGATTAAGTCCACGGCCTCGCAGAGGTGTAATGCCTCCATGCATCCGTCGATCTCATCGCGCTTGAACTCGGTTGTTTTGTGAACAGTAACGCGGCGCGGCACTTTCCCGGCGTGGCGGCGCATATAAAGATCCATGGAACGTGCCATAACTTTGAACATTTCAGTGCGCGATAGAAAGGGATTCTCCCGCTGCACTTCAAATTCGTTAGTGTCGTAGGCTATGAACTCGACCCCCGCGCCCTCAGCATCGAAGACCTGGCTGCAGCAAGTAACAAAGCGAGGCTTCCCCGAAACAACCGGTCTCAATGAGTACGACAGACCAATGTGCGCAGTTTCCCCATCAGTCTCCGCAAGCTTCCAGGGCACTCCGCCCGCCTTAGCGTACAGCGCGAGGCCGATACGCCACATGACGCTAGCTCTATCCTTGTAGGACAGACCACTGCCTTCACGAACGATTTGCACAGGCATCCCTGCTGTTGCCGTGACAGCCTTTACGTGGTCATGTAGGTCGAAGTCTTCCGAAACGCCCCCCGTAAAGCCTGCTTGCCAGCGCTCAGGTAAGTAGACAAAGAGTACGTCGAACGAGCTCCTTCGCCCGACAAGTTGCTGCAACGCTCGCGTGATCGCGCCCGCAAGTACAACGTGCGGTGCAGAGCTCGTTTCATATTCACCATCAAGCTGTTGCTCAAGTTCCACATGACAGCCGTTACCCGCTCCCGTCATGCGGACATTGAAGACGCTTTCGAATCCGGGCCAAACTGGCAAGTAGTCAGCACGCTCGCTCGGCTTATAGTTCGCGCCAAGCTCTTTCAGGAAGTCGTACAGCCGCCGACTCTCTCCTGAAGGGGCAAGTGTCGCCACTCTGATCGGATTCGGAACTAGAAGTCCCTTTGAGTATGGTCCATACTTAGCGAGTCCTCTGAGTGGGTGAATGTCTGTTTCGTTATGTCGCGTCGGATGGAAGGATAGCCTTGGCTCGCTGAGGAGAATATGGTTGGACAGTTGGCTTGTGCTCATACCCCGGCTCTCCGCGTAAAAGCAGTGCGCGTGCCGAATTTGAACGCAGCGTCAACACCGGTAGCAACCCCAAGGGCGTGAACTTCTCCACCGTCGCCTAAAAAAAAGTTTGCCCAAAAATTGACCAACGCGTCGAGCGTTTGGTTGTAGCGCTTAAAAGTACGTTCTCTCCCGAATACCGAGGCCGCTGCCTTGTTCTCGCCATTAAGATTTAGAAAAATGGGGTTTGGCTCAAGCAAAAGCCAGAGGCTGTCGGACGCCCATTCGAGCCGAATGCCGCAACCTTCTCGCCATTGGACTTCGGGAAACTTCGGTAACGTGCCGCCAAGCGGAGAGACCAACGCCTTTAGAGCTTGAAGTTCAGGTTCGTCAACCGACTTAGGATACAAAAGATCTGTCGTTCGCTTGCGGATGTGCGCAAGATTCCGGTGCCGACAAAGCGCTCGTACAATTGCGTCGCGGAGTAGGCCTCTCTCGACGGAGTCGTAGCGCAATCGTCGGACGTCCACTTGCGCTAAATCAAAATCCTCGACACCAAAAGATGCGAATGCCTGTCGCACGTCCGAGTCGCCCCCAAACGCAAGGACACCACGCTGGGTTCGCGCAGCGATGACATTGACCCCAGCTTTCTCAATGGCATCCCGCACCTCGCGTGTCCCCCCAACGCCACAAACGACTCGACGGAACACGGTTGGCATTTGTTCCACTCTCAATCCGTTCAATCTGACAACCGGCCAGTGTGCCTTTCCACCAACTGCAGGCGCCGCTGACCTAACTTCGCGTTGCTTACCGAAGGATTCCACTGGCTTTGCGTCGAAATTAGGGACTAGGCGCACTAGGTCGCGCAGTACCTCGTCAAAACTCTGAACCCTCACAAGCGCGGCTTCGATGTCGCGAGAATGCGCGAGCGCCAAAAGATCTGAAACTCTTTCATAAGGAGCACCATCTCCGCGATGCAACCAGAACAGACCTGCGGGAAATGCTCCCGGCAATGCGGCAGCCTCCTCAAGTGTCGTCATTATCGAATCATCTCGGCCGCTATAGCCGCACACCACGAGCCCTGACCGACAACACGCTTCAATTAGCAGCTTGCGCAGTTCGCCCTCTTGCTGACGGAGCTCTTCATTTGTGTTCTTCAACTGTCGGAAACGAAAATCGCCGTGAAGCTTGACTTCAATCGGCCACCGGCTGTCTGCCATCGCTTTGCTCGCAAGCTCAGCACCCATCCCAAGTGATAAAGAGGTGAGCGCGCCTGTCCCATCAAAAACTTTCGCGCATGCGTCGGCTACGAGTGGATCAAAGTTCGTCGTCCAGACGATTCGGGTGTGATTCGCTTTCATTAGGGACGCCAGCGCTATGTGTCCATATGAAGGCTTTGCGCCCCCGAGTTTGACGTCCAAGTATGCACGCCGATCCGCTTCCGCCGGGAAGACTGCTTCAAACAGAGCAGAATATTCACTGGACGCCCCCTCTTGTGGCAGGCTATTGGTCGAATCAACGTGAGATTGCAAATATTCCCGGACACCCGCGGACGAGAGGTCGGCAACTATTTCCGGCGCGGCGCGACGTTGACTAACGAAGAGCTTCTGTTTGAACTCCCAAATCATGTCGCCAGCGGTAGGAATGCCTGCAGCCGCAGACGCGCCCGCACCCAAAAACCACATTAGACTTCCAGGGCGCATGGAGAAGCGCCTTGAAAAATCATCGAGATAAACCTCGATCAATGGAGTTTGCTCATTTTCAGATGGATTTCCTAGTTGGGGCATAGCTCCAATGTGAACAAATGCGCGACTATCAGTCTATAGGAAGCCGCGAGTGGCGAATTTGGCGGATATGCAGGTCGCTTGCTTCGATCGAAAGGCAACTTGCATAGATGGAATGCTGCGAGTATTTGAGAGCGAAAGTGGTCGCCCCTACTTCCCCTGCGCATTCCCAAACATAAAGCTAAACCCCGTCGCGGTGGTGCTCTTCGGTTGTGCGGTGGTCGCGAACGAATGGCAGCCCATGCAGCTGTTGTTCTGCGTTTGCATGAAGGTTTCGAGCACGGGGTTGATGAGGGTGTTGGTGCTGATGTCGCCGGGTTTGCCGGGCGAGACGGGGACGGTGAGCGGGACGGGTGTTTTCAAATTCAGCACGGTCTTTGACCATTGCGTGTCGATCATCGCGTAATACTGCCAAGGCGATTTCGGATTGCCTTTGATGAAGAGTTGTTGCGCTTCTGTGTTGATGCCTGCAGCGGTCGCGTCGTCGGGGAACACCTGCGCCACTTGCGTGGGGTTCGTGCCCTTGGTGTTCACGGGCGTGGTGCTCGCGGCGTTAAAGAAGCTGTAGCTTTGTGTGCCCGGTTTGCCCAAGAGCGGTGCGTTATCGATTTGATAGAAAGTCGCCCACAGCCCTGCGTTTTGCGCGCCGCCGCTTGCGAACACATGAAAACCGACCAAGCCAATCGGTACGGTTTTGCCGCCCGCGCTGCCGGGCACGTAGCCCTTTGCGATGTGAAAGCGGCCGGAGGCGGCCTCTGCGGCGGTGAGCATTTTCCACGCAGCTTTCACTTCGATTGAGCCTTGCGGCAAGATGATGTTTTGCTTGGTGGCGTAGGATGTTTGGCTGCCCGCGTTGTAGAGCTTGTTGGTGGTGATGTAGTCGTATTGAACTTTGTTCATCGCGACGTCGTAATACACCGGGTTCTTTTGCTGGTCGTAAAGCGTGTTGCCGTCTGCTTGTTTGATTTCGTCGAGCGGGATGTTCGTGGGGCTGCTTGCAGCAAGCGTCGTGCGCAGTTTCGCTACCGCTTGGGAGACTTTGCCGCTGCGCGCGAGCACGCGAACCTTGCCCGCCCCTGCGTCGTTCGCAAGCGCTTTTGGCGCGGCAGGGTGTGCGGCCAAGCGAGTCCACGGCATCGGTTGCGCGCCATTCGGCAAGAACACTTGCTCAGACGTTAAAAAACTTTCCCACACCGTCATGCCGGGTGCGCCCATCATTTGCGATGTGTCAGGCACGCCGCGCGGCCCCGGCTTCGCGGGCCAGTTCAAATAGATGAAGGTTTGCCACATCGCGCAATCCGCGCCGGCATTGGTGAATTCGCCGTTGGACAATTTCGGCACCGGCTTCAATTGCACTCCGATCGGATTAATGCCGCCGCAGCGGAAGCTAGGCGGTGCAGGCGGCGTTGGCGCGGGCGCGCTCTGCGCCCACGCGGATGCGATGCTCGCGCTCGCGATGGCGGCGGCGCTCAATTTCCAAAGCAGATGTTTGCCGCGCTGATCGCGCTTGACGTTGCTTGCCCCGTGTAGCCTGAAAAACTTTTCCATCGCGCGATTCCCCTGGTTAGTGACTGTGATTAGAGCTTCACAGTAGCAGGGGGCGGCGCGCGATGCACCTAGCGAAAATGGTAGGTTTTGTTCGGAGGGCTAGGTCGCCAGCGGTTGAATCGACATCGGTGGTGACGCATTCGACATGACAGCTACGCAGCCTTTTGCCGCACCAGCTTAACTTGTAATTCGCAGCCGACGGCTTCGGCGTATCGTTTCAATGTGGCGAGTGATGGCGCATGCTTGCCCGCAGATTCAAGACGAGAGACCGCGCTTTTGGTGGTGCCCATAAGATCAGCGACGGCGTCCTGGGTGAGCCCCGAGCGCGCGCGCGCCTTAAGCATTTGGTTCGCAAGTTGGTATTCAAGCGCGAGTGCGTCGTACGCTTCGGCAAAGCCTTTGCGTGCCTGCGCCTTCGCGAGAAAGGCTTTGTGGTTGTGCGGTACAGGTTTGTATTTGAGTTCAGCCATTGTGAGACTCCAAATCTTTGAGGCGTTTACGTGCCAGCCTTAATTCGCGATCAGGCGTTTGTTGCGTTTTCTTGATAAACGCATGGAGCACCGTAATTCGCTTTCCAATCATGAAACAGTAAAACGCTCTACCGATGCCTTCGCGACCGCGCGGACGTATTTCGAACAGACCATCACCAAACGCACGCGAATGCGGCAAACGAAGATTGGGGCCATGCTCAGCAAGCAATTCGATCAGACGAGCATAGTCGGCAAGAACATCAGTCGGCCACGATTCGATCTCGGCGAGCACTCGTTCGTTAAAGTACCCGACTTCAAACTTCATAGCAAAATGTTAGCAGAATTGCGAACTTGTCGAGATTGCAGGTAGATCTAAATACCAAAAGAAAACGGCCGCTAGGGCCGTTCTTTACCGACAGCGTAGGGAACTTACTGCGCTTGCAGGTTGATCGATTTCGCCATCGCCGCGCCGGATGCGATTTCGCGCTTGTAGAACGTGTCGAGCTGGGCGAGCGTCATCGGCTCTGCAACCACGGAGCCTGCGGTTTCAATCGTCTTCCGTGTGTCAGGGTTCGCAAGTGCTTTGTACACAGCATCGTGAATCGCTTTGGTCTGTGCCTCCGGTGTTTTCGCGCTGACTTGAACGCCGATCCAGATGCTGAATTGATAGTCCTCAAAGCCTTTGGTGTTCTTCGCGGTCGGCAATTTCGGCAGCGATGCGAGCGACTGGTTTGCGGCGACGGCGATCAGTTTGATTTGCCCTTTATCTGCAGCGCCGAGTACGGGGCCGACCAAGGGCACCACTGCGAAATCGATGATGCCGCCCATCAAATCTTTGAGGTACGGGGCAAGTCCGTTGTACGGCGCGTGTAAGCCCTTCGCGCCCGCGTTTTGCAGCGCCTTTTCGGCCATCAGGTGATAGAGCGATCCCACACCTGTGGAGCCGAATGAAAGTGGCTTGTCGGCTTTCTTTGCGAATGCGACGAACTCATCCAAGGTGTTTACCGGAAGGTCTTTGCGAACAGCGATTCCGATGGGCGTGTGGCCAACAAGTGCGGCCATCTTCACGTCTTCCGGTTTGTTCTTTGCAGCGGCGATGCCAAGCGGCGTGTAGATCAATTCAAGGGGCGAGCCCGCGAGCACGGTGTAGCCATCGGCTGCAGCGCCTGAGACTCGTTGCACACCCAGCGATCCACCCACACCAACCACGTTTTCCACGATGATCGTTTGCCCAAGCGACTCTTGCATGCCCTTCGCAACGAGACGCCCCATCACATCAGACCCGCCGCCCGCCGGGAAGGCGACGACCATGTTGAGCGGCTTGTTCGGGAAGCCCTGCGCCTGCGCAGACGCAGCAACAGCAACTGCGCCAATTGCCCAAAACGCTTGGGCAAGAAAGCATTTCAGTGACGTTTTCATATTCACTCCTTTTGATGATGTAGCCCCGATAAATTCGGGCTTACTTGAAAAATGTTTACGATCAGTGGTAGGCGCGGGCTTGACCGCGCTTGGTTTGCACCTCTCCCTCTGGGAGAGGTCGACGCAACGCGTCGGGTGAGGGAAGCAGCGCGGTCAAGCCCGCGCCTACAAAAAGCAAATCGCATCGCGTTACGCCAAAGTCCTTGCCGAAGCCGTCGCCGGTTTCGACACGGTCGGTTTCGAAAAAGCGCGCGCGTCACGATCCATTCCCGTAAACGCAAAATCCACTTCCGGCGCGAGACCGCTCACGATGCGCGCGACGCTCTTGCCGGAGCCGCAGGCATGCGTCCAGCCGAGCGTGCCGTGGCCTGTGTTCAGATAGAGATTTCCAATCTTCGTCTTGCCGATCAAGGGCACGTTCGATGGCGTTGCAGGCCGCAAACCCGTCCAGAAACTTGCTTGTGTGGTGTCGCCCGCGCCGGGGAAAAGCTCTTCGACGCGGCGAACAATGGCTTCACAACGCACGCGATTTAAATCGCGGTCATAGCCATTCAATTCAGCCGTGCCCGCGATACGCAAACGATCACCATTCGGCCCAGTCAGCCGCGAGAAAACGAGTTTGAATTCATCATCCGTCAAGCTCACCTGATGCGCTTTCGACGCATCTTTCACCGGCATCGTCACCGAGTAACCCTTCGCCGGATAAATCGGCAAACGAATACCGAGCGGCGCAGCGTAAAGCGGGCTCAAGCTGCCCATCGCGAGCACGAAACTATCAGCCCGCAAACGTTGGAAGCGACCTTCACTATCGGTGGCTTCCACGTGATCGATCACGCCACCCGCCTCGCGAAGCGCCGTCACCGTATGGCTCATTAGAAACTTCACACCCGCCGCTTCGCAAAGTTTCACCAGCTCGCGCGCGAAACGATTGGCGTCGCCCGATTCGTCTTCAGCCGTGTAGGTCGCGCCCGCGAGCTGCGGGCGAATGTGTGCAAGCGCGGGCTCAAGCTTTACCGCTTCGTCCGCGCTGATGACTTGCCGCTCGCAACCCAAAGCGCGCATCTGCTCAGCGGGTTTCAGCGCGCCATCGAACTCTTTTTTCGATGTGTAGAAATGCAGAATGCCTTGCGTGCGCTGATCGTATGAAAGGCCCGTGTCGCGGCGAAGCGCTTGCAGCGTGTCGCGGCTATATGTGCCCAAGCGAACGATTTGTTCGATGTTGTGCCGTGTGCGAGCGGGCGTGCATTCGCGCATGAACTGCAAGCCCCACAGCCACTGCCGCATGTCCGCGCGCAATCGAAACAGAAGCGGCGCGTCTTCTTTGCCGAGCCATTGCAACACCTTAAGCGGCGCGCTCGGATTCGCCCACGGCTCCGCGTGGCTCACCGAAATTTGCCCGCCGTTAGCGAAGCTAGTTTCAGCGGCGGGCGACGCCTGCCGATCAACCACCGTGACCTGATGGCCGAGTTGGGAGAGGTAGTAAGCGGAGCTAACGCCTAAGAGGCCGCTGCCTAAAACGAGAACATGCATTGGAGTACCTTTTCGAGAGAAGAGAAGCAGATTCGGAATCGACGAACATTCGCTTCAAGGCGAATGCGAATCGACCGACTCGTGCCGCTCCCCCTGTCCTCGGTACCTGAGAGATTCGCGCAAGCCCTTAGTTGGCGTGCACTTGCTCCTTCGGCGTGCCACGAACTAAATGGCAACTCTCCAGACGGCGTAAAAAAACTAGGCAGTAGGGGTGACCTGAGCGTGTATGGGAGTTTGCGCCTTCGGTGGATGCGTTTGCTACTGAACTAGCAAAATAGTGCTGCATCGCTCTCCTGCTGATGGGCAATATACTGCATGAAATGAGGCATTGCAAGCATCACTTAAAACGCACAACAAATTCATGGTCCGTCCGCTTTTAGCGGGCTAACAGCCCATTGAGCACATAACCAAAAATAGCCGAAACAGCTTCTAGGCCCGGAATAAATTTGACTAGACGCTGGAACCTGTTGGATCATGCTGCGAGCTGACCGGCGGAGCGCGCCGGATTGTGAGAGGTGCCTCACGGGTCTTTTTTCGCCACGTTCAGCATTTCTCGCGCTCAAATGCCCCCAGCAGGGCCCGCCCAACCGAGCGGGCTATCGAATCACGGTTTCAGCGCGTCGATTCGACTCACGACTTGCGCATCGGTGCGTACGCCGCGTTTGGCGTTCGCCGTGATGGCACTCATCGCTGCGGCGTCGGTCAGCAGTGCCGTCGGATTCAGCAGGCGACGCAGAATCATCAAACCGTCGGTAACCGCTAGAGTTTGGCCGTCACCGTCCACATCTAGAAGGGTTAGCGCAGCCAAAATATGACTTTCAATTTGCGCTGCATCACGCAGGCTAGCCCCATTACCGCGGGCGTCAGCGATCAGCGCTGATCCGCGATAACCCAGCAAGTAGCGAAGCAAAAGAACGCCATCGGTCGCTGCGTCATAGGTCGAAGCGGCATCGCTGTTGTCGATGTTGAGAATCGGCCCGATGAGCACCGTGCTGACACTTGCGGTGTTACCGCCGACGCAACTGACCGGGCTGCCTGAGCAATCAGGATCGCTCGTTCCCGCCGGCGGGATCACCGTTGCGGTGTTGCTGAGGTTACTCAAGGCAGCGGCGCTATTGGCGGTGCACGCGATGCTCAATGTCGCGCTACCGCCGCTCGCGATGGAAACGCCAGCCCACGTGCCAGTGCCCATGACGCCCGAAGCAATGCTTCCCGCGTTAAACGTGCCCGCCGAGGGCGTAAAGCTGCACCCGCTTAACCCAGCTGGGAGCGATTCCACAATCGACAGCGTGCTGCTCGACGGCACTGGGCTCGGCCCGGCGTTACTCACCGTCAGTGTGTAGGTCAGCGTTTGATTGATTGGCACTGGATCGGGGCTATCCACCATGCCCAGGCTGAGATTCGATTGGAAGACGATCGCGTCGTTATCAGCCGCTGCATTGTTGCTTAGGTCAGGATCAACGCCTGCGATCGCAGGCGCAACGGTGGCGTTGATGGCCGCGTTGCCCGTACCTGAGACGCTACAGGTCAGCACAATCGCGGCTGAACCGCCATTGGGAAGGGCAGGGAAGGTTGCGCCAGCGCCCTGCAATGCCGCGACCAGCGCAGCACCCGTTGGCGCTGGGCAGGTTGCGCCGCCGGATGGTGTGCAGCTCGCAGTGCTGCAGGTCAGCCCGGTCGGGCTTGGCGATGTAACGATTGCGCCGTTGGCGGCGTCTGGACCAAGATTGGTGACAGTAATTCGATACGCGCTTGAACCGCCCGCAACGAGCGTGTCTGCAGCCTGGTCCACTTCGCCATTCGCACCCGGTGTATTGGTCAGCGTGAGCCGCAGATCCGATTGCGGGGGTACGTTCGTGAAAGTGCAAGTCAGATCGTCGCCTGTGACCGCTGTCAACACAAAGACTGTGCCGATGCCGCTTGGCGTCTGGCCGCCACTCAGCGCATTCGTGCACACATAAGTGCTGCTGTAGCCCGCTAGGTTTGCGCTCGCAGCGCCCGTTTCGCTCAACACGTAAGTTGCGCCGATACCGCCCGCGCTTAGCGTTGCGACACCCGCTGCCGTGGTCCCCGTCCCCGTAGTGGTGGCGCTCGCTGGCCCACCAGGACCGGTGATACTGAGTGTGAACTGATCACTGGCTAGCAAGCGTCCGGCGGGCAGCGCCTTTTGTAGTCGCAACGTCGGGAGTTTGCTGCCGTTAAATGTGCAGGTGAAGCCGCTGCTGGCGACGATCTCGGGCCCGGAGATCGTATACGTCGATCCGTTGAGACTACCCACCGTTACACTCGCGGCATTCACGCACGTCGCGCCACTCAATACCCAACCGGGCGGCAAGCTGCTCTCATCGATGGTGACCGCCGAAGTCGAAGAAGCAATCGAGAACACCTGGGTGCCCGCCGCGTTGATATCACCATCCACCTGTGTCGGCGAATTCGCGGCAGTAGTAGTTACTGTGCCGCTCGCTTGGAAGGTGTTGGTCAACGTGAACTGAAATGGGCCACCGAAACCGCCCACGGTGGTTTTGCGCAGAATCAACCAACGCGAAATCTGTATTGCGTAATCCTCAACCTCGCCGCTTTGCACGGTGCGCACTGGGGTGTTGCAGTTATCCAGCGGCGCAGTCGCCGCACTGCTCGCGCATACCCGAAAGCGGGCAAATGTCGTTCCGATGGCAGCGTTGGTTGGCACAGCGATGTTAAGGTTGTAGTTGCCGACTGCAACGGGTTGGTCGGAAACCATCTGTTCACCGGGATCGTTGAAATCACCATCGGCATTCCAATCAATCCACACGTTGAGCACGCCCGACGCGTTTTGAATATTGACTGGGACAACAACCGTGCTGCCCACCGGAAACGACGCGGGGAGGGTCACACCGTCTTCGTCATCGGAACCATTCAGGTCATCGCCCGTGGCGTTGCTACCATTCAGCAAGAGCGGATCGGCGTCGACGGTGTTACCGAGACGAATTCCGCTGATCGCATGCGACGCGTCGCCATAGGAAATGGGCGCATCGCCCACATCGGCGTTGTCTGCTTTCAAAAGAAACGAAGCCGATGTCCCGCCAAAAATGAGTGTTGCGGCAGCGCCACCCAGTTGAAGTGAGTAGAGACTTCCTGGCGTTGCACCGCCGTTACGAAAATACATGCCTGCTGACATACCGTTTGGCTCATTGTTAGTGTTGCCTGCGGGTGTGTCGTAGTTGCCCAAACCATTCGTAACGGTCCGCACAACAAGCTCGGTGTGTCCGGCGGGTCGGACGAACCACTCTGTGCTCGAACTGATTCCCAAAACCAGCTTACCGTCGTCAGCGCTCGACGGGGCTTGTCCGGCATCGTAAGCCACGGGTGCGAGCGTGGAATTTCCAGGTGTTCCCGTGCTGACTTGTGCCGTTGCGGTCGCATTACGCACTACGGCGGCTACCGTTTGCTCGACGTTCTGAAAAACAGACGCAACTAGGACAGCCTCGTCACCTGCATTGGACGGCGCAAACGTGTCCGGCAGGGAAATACTCACAGTGCCGGACGCGGCACCAGCCAAAAGCGTGTTGATCTCGTTTTCGAAAAGAACGATGTGGAAACCGTCTAAGCTGAAGAAGGCCGTTCCGGCGGGCGAACCCGTTGGAGAAGTGGAAATGCGAGTAAATCGCGTATCCCCGCTCGGGGTACCGCCAATCACCAATGCATTTCGCTTGTCGATGGTGCCGCCTGGCCCCACGACACGCGCCGTTAGCTGAATGTTCGTAGTTGTCGCCGGCGGCGTGCCAGTACGAGGCTCAGGGTAGTTATCGCCAAGCCCAGTACCAGCCGTATTGCCCTGAGTACACAGTCCGCCCGTCACATCCGCGTTCGAACAATGGTCGCGCTCAAATGACGCCCATATGAAAAGAACACGATTCTTGCCGCTCGGAATACTGAAACTCGCGAGCGACGGAATGCCCGAAGCGCCCGCGCCAGAAGCGGCAGCGGATTGCGTATTCAAATGCTGAACTTGCGCCGCGAACGATGAGGGCCCGCTTAGCGCACTCACTATCGCAAGTGCAGCCAACCACGGCGGAAACTTTGCGTTAACCGCGAAAGAAGCGCGTGCGCGATGGACGATGCGCGGCACCGTATAAACCAAAGAACTACAAAAACAATTCAGTCTAAAGCGAATGCGGCTGATCTCACTTTCACGTCCCACGATAGTCCCCCGTATGCTTCGTAACCGCCTAAAAGGCGTCGTCGACTTGCGCGAAGTTTAGTACGGGAGAGCGCCCAGTCATAGCGCGGTTAACGTCAATCCAAACCGTACTCGCCAACGTGGTGACTCGCATTGCAGATTGCGCGACTGCGCTAGAAATGCGCAGCTGAACGACCACCGCTAGTTCAAATACCTCTGCACCAACGCCACCCAAAACGCTGAGCCGACGGCGATGTTGTCGTCGTTGAAGTTGTAGCTGGGGTTATGCACCATGCATGCGCCGGGGCTTTGGCCATCGCCGTTGCCGATGAAGAGGTAGCAGCCGGGGAGTTTTTCGAGCATGTAGGCGAAGTCTTCGCTGGCGGTGATGGCGGGGGCGTTCCACACAGCTTTGTCGGGGCCGACCAAATCGCGCGCAACTTCATATGCGAAGCGCGCTTCGGCTTCGGTGTTCACGAGCACCGGGTAGTTGTGTTGATAGTCAATCGTCGCGGTGCAGCCGAAGCTCTTCGCTTGCGATTCGACGACTTCGCGAATGCGCGCTTCGATGACTGCACTGGTATCGGCATCCAGCGCGCGCACGGAAAGCAAGAGTGTCGCCTCTTGTGGAATCACGTTGTTCGCAGTGCCTGCATGTATTGCGCCCACGGTGACCACGCCTGTTTTCTGCGGATCGATGCCGCGCGCGATGACGGTTTGCAGCGCCATTACCGTACTCGATGCGGCGACCACGACGTCGCGCGCATGATGCGGCAGCGCGCCGTGTCCACCCACGCCTTTGAGCATAATGGTGACGTTGGCAGACGAGGCCATCGTCGCGCCGGGGCGCAGATGAAATGTGCCTTGCGTGTGGCCCGGCATATTGTGAATCGCGAACACGGCGTCGCACGGGAAGCGCTCAAAGAGCCCTTCGTCCATCATACGCTTCGCGCCACCCGCGCCTTCTTCGGCGGGCTGAAAAATCAAATTCAAGGTGCCGGAAAAGCGCGCGCTCTTTGCAATGTACTTCGCGGCGGCGAGCAACATCGCGGTGTGACCATCGTGGCCGCACGCGTGCATGAAACCGCGGCGCTTGCTTGCATAGCCAAACGAGTTTGCCTCGAGAATGGGCAACGCATCCATATCGGCGCGCAAGCCAACGCGCTTTGTTCCGTCGCCGCGCTTCAATTGCCCGACCACACCGGTGCCGCCCAAGCCGCGATGCACCTCGTAGCCATAACTCGCAAGCGCACTCGCCACGAGTTCGGACGTGCGATGCTCTTCAAAAGCCATCTCAGGTTCACTGTGAATATCGCGACGAATCGCAATGAATTCATCGGCTTGGGTGTAGAGGGCGTCGAGGAGTGAACTCATGAAGATCTGCTGTGCAAAGGCTTATTCGATTGTAAGAACGCGAGACGACAGCAAGCAGTTGCGCTGTCTGAATTCGGAAACAATGCTCAAAGCGCAAATGAGTTCGGATATTCTGCAAACTTCGATGGATCAAAATCAAAGATGACCGCGCACGCCACCGTTCCTCTGACCGCAATTACTCGCCGTCCGCGTCGCGATGTCGCGCCTGCGCGCTTGGTAGAAATCGACCAAATGCTGATCGATGCGGGATTTGAATTGGGTGATGACGGTCCCGCGGGTGCGAAGCTTGGCTTGCGGCGCGATCTTCTGATTGAGTATCTGCACGCGATCAATGACCGCTGCAAACAGCTGTGGAAACCGCATCTCGCAGCGCTCGCAAAACGGATGCGATTGTCGATTTCAGAAGTGTTCGAAGTCGCGAGCTTCTATCACCACTTTCGCATCGTTGGCGATGTGAACGATGACACGCCGCCAACTGCGCCGAGCGCGATTGTGCGGGTGTGCAACGGTCTTTCGTGCGAGATGCGCGGCGCGAAGAAATTGCGCGAAGAAATTGTTGCGAGCATGGGTGACGATGTGCGCGTACTCGACGCGCCGTGCGTCGGCAGATGTGACACCGCGCCAGCCGTCACTGTTAATCAACTAGAGATCGTATCGAACGATTTAATTAGGGCTAGCGATGTAATTAGTGCGATTTCGAGAAATGCGGAAAATGCAGATCGAGCCCAACTAAATAGCGCAAAAGTAGGTAGCGCTGTTTTTCCACTGTTACGCGAATGTACAAGCGGCAAACGCAGCGTTGAACACGTGATTTCAACGCTCGAATCAGGCGGTTTGCGCGGTCTTGGCGGCGCGGGGTTTCCGACCGGGCGCAAGTGGCGCATCGTGAAGAACGAACCTGCGCCGCGCCTGATGGCCGTGAACATCGACGAAGGCGAACCCGGCACGTTTAAGGATCGCCACTATCTCGAAACGAATCCGCATCAATTCATTGAAGGCATGTTGATTGCCGCGTGCGCCGTGGGCGTCGATGCGATTTACGTTTATCTGCGCGATGAGTATCACGCGATTCGCGCCTCACTCACCGAGTTACTCAACGATCTGAAGACCAATCCGCCCGTCGATCCGAACGTGTGGGCGTTGCCGCATATCGAATTGCGGCGCGGTGCAGGCGCCTACATCTGCGGCGAAGAATCGGCGATGATCGAATCGATCGAGGGCAAACGTGGCATGCCGCGACTGCGCCCGCCGTACGTTGCTCAGTTCGGTTTGTTTGCTCGCCCCACGCTTGAGCACAACATGGAAACGCTCTACTGGGTGCCTGAGTTGCTCGCCAAGGGCGCGGACTGGTTTTTGGGCCACGGCGCGAATGGCCGCAAAGGCTTGCGATCCTTTTCCGTTTCAGGACGTGTGAAAAATCCTGGCGTGAAACTCGCCCCTGCAGGCATCACATTGAGCCAATTGATCGACGATTACTGCGGCGGCATGGAAGACGGGCACACGCTTTATGCCTATCTTCCCGGCGGCGCATCGGGCGGCATCTTGCCTGCGTCACTCGCAAACGTGCCGCTTGATTTCGACACGCTGCAACCCTACGGCTGCTTCATCGGCAGCGCCGCGATCATCGTGCTTTCGCAGCATGATCGCGCGACCGATGCCGCGCGCAATTTGATGAAGTTCTTTGAACACGAAAGCTGCGGTCAATGCACGCCGTGCCGCGCGGGTACGGCGAAGGCGAGCGCATTGATTGCGAGCAACGCATGGGATCGCGAGCTGCTCAATGATCTCTCGCAAGTGATGCGCGACGCGTCGATTTGCGGGCTCGGACAGGCCGCGCCGAATCCGATTGATTGTGTGGTGAAGTATTTCCCGCATGAGCTATCCGATGCAGGAGTTGCGAAATGAAGCGCGAAACCGTGAAGTTTCAACTCAATGATCGCGAAGTGACGGCGCTCGTGGGCGAAACGATTTGGTCGGTCGCTAATCGCGAAGGCATCGCGATCGCGCATCTGTGTCACACACCCGGGTTGCGACCAGAGGGCAACTGCCGCGCTTGCATGGTGGAAGTGGAAGGCGAACGCGTGTTGGCCGCTTCTTGCTGCCGCAATGCCACCGATGGCATGAAGGTGCAAACGCACTCCGCACGGGCGACCAAAGCGCGCTCTCTCGTGCTTGAACTCTTGATGAGTGATGCGGGGCAGACCACCGATGCGCTCACGAAATCATCCGAAATTTCGTACTGGGCGAACAAAGAGAACGCAAAACTCAATCGGCTCCCGATGAGGGAAACGCGTGCGTTGCAGAGCGCGCCCGATGCGTCTCATCCTGCGATCCATGTTGACCTTGATGCTTGCATTCAGTGCACGCGGTGCCTGCGCGCATGTCGCGAGGAGCAAAACAACGACGTGATCGGCCTTGCGTTTCGTGGCGCAGAATCAAAGATCGTGTTCGATGCCGATGCGCTGATGGGAAGTTCCACGTGCGTTGCATGCGGCGAGTGTGTGCAGGCCTGTCCGACGGGCGCGCTCTCGCCCGCGCGAGGCGCGGGAATGGCAGCGATCGCAAAGAAAGTAGATTCGGTGTGTCCGTTTTGCGGTGTGGGATGTCAGCTCACCTTGAATGTGAGTGAAACCAACGGCGCGCAAAAAATCGAATTCGTCGAAGGCGCAAACGGCCCTGCCAATCGCGGGCGGTTGTGTGTGAAAGGTCGATACGGATTCGATTACGTTCACAGCATGGAAAGGCTGACCCGACCGTTGATCCGGAGGGAAGGCGTTGCCAAAGACGTCACCCATATCGAACGTGTGAAGCGTGGCGAGTTGCAAGTGACGGATTTGTTTCGCGAAGCCGCGTGGGAAGAGGCGCTTGATTTCGCAGCGAGTGGTTTGAAACGAGCACACGACGCTGCGCGAAGCGAGCAACGCCCCAGCGCAGTCGCGGGATTTGGTTCGGCGAAAGGCTCGAACGAAGAGGCGTATCTCTTCCAAAAACTGATCCGCCAGGGTTTTGACACCAACAACGCCGATCACTGCACGCGGCTTTGCCATGCAAGCTCGGTCGCGGCATTGCTCGAAGGCATCGGCTCGGGCGCGGTGTCGAATCCGGTCGCTGATGTTGAGCATGCTGAACTGATTTTCTTGATCGGCGCGAATCCCACATCGAATCATCCTGTCGCGGCGACGTGGATTAAAAACGCCGTGCGGCGCGGCGCGAAACTCGTGCTTGCCGACCCGCGCGCAACTGAACTTGCGCGGTTCGCCACGTGGCATGTGCAATTTAATCCGGACACGGATGTCGCGCTGCTGAATGGCTTATTACACGTCATCATCGAAGAAAACTTGATTGATCCTGATTTCATCGCGTCGCGCGTGAACGGGTTCGATGAATTGAAACGCACCGTCGCCGATTGCGCGCCTGAGCGGATGAGCGAAATTTGCGGCATTGATGCCGCCACGATTCGCGAGGTTGCTCGCGCGTTTGCCACGTCAAAGTCGGCCATGATTCTTTGGGGCATGGGCATTTCGCAGCATGTGCACGGCACCGACAACGCACGCTGTTTGATTGCGCTTTCGATGATCACGGGGCAGATTGGCCGCGCGGGAACGGGCCTGCATCCGCTGCGCGGACAAAACAATGTGCAAGGCGCATCCGATGCGGGTTTGATTCCGATGATGTATCCGAATTACCAGCGCGTGATTCGCGATGAAATCCGGGCGCAGTTCGAATCGCTCTGGGGTAAGCCGCTCGACGCGAAAGCGGGTTTGACGGTCGTAGAAATCATGCACGCGATTCACGATGGGCAGATTCGCGCGATGTACATCGAAGGCGAAAACCCGGCGATGAGCGACCCCGATTTGAATCACGCGCGGCTTGGTTTGGCGAAACTCGAACACCTGGTCGTGCAAGACATTTTCGCGACGGAAACAGCGATCTTGGCCGATGTGATCTTGCCCGCATCCGCGTTCTACGAAAAATGGGGCACGGTGACCAACACTGATCGCTTGATTCAGTTGGGGCGACCTGCGCTAAATCCGCCCGGCGAAGCAAAACAAGATCTCTGGATCATCGAGCAAATTGCAAGACGCATTGGCCTTGACTGGAATTTCTACCGCGCGGACGATGGCGATGGTGCCGTCGCGCACGAAGCGCCTGTTGCGCGCGTGTACGAAGAGCTGCGAAGTGTGATGTCGCCGCTCGCGGGCGTGCCCTGGGCGCGCCTGGTGCGTGAGGGCGCGGTGACGACGCCTGCCGCGCGTGAGGATTCGCCAGGTGAAGCGATTGTGTTCACCGATCATTTCCCCACGAGCGACGGCCGCGCAAATTTGAAACCCGCGAGCTTCGCCATCGGCGTCGAAGTGGCCGATGAAGCGTATCCCTTCATCCTTTCCACGGGGCGCGTGCTCGAACATTGGCACACCGGGGCGATGACGCGACGCGCGTCCATGCTCGACGCGCTCGCGCCGATCCCAGTGATCTCGTTAAACGTAGATGACGCAACACGGCTCGGCATCGCAGGCGACACGCGCGTGGAAATGCGTTCACGACATGGCAGCGTTGAGGCGCTCGCAGCGATTTCGTCTAGCGTTGCACGCGGACAAGTGTTCATGCCGTTCGCTTATTGGGAGGCGGCGGCAAATAAATTGACCGGAGACGCTCTGGATCCATACGGAAAGATTCCAGGGTTTAAAGTGACGGCTGTACAAATTCGTGCGAGAAAGTAAGCGTTTGCTACTCAAACAATTTGGCGCTATGGCATATAAACGCGAGCCCAGTTTAAACAAGGACTAGCGGCTAGTTTTAACAATATCAATAGTTGAACGTGTAGCACGTAGCCCAGAAATAACGGGATTGTTAGCGAAATAGAACCCTCCACAATCGGCGTAGTTACGGTATTTCGAGCCAATACTCGGCACTTCATGGTTCAATTCGGGCAGAATCAAACAACTGTTTGAATCGTGCGCTTGAACTCTTGGAGGAGGAAGTCGTGTCGCCATTCGAGGACCTAATTTCGCCCAGCGTTGGCTTCGGCAAAGAAATCGCTGCCTTGGCTGCGGCGCGTGACGCCAGCGCCAATCGCGCCAAAGTCTCAACCAAAGATCGCATCGCGCAAGCCACCGAGCTCTTGTTCTTGCAGCGCGGCTACGAAGGCACGAGCCTGCGCGCGATCACCACCGAAGCAAACGTGAACCTTGCCGCAGTGAACTATCACTACGGCAGCAAAGAGGAGCTTTTCACGAAGCTTCTCACCGAACGGCTTGACCCGCTAAACGACGAGCGTGCCGCGCGGCTTGATACGCTCAAGGCCAAAGGCTTTGATCGCGACCATCGCGTTGAGCAAATCATCGCAACGCTCTTCCTGCCCGCGCTCTCGCTCGCACGAGACCCTGCGCAAGGCGGCCCTGATTTCTTGCGCTTCATTGGCCGTGCGTATGCGGATCCGTCTGACTTCGTGCGCAAGCTGCTTGCTGAGCGCTACGCCGCGACCAACCTGAAATTCAAACAAGCCTTTGGCGAAGCGCTTCCGGGCTTGGCTGAACATGATCTGGCGATGCGTCTCAATTTCATTCTCGACGCCGTGTCGTCAACCCTTGCCAGCGAGGATGTGCGTCGCGTGCTTGGCGGCTTGCAGTCTGAGCGCGCCGACGATGATTTGAATTTGCTCGCGTATCTCGCGCCTTTCCTGGGAGCGGCACTGCGCGCTGCGGTGCGCTCCCCTTCGCAAATAGCCGCACTACAAAATCTTTAAGAGGAGTGGCCATGGCCTCCGCACTTCGCGAACCTATTTATGTGATCGATGGCGCTCGCACGCCTTTTCTTAAAGCGAAATCCGGCCCGGGGCCGTTCACCGCGTCAGACCTTGCGGTGGCTTGCGGGCGTGCGTTGCTTTCCCGTATTCCAGTGAAGCCCGAACAATTTGATGAAGTCATTCTGGGCTGCGCGAATCCTTCGGCCGATGAAGTCAATATTGGTCGATACGTTGCGATGCGATTAGGCTGTGGCGACAAAGTCACAGGCTGGACGGTGATGCGCAACTGCGCGAGCGGCATGCAATCGATTGACTCAGCGATCAACAACATGCTGGCGGGTCGCTCAGAGCTCGTGCTCGCAGGCGGCGTTGATGCGCTATCACATGCGCCGCTGCTCTATTCGCCGAAGATGGTTTTGTGGTTCGCAGGGCTCGCCGGGGCGAAGACGACTGGGCAGCGTGTTGGCATGTTCGCCAAGCTCTCGCCGAAAGAAATGCTCTCGCCAGTGATCGCGTTGATGCGTGGACTCACCGATCCGAAAGTGGGCTTGCTGATGGGCCAAACAGCTGAGAACCTCGCGCATCGCTTCGGCATTACGCGTCAAGAGATGGACGCTTATTCGGCAGAGAGCCACAAGCGCGTGCTTGCTGCGCAAAAGGAAGGCCGCATGCAAGGCGAGGTCATTCCTTTGATCGACAAAAAAGGCACGGTCTACGCGGCCGATGATGGTGTGCGCGAAGATTCCACACCAGAGAAGCTCGCCAAGTTGAAGCCCTTCTTCGATAAGAAATACGGCAATGTGACGGCGGGTAACTCTTCGCAGATTACCGATGGCGGCGTGTTCGTAGCGCTCGCAACGAAAGCCGCCGTTGAAAAACACAACCTGCCGGTTCTCGGAAAAATTGTGGATACACAATGGGCAGGATGTGACGCTGCGCAGATGGGATTGGGGCCCGTCTACGCATCGACGCCGATTCTCAAGCGCAACAACTTAACACTGAACGATCTCGACAACATCGAAATCAACGAAGCCTTCGCCGCACAGGTGCTCGCGTGCAAGCGCGCATGGGAAGACGAAAAGTTCTGCAAGGAAGAACTCGGGCTCGATGGCGCGTTAGGCTCAATCGAGATGAACAAGCTGAACGTCGATGGTGGCGCAGTGGCGCTCGGTCATCCGGTGGGCGCGAGCGGCGCTCGTATCGTATTGCATGCGCTGAATACGTTGAAGCGCACAGGTGGCAAGCGCGCGTTGACCTCCATTTGTATCGGCGGCGGGCAGGGCGGTGCAATGTTGCTCGAGCGCGCGTAGCGCGAACTTTCTTCGACGCAGATTACGCTGATTTCGCAGATTCACGCAGATTAACTTTTCTACCGTCTGCGTCGCGCGGTTCAGCATTTCAAATCACTATCAATGCGTATCTCAACACTTACCTGCAAGGTGCCGCTTGATTCCGCAATCAAATAATCAGCGTCAATCGGCGAAATCTGCGTCAAAAAAATGGCATACAAAAACTTCACTCTCCGCACCGACGAACACGGCATTACTTGGGTCGGCATCAATGTCGCTGGCGAAAACGTCAATACGATGGGCACGCCGGTGCTCAACGAATTGAACGCGCTGCTTGACCAATTCGAGAAAGAGCCGCCAAAAGCGGTCGCCTTTGTCAGCGAAAAGCAGTCTGGATTCATCGCGGGGGCGAACGTTAACGAGTTCGTCGAAATCGGGAAAACCGGTGATCTCGCTGCGGCGGAAGCCTTGGTGAAACGCGGCTACGATGTGTACGAACGGCTCGCGAACGTGAAGTACCCGACGCTCGCGCTCATCAATGGTTTCGCGCTCGGCGGCGGGCTCGAACTCGCGCTCGCATGCCGCTACCGCGTGGCGGTGGACATGCCTTCCACGAAGCTTGGCTTGCCGGAGGTGATGCTCGGGATTCTTCCAGGTTGGGGCGGAGTGAAACGCTTGCCACAATTGATTGGCGCGCCTGCTGCATTCGATTTGATGCTGACCGGGAAAACCGTTAACGCGCGCAAAGCAAAATCGCTCGGCATCGTGCATGAAGCAGTGCCTCCGCGAATCATGTGGAACACTGCGATCGGCGTGCTCAAGGCGCAGCCGCCCGCCCACAAACTTTCATTCATACAAAACTTGATGACCAACGGCCTTTTGCGCGGTTTTGTTGCGTCCCAAGCCCGCAAATCAGTCGCTAAAAAGGCTCGACCCGAGCACTATCCGTCGCCGTACGCGATCATTGATCTCTGGCAGAAGTACAACGGTGATGTGCACAAGCCGCAAGCGGATGAGCCGTGTTCTGTGCGCTCGTTGATTTCGCATCCAACCGCGATGAATTTGATTCGTGTGTTTGGTTTGCGTGAGCAGCTCAAAGCGCAAGCAAAAGGCATCGATTTCAAGGCGAAGCATGTGCACGTGATCGGTGCGGGCGTGATGGGTGGCGACATTGCCGCGTGGTGTGCGTTGCGCGGCATCCGCGTGACTTTGCAAGACTTAGACGCCTCCCGCATTGCGCCCGCAATTCAGCGTGCGGCTGAGATGTATAAAAAGCGCCTGCGCGATGATCGTCGAATTCGCGATGCGATGGATTTGCTGCAACCCGACACGACGGGCGACGGCGCGAAACAGGCTGATGTCATCATCGAAGCGATTGTCGAGAACCTGAGCGTCAAGCAAAAAGTGTTCGCTGAGATCGAAGGGAAAGCGCGACCCGATGCCATTCTCGCCACCAACACGTCATCGATTCCGCTCGAACAGATTGCAACGGCGCTGAAAGCGCCATCGCGATTGGTCGGTATCCACTTCTTCAATCCCGTCGCGCAGATGATGTTGGTTGAAGTCATCAGCGGTGCGCAAACGAGTGCGGAGATTGCCTCAAAGGCAACAGCATTCGTCGATCAGATTGACAAGTTGCCTCTCGCCTGCAAGAGCGCACCAGGCTTCTGGGTGAATCGCATCCTTGCGCCGTATCTTGGCGAAGCAATGCGCTGCTTAGATGAGGGCATCGCTGCAGAAACGATAGACGAAGCCGCGCTCGCCTTCGGAATGCCAATGGGGCCGATTGAGCTCGCCGATGTGGTGGGCCTCGATGTTTGTGCCGCTGTGGGCCAAACCGTGACACCCGATGCAAAAGCGCCCCAGAAGCTACAGGCGTTGTTGGAAGCGAAATCGCTGGGTAAGAAAACCGGTAAAGGCTTCTACACCTGGGTCAACGGGAGGCCGCAAAAAAATAGCGCATCGAGCGTGCCCGAGGGGCTCACCCATCGCCTGATCCAGCCGATGCTCAACGAGGCCAACAAAGCGCTCGCCGAAGGCGTTGTGAGTCTGCCAGATCACGCCGATGCAGGCGCAATCTTTGGCTGCGGCTTCGCACCGTTTCGCGGCGGCCCAATTAACTACCAACGAAACCAAGCAAACGCTTCCTGAATCGCCCAAACACCTCCGCAGAGCGTCTACACGCTCGCGGCGAACAGGTGTGAGGGGCTTGACGCTACTTCGCGCCGCGTAGATTGGCGCGTAGCCAGTTACCGCGATCTTTGCGCGCTTCTTCGTTGAGAAGTTCGTCAGCCTCGTACATCTGCCGTGATTTCGGCTGTGAGGTTGCGCGGAAAAGATCGACCTGTTCTAGCGTTTGTACCCACGTATCGGCGGAGCCAAATTGATAAAACACTTTGGCGGGCGCCGCGTGCGACACCCATTTTTCGGGGTCGAGCGGATCAATTGAGTTGAGATACTCACCCCATTTTTCTTTGGGAAAACTCTCTCTGAACGCCTTGGCTCTGGGTTGCTCGGTGACTTGGAGCCAGCCACTCGGTTTTCCCGGCGGACTCATGAATACGGCAGCGTCGATCCGCGTATCAACCGCTGTGAGGAGCGCACCGGCCCACGCGCCAAAGCGATGACCAACGACCGCGATCCGCTCCATGTTGTGTTCCGGGCGGCTAGCCGCCCAATCGAGCACGCGTCTAGCGTTTACGACCGCAAGGCGAATCGATTCAGCGTCGCCCGCATTATTGTTTTCGCGGTGAACATAGGGCTGCTTAAACGGAAGCTCCACCAAGAGCGAAGCGATTCCCGTTGCCGCGAGCGCTTCGGCTTCTTGCTGAAAGCCTGCGCGCTTTACGTCTTGGCCTTCGCGATGCAGCCAGAGCACCGTTGGGAATTTGGCCTTTCCGGGCGGCACGACCACGGTGACCTCGATTGATTCGCCCTCGGGTGAAGTCAGTTTCCACTCCGTCACGTTGCAGCACTTTACCTTCGCAAACGTGCCGCCCGGTAGCGCGGCGAGTGTCGATTTTGCATAGTCAAACCGCGCCGCACGCTCCGCCGGCGCTTTTGCGAGCGCGTTCGGTGTAACCGCACTTGCACCGAAAGCGAATAACACGGAGACTATGGCGACTCGAAGCGCCGATGAGGCTCGCCGATCGCGCGACTTCTGCAGATTGCACTTGGCAGCAGCCAGCGTTAAACGATTCATCTCTTTCTCCTTTGCATTACCCATCATGATTATCCGCAGTTCTAACGCAAATCCGATCCAGCCGTCCGAGATTACGTCGGAAGCGCTTTTCCACGGGCGGCGCGACTGGATCAAGTCCACCATCGCCATGGGCGGCGCGGCGTTGCTGCCGGGCCTCGCAGCGTGCGGTGCCGAGGCGCAAGGTGTGCGCCTTGCGGGTGTGAAACCGAACCCTCAGTTTTTAGCTACTGATATCGATAAGCTGAACAAAGCGGATGAATTCAAGAGCTACTGCAATTTTTACGAGTTCGGAACGGATAAGAGCGATCCGCCGGTCATGGCGAAATCGCTGAAGACGCGCCCTTGGACGGTTGCCGTTGAAGGTGAGGTGAATAAGCCTCAGGTGTTTGATATCGATGCGCTCTACAAGCTCGCGCCGCTGGAAGAGCGGGTCTATCGGTTTCGCTGCGTTGAAGCGTGGTCGATGGTGATTCCGTGGGTCGGCATTCCGCTGGCTGAGCTCATCAAACGCGTTGAACCGCGCGGCAACGCGAAGTACGTGGAATTCGTGACCCTCGCCGACAAAGCTCAAATGCCAGGGCTTCGCTCCAGCGTGCTCGATTGGCCTTACGTTGAAGGGCTTCGGATGGACGAAGCGATGCATCCGCTTACGCTGCTGACCTTCGGTGCGTATGGCGAAATGCTCGCCAATCAAAATGGTGCCCCAGTTCGAATGGTTGTGCCGTGGAAATACGGCTTCAAGAGCGGCAAATCGATTGTGAAGATCCGCTTTGTAGAGAAAGAACCGCGCACCGCGTGGGTGAAAGCCGGGCCGAGCGAATACGGCTTTTACTCGAACGTAAATCCCATGGTCGACCATGCGCGCTGGAGTCAGGCAAGTGAGCGGCGGATCGGTGAATTTTCAAAGCGCAAAACGTTGATGTTTAACGGTTACGCCAATGAAGTCGCATCGCTTTACGCAGGCATGGATCTAAAGAAGTTCATCTAAGGCATCTCTGTATTACTGACGCGAGCCCATGTCCATTCGTTAAGAAAATGCTGAATAAGTCTCCGCGATTCGGCGTGCGACGGACGCGAGAGACTTGTTTAGCGTTTCCCTAAATGCGTTGACACCCTCATGTAGGTTCGCTCGCGCCAGTGGCTGCAAGCATTGCCTCCCTCGTCAGGCGCACGATTGCTGCGTTGAGGATGCGCTTTCAGGGAAGCGCGGCAGCTGCGTTTTTTGCGATGTTCACGCCGCTGTTCGGCGATTCACGCCCGCATATGCACAGTTGTCGCACTGCGCTCGTACACTGCCGCCAACTCCGCTGAAATCTCACTAACGATTTTTATTCTGGAGTGCAACCGTGGCTATCAGTCTGCAGGAATACCAAACGAGCTATCTACCGCTTGCCTATGCTCATCTGGCAACGGTAATACCGGCGTTCGCGATTGGCACCTACATGATGATCGCAAGAAAAGGCGATCGCTTCCACCGCTTGCTCGGAAAAGGCTACATGTTGTTGATGCTGACGACGGCCGCGATCACGCTTTTCATGCCAGCCTTGGTCGGCCCGCGTCTACTCAATCACTTCGGGTTTATTCACCTCTTTAGCGTGCTCACGATTTGGTCTGTTCCAAAGGCCTATGTCGCCGCCCGCAAGCACGACATCAAGTCGCACCGATCCTCAATGATTGGGCTCTACGTCGGCGGACTGATCATCGCCGGTGGATTTGCGTTTATGCCAGGCCGGCTGTTGCACACGTGGCTTTTTGCTTGATTCTCGCGTCTTAGCGAAACGCTGAATAAGCCTCCGTAACTTGACTCGCAAAGGGGGCAAGGTCGATGTTTCGCGTTTTCCTGGTAAAGACCTAAAACGCTGAAACTTTTGTGCGTTAATCTGCGAATCCACAGAGGTCAACATTCAAGTTAACCAGCGTGTCGAATTTGCGTTCACCTTCACAAGCGTTTGTAAAGCGCGCCAAATGGCTACTCATCGCGCTCGCCGCGTTGCCCTTTCTTCGAATGGCGATTGGCGCACCGTTGGGGTGGTTGGGTGCCAATCCCATTGAGTTCATCACGCGTTCGACAGGAACGTGGACGATTGTGGCGTTGGTCGCCACGCTCGCCATCACACCCCTGCGCCGGGCGTTGAATTGGCCATGGCTCGTGCGGCTACGCCGCACCGCTGGGCTCATTACGTTTTTCTATGCATTCCTGCATTTCATGACGTGGCTTTGGTTGGATCGCTTCTTCGATTGGAACGATATCGTGAAAGACATCGCGAAGCGGCCCTTCATCACAGTGGGGTTCGCGGCGTTTGTGTTGTTGATTCCGCTGGCGATCACGTCAAACAATGCTTCGATCAAGAAGCTTGGCGCAGCCACTTGGCAGCGATTGCATTCGGCGGTGTACTTCATAGCAATCCTCGCAAGTCTGCATTTCATCTGGCTCGCTCGGCGTAATCCGAATGAGCCGTATGTGTATGCCGCGATCTTCGCGCTCCTGCTCGGCGCGCGAATTTACTGGAAGTACCGCAAAAGTGAATAAGAAATAGCCCGTAGCCCTCAATTAATTAGGGCTACGAGACTAAACGCGCGTTATCAATGTTTAATCTAAACAGTACCTAGCCCCAATATATGAATGGGTTACGCTTTGTTTTTATTAAGCGCATCGGTGGGGTTACTTACCCGCATGCCGATTGCGCAATACCGAAAAGGCATTCGCGCTAGCCTTTGTCGCCGTAAATTTCTAGCATTCAGCATCGTAGTTTTTTCTTCGCCGCGCGCTACCCGCGGGGCGGCGAGTTGAGTGCACACCATGCGCGTTTTAGTTCTCGGAGCCGGTATCCTCGGCGTCCACACAGCCTACTTCCTTCGTCAACGTGGCTATGAGGTAACGGTTGTTGATCGCCAGCCCGGCCCGGCGCTGGAAACCAGTTTTGCCAACGGCTCACAGATATCGGTGAGCCAATCTGATCCGTGGGCCTCGCCCGCTGCGCCGCTCAAAGTGCTCAAGTGGCTTGGCAAAGAAGATGCGCCGCTGCTTTTTCGTCTGAAGATGGATCCGAATCAGTGGCGGTGGGGCTTACGTTTTCTCTACGAATGTTTACCCAGTCGCACCGAGCACAACACGCTGATGGCGATGCGCCTTTCTGAATATTCGCGTCGCACGCTGCAAGCGCTGCGCCGCGAAACGGGCATCGCGTACGATCATGCCGAAGCCGGAATCATGATGATTCACTCGACGCAGAAGAGTTTCGAGGCGGCGGCCGAAGGCGCGCAACTGTTGATTCGTAACGGTGAACGTCGCGATGTGCTTTCTGTTGCTGAGGCGGTGAAGATTGAACCAGCGCTTGCGCACACCGCGCCCACACTCGCAGGTGCGATCTACGCACCGCACGACGAATCGGGCGATGCCTACAAATTCACGCTCGCACTTGCTGAGCGCACGGCCAAGATGGGAGTCGAATTTCGCTACGGTACGACCGTTGAGCGAATCGAAAAATCAGGCGGCGAGGTCAGCGGCGTGGTCGTGAAATCCGACAAAGGCGGAGTAACGCTCAAGGCCGACGCGTATGTGGTTGCGCTGGGCTCGTATTCGCCTGCGATGTTGAGCGGCGTCGGTGTCGATGCGCTCGTTTATCCCGCCAAGGGCTACAGCGCAACTTTGCCTATTGCGAAACCCAAAAACGCACCGAAAGGCTCCATCACCGACGACGAAATGAAAGTGGTGTTCACCACGATCGGTGATCGTTTGCGCATTGCAGGCACGGCGGAATTGAATGGCTTCAATTTGGATCTCAACACGGTGCGTTGCGAAGCTTTGACCAAGCGCGCGAAACATCATTTCCCCGATCTTTGCAAATGGGACGAAGTGCAGTATTGGACGGGGCTGCGCCCGGCCACGCCCTCGAATTTGCCGATTATTGGTCAGACAAAAGTAAAAAACCTCTACATCAATACCGGCCACGGCACACTCGGCTGGACGGAAGGCCCCGGCTCCGCAAAAGCGCTCGCCGACATCATCGCGGGCGAAGTGCCAGAAGTGGACTACGCATTTTTAAACGCCCCGGTTCGTACAATCGGCGGGTCCACCACTCCGAAAACTGCTTAAGTGAATTTCAAGAAACCACTCGCTGCGACGCTGATCGCTGCGCAAATGCTCGCTCCGCTCACCGCAATGGTGAGCCAAGGCGCATCGGCTCAGCCTGCAGCGGCACCCGCTGCCGAGAATGTAGCCGTGGTGCTTGCCCCACCCTTCATCAACGCGCCATCGTATTTAGCGGTCGAGGCAACGAGTGGACAGGTGATCGCAGAAGTCAATGCAAAAGCGCGGCGCGATCCCGCTTCGCTCACCAAATTGATGACCGCATTCATCGTTTTTGATGCGCTCTACCAAAAGCAGATCAACCTGGGCCAGCGCTTGCGCATGCCAGAGCGCGCGTGGAAAACCGACGGCGCACGCCTCAATTTGCCGCCAGGCACGCCAGCAACGGCCGAAGATCTTGTGCGCGGAATGTTGATTCATTCCGCTAACGACGCTGCAGTGGCGCTTGCGATCGCTGTGGCTGGAAACGAAGGTGAATTCATTGCGCGCATGAATCGCGAAGCCAAGCGGTTGGGCATGACAGACACAAATTTCCTCAACCCAACCGGGTTGTCGCAACAAGGCCATTACTCGACCGCACACGATCTAACCGTGCTTTCGCTCGCGATCATGCGTGAATATCCGCAGTTTTTACGCTTTTTCAGCGAGAAGAGCTTCACTATCGGAACTTCAACCTACGAGAACCGAAATCGCCTTCTATTCACTGATCCCACCGTTGATGGACTAAAAACCGGGTTCACCGACGCCGCTGGCTATTGCCTCGCGGCGACGGTGAAGCGCGGGCCACGGCGCGTGCTCGCCGTGATGCTCGGCGCACCATCGGAGGCCGCGCGCTTGGGCGAAATGCAAAAGCTGATCGATTGGGCGTTCACCGCGTATGAGCCGCGCCAGTTCTACGAAGCGAGAAAGCCTATTCAGCAGTTGCAGGTATGGAAGTCGACCGTGGATGCGATTCCGATTGGGTTTCGCGATGATGTTGTCGCGATCAATGTGGCCGGCAAAACGCATGAGATTACGACAGAGCTCACCATCCCTGAGCCTGCCTTTGGCCCGCTCCAGTCAGGTGACAAAGTGGGCACGCTGAAAGTAAAGCGCTCTGGAAATTTGCTCTACGAGCGAGATGTGATCGCGTTCGAATCCGCGCCAGCCGCGCCCATGTGGAAGCGCATGTGGCACAGCGTATTGTTGTTCTTCAAAGGTTTGTTCAAATGATTTTTCTCAACGGCGAATGGATGCCGATTGAAAACGCAAAAGTGAGCGTGCTCGATCGCGGCTTCATCTATGGTGACGGTGTTTATGAATACGTGCCGGTGATCAACCGCAAGCCGTATCGTTTGCTGCCGCATTTGATTCGCCTGGACAATTCGTGCAAAGAAATCGGACTGAAGAACCCGTACACGATTGAACAATGGACAGCGATCGTCAATGAGATCATCGCCAAGCAACCGTTCGACGATCAAGGCGTGTACTGGCAGGTCACGCGCGGGGTCGCGAAGCGCGATCACACATTTCCGAAAGGCGTTGAGCCCACGGTATTCATGATGTCGAATCCGTTGCCGAAGCTCTCGCAAGAGCAAATCGATAACGGCGTTGCCTGCTACACCTATCCCGATCTGCGCTGGCATCGCTGCCACATCAAATCGATTTCGCTCTTGGGCAATGTGCTTGCGCGTCAGCACTCCGCAGATCAAGGCGGCGTTGAGTGCGTGATGATTCGCGACGGCTTTATGACCGAAGCGTCGTCCTCAAATGTGTTTTGCGTGTTTGGAGACACCATTGTCTCGCCACCCAAGGACAATCACATCTTGGGCGGCATCACCCTTGATGGCGTGATGGAGCTGGCAGAGAAAAGCGGCTTCAAACTTGTCGTGCGCCCGGTCTCAGAAGCCGAGATGTGGCAGGCCGACGAGATGTGGCTTTCTTCATCGAGCAAAGGCGTGCTCGCGATCACCGCGCTTGACGATAAACCCGTCGGAAATGCCGCCCACAAAGGCAAACCGGGGCCGATGTTTAAGAAGATGTTTGCGGTGATCCGAAAAGACATGGGACTTTAACTCCACCGTTTTGCCCGCATATTTGCATCGATCATGAGTACCGACCCACGCCGCAGCCCGATTCCTGAAGGGCGCGATACCAATTTCGAATTCCCGACCGAGTATCCGCTCAAGGTCGCAGGGAAGAATTTGCCGACACTTGAATCGACGGTCATTACGATCGTGAGTAAACACGTCGAAGACTTTGATGCAACCACCGTCACCGTGCGTGAATCCAAAGGTGGGAAATACCTCGCTGTGTCCGTTTCTTTTACGGCAAGATCGAAAAATCAGCTAGATTCGATTTATACCGAATTGACCGGTCATGCCGATATTGTTTGGGCGCTGTAGCCTGTAGCTGTCTTCCCATATAACCGACACCCCCGTGAAAATTCGCGCCCTTGGACGAGTCGACTACGAATCGACGTGGCAGCAAATGCGCGACTTCACCGACGCGCGCACGAGCGAGAGCGAAGATGAACTCTGGATCGTCGAACACGATCCGGTATTCACTCAAGGCATCGCCGGCAAAGCGGAACATCTGCTGATCAATCCAGCAAGCATTCCGGTGGTCAAAACTGATCGTGGCGGGCAGATCACGTATCACGGGCCGGGGCAAACAGTTGTTTACGTGTTGTTCGATCTAAAACGTGCGGGATACGGTGTGCGCGAGCTTGTGGTTCGCATCGAAAACGCGGTGATCGCCGTGCTTCGCGAGTTGGATGTCGAGGCCTATGGCAAGCGTGACGCGCCTGGTGTGTATGTGAACGACGCGAAGATTGCCTCGCTCGGTTTGAAGATTCGCAACGGTCGTAGCTATCACGGCGTGGCGCTGAATGTGAACATGGATCTTGTGCCGTTTTCGTTCATCAATCCCTGCGGTTATGAAGGGCTTCGCGTCACTCATCTACATGACTTCGGCGTTGATCTCCCTGCAAACGACGTGGGAACAACGCTTTCAGCGCATTTGGTGACAGCGCTCACCGCACCCGCGTGAGAAAATTTCGTCATGGATTCCACTGCTGTTACCGATAAGCCCGCGACGACGTTTGACAACTCGGCGGGCACTAAACACAAAGGCGAAGGTAAGACCGCGCGCATTCCGATCAAGGTTGTGTCGGCGCCGATGCTGCGCAAACCCGAATGGATTCGCGTGAAAGCGCCGACGGGTGAGCATGCCCAGCGCTTCAACGAAATCAAAAAGATTCTTCGCGAGCATCAGCTGCACACGGTGTGCGAAGAGGCGAGCTGCCCGAACATCGGCGAATGCTTCGGCAAAGGCACGGCGACCTTCATGATCATGGGCGACATCTGCACGCGTCGCTGCCCGTTTTGCGATGTCGGTCATGGCCGCCCGAATCCGCTCGACGAGAACGAGCCCAAGAATCTGGCGCGAACCATCGCCGCTATGAAATTGAAATACGTGGTGATCACCAGTGTGGATCGCGACGATTTGCGCGATGGCGGCGCGGGACATTTCGTCGAATGCATCAAGCAAGTTCGCGAACAATCCCCGCAGACGACGATTGAAGTGCTTGTTCCTGATTTTCGTGGGCGTCTTGATCGCGCGCTGGGTATTCTCGAGGCCGCGCCGCCTGACGTGATGAATCACAATCTGGAAACCATTCCGCGCCTTTACAAACAAGCACGCCCCGGCTCTGATTACGCGCACTCGTTGAAGCTGCTCAAAGATTTCAAGGCCAAGTTTCCGAACGTGCCGACCAAGAGCGGATTGATGGTCGGTTTAGGTGAAACTGACGAAGAAATTCTGCAAACCATGCGCGACATGCGTGAGCACAATATCGACATGCTCACCATTGGTCAGTATTTGCAACCGTCAGCGAATCACTTGCCCGTCCTTCGTTATGTTCATCCAGATACCTTCGCCATGTTCGAGCGCGAGGCGTATGAGATGGGCTTCAAACACGCGGCCGTTGGCGCGATGGTGCGCAGTTCGTACCATGCGGATAAGCAAGCGAGCGAAGTGGTGGGCTAGCCAGCGAACCGCGACGTCGTTTCATCTGAGCTAGCGCTCAACGCTCGGTCTTTAGTTTGCACGAGAGTGTGCGCGCAGCGCGTGACAAAACTCTTTTTCGACTCTGTTTGACCAGTCAGCCCACCGTCAGCGAACGGTCAGTCCGCGGTCAGTGAACCCCGGGATACTCCTTACTCGTTAACCCAGAGAAGGAGTTCACCATGCCCGACAAGCTCATTGAGAAAGTCAGGAATAACGAGAAGTACAAGACGCTCAAAGCGCGGCGAAACTCGTTTGCCTGGGCGCTCACCATTACGATGTTGGTCGTTTACTACGGCTACATCGCTCTGATTGCATTCAACAAGCCGTTTCTTTCGCAGAAACTCGGCTCGGGCGTGACCACCATCGGTATTCCCATCGGAATGGCGGTGATCGTGTTTACGATCCTCATCACGGGACTCTACGTGCGCCGCGCGAACAAAGAGTTCGATGCACTCACTCGCGACATCTTGAAGGAGACCGGGCAATGAGCGCACGTTTTCTTTCAAAGATTTTTGGCGCAGCGCTCGCGCTCGCCTGTACCGGCGGCGCATTTGCCGCGGGCGCAGACCTCGGGCAAGTGGCCAAGCAGGCCACGAACTGGACCGCGATTGGAATGTTCGGCCTGTTTGTTGCGGGCACCTTGTGGATCACCAAATGGGCCGCATCCCGCACACGCTCTGCGTCCGACTTCTATACCGCAGGCGGCGGCATCACGGGCTTTCAAAATGGCCTAGCGATTGCGGGCGACTACATGTCAGCAGCTTCGTTTCTTGGAATTTCGGCTGCGGTCATGGCGAGCGGCTATGACGGGCTCATCTACTCAATTGGCTTTTTGGTCGGCTGGCCGATCATTACCTTCTTGATGGCGGAGCGCGTGCGCAACTTGGGGCGCTACACCTTCGCCGACGTGGTGGCGTATCGCTTCAAGCAGACGCCGGTCCGCGCGTTTGCCGCATCTGGCACGTCGGTCGTGGTGGCCTTCTATTTGATTGCACAAATGGTTGGCGCGGGTCAGCTCATCAAACTACTTTTCGGCCTGGAATACTGGGTCGCAGTCGTCTTGGTCGGTGGGCTGATGATGGTGTATGTGCTCTTCGGTGGGATGACGGCAACCACCTGGGTGCAGATCATCAAGGCGGTGCTTCTGCTTGCAGGCGTCACCTTCATGGCGATCCTGGTTCTGGCGCAGTTCAGCTTTAGCCCGGAAACCCTTTTCGCAAAAGGGGTAGAGGTCAAAACGACTATTGCTGCAGCCAGCGGAAAAACGGCCGCTGACGCCGCAACAATTGGGGCATCAATCATGAATCCGGGTGGATTTGTGAAAGATCCCATCTCCGCGATTAGTTTCGGCATGGCGTTGATGTTCGGCACGGCGGGGCTGCCACACATTCTGATGCGTTTCTTCACCGTGCCTGACGCGAAAGAGGCGCGCAAATCTGTGTTCTGGGCAACGACGTGGATCGGATACTTCTACATTCTGATCTTCATCATCGGCTTTGGCGCGATCACGCTCGTACTCACCAATCCCGAATTTGCAGATACCGCCAAAGGCGTGATTTTGGGTGGCGCGGGAACGGCCAACATGGCGGCGGTATTAGTGGCGAAGAGCGTGGGCGGCGACATCTTCTATGGCTTCATCTCTGCTGTCGCCTTCGCAACGATTCTCGCGGTGGTCGCAGGCCTCACGCTCTCGGGCGCGTCAGCGGTGTCCCACGATCTGTACGCAACGGTGTTCAAAAAGGGCAAAGCCAGCAGCAAGGCTGAGCTTCGCGTGTCGCGTATTACGACTGTCGCGCTGGGCGTTGTCGCGGTGCTGCTTGGCATCGTATTCGAGAAGCAGAACATCGCGTTCATGGTCTCGCTTGCGTTCGCGATTGCGGCATCGGCTAACTTCCCAGTGCTCTTCATGAGTATGCTGTGGAAAGACTGCACGACGAAGGGCGCAGTAGTCGGCGGCTTCCTCGGGCTGATTTCATCGGTGGGTCTCACCGTCGTGTCGCCTTCCGTTTGGGAGGCGACCCTTGGATTCCCGAAAGGCAGCGCCTGGTTCCCTTATGCGTCGCCCGCACTTTTCTCCATGTCAATCGCCTTCGGCGCAATCTGGCTCGTGAGCATTCTCGACAAGAGCGCTCAAGCAGAAAAAGAGCGCGCGGCGTTTGACTCGCAGCAAGTGCGCTCGGAAACGGGGATCGGTGCCGCAGCCGCGCATTAGTCCCAGCTATTGACCCAATAAGCCGCTCACGAGGCACCTCGTGGCGGCTTTTTCATTGCCCGGGCGGCTCCCACAGCTCAAACTTGTTGCCTTCGAGGTCGTAGCCCCAACCAAAGCGGCCTTGCTCCGATTCCTCAATCCGATCGTCGATACGGATATCCGCCGCGCGCAGCTGGTCAAGCATGCGATCAAGATTCGCAACGCGCCAATTGATCATCGCGCGCTGGCGAGGCGGCATGTATTCGCTTTTCTCTTCGAAAACACTCCAGTAGGTCTCTTCGTTTTCGGCATGGACTGTGGTTGCGCCGCCCCATTCCGTGATGTCCACGCCAAGATGACGGTAGTACCACTTTCGAAGCGCTTCCGCATTTTTTGCGCGAATGAAAACGCCACCGAGTCCGAGCACCTTTTCGCGGGCCATGTTATTTCTCGTTCATTAGTTTTTGCAATTTCCGACCGAGCATAAACAGCAAGCCGGTGCCGACGATCGCACCGCCGACGCCGAAGTAAAGCGGGATCGGTGGAGATTTGGAAAAAAACAAAAACCCCAGCAGGTAGCCGAACGCCCCGCCTGAAAGTGTTCCCGTCAGAAAACACGCGAAATATAAAAACCAGGTCATTTTGAAGTCTTTACTGAATCAATCGCGCCTTTGGCAAGCGCCTCTACGTAGCCGCTGTAAAAATCAATGCTCGCGACGCCAACAATTGAATCGCCAATTTGTTTGCCAGCGCCATCAACCATCATGATGGTGGGCGTAAACGTCGCCTTGTATTGCGACGCAAAGTCATGGGTCGAAACCTTCTTGCCATCAAACCCGATGAGCGTTTTGCCATCATCGATCGTAATTTGACGAAAGACTACCGCGTCGCGGAACGTCGCGTCGCGATACATCGGCACTACCGCTGTTCGCAGCGAAAATCGGCAGAAGTGACAACCGGATAGATTGAAAAATAAGAGTATCGGCTTGCCGTCAGCACGCGCTTTTTCGCCGTCCGCTTTCAAGTCTACGGCGACAGGAAGAATGCGTTCCCAATCGCGACTCGAAGGCTCGGGCTCGCGCGTCGGGTTGGTTGTGGCGGGTTGCGCAAGCAAGTGCGAGCTCCAAAGCAGCAAAAAACCGAGTGCGATAATCGATTTCATCTGAAATTCAGGCTCCACAGCCGACACGATCCGAGATGGACGAACCCCTAATTATCGCTACTCGCGAAAGCCCACTCGCGCTCGCGCAAGCGAACTTCGTCAAAGCTCAGTTGGAAGCCCTGGACGATGGACTTGAAGTTGAGCTTTTGGGCATGACCACGCGCGGGGATCAAATTCTTGATAAGCCGCTCGCGAAAATCGGCGGAAAGGGCCTCTTCATCAAAGAGCTTGAGCTTGCGATGCAAGAAGGTAGCGCCGATCTTGCGGTTCACTCGCTAAAAGACGTACCGATGGTGTTGCCGAAAGGCTTCGTTCTCGCCGCGATTTTGAAGCGAGAAGACCCGCGCGATGCCTTCGTTTCCAACAAATATGCGTCGCTCGACGCTATGCCCGCAGGCGGCGTGGTCGGAACGTCGAGTCTGCGCCGTGCAGCAGTGCTGAAACGCAAATATCCTGGCCTTAAATTTGAGCCATTGCGCGGCAACGTGAACACCCGTTTGCGCAAGTTAGATGCGGGCGAATACGACGCGGCAATTCTCGCCGCAGCCGGATTGATTCGCCTCGACATGGCAGATCGGATTCGCGCGCGAATTGACGTTGAAGTGTCTATTCCTGCGCCCGGTCAGGCCGCGCTTGGTATTGAAGTATTAGCAGACGATGAGGAGACTGCCGAAATCGTCGCTGAACTTGATCACGCGCCGACCGCAATTTGCTGCACAGCGGAGCGAACCGTGTCACGCCTGCTGGGTGGAAGCTGCGAACTACCACTCGGTGCATATGCCGACTGGGTTGAAGGTGAAAAACCGCTACGCCTTCGCGCCTTCGTTGCCAACCTAGACGGCTCTCAATACGTTGAAGCCGAAGCGTTTGGCACGCCTGACATGCCCGAGGCGCTCGGCGAAGTCGTGGCCGACATGCTGAAAGCAAAGGGCGCGTTGGAAATTATCAAGGCGCTTGGTTGACGACCGGTTCGTTGCTAACTCACACAGCAGATTTTTTGACGCAGATTAACGCAGATTTAACCAGTTGATTTACGCAGATTCTTTACGAAATCTAGGTCGTGGCGTGAATCCTGTTTGTCAAAAAATCTGCGTTAATCCGCGTAGAAATCAGCGTTAATCTGCGTCAAAAAAGAACCCCCAATGAACTCCGACTTTCACTTAGGCGCGAATACTGCCCCGAATCCTGGCCCGCTCGCGCACGCACACGTGCTCGTCACCCGCCCGGTGATGCCCGCATCGCGTACCGCGCAACGCCTTGCGGCGTTGGGCGCCACGCCCTACGTGTTTCCCGCGATCATCATTGAGCCGCCAGCGAACGCTGCACCACTCAAGGAAGCGCTCGCAAGTCTCTCGCGTTATCACGCCGCAATTTTCGTGAGCCCCAGCGCGGCAGAGATGACTCTCGCACCGATGGGTTCCGCCCCCATTTCGCTTCCACTCGGTATTCATGTATTTGCGCCTGGTCCGGGTACGGCTGAAGAGTTACATGCGCGCGGCGTGGTTGACGTAGAAATTCCAACGACTAGTTTCGATAGCGAAGGACTACTTGAGCTGCCATCGCTCCAGACAGATGTAGTTGCGGGCAAACGTATCGCTATTTTTCGCGGCAACGATGGGCGCGAATTGCTACGAGAAGTCTTGGAAATACGGGGTGCGATCATCGACACGATCACTGCTTACCACCGACGCCCGCCGAACACATCTCCCACCGGGCTCGCAGAACTCTTGCGCTCAAAAAAGCTCAACGTAGTTTCTGCGATGAGCAGTGATGCGCTCACCAATCTCGTGAGATTCGTTCCCGCCGATGAGCACACGGCGTTGCTCGGATTGACGCTTTACGTGAGTCATCCTCGAATTGCCGATACCGCAGAACGACTCGGATTTCGGAATGTCGTGGCGACTGAGGCAGGTGATACCGGTTTAATTGCGGCATTGTTAAGCAAGCGTTAAGCAGAAGAAAGCCACTCCCTACGCGCGGATCTCCCCTCGTGGGACGTGAGAAAAAATGAGTAAGCCAGAAATCGTTGTTATCGCCCCACTGCCGCCCTTCTTTGCGAAGCCGCTCCACGAACATTTCATCGTGCATGATCTGCATGGCGCGAAAGACCGCAGAGCATTCATCGATGACATCGCGCCGCGTGTACGCGGAATGGTTGCCTTCGGTGGCTCTCAGATCAAAGCCGAACAGCTTGATAACTTTCCGCATCTAGAAATCGTTGCGGTGTTTGGCGTAGGCTATGACGGTATTCCGCTCGCGGCATGCGAAGCAAAAAAGATCAAAGTCACCAACACGCCAGATGTGTTGAATGACGAGGTCGCGGACACGACGCTCGCCCTTACCTTGATGACACTACGACAATTCGCCGAAACGCAAAAGTTCGTTGAGCGCGGCGATTGGCTGAAAGGCCAATACCCGCTCACGCGTTCGCTTTGGGGAAAGACTGTTGGCATTATTGGCCTAGGCCGCATTGGCAAAGCGATCGCGACGCGGCTCGAAGCATTCAAAACCACGGTCGTGTATCACGGCCGCTCTAAGCAGGATGTTGAATATCACTTCTATCCGAGCCTGGTTGAAATGGCGCGTGATGTCGATGTGCTAATCGCGATTACACCGGGCGGTGCAGGAACCAAGCATCTCGTCAACGCAGAGGTGCTCTCGGCTCTCGGCCCTGAAGGCTATTTCATCAACGTAGCGCGCGGATCGGTGTGCGACGAAAAAGCCTTAGTCGCGGCGATCGAAAACAAAACCATCGCAGGCGCCGGGTTAGACGTGTTCGAAGGCGAACCGAAGGTTCCGGAAGCACTTTTCAACCGACCCAACGTCGTGCTCTTTCCGCATGTCGCAAGCGCAACGCTCGAGACACGCACTGCGATGGGCAACCTCGTCATCGAAAACCTGCGTCTTCACTTCGAAGGAAAACCGGTGAAGACTCTCGTGCCGGAGTTGGTGGGAAAAGTTGTGGCGTAGGGTGCGATCCTATCGCACCATCTGATCGATACGCGCGAAGCGCGCAAGCTCAAAGTCGTTGGCTGGTATCAATTTGGGTGCGATAGGATCGCACCCTACAACCCCACCGCACACCCGTCCCGACGCGGATCGCTTCCGGTGATGTAGCCGTCTTCGGTTTTCCAAATGATCTGGCCGCTGCCGAAATCCATGTAGCTGTCTTTGTTTTCTTTGAGCTTGTGGCCCCGCTTCGCAAGTTCTTCGCGAATGGCGGACGGTGTCCACGGCTCTAAGTCAACTTCCAATCCTTGCTCGACGCGGAAGCGCGGCGCGTCGAGTGCCGCCTGTGGGTTCTCGCCAAAATCGATCATGCGGATCGCTGTTTGCATATGGCCCTGCGGTTGCATGTGACCACCCATCACGCCGAACGCACTTTGCGGCTGCCCGTCTTTCAGAATGAAACCCGGGATGATCGTGTGGAAGGGGCGCTTACCGCCCGCGACGCAATTCGGATGCTTGGGATCGGTGACGAAACCATAGCCGCGATTTTGCAAGCTGATGCCATCGACCACGACACCAGAGCCAAAGCCGTAGTAATTCGATTGAATGAGCGAAACCATCATCCCGTTCTCGTCAGCGGAATTCAAATAGACCGTACCGCCTTTGAGCTCTGCGCTCGGTGAAAAATCTTGCGCACGCTTCACGTCAATCAACTTCGCGCGTGATCTCAAAAAGTCACGATCCAGCATTGCTGCGGGCGACACGTTCATGTATTCAGGATCGGCCACTTGCGCGAACACGTCACGAAACGCGAGTTTCATCGCCTCAATCGAGATGTGCCAGTAGTCTGGATGGTTTGGCCCCAAGGATTTGAGATCGAACTCCTCAACCATGGCGAGCGCCATGAGCGCTGCGATGCCTTGCCCGTTCGGCGGAATCTCTGCGACTTCATAGCCGCGATAACCCGTTTTGATCGGCTCTACCCAATCGGCGACATGCGCGGCGAGATCAATGCCGGTCATCAAGCCGCCGTGTTGCTTCGCATGCGCGACGATCCGCGCGGCGAGTTTGCCGCGATAGAACGATTCGCCTTCGCTCTCGGCAATCATCCTCAGTGCTTCTGCCTGAGCGGGATTGCGAAAGAGCTCACCCGGAAGAGGCGCACGACCGCGCGGCATGAAGTGCTCCGCGTAGCCCGGTTGATCTTTGAGAATGGGCACCGCCTTCGCCCATTGCGACGAAATGATCGGGGAGACCATGTAACCGCGCTCCGCGATCTCGATCGCAGGTGCAAGCAAATCAGCAAACGGCAATTTGCCGAGGCGTTTCGACAACGCAACCCAGCCCGCAATCGCCCCCGGTACCGACACGCTGCCCCAACCTCGCATCGGAATGCCGTTCGGAAATTGCTCCAAACTCCAGGCTTGCGGTGAGCGACCTGACGAGTTGAGTCCAAGCAGTTGTTTGTCTGCAGGCGACCAGATCAGCGCGAACAAGTCGCTTCCGAGTCCGTTACTTACAGGCTCGACCACGGTGAGTGTCGCAGCGGTTGCGATGATCGCATCGACCGCATTGCCCCCCGCTTTGATCATCTGCAAGCCCGCCTGTGCGGCGAGCGGATGCGTCGTCGAAACGACGTTTCGCGTCATGATCGGTGAGCGGCCGGATGGGTAGGGGCGGGTGAAATCGAACGCAGTCATGGAGAAAATCAAAAAGGCGGTTACGGAATGTTATGCGCTATTGTTGTCGCATCGCCCTAGAGATTTCGCAATGAACACCATCGCAGAACACATCGCCGCGTTTCAGAAGGCACCAGAACGGGTCATCGAAATGGCCGAAGCGCAACTCGCGCGGGCGACAGACCGAGAAGGCGAGGGCCCTCGGGTTTTCATTTCGCTCAACGAGAACGCGGTTCGTGACGCTGCCAACGAATCCGCACAGCGCTATCGCAACGGCACAGCGCGCCCGCTCGAAGGCGTCACGATCTCGATTAAGGATCTGTTCGATGTGAAGGGCGAGGTAACAACCGCCGGATCGACCGTACTTCGCAATCGCGCCCCCGCAAACGCAGATGCCCCAGCAGTGAGGCGGCTGCGTGACGCTGGAGCGATTTTGGTGGGCCGCACCAACATGACGGAGTTCGCGTTTTCTGGCATCGGCATCAATCCGCACTACGGCACCCCGCGAAGCGTGTGGGATCGTCGTGCGGATGGCAGCGGGCGCATTCCCGGCGGCTCGTCCAGCGGCGGCGGGGTGAGCGTGGCCGATGGCATGTGTAGCGCGGCGCTTGGCACTGACACCGGCGGCAGCGTTCGCTTACCCGCCGTGTTTAACGGCTTGGTTGGCTTCAAGCCGAGCGCCTACCGGGTGCCGATCTTGGGAGGCATCCCGCTTTCGGTGGCACATGATTCGATTGGGCCGCTCGCCAAATCGGTCGACGATTGCATTCGTATCGATACCGTTCTTTCGGGACAACCGCTTGAAACGACGCCCATTGATTTGCGCGGCGCAAGATTCTTGAAGCCGAAGAGCGTCATCTGGGAACAACTCGATCCTGAAGTTGAACACGCGACACTCGCCGCCATTGAAAAGTTAAAAGCAGCGGGGGCAACGATTATTGAAGCGCCACTTGCGCCGCTCGATGAGGCCTTCAACACGCGAAATCCGTCCATCTCAGCGCTAGCGCTCGATTGGCACAGCGAAAACGTCGGCGTCAGCGGCGAAGGCTACGATCCGCGGGTGTGGCAACGCATGCTGCTGGGCCGCGATGTAACCCGCGCAAACCTATCCTGGTCGATCGCCTATCGACGGTTCTGGATCGATCAGATGAACATGATCCTTGCGGACTATGACGCCGTGCTCTGTCCGACCTCTGCCTGCATCGCGCCAGAGATCGCGAGTATTGTGAATGGTGATGACGAGCACTACTTCGCGGTGAATGCCCGCATCTTGCGAAATACCGGTTGGGTGAATTCACTCGATGGCTGCGCGATCAGCTTGCCGTGTCACGAGGTGGGAGCGGCAGCAGTCGGGCTGCAACTCGTGAAGCCGCACGCGAGCGACGCACGATTGCTCGCAATTGCGAGGAGCGTAGAGCGAGTCTTAAAACAATAAGCGAAAAGTACATTTCTATTGGGCTAAGCGTCAATAAATACATTTATTGAAAATACAACTATATAGGCGCTAGCCCCAATTAAATAGGACTTAAAGAGCGTTAGTTATCAAAGGTGGCCCAGTTCGCAAGTCGCAGCGACCGCAGTGCGCGGCACAGAGCTTGCATAATCGCCGCAACACAACGATACGAGGGGGAAGTGTGAACAACAACGACATGCTGCCAGCACCATTCACGCTGGAGCAAATCGAAAACTATCTTGCCGACGGCGGCGTCACGCTGTCAAACACGACATTCATCAAATGCGACCAAAGCGTCGTGTTTGATTTCGTGAGCCGACCCACACAATGGCATCGCTGGCATCCCGCGACCCATGAGGTCACCAATGCGCCTGACCGACCGCTTGTCACGGGCGAAACCATGTGCGAACACATCGTCGTGGTCGGACAGCACTTCAAAGCAGTTTGGAAAGTGTTTGCTTGCGTGCCGCACGTGACGTGGATCATCGGAACGATTACGAATCACGGCGCTTCGAAAATCACCTATTCGCTCAGCACGGTGAACGGCGGCTGCCAGTTCAGTCGCCAACTTCAATACCGCTCGAAGAATTGGTTCATGCGCTTGTTTGATCACAATCTCATCAAGTGGGCGCTCACGCGACAATCGGCAACGGCCCTCTCGAACCTAACCAAACTGCTCGAAAGCGGGAAAGCCTGACTCGCACACGCGGGGCGACCCGCTTGGCGTGCGGCAACGTTGCGTTGATGATGGCGCATTCAAGTTTTAGTTAAGACGATCATGCGCCGCTCGAACGCCACCCTTGCTGCCGCCACGCTTTGGACAGCGTTGTTCGTCGCCCCCGTGAACGCACAAGCACCGACGAACGCGCCGAATCCTGCACAGATCGACTGGCAGCGCGTCGGCGATTTCAGCATCGCGCGAACCGAGACAACGATGGCTCAGTTCCGCCGTTTCGCGGCTGCTACCAAGACCATCACGCTCGCAGAGAAAAACGGCGGTGGCGAGGTTTACGAAAGCGGCTGGACGAAGAAAAACGGCTGGAATTGGCATTCGCCTTTTGGCAAACCGGGCGCGGATGACGAACCCGCCGCACACCTCACGTTTGACGAAGCGCAGGCCTTCTGCAAATGGGCGGGCGGCGCGTTACCCACCGATGCGCAGTGGGTGTCTGCCGCCTACACTGAACAGCGCTCATCACCGCCGAGCGGCTTCGAGCGCGGCAAAATTTATCCATTCCCAACCGGTAATAGCGCGAGCGGCGCGCAGTGTCTGGGTGACTGCGGAGACGCAGCAAAATCTCGCGCCATTAATCACGGCGCTCGATTGCAACGCGGCGACGGGCATGCACGCGCGGGCGCAACGCCTGCGGGCGTAAACGGCCTTCACGACATGGGCGGCAATCTTTGGGAATGGGTGGACGTGCCACGCGGCGCGAGCGGAGAAAAGCGCACGCGCGGCGGTTCATGGTGGTACGGCGCTGCGCAAATGAAAGCCGACCATCTGCAAAGCAAGCCAACGAATACGACCGTCGCTTACATCGGATTTCGCTGCGTCAGGCCGTAACTTTTTTGGTAACGGATGACGCGACACTTGCGTTGCGTCACCACATGAACTGCTGGCGCGCGCGGCCACTATCGTTTTGGCGAATCACCCGTCGCTCGCTGTGGTGTCGCGCGCTGAGGCATCGCCCGTTGGGGCGCTTCATTGCGGCAGGTCACTCGATACTGCACACGCTCTGAGCTAAACAACGCGGGCGCACCGGGTAACTCGTTGTTCGGCTGCACGTTAAGTTGCGCCCAGCCATCGATCGATGAAACTGCGCCCGGTGTCGCGAGCGTGCCTTGCGCATGAGCGGGCCAATTGAGTTTCCGTGTTTCCACCACCGTCATCTGGCCGCTCCCGATTTGGTACGGCTCATAGCCGCCAAGATACTGATTGCCCATGAAGATGCGTTTGCCGCTATGCGTGAAATTGCCGTCGATCACACCAATCAAACGAACCTCGCTCGGGCAGGCTTCCTGTTGTGACCATTCCACGCGAAGCGACACGCGATTGATGAGCGCAGGCGCAGGCTCGCACTTCATGGTGACCGGAAGATCATAGTCTTCCACCTTAAAGCTGCCAGTGCAGTCGACGCGTGCTTTCATCGAAAGTGCTTTCGGCAGCGTCACACTAAAACCATTTCGCGCGGCGGTAGCGCGCGCGTTACCGCTTAATCCGGCCAAATGAGCGTTGCACGCCGCCACGGGCACGTTCAGTCCACCGCTGCGATATGGGCCGGTATTTGCGCTGTTTCCGTCGGTCGGCTGGCCGGGTGGCATCTTGAGGCTTTGCAACATGTCGACGCGAATCGTGCCGACAGTTTGGAATTGTTGCAGCGCTGTGTTCAGCGGTAACGTGCCGTAGATACCGCCCGAGTAGAGCCAGCCTTCCTTGAGCCGTTGATTGTCTGAACATCCAACACTCACATTGGGCGAGACGACTTTGAACTGAGGATCGAACCGCGAGTAGCGCTGCGCCCCCGGCTCCGCAAAAACGCGCAACTCAATCGGGTTTTGTGGCGGAAAAACAGTGATCCACGCTGCGTCGACCGGAGTCATTGCCGCGACTGAACACGCACCAACGACGCAGCGCTGTAGCCAGTTACGTGCGAATACTTGCCGCGACAGCACGCTCGGTAAGCGCGCCGCCGCGACTGCCAGATTCAGTTTCTGAGAGGAAAGTGAGCTACACATTGGAAATCTCCGCATCAAACGCCGCCACGGAAGCGAGGCTTTAACCCGTGACGCGTGTCGAAGATGTACCGTCAGAATGAGCGGGCGCAGATCGACACCACGTATTGCTGTGTCGTTCATTTCTCGCCCGGGGTTCAAAGCGACACTGACGCCAATAAAAAAGGGAGCCGCAGCTCCCTTCGTAGTCTCGATTCGTGGCAATCGTTATGACTTACCAGCACTCGCCTTCAAATGCTTCGCGAAGAATTTCTCCATCGCCTCATAAAACTCAAATCGATTTTCCTGGTTCGAGAAACCATGGCCTTCGTTTTCTTTGACCATGTAGTCCACTTGCACACCGCGCTTTTTGAGCGCTTCAACCATTTGGTCACTCTCCGCTTTCACCACGCGCGGATCTTTGGCACCTTGCGCAACGAAGAGCGGCGTTTTGATTTTGTCCGCGTTGAGCGCTGGTGAAGTCGCCGTGAATTGCGCTTTGTCTTTCTCTTGATCGCCCACCATTTCTTTCATCATTTCGGCGAACGGTTTCCAGTAAGGTGGAATCGAGTTTAGGAAGGTGAACATGTTGGAGACACCGACGTAGCTCACTGCTGCGGCGTAGAGATCGGGCGTCTTGGTGATGCCTGAGAGTGTGGCGTAGCCGCCGTAGCTTCCGCCGTAGATACCGATCCGCTTCGGATCAGCGACGCCTTCTTTGATGAGCCACCGCACGCCATCGGTGATGTCGTCTTGCATGGTCAAGCCCCACTGCTTGAAGCTCGCTTCCCAGAATTTCCTGCCGAAACCCGTGGAACCACGGAAGTTCATCTGAAATACCGCGTAGCCACGATTGGCGAGAAACTGAACCTCTGGACTGTAGCCCCAGCTGTCGCGGGCCCACGGGCCGCCATGTGGATTGACGATCACCGGCAGATTTTTTGCAGGCACACCCTTCGGCAACGTGAGATAGCCGCGAATCGTTAAGCCGTCGCGGCTCGTGTATTGAATAGGCTTCATCTCAGCCATGTCGGATTCAGCGATGCGGGGATTGATGTCGCCAAGCTTCGCGAGCTTGTTTGCTTTCGCGTCATACACGTAGCGCGCGCCGGGTGTTCGATCATTGATTGCAGCGACGATCATGCGTTGCTCATCCTTGGTGAGGCTTTGCACGCTAATCTCGTAGCCAGGCAGTTGCGCCTTGATGGCGTTGTATACACGCTCCGACTCTTTATCGAAAAACACCGGCACTGCCTTGTCTACTTCCACCGTGGTTTGCGTGACAACCTTTCGAGCGCGCGACCAGCCGAGCGAGTTCACATCCGCAACCCCGTGCTCGAACACGAGCTTGCCTTCCTTCGCAGTTTTTGGATCGAACTCAAACAGCGCCATCTTGTCGCGACCGCGATTCGAGGCGACATACATTTGTTTGCTGTCCGCCGTCCAACCCACGATGGCAACTGTTTCACGGAAGTTCGTGGTGACGATGGGCTTCAACGCCTCGTTCTCGCTATCGCGATATAGCAACGTATTGTTAACCCCGTCGGTCACGCTTGCCGCGCGCACTTTGCCGTCGTGATCCGTATTCCAGCTGGTGATGTTGCCGGGGTTTTGTGCGACGAGCTTTTCTTCGCCGGTCTTCACATTCACTCGAAACACATCGAAGATACGCTTATCGCGCTTGTTGTGCATCACCAAAATATGGTCATCGTCATCCGGCAGCGCATCGAGAATCATTGCGCGTGCGCCCTCGTGCGGCGTTAGGTCTTTCACGACACCCGTGCGAATATCGGCAGTTACCACATGAAAGTTTTCATCGCCACCAAAATCTTTTGTGAAGAGCACGTGATTCGACCCCTTGAAAAAGAAGTTCGGAATGTCGCGCGCGGTCTCGGCGGTGACGCGCTTGATGTCTTCATTGGTGCCCACTTTGTCAAAGGGCTGGACGAAGATGTTCATCCTTGATTCGTATGGCTGCATAAAGCCGATAGTTTTCCCATCGGGCGAAAGCCGGAAATACGCGCGTTCAGGGTTGCGGAAAAAGTCTCGCAACTCGTATTGTTTGACTTGCGCAGCAGCGGGCGTAGCCGCAATCATGGTGGTGACGGTTGCGGTGCTCATGGCAAAAACTGCGGCGAGAGCGGAAGCGCCGCCAAGAAAAGTGTGAAAACGCATCGAAGAACCTTTTGGGTAATCAGTAAGCCATCAATCGTAGAAATCGCGGAACGGGCTGGCGAGCGCTCTGGGATGTGTCGCAGCCGGCGCCGACCGACTGCGATTCAGCGGTACGAACCGGTAAGTTGCGAATAGACAAATAACTAGCGGCTAAAAATACCGCTTTATATGAGATACAAGTAGAAAAAAGTAGAAGTGGAATTCTGGAAAAATGGCAGCTAGCCCCATTTAAATGGGAATTATTACGATTTTCCTAAATCTCTTTCTGTTTCCCTATTGAAAACAAGGGGATATTCCCAAAATCATTAGTCAAAGCGCGAGAGCGCAACCCTTTTCAGCACTTTCCAGAACGATATGGCGAACCCTGACGAACAAAATACGCCCACACCGGAATCAGCGGCCGACGCGATGGCTGCCGAGGCAATCGCTGCTGCTAACGCGGCAGCGGAGATGACGATTGAGGAAAAACTCGCCGCGGCCGAAGCGCAAGTCGCCGAGCTCACCGCGCAACTGAAGGATCAAACGCTGCGCTCGCTGGCCGAGCAAGACAATTTGCGCAAACGTCACTCGCAAGAAATCGCGAATGCTCGCGATTACGCAGCGCGCGATTTCGCGTTCTCTGTCTTGGCGGTTAAAGATACGCTCGAAATGGTGCTTAAAGATGACAAAAGCACCACTGAGCAATTGAAGATGGGCGTCGACATGACGCTTAAGAATCTCGCCTCCGCATTCGAGCGGGCGAAGGTGAAAGAAGTCAAAGCAGAAGGCGCTAAATTCGATCCGAATGTTCATCAAGCGATGAGCCAAATTGAATCGGATCAGCCGAGCGGAACCGTACTGCAAGTGTTCCAAAAAGGCTACATGATCGGTGATCGCTGTTTGCGCCCCGCGATGGTCGCCGTTGCGACGGCGACCAAGGGCGACGGCGCTGCGCCGCTGGCGCAGGCCTAGGACGGCGATTCACGCCTCGCGTGCCTCTAGGACGACGCGACTTCGTCGCTAGGACGCAAGGCATGCGAGAGATTGGTGGCGATTAACAACTACTTTTACGATGACTACCGAAGAAAAACAGCAACGCTCGCATCGTGACTTTCCCGTGTGGAAGGCGGCGATGTCTTTAGCTGAAACTGTTTATGAAATTAGTGCGAAATTTCCTGCGGATGAACGCTTTGGTTTGACCGCGCAAATTCGTCGTTCGGCAGTGTCGATTCCATCAAACATTGCGGAAGGCGCGGGACGCTCAGGCACCAATGAGCTCGGTCACTTTTTAGGCATTGCGCTCGGTTCCGCTGCCGAACTTGAGACCCAACTTGAGTTGGCAGATCGCCTTGATTTAGCAGACGGTTTCCAAGAAGCGTTCGATCAATTGGAAGACGTCAGAAAACAACTCATCCTATTTAGAAGATCACTGAAAACTTAGACATAGCGATTTAGCCGCGAAGCCGCGATGTCCTAGGAACCGACGGTTCCGTCGTCCTAGGGCATAAGCTCGACGTCCTGTCGCAAGCCGCACTTGAATGGTGATCGAACCGAACCCAAATAACAACACAACAACTTAGTCACGGAGCACAGACATGAGCAAAATCATCGGTATCGATTTGGGCACGACCAACTCGTGCGTTGCCATTATCGAGGGCGGCCAGCCCAAGGTCATCGAGAATTCCGAAGGCGCGCGCACCACGCCCTCGATCGTCGCCTACATGGACGACGGCGAAATCACCGTGGGCGCACCGGCTAAACGCCAGGCAGTGACCAACCCGAAGAACACCATCTACGCGGTCAAGCGCTTGATCGGTCGTCGCTTCGAAGAAAAAGAAGTGCAGAAAGACATCAGCCTGATGCCGTACGCGATTGTCAAAAATGACAATGGCGATGCATGGGTTGAAGTGCGCGGCAAGAAGCTTTCGCCCCCAGCGGTTTCAGCAGAAACGCTGCGCAAAATGAAGAAAACGGCAGAGGATTACCTCGGCCATGAAGTCACCGAAGCGGTGATTACTGTGCCCGCGTACTTCAACGATTCGCAGCGCCAAGCCACTAAAGACGCAGGCCGCATCGCAGGCTTGGAAGTCAAGCGCATCATCAACGAACCGACTGCTGCTGCGCTCGCGTTCGGTATCGACAAGGTGAAAAAAGACGGCAAGTTCGCCGTGTACGATCTTGGCGGCGGCACGTTTGACGTTTCGATCATTGAGATCGCCGACGTTGACGGCGAAAAGCAGTTCGAAGTACTCTCCACCAACGGCGATACGTTCTTGGGCGGCGAAGACTTCGATCAACGCATCGTCGATTACCTCTGCGAAGAGTTCAAAAAGCAATCCGGCATCGATCTCACCAAAGATCCAATCGCATTGCAGCGAATCAAAGCAGCAGCCGAGCGCGCGAAGATCGAGCTCTCGTCGAGCCAGCAATCAGAAATCAATGAGCCGTACATCGCTATGGATGCGACCGGGCCGAAGCATCTCGCGCTGAAGATCACGCGCGCGAAGCTCGAATCGCTGGTTGAAGATTTAATCAACAAAACGATCGAGCCTTGCCGAGTTGCCTTGAAAGATGCGGGCTTGTCGATTGGTCAAATCGATGACGTGATTTTGGTGGGCGGTCAAACGCGTATGCCCAAAGTGATCGAAGCAGTGAAAAACTTCTTCGGCAAAGAGCCTCGTAAAGACGTGAACCCTGACGAAGCAGTGGCTGTAGGTGCTGCGATTCAAGGCTCCGTGCTCGCGGGTGATCGTAAAGACGTGCTCTTGCTTGATGTGACGCCGCTCTCGCTCGGCATCGAAACGCTCGGCGGCGTGATGACTAAGCTCATCAAGAAAAACACTACGATCCCAACCAAGGCATCGCAAGTGTTCTCCACTGCGGATGACAATCAAAGCGCGGTGACCGTGCACGTGTTGCAAGGCGAGCGCGAAGTGGCAGCGGGCAACAAGAGCCTCGGTCAATTCAATCTTGAAGGCATTCCGCCCGCACCGCGCGGTATGCCGCAAATTGAAGTGCAATTCGATATCGACGCCAACGGCATCCTGCACGTAAGCGCGAAAGACAAAGGCACCGGCAAAGAAAGCAAGATCACGATCAAGGCGAACTCAGGCTTGAGCGAAGAAGAAATTCAGCGCATGGTGGACGATGCGAAAGCCAACGAAGCTGAAGACAAAAAGCGTCTCGAAACGGTTCAAGCGCGCAACACGCTCGACACACTCGTTCACAGCGTGAAGAAGAGCTTGGGCGAATACGGCGATCAAGTTGGCGCGGATGAGAAGTCAAAAATCGAAGCGGCCTTGAAAGACGCTGAAGAGCTGCTCAAAGATCAAAACGCCGAAAAGGCGGCGCTTGATGCGAAAGCAGAAACGCTCTCCGCCGCAGCGCAAAAGTTGGGCGAAAAAATGTACGCCGCCGCTCAAGCCGAAGCGCAAAAACCCGGTGGTGCCGAAGCAGCGGGCGGAGGCGGTGACGCCAAAGCCGCCGGCGGCAAACCCGGCGACGATGCCAAAGTCGTCGACGCGGATTTCACTGAGGTGAAAGACGATAAGAAGTAAGTGAATGAATCGGGCTCCTTAGGGAGCCCGTTTTTTGCGAACTACGATGGAACCTCGCAACACGCTTCTCTTCAAAGTTTGTGTGTATCACGTCGCAAGACACTTGTACGAAAACTTTCCATATCCGACTGATATCAATGCACGCGAATTCGACCAACGAGCGTTGCCGGAAGATGCCTCGGATGAGGAGGTATTTCGGGGTATCACTTATGACACCGTTAAGTGGCTTGAGCAGGAAGGATTCTTACGTTTCGAAGGCGAGGATATGGTCGGTGATTTCGAGCGAGTTGTTCTCACAAAGCAGGGATTCAAACTCCTTGATGACGACTTGCTCGTGGCGACTGGAATCGCAACGTCTAAAGCTAGTTTAGGGCAGCGGCTTACTGATGCGATTGTCTCGTCGGGACCGAAAGTGGCGATTGAGACTATGGCGAAAATTGCAACTGAACTGATCAAATCAATGGCGACTTAGTCGTAGGGTGCAATCCCATCGCACCTCGTAACCCACCGCGCGAAGCGCACTTGTCCAATCTCCGTTGCCTGGTATCAATTTGGGTGCGATAGGATCGCACCCTACGATTTCTCACGATGAACGATGCCTGAATATCGACGTGTGCTCTTGCCGGGTGCGACGTACTTTTTCACTGTGAACTTACTTGATCGTAAACGCGATTTGTTGGTGCGTCACATTGACTTGTTGCGCGAGGCGGTACGCGATGTGCGCACGAAACGCCCTTTCGATATCGTCGCGTGGGTGGTGTTGCCCGACCATATGCATGCCATTTGGACGATGCCCGACTCCGATGCCGATTACGCGGGACGATGGCTCGCGATCAAGGCAATTTTTTCGCGGCATTTACCGATGAACGAAGCTGAATCGCGAAACGATTCGCGACTAAAACGCGGCGAACGCCGCATCTGGCAACGACGATACTGGGAACACACGATTCGCGATGATCGGGATTTGGAAAATCACATCAACTATGTGTATTTCAACCCCGTAAAGCACGGCCATGTGACCAAGATCGAAGATTGGCCGTTTTCGTCGTTTCATCGCTATCGGCAGCGGGGAACGCTTCCCGCAAACTGGGCGAACCCCGACGATCTTGACTTGTCGTAGGGCGCAATCTCATTGCGCCTTGTTCCGATCCGCGCGAAGCGCGCTTCTCCAATCAACGTGTGCCGGTATCAATTTGGGTGCAATAAGATTGCACCTTACGTTTTCGGCGGATTTTTATGAAACACGTTCTTTGCTCACTTCTCGTTGGTTTTTCACTCGTTGCAAGCGTGGCGTTCGCGCAGACGCAAATACCCGCCGTGTTAAACCACACCATGAACCCCTTGCTCCCCGGCAAGCCGATTGCGTTGTCGCAATATGCGGGGAAGGTGGTGTTGATCGTGAATGTGGCGAGTGAGTGTGGATTTACGCCGCAATACGAAGGCTTGGAGGCGCTCTACAAGCGCTATCAATCAAAAGGTTTCGTAGTGCTCGGTGTGCCGGCGAATGATTTCGGGGGGCAAGAGAAGGGATCGAATAAACAGATTGCGGAGTTTTGCAAGGCGAACTTCGGCGTGAGCTTTCCGATGTTCGAAAAGATTGAGCTGCCGATCGCGCAGCATCCGCTGTTTGCATCCCTCATCAAGGCGACTAACCAACCGCCGAAATGGAATTTTCACAAGTACTTGGTGGACCGTGCTGGCAAGGTGAGCGCATTCCCGAGCACGGTCGAACCGCTCTCACCTTCGCTGACAAAAGCCATTGAATCGGCTCTAGCATCGAAGTAGACGCTTACATACCTATTAAAATTGGTAGGTTGAGCTGAGTGCTATTTCAGTAGATTAGCAACGGACGCACCGCACCAATCGCGAGCGCGTAAGCCCATCCACAACAATCCACAGAGGCTCTAATGAGAAACTCCGCGCTTTGCGCAATCGCGCTCGCATCCGCCGTTCTAGTTGGTTGCTAAACCACAAACTCTATCCCTTACAAGGCATCAACGACGAATATCATCACCATTCAGCAGACACTTCAAGCGCAGAATAAAAAGGTAGCGGTTGCTGGAGTTTCTATGGCACCTGGTGTTGAAGAGAGTCCAACTTGTCGTCTCTTTGGTCCGATCAAGGTCGCGCCCGGGAAATCACCAACTGAATACATCCGTGACGCGATGCAAGAGGAGCTGTTTGCAGCAGGTGTTTACCAGCCCAACTCTGCCAACTCTATTTCAGGGCGAATCGAAGCGCTTTCATTCAGCTCAGTTTCGCCGGCGCATTGGATAATCACAATGAACGTGAGAACGCCTACGTCGCCGGGATATACGGTGACTACGAAATATAACTTCGACACGAGTTGGGCCGCGGATGCCGCCTGCAAAAACGTTGCTGATGCGTTCGGCCCCGCCGTACAGGAACTTCTCAAGCAAGTGGTGACTAACCCACAATTCGCATCGCTCGCAAAATAGTTGGGGTCATAAATTTAAGTCTGAGAATAAGGGCGGCATCACCGCCCTTTTTCGTTGCGCAACGTTTGAGCGGCATCCGTCTTGAGTGTTCGCGCGTAACATGCGCGTCAACTTAATCTCGACACCGTTGCGCGTATGACTATTGCAATCTTTACTATCTTGCTTGCGGCGCTGATGCCGATTGTGTGCGCGGGCATCGCGAAATACGGCATGTTTTCAAAGCATCCGCGCGATGGCGGCTTTGACAATCGAAATCCGCGCGATTGGCTATCGAAGCAAGAGGGCTATCGCAAATGGGCGAATGCGGCGCAGCAGAATTGCTGGGAGGCGCTGCCGTTTTTCGCAAGCGCCGTGATCGTGAATCACATTCTGGGCGGCGCGGGGATCACGGCAAATTTGCTCGCCCTCACGTTCATCGCTCTACGCGCACTCTTCGTGTATCTCTACGTGACCGGCAAGCAGGCGACGCGCTCGCTGATTTGGCTTTTGGCGCTGATCGTGAACGTTGCGCTGTTTTTCTTGCCGGTACTGTTTCAGTATCTCTAGCAGGTGCTTCTAGCGTGGTTGACTGTGCGAGCGGATACGTTGTCAGCCAAAAACGCTCAGCTCGGAATGTGCGCTGGGTTAAAAATGATTCCGCTATTTAGACTTTCCCCAGAATGCCTTAGGGCAAACGTCATTTTCATTGGAAACACAACAATAGAACAACTCGAATCTAGCCCCAATTAAACGTGGGCTAGCGCCCTAAAGCTATTTAGTTCTGTCTCCACGGCAGGCCGCGCGCTCGCCAGCCGCTCGTTGAGTTGCGATGCCCCGCCGCATCGTGATTGCCCTCGAAGCCTTCGAGAATGTTGTACGCGACGAGCCCGAGCTCGGTTGCTCGCTTGGCTGAAGCGATGGAGCGCACGCCCGAACGGCAGAGCATCACGAGCGGCTTGCCGCCTGCAGAATCGGCAAGCGCTTTGATCTGTGCGTCAAAGTGCGGGTTTGGCACGCCGCCCGGCCATTGCTTCCATGCAACCACCGCCGCATCGGGCACGAAGCCCACCCACTCGCGCTCAGCATCGGTGCGAATATCGACCAGTACGGCGTCGCCGTGTTGCCACCACGTGTATGCGGTCGCAGGCGAAACGTCCCCAGCATAGCCCGCCGCGTCGCGCACCGAGCCGTCCGCCATCGATTCGGCATCGTGGCGCACACCGAGCCACAAGTTTGCGGGAACCGCTTCATCAATGCGCTTGGGTTTGGGCAGCGATAGCGAGTTCATCGTTGCAACGAATTCGGTCAGTGACTTACCTGCAATGCGCGAATTGTGCGCACGTTCGTGACCGATCGTGCTCGACAGTCGGCCCTTGTAATCATGGCCTGGCCAGACCATCGTTTCATCAGGCAAAGAAAAAAGGACGCTAGTAATCGAGCGAAAAAGCGCTTCCGCAGATCCGCTTTGAAAATCCGTGCGTCCGCAGCCATCAATCAATAGCGTATCGCCTGTAAACACGTGATTTCGCCAAACGAATGACATACTCCCGGCTGTATGGCCTGGCGTGTGTAGTGCCTTGATTTCCTCGGTCCCAAAACGGACGTAATCGCCATTGTGGAGCTGAGCGGTAGCGCCTGAAATACCGCAGCCTGCTGGAACTGCAGTCTTTGCCCCAGTGTGCTCGACGAGTTGCGCCGCAGAGGTAACGTGATCCGCATGAGCATGGGTTTCGATCACCCAACTAAGTTTGACGTTATGCGCTTTGAGCGCCGCTAAATCGCGCTCAAGCTGAGTATCAACGGGATCAATCAGCACCGCCTCGCGGGATTCAGGATCAACCAAGAGATAGGTGTAGGTAGAGGATTCAGGGTCAAAAAATTGGATCGGATTCATAGTAAAGTTTTTACGTTTTGTTGAGTCAAGTAACCGTGCTTTACGCGTACTTCGCGAGCAGGGCCGAAACCTCATCGGGCGCTACCTGACCGTGCTCGACCGCGCAACCCACCAGCGCGTAAAACGACTTATCGAGCGCTTTTCGCGCGGCGGTGAGTTGCTGGGCGACTGTGTCGCAGCCATGACCTTCTTCGATGAGGCGCGCGACCGCGCGCACTTGCCCTTCCGCACGACGCAGGCGCGCGATCAGCGCTTGTGCGTGCTCGGGTGCAATTCCTGAGGGCGGCGACGCTGGTTTTCGCGAAGCGGTTACCTTCTTCTTGATTTTCTTTGATGAATTCATATGTACAATATACTCCCTACAGTATAAATTTCAAGTGGCGGCTATGCATCCTTATCTTTGGTCGTTATTGGGCGGGCTCTTGATCGGCGCAGCCACATGGATTTTGGTGGCCGGTTTAGGCCGCGTTGCCGGCATCAGCGGGATTGCTGCCAATGCGATGTTTTCACCGCGAGAAAGTGGCTGGCGTTTTGCCTTCTTGCTCGGGTTAATCGTGGGCGGCGCATTATTCGCATTCGCGTTTAACCGCATATCACCTTCAATCGCACCGAAGGGTTTGCTTATCGTTGCAGGCCTGCTTGTGGGGTTTGGCACAGTCATCGGAAGCGGCTGCACGAGCGGTCACGGCGTGTGCGGCTTGGCCCGCTTATCGATGCGATCACTGATCTCCGTCGTGAGTTTCATGGCGGTCGGCGCCGTGACGGTCGCTGTGCTTCGCTGGATGCAAGGAGCTTGATCATGGCGCAAGAAAAGCAACGTTTACTTGTGGCGTTTTCATCGGGGCTTGTTTTTGCAGCGGGCTTAGTGCTCGGTGGGATGACTGATCCAAAGAAAGTGCAGGGGTTTCTTGATGTCGGCGGCATTGCGAGCGGGCGCTGGGATGCGAGCCTTGCCTTCGTAATGGGCGGCGCGCTGCTGGTGTCTTATTTCGCGTTTCGATCCGTAGCCGCAAGCGGCGCGCCATGGTTGGCATCCCGCTTTGAGCTTCCCACTCGCCGCGATATCGATACGCCGCTCGTGGTGGGAGCCGTGATGTTTGGCGCGGGTTGGGGGCTCGCAGGCTATTGCCCAGGGCCAGCTTTGGCAAGCCTCGCATTTGGCGGGGTGGATGTCGCCTTGTTCGTCGCTGCGATGCTCGCAGGAATGGCGCTTGCAAAAGGGTGGCAGAGCCGTGGCTGAAGATCGCGATATTGTTCTACTGCAGGGGCTGCGCAATAGTCTGATGGCAGCGAGTGTGATTGGCTCATCCGCTTTGTTCGCGATGATGGGCTGGATCGCTGTTGTTGCGAATAAGGGCGGCGCGTGGTGGGTGGGGCTACCAGCGGTGGGTAGCCTAGCAATCGCCATGCTGGCCGTTTCTGGTCTCGCGCATGGCAGCGCACTCGCTGACCAAAGCGCAATCGAGCGGCGCTGGCACTTCGCCAACGCCTTGATCGCCGTTGCGGCGCTCTTGCTAGTGCTGTTCCCTGTTTTTTTAATGCTGCAATTAAAGGTAAGTTGACGTTAACGTCAACTTTGGACTAATTTCTGCAAAAATACGACTTCGCATGAATCTGCCACAAACGGCACGCGGAGAGACGTATGTCCAATCTCGATACCAAGCAGCTGATCTATAAACCCGCGCACAAGGTCAGGTTCGTCACGGCAGCGAGTTTGTTTGACGGACATGATGCGTCAATCAACATCATGCGACGTATTCTGCAATCGAGCGGATGCGAGGTGATTCATCTCGGCCACAACCGTAGCGTGAAGGAAGTCGTTGACGCCGCGCTCCAAGAAGATGCACACGGTATTGCGATCAGCTCGTATCAAGGCGGCCACGTCGAATACTTTAAATACATGATCGACATGCTTCGTGAGGCGGGCGCGAATTACATCAAAGTATTTGGTGGTGGCGGCGGCGTGATCGTTCCTGCAGAGATAAACGAGCTGCACGACTACGGCGTCGCGCGGATCTTCTCGCCCGAAGACGGCGCAAAACTCGGCTTGCAAGGAATGATTAACGAGATGATTCATCTCTGCGACCATGATCTGACTAAAGCGGTCTCGACAACGTCTTCGAGTCAGTACACCGCCCTCGCGCGCTCGATCACCCGTGTTGAAGCTGGCGTACTAACCGAGGGCGAATTGAAAACCCTTCGCGAGCAAGCCGCGAAAATAAGCACGCCTACGCTCGGCATCACAGGCACTGGCGGCGCGGGGAAATCCTCACTTACCGATGAATTAGTGCGCCGCTTCCGAATCGATCAGGGCGATCGCTTGAATATCGCGATCATTTCGATTGATCCATCGCGCCGTAAATCGGGCGGCGCGCTACTCGGCGATCGGATTCGCCTGAACGCGATCAATCACGACAACATCTACATGCGCTCTCTCGCCACGCGCGAAGCGGGCTCCGAAATTTCGAAAGCACTGCCCGACGCGATTGCCGCGTGCAAAGTGCATGGCTTTGATGTCATCCTCGTTGAAACCTCCGGCATCGGCCAAGGGGATGCCGCGATCGTGCCGTACGTCGATTGCTCGCTCTACGTGATGACGCCCGAATTTGGCGCAGCGTCACAGCTTGAAAAAATCGACATGCTCGATTTCGCGGATTTTGTCGCGATTAACAAGTTTGACCGAAAAGGCGCACAAGACGCGCTGCGCGACGTGCGCAAGCAAGTGCAGCGCAACAAAGAAGCGTGGAGCGTATCGCCCGACGAGATGCCCGTATTCGGCACCATGGCGTCGCGCTTTGCTGACGATGGCGTCACCGCGCTCTATCAGGCGATCACGCCTGCGCTCGTGAAAAAAGGCCTCAAGCTCGACACGGGCACGCTCACGCTAACGAGTACGCGCGCGTCATCGCAAACGCAAGCAATCGTGCCCGCATCGCGCGTGCGCTACCTCGCTGAAATCGCCGACACAGTTCGCGGCTACCACGCGTGGGCCAACGCGCAGGCGCGCATCGCCCGCGAGAGACAACAGTTGCAAGCGGTTACGCGTTTGCTTGGCACTGATGCCACCCCGAAGATCGATTCGCTCATGGAAGACCGCGAAACCGCGCTTGATCCACGCAGCAAAAAACTGCTCGACATGTGGCCGCAGACCATCGCCGCCTACTCAGGTGACGAATATGTCGTGAAAATTCGCGACAAAGAAATTCGCACCAAGCTCACCTACACCTCACTCTCAGGCACCAAGATCAAGAAGGTGGTGCTTCCTAAATACGAAGACGAGGGCGAAATCCTCAAGTGGCAGCTCAAAGAGAACGTACCGGGCTCGTTCCCATTTACTTCTGGCGTATTTGCGTTCAAACGAGAGAACGAAGATCCGACGCGCATGTTCGCGGGCGAGGGTGACGCGTTTCGCACCAATCGCCGCTTCAAAAAAGTCTCAGAGGGCATGCCTGCGAAGCGCCTATCAACTGCGTTCGATAGCGTGACGCTCTACGGCAATGATCCCGCACTGCGCCCGGATATCTACGGCAAAGTCGGCAACAGCGGCGTATCGATTGCCACTGTTGACGACATGAAAGTGCTCTACGACGGCTTCGATCTTTGCGATCCGGCAACGAGTGTTTCGATGACGATCAACGGCCCCGCGCCGACGATTCTCGCCTTCTTTATGAACACCGCGATTGAGCAACAGCTTGCGAAGTTCAGAAAAGATAATGGTCGCGAGCCGACCGATGATGAATTGGCAAAGATCAAAGCGTGGACGCTCGAAAACGTTCGTGGCACCGTGCAAGCCGACATTCTGAAAGAAGATCAAGGTCAAAACACTTGCATCTTCTCCACCGAGTTTTCGCTCAAAGTAATGGGCGACATTCAAGAGTATTTCGTGCACAACCGCGTGCGCAATTTCTACTCAGTTTCGATTAGCGGCTATCACATCGCCGAAGCAGGTGCAAATCCGATTTCGCAACTCGCGTTCACGCTTTCAAACGGATTCACCTTCGTAGAAGCGTATCTCGCACGCGGAATGCACATCGATGACTTCGCGCCAAATCTTTCGTTCTTTTTCTCAAACGGGATGGACCCAGAATACAGCGTGCTCGGTCGCGTTGCGCGCCGCATCTGGGCTGTGACGATGCGCGAGAAATACGGCGCGAATGACCGCTCGCAGAAGCTCAAATATCACATTCAAACCAGCGGCCGAAGCCTACACGCGCAGGAGATCGCGTTCAACGATATCCGCACCACGCTGCAAGCGCTGATCGCGATTTACGACAACTGCAATTCGCTACACACAAACGCGTACGACGAAGCGATCACCACGCCCACCGAAGAATCGGTGCGCCGCGCGATGGCAATTCAGCTCATCATCAATCGCGAATGGGGCCTCGCAAAAAACGAGAACCCAAATCAAGGCGCGTTCATCATCGACGAATTGACTGATCTCGTTGAAGAAGCCGTGCTCAAAGAATTCGAAGCAATTTCAGAGCGTGGCGGGGTATTGGGCGCGATGGAAACCGGCTATCAGCGGGGCAAGATTCAAGAAGAATCGATGCACTACGAATGGCTTAAACACGACGGAACGCTGCCGATCATTGGCGTGAATACATTCCGTAACCCACACGGCGATCCCGTGCCCGAAACGCTCGAACTCGCGCGCTCCACGGATGAGGAAAAGCAATCACAGCTCAAGCGCCTGAACGAGTTTCACGCGAAGCACGCAAACGCATCAAGCGCCGCACTCGCCAAACTCAAGCAAACCGCGATCAGCGGCGGCAACGTTTTTGCGGAGCTAATGGACGCCGTAAAAGTCTGCTCGCTCGGGCAGATTACGGACGCGCTGTTTGAAGTGGGCGGGCAGTATCGGCGGAGTATGTGACTGCGATTCGCATTTAGCGTGATCGAAGATCACTGGATGGCGACTGAACTCAACTCCAAATCGACCAGGCGGGCGCCCGCCAACAGCGAGTCCGGCACGGAGAAAACCGTCAAATTTTCTCTGGTCGCCTGTTCCTGCAGCTCCGAGACCGTGTCTTCGACAAGGGCATAGTCGGCATCGCTATAAGTCGGTAACCCCTTTGGAGGCACCCAAGTCGTTAGCTCAATCTTCGACGGCATTTCAAAGCCGAATGCGTCGCGCACTCGCGCCAGGTTCCACAATGCCGCCGCCGCGCTGCTCACACGTACACGTGACCGGCTCTTCGGATTGATCGCTGCATAACATGTGACGTAGTTTTGACCACAAAAGTCAATCTGGTTACCAACACTTCTACCCCGCAAATTGAAATCACGGTGAAACAGATTCTTGAGCTGTGGTCTGCTTCGAAGAACTTCTTTCATAACCTGATCCAAGAAAATTTTCTCTTCTTTGACGCGAGGTGTAGTTGCCGATTGTTCGCTGGATTGATCCTCTGTTAACTCAATATGTAGCGAGGCCAAGCGACGCGACATGGCGCCAAGCTCGGCCTCAGAATATGCAGATATTGCAACTTGATCACCGACCTCCAAGCCCGCTAACGGAAGCTGCCATGCTTGCGCGTGGTTTCCTCGCTTGCACCAGTCCAAATAATCTTCCACTACGATTTCAGAGAACGAAACGCAGGCGTGCGCCATGTCAGACGGAAGGCACCGCAACACCTTAGTCAACACCTGCGATGCAAATGCTGTCCCAGAGTTGGATACTCCCACAAAAGCGATCGCGACTTTTTCTCCAAGTTGACCGAGCGGCAAGAAAATTGGTCGGCAGTCTGCGGATACGAAAGATGTTGTTTCCATTAATGTGCACCCAGTTGTTGCATAGAGCCGGCCGCCAGATCTGGCAGTTCAACCCGACTTAGCACCAAATGTTCGAGATTTCGCAAACGCGCCGATAGGTAGGCCCGTATCTCTTGTTCAATTTCAGATGATACGCCCAATTCCGAATACGGAATACGTGATACATAGTTTCTCAGTTGCGCGCAAGCGGCCAACAATGGCTGCTTGCGAGAAAGGCGCTCGCTGAGACTTTCTCTGCCGATACGTTGTAGAAAAAAATTCGTGAACGAAGGGAATACTTCAGTAGAGAACAATCGTTGGCCAGCTCCCCCGAGCGCCCTTGCATGATCGATCAACCAGAAGTTTTGGCGCGCATCGAGCAGTATGTTTCCCTTGCTACGATCGTCGTTTGCAATTAGTTCGTCAAAGACTCCAGCGATCTCAACAAGTTGCCATTTCTTTAGACGTGTATCAACAGCCGGACTGTCTGCAGAAATGACTTTCTGGGCAAATGGCACCACAGCGCACGCGAATGTCGTAGCCTGGTCAGACGAATAAGGCCATACGGCACCAATTGGCATGATGCCTCTGCTCACAGAAATTCGCGAGATACTTGGTACGGGCAAGCCTACTGCATGCCCAAGCCAACCGCACACTAGTTCAATTGCGCAGGCGTTTTCCGGCAAGAACTTAACGACGACGGGTGCGAAAGGAATGGTAGCGCTGACCAGACAACCTTCCACGACCAAATTTGGCGAAATCTTAATGACTTTGATCGGGTTGGCAAGGGCTCCGAGCAGCATGTTCGCGCACTTTCAGAAGAAATTTCCGCGCGCCATAAGATATCGAACGCGGTTGTAGCTCTGACACTCATTTTATCCGCGCCCTTTCCATCCGCACGGATTGCGCGTGACGCCCAACTTGCTACACCACCATCGGCGTAACCACCCCATCCATAGCCACCAACGCCCCGGTGATGTAGCTCGCGCGGCTTGACGCGAGGTAGACCACCGCGTCGGCGATTTCGCTTGGCTCTGCGATGCGGCCCAGCGGGCGGGTGGCTCTGGCTCGGGTCAGAGCTTCTTCCATGCTGATGCCTTGTTGCCTCGCTTCGGCTTGCATGCCCTCGTGCAGGCGTTCGGTGAGCGTGAGGCCGGGGTTGACGGCGTTTACGCGCACGCCTTTGCCTGCGTAAGCGGCGGCGAAGCCTGCGCTGGCGAGCATGAGCGCAGCGTTGGCTGCGCCGCCTGCGAGGTGGGTGACGGCGGCGACTTTGCCGCCAGAGCCGACGACGTTAACGACCGCGCCGCGACCGCGTTCGCCCATCTTCTTGATGAGCGGATTGATGACGTGGATGTAGGTGAAAAATTTGGCCTGCATCGCGTCGTGCCACGACGCAGCGGTGAGCTCGGCGGCGGGCGTCCGCTTGGCGGCGCCGGCGCTGTTGACGAGCGCATCGACCGGCCCAAAATCGCGTTCCACGGCGTCGACCATGTGCTCAGCCGCGGCGGCATCGCGCAAATCGGCGGCAATGATGTTGACGATTGCGCCGGGCGCGTCGCTTTGCAGTGCGCGCTGCGCGGATTGCAATGTATCGAGCGTGCGCGAGACGAGTGTGACCCGCGCACCCTCGGCGATGAAACCCCGCGCACACGCAAGGCCAATACCTTTGCTACCGCCGGTGACGAGCACGTGAAGGTTGGTGAGTTCGAGGTTCATGGGCGAGCTACTTGGTGGAGTGGTTCAGACGGTGAAATCAACGCAGCGTAGCGCATCGGGCGCAACGAATCGTATCCAAATTGACACGAGCCACCCGGATGGCGCGTTAAACCACGCCCGACCGCCATCACGACAACGCCACGATTCAATAGCGGTAGCGGCACGCGCTTACCACAATCTACTCCGGCTCAACCGCGTAGACCAATCGATTCGCGTCATCGATTCGGCGTGGCAAGAACGCGCTTGGGTTTTACGCATCGCTTCGGGATTTCCGATGCCATCGAACGGACCGCGTCGCGTCGCTTTGATCAGTTGATTTATGCGGCGTGCGTGAACGCGACTTGCTTCAGCGCCTCCGCCAGATCGCAGGCGACTTACTACACGGCGACCAGTTTGCGTACTTTGCCATGCCTTTGCGGTACTGCGTGATCGATTTCTGGACGTGCGCCGCAGTGGCGGGCGCTTTGCGTAGGTGAACCCTCTACATCATCGCGTCAAAATGTTAATGCGAGCCGATGGATAATTCCGAAATGAGAAGTAGAACAACGCTACCTAACCTACTGGCCTACGCCTTCGCGGCGGTGTTGATTGTTGCGCTCACCGCCTGCTCCCGCACCGACCCGGAAAAGGCGCTGCGTGCGTCGATCACGGAAATGGAAGCCGCGGTGAAAGCACGCAACAATTCGAAGCTGATGAGTTTTCTCTCGCCGGATTTTTCGCGCAGTGGCGCGGGCGGAATGACGAAAGATGAGGCGAAGCGCACGGTCGGGGCGGTGTTTCTTACCAATCCGAATATTTATTTGAACGCGACGATTCGCGAGGTGAGCATCACCGGAAGCTCGGCGACTGCGCGCATCACCGTGGTGGCTGGCGGTGGTTCGGGCATCATTCCTGAGCGCGCGCAAAGCTGGGATTTCACAACGCGTTGGCGATACGAAAACGACAAGTGGCTTGTCGAGCGCGCCGATTGGACTGAACTTTTGTGAGCAACCAATGAGCCTTGATACGAATCTAGCAATCCTTCACCACCTGCTCGCTTTTGGGTTGGTTGGTCTTCTGATGGCCGAATGGGCGGTGCTGCGCGGCGTAGCATCTCCTGAATCCGTGCGCTTTTTGCCGAAGATCGATGCGGCGTACGGGATCGTTGCGCTGCTACTTTTGATCGTTGGCTATCTGCGCCTTCGCTACGGCATCAAAGGCTTCGCGTTCTACAGCGGCAATCCAGTGTTTTGGTTGAAGATCGCGTTTTTCTTGGGAACGGGTCTGGTGTCAATCGTGCCGACGATTGCCTTCATTCGATGGGCGCGCGCGTTGAAGGCCAGCGATACGCTGCCAAGCGCGGCGCAATGGGTTCGCGCACGGAGACTTGTCACGCTCGAACTGCATTTGCTCGCGCCGGTGATGGTTTTTGCGGCGATCATGGCGCGCGGGATCGGACTGTAGGCAGACTCCCTAGCCGCCGAATTGCTTTGCCATTCGCGCTTTGATTTCGTCGACGCTCAAATCTTCCAGATGCGTCGAAATGCTCCAGCGATGACCAAACGGATCTTCGATCTGGCCCATACGATCACCGTAGAACTGGTTCTGAGCTGGGCGCAGCACCTTCGCACCAGCGGCCACGGCGCGGGTGATGAGCGCATCGCAATCCTCGGTGTAGATCGTCGCGCTGCTAGCCGTTCCACCTAGCGTTTTCGGCCCCACGACGCCCATGTCGGGAAACTCATCAGACAGCATCACGTGCGAATCACCAATCTTCACCTCGGCATGCCCAATCATGCCCGGCCCCATCTCTAGGCGCATGACCTCAGTAGCGCCAAATGCTGCTTTGTAAAAATCAACTGCCGCGGCGGCGCCTTTGACGGTGAGGTACAGAGTCACCGTGTGGTAGCCCGCAGGGGTTGTCGAAACGTTTGCCATGATGCCGCTCCTCTAGAAGTTAGGTAACAAGGATAAACCGCAATCTTGACGCGCATGCTACGCTCATATCCATGAAAACAATAAAGCTAAAGCCTGGAAAAGAGCGATCGCTGCTGCGCCGCCATCCGTGGATTTTTGAAAGCGCCATTGGCGAGCTCAATAACAGTGTGAACACCATGCTCGGGCTTCGCTCGGGCGAGACGATTCGGATTGAATCGGATGAAGGACGGCCGCTCGCTGTAGCTTCGTATTCGCCGAAGTCGCAGATTCGCGCACGGGTGTGGAGTTTTGATCCCGAAATCATCATCGATCATCGCTTTTTTAAAAACGCGTTCCGCGCGGCATTGGCGCGTCGTAAAGCCTTGCCGATTGCGAGCAACGCTTTTCGCGCGATTCATGGCGAAAGCGATGGGATGCCGGGGGTGATTGTCGACGTCTATGGCGATACTGCAGTGGTGCAAATCACCAGCGCAGGTGCGGAGCGGTGGAAAGAAGCGATTGCGCAAGCGATTGTGAGCGAACTGGCGATTGAGCAAATCTACGAACGAAGCGATTCATCGGTGCGCACACTCGAAGGATTGGAGCCGCATCAGGGTTGGCTCTATCCCGAACTCAAAGCAGGCGAAACGCGGAGCACCGTCGTTAACTTTGAAGAGCACGGGTTGAAATATGAAGTCGATGTAGCCAGTGGGCAGAAGACTGGCTTCTACATCGATCAGCGCAACAATCGGGCGCTGTTCGCGGAAGCAATAAAAGCGGCGAACGCACAGCAGGTGTTGAACTGCTATTGCTACACGGGCGGATTTAGCTTGGCCGCTCTCGCAGGCGGCGCGAGCAAGGTCATCAGCGTTGATTCATCTGCGCTTGCGTTGCAACACGCGAAGCGACATGTGGAGATCAATGGATTCGACACTGAACCCTGTGAATTCATCGATTCAGATGTGCCTGCGATTTTGCGAAAGTATCGTTCTGAGGGCGTAGAGTTTGATGCGATCGTGCTTGATCCACCGAAGTTTGCGCCGAGCGCGCACCACGCAGAGCGCGCGGCGCGCGCATACAAAGACATCAATCGCGTGGCCCTCCACATCTTGAAACCAGGCGGACTGCTCTTCACTTTCAGCTGCTCAGGCGGGATTGATCAAGCGCTGTTTCAGAAAATCGTTGCCAGCGCCGCGATGGAGGCGCATGCTGATGCAACGATCCTCGCGCACGTGGGCGCAACGCACGATCATCCGCACTCGCTCGCGTTCCCCGAAGGCGAATATCTCAAGGGCTTATTGCTCAGGAAGATGTAGCCAAGCGATGAAACGCGTTGCCAAAGCAAACGGAATCGTTGAGGCCACGCTGTGGCATGACATGCTTACGGCCGCTGGCATTGAGGCGAGTGTTCAACGCATGTTTTTGCAGGGATCGGTCGGCGAAGTGCCGCCGCACGAAGCCGCGCTCGAAATCTGGGTTCAGCATGAAGAGCAATTCGTGCGCGCCCGTGAATTGATCGACGACCTTCGCAGTGCGCCGCAACGACACTGGTTTTGTTCGAGCTGCAAAGAGCAAATTGATGGCGGCTTTGAGCAATGCTGGAATTGTGGCGCGCTGATGCCCAGTTTGTAGGCGCGCTTGAGCGCGCTTCGCGCAAAGCATCTGGCTACACCTCTCTCACATCCGCAGTCGAAATCGCGCTGAAATCTGAATGTCGACGACGCGCCGCTCGGCCAGGATCAGCGTCGCTCATTGCTTTGGCGTTCCGAATCGTTGAAGCGCGGTCAAGCCCGTGTCTACCATGCGTTACGCGTCGCGAACGTCTGCGACGGGATTCACGCCGAAATCCTCGCGTGCAAGATACGCAAGTACGCGGGCGGCACCCGCCTCGGGCGTGAGCAGATGCCCGTCGCGTTTGTATTCAACGAACGCCTGATGCGAAGGAAATTTCGCGGGATCGGTATCACGCAAATGCGTTTGCATATCGGTATCGATGATGCCGGGCGCGAGCGAACAGAGCTTCGCGCCGTTCGTAACGAGTTTTTCTTCCTCGGCCACGCAGCGCGTATAGTGATCCATCCCGGCTTTCACGGCGCTGTAGATCGATTGCGATGCCATCGCGCGTCGTCCGTTACCGCTGGAAATATTGAGCACGTTTCTCGGGCACGTCCACGATTGCGTAGCGTTCAAAAACGCAGCCGTCAGCATCATGACCGATTCGAGACCGACGCGAAGCGTGAGCGCAATGTCGGCCGCGCTCGATTCACGAAGTGGCGCGATCTTCGGCAGAAGCGCTGCGTTGTTAATCAGCGTCACGCTCGCGTAGTGCGCGGCGGTCTTCTCATGAAGCCATGCGCGAAGGCGTTCAGCAGTTGCGCTCGCATCGCACAAGTCGGCGCGCCATTGCGAAAGCGTTGCGTTGTGTTGAGCCGCAACGGCGTCCAGTTCGTCTCGATCATTGCGGGAGATGCACAACAACTCCGCGCCCGATTGCAGAAGCTGCTCGGCTATGGCGTAACCCATGCCGCGCGACGCGCCGGTGAGGATGAACAGGTGTTGGGGCATGGGCAAACTTCTCTCTATTCAATGATTCAGCAAACGATCTGAGACTTATATCTAATTGGGGCTAGACGCGAGTAATTTGTAATCGCATAAAACTTATTTAAAGAGACGTATCCCCGATTAAATAAACGATTAAACGAAAATGCCGTTTGATTTTGGCGTCGTGGTGCGGTGTTAATTGCGCAGCGAAAATCGAATCGTTCCGTCGTTCGCGACAACCCGATTCAGCCGCCCAGTGCGCCAGCCGTGATTCACATGGGCAACCGCCTCAGCGATCGCGAAAAACAGTTGGTGGTTATCGAGCTGTCGGCGGAACAACACAGGAATTAGCTCAGCAGCCGTTTTGGCTTCTGCCGAGACTGCCGCGTAGAGCTCATTCATGCGTGCTTCATGGTGCGTCTCAAGCGCCTCCACCCGCGCTTGAATTCCGCGAAAGGGCATGCCGTGCGATGGCAAAACGAGCGTGTCTTCCTCGCAATACTTGAACGCTTGCAACGAGCCAACGTATTCGCTCACCGGATCGGAAAGCGCCGTCACCGGCCACACGTTCACGTTGGTGGAGATCTTTGGCAACAACATATCGCCCGAAATCAAGACCTTGGTTTCTTCGCAATAGAAGCTGAGATGCTCAGGCGTGTGCCCGTATCCCGCGATCACGTTCCACAACTTACCGCCGATCTCTATTGTTTCGCCAGGAATGATGCGTTGGCACGTCGTGGGGCGAGTGGGCACGCCAAAGCTGTAGGTATTGCCGCGATTGGCAGTGATCTCAATTTGCTCAGGCGTTAAACCGTGTGAGCGGAAAAACTCGGCCAACGCGCTGCGCTGATGCGCGCCCGTGCCGCCCGCGACGGCGTGCGCGGTGACCAATTCGAGCAGACTCATTTCCGGAATGAGTGGGCCTTCGCTCGTTGCGAAACGCTCTGCGAGCCACTGTGCATTGCCTAAGTGATCGGGGTGGTAGTGGGTCACCAAAATACGGGTGATTGGTTTGCCGCCCATCGTTGCGGCGAAGTGTTGTTCCCAAATATCGCGCGTTGCTTGCACGCCGAAGCCGGTATCGACGACAGCCCAGCCTTCGCCTTCTTCGATGAGCCAAAGATTGATGTGATCAAGCGCAAACGGCAGCGGCATGCGAATCCAATGCACACCGGGCGAGACTTCAGTTGCGCTGCCCGCGACGGGCGGCTCGGCGTAGGGGAAAGTAAGTGAAGATGTCATGCTTCGATGCTAGCGGACACCGGGGTGGGCAATGAGTTGCTGTCTCGTTCGCGCTGCGTTACGAAGAGGATTGCGTTTGCCTTAGTTTGCCTAGTGCTTCGAGCTAGCATCTCGTCCAAAGCTAAACAAATTTCAGGGAACAGCACATGTCAGGCGGCGGATTTCACGTACACGGCCCACACGATCACGAGCTTGAGCACGCAGCTCAACACGGCGATCACAAATCACATGCAGGCGGCATCGCTGTGGTGACTGCGATCATTGCCACTATCGGCGCACTGTTTGCCTATCAGGGCGGCGCCACGCAAGCCAACGCAGGCCTCTTCAAAAACAACGCCGCGATCAAGAAAACCGAAGCGTCGAACCAGTGGAACTATTACCAAGCTAAGAGCAGCAAGCAGAATTTGAGTGAACTCGCGCTTGAACTCGCACCCGAGGCGCGAAAGAAGTTCTATGAAGAGGAAATCAAGCGCTACAAAGCGGAGAAGGGCGAGATCAAGGTCGCCGCTGAGAAGCTCGAAGCGGAGGCGAAAGATTGGGACAAGCGAAGCGATTCGCAGATGCACGAGCATCATCGCTGGGCGCAAGCCACAACGCTTTTGCAGATCGCGATTGCGCTCGCGGCGATTGCGCTTCTCACAAAACGCCGCTGGCTGGAATACACGATGTACGGCGTGGCCGGGGTGGGTGTGGTGGTGGGCGCGCTTGCCGCACTTCACATTTAGCGACGGTTGTACGGGCTGCCGCCGGCGACTTTTCGGTCGTTCTGCCGTATCGCGTGTCGCTGAAGTGGGGGAGCTATTCTTGCTAAAGCGTTTACTCGGTAAGCCCCATTAAAAAGGGGTTCATTGAATATTTTCAAAAAACCAATAAATGTGTAGAAGTGGTGCTAGCCCCAATCTAATATGGGATGAATGTATAGAGTTTACAAATGCGTCGACGTCTGTTCCGCCGGTTCGTGCAGCAGGTACGCGCATCCACACGCGGACAGTCTGCCAACCGGACGTACAGGTGGTTCGACTAGAACGCCCGTTTGCGCCGAATGGGCAAACTTCCGGGCTAAACTCGCAGGATGACTGCCGACGCCGTTCGCGCTGAAACCTTCACCATTTCCGATCTTGCGGATGAGTTCGCGCTCACCACGCGCGCGATTCGCTTTTACGAAGATCACGGACTCATCACGCCCGCCCGCAAAGGCACGCGCCGCGTCTACGCGCAACGCGACCGGGTGCGCCTGAAACTCGTGCTGCGCGGCAAGCGCCTCGGCATGAGTTTGGCTGAAATCGCTGAAATTCTTGATCTCTACGATGCCGACAAAAGTGAACGCTCACAACTCGTGAAGTTCCTAGAGGTGCTCGAAAAGCGCCGCGCGCTGCTCGAACAACAACGCGAAGATATCGATGCCGTGATCGAGGAAATCGAGACGATCGAGAAAGATTGCCAGCGCCGTCTTAAAGCGATTAAGGCAAAAGACCTGGCGATGGCGTCAGCGTGACCGGTTTGGCCTGCCCATCAACGAGGCTCGCTCCTGCCATGCGACGCGCTCGACGCAGCCTATCCAGATATTTCGAAAACGAAAGATTACGTTTACGTTAACGTTTACGTTAACGTCAACTTGCGCCTAGAATTTCGTTTGTTTCGTTGTACCCAGCACTCGCTCCCCGCCACCGCCTCATGCTCGATCCTGCCAAGCTTTCTGACATCAAGGCGATCATCGCCGCGCAAGGCGCGATGCGCTTGATCGGCGTCGAAGTTGTTCGCATCGAGCAGGGCGAAACGGAATTCGCAGTGGATTTCCGCCCGGAGCTGTCGCAGCAAAACGGCTTTTTTCACGCCGGAATCGTCGGCACGCTCGTCGACACTGCGGGCGGCTGCGCCGGTGTTACCGCAATGCCGCCGGGTGCGGGCGTATTGACGGTTGAATTCAAACTGAACTTGCTTGCGCCGGCCGACGGCGAGCGCATCGTCGCGCGCGCAGAAGTGGTCAAATCTGGCCGTACGCTCACGATCACACAAGGTCGAGTGTTCGTCTACAAAAACGGCGTCGAAACGCTCTGCGCCCTGATGCAACAAACACTGATTGCGATGCCTGCGAAGACAGTACGCGACCCAGATTCATCGAAGTTACCGAAGGTGTAGCCCATGCAATTCCCATTTTTGAAATTCGATCTCGGCGAAGATATCGCCATGCTTCGCGACTCCATCGCCGCCTTCGCAGCGGCTGAAATCGCGCCGCGCGCCGGAGACATTGATCACACCAATCAATTCCCGATGGACTTGTGGAGAAAGATGGGCGATCTTGGCATTCTCGGAATCACTGTGCCGGAGGAATACGGCGGCGCGAACATGGGCTATTTGGCGCATTGCGTGGCAATGGAAGAGATTTCCCGCGCGAGCGCATCGGTCGGCTTGTCGTACGGCGCGCACTCAAATCTCTGCGTCAATCAACTCAAAATCAACGGCAGCGAAGCGCAGAAGACAAAGTATCTTCCGAAGCTCGTTTCCGGAGAACATGTCGGCGCGCTCGCGATGAGTGAGCCGGGCTCGGGTTCAGACGTCGTCTCGATGAAACTGCGCGCCGATTTCAAAGGTGACCACTACGTCTTGAACGGCAACAAGATGTGGATCACCAACGGCCCAGACGCCGACACGCTCGTGGTCTACGCGAAGACCGATCCAGGCCTCGGTCCACGCGGCATCACCGCGTTCATCATTGAAAAAGGCTTCAAAGGCTTTTCGACCGCGCAAAAGCTCGACAAACTGGGCATGCGCGGCTCGAACACCTGCGAGCTTGTGTTTCAGGATTGCGAAGTCCCCGCAGAAAACGTACTCAAAGACGTCGGCAAAGGTGTGAACGTTCTCATGAGCGGGCTTGACTATGAACGCGCGGTGTTGGCTGGAGGCTCGGTTGGCATCATGGCCGCGTGTTTAGACGTTGTGCTTCCGTACGTTCACGAGCGAAAGCAATTCAATCAATCGATTGGTGAATTTCAGTTGATGCAGGGCAAAGTCGCCGACATGTATTCAACGTACTCTGCGTGTCGCGCCTACCTGTACGCGGTGGCGCAGGCGTGCGATCGCGGCGAAGTCACGCGAAAAGACGCTGCGGGCGTGATTCTTTACTGCGCCGAAAAGGCAACGTGGATGGCGGGCGAAGCGATTCAGGCATTGGGCGGCAACGGCTACATCAATGAATACCCGACGGGCCGCCTGTGGCGCGACGCGAAGCTCTATGAAATTGGCGCGGGTACGTCTGAAATTCGCCGTATGTTGATTGGTCGTGAATTGTTTAACGAGACGAAGTAGTCGCCAAGCTGAAGTGAATACATCGCTCGAACATCTCTTTGAGAATAACCGTACGTGGGTGGCCTCCACGCTCGCGGACGACGCGAATTTTTTTGACAAACTCAAACATCAGCAACAACCCGAATATCTCTGGATCGGCTGCTCTGATTCACGCGTTCCGGCCAATCAAATCATTGGATTGCCGCCCGGCGAAATCTTCGTGCATCGAAATGTCGCAAACGTCGTGGTGCATACTGATCTCAATTGCCTCTCGGTATTGCATTTCGCAGTAGATGTGCTCAAAGTAAAGCACGTCATTTTGTGCGGACACTATGGGTGCAGCGGTGTCGCCGCCGCGCTCGACGGCTCTCGCTTGGGTATCTCCGACAACTGGATTCAGCATGTTCGCGATACCGCCGAACATCATCGCGAAAGCCTCAGCGCTGTCGTCGATCGCGAAGCAAAGTTGCGGAAACTTTGTGAGTTACACGTGGTGGAACAGGTGAGAAATTTGGCGAGCACTACCATCGTTCGCGACGCTTGGGCGCGCAAGCAATCGCTCACGCTCCACGGCTGGATTTACGGTATCGAAGACGGCTTGTTGCGCAATTTGCATCTGGATTTGAGCGCAGAAAGCGACACCCGGTCAGTCACCTACAAAGCATTCGCCGCGATTGACGTGCGCGAGGGCGAAGGCATCCTCGCGTGAGACGTAACGCTGTCATGCTCTTTGGCTTCTTCCTTGCCATCGCGGGGATGTTCGCTTTTGCCGTTGCCCCAAGAATCGGCATGGTGATGGTGTGGACTGGCGCGGTGTGCGCGTGGTTTGGCATCGCCGTTGCGATTGAGCAGAAACCGTGGATTCCGCGCGGGAAACTGCTCTTGCAAATTCTGCTGGGCGCGTCAGCATTCTCACTCGCATTGACCGCATCACCGCTGTCGATCCGTGGAATTTTCATTGCCGCGCTGCTTGGCGGTGTGATTGGCGCGTTTGCGTCACAATGGAGCCGTTGGCTCGCAAATAAAAGATAGAAATTCAAAAAATCCAGAAGGTCGCCAAGGAGGCGCTTTTCAATTTTCAGTCGGAGAGAATCATGTCGGATCCAGTTGTCATTGTTGGTGTCGCGCGTACCCCCATGGGCGGAATGCTCGGCGATTTTTCTTCCCTCAGCGCATCGGACCTAGGTGCCGTTGCCGTGAAGGCGGCGGTTGAGCGCGCGGGTGTCGCCGCGGACGCGGTGGACGAGGTCATCCTCGGCAACTGTTTGATGGCAGGCCAAGGGCAGGCCCCTGCCCGCCAAGCCACGTTGAAATCGGGTTTGCCGAAAGGTACCGGCGCACTCACCATTACCAAGATGTGCGGCTCAGGCATGAAGGCAGTTCAGTTGGGCTACGACTCGATCATGGCGGGCACGCGCGATGTGGTCGTGGCAGGGGGCATGGAATCCATGACCAACGCGCCGCACATGTTGCCGAATTCACGCAAAGGGTATCGCTATGGCGCGGTAACGATGGTTGACCACATGGCGATGGACGGCCTGGAAGACGCCTACGATCACAAAGCGATGGGTGTTCACGCAGAGAACTGCGCAAAGAAATACACCTTCACGCGCGAGGCGCAGGATGCGTTCGCCATCGCCTCCACGCAGCGCGCGCAGGAAGCCACCAAGAGCGGCGCGTTCAAATGGGAAGTCGCACCGGTCACGATCAAAGGTAAAGCGGGCGACACCGTGATTGAGATCGACGAGCAACCGCCAAAGGCAAAGCTCGACAAGATTCCTTCGCTCAAGCCTGCGTTCATCAAAGAGGGCACGATCACGGCGGCAAACGCGTCATCGATTTCTGACGGCGCCGCGGCGCTCGTGCTGATGAAGCAATCGAAAGCGACAGCGCTCGGCTTGAAGCCAATTGCAAAAATCGTTGCGCACGCCGAATATGCGCAAGAGCCCGAGTGGTTCACCACCGCGCCCGCTGGCGCAATCAAGAAGGTGTTTGCGAAAACCGGATGGGATGCGAAGACGGTAGACCTCTTCGAAATCAACGAAGCGTTCGCCGTCGTCACCATGGCGGCGATGAAAGAGTTCGACATTCCGCACGACAAAGTGAACATTCACGGCGGCGCGTGCGCGCTCGGCCATCCGATTGGCGCGTCCGGTGCACGCATCCTCGTGACCTTGCTTGGCGGTTTGAAAAAGACCGGCGGCAAGAAAGGCGTCGCTGCGCTCTGCATCGGTGGCGGCGAAGGGATTGCGATGGCGGTGGAGATGCTCTAGGATCAATGGCAGATTCCGCATCCCCTGACCTCAAAGCCTACGTTCTTCTTGGCGTGGGCATCGTGGCGTTCGTCCTCAGTCAGGTGGCATCGGAATCTAGTTCGTGGGGCCACTTGGCTACCGTCATAGGGTATGCCGTTCTTGCTGGTGTTGGTCTGGCCTTCACCTTTTTTGATTTACGCGGCGGGTATTGCATCAATCGACCGAATGTCACGCGCGAAGCGTCGCCCGTCTTCTTCTGGCTTGAAGTTACGGGGGCGCTTCTCTTCGGAGTCATAGCCCTCTACAAAACCTTCAAACAGCTAGCCTGACTCTCTTTGAAAAAACATGGCAAAAACAGTTCTTATCCTAGGCGCCAACCGCGGACTCGGTCTTGAGTTTGCGAGGCAGTACGCAGCCGACGGCTACGACGTGATCGCGACCTGTCGTCGCCCGACGGAGGCGACTGAGTTGCGCCGCTTGGGCGTGCGGCTGGAAGCGCTCGATACGTCTACATCTTCGTCCATCGAGTCGCTCGCGAAGAAACTTGAAGGCGAATCAATTGACGTGTTGATCTGCAACGCGGGCGTCTATGGCCCGCGCAACGATCAGCTCACCGATATGCCCACGGAAGACTTTGATTTGGTGATGCGAACCAACGTCCTCGGCCCGCTGCGCCTCACGCTCGCGTTTGCGGATAACGTCGCGAAAGCGCGTGGTGCGATGGCGTTTTTATCCTCGCGCATGGGCTCCATCGGCACCATGAGTTCGAGTTCTGGCATCGCATATCGCGCGAGCAAAGCGGCATTAAATGCCGTGGTGAAAGCGGCATCGATTGAGCTTGGTAAGCGCGGCGTTCGCGTCGTGTCGCTGCATCCCGGATGGGTGCGCACCGACATGGGCGGACCCGCAGCAACGCTCACGCCGACGGAGAGCGTGGCCGGGATGCGTCACGTAATCGAAAACGCGAGCGACTTACACGGCGGGTTCTATGACAACACGGGCGCGAATATTCCTTGGTGACAACGCGCCCCTATGCAACTAAGTGCATATAGCCTCAATTCAATCGGGGCTAGACGCTAAAAAATAGATAGATTGTTTTAATGCTTTTTGTTTGCCGCGCCCCAGTTCATATGTGCAATGAGCGATAAAGCGATCAGCAGTTGAATACGAGCCGCCTTTAGCAGGAGAGAACGATGAAGCGAGCGATGGATTTGGTGCGCGAGGCGGAAGAGCACATCGTCACGCTGTCGCTCGAAGAGGTGAGCGCGGCGATGAGCGATGACTACACCGTGATCGTCGACATTCGTGACGTGCGTGAACTTTGGCGTGAGGGAAAAGTGCCCGGCGCGGTGCATTCGCCACGCGGAATGAACGAATTCTGGATCGACACCGAAAGCCCGTATCACAAGCCGATGTACGCGCCGGAAAACCGCGGCAAGCGCTTCATTCTTTATTGTGGTGGCGCGTGGCGCTCCGCGCTCGAAGCGAAGATGTTCAAAGAAATGGGAATCGAAAACGTCGCGCATATGGCGGGCGGATTCAGTGCGTGGAAAGAAGCCGGATTGCCCGTAGAACGCGTTGAGCAGAAACCACCGAAGTGATTTTTTGACGCAGATTACGCTGATTTCGCAGATTGACACTGATTTTTCTTTCGACTGTCGACTCGCAACTCGCAACGGGATTGTTGTCTTGGGTAATCCGGAATGTCTAACCACTGCGTCGCGCTAATCTGCGGCCATCTGCGAAATCAGCGTAATCTGCGTCAAAAGAAAACCAAGCCATGAAAGCCAACTTCGACGAACTCATAGCCACATTGCCACGCGCGCCGAACGCGCAGTGGCCTGCGGGCGTGCCATTCGTCAACGCGATGGCGCATGGCTCGATGAGTGTCGAAGCGTTCGCGATCAACGAATTAGATCGGCAAACACCGCACGATCAGGATGAGCTTTACTTTGTTCAACGCGGTAGCGGCACGCTCACCGTCGACGGCGTCGCACACCCATGCAAAGCAGGCGATGCGTTCTTTGTTCGTGCTGGGCAGGCGCATCGTTTCGCTGATTGCAGCAAAGATTTCGCAACCTGGGTCGTTTTCTGGGGGCCAAAGGGCGGAGAGGCGGGCGCAAGATGAGTCGCACTGAAGTTCAAGCGTTCTTCGAAACGTATCGCGATCGCTTCAATCGCCTCGACGCGGACGCCGTGGCCGACACCTGGCACTCGCAAAGCGGCATCGCGCACCCCGCGAAAGACGGTGACTTTGCGGCGTACACGATGTGGGCAGCTGATGCGCCGATGCGCGAGAACATGCGCGCACTCTGCGATCTGTACCGCAGCAACGACTATTCCCACGCCGAGTTCGAACTTGATCGCCATGAAGCGATGGGAAAACATCATGCGTTTGCCGTTGTGCAATGGACGCTCAAACGCCGCGACGGCTCGCTGTTGCAGTCATTCAAAACAGGCTACAACCTGATGCGGACCGAACACGGGCCGCGAGTGATCCTCGCGACCCAATTCGAAGAAGACATTCACGAGATGAAATCAAATGCTGCTTTCTGAAGACCAACGCATGGTGCGCGACAGCGTGCGCGCCTACGTGCAAGAACAAATCGCCCCGAAAGCTGCGTCGTGGGATAAGACCCACACCTTCCCGTCGCAAGAACTCAAGGGGCTCGCGGAGCTAGGTTGCTACGGCGTGGCCGTGCCTGATCAATATGGCGGCGCGGGCATGGATTACATGTCGCTCGCGATCATCCTTGAGGAAATAGCGGCAGGCGACGGCGGCACCTCCACGATCGTTTCGGTAAACAACTGCCCCGTGTGCTCGATCATGATGAGCTACGCGAACGAAGCGCAAAAGCGCGATTGGCTTGTGCCGCTTGCGAAGGGTGACATGCTGGGCGCGTTTTGCTTGACGGAACCCCACGTGGGCTCTGACGCCTCGGGTTTGCGAACCACCGCAACGCGCGATGGCGATCATTATGTGATCAACGGCGTGAAGCAATTCATCACCTCCGGCAAACACGCCGATGTCGCCATCGTGATGGCGGTCACCGATAAAGCGGCGGGCAAAAAGGGCATCAGCGCCTTCCTCGTGCCGACAAAAACGCCGGGCTACATCGTCGCACGCATCGAAGAAAAGCTGGGGCAGCATTCGAGCGACACCGCACAGATTCTGTTTGAAAACTGTCGCGTTCCCGCGTCGCTTCGCTTAGGCGAAGAAGGCGAGGGTTACAAGATCGCGCTCGGTGGGTTAGAGGGCGGACGCATCGGCATCGCCGCGCAATCGGTAGGCATGGCCCGAGCCGCGTTCGAGGCCGCGCTCGCCTACGCGCGTGAGCGCGAAGCTTTCGGTAAGCCGATCTACGAGCATCAATCGGTGCAATTCAAGCTCGCTGACATGGCCACACAAATTGAAGCCGCGCGGCAGTTGATTCATCACGCCGCATCGCTCAAAGACGCCGGACAACCCTGTCTCACGCAAGCCGCGATGGCAAAACTTTTCGCCAGCGAAATGGCCGAGAGCGTGTGTTCCGATGCAATCCAGATTCATGGCGGCTACGGGTACGTTACCGATTTCCCGGTTGAGCGCATCTATCGCGATGTACGTGTTTGTCAGATCTACGAAGGCACGAGCGACATTCAAAAGATTTTGATTGGGCGGGGATTGGCGAGTGGGGCGTATGCGAACTGACTTCTTTGACGCAGATTACGCTGATTTCGCAGATTGCCGCAGATTAGTTCCTGCACTCGCATACATCGCGGTCAGCATGAACAATCGAGTCGAGCGGTTGCCATCTGATGATGGGATTGCGCCTATGAAAAATCAGCGTAAATCTGCGAAATCAGCGTAATCTGCGTAATCTGCGTCAAAAGAGAAAGCCTATACATGACAAAGACCATCGAGTTTTACTTCGACTTCGCCTCACCCTATGGCTACCTTGCCGCTGAAATGATCGAAGAGTTCGCTTCACGCCACGGTCGGCAGACGACGTGGCATCCGATGTTGCTAGGTGCTGTGTTCAAGGCCACCGGTGGAAAACCACTCACTGAGCAAGCGATGAAAGGCGAGTATTCGCTGGCCGACTTTCGTCGCAGCGCCGCGTACTACGGCATCCCATTCAAAACGCCGACAACATTTCCCATCGCAACGATTAACACCTGTCGTGCAGCGCTTTGGATGCAGGAAAAGCACCCCGCGCACGCGAAGAAGTTCATGCTCGAACTCTTCCGCGCTTACTTCCGCGGTGATCGCGACATTGGCAAGCTCGATGTGATTGGCGATGTTGCGAAAGGCCTGGGCTATGACGCCGATGAGGTGATCGCCGCTGCGCAATCCGACGACATCAAAGCAAAGCTCAAAGCCGCGGTCGATGAGGCGATGGCAAAGGGCGTGTTCGGCGCGCCGTTCTTCTTCATTGATGGCGAACCGTTCTGGGGCGCTGATCGCTTCCCAATGATGGCGACCTGGCTTACGAAAGGCGCGTGGAGTTACTGATGCCTATTCTCGATTCAAAACTTAATCCGCGCGACACCAACTTCGTGGCCTCACGCGCGGCAATGCAGGCGCTTGTCGATGACTTGAACGCGAAACTTGCAAAGGTCGCGCTCGGCGGCGGTGAGGATGCGCGAAAGAAACACACGTCGCGCGGAAAAATGTTGCCGCGTGATCGCGTGCACGGCTTGCTGGATGTGGGATCGCCTTTTCTCGAATTCTCACCGCTTGCGGCGCATGATCTCTACGATAACGCCGCACCCAGCGCAGGCATCATCACCGGCATCGGGCGCGTGAGCGGGCGCGAGTGTGTGATCGTTGCCAACGACGCAACAGTTAAAGGCGGCACCTATTTCCCGATGACGGTGAAGAAACATCTTCGCGCGCAAGAAATTGCCGAGCAGAATCGTCTGCCGTGCATCTATTTGGTCGATTCCGGCGGCGCGAATTTGCCGAATCAAGACGAAGTGTTTCCGGATCGCGACCACTTCGGTCGCATCTTCTTTAATCAAGCGAACATGAGCGCGAAGGGCATTGCGCAAATCGCTGCGGTCATGGGCTCGTGCACCGCAGGCGGCGCGTACGTGCCTGCGATGAGCGACGAATCGATCATCGTTCGCGATCAGGGCACGATTTTTCTCGCCGGTCCGCCGCTGGTGAAAGCAGCAACGGGCGAAGTCGTCAGCGCTGAGGATCTGGGCGGTGGCGACGTGCACACGCGGCTCTCAGGCGTCGCTGACCATCTCGCGCAAAACGATGCGCATGCCCTCGGGATCGCACGCTCGGTGGTTGCCAATCTCGGCATGAAAGAGAGCGCTTCACTTCCGAAAGAAGAAGCTAAGCCGCCGCGCTTCGATCCGAAAGAGCTTTACGGCGTGATTCCCGTTGATACGCGAAAGCCGTTCGATGTTCGCGAAGTGATCGCACGAATCGTCGACGACAGTGCGTTCGATGAATTCAAAGCGCGCTACGGTACGACGCTCGTCTGCGGGTTCGCACACATTGAAGGGATGCCGGTCGGAATCGTCGCCAACAACGGGGTTTTGTTTAGCGAGTCCGCACTCAAAGGCGCGCACTTCATCGAGCTATGTTGCCAGCGAAAAATTCCTCTCGTCTTCTTGCAGAACATCACCGGCTTCATGGTGGGTCGCAAATATGAGAACGAAGGCATTGCGAGGAATGGCGCAAAGATGGTGACAGCGGTCGCCTGCGCGCAAGTGCCGAAGTTCACGGTCATCATCGGCGGCAGTTTTGGCGCGGGCAACTATGGCATGTGTGGTCGCGCGTATTCGCCGCGCTTCCTCTGGATGTGGCCCAATGCGCGCATCAGCGTGATGGGCGGCGAACAAGCCGCGAGTGTGCTCGCCACGGTCAAGCGCGACGGCATCGAAGCGAAGGGTGGCGCGTGGAGCAAAGACGAAGAGGAAGCCTTCAAACAACCGATTCGTGCGCAGTATGAACATGAAGGCCATCCGTACTACGCCACTGCGCGGCTTTGGGATGATGGCGTGATTGATCCGGCAGACACGCGGCGTGTGCTCGCATTGGGTCTAGCCGCCAGTTTGAATTCGCCGATTGAAGATACGAAATTCGGCGTGTTTAGGATGTAAAAAATGACAACACTAAAAATAGAACGTGATTCACGCGGCGTTGTACTCGTCGCCTTCAATCGACCGGAAGTGCACAACGCGTTTGATGAAGCAACGATCCGCGATGTGATCGCTGCGTTCCGCGATCTGGGGCAAGACGAGTCGGTTCGGGTGATCATTTTGGGCGCAGAGGGCAAGTCATTTTGTGCAGGCGCGGATCTGAATTGGATGCATCGCGCATCGCAATACGATTACGAAAAAAATCGCGAGGATGCGGGCGAGTTGGCGCTCATGCTAAATGCGATCTACGCCTGTCCGAAACCGGTGATCGCTCGCGTGCAAGGCAATGCGTTCGGCGGCGGGGTCGGCGTGATCGCAGCAGCAGATTTGGCGATTGGCGTGGTCGACTCACAGTTCTCGCTCTCGGAAGTGAAGTTAGGCATCATTCCGGCAGTGATCAGCCCGTACGTGATCGAAGCTATTGGTGCAAACAATGCACGGCGCTACTTTTTGACCGCAGAGCGCTTCAGCGCGTCCGAGGCCTATCGCATCGGCCTACTCAACGAACTCGCAGGCAACGTCGATGCGATGGACGAGCAAATCGCGGCGTGGTGCAATGCGCTTCTCGCGAACGGCCCGAAGGCGATTGAATCGGCGAAGAACCTGATTCAAGCCGTCTCGCAAAAACCGATCGAAGACGAGCTGATCGAAGATACCGTCGAACGTATCGCGCAAATCCGCGCAACGCCCGAAGCGAAAGAAGGTATTGGCGCGTTCTTGGAGCGACGTAAACCGAGTTGGGTGATCGAGCCCTAATTTTTTGACGCAGATTACGCTGATTTCGCAGATGAACGCTGATTATTTGTTCTCCGAGATAACCGAGAAAATCATCGCGTCCGCATTTGAGGTGCACAAGGCGCTCGGCGCAGGCTTCCTAGAAAGCGTTTACGTAAATGCACTTTTGGTTGAACTCCGGTTGATCGGTTTGGCTGCCGCTGCCGAAGTGCCAATAACTGTTCACTATCGAGATCAAGTCGTGGGTGAGTTTCGAGCCGACCTATTGGTCGAATCTGAAATCATTGTTGAAGTGAAAGCGGTGGCGAGCGTCGCCGCTGTGCACGAAACGCAGCTCCTGAACTACCTCAATGCAACACGCAAGTCCGTGGGGCTCTTGTTGAACTTTGGGCCGAGCGTGCAAGTCCGGCGGAAAATCAGTTCCAATAATCTGCGTCAATCCGCGAAATCAGCGTAATCTGCGTCAAGAAAAGATCGTAAAAATGTTCTCAAAAATCCTAATTGCAAACCGCGGCGAGATCGCCGTTCGCATCGCTCGCACCGCCCGTCGCATGGGGGTTCGCACGGTGGCTGTGTACTCTGATGCCGATCGCGATGCGATGCATGTGGCCGCGTGTGACGAGGCGTTTCACATCGGCGGGGCGGCGCCGAAGGATTCCTATCTGCGTGGCGACAAGATTCTCGAAGTCGCAAAACAGAGCGGCGCACAGGCAATCCACCCTGGCTACGGCTTCCTCTCGGAGAACGAGGATTTCGCTAGAAAATGTGCGAAGTCGAATATTATTTTTATCGGCCCCACGCCCGAAGCAATTGAAGCGATGGGCTTAAAGGCTGAATCAAAGCGATTGATGGAAAAAGCGGGCGTTCCGCTCGTGCCCGGCTATCACGGCGAAGCACAAGACGACGCGTTGCTCGCCAAAGAGGCTGAGCGGATCGGCTTCCCCGTGCTCATCAAAGCAAGCGCTGGCGGTGGCGGCAAAGGCATGAAAGTGGCCGAGAGTGCGGCAGAGTTTGCGCAAGCGCTCGCCTCTGCGAAACGAGAAGCGAAAAATTCATTCGGCGACGACAACGTGTTGATTGAGCGCTATTTGAAGCGCTCGCGCCACATCGAAATTCAAGTGTTTGGCGATACGCAAGGCAACTGCGTCTATCTCTTCGAGCGCGACTGCTCGCTGCAGCGCCGTCACCAAAAAGTGATCGAAGAAGCGCCCGCGCCAGGCATGACGCCCGCGATGCGAAAGCAAATGGGCGAAGCGGCCGTCGCAGCGGCGAAAGCCGTGGCCTACGTTGGTGCGGGCACGGTGGAATTCATTGCCGAACATGACGTGGCGCAATCAGGGCGCTTCTATTTCATGGAGATGAATACGCGCCTGCAAGTCGAACATCCGGTCACTGAAATGATCACCGGGCTCGATCTCGTTGAATGGCAATTGCGTGTCGCGAGCGGCGAGCGTTTGCCGAAATTGCAAGACGAATTGCAGATCAACGGCCACGCGTTCGAAGCGCGAATCTATGCCGAGAATCCGCGCAATCAGTTCTTGCCCGCGATTGGAAAAATCGAGCAACTGCGCGCACCGCAAACGAGCGCGAGCGTGCGAATCGACACTGGCGTTCGCGAAGGCGATGAGATCACGCCGAATTACGATCCGATGATTGCGAAACTCGTCGTGCATGCGCCTACGCGCACTCAGGCGCTCGCGCGACTCGCCGATGCGCTCGACGAATACGCTGTGATTGGTTTTGCCAACAACGTCGAATTCCTGCAGCGCACCGCGCGACATCCCGCGTTTATCAACGCCGATATTGATACTGGCTTCATCGCAAAACACAGTGACCTGTTGTTGCCGCCGTTACCCGCGCCATCTGATGCTGCGTTTGCGGCATGCGCGCTCGTGGAGTTGCATCGCGTGCGCGCGGCAAGCGCGAGTGACGCTTCCGCGTGGGCGCGCGCCGATGGCTTCTGGCTCGGTCAGCCCAATCAGGCCATTCGCTTTCGCTATCAGCAACACGATCAAGCGTATGAGGTCGGCGTACTCGTGCGCGACGCGGGCTACATGCTTACGTTACCGAGCGGCGCTCATTGCGCGACGGCAACCGTCGACGGCGAAGCGATCGCGCTCACCATGAACACGGGTGCGGGCGAATCAAAAACCTATGCACGCGTTTTGCAACATGGCTTACAACGCGTGGTGCTTTTGCATGGCGAGCGCTACGAATTCAATGCGATTGATCCTTACGCCCCGCCGCATGACGACGAAGCGCACGCGGGCCATCTCACCGCGCCGATGCCGGGTTCGGTCGTGAGCGTGCTCGTGAAAGCGGGCGATAAAGTTGCGAAAGGCCAACCGCTCATCATCATGGAAGCAATGAAGATGGAGCACACTATCGTCGCGCCGTTCGAAGGTAAGGTGGAGGCCGTGTACTTCGCTGCGAAAGAGCAAGTGAAAGAGGGCGCAGAGCTGGTTGCGCTCGAAGCGTCGTAGAGGAAGAACATGTCGATTCGAATCGTCGTTCAATCCACGGGCATCGACGTCGTGCCCGCAATCATTACGGAGTTGCGCACGCTTCAACCAAACTGGCTTTATGAGGCTTGGCCCAATTCAATTGGGGCTAGCTACGCAATTGTATGGAAACCTCCTAAAGAGCTTTTCGAGCGGAACCCCCAATTAAAAGGGGCGATCAATTACGGTGCTGGTGTGGATGCCATCTTGTCGATGGATTGTGTGCCGTCGCGCATTCCGATCATTCGCCTCGAAGATGCGGGCATGGCGCAGCAGATGGCGGAATATGCGCTCTATGGCGTGATCCATCATCATCGCCACATGCAGGTGTACGCCGCGCAGCAACGCAATCGCGTGTGGCTGCAACACGAAGATCGCGCGAATCTGCAGCGCCCTGTCGTGGGCGTGATGGGCTTGGGCGAAATGGGCGGGCACGTGGCGAGAAAGATCGCCGCGTTTGGCTACGACGCGCGCGGTTGGTCGAAATCGAAACGCACGGTTGACGGCGTGAAATGTTTTGCTGGGAGCGATCAGCTCAATGAATTCTTGAGCGGAACGAACGTGCTCGTCTGCATGTTGCCGCTCACGGAGGAAACGCGCGGCGTGATCAATGCGCAAACGCTCGCGAAGTTGCCAAGCGGCTCATTTCTGGTGAATGCCGGACGCGGCGCACACATGGTCGAAGCCGATGTCCTCGCCGCGCTTGAGAGCGGCCAACTCGCAGGCGCGCTGCTCGACGTGTTCGCCACCGAACCGCTGCCAGACGAAAACCCGCTCTGGGCACATCCAAACGTGATCGTCACGCCGCACATCGCCGCAACCACGCCCATCCGCGACGCCTGCGCACAGATCGTCGACAAGATCGAGCGGATGGAGCGTGGCGAACCAGTCAGCGGAATCGTGGATCGAGGGTTGGGCTACTGAGTAGGATTAGACGCAGATTGCCGCAGATTTTTTCGTCATCAACAGCCAGCCGCAACGGCTATCCCTTGCGCCGCAACCACGGCACATCCGCCGCTTTGTGCAATCGCGGAATCAGTTCTAAATCGAGCGCAGCCTCGTGTTCTTTTTCACTAAGTTTTTCTTCGTATTCGAGCAGCAAGTCGCCGCCGGGACCGTGCGCGATATAGGCTTGATCGGCGAACAGCATCACGCTGTTGGTGGGGCCATATCCCGAATCTTCAAACGCAAATTCCCAAAGCATCTCTCCGCTCGCGCGATCCGCACACACAACTACGCCACTTTGGATGCGAAGGGTAAGGTCTGCACACTTGTCTTGTGGGGCAAGTTCGACGCCGAGCGATGTGAGATCACCGTCCTTGCTATGTTTAATCTCACGACCGGATTCAACATCGAGAAGCCGTGCGCCGTCAATCACATCTCTCGTGGCAAGATATTTACCGTCAGCTGAGAAGGCGATGGCTACAACGCTCTTTCTTGCGGTTTGGAACCGTTGGATTTCTCTCCCCGATGCGATCTCAACGAGCTGTACTCCCTCGCGCCAACTCCCCGCCGCAAAATATTTCCCGTCGGCGGAGAAAGCGACGGCTTGTACGTAGTCTCCCGCGGGCTTGAAGTGCCTGATTTCTAGCCCCGAGGCGCTATCAAAACTTCGGGCACCCTCACCAAAGCTTCCAGTCGCGAAACATGTTCCGTCAGAAGCGATGTCAATAGCGCCCACCAAACTTCCGGTAGCCCTGAACTGCTGGATTTCTCGCCCCGAGGCGATTTCAAAGAGCCGCGCCCCTTCGCCCCACCCACCCGTCGCACAATACTTCCCATCGGCAGAAAATGCTACTGCGTCAACATCTCGTCCGGCGGTCTTGAAATACTGAATTTCTCGCCCTGTAGCAGTTTCGAAGAGTCGTGCGCCTTCGTCAGCACTTCCTGTCGCCAAATGTGTTCCGTCTGGGGAAAATACTATTGCTTGCACGTCACTTCCAGCAGTCCTGAAATGCTGGATTTCTTGCCCTGAGACAATCTCGAAAAGCCGTGCGCCCTCTACTGCGCACCCAGTCGCGAGAAATTTTCCGTCTGGAGAGAAGGCGGTCGTCTGCGCCCGACTTTCTGCAGTTTTTAGCTGCCGAATTTCTCGCGCAGAACTAGTCTCGAAAACCTGCGCACCTTGGTCAAGCGTAGCTATCGCTAAATGTGCGCCGTTTTCAGAGAAAGCTATGGCTTTCACGATGTTGCCAGCAGCGCGGAAATGCTGGACCTTTCGTCCCGAATCGATTTCGAACACACGCGTACCTACGAGCCAACTTCCTGTCGCCAGCCGCTTTCCGTCAGGTGAAAATGCGACAGTCTCGACATCGCGCCCCGCGGACTCGAAATGTTTTATTTCTCGCCCCGAAGCGATCTCGAAGAGCCGTGCGCCGTTGCCGTCACTGCCTGTCGCGAGAAGTTTCCCGCTGACGGAAACGGCGATAGCCTGCACGCTACTTCCTGCGGCTTTGAAGTGATGGATTTCACGCCCGGATGAAAGATCAAAGAGCCGCGCACCTTCGCCCCTACTTCCGGTCGCCAGATATTTTCCATCCGAAGAAAAGGCGATGGCCTTGATATTTCGCCCCGCCCCACGAGGAATACGTCCGCGCAACGCTCTCAAGTTAGCAGGCGGCTGTATAAGCCCGCGCAGGAGCGAGGCGCGGGAGTGCTCAGAATCGCTGAGCAGTGGCGCGGCAACAGCGTCAAGTCGCGCGAGGGTTAGGTCGCTACCGGTGAAGCTCGCGCCGTTGAGGTCGCAGTCGATCAGCGTGGCGTTGCGCAGGTTTGCGTGATGAAACTGTGCTTGTCGTGCGGTGCTGTATGTGATGCTTGCGCTGATGAGGGACGCGCCTGTGAAGTTGGCGCGATCCAGCGTGGCGAGCAAAATATTGCATTCGTTGAGGGTGGCTTTCTGGAATTTCGCACCTGCAAGTTGGGTGGATGCGAAGTCACAGCCTCGTAATTGTGCGCTGGAGAAATCTGCGCCCGCGAGTGGCAATTGATCCAGCGATTGGTGTTCAAGCGCGATCCCAGCGAGCTTGGCACCGACGTCGAGCGCAGGCATCATATGTTGCAGCCTCGCGAGGTGGACGTCTACGCTTTGCGACGCAATACTTTCGTGACTGCCCCACCCTCTTAAAGCGAGCAACACATTTGCTGCGATCACGGGATGTTGTTGAATGCTGAGTAAGCGCTTGAAAGATTGTGGCAAGCGGCATGAAGTGAGTGAGACACTATTACCTTTGCTAATTTCACCGCTGCACCATAAATCGGCTAGGAATCGCGCCACTTCGTCGCGCATCTCGCCTTGCGAGAGGGCGGTTTTGAGGGCGGCGTCGCCTTCCGCTTCGTTCGGTTCGATGAGGGTGCGGTACAGGGCGCGGGCGTAGAAAAATTCAAGGAAGCTGCGATGGGAAAAACGATAAAAGCCGTCTGGGCTTCGGGTAAGGAAGGCAGCGGTACGCATCTCGAGATCCACACGCACAGCGTCTAGTCCCGGAGGAAAACTGGGTGATTGCGCGAGATGCGCTGAGAGATCGCGATAGTGAATTGGCTGCGCGCCGCGATGCCAGAGCAGCACGGCGAGCCCTTCTAGGAGGCGCAACTTGTCGTCGTCTGCCAATTGAGCGGCGCTAGCGCGGTATTTGGCGAGCCAACGGTTCACGTAGGTCATGTATAGCGAACCGGCGTTGACCGCACGCTTGCCGCTCACCAATTCGGGCAAGGATTCGAGAATGATGTCGAGCAGTTGCGGGCGGCTGGCCAGATCGATTGCGCCGTGAATTCGGTTCAGATGCTCAAGCGCGCGCTGGGCTTCGGTGTCGCCCAGTTTTTTTCGTAGAAAATCGGCGATTTGCTCGCGGTTGAAGTATTCGAGCGTATCGATCTCTGCCGCGAAGGCGTTCGCTGCGGATTCAAGCTGTGAGCCCGTCGGTGCGAGGCTATCGCTGCGCCCAGATGCCGTGCGGGAGACGTCCACGCGATCGCGGAAAAATTCTTCGCGGCAGGTTATTAGGACGCGATTAGCTTGCGGCAGCTCGGCGTCACTGGTGGGGGCGGCAAGCTGGCGAAATTGCGAATCGACCGACACGCCCATTGCCGCCAGACCCATCTCATCGAAGCTATCGAGCAAGAGGAGGGCGCGGCCGCGAGCCACCAGGTGCAGGATTAATTCGCCGCGACCGCGTTCGCCGAGTGTTTTGTCGATGTGTTCATCAACCACGGCTTTAAGCGTGGTGGCGTTGGGATAGTCGCGCAGGTTGATTAGAAGCGGCGCGGGAACGCTGCTCGAATCGGTTTCGTGCGCTTTAGCAAGTTCGTAGGCGAAGCGCTGAGTGAACGCCGTTTTACCCGTACCGTAATCACCCAGAAGCACCCACAGCCGCGAGCCTTTCCCGCGTGCCCATTGCATGGCTTCAGCTAGCAGGGGTTCGGCGTCGCGGGGCGCGGATTCGGGAGCTTGGCTGCGCGTGCGCTCGTCATCCGTTTTTACGAATTGACCGACATAGGTTCTGGCAAGCTCACTTTCTTCGAACGTCTTACGCAGCCGCGATAAATAGGGCGCGAAATCAAAGAGCCGCGCTTCCAAGTCCTCCGGCGTGAAGCAAAGAATGCCTTTGTCTTGTGCAGATTTGCGTGCGGCCGGAGCGAAATCGCGGGCAACGACCATGCCGCTTGCTTTGTACTGGTTTTTCGCTTCGGGATCGTTTAACCAGCCGTGCAGTTTGTCGATGTGATCTTTAACGGCGGTCGTGTCTTTGCATTCGATGAAATAGCACTCTTGGGCTATGCCCAATTTTTTTTGGGCAATGATATCTATTCGATTGCTATCGACTAAGGTCTCGGATTGCGTTTGATATCCCAATAAACGAAGCAAATAGGCAATACGCTGTTCGAAGGTTTCGCCTTTTTCTTGAGCGATTCGACCCCGTCCGCGACGAACATCGCGCGAGCGATTTTTTGCCTCGGCGTAGTCTTCGGGATACAGCGCACTCGGGGTTTCGGTCTGAGCGAAATCGCGAACGGATCGCGCCACTGCTTCATACGCCTTGAGCAATTCGCCACCGCGCACGCCGGGTTGCAGCGCGAGAATTTGGTCGCGCTGACGCAGCGTTGGACTCTCTGGAATTTCGTGCCATTCGCTCGGGACAATGCCGAAGGCGTCATGCCAGACATCGTTAAATGCCGCGCGCTTTTCGGCATCCAAGGCTGGCAGCGGGGAGGCGACGAGGCGGCGTTGCAGCCGACCAAGTCCGCGCGAAGTGCGCGCGGGCAAATCAGAGTTTGCCGCGTTGCCAAGTGCACCCCACATCAGGGAGAGGCCCAATGTGTTTTGCCTTCCCCAGCCACCGACGAGAAACGTCATGTCTGAGACGAGCGCAGTGAGCGCGACGCCAAAATCCGTCATTCCCGTTCGCGAGTCGATCACGACGTAGCGAACGCCATCCGTGTAGCACGCGGCAAGCACTGCATCAATGATCTGCACAAAAGGCGATGGCGCATCGCCCACCGATTCGGCTAGATGAGCCCAATCGATTTTGCTGTACGGATCGACCAGACTCGATAAATCCTCGCCGCAGGCGGGCAATAGCGACAAATTTTTCGCACCGTTGATCGGCGCAATTGCCTCAGTGAATGCAGAGAGCGATGCTGCGTCGAGAGGAAGCGTTCCGCCGTTCTCCTGCCAGCTGAGTATGGCGGGCATCAGCCCTACGGTCGCCGTCGATGGTGTTAACTCATCGATGAAGCGCAAAGTCGGCGCTTCGAGATCCATGTCCCACAGCAACGTTTTTTCAGATTGTGCGAGCAGTGCGGCGACGTTGGCAGCGAGCGTCGAGCGCCCGACACCGCCTTTGAAGCTGTAGAACGTGGCGACGGTGGGGCGGTCGGCGGACATGCTTTATTGGTTAACAGCAGCGCGAGGCGAAGAATCAACAACCCCGCTTTGACTCAAAATATTGCGGCGCGTGACGAGCGTCAAAGTGGGGGCAGGGCGCTTCTCGCGCAGCAGCTCCCGACCCGCCGCCGTAATCGAAATGATGCGCGCACGCGCGTCGCCGCTTGATCGTTCGGAGGCCACAAGCCCTGCCGCCTCCAGCATGCCGATCAAGTGAGACGCGCCGGACGGCGTGCCGATGCGAAGCCGGAATTGCAAATCGCGTTGTGCGAGCGGAGCGTCATTAAGCGCACCGAGCGTATCTGCCACATATTTCTTCCCCCAGATTTTTTGCGGATCCAACTCATGCTGCAGCGACTCGGCGCGTCCAATGCGAAGCTCCAAAAGCGATTCCAGCGCCGCCCACCGCGCGAGCGTGCCCGGCAGGGCTTCATCGATTTCGTGCTCATTACGAATACTGCGAACACGCCGCATCACGTCAACCACAGAGTCCGCGGAAGCTCTACTTTTCAACGGTTCTTGAGAAAGTGTGCGCTCACACCAAAACTCGAACGCATCGGTGGCGGCCGCAACTTCAAAGGGTGTCCAGGACGCGAGCGCGCGCGCCGCTTCGAGCATCCGAGCGGGCGGGTAGTGTTCCGGAGCATTCCAATACATATCAACTATTTTCAACTATTTGCGTAAATTTACTTGAATTTACTTGAGTTTGTAAGGTGCGGTTATATCCAGTGAGTTCAATGGCACGCGATGATCCGCGTCGGCCGCCTCGTAGGATGCCGCTTTGTTCTTGCTGAGCACCACAAAACGATCCGACGGCATACATTGCCCGCCGCCGTTTCCCCCCGGAACCGGCTGATTGCAAACGAGCGTGGTCGTGTGGTGTAAATCACTCATATGTGTAGCCATATTGGAATGGGCGTGTGTCGTATTTTGATCGCCCATCGAGGGCACCAACATCCAGTCTGGAGCCAGCATAGACCATGCCGCCTGGTGCTGAGGCGATTGAAAGAACTCCAAGCAAATCGCCACGCCAATGAGACCGATGTCGCTCGCCCACAAATGCAGCGTGTCGCCCAGCTGGATGTCTTCTAGATGACCTGCAGCCGCAACACGCGCGGTCTTGTAGTGCGTCGGCGCAATTCGGCTCCCGTCTGCGCCGATCAGTTCGGTGCCATTTGTGGCATCGACGCCGCCATCGCTTTGATCGTGAAACGAACCAAGAAGCGCAATCGCCGGCAACGCTGGAAGCACGGCATCGGTTGTTTTCCTTTGCGCAAGACGTGATCGCACATCCGCTCGCCAAGCGCTTGGCATCGTGCATTCAGGTAACAAGAAGAAGGTTGCGCCAAGTGCAAGGTCTAGCCATTGCTCAACCGAATCGACGATAGTCTCACGGCATGCCTGATCTGCGATCACCGTGACGTAGTGATTGCTGCCAATCAGGCTGGTTGATGGTGATAGATGGGTACAGTTTTCGAACTGACGCAACACAGCAAACGGCTTGTCGCTCTGGAGCGAGCGCGTCAGCCGCACACTCCCCGAGCGCGGCAACTCGGACACAAGCACATTTAGTGTTCTCCCCTCCTGAACAATCCTCTCTGGCAGCACTAGATGATGTTGCAGGTAGTGTTTTGTGTCGGCCAATCTCGTAAAACGGGTGTTCGTACTACGAGCGCGCCGTATCAACCAGTAGATTTCCTGAACACCAACGTCGTCGGCAATGGCGATGCGAGCGGGCTTGCCGGGGCTCGTCTCTTCAATCAGCGATTTGTCAATCAGCCGCAAAACATCAAGGGCATTCAGGCCAGAAAGATCACCAATCGCAGCCAGTTCCACGAGTGAATCGCAACCAAGCGGTTGAGCTTGTGAATCCGCCCAGCTCCGCCAGCGACTGCCGTTAGTCACCCATTGCGAACCGAAACGCCACAAATACACGAGCGCGGTTTTAATGTCGCCCAGTTTCAAACAATTGAGGATTTGCTGCTGCTCGCGCTCGATCAACGAGGACACGTTACGGCCTTATCATTGGAATGGTTTTGCCCAAAATGTATCAGCCTATGAACTACCCCAAACACGTCCACATCGTCGAAGTTGGCCCGCGTGACGGCTTGCAAAATGAAAAGCAGGAGATTCCTGCGAGCGTAAAGATTGAACTCGTCAATCGCTTGAGTGATGCGGGGTTCAAGAACATCGAATCGGGCTCGTTTGTGTCGCCGAAATGGGTGCCGCAAATGGCGACGAGTGCAGAAGTCTTCGCGGGCATCGCGCGCAAGTCGGGCGTCATCTATTCCGCGTTGACGCCGAACATGAAAGGCTTCGAAGGCGCGCTCGCGGCGAAGGCCGACGAAGTGGTCATCTTTGGCGCAGCCTCGGAAGCGTTTTCGCAGAAGAACATCAATTGCTCGATCGCGGAGAGCATCGAGCGTTTTCGTCCGGTGGCGGAGGCCGCGAAAGCCAACAATATTCGATTGCGTGCGGCGGTGTCCTGCGCGCTAGGCTGCCCGTATCAAGGCGATGTGCCGGTGTCCGCAGTGGTCGATTGTGTCGAGCGATTCGCCGAACTCGGCTGCGACGATATTGGCATCGCCGACACGATAGGCGTCGGTACGCCAGCGCATACGCGTGAAGTGTTTGAAGCCGCAGCGAAGCGCTACCCGATTGCGCAAATCTCTGGACACTTCCACGACACCTACGGGCAAGCGCTCGCGAACATCCTCGTCTGTTTGGAAGTGGGCGTTGCAACTTTTGACACGAGCGTGGCTGGCCTCGGTGGCTGCCCCTACGCGAAAGGCGCGACGGGGAACGTGTCAACAGAAGACGTGCTCTACATGTTGCACGGCATGGGCATCGAAACCGGCATCGATCTCGACAAAGTCTGCGCCGCCGGCGAATTCATCTCGCAAGCACTCGGACGCGCGCCGCACTCGCGCGTGAGTCGCGCGTTGGCGGCGAAGCGGGCGGCGTAGCTCGTAAGTGCCGTGACTCTCTCGATTCGCATTGCCACCATCGACGATTTTGACCGGCTGATCGTCTGTGACGAGTATTCACAAACATCTGAACCCAGAAGACAAGAGATCACCACATGGCTTGACGAACGAGCTTGCTACGTCGGCGAGATAGAAGGAAACATCTTCGGCTTTGTCGTGCTCGAACACCGATTCTTTGGGTACGATTTTGTGCCGCTTGTTTGTGTAACGCGAGATATGCGAAACAAGAGTCTTGGACTTGCTTTGTTAGACGCGATTGAACAGTATTGTCGTTCGCCCAAATTATTCACTTCTACTAATGCATCAAATGCGGTTGCGATTCGACTGTTCGAAAAAGCCGGTTTCTCGCCAAGCGGAGCGATCAAAAATCTTGATGACGGCGACGCCGAACTCGTGTTCTTCAAACGCGTTCGTGCTTGAGTAATCGGCGAAATACAACACCGTCATCCCCGCGAAGGCGGGGACCCAGACCCTGAACAATGTTGCCGTCGAGTGAGGGTCGGTTGCGCGCTGGATATTGTGCTCTGTTCGATATCGGTCTTTATCGAGTTGCTCGGACTGGGTCCCCGCCTTCGCGGGGATGACAGCGAAGGTAACGCTGCGCTCCGAACTCAACGCACCGACGACGCAACCAGCTCTTTCGCCAACTTCTCCGTCGCCGATCCTACTTCGTGCCCACCTAGCATGCGCGCCACTTCCGCGATGCGTGCTTTTTTGTCGAGCGGATTCACCGACGTCGTCGGGCTCGTGCTGTTGTCGCGCGACACGGTGAAGTGATGATCTGCATGCGCCGCGACTTGCGGCATGTGGGTGACGCAGAGAATTTGTCGCCCGAGTTTTTCGTCCGCTAGCGTTTGCAGTTTGCGACCGACCTGCGCCGCGACTTTTCCGCCGACGCCGACGTCCACTTCGTCGAACACGAGTGTGGGCACTGCGGCCGCGTCCCCGCAGACTACGAGAATCGCGAGCGAGAGCCGCGCGAGTTCACCGCCTGAGGCGACCTTCGCGAGCGGCGCAAACGGTAAGCTTCCGTGCGAACGAAACGCGAATTCAATCGACTCCGCACCCGTTGCTTCAATCGAAGAAAGCGACGTGAGTTGCGCCGCAAACGCTGCGTTCGCCATCGCGAGATCGGGCAGCTCCGCCGTCACCGCAGCGTTAAGTTTCTTTGCTGCTGCCTCACGCTTTTTGCTGAGCGCCTTCGCAGCAACTTCGAGCGCACGATCCGCATCATCCGCTGCTTTTTCGAGTGCGGCAATGTCTTGCGAGGCTTTCAAATCCTTGAGCCGCGCCTCTGCATGCTCCCAATGCGCTTGCAGCGCTTCGGGGCGAGAGCGAAGCTTACGTGCTAGCGCGAAGAGCGTTGAAATACGCGATTCCGTTTCTTGCAAACGTTCAGGATCGAGATTGAGCTTGCCCGCGTAGGCGCGCAGCGACTGCGCCGCCTCATCAAGCTGCACACCCGCCGATTCGATCAGTTGACGCGCTTCAGCGAGCCCGCCATCGATTCGCTCAGCGTGTGTGAGTGAACCCACAAGTTGTGCGAGTTGCTCGGTTAAGCCCTCGTCGTCGGTAATCGCGCTGCGCGCCGATTCCGCCGTTTGCAAAAGCTCTTTGGCGTGGCTTAAACGCGACTGCTCTTGCGAGAGCTGTGTCCATTCGTCGGCATTGGGCTTTGCGTCACGAAGCTCTGCAACTTCCGCCTCGAGCACGGCGCGTTCGCGCGCGATCACTTCGCTGGCATTGCGTGCCTCATTCAACAAACGATGTGCAGCGACGCTTTTTGCATGCGCTTCGCGGACGGCGACAGCTTCGCTCTGTGCGCCCGCAAAGCGATCAAGCAATTCGCGCTGCGTGTTCGCGCGCATGAGCGCCTGATGTTCGTGTTGCGCATGGAGCTCAAGCAGCAAGCCGCCGATGTCGCGCAATTCGGCGACGGATGCTGGGCGGCCATTGATGAGCGCACGCGATTTTCCTGCTGCATCAATCACGCGACGAAGCACCACGTTCTCGGCATCGGGCTCGTCCTGTGACGCAAGCCATGCGCGCGCCGCCGCGTTGTTCTGCAGATCGAATTCAGCGGTGATGTCGGCTTGCTTCTCGCCCACGCGCACGCTCGCGCTGTCCGCACGTGCACCGAGCGCAAGCCCGAGCGCATCAAGCACGATCGATTTTCCAGCACCCGTTTCGCCCGTGAGCGCAATCATGCCGCGCTCGAACTCGATATCGAGGCGATCGATCAAAACGAAATTACGGATGGAGAGTTGGCGGAGCACGTTGTTAGGTATCGGTCGATTTGGTTTGAATTTTTACCGATTTGATTTTTTTGACGCTGATTACGCTGATTTCACAGATTGACGCTGATTATGGGTTGCACAGTTGTAGCAATCAGTGCTCGTGCATAAAGCCCGTGCCGTTTGATTATTCTCGAACGCATAGATTCGATGAAATCAGCAGAGTTTTTTGCAACGCGAGGTTCGAAGGGCAGAACTAACCAATGGCCATGCGAGAGGTTCCCAAACACAAGCCGCTTCCTTATTTGCGTGCATCCACGAAGAAAAATTAATCAGCGTCAATCTGTGAAATCAGCGTAATCAGCGTCAAAAAAATCATCGTCGGCACACAAGCGCAGTCACTTCTTCGCCACCGCCAAACCCTCCGGTGTCTCAGTCCAGCCGAGCTTTTCGCGCAGCGTGTGGTAGTAGTCGTGATCGAGCGGGTGCCAAAGGCGCACTTGTTCTTCTGCACGCTTGAGCGAAATCGAATCGCCTTCTTTGAGTTCCATATAGTGATGTCCGTCGATGCTCGCGATTGCTTCGCGTGCGCGTGCGACGGTGACGCAAATTTCGGCATCGTCCGGCACGACGATCGGGCGATTGGTGAGGGCGTGTGGCGCAATCGGCACGATGGTGAACGCGTTCACGGTTGGCGCAATGATGGAGCCGCCCGCAGAGAGGGCATACGCCGTGGAGCCGGTGGCTGTCGAGATGATCACACCATCGGCGCGGAAGCCGTATGCGAATCGATTGTTGAGCGAAATTTCGAGATCGACGAGCGTGGTTGCGCCGCCACGATTGACCACCACATCATTCATCGCCAGATAGTGCACACCGTTATCGCGCGAGGCCGATAGCAGGGTTCGCTTTTCTTCGCGGTATTCGCCGCGCAAAATCTTTGGCAGCGTGGCGTCAATGTTTGCGAACGAGAGATCGGTCAAGAATCCGAGACGACCTTGGTTGACGCCCACAATCGGCACGTCATACATCGCTAGCTGGCGCGCGATGGAGATCAACGTTCCATCGCCACCCAGTGCGATCACCAAACCGCACTGTTCACCAATCCCCTTTGTATCAAGGCGAGGAATCGACTTATTGCCGATTTCAATAGCCGTATTTTCTTCTAGCGTGCCCTCGTATCCGTGTGCTTTCAGGATTCTTGCCACTAGCTCAACGGGCTCGCGCATGTCGCGCACCTGCGCGCCTTCGCGGGGCGACGGGCGTGCCGCAATCGCCACAGGGCAAGGCGGAAGCGGCGGATAGGATTGAGGTGTACGCCAAGGCATATGTGGATTTAATCACAGCATTTCGAGCGCACTTCGCGTGGTTCCTTACAATCAGACGATCAATGTGAATGATTGCGTAACAAGGTAGTGGACGATCGCGCAAGACTTCTGCTTCGAACGTTAGTGGAGCGGTACATCGCCGATGGCGAACCTGTGGGTTCGCGCACGCTGTCGAAACACTCGGGGCTCGAGCTTTCCCCAGCGACGATTCGCAATGTGATGTCTGACCTGGAAGAGGCGGGCTTTATTGCGAGCCCGCACACGTCGGCCGGACGCATCCCGACGCCGCGCGGCTATCGATTTTTCGTCGACACATTGCTTGTGACGCAACCCCTCAAACAAATCGAGGTGCGCGAAGTTGAAGCCAATATCCAAGGACAGCAACCACAGGAGTTGATCAGCTCTGCGGCGCGAATGCTTTCAGAGTTGTCGTCCTTTGCGGGCGTTGTGGCTGCGCCGAAAAAAGCGCCTTCGTTTCGCCATGTCGAATTCGTGCGAATTTCTGAGCGACGCGTGTTGATGGTGTTGGTCGCGCCCGATGGCGATGTGCAAAATCGAATTCTCAACACCGAGCGCGCGTTTAATCATTCGCAACTCGTTGAAGCCGCGAATTTCTTCAACGAACATTTCGCGGGGCTGCCATTTGATCAAGTACGCTCCCGACTGACCGATGAGCTGAAGCGTTTGCGCGAAGACATGGTCGCGCTGATGACAGTCGCGGTGGAAGCCAGCGCGGACGCAATGCAGAAGAGTGAGCCCGTCATCATCTCTGGCGAGCGCAATCTGCTGCAATCGAGCGATCTTGGCGGCAATATGTCCACCGTTCGCCGACTCTTCGATTTGTTTGAACAACGCACCCAGCTCTTGCACTTGTTCGATCAAGCAAATAGCGCTGATGGCGTGCAAATTTTTATCGGCGGCGATTCGCAAGTAGTGCCGCTTGATGAGCTCTCGATGGTGACGGCGCCTTATCAAGTGAACGGCCAAGTGATCGGTACGTTGGGCGTGATCGGCCCAACGCGCATGGCCTACGATCGCGTGATTCCGATTGTTGATCTCACAGCGAAACTGCTGTCGTCTGCGATGCAGCGGGAGTTGGGTGAAGGCTAGGCTTCCTCCCTGCGCTTATTGACGCAGATTGACACGGATTTCACGCAGATTACCGCAGATTTCTTTCTCGCCACTTGTACGTCAGCGCTCTAAGTGGCGGTCACGATTCAACGACTTTTACGTGAAAGCGTGACAAAGAGATTCATGGAATGAGCGAAGGCGAAACGGCGCAACAGCCGAGAAAATCTGCGTAAATCCGCGTGAAATCTGCCGTAATCTGCGTCAAGAAAAAGGCGTAACCCGATTCCGCCCGAGCTGCGACTTCGCTAGCATCAGCTCAAACTCAAAGCTACACGATGTCAAAAGTCACCTCCTCTCCTCCCAATCCCGCCCACGGACGCTCGCCGCGCATCGGTATCTTGTTCGTCAACTTGGGCACGCCCGATGAGCCGACCCCGTCTGCGGTGCGTCGCTATCTCGCCGAATTTTTAAGTGATCGTCGCGTGGTGGAAATTCCGCCGCTCATTTGGAAGATCATTCTGCACGGCATCATCCTGCGTGTGCGCCCAGCAAAGAGCGCAAAAAAATATGCGACGGTGTGGACGAAAGAAGGCTCGCCGCTTCTCGTGTGGACTCAGCGCCAAGCGCAGTACCTGCGCGGGCATCTGGGTGAGGAATTAAAGTCTCGCGGGCTGCCAAGCGATCTTTTGAAAATCGAAGTGGGCATGCGCTACGGCAATCCTTCGCTCGCGAGCGCGTGGGAGAAACTCAAAGCACAGAACTGTGATCGCGTGCTCGTGCTGCCGATGTATCCGCAGTACGCGGGCAGCACGACTGGAACGGCGTGTGATGTCGTGTTTGATCTATTGAAACGCGAGCGATTCATGCCCGCAGTTCGCACCATTCAATCGTGGCATGACGATCCGAATTACATCGATGCACTCGCGAAACACATCGGCGCGTATTGGCAAAAGCATGGCCGTCCGCAGAAGCTCCTGATGACGTTTCACGGCGTGCCGAAATTCACGTTGATGAAGGGCGATCCTTATCATTGCCTGTGCCAAGTCACCGGGCGGTTGCTTGCAGACAAACTGGGTTTAAGCGCGAATGAATGGCAGCTCACATTTCAATCGCGTTTCGGCAGAGCGGAATGGTTGAAACCGTACACCGATGAAACGCTCAAAGCGCTACCCGCGCAAGGTGTGAAAAGTCTTCATGTCGTTTGCCCCGGTTTCCCCGCCGATTGCTTGGAAACGCTCGAAGAAATCGCGATGGAAGGCAAGGAAGATTTCTTGCACGCCGGTGGTGAAAAATACGAATACATCCCCGCATTGAATGACAGCGCGTTATTGATTCGTGCGCTGGGCGAACTGGCCATGAAAAACTTACAAGGTTGGCTTGACACGCCGCCGACCGCGGCTGCGCTTGAACAACAAGTCGCTCGCGCCAAAGCAATCGGCGCAAGCAACTAATATGCAGCGCCGCGCGTTCGTTTCCACGCTTGGCACAACGCTTCTTGCACCCGCGGTACTCATCGGCTGCGCTGAGATTGGAACGGGTTACGACGAGACAGATACGCCCCGCGAAGAGGCGGTTGCGTGGCCCGCCGGGCGAACTAGAACCGCGCTCGTATTGGGCAGCGGCGGGCCGCGTGGCTTCGCACATGTGGGTGTTTTGAAAGCGCTCGAAACCCAGGGAATCGAACCTTCGCTCGTGATAGGCGCAAGCGCAGGCGCAATCGTGGGCGCGCTTTACGCGGCGCGATTGTCCGCGCGTGAAATCGAAGCCCTCGCACTTGATCTTGGCGTTCGCCAGATCGCAGATCCAGCAATTTGGCGACCGAATCGCCTCATCGGGCGCGCGCTGCAAGAGACGATTGTCAACGCCACAAAGACAGCGCGCATCGAAGACTTGCCGCGTCCGTTCGTCGCGGTCGCTGCGAGCGTATCCGGCGGTAAGCTCGTGGCCTTTACCAAGGGGCATTTAGGCGCAGCAGTACGCGCGTCTGCCGCGTTGCCATCGATGTTCTTGCCGGTGACTGTGCGCGGCGTGCTCTATGAAGATGGAGACATGGTTTCACCCGTACCGATCCGCGTTGCACGAAAACTCGGTGCGACGCGTGTGGTGGCGGTTGATGTGTCTGCGTGGGTTGAGGATGAGCCTACGCAAGCGTACGAATCGTGGCGCAAACGAGACGCCGAGCGACGCGCCATCATCACCGATGAAGCGCGCGACGCTGATTACATGCTGCGAATTAGATTGCCCTACTACGCAGGCGCTTCGCGCGAGTATCGCGAAAATGTCATTGCGCTCGGCGAGCAGCAGACGAGCGTTGCGGTCGAGCGAATTCGCGCGGTATTTGCAGGCAACGTATAGCTCACCAAGGGACATGAACGTGTATTTGTGGCTCGCGCAGCTGGTCGTTTTTTTCACCGCTTGCTATTTTTTGCTGCTTGGCGTCGTTGCGCTCTTTAAGCCAACTCAAGCAAGTCGTTTCTTGCTTGGTCTTGTTGGCTCGTCGGTAAAGCACTATCTGGAACTCGCGCTGCGACTAATCGTTGGCGCAGCGCTGCTAGCGATCGCGAACGAATCTTCGTCCCGCACCGTACTTAGCGCTGCGGGTTGGGTTCTCATCGGCTCTACGCTCGCACTCGCGCTTCTGCCCTGGCGGGTTCACCATCGATTCGCGCAAATTTCCGTGCCACGGGCGCTGCGTTATTTACCGCTCATTGGTTCCGCATCGATCTTCATTGCGGTTTTGCTTGGCTACGTGCTTGTCGATTCAATTAAATCGTAGGGCTCGGTTGGTCGCATGACTCGAACCATTAGTTACTTGCTTCGCCATTCCCCGACGCCGCTAAACGCTTTCGCCGCATCTGTTTGTAGCCACGCCTTCGCTGCGGAATCATCGCGCAAATACGCATCAAGGAATTTACGGCTCGATTGCCCTACAGCATCCTCTATGCGTTTGCGCTCTGCCGCACTCAGCGGCGCGTCCTGACGAATCGAGCGCATGCTTTGTTGCTCATTTCCGTTGAACACCATGTGATCTGCGCCCTCAAGCACGAGCAGGTATTTGTCGCCTGCGGGTTGGTGTTCAAACACGGCAGTGCGCTTCCCAACCATCTTTTTCATATTGCGCTCTGCCGAGAACGGGTCCGCATCTTGAGTCCCCGTTATCGAAAGGAACGGCACATTCATCGAACCGAATCGATCCGCAAAGGTGCGCGGCAATCCCGTTGCGTTCGGGCTCAATGCGATGAATGCCTTGATGCGAGGGTCAGCCATCGTCTTCACCGGCCCCGGATAGCGCTGCCCTGCGAGCGCCATCGTCGTGTGTGCGCCGAAGCTGTGCCCGGTCATCGCGATGCGCGATAGATCGACGCGACTCATCCACGACGCTGTGCCCGCGCGCTGCTGCCGTTCGATTTCGGAAATCAGATAGCGAACATCATCGACACGTCCGACCAAATTTTCGGGCGTGGCGATGTTGCGAACCCGCTGCTTCGGCTCGCCATCGCCGGAAGCGAACGACTCTCGCAACGCCGGTGTATCACTGCCCGGATGCTGAATGTGCACGACAAGGTACCCACTCGCAGCCCAGACTTCGCCCCAGGTTTTTCCACCTTCGACCGAGCCGCCAAGCCCGTGCGAAAAAATCACGAGCGGCACTTTCGCCGCACCTTCCGGCACGCGAACCTTGATCGGAATCGTACGATCGCGAGACGAATCTTTGATCTCCGAATCGACGACTTGCGGCGCGGCAAGGGATGTGCCCGCAAAAAGCATGGACAGGGAAACAAGTGCGAAGGCAGCGAGTGTTTTCATGGTGAGAATGTAACGAGTTCTCTGCGCTTGCGTTCACGTGGAAATGCAACTAAACGTTACCGGATTTCTTTGACGCAGATTACGCAGATGAACGCAGATTAGCTTTTGTGAGCGCCGTACTTGAGCCTTGAACCGCCACGCGATCAATTCCGGTTGGATAGCGATGATCAATCAGTGTAAATCTGCGTAATCAGCGTAATCTGCGTCAAAAAGTTCGGGGCGACTCGAAGATAATTGCAGCATGTCTGCGATTGTCCTCTCCACACTCAACGCCCGCTACGCACATGCCTCGCTCGGTATCCGCTATCTCTTCGCAAACCTTGATGATGAATTACGAGCCGATGCAAAGATCGTGGAATTCGTGATCGGCAGCAAAACCGAGACGCTGGTTGAGCAACTTCTTGCTGAGAATCCGCGCGTCGTGACCTTCGGCGTCTACATCTGGAATGTGGACGAGACGACGAAGTTGATCTCAATGCTCAAAGCCGTTGCGCCGCAGATCAAAGTGGTGATCGGCGGCCCTGAAGTTAGTTTTGAGATTCCCGAACAACGCATTTGTGCGCTAGCCGATTTCGTTGTCACCGGTCCGGGCGATATCACGTTCAACAAGCTCGCCCGCGCCTTGATTCACGGGCCGCGACCGCTGATGAAAGTGCACGTGGGCGAAGAGCCCGATCTTGACCAACTGAAATTGCCGTATGCGTACTACACGGACGAAGACATCGCGAAGCGACACTTGTACGTCGAAGCCTCGCGCGGCTGCCCGTTCAAATGCGAATTCTGTTTGAGTTCACTCGACAAAACCGCAACGCCGTTCAACACCGAGCGCTTCCTCGAAGAAATGGCGAAGCTCTACGACCGCGGCGCGCGCACGTTCAAATTCGTTGATCGCACGTTTAATTTGAATGTGAACACCTCGCTCGCGATTCTGAATTTCTTTCTCGAGCGCATCGAGTCGAAACCCGACGATCCTTGCTTCGCGCATTTCGAGCTCGTGCCCGATCATTTGCCCGAGAAACTCAAAGCAACGATCGCGAAATTTCCACCCGGCACCTTGCAGTTCGAAATCGGAATTCAAACCTGGAATCCCGACGTACAAACCAACATCTCGCGCAAACAAAATAACGACAAAGCGAAAGCAAACATTCGTTGGTTGCACGAGCATTCGCATGCGCACATGCATGTTGATTTGATCGCGGGCTTGCCGGGCGAAACCTTTGCGAGTTTCGGCGAAGGCTTCGATACGCTCGCGCGACTTGGGCCACACGAAATTCAAGTCGGCGTATTGAAGCGATTGCGCGGCACGCCGATCATTCGCCACACCGAACCGTTTGCGATGCGCTACAACCCCGATGCGCCGTACAACATTCTCTCGAACAACGAACTCAACTTCGCCGATCTGCAACGCATCAATCGTTTCGCGCGCTTTTGGGACTTGATTGGCAACAGCGGACGTTTTCCGAAGTCGCTGCCGCTGATTCTGCGCGAACCCCCCGTCTCCGCGTTTGAACGCTTCTTCGCGCTCGCCGATTGGATTTACGAAGAAACCGGCGCGACTCACATGATTGCGCTGGAGCGCCTCTTCGATCTCGTCTACCGATGGTTGGTGGAAGAGGGCGAAGAACCCACCGAAACCGCGCAAGCCGCAATCCTCGCCGACTACCAAAAGAGCGGCTCGAAAGGGCGGCTATCGTTTATGCAGCGTGGGTTGACCGTGGGCGATCAGGTCACAACAAACGCCCAACGCGCGACGCCTGCGCGACAGCGAAGGCATCTGGAATCAGTTCAAGCACCTAATAGCTAGGTTTAACGAGCCCCTAAAAAATCAGGGCGAACGGCATAAAACACTGCTTGCCAACTCGGCATTTCTTAGGTCGCGAGCCCTTATATGACCGGGGCAAGCAGGCAAACTCAGTTTGTTGCCCTCGACGACACATTCATCGCAAAAAGCTTCACGCGGTCTTGGGCGGGGCCGCTCCGAGTAGCACCAATCACAAGATCGGTTGCCCCCGCAGCGATGAACGCCGAAAGCTCAATCTCGCCCGTTTCGTCGAGCTCGCTCAAGAGCTCTGACACATCACGAAATGCAACGTTTTTCCAGCCGCCGCTGGCGGTGCGGTCAGACACAAAAAGCGTCGCGCGTCGCGCGGCCTTGTCCCACGCGAGATAGGCCAAGCGATCCGTAGAATCAGCTCGCAATACGCGGCAACGAACAAACTCTCGGCAAGCGCTGCGCTCACCGTTTGCACTTGCCCACGCTGCGGGCGCGGGAGTCGCTCCTTGTTGCCCTTCCAGCAGGACGACTTCGTTGCCGTTAGTTGCCCAACTGCGAATCGTTCCGTCGGTCGCGAGTGCGAAATCGAATCGATCTTTGCGTCGTAATGAAACGCTTGCTTGTCCGACCGCGAACGGAGACAGCCACAGCTGTTGCGGCGTACTCGACGCGCGAAACCAACGACTCCCGAAGAGCGGTGAGTTCGAATCATTCCCATCACTTAGATACGTAATGTCCCCGTTGTTTTCGATGGCGAGATTGTTGAATTTGTTGTTCAAATCAAATAGACAACCACGGGGCGATGGCGAAAAACACAACTCTTTGTACGCAATCGTCTTTAGTTCATTGCTTCCGCGATCACGCCACAAAAGGTAGTCGCCTCCGTAGCCCGAAAAATGGAACGACGTCGCTGGCTCCGCGATACCAAATAGTGAGACCGCAAACACATCGCCGCGTGCTCCGGACAGCGCAGATCTCAGCGAAAATCGCTGCAGTTGGTAGCGAACGCCCCCTGCAGTCCGATCAGGTGTGAAATCGATCGGTAATGTGACCGCGGTTTGCGCGGTGCTCCCCCACGTACCGTTCGACGTACTTCGAGTTTCCAGAAAATAACTTCCCGAGTTGAGTACCAACCGCGCAGCAAATAACTCGCCACCCACCGCTGGGCCGACTACCGATTCGTTTGCGCTGCCGCGAAACAGCTCTGTGATTGCCCCTGGCACAACTGGGCGCTGTAACACCGAGTACAAGGTGTTTGCGCCAAACGACACGTAGCTCACACCCGATTTGCTGGCCACGATGTTGCTAAACGGATGCGTGAAACTGGTCGTTCCGGTTGAAAACCCCGCGCCGGGTGTGAGCGTCGCAAACGCCGCGTTGCGTGCCTCGTTGGCGGCGCCGCCCGCCTCGGTGAATGTGTTCAGGTGAATGAATGTGCGTTGCTGCGCATCGACCGATGTTTTGAGCCGCGGCGCCATCTCAAGCGGCATGTTGAGATCGATCACGAACGCCCCGTTGACTAGCGGGAATGCATTGGGTGATTGAGGGACAAGCGATGAAATCACTGGCGCTGCAATTGTGACCATTGGCGTGGGCGCGACTGCGGCATCTTCGCTCGAACCGCAACCCGACAAACTCACCGCGACAACTGCAACTATCACCGCCGTCGCGCGGAATGGCCCATACATCATTCGTTTCTCCTAAGCTAGATGCACATTATCGGGAGTCCGCCACTGTGCGATTCATCAAACCTGTTATCTCAAAGGCTTAACGCAGTGAGTTGATCGCGCGGATTGCGTCGGCGAACAACGCCGTCCAAGCGCGGCGCGAAAGCAATCGTGCAAGCGCCACACCCGCACGACTGCGGCGGCACTTGGAAATAATGACCGGGAACAGATAGCCCAAATCGCCATCGCGTTATTCAATCGGGCAACGCATCGAAATTCCATACCTATTGAAATAGCAATTTATTGTCGGTTACCCCGAATAGATTAGGCGATGGCGCGCGGCGCTGCGTCAGTTCCTCTCCCTCTGGGAGAGGTCGGCCGTAAGGCCGGGTGAGGGAAGCTTTCACCTATCGGGAGTAGGAATTCACGAAGCGCCTCACCCTCACCCAACGCTTCGCGTTGACCTCTCCCAGAGGGAGAGGAATGCCCTACGCCGACCGCTGCTCGTCACCCATCTCACCACCACGCGAAGGCAATGCCGCCATGATCGCGCGCCGCTCGGCGTGCGAGAAGCTCGCCCACATCGCAATTTCATCCAACGTGCGATTGCAACCGACGCATAAACCCGAGTCGGGATCGACCGTGCAGATCTTTATGCAGGGGGTTTCGATGGGTTGGAAACTAGAAGGCATAAACCGAATTATCGCGCGATGCGGTACGCTCCATTTATTCAACCGATAGCCACGACTTTCAGTTCGAGCGCCGTGAACAACGACTTATTAGCTAACGAGCGCATCTACTACCGCGATCTGCTAAGGTCTGCTCGGTATGCGGCTCTTCGAGACGCCGAGGGCTTTCACGAGATTTGTTTTGCGCTTGAAGCGTTGGGAGCCCGCCTATGTGGCGAACGCAAAGCTCTCGGCGGGTACGAAGCAAGGCTCAAAGAACTCGCGAGTAAGTCACCATTGCTAACTGAGCTTCCACAGGCTGCCCCCTCGTTGTTTGGCTCGTTCTCAGCTCTTTTCGATTTGGTGCGCTCGGCGCGAAACGACGCAATGCACACAGGCGCATACGCACGGCATGCTACGCAGGCAGCAATTGAGCTATCAATCGGATTTGAGGATGCGATGTCAAACATTACAAACACTAGCAAAGTTCATGATGTGATGGTACGAGCTATTTTTTCGGCGAATGACTTCGACTTACTGGGTGGCGTTCGTCAGAAGATGCTTGCAGAGTCGTTTTCATTTGTACCGGTGCGCATCGACGGCGAGTGGAAGCTGATTGAAGATATCGAGGTCGCTAGGTACCTTCGCCAAAAAGGAAAAAGCGAGGTGGGAGTATCTGAATTTCTGTGTATGAGGCGCGTTGAGAGTTATCCACGGCGCGCGCGAAAGCTCCTTGCATAGAGCACGTTTCGCGCGCGCGGTGGGTAACTCGGTGGTGGCATGTTAAGCCAGTGC
>JAAFJA010000016.1 GCA_013298765.1 Betaproteobacteria bacterium
CGAAGGACACCATGTTGATCATCTTCGAATGGAAGATGCCTCGATCGATTGGCATCATCCCCTCCGTCAGGATCGCCTGAAACACCGACGGGTCTCCACCGCGCACCCACTCCCTGGTGAGAATCGCGACCTTATCCCTCCACCGCTCTCCATCGTTTGGACCAAGGATCATGGATTGGGCCCAGAACGTTCCAGAGCCTCCCCATCGAGACTCCATGAGCAGCTCCAGCGCGATGTGAAGACCCAGTCTTCGATCGAAGACCCAGGCTCCATGCCAAGCCTCCTCGATCGAGACACGAGAGCCGAGTAACGGGAATTCTGCAGCTCGCATCGACATCTCGATCCACCACGATGAGTCGACGGACGAGGACGAACGACGCTCGTCGAGGCTCTCCAGCAAAGAGAGCATGTGACTTCGAACTCGACCTTCTCGACCTTCTTCGATGCCTTCCCGAATCTCTCCGATGATCTCTCGAGGGACGTCCAGCGGAAGCGATTCGACCGCGAACCTAGCGGCCACGAGCAATGGATCAATCGGTCTTGGAGAGCCCATGATCACGCCCTCGACTTGTGCCTTTGACAATGACGGCTACGCCCATAGGAGCGAAAACACGATCCGAAGAGTCCACGCGCCGCAGAACCATGGCGCATGGGTTTGTTGCGCAACCCGAGCGGACCATCGTTCTGCGAGATGGACGTTGAGCTGTACTTGACGGTGGACATCGACAAGCCGCATGGCGCAAACCTGCTCGACGAGCGCTTCGAGTCCGTCATCATCCTGTAGATCGCGGCAGGAATCATGGCTGCCCGCTCGTGGAGGAGTTCGTTCCAGGAACCTGTTCGACGTCCCCCGCGAGCCACAACAACTCGTAGATGGTTCGGTTGAAGGGAAGAGACGGAGCCTTCGTCTGCCTTCTCCTGGATCCTGCGTCCTCTGGAATTCCGCTGTCGACCATCCACTGTGCGACCGCGCCCGAGCGCCAGATCCCAGCGTGGCAGTGAACACAGAGCGCGTAGCGTTCATCGCTCTCGAGGAGACCCGAGACAAACGACTCGATGTCCTTGGCTCCTGACAGCGACGGCCACGGCGGGTTGTTGGCCATCGCTCGATCGTAATCGAAGCAGTCGTGGCCGCTGTCGTGGACAGCGACGATCAGCGAAGGACCGTCCTTCAGCATCCTCAACGGCGATGGCCCGTCGCACGACACCTCGAAGCCCACCCACGCGCGCGGACTCCGCGCGTATGGGTGCCCCGCGGAAAATCCGTCCCGAAGAGCGCACGTCGCCTCTTCCATGGAAAACGTTGAGACCGACCAGATCGACATCCTCAGCTCCTTGGCTGACAGCAGGAAGAGTGAACGCAGCTCAAGATCGAGGCAACGTCTTGAACAAGACGCCGACGCCGATCGCGGAGACCGCGGCGGACAACGCGAACACTCCGTAGAGTGAGCCCGAGACACCCACATTGAAGAGCCCGAGCGCCAGCAAGAAGCACACGCTCGCGAGCACGACGGCCCATCCCTTCGCCCCGAATCGGTCGCGATACACGAGGCGACCGGCGCCTTGGTTGCCGACTCGAGCCCGAACGAGCTTCGACACCGCGACGGCCAGCGATCGGTACGGAGCCGCTGGCGATAGACCACGACCCCGACTGGAGTCCCCGTCGACGAGCTCGACCAACGTCTCCGTCTCCTCGAGGATCCACCGCTCGCACCAGGACTTGGCTTCCGCGATCGCAGCGCTTTCCTCTCCGTCGATGACGCGGGTCTCAGCGAGGATCGAGCTCTCGTTGAGCACCCAAGCCACGACCTCCATCGGAGGGAGCGTCGGCTGCTCGTGGTGCACGACCGCGACGAGCAGTCGGAAGGGGCCTGCGTCCGCGGCGTACACCACGGTCGCGAGGTCGGTCTTCGCCCATTGAATCCGGTTCATACTCGAGCCCTGGCCGCGGAGGAGTCCGCGAGGACTCCCGACGTACACCTCTCTGCAGAATCGATCAAGGCGGAGGCCGAGCGCGGTGCGTCCGAGAGCCACATGCACCTCCCCAAGTAGAGAAGGCGGTTTCTCCTCGATCCGCAGACCATCTCCATCCACCTCCAGCGAACGGATCGGCATTCTCTCGCCCGACGAAGAGCCTTCGCTGCGCAGCGGCCCGGCGGCGTGACCAACGCAAAGGTCACGCCAGCGAGCAGCTCAGCAAACCACCGCAGGATCGCGCGGGGCTCGCTCGGACAGGGTTGAGCATGCACGTCGTCGGTGTCGCTGACCGCGATCTCTTCGCAGTGCGTGCACTGCAAAAGGTACGGCTCTTCGATGGTCGACGAGAAGTAGTTTGGCGGGAGAGAACGCGCAAAGCAGTGCGATCCAGGTGCCTCTTCTCCCGCGGAATATCCAGCGCGAGGGCGCTCTGGCATCCACGGGAACTCGTCGTAGTGGCATCCGGTGCCGTCGCAGCTCCGCTCGCGCAGTCGATAGGGGCCTGGTCGTCGCTCGTGACGTTGAGCCATGCGGAGCGTCCTACCCCGGCCATCGACTTCGGTCAACAGCGAAGATTGACATGCTCTTCCGTCGACGCTAACAGTCAACAAGGACGATCAGTCCACAGAGGAGTAGCGACATCATGACTGTCTCGACGCGACCCTACGCCATGGAGCCGAAGATTCTGACGATCCCGCCTGATCCGCGAGCGATGGAGATCGTTCGTCGGCGGGCGCCAGAGGGCTTCCAGAACTCGCTCATCGATCGCGAGTACGCGCTTCGATCAGCGCTCGGAGAGCTCGTGCTGCAAGGGCTCGCGCCTGCGGACTGGACCTCGGAGGAGCGCGTTCTTTCGCTGCTCGAGGACAAGATCGCAGCCTCCACCGCGCTCACCAACCCGGGGCGCGTGCGCGACGCCGAGCGCATCTTGCGAGAGGGGCTCGCGGGGTCGACCGGCCACTACATCGGGCTCCGCTCTTGGCACGCGCTGCTCAATGAGCACGGCGTGGAGAGCGAGGGATACATGCCGACGCAGCATCGCTTCGGCTTCGGCCGCGCATGGGAGGAGGACAGCGGCCGTCTCCCGAAGAAGCCCCACTACGCGAGGGAGTGGCTCGAGGCTACGGCCGAGTCCGGGAAGCGATGGGCCGCCATCGTGCCGTGCGCATGGAGCATGGCGGAGCACATCCTGTGCGGGCCCCCTTGGATCGCTGAGCTGTACCGAACGGGGCTCGGGCTGTGGCTCTGGAGGTCCGAGCCCTACGCGCCTCAGTGGGCTCTGATCGTGCGGCCCGGAGAGGGGCTCCCTTGGCCCCTCGAAGAGGCTGCGCCCCCCACGTAGCCCCGCGACGCGCTCGCCGCCGCCGCGCAAGAACGAGTGAAGGGACGGACGACGTGATCGAAATTGACAAAGCCATCGCAGCGCTCTCGGCCGAGCAGCAGCGCGAGTGGACAGCGACGCACGATGGACATGTTGGCGACGGATGCGCGCTGATTGCACAGTGGACGCCCGAGGCTCGCCGCGCTGTCGAGGTAGCGCTACACGACTACGCGCTCGCAAGCAACGACGCGCGAGGCGTGCTTGGAGAGATCGCTCGGTGGTCCCGTCGGCTCGGCGTCGCGCTCGCGTGCGTCGTCGCTCGGGAGGCGCTGCGCTACGTCCCCGAAGGCGAGTTGCGACCTCTGCGCGCGATCGAGACCGCAGAGCGCTGGACGCGCGGCGAGGCGACTGTGGAGGAGTGTCGCCAGGCAGCCTCCGCCGCCTCCTCCGCCTACGCCGCCTCCGCCGCAGCCTACGCCGCCAACGCCGCCAACGCCGCAGCCTACGCCGACGCCGACGCCGCCGCCGCCAACGCCGCCTACGCCGCCTCATACACCGCCGACGCCTCCGCCGATGCCGCCTCCGCCGTCGCCGAAAACTCATCCGCCGTCGACGGCGATTGGACTCGCGCGCGGGACGCCGAGCTGCGCCGACTGTGCATCGTGGTCGGGGAGTCGCTGCGTACCGGGGCTGTGAGTGAGTGGATGGGGTGACCCGCTGCCACGGGACCGCTCGCGAGTGCGCGGTCGATCTCGCGGCAGAGAGCCACACACGTAATCAAGAGGACGCAATGGACGCAATAACCGCAGCAATCGCCGCACTTCCGAGTGAGCAGCAGAGCGAGTGGGCCGAGTTGCAGCACAACACGCGGGACCCGCTCGACTCGCTCTCTCAATGGACGCCCGAAGCCCGCCGCGCCGTCGAGGTGGCCCTACACGACTACGCACTCGCGAGCGACGACGCGCGAGACGTGCTCCGAGAGATCACGCGGTGGTCTCACCGAATCGGTCGGTGGCTCGCGTGCCGCGTTGCGCGCGAGTCGCTGCGCTACGTCCCGGAGGTTGAGAACCGTCCGCGCCGCGCGATTGAGACCACAGAGCGGTGGCTGCGTGGAGAGGCGAGCGCAGAGGAGCGCGAGGATACCTATCACTCTGCTCGCATCTACTCCCACGACATCCAGGTCGCGACCAACTACGTCCCCAGCGAGACTACCAACGCAGCCATCGCCGCGGCCTCCGCCGTTGGCTACAGCGACCGAGCCAGCTATGCCGCCGCCGACGCCGCCGCCCGAGCCAGAGCTGTCCAGTGTGCCGCTTGGCACCCTGCTCTGCGCGCGGAGCTGCGCCGACTGTGCAGCGTGATCGCTAACGAGATCGCGACCGCGCTCGACGTGCTCGGCGAGCCAGCGGCGCGTGATCGCGCGAAGGGACGGAAGCTGTGATCTGGTCAGACTACCCGCTTGGGTCGACCGCGACCCACGACCGCTACGAGCTCAGTACGCTCACCGAGACGATCGCGCCGCGCGCCGATGGCTCGTATCTTTGGATCGCGAGCGTCGAGTGCGACAGGATCGCTGGACAGGACTCGTGCATCGCCCTCGTGTACGGGCTGGCCTCGCGAGAAGTGGCCAAGGTCGTGGCGGCCGAGCGACTCGCCGCTGCGATCGAAGCGATGAACGTGAGCGATGCCGAGTTCACGGCGCTCGCGCGGAGCGTTGTCGGGAATCGAGGGTGGCGTGATGCGCTGCAGAGTGTGGGTGTTGGCTCTGTCGCTGTCGAGCGCTGGTCGCGTGGCGATCGACTGCCGAAGGATGCGCTACGACCGCGCAGCGTGCTCGCGATTCGCCGATTTCTCGAGGAAAGAGGCGGTGCGCAGTGAGGCTCCTACACCTCCCAACCGACCCCCGAGCGATCGCCGTAACAGCAACGTACGACCTCCGCCAAGAGGACGAGCTGCGCGCCGCTGTCGAGGCGATCGAGACCCACGGTCTCGCCCCGAGCGGCTGGGCCGATCACATCGACCTGCGCGCCCTGCCGTTTGCGTTGCGCAACCCGCTTGCCATCGCGAGCGCCGAGCGAATCCTGACCGACGAGCTGTCTGCTGCCGTCACGCGCGCGTTCGCTTGCAAGAGCTCCTTCGAGGAAGACCTTCGAAAAGGCTATGGAGGAGTCATCTCGTACAGCGCCGCTCGATCCTGTGTGTTCTACAACCACGACGGATTCGAGGCCGCTCGCCGGGTGCCTGGTGGAGCTTTGCCTTACGCGGACGGGTGGACGTGGGGAGACGTCGGGCCTCGCAGGCTTCCCAAGAATTTCAAACGCGAGGAGGGCTTGGTCTCCTGGCCAGCCGCCTTCGCATACGCCGCCCATGTCGGGGCCGATTGGCAGCGCGCAGTGTACGCGCTCGGTCTCGCTCCGGCTCACTTGCATCGCTATGACGTTTCACTCGGAGCCTACCGCGATCGCTGGCACATCATCGTCAACGACGGCGACGGATGGGAGCTTCCAGAGCTGGAGATCGACCCAAACTACAAGCAGGATCAACGATGAGCGCCAAGCGAGCCAGAGATGCAGCGAAGAGGATGCTTCGCGCCTGTTTCCCTCGAATCACGAACACGCGAGCGCAAGGGAGGCATGACTGCTGGACGCGCGTCGTCCTCTATAAAACTCCGCCAGAACCTATGCCGAGAGACGAGATCGAGCGAAGGATCGCGCGAAGCAGAGCCAGGAAAGCAGTCGCCGACCTACGAAAGCAACAAAGAAAAGCGAGACGCATCGCCTATCTGCAGCGACGCATCGAGCGACTGCTGATGGCTGGTTCAAAAGGCAAAGCACGTCGAGCTGCACGCAGATTGAGCCGACTCCATTCTGACGTAGAATGAGTCGGCTGAGCGAGCCGCTCGTTCGGTGAATCAGCCAGCGTAGCCAGCTTTGGCTCGCACGAGTCCCACGGACTCCGCCAGCCCGCGGAGCTTCGCCTCCCGGGAACGCTCCCTCGCTGCGTCCGCGTATCGGTGCGCATCGACCCTGCGCTCCGCGACCGCCGCGCATCGATCGGCCTCGATCTCGAGCACCGCCACCAGCTCGTCCGAGGACTGCACGCGAGAGCGAAGCTGCCCGAGCAAGACGAGCTCGGCCAGCAGATCGCACGCCGCTTGTTCGATCGACTTCTTCGACTCTTTCGCATCGGAAGGAGCTGGCTGCTCCTCGACGTCGAGCTCGAGCTGATCGGCGGTGCGCATCACGACCCGCCAAGCGCCATCGTCGCGGAGAGCCACCCAGACCTCCGCCGAGTCGTTCGCTCGCTGGTGGATCTGCACCACCATCCCGTGCTCACCCGAGTCGATGTCTTTGACCCGGTCGCCCTCTTGAGGGTGCCAAGCATGTCCTGTTCCATCCACGCTCATGCTCATCGTCTTCTCCTTCAATCCGTGCGCTGTTCGAGCCGAATCGCTCTCGCAGAGCATGTCGATCATGACCATTTAGTCGAGGAATGCAAGCATTCTGCGTTCGATACCGTGGGTCGGTCGAACGAGTCACTCAGAGAGGACAGCCATGATCGCGTCGAGCTGCTCCTTCGTCAGGCCGGGCCACGCCCGCGCGAGCTTGGCGCCCACCTCCAGATGAAGCGCCGTGACGCCGCGGGCCGTCAAGAGGAAGGAGCCGCGTGTCTGCTGGGCGCTCGCGAGCAGCTCGGCCGGATCGATGCCGAAGAACTTCGCCGCAGTCACGATCACCGCTGGCTTGAACGGGTAGCTGGTCCCGCGCTCCACCGTGGAGACGTACGTCAGAGAAACGCCCATGGCCGTCGCGGTGTCCCTGAGCGTCCGATTGGCTCGCTTCCTTGCTGCGCGAAAGTCATCTCCGAAGCTCATGGCTTGCACCACCGGCAGTCATGAACGGGTTTTGGATAACCAGACTTGACCCAAGCATCGTCTGGCTCTTTCATCGAGGAGACTCCGTTCTCGAGTCGATCCATCCTCTCTTCGTAGCTCTCGATCAGCAGCGATGCATGCACGGATGGATGCGATTCTCTCACTTCTTTTTGAGACAGCTTTGGCGAGAGCGGTCCAAACTGCTCGATGCCGACGGCCCGCCTTCCGATGGCGAATCGCTCTGCGGTGTCCCATGGGATCCGGTCGTCTCGACGCGTCCTCTTGGCGAATTCCAGACCGATGTCTGTGACCTCCTTGGGGCGATCTCCAGAAAAGACTTCTCCCGGCTGTGCCTGGTTCATCCTTCGTCTCCATCGACCCAGAGCGTTGCCTTTTGCCGCGGAAAACTCTTTCCGGGAGGCTTTGGTGTGCCGCTCGAAGAGGGACCAAGCAGCGGCCGCAGCGCTGTTGAAATCGTCGAGCGCCTCGGTCCTGCCGAAGCGAACCCACAGAGCCTCGTACCAGGGAGCCATCTCCTCGACGACAGACTCACCTTCGTAATTTACATCGTCGCCCTTCGCCGTCGTGCTGTTGCGTTCGGAGACGCTCATGGCTTCCTCGAGATAGGCCATGGCTTCGGGAGTGAGTTTGTTCATCGAGTAGCCCAAAGATCCATTTCAATGGCGATCAGACATCGCCTGATCAGCCAGCCAGCCACAGCGAGTAGTCCTCTAGTGCCTCGGCGATCTCCGCGAACCTCTCTGCGTCAGCCTCTCGTCGCACGGCCTCGATAAGCCGGTCGATCTCAGCAGATCGCTCCGCCCGCTTTCTTCTTCGGCGAGATCGCCTCGATCCGTCGCTGGCAATCATGCTAGCGATTACGTCGTCGTTCAGTTGAATGAAGTCCGTAAGCGAGGCGGGAGAGTCCTGGCCGTCGAGCGCCGCCAATGACGACTGAATGCGAGCACGGAGCATCCGAAGCTCGTGCCGATGCCTTCCAGAGCCAGAGAAGCGTTCGTAGCTCCGGCCAGACAGGAAGGCTCCGTTCGTGTCCCATCCGCCGATGTTGTTCGACCAAATGCTGCGTGAGTCGAGCCCTGCGAGCAGTGCTCCAGAGCGATGGCGTAGCTCCCAGATCTCCATGGTCTTCTCTGGGTTTCGGTAGACCATCTTCCATTCAGAGATCATCGGGAAGACCCTCCACAAAGCACCCATGTGGCCGAACCACGAGGATCTGTCTCCCCTCTGGGTCACGACGAAATAAGGCCGAGCAAACGTGGCCGCAGCGGGAGCAGATGTGATGGCACTCTCTCCTGTGCGAACGTGGGTCTCGCCTGCACTCGTAGCCGCTGATCGGACTGCGGACACGATGGGCAATCTTCACGGGGTCGTCGATCATCTTGTCTCCATCAGTCGAAAGCGATGAGCACAGACTCTTGATGCCGCTCCCGTCACGAACGCTTCTCGGGCGAAGAATCCGCGCACCACTTGCAGTCTGTGCGCGGGGATCCAGCGATGGCCTCGTGCACGGCGCGATGAGTCTCCCGAATCGGGTCCCTGCTCAGCAGTCGGACAGGCAAAGAATCGCGCTCGAAGAGCGCGTTGTGAAGAGCGTCCACCCTTCGGTGCCCGAAGTACACCTGCAGAAAGATCGCGTCCATCTCGTCCCAGCCGCTCATGTCCGATGGTCGATCGCCATCGTAGACTTCGAGAACATATCGGCTCGAGTTCGAAACCTGCCAATCCTCGCGGCGAACGAGCAAAGAGAGAGCGACGAGCCATGGCACTTCCCACATGACGCATGAATCGCCAAGCTCTTCGTGATCCGAAGAGTTCTCGCGAGACATGGCTTCCATCTGATGGAGTAGAAGCGCCGCGTCGAGCTCTCGCGGATCGAGATCGATCCATCTCTGCCGATCGCGACTCATCGATCTCTCCCTCTGCCGTCATAGAGATGGGGCCAGCGCGTGGAATCGCTACCACCATCGATCGCCAGCGCTCGGCGGATCTTGCGGCAGAACTTGGCGTGTGACTGGATAGACACCAACATCAGATACACGCTGGTCCATCGTCAGTCAACAGTGCGAGCTGCTCATCTGCGATGAGTCTGCCCGGACTCATCAGGTTTTTGGGCTCTCGTGGGCGGAAGCTTTCTCGGATCGAGAGCCAGGCTCCTCTTCGCCTGCGCGATCCTTGGGCTCCACTTCGAAGCACCGCCTCTGATACTCTTCGTCTCGGGCCCTTGCCTCGAGAATCCACCGACGACTCTCCTCGGGGGAGAGCTGCTGGTACTCGGCTACGATCTTGAGACGCCACACGATCGGTTCGGGAGCCTCTGCTACGCGCTCATCATGCAGAGATGGATCCCCAGCCTCCGGGATGGGTCTCGCCTCGACGAGCGACGTCACGACGTCGCCCTGCGGCCTCTCGCCACCAAGGACGTCCGAAAGATCCAGGTACTGGTGGTGATCGGTGTCGAGCCTCACCAAGTACCGGCACCCATCGTAGCCGGTGAGGAAGAGCGCTGCGGGCAGCTCGAGCTCGGCTCGCTTGGCAAGCGGAGCCGGAGGGGCCTCGGGAGCCCCCACCGTTCGCTTGACGACGATCGGGTAGGAGAAGCGGGAGAACACCCGAGGAAACGCCGCCGATCCAAGGAAGAGCATCTCCTCGGCCGAGCGCAAGCCCTCTGCGATGACGTTGGCGTGAGAGCCTCGACGCCGATCCACGCTCCGGTCGGCCCAGCCGAGGCGAGTCCACCCATCCCGGTACGAGAGCACCGCCTCTCCCTCCCGCTGGTGATCGTCGATCATCCACGCCTCACACGCTCGCGCGCGGCTCCCTCCAGGGCCAGCCGCCGTGGCTGGGTCGAGATCCGCCATCTTCCACGGGCCAACCTCGCGACGGGTCCGAAGGTCCCGATCCCAAAGATGGTGACCGGCCTGCTGAATGCACCCGAAGAAGAAAACGTTCTCGAGTGGCTGACCGCCTGTGGAGGCAGATCTGGAATGGTTGATCGTCATCCTTCATTCTCCCGGTGCGCAGCACGAAGAAGGTTCAACAGCGCCGCGTTAAACAACCTCTCTCCGCCCCATGGCTCGCCAGATATCACGTCGACGAGACGAACGCTCGTCTCGAGCTCTTTCACTCCGAGATCGACCCTGACCCACTCGGCGACCGCGCCCGAGCGCCACAGCCCCGCGTGGCAGTGGACGCTCAGCGCGTAATCCTCCTGCTCTGCGTGGATGGCTGCGAGAAAATCGACGATGGGCCGCGCCTTTCCGAGCGTCGGCGCAAGAGGATGGTCGGGCCCGTACCGCTGGAGATGACCCCTCCAAGATGAGGCCAGATCGATGTCGGCCATCCGCACGATCAGCGATGGCCCGCCAGCAGAGCAGCCCGCGGGGCTTCGGTCCTCCTCGCTGCCGGTCTCGAAGCCTACCCACGCATGCAGCTCGTCGCCGACATCGCACGCTGAATCGAGGCGCTGCGCAAAGTGCTGGCGGGCACCAGCGAGCGACCATGTCGCAACGCTCTTGATCATGATCCCTCGAGGCTCGACGACGCTGACTCGTCGATTCTCTCTCCCGCAGGAGTCGGACGGAGCAAGAGAGGAGCCGCGAGGGGCATCAGCATCCGCCATGCCTCCAACGCCTCCAAGGCCGCACAGGAAGCGTTGCTTTCTGCTCTGCGATGAAGCGACAGCGCGCTCTCCTTCGCCTCGTAGAGCTGCATCGTCTTCGTCCAGGCAGTGAGGAGCGCGGTCATCGAGCACGCCACGAAAATCCAATGAGCCTGAAACATCAGCGCTAGCAGAAAAAACGTGGCGGAGAATGTCAAAAACGCTTTCGACGTTCGAAGCTCAGCGAACAGACGCAAGACCATCTCCATCGCATCGCGTTCGCTCCTCTCCGCGTCGTCTTTGCGCTTGTCGAGCTCCACGCATCGATCGAGAAGAAGATGGCAACGATAGAGCTTCTCATCCATCGATGACCCATCGGGCGCCGATCGGTATGCATCCTTCATCGATCAAACTCCTTCGAGATTCCGTCTTGTGCGATCCGCTTCAACGATCACTTCAGCCGAGCTTCCTCGGCCCAAGCATGAACGACGCAATCGCGCGCAGCGCGAGAGCAGCGTCTTGATCACTGAAGATCAGCCGCTCTTCATCCGTCGTGACTGGTCTCTCGCGACGAGAGAACTTGGCGATGATGAAATCTGGCTTGAACTCTACCGACGCCGTCTCCTCGGCGCCTAGCCACGCGAAGGTCACAGACCGACTGCTCTCTACGAGATCGACGGCGTCTGGAACGATAAGCAAGTGAGAGGCCATGATCCAAACGCGGGCTGCGCTCTCTGCGGCCGGGAACGATTTCCCGCAGGAAAAGAATTTCTCCAAAGCATCTGGAAGCCGCACGGGACCCCGAGCGGAGAGCCAGGATTCCACTGTGCTCGTCTGGAAGAGAGAGTGAAGATTCAAAAGAGGCCGCATGCGCTCCTCTTCTTCTGGAGGGCTGATGAGTGACACCGAAGGAGCCTGACTATCCTTGGCAGGATCGACGTCTGAGCGGGCCTGTCCGACATCGGACGCCGCCGCTGGCCGAGGCGCATAGCGAGCAGAGAGTGCGTTGTAGAGCTCGAGGAGATGCTGCTCCACCTTGGCTTTCGCCTTCTCCACCGAAGACGCTTCTCCGCGGCAGTACATCAAGATCTCGAGCACCGCATCTCCACCGGGGTGTTCTCCAACACGCGCCGAGAGATCTGCGTTGATCTCGAGCTCCAGCACTCCGTCTTCCATCTTCTTCCAGTCGCTCATCGGTTCTGTCTTCCTCTTTGCTGCAGTTGCCAGACGGCCAAACACCACTCAGTCTATCGGAACGTCACGCTCATCGAGCGGAGAGCGTCTTCGGCGGCCCTGCGATTCTCGGCAACACCGAGCTCTCCGCCATCTGACAGAGGCAGCGTGACCCTGTCATTGCACAGAGACCAGCAATGGTTGCTCGCGTGGAGCATCCACTTTCCGATCCTCGCGCAGTACCTTGGATCGCCCTCTTCGGACTCCTCGTCCAGCCACCATTCGAGCACAGGAGTCGCGTCGAACTGATCGCGAAGAGCCTCGTAGCATTCACGGAGCTTCGCTTCCGCGGCAGCCTTCGCTGCGGCCCGAGGCATGGGCCTCGACATCGAGAGGCGCCCAGCCCAATCTCGGTCGTCCTTGCTCACTCCCTGGATCCACCACGCATATTCGCCTTCTGCGTAGTGTGCCACGACCGCACACAACGGACCGATCGTCAGCTTCAGGGTGCCGTACTTGTCCTCGACCCACCCGAACTGCGACCTATTCTCCACCGTCATCGATCGTCTACCTTTCTGAAAGCCACGCCGAGGTCGCGAAGAGCGCCTTCGGCCGCGAGGCGCGCTTCTGCCTCTGTGACAGCGAATCCAGAGGCCACATCGGTCGATCCGTTGACGTTGACCCTCCAGTATCCAGCCGTAGCCCGAAGCTGCCATTTGCCCAAGTCAGCCACGGTCCACATGCCTCCCCGGTTCGACCATCGAAGAGGAGGATCGAGCAACGCTCGCAACGATGCAAGCATCTGTCGCAGGTACGACTCGACGGCGATCTTGGCCTCGTCGACCGTCGCGCAGTCTTGGCGGTGGCTGTGGGCAACCACTACTCCGACAGCGGTTCCACCCTTGTCGATTACGGCTCCTTCGACCGGGGTGCCGCCAAGGATATGGCGCTTCCTCCGAATCCTCCACTCGAAGGTCATCACTCCGCTGCTCCTTTGGCAAGAACGAGTCCCTCGAGAAAGGCCACCATCTGCTGGGACTTCAACGAATCCTGCGTGGCCTTCTCGTGGGCTGCTGCCGCCGACTCGAGTTTCTTGACAGCTCCGTCGAGCTCTCCCCGCGCGGCAGAGAGGAGAATGGGCAACGGGCTCGTCCCTCCGCCCGGGCACGTACCAGTCGGCCCGTAGAGGTTCCACCGGCTCCGGTTCGGATAGTTGTGCTTCACGATCTTCGCCGACCGGCCTTTGCCGACGGTGGCGACGATCCTGTCGCACTCTGGGCAGAGAACGCTCTTCGGGATCGCGATGGGTGGAGACTCTTTGCGAGCGGGTGAGGCTTCTTTGGTGTTCATGTTGGATCGCCCTTCGTCCGGTTCTCGAGCCGCTTCTTGAGCTCCTCGAGAGTGTTTGTCCGCTCGAGCAGCTCCGACTCGGTCTTGCCGAGGCGCTCGGTGGACTGCGCGATAACTTCTTGGAGTTCTTTGCGCCAAATAGTCAATAGACCAACGACCTCTTCAGCCTGCTCGATGGCGACCGGGAGAGCGTCGAGCCCCGACCCAGAGCACACTTTGCGGCGGAGTCGACCTGGCGTGTCGAAGTGCTTCGTGATCACGTCTCCCGACGCAGCAACTTGGCGCCTGCACACTGGGCATAGAACCTTCATTTTAAGAAGTCCTTTTCGATGGAGTCTTCAACCGCTGAGAGTTGCTTGCGCGCTGTGATGCGAAGCCACTTCCCATGCGTGCCATCGTAGGAGATGCTCGCGATCTGTTCGCGGAGCATCGCAGCCACGGCCGCACGAGCATCTCTACCAGAGACCTCACAGCGTCGATCTCCTCGGGTCGTGTGATCGGCAAACCGAAGAGCGTCCGCCGATGGCTGGCCGACCACGGGAACTTCGTCCATGCACGATGGGCACCGCGCAGTCTGTACGCGAATGCGAGTCATCGGTCGCTGCTCTCTCTGATGGATTCGAGCTGCGCGAGGATCTCTGAGGCTTTGGCTTCCTGTTGCTTCGCGTCGTCATGCGCAATCTTCGCCCGCTGAAGCTCTTCGAGCTTCTTGGCTGCTCGGCGACTCTGATACGTGACCTCGCGCTCGGCGCGTTTGATCAAAATGGGCAGCGCGAGTGCGCCGCTCCAAGGACACTTCTCAGGAGGGTCGGGGCGCCAGATGCTCAAGTAGTCGTGATCCACAAGCTTCGCGGCGGCGCCGTGTCCGACAGTCTCGACCTCCAGATAGCACTCTGGGCAGGTGATCTTCTCCGGGATGATCACGACCGCTCCTTCGCCATCGACTCTTCGATGGCAGCGAGCTGCGCGCGCGCCCCAGCAACCATCTCCGTTGGGTTCTGCTCATAGTCCTTCATGATCTCGAGGTCCTCGCGGATGCGAGCGCAAACCGCAGCGCGGGCATCCCGCAAAGAACCAGCGCAGCGCGCGGTGGTCGCCATGCGGTGCCTCGAGAAGCGAAGGGCGGCGGCGCTCGGCATGCCGAGCAACGGAACGTCGACGCCGCAAAACGGGCATCGAGCCCAGCTGATCTTGATTTCTGTCATTTGGATCGCTCCCTGTGTCCTCGAAGGTTCTGCATGCCACGAACTACGGACACCAGCACGTTGCGAAGCCTCTCGAGAGCGCGGAAGTCCTCGGCCGCGGAGAGCTCGCGCCATCGCCAAGCGAGGCGTAGGACGTGGCGAAAAGAGTCCTTGGCCTCTTCGTCTTCAACGTCCTCGAGGAGCTGGATCGCTGCAAAACGCTCGGCCTCCAACCATTCGCCAGCCAAGAGCAGCAGAACCGCCCTCGACAAGTAGATCGAAAAACGCTCGGAGACGTCGATGCTGTACTCTCCAGCTCGATGCTCTTCGGCTGCGGCTGCGAGGAAGACGTGTCGCGAGGATGCAGCGTCGCCCAAGGAGAGGAGATGCACACCATTGACCGAGCATCTTTGTGCAGACCGACGATGATGCCTGAGCCTCCAGGCAAGCTCGTCGAACCCCACCTCTGCCGCAGTCTCTTCCATGGCGGAGATGATGAGTCGACCAGCAGCAGCTGTCAACAGAGACGCTAGATGACCGTTCCGCAGGCGAGACGACGTGCCCGATGCTCAATCGTCGTCCCAGTCTGGACCGCGATCACGAGGAGGCGCCCTCCGCAGAATTCGGGCGATGGCCAGGTACAGCTGCCATTGATCGAGCTCGTCTCGAACGACGAACCTCCGCACGATCGGCCAACGCCGACCGCAAACCTGGCGAGATCGTCGAGCGCTCATTGCTTGGACTTGCGTTCCATGAAGCCCACCCAAACCTCGGTCAGCCCCAAGCAGACCAGAAGGGCGATCCACTCGGCCCGATCGCGATCGGTGGTGTTGATGGCGTTCGAAAGGGCGCTGCCAGCGAGCAGCCCAACGGCGAAATGTATGTGTGCCATAATCATCACAGTGCTGATTTTGTTGAATTTAGCAATGATGTCGCTATGGAATTAGCGTTCCGCGTCTGTGTCGGACGACTCACCGAAGCCTTCTAGTTCGAGGCTCACCCGCGCATCTTCAAGATCTCGTCCGCGATCTTCGACGCAACTCCGTCCGCGTGTCCATCCGCCAGACGAAGGGCCACCTCCGCGGCCTCCGTCAGGAGGAAGTTCGCGTAGAGACGGCCAAGGAAGGCGTCTTCAGCGGCTTGGACGATCGAGGCGAAGAGCGCGATCCAGTGCTCGTGCGCGGCCCGAACGTTGATCGCATGCTGCGCTCGCATCTTCACTGCGATCTCTTCGGCCTCCTCGAGCGTCGAGGCATGACCCTCGCAGGAGAGGATGCACTCCTCCAACGTGTCTCCCTCGGCGCGCCAGATCCACTCGAGAGAGCACTCTCGGCAGAGCACCGCGGAGATGTCGTCGACAGCCTGCCCGAGCGTCTCGTCCTCGCAGATCGGACACGGGAACTCATCGGGGATGAAGATGTTGCTCACGTCGGCTTCCTCGAAGTGGTGAGCGCCAGAGCGAGCCCTGCGAGGGTCGTCAGCACCAAGAGCGACCACCACAGACGCTCGAGCCGCGAGTGAGCATCGTAGCCGTTCAGGGCTGCGATCCCCACGAAGCAGATCCAGAAGACCCAGTCGAGTCCAGAGGAGCTAGATCTTCGCCAATGCTCGATGGCGACTGGAAGCGCTCTGTCCCAGTCCTTGCCCATTCTCAGCGTGTAGCGCACGGCCCCGCCGACGAGGCCGACGAACGCCGCGAGGCGATCCATGAAGAGCTTCATGACTTGGGAGCCTCCGAGCGAAACCTCACCCCGAGGGACCGAAGGGAACTCTCCGCTGCAGCGCGGCTCTTCTCTCGGTTGCCCGGCACCACGTCGGCCGGTGGGAGGGTGCCGCGTCGCACGCACCCCACGCCTCGAAGCGTGACCTGCCAGAGGTCGTCCCACGCCATCGCAGACCACTCTTCGAGCGTGCCCCGCGTCTCGTCGTACGAACCCTTCCCCGTCGACCAAGAGAGCACCGGCTCGGGGGTGGGGCTCTCCACGATTACGGATCGGATCGGGCGCCGAAACCTGGCGCCCAGGGAGCGCAGGCACCGAGCTGTCTCGCGGACATTCCTCGCCCAAGCACGCAGGTCTTGTTCGATCTCATCGGCCACGAGGATCTTGAGCCGGATGACGGCACGGGCTCTGCGGGCGCTCATCGAGCCTGCTCTTGCGCGGGCGCGCACGCGGCGAACCGTCGTCGACCATCGTTGAACACCATCGTGCATCTCCTTCGGTCGCCGCTCATGGCCATCTTCGTTCTTCGTCGAGAAGTCGGTACGCGATCGCCCGCAACTCCGGAGGCAGCTTCGAGGCTCGATGGAACGCACGCTCGCGCAGCTCGCGGCCCTTGCGGTGCCCATGCATCGTCTTGGAGAACCGAAGAGTGTCAAGCATCGATCGAAAAGACCGCCAGACGCGATGAGTATGTCCTCTCGCGTACTCGCGCGCGGCCGCCCACACGTTGCCGCAGCGCAGGTCGTTCGTCGCGATCACTTCGACGAAACCCAGCGCCATCCCCTTCCTCGGCCTCTTCTGCTTCTCCCTCGTCACGACTCGACTCCATCTTCCATGACGCGAACGATGCGCCGTTCGACCCGGAAGACCGCGCCCATCCTCGAGAGGATGGACTCCACAGCCAGCTGGTTGTCCCGCAGCGTCTGCTGGTTGGGTCTTGGAGAGCGCAAGACCATGCCGGTCTCGTGCTCGATCATCCAGTTGCAAGGGGAGGCGAAGAGCGTCCATCCATGGAACGTCGCGGTGAGCTCGCCGTCGCCGTTGTCCTCCCAACGAAGAACAGGCCACTTCGAGTAGATGTCCTCGAGAGCGGACGCCACAGCCCGATCGACGTACGCCTGGATGATCGCAGCCTGATCGACTGCCGCCAAGATCGAGCCCAGCAGCTCGAGATTCTTCTCGGCCTCGAGCATCACGGCGAGCCTCTTCACGAGCTCCTTGTTGAACGGCTGGGGTAGGTCCACCAGAAAAACGGCTTCTTTGTGCGCCATCACCGCTGCTCCCTCGAGTGAAGCAAGACCGCGTGGGCGCGAATCCCACGCAAGGGGTCGCGGATCGCTCGCGCTGCATCGACAGCTCTCGTGAGTTGGGTCCCTGGAACGACAGCACGAACGCGAAACGGAAGGACTTTGCTAAACAGCGGTTCGAGGCGATGGCTGCGGAAGACTTTCTCCTGCTCGAACTTCGACGTCCCTCGCGGGAAGTCGATGGAGATCCAGTCCGTCAGGACTGAGTAGCACTGTGAGCCATCAGCCCTCAGAACCAAGAACGAGTCTCGTCCGTACAGAGCCTCGCGCGGATACTCGCCAGATGACCACTCCACCACGGCCATTGACGGGTAGCTCATTCGCCCGACGACCTTGGTTCCCGGAAACCGCTCCAAGATCTCCTTGGCATAATACTCGGTGAACGCCAAGAGGCTTGGCACGGTTCGCAAAAGAAGGCTCGGGATCTCGTCGGAGCCGGAGTCGATCTCCACGAGCTCCGGCACCACTGCATCGCCGGAAGTGATATTCGCGACGGGCTTTGATGCAGCCTTCTCCGCAGCCCTCGCATTCAGTTCCATCGTCGACTTCTCGAGCCATGGGCAGCTCCGCAACCACGTAGTCTTCGCTTCCGCTCCAACAAGAGTCTTCGCTGGCAAGTCCCATGAAATCAGGTCCACGAGCGGACCCACGGTGACCCAGCGAAGAACGAGAGCGACCAAGCTCGTCAGGTCCACGATCGGGCCTCTTGGCACCCATTGCAGGACGAGAGCCGCCACGCTCAGATCGATACCGTCTCCGGGGCCAGACGGAGAGTCGAGCCCCAACACAAACCGAAGACGATCCTCGAGGCTCCTGCGATAGATCCCGCCGATCTCCTGCTCCGTATGGAATCCATTGGAGTCGAACGCCTCTGGCCCGAGCTCCATCAGAACGCGGCGCACCGCGCTTCGCAGCGCGCCGAGCTTCGCGCGATGGCGAAGGCTATCCGCACACGCATCCATCGAGATCCGTTCCTCCATGGATGCCTCACAGCCGTCAGCTTGGCTCTGGCCGCTGACCCAGAGCCACCAACGACCGTCGGAGTACGCTCGAAGCTCGAGCTGCCCGCAAATCAGCGCTTCGTACTCTCCCTGCCCAGAGAGATTCCATGAAGGCCCAGCGCTCATCACCTCTCCGGGCGCGTTCACGTTCATTCTCAAGACCATCACACGCCTCAGCCTTCGTCCGAGCCTCGGGAAGATCTGGCGCGATCGCAGATCTCATCCGCTTCGACATAAATGTCGGAGCTGAGCCTCATCAGGGTGTCAGCCTTCTCCCGAAGGAACCTCGCTCGCCGCTCGAGGTGGGACGCCGTCGCGCGGACACCCTCTTTCACGCCTGCCTCGAAGCCCTCTTTCCGCGCGGCCTCGAGCGAGGAGGAAGAAGGCTCTGGATCCCCGCCGAAGAGTCGGCGAGCAGCCTGCTCGACATCCATGATCGCGCTGTCCCTCGCGGAGATCCCCGTCGTCTGGTTGTCGTACGATGTACCCTCCCGAAGGGATGCGCCTCCCAGTCGATCGAGAACGATCTCCCACTCGTAATAGTGGGACCGCTCCATGATCACGAGGATCAGGTCGCCAAACTCCCTCGTCTCGATCGGTCGGCTAGAGCTTCCTGGGTCTGCTTCGATCTCGTCGCTCGATGGAACATAACGCGTCCAGCTGGTGCTCATGGGTGCCCACCGCCTTAGCGCGAGAGACCTCTTCAGTCAACAGTCCTGACGCAGAATCGTCGGCGCGAGATCAGAGCGAGCCTCGTTCAAGGACGACGGGAACTCCCTTCCAGGATCGCGGGATGAGCTTCTCTGCGCCTCCGCGGGCCTCGAAGCGGACCACGAAGCGTCGATGGTCTGGGTGGATGCCGACATGATAGACGGTGAGCCGGGGGATCGTTCGACAATGATCCTTGAGCTGATCGATCGCCGCTCCAGGGATCAGCGTGCGGATCGATACGAACACTCCAGTCGGATCCCAGACATCGTCTGCCATCTCGTTCATGGATCGACTTGTACCACCGACGCGATGGGCGGGCAACTCTTTCACTGGCCATCTGGGTCGTCGAGGCGGTGGCTCTCCCTGAAGTTCCTCCACCAATCTCGATCCATCAGAGCCCATCCGTACGCCGCCATCCGACGCCACGACCTCTTCGCGATCATCATCGCAAAGGCAAATAGGCTCACCGAGAATGGAATGGACCATGGCGAGAGCTCTCCGCGAACGCCAAATCCAAACACGATGCCTGCTGCCATGGCCAAGAGAAGGCCGACAGAAAAGATGGTCGCCAAGAAGTAGAAGCGCACGCGCAGCTCGAAGAGGCTCTGTCCGCTGAGCCGACTCGCGGCGATCTCGATCTCTTCGATCATCGACCACTCCCTGGACGCAAGGGCAACGGGCTCGGGATCGGCGCTCGACCGAGTTCTTCCGCAGCAGCTCGAACCATGTCGTGGCTGGCACCCATGGAAGCCGCACGGACGATGGTGACGCGATTGTCGGACCAAGCCGTAAGCGCGCTCAAGCTCTGGTTCTCCTGCTCAGTAAGCGGCCTCACACGCGAGATGTGGATGTACGTCTCGACGATGGAGCCCACCCTCATATGGTCGATGTGGAACCAAGATGGGACCTTTTCAGCCCATTTGTCTTCATCTGGACAGTATGTCCATTTAGGTTCACCATAGAAACGCCTATCAACGATCTGATAGAACCGTCTAGAAGGCAGCTCTTCTCGAAGCATGCCGTCGACCCAGATCTCCATTCTTCCGTTCTCGAACTCAATAAGCAAGATTCGACCGAGCCGGATGCTCTTCGATGCGTCGTCGTCCTGCTTATCGCTGCTCATTTCTCACCGTCTTTCTTCGCTTCGAGCATCTTCTGGATACCCGTGCGTACTCGTCTTCGCTGCTTTGTGAAGGTGTCGGCGATGGCTCGGTCGCCCTTCGCGGTGATGCCCTGCATCTTCCACGCGTCGCGGATGAGCAAGCGGAGCTCCGCTTGCAGCTCTTCTGACTCGGAGACGAACGGCTGTTCGATCATCATCTTCATGACCATCGACACCGCGACCCATGGCTGCCCGGCAAGGATCTGCAGCGACGCAGCGGAGCGCAAGATGAGGCAACGATCTGAGCTGTCCTGCGCATAATTGGCTGCGCTCTCTTCTGCTCGAGCGCCTTGGAAATACTCGCTCCGAGCCTCTTCTACTCGGCCTTCGGCCGCATGCCGATCACCTCTGTCAGCGTGATCGGCAGCCTGCTTTCGCCAGAACTTGACCTTCCACTCCTGATCGTCGTAGTCGCTCATCTTTGTGTCCTCAGAGTCAAGCAGTCAGCCTATGAAGCATGGGGCGTCGTATCGCCTAATCGACACACCGATCGAATCCCAGCATCGGGACGCACACTTGGTCGTCGGAGGCGACCCAATCCATGAATGACTTCGCATCCTCTTCGCCGAGGACTCTCCCGTCATAGCAGAATCTCCTCAGCGGGTCGAATTCGCTGTCGGCAGCGCATCGAAGCGGCGAGGCTTGGCAGCTCGCAGCCTCCACGGTGAATTCAGGTGTGTCCGCCAGCTGCTCATCGACCGTCATGGCTCGGCCCTCCTCCTCTGAGACGTACAGATCGCCTGTATCGTTGAAGTCCACACAGATCTCGTCGGTCAGCCACAGAGTGAGGAGGCCGCCGCCGTAGTCGACGCGACCAGAACGCCAGATGCCGTTGCAGAACTCGAAGCGCTCGACGAGGTCGCCTCGTGCTTCCGCATCGTTGACGCACCGCTCGATGTAATCGATGTCATCGCTCATCGGGTGACAGCACGGACAATGATCATCGTCTCTCTCGACCTGCTCCAGGATGGAACGCCAGGTCGCGATGCGATCTCTCGCCTGAGCGATCGTCCATGGCTCGAAGTAGCGATGCAGCGGTCTCATGTTCCAGTGTTCCTCGATGCTCTACGGGAGCGCAGCTGAGTGAGGTTCTTCGGCCCGACTCACGTTCGTCGAGATCCATTTCTGAGCCTCGAGGAGAACCGCGTCAACGACAACCGCCCCGACATCCTCTGAATCTCCAGCAATCTCTGGAAGCTCGATGACAACGGGCTTCGCGTCAGCGGTCACACGGTCGAAAACGGTGATCGACCACGAACGCTTGCTTTGCCAATACATCGCGATGATGCGACACGTCTTGCCGCTCTTCACCTCGTGGTGCCACTCGATAGGGAGACCAAGCGAAGCGTCACGAGTCACCGATGCGAGAGCGACGATCGCGACGGCTTTGCCGAGCGCGCGGAGCGCTTCGAGAGACTCTCGGTGATCGCCCTCAGCGACGCAGTGTTGACACGCCATCCAGCGTCCAGCGAGAGGGAACTTTGGCGAGGAAAAGTCGGCGAACACGCCGATGATGTCGCACTCTGCGTTGGTGCACATCGGCTCCGTCCTCCATCGCGAACAAAGCGGGCAGTTGTGCATGTGCGGCGTGCCTCGCTTGACATGCCGAAGATGCTTCAGCGGGCGAGCCATCAGACGACCCTCGACTGGAACCTGACACCAAGACCGCGAAGAACGGCCTCCGCCAGAAGCCTGGTTTCCGAGCAGGTCTTGCCGCTTGCCGGGTGAAAGTCCTCGTTGTCGTCCAGTCGGATCTCGAAGCTGCCCTCCCGGGCGTAGAGCCTCCAGGACGACAGAGGATCGCTATTGCTCTCTACGACGAACGATCCAGACATCACCCCGTCGAAGGGAGACGTCCACTGCAGCACAGGTAGCGGATCGCAATGATCGCGAAGGACTTCGTAGGTCTTGAGGAGCGTTGCTTCAGCCCTTTCTATAGCCTCTTCGGCCGTGTGGCCATGAGCCTCTACCCGTACTCCTGCAGAGACGATAGCGTCATCCGACTTATACGCCGCCACGTAGACATGGCCGACATCAGCGGAGTATCCGCCGTGAATGTGTCTCCAATTCAGCTTCTGATCGCTCATTTTACCCTTCCTTCAGCACTCGCAGCTCCAGCGACTGTTATTTGATCGATGTCCAGATCTTCAGATACCTCTGAAGGACTCCCATCGCTACGGTCGCGGTTTTCGTTCTTCGTCTCCGACATCGGTCTATCCTCTGCGGCCGCTTCGTGCCGCATCGACCCATCGGGACACAATCCGCCGCAGGTTGTCTGCCGACTCACACGCCGCGTCCCCGTCTGTCGCGCAGCCGCCGCCGCACGAGCAGGTTCCGTAGGTCTGCCGGGGGCCGCGCGCATCTGCTTCGGCCGCGCGTTGCCGGTGAGAGTCGCGCGCCAGCCTACGCAGCTCGTCGCTCGCCTTGCGCAGCAGCTCGAGGTCTCCGCGCGTGACAATCTCGATGGGGTCGGCGTCGTTCATCGCTCGCTCTTGATCCTCGCGGCTTTGCTGGAGATCTTCCGCTGCCATCTGGCAACGCGAAGGTAGATTCTGCGGGCGCGCCTCGCGTTGAGCGTACGGAACCAGAGCACGAATGGACAGCGTTGCGCGCACGCTGCGCGGGCTCGTTTCGCGCTCATCGGTGCCTCGGTCCGTAAGGATTCGCGCTCTGCCACTTGGACACAGCCTCACAGAACGCGCGTCGCAGCTCGCGTAGGGCGGTCACGTCGGGACCTCGGGTCCGCCGAGGTAGGCGGCGATCGCGTACAGCGCGAACACAACGTCGCGGTCGGTGCGGATCAAGCGCTGACCGCCGTCGAAGCGCGCGACGCACCGACGCCCATCGAACTCGATGCGAGCCTCTTGGACGTTGTTCGTCCACACCAACGCGAGCGCGCCGGTCGTGTCGATCGCATCGGGAGCGAGAGCAAGGTCGTGAGCCATGCTGAAGACCGTTTGCGCGACGTGGCGGTCCGGGAACTTTTCGTAGTTCAGAGCGCCGAGCTCCTTATAGATCGGCGTGTCCCAGTAAAGCCCGCGACAGTGAACGTGTATGCCGACGATCATCGGCGCGTCGGGATCGTGCGGAATAATCTCTGCATCATCACTCATCGTCTGATCCTTCTCCAGCAATCACAGCGAGAACGTCCAGCGGAATCGGCTGCGGGTTCGGCGTGTCGTCGTCATCGCCAACTGCTGCGTTGAGTCGCGCGAGCGTCGCTTCAGCCTCGGATTTTTCGAGGCGATCGATCGCGCGAATCCCGCGCCGCATCACCACCACCGCGGAGCCGATCTCGACGACGAGCACAGCGCACGCGAGAGCTCGCGCGATGACGTCGTGTTGCGCGAGCACGACGCCTACAGCGACGCCGAAAGCGATGAATGACGAGCCCTTCGCGAGCTTCCGCGCGTGGGTGCGCGCGAGATCGTTGGCGCGGGTCATCGGCTGCCCTCCCCAGCGCGGAGCGCGGCGAGCTCTTCGAGCGCGCGCCGCTGGCGGGCGCGGCAATCGCACTCGTCGGAGTCGGAGTCGCACACGTCCTCTGCGTCGTGTTCGAGCTCAGTGAGCCGCGCGCGTTGCTCGTCGCGCTCGTCTTCGAGCTGATCGAGCCCGTTCGCGATCTCGTCGCGGGCGCGCAGCCGCAGCACCTTTCGCTTGGCAAACTTCGCATCGCGGTGCTGGCTGGCCTTCAAACGCCTCGTGCAGTGGCGCATGCAGGCCAGCATGTGCGCGTGTCTGGCGATGGAGTAGCTCACGGGTCACCCGCGTCGAGTTCGCGGCTCACGCCGCGGTAGCAGTCGATGACGAAGCGCGACTCTTGCGGCGTCGCCTGGCCCTCGTTGTGTCGGTCTCGTGCGCGACAAAGCGCGTGGAGAAGCCCGAGGAGCGACAGTTGCTCGTGCGTCTCGTGCGGGCAGTGCTCGCACTTGGCGCATCGGTCGCTGACGAGGTAGAGCGAGTGCAGCCCGACAGCGCAGAGAGCACGTCGCCACCACGGAGCGCGGGGCGCGGTCGGCGCAGACGCGGTGCGATAGGTCGTGGTCATCGTCCGACCTTCCACCCGCCGATGAGCGACAGCCATGTGATCGGGTCGGCGACTCGCGGCGTCTGCTTCTTCTCGCCGAGGGCGAAGCACGTACCGAGGTTCTCGACCTGCGTTTCGCTTGGATTCTTCCCGAGCCGATCGTAGGCCATCGTAAGCAGCCTCGCGGTTGCGCCGCTGAGATGCACGCCATCCGGCAGAGCGCAGCAGACGAACACGGGGTGCGTCTCCGTCTCGCACAGCGATCCGATCGCGACACGACTCCCGACGAAAGGATCGAGCAAGAGGTACAGCACGCGATACGAAAGCGCACTCATCGATCGCTCCATTCCGAAGCCAGACGGAGCACCGTGTCGACGACCTCGACGGCGGTGTCTGCGGGGGTTCCATGGATGATGGCGAGGACCTCAGCGCGACTCTTGCACCAGCGCATGACGCTCCAGTGACCCGGACCCCGATCAGTCCCAAAGACGGCATCGTCGGTGTCCACCGCCACGTCGCCACCATCCATCGCGCGAGCGACGAGACGAGCACGAATGCATGATGCAATGGCAGAGAGAAAGCTCTCGTAGAGAGCGAGCGCGTCGAGCGCTGCGCTCTCGTCGGGTACAGCGTGATCGTAACTCCATTGGTACAAGAGCTCTCCACTGTAAGAGTCGATGGTCGGTTTCCACTTCTCTCCAGCCATCACGAACGCTCCCGAACAAACCGAACTCCGAGCTCTTCGAGTCTGGACTCCGCGGCACGCTGGTTTGCTTCGGGACCTTCCTCCTTGCCATCGGCGACTGGATTGGGATTCTTAGAGTGGTGAGTATCGATCATCCACGAATCCGCGGAAGCAGCCATGACCCACTGTCCAAGCTCAGCAGACCACTCTGGACCATCTGGCTCATCTTCGTCGAATCTCCACCGCAGCACCGGCACCGGCTCGTATCGATCCCGGATGGCGCCGTACATCTCGCGCATGTACGCGTCAGCGACGCGCATCGCAGCGGCCTTCGCCTCTGCTTCGGTAGCGTACGGACCATGATGGGCCAGGTGCTCCGTGTCGATGAGGTACTGATGGGAGCCAGCCCTCAGCGTGAACGACCAGACCATCGTCTCGTCGTCCTCGTCGTCATCGACCTCCCAGTTTTGGGCGATGGTCGCGCACAACTGAATCGGCTTTGCGATGACGTCCTTGCGAAACTGTCGCGGATGGTCTTCGATTTCCAGGACCCATCCATCGTCAGCGCTCTTCTCGATCGTCATCGGATTCCTCCATCCTCGACAACCTTGACGCCGTACAGCGCGAATGCGCCTAACAGAAAGATGACGATCGTCAGACAGGCCCGAGTCACCACGTCGTCAACGAAGACGCTGACGAACGAAGCGGTCATCAGAACGATGACGGCGCAGACGGCGACGGCGATAAACACCATCGACAGCAGGAGAGCCGTGAACAGGCAGAATACCGCGACGGTCTTGGCGAAGCGTCTCATGTTCACAGCTTGTCTTGGGATGTACCGTAGTCGATCTCCTCTTCACGCATGAAGACGAGATAGCCCGTGCAGTTGTTGATGTCTCCACTAGCCACCAACCGCCAGTCGCTGCCGTTATACTCTTCCAAGACGGACTGAATGAGACGGCACGGACCGAACTCTTCGTAGGCATAATGGTAGGTCTTCTTCGGCATCGCCACGGTCTCCTTGATAGCTTCACCCTCTCGGGTAGAGAGGCGCGTTGTCTCGTTCAGCGCTTCAGCGTCTTGATGTCGTTTGCGATCCTCGATGCCACTGTTCTCGCGTACTTGTTCGAGTCGAGCGCGAGAGCATCGGCGCACCGCTTCGCGACGGCCGAAGCCTCATCGAGTGTCGCGTTGGCATGCAATTGGAATAGAAGTGCCGCATCGAAGACATCGACAAGAAGACTTAGCCTCTCTAGATCCTTATACGCATCGAGGATCTTCTCGGCCTGTGCGAACGCCTCGATTCGATCGACGCCGGTGATCACTTCACTCTCTCCGCCATGCGCTCGACAGCATCCGGGACTGCACGAAGAGCAGCGAGCTCCGCCTCATCCTTGGTGCGAGTGTGCTCGATGAAACTGGCAAACGTCACGCCTCCATAGCGGATCGCCCACGAGTAGACGCAGTCCGGCGCCTCTCCGTTGTAGGCGATGAATTTGAACTCCTCCACGTCGACGTCGACGAGAAAGCCGTCGATCACGCCGTACCATCGACACACCGACGTGGGGCGCATCGGCTCTTTCTCGCACAGGCCCAGCCGACGCGCGTTCTTGCGCGCACGCTTGAGCGCCGCTGCGAGCATCCGACGCTCGTCCTCCGGCGTCTTCTCTCGAGGGCGATGCTCGCGTGGATGGGTGCTGGAACCAGAGACCCCGAGGGAGACCAAAAGAGTAGCGGTCCTCATGATGCTCGTGAACGATCGTGGTCTCATCTGCGTCTGTTGACAGCTACTTCTGCCAATCGCGAAAGTCAACTTTGATGACGTCGATCGATCCAAACGAACCAGACTGCCGACGCCAAGATCACGATGGAATACAGGCACGCGCTGAGCGACAGAAACAGCACCACGTCCTTCCAAGTCATCGGGCTCGATGCGCGCGAACGATCAGGGGCGAGCGAGAAGAACAGCATCCCGCCAAGGACCAGAACCAGCAGCGAGGACCGCGACGAACGACAAGTCGCGTGAAGGTCGCAAGACCAAGGGTGAATCTCGCATGAAGGATGCTCGAGAAGCCCATCGACCTTCACCGCGGGCAATGCTCGGCGCTCCTCGCCGTCGTCTCCTTCGCTCACGACGGCCTCGAGGAGCGGCCTTCCGCAGGACTCGGGGCTGGCATCTTGAAGAGCACCGCCGTCACGGTGAGCATCAAGATCAGCCAGCACGCGGAGGAGATCGCGCCAAATGGGATCGCTCCCCACAGCACATCGTCGTGCAGCTCACGCTCGAACGCCGCTTTGCTCTGCTCGAGCCTCGCAACATGAGCCCCGAAGCCGAGCAGCGAGATCAGCGAAATCCCGTTGATCGCCCGGCGCCAAAATCGCTCCCGACGCTCCGCATCGGCTTGGCGGGCCTGTGCGACGCAGAGCTCGTGCGCGAGCCTCGAGATCTCCTTCTTCATGGACGCTGCATCATCGCGGTACATGACCCCGTTCTCTCACGCTTCGAGCGGAGGGAGCAAAGCCCCAGTCAGCCTTCGGATCGGCTCGGGAAGAGTGCGAGCTGCCGATCTTCGTCCCCTCGGATGACGCCGTCCTGAGCGTCCGCAGAGCGCCACGAGCAAGGACGCAGCTGCTCGAGCTTCTTCGACATGAAGTCGATGGAGCACTTGAGCTCGAGCCTCTCCTGCACCCAATCGAGAGGGAGGCGCGCGAGCAGCGAACGGAGCCCGCCGATCTGAAAGGACAAGGACCTGGCCTCTTCCTCCTCTGCAGCGGTCATCACCATTGCGCTCGCACCCACTTCGAGCCCTCGAAGAACCGAGCGACACGCTCGAGAAACGCCAGCTGGTGCTTCTCGAGGACGGTGCGCTCGTCGTAGGTAACGTCTTCCGTTCGGATCTCGCGACGGTGGCTCACGACAAAGAGCCTGTTTCGAACGGCGACGAGCTGCAGCGTCGCTCGCAAGAGCCTGGCGAACATCCTGCAATCTGCTGGCGTTCTCACAGAGAACTCCTGCCAGTCCTCTCCGATGAACGCTTGCCTGCCCGGCGTCTGAGAAGGCCCCCAGCCCGCGAGCAACCCGCATCCGCTCGAACGGAGGAAGCCTAGCATCGGACCTGTCAGGACCATCTTCGCTTTGCGGTGATTCACCAGAGTCGTGCCCACGTTCATCATCCCTTCTGAGCCGACGCTCATGATAGCCGATCGACGGCCACCGCCAAGAAAGCTCGCTGCGCGTCGCGAGGACTGCTTCAGGGCTTTGCGAACAGGTCTTGGGCGGCCTTCTTGACCGCGGCCGCCATCGAGTCGACGTACGCAACGTGGTCGTCAGACTCCACGTCGATCATGCCCGAGGTGGCGCCGAAGATCGGAGATACGCGACGCTCGTCCTCGCTCTGATCGAGGATCACCGACAGCACGGCGTCGGTGAATCTGATCGCAGGAGACTCCGTGTCCAGCGCCCGCCACAGCATGCTCCTCCGCATGACCCGAAGCATCGCAGCCTCTTTCTCGCGATGGTCGGAGCGAGCCCAGCGAACGATCTTGGACCAGACGAGGCTGTAGTAGTTCGAAACTTGATCCACTGGCTGCTCGTAGAGCCAGTAGATCATCCCCACCTCGCTCGCGAAGTGGGCCGCGATGAGCGCCCCGTATGGAGCGCTACGAAGAAAGGCGCAGGCCAAGAAAGAGTCGATGTCGCTTCCGATCATCTCCTCGCGCTTGGCGTCGTGAAGGAGGACCTGCTCCAGGCAACCGTCCAGCACCTGTTCTTGGCTGCACAACCCAGACGCGGCCAAGGACTGCTTGATCACGTCTCCGTAGAGGTCGTTGATAGACTCCTCGCTGGAGAACTCGTTGATCGCCATCCATCGACGTCGCAGATCGGTCGTCGCGCCGTCCGTCGATGGAAGCCCGTCGATGAGGTGCTCGAGCAGCACGCGGACTTGACCGCGATCGGTTCGGTTGATCCTCGATCGCTGCTCTTCCGTGAGATCTGGGACAGCCTTGAAGAGCTCATCCTCCGAGACGTTCAGCGCAGCGATGGCCATCGTTCGAACAGCGTTCTCATAGACCGTCAGCTTCAGGCGCAGAGGGTGCCCAGAGCCTCCGGCGGAGGGCTCCCATCCGCTTCCAACCCTCCAAAGGAGCCAGTTGTGCATCCGGAGGATCGCGTCTCGCATGAGACCACCATGAGTCCCCGATGCCTGCCCGCAGAGCGCCGAGGCGGCCTCGAGGACCGGGATCGCGTGCCTATCGCCGATGGCGTACCGCTGATCCGGGGCGAGACGAAGGATGTCTCGAGATCCATTGCTCGCGTCGAACGCCATCTCGAGCTTGAAGGCTTCCTCGTAACCGATCTCAGCCATGTCGGCTCGAGACATGGGCCAGCCAAACATGTATGGCAGGCTGAGGTGCGAGATGTAGTGAGTCAATCTCTCGAATTTCATCATAGGTATTCTCTTCTCCTCGAACTGGTAGACGTCGTCTGGACTCAGAAAGGGATGTCCTCTCCGCTGCCCTCGTTGGGTGGCGTGCCCTCTCGACCCTGGAGCCACGCCCTGGGCGTGCCGTCGTCCTGCGCAACTCCTACGGAGTCGTCGTCTTCCGGGACTTCATCCTCGATCGGCGCTTGAGCCTGCGGCTCGTTCGTCTCCGGGATGGCATGCAACCACGGGACGATCTCTGTGATCATGTACGCGTTCAAGACGACGTCGCGATCGTATCGCTCGACCTCGGTCAGATCCGAGAGCTTGACTCCACGGCGAAGGAACCTCGACTGACGAAAGCCTTGGTCTGCAATCCACGCCGAGCCTGGCGCGAGCATGATCTTCGACATCGACCCGCGCTGATTGACGTCCATGTCCGCGATGTCGCCGACGAAGAAGTTCGTGACGGTCTTCACGAAGACCCGAGAACCCTGGTTGAGCACGCTATACCAAGATTCGGGCTCCTTGAACATCTGCTCGTACTCGGGTCGCCGATCGAGCACCTCCTTCAGCTCTTCCTCGGAGAGGTTGTTCGACTCGGGGATCGGGTGCGCCCACGGGGTGATCTCCGTGCAAACATCCCATCGAATCCAGACGGGAGTCTCGTAGCGCTCCACTTCCGTCGCGTTCGTCGGTCCGCTGTTGAGGAACACCGACTGACGGACGCCCTGGTCGGCGAGCCACGCGGCAGGCCAGAGGCAAACCATGTCGGGCTCGTCGTCCTCGGTTTCCTTGACCGCGACGACCTTGCCGATGAAGTAGTTCGTGATGGACTTCACGAACACGACTTCGCCGACGTTGTGATTGAATGGATCGAACTTGCGAGTCATGCCTTGGGCTCCGCTGGTTGGTGGTGAGGCGTCATAGAACGCCGATCACCAACAGTCAACAGAGAGGCATCTCGCAGAGGACGAATGCCCTATCGAGAGGAGGCTCGAAAGGCTGCGGCGACCGCGACTCCAACCGCGGCCCCGACGGCCACCGCGGCGAGGGTCCTCCCGAGCTCATAGGGGACGATCTTCAGCGTCGGATCGACGATCCAGTAGCCGAGCTCCTCGAGAAACTTCTGGAAGGAGATCGGATCCCGTGTGGTCGCCACGGCCCCGCTCCATCCCGGAGAGAGGTCTCGTGGGCTTCGGATCTCGAAGAGCGTCGTCTCGTCCTCCGCTCGACTCAACAGCCCGAAGCGCACCTTCTGCCGGTTCCGCGTGGGGATGACCTCCAGGTGCTTCGTGAAGAAAGCCTCCGGGATCTGCAGCTCCGGGGTGAACTCCAAGACGAACTGATCCGCCCCCAGCGTTGGGTTGTACACGGCCTCGAGGACACGAACGATGCGATCCTGCTTCATCGCTCGATGATCCCCCCGAAGACGACGCAGACTCAAGAGCCTTCGGATCCGCTCAGAGCAGATCGGGCGCGATCACCGCGAGCGTCTTCGGCCCGATGACGCCGTCCACCGTGAGCCCGGCGCGCGCTTGGATCGCTCGAATAGCCTCGGCGCCCGAGGGGAGAGAGCTCCTACGAGCCTCGTCGACCACGCGCTGGGCAGCGATCACGATCTCCATGAAGCCTGCGGTTGGAGCGGGATCGCACCAAACCACGATGGGCCGCTCCATCACGCTCTTCGCGAGGAAATCCACCACCGTCCACGGGTAGGCGTCGTGCCCGTAGCCCTGGATCGTCGCGATTCGCGGCTTCACGAGCCTGGGGTCGAGCGCTCGCATCGCGTCCTCGACCTTCTTCCACTCCCGCTCAGACCAGTCGAGGACCTTCTTGTACGCGTCCTTGCCCCACGTCCGATACCAGTTGGCCCAGTAGACCTGCGGCGCCCGTCCGTCCACCCAGGAGCCGAACTCCTCGATCGGGAACCCCGCGAACGACCCCCCTTGCCCAATGGGCATCGGTCGGCGCCGGTTCTCCCCGTGCTGGTCGATCATCGGCCACGGCTGATCGATGGTCACCGTCGTCGGCGCGAGCGCCCGGTACCTCGCCCCCATTCGAAGGGCGCCCGACTCGTCCATGTCGTCCTCTGGACCGAGGTCGCTGTCGTACTGCGTCTCGGCGTTGGGCAAACAGAGGTCCGCGCGGCTCGCAGCGACGGCCTGCCCCATGCGCTCGCCCTTCTCCTCGACCGTCAGGCTCGAGCCGTCTCCGTCGGTGCGCCCGTCGAGTCCGTACGCCATGCCCGCGAGCTTGCCGAGCGACGAGGCTCGAATGGTCTCGATCCCCTCCTGCGCGCGCTTCACAGGATCCGCCGAGAAGCCACCGAGGTTCCGCCGCTTCGGGAAGTCGTGCATGACGATCCCCGAGCAGATCCCCAAGTTGTTGATGGGGCTCTTGCAGAACTCCTCCAGCCGCTTGCGGCGATCCCCGCGAAACGCATCGAGGAACAGTTGGAAGTACAGCCCCGGCGCAATGCCGTTGATTTTTCCGTGCATGCAGAGAGCATGCTCCCGGCGCCAGAAAAATCCAAGTAGTCGGTCAGAGCGAGATGCCCTGCTGCTTCGCGATCGCGATCGCTTCGATGCCCGCCGTCGTGTCGTAGAGCCCGTAGCCGACCTCGGTCAGCCAGTGCGTGGCGAGATCCTTCGCGAATTGCAGATCGTCTGGACCGAGCGCGTACGAAGCCTCGAGGAACCGCGTCGCCTCCTCGATCGAAGGGAGCCTCGGACGACCCGAGCTCACCATCGCGTGCTGGAACTCTCCCGCTGCGCGCGCAGCTCGCTCCTCGAGGCGGACCCGCGCCTGGCCGTTCGTCAAGTAGAGGAACGCCATGTCGAAGTGACCGGCGATGCCTTCCTCGTCTTCGAACTCGCCCGTCGCCCACTGCCGAACGTGCTCGGCCTCGTGAACGAGCGTGAGCAGCTTCGTCTCGGGATCCCACGAGCTCGGCATGTAGACCATGGGGCCCAGCGTGGTGGCGAACCCGTTCAAGAACTCCTCCCTCGTCGGAAGGGGCATTCCGAGCTCGTGCAGGAAGTCGAAGAGGCGGGCGATCAGACCCATCTCGTACGACGACTCTCGGTTGATGAGTCGGCCTCCGACGCGGCCGAGGAGCTGTCGTTGAAACGCCTGAAACTGCTGCTCGGTGATCACTGAGAACCTCCATCAGCGCTCGAAACCACGACGCACGCGCTCTCGGGAGCGCACGTCGAGCGGACGACACCGTCCACCGCCACGTTCGGACAGCAGACGAAGCTGCCGCGCGAGGCGCAGACGCTCGACGTCGGCGTCCAGCGACGCTCCTGCCTCGGCCCCGTCGAGCAGAGCATGGGGCGGCCGCCCTCGCACTTCGAAGATCCAGGAACGCAATCCGTGGCTTCCTCGAGGTGCGGACAAGACGCATAGGACAGCGCTGCGAACAACGCGAGAGCGAGCGGTCGAATCATGGCGAGATCCTCTCACTCAGACCGACTCGAAGCAAGCGAAGCGCTCAGCAGATGGTGTCTCTGTGATGCCGCTTCAGCCGATCGAGCGTGCGGCGAAAGTCCGCGCCCAGCCCCTCTCCATCGATCTCTTGGTACGCGAACGCATACTCGCTCGACAGGGTCCAAGCCACAGAACCGTCGAGGGAGACGTTGATGGCCAGCAGCTGGCTGTGAGCCTGCCAGACGAGCATCACCGCACACTGGCGCTGGACGTAGCTGAACACCGTCGGCCACAACCCAGTCTCGCGAAGGACGGTGTCGATCACCTCCTTCGTCGCCGCCGAGGCCATCTGCCACCCGCGGATCGAGCACGTCTTGTCGAAAGCCAATCGCGTCGATGACACGATCTTGGCGAGGTCCACCTGCATCATGATCTCCACGGCGCCGAGCCTGATGGCTTCGTCTCGGGAGTTCAACAATCGAACAAGACCACGGACTCGTCGCCGCCGTGCTCGTCGATATCCCAGCCCCTTGCGTCAGCTCCCGAAGACTCATCCACCGCTGGCGCGGTGTCGTAGTAGTGCGACTGCAAACTCTCTTTGCTTTGTTCCAGGTTCATGGGGAGGCGGTGTACAGAACCCGGACCGCAAAGTCAACAGCTACTCTCCCGACGCAGCGCTTACCCGGCGCTGTCCATCGGGAGGGGTGGGCGCTTCCGCATCGGACACCGCAGGATCCGAGACCGCTGGATCGCCCGAAGCAGATCCAGCGGTGGAAGACGGCTCCGCCGAGATGCTCGCTGGGCTCGAAGGATCCAACGGAGGGGAAACTGCAGCTGGCACCGACAAGGGAGAGTCCACAGGAAGCGATCCTGGAGTTGGCACCAATGGCGCCGCAGGGATCGACGAAGTCCTCGACGACAAGACCTGCTGGCGAGTCCGCTCGACGTGCGCTTCGATCGCGTTGTTGATCAGCTGCATCACCTGGCTGTCCGTGCCGTAGCGCGAGACAAGCACCGAGTAGGAGTCGCCGAGGACCCTCACCACCTCAGAGATCGCTGCGTTCTTCAGGCGCTCGCCCTGCTCAGCGCTCCACGTTCCAGGTCGAGCGGGGTCCTGCAGCTCGCGGCGCTCGCGATTCAGGCGATCCACGGCGAGCTTCGCTTGCTCGTTGAGCAGAAGGATCGCATCCCGAACCTTTTGGTTCGAGATGTATCGCACCGCCAAGGGGATGATGATCAGCGTCAACAGGCCCGACAGGATGTCGAGGATCTTCGGAATGTATTCGCTCATGCCCTGCAGTGTACCACCAAAGGATCTCTGAAGGAACGGCGCAGGGGGCTCACGGACGGCTGCCACAGAAGCCGTAGTGACCACCGTCGAAGGGGAGGCACACCATCCCCCAAGGGCACTCCGCGGACCGCTGACAAGAGATGAAGCATCGCTGCTCTGGGCCGCTGCAGCTCTCGACGAGGCCCTCGGTGCGGAACGATGGGCACTGGGCCCCGCTCGAGCATCGGTCGCGACAAACCCGAATCGAGCCCATGGGAAGGCACGACGCGCGGGGGCCGCACTCCACGTCGCTCGCGCAGGGGTGGTAGGGCGGCGTCATCGAGCACGTCGTTCCGTCGATCTCCGCACACCCGTGGACTGGCTCGAGCACCGTGAGCATCGTGCGGCAAGCCCTTCTGCCATCGCAGCCTCGGGGGAAACATCGCTGCCCATCCCCGCACTGCGAATCGAACTCGCAGGAGATGCACGAAAGGAGACATCCAGACCGGCAGTCCGACGGGCAAGTCTCGCAGCTCTCCCCGGCACCACACACAGAGTCTCCGCATCGGGCGGCGTCCGCAGGCGAGCCCGCATCGGAAGCGTCCGACGCATCGACAACAGCCGCTTCCACGGCATCTTGGCGAGCGTCGGCGACCGATGACTCCAGCGGAGCCCCACTATCGCCCGCCTCTCCGTCCAAAGATCCACCATCCCCAACGCCTCCGTCCTCGATCGCCAAGACGACGTCTGCGTCCTCCTCGCCGTCGCACCGGGCGCCGCATGGCCTGGAAGCGTGGGGAAGCGCGCAGCCGACGAGACACATAGCGATCAGACACCAGCCATAGATTCGCATGGATTTCTCTGCCCGAGAGATGGAGCGGAGGATGCCATTCGTCAAGATTATTCGCAGGCGCCGTCCCGGAAGCATCTCGAGACAAGGTCGATGTCTGCCCGCTGAGGCTCCGAAAAGACCGCGGAAGAGCTGTAGTCTTCCTCTCCGTCGACCCATTCGTCTCGTCCTTGGATCGCCGGAGACATCAGGCAGCTCTGGCAGACGATCTCTCGATGGCACGTCGGCGGCGGCGGACTGTTGAGCGGGTACCAGCACAGATGTCCAGCCCACCGGAACCGGCGGTACAGGAAGGCATGCACGACTTCGTGTGCCGCCGCTTTGCGCAGCGCAGCGAATCCCTCGGAGCATGCTGGGTCCACTTGGACCGTGGACTCACCCAGCCTGTAGAAGCCACAGACTCCCGGCGACAGTGCAGCTGGACGGATCACGATCGACTCCGGGTCCGCCGACGAGACCCACTGGAAGTCCGGTCCCAAGGCGTCGAGCTCCGTCGCAATGGGCTCGATCGCCTGCCGTTGGTCCGCCCGCCAATCGGCCACCGAGTTGTCCAGCGGCGGCCCGAACGCGATCTTCACGACTCCGAAGCGCACAGGGTCGGGAGCCGTGCTCGTGCAGGACGGCGTCCACAGTGACGCCATGACGATCGCAGCAAACAAAGAGATTCTCATGACCGGTCGCCTCTCAGTTGGTTCGGCGGGACATTGAGGCAAGCCTCCGCGATGGTCAACTGAATCGCGCGGTTCGCCTCGGCCCTCGCCTCGCCCAGGATGGGGTATCTATCCATGTACATCGGAGTCAGAGCGCTCGACGCGAGATCGAGCATGGAGATCAGCTCTCTGATTCGCAGCTCGTCTGAAGACCCCCTGTTCATGGACATGAACAGCCTGGCTGACATAAAGAATAGGTCGCCATGCGGAAGGATGTTGTACGAGTCCTGGGCATTCTGCATCCAGGTCCTGCTCAGCTTGTTAAGCGTTTTCTGGCTGGGGTCTTTCTTCGAGAAAGATCTGATCGCACGAGAGATTTCAGCGGTCGCAGAGTCGCCGGGAAGAACCGTGTCCATAACATGCTCTACGACGCGTCCAGCGCAGAACATCGAGACCCTGGTATCGTAGTTGAAGAGTCCTACCAGAGCATCCTCCGCAGATGTCTGGGCCTTCACCCACTGGCCGAGCGTGATCAGGAGCGCGGAGACAGCCTTGGATCCCATCGACACTGCGTCGGAGAGTAGCGACGGCGCAGGTGACGGTGGCTCCAATGCGTCAAGAGAGCGGATCATCAGTCTGCCATCGGTACGGTGACCGATTCGTTCCGATAGATCTTCGGCCTCCAATGGATCGACGAGCAGAGCAAAGGCAACCTCCTCGAGCAGTCCGTAGCGAACGATAGCGTCGTAGCTTCGTAGATAGACCTCGGTGTACTGAGGATGCTTCGGCAGGGTCATTGTGAGCCTCTGGATGCTGGATGATCTTGGTTGATCTCTGGCAGATACCGCGACAGGCGATTGACTCCTTGCCGCTATGGAATCATAGGGAACGAAAAACAAGACATGGACACGACGTAGTACATCCGATCCATGTACCTGTCTCTTGCAATCTTGAAGCTTCCTCTTTGTTCTGACAGCAAGGTCAGGGTAGCGGCTGCTGATGCTGCCTCGTAGATTGCGTTGTCTGTCTGCAGGCCAACTTCAGCCGCTCGAGCAAAAGGATCGTCGGAGGCTTCGTCGGCCGTCGATGCTGCCAGTCCGACACGGACAGCTGCTGAAGCCATTCGAGAATTTGCAGGCTGATCAAAGACGGTCTCTTCAGAGTAAGCCATCGAATCCCTCGCGTCTGCAAGGCATTGCTCCCCGCTGGATTCGCCCATCACCCAGCGCTCTGCGGTGGCCACTGCGGTCAGCGGCCTTTCTTCTTCAGGTGGTAATAGCCGCAGAACGTCCCGGACAGCCTGTGCAGTGCACCACACGGCTAGCCTCGGCGAATACATGGCCATCTGCTTGATCTTCTGTTCGCCTGGATGATGAAGCACCCATTGGGAGATTGTTTCTATCGCCGAGAGGTACGCCAGTCGACTGATGCTGGAGAAATACTCCAAAGAGTGCGGGATATCAGAAGATCGACTGGACGCGGCGTCTTCGGCCTCGAGCGGGTCGACGGCGAGCGCCATCATCAGCGGATCCAAGTGCACGATGGAGTTCCCGACAAACACGTCGTAGGAGCGCTGGTGAACACGCGAGAAGGACTCGTGCATCTTCTTGTCGTCGCCGTAGGAATGTCGGCGAGCCAGCGCCAGCGCGTCTCCGATGTTCACGGGATCACCGGGTACGACAAGCAGGCATCTGCCATGATCTTCCTGATTCTCGAGGCTGCAGCATCCCGCTCTCTATATGTGTCATATCTATCATTTTCGATAGTAGGTGACACCAGAGAGTCCGATGCATCGATAGCGTAGGAGACAAGGTCGGAAGGAGCGTCGCTTTCGTCTCCGACCACCATCGAAACCAACGAGTCAACGCACCGGATGACTCCCGTGTAAGACACCCTGGACATAGGTCTCTTTGCTCGCTGGCGAACAGAATCAGATCTGAGAAGCACCTCTTGCTTAGAGGCCGTGTACACCACAAAGTCTTCCACGGAATCCACAGCGTGAGTCAGGCTCAGGACTTGTGCTTCGAGCTTGGACAAGGCATAGCGAGCGACGGCTGATCCAGCCCAGATTCCGAGTCGGCTGTCGTACTCGTACAGCTCTTTGAGGTTTACAGAAGCGACATAACTTAGCGTTGGTCTGCTTGGGTGTTCGTGAGCCATCCACTGCGAGATGGTCTCCAGAGCTTGGCGATAGACGCCATGTCCGCGATACGCGAAGTCCTTCAGAGAATGAGGAACACCTTCGACACCCAAGAATTCTGCAGCGTCCTCCGCTGCCAGAGGATCTACCGCAAACGCTGTGAGCAGCTGGTTGAGATCCACTCTCAACGATGGCCGCACAAACGCCTCGTACGAGCGCTGCGGCACATAGGTGAAGACCTTGTTCATGATCATCGTCGCTGAGCCTTCGGGTAGGAGAGACAAGCATTGGCGACGACCTCGCAGAAGCGCACTAGCTCGAGCGACGCGAGAAAATTCCAATTTTCGGAACCAGCACGCTCTCGCGAGGACGCCATCGCTCGAGCTGCGTCTTTTGCCGTATCCGCCGCGGCATCTGGCGCCACGTAGGACATCCATCCGCCGGTTTTCAAGCAGATCGCCGCGTTCGCCGCTGCTTCGCAGGCGAAGGCTGCGGAGGACAGAGTCTCCATTTCTCCCGCTGCATCATGAGCAGCCGACGACGCGTCCCTGCATCCATCACGGGAATCCTTGCCGCGAACCCACCCCTCTGCCGCGGTGATGGCGGCCAGCGGCCGCTCCTCGCCCCTCGGGACGAAGTGCATAACCTCTCTCGCAACCTGACAGGCGCACCAAGTGCAGAGGCTCAGATCGTACTTCGCCATCGCTCGAAGCACCTCTTCGGCGTTCCGCTCGTTCGCTGCCCACTGAGCGATCGTGATAATCGCCGCGCGTTGCGCGTGACGATCCACCGTCGCGAAGTAGTCGAGAGAGTGAGGCACGTCCGCCAGTACGTAGTTGTCCGCCGTCACCTGCGCCCATTTGGGATCCACCGCGAGCGCAACGAGGACGGCCTCGAGGGTCAGCCCGTGACGGCTGAAGAACGCACGGAAGGAAGCCTGTGGAACGCGTGTGAAGTAATGATGCGCCTTCAGATTCATGCGCGGCAGATCGTCGAAGCTCTTCATGCGCTCCGAAGCCTATCAGCGCAGAGCCATCCCCACCACTGGCAATCGGCCCACTTGGAAGCCCCGGTTCAGCGAGGCAGCGGCATCATCCCGGGGACCGGCGCCCCGGGAATCGAAGACGTGCCGCTCGAGCCGCGCGGGAGGGAGCCGAGGCGGGACGCCGTGATGGCCGACACCGCCACGGCAGCGCCGATGACCGCCGTCTGAACGGCGCTGCCGACCAGCATGCCGGTGCCCGCGGACTTCATCGCCCAGCTGCAGTCGGCCTTGCCGAAGTGCCGCAAGAGCAGTCCGATCGGAAGTCCGAGCAAAGGCGAAGGCGTGAGCAAAAAGCCCACCGCTCCAACTCCGAATCCCGCGCCACCGCTCGGGGCGTCACAGCTCTTGTCGTTCATCGCTCACCGTGTCTTTCTGTGCTTGAGACCGGCGGATCCGGTCATCGTTTGGTTGATCATCAGGTTGGGATCGATCTTCGGGCGAGACGCCACTTGGGTCGCGTTCGCGGTGATGGTTGTTCCAGCGAGGTTCGCCAAGACGTTGCTGGGGACAAGCGTGAACATCTCCCCGGGCTGCGGCTGCGAAGGCTGCGTGCCGAGAATGCGGTCCCGAAGAGAGTTCACGCCGCTCGTCGAACCTCCTTCGCCCGAGCTGCCTCCAGCGCCAGCTGGCGGGGCAGAGCCGGGCTCCGATCCTCCCGTCGAGGCGCCTCCGTTCGTCAGCTGCGGGAGCGTCGACGGGCCCGAGCCCCGCGGCTCGCGATCGCACACGACGTCGATCAGACGGAGCTTCCACGCCATCTCCCGGCGGTAGTCCTCTTCCGTCCGGAACGTGCCATCGGGGAGGCGGATGTCGAAGGCGAGCCTCACCCCCGACTCAGGGAGCCGCTCTCCACGCATCATCGCCCGACACACGGTGAGCCGCTCCTGAAGGTAGTCGGCTTCGTCGCGCATGGCTGGGTTCGCTCGTCGGCTTCGAGCCGCGCTGCCTCGACGCTTGCGCTCCGCGATACGCTCGGGAAAACGGCGGAGGTACTCCACGACCGTGATGATCTCTCCCGAGGAGAGACGGACCGGTACACGTCCGTCGAGCGGCTCTCGCATGGGTCCGTACGCCACGCTCGCGTTCGTAAAGAACGCATCCCACTCGCGGGCCTTCTGCGCGTCCACCGCGGGCACAACCTGGCCCGTCGGCGCCGTCGTCGTGGGAAGCGCCCTCGTGTCGCGCTCCACGATCTCGAGGAACTCCATCTCCTCGAGGACGTTCGACGATCCAGGACCATCGACGGGTCGCGCGGGCTGCACCGGCTGAGCCGCCGAGGCGGGATCGACCTTGCGGCGAACGACCTCGACGAGCCCCTCGAAGAGGGCCCCGTACCCGACGCTCTTGGCCTGCCAGCTCTCCAGCACATAGTGACCGGCGATCACCACTCCGGCACCGAGGATCGCTCGAGCCTCGGGCTGAACGCCGCCGAACCTGCCCAGCAGATGCGATGCGCCCGCGCCCGCGGCGGTCACCCCCACCATCGCCGCCGTCGACGATGGCGCAGGCTCGGTCAAGAACTGCTTCACAGGCTCGGGCACCCACGAGGGCATCGCGCCAGAGGCCCCGATCTTCGCTTGGAGATTGGTGGGCTCCCACGCGACCCAAGACGAAAGGGATCGGCCGTTATCCGTCACCATCTGGTTTGCGTCGACGCCAGAGAGGACGAGGCCAGAACCGTGAACCTTCTTGCTCATTGAGATGCTCCGGGTTGCGTCGAGATGGGCTCGAGCATCATCGGATGGTACCGATAGGGATCGATCGTGCCAAGGGCCGAATGCGAAGGTACGATCGCTCCATGACCTTCCCCTCTGGCGGACCCTGGACCCCGAAAGAGCTGAAGACCCTTCGCGATGCATTCGCGAGAAAGGTCGGCAAAGAGGAGCTGTCCGAGCTCTTTCCCAGGCGCTCCTATGCGTCCATCACCATGCAGGCGGCGAGGCTCGGCATCCGTCGGGAGACGGCGAGCTCGTGGACGCCGATCGAGCTAGAGACGCTCGAAGAGATGGCTCTCGAAGGTGCATCTTGGGACGAGATCGCAGAGAAAATCCCAGCACACTCAAAGGACGCCATTCGCGAGAGGGCCTACCGAGATGGCTTCGAGAGAGGCTACTCGGAGTACATGTCAGCGTCCAGGGCCGCGAAAGAAGCGGCCACTTCCGTGCCGACCATGGTCAGCATCATTCGCTACGCCGAGCTCTACAGGGATCCGGTGAGGACAAAGCCCTCCAAAGACTCAATGGTCTATCACCGAGAAGACCTCCGCAGAGCGATCCTCGAATGGATCGATCTGCAGACGCTGCGTCAGTACGCCAATTCAAGCGGAGTCCCATACAGCACGCTGCAGAATGCGTTGACACGCATGGGTGTCCGCTTCAAAGAGAGCGTCGAGCAGGGACACCGGAAGCTGAGGCCCACCGAGTGGGAGAGCGTCTTCCAGGGAAAACCAGGTCCCGAGGCGCTGATGGAGATCAGCTCTTCGCCGACTGAGCCACGAGCTCGTCGAGCCGGTCGAAGATCTTCTTGACTCCCTCTGCGCCGAGGTTCTCGCGCTTCTCCTTGTCGCGCAGCTTGCCTTCCTTGGTGAGCGAGCGGGTGCCCGCCGCAAGGGTCCCGTTCTTCTGCAGCGCCGAAGTGCAGACGGCGTAGGCGAAGGACAAGTCCTTCTTCGTCGCCTTGCGACGGCCACTCTTCTTGAGGGCCTTCTCGACGAAGGAGACGACGCCCGACGCGAGGATGAAGGGGGTGCGTCCCTCCTTCTCTTTCTCGCCTTGGCTCATTCCCTTCGGGCTCTTCTTCGCGTCCTTCGGACGAATCTCCGCGAGCACTTGGGCAGCAGCAGCCATCGACCCGCATTGGATCGAGACCGTCTTGGACTTGGCTTTGTGGACGATCTTGCACGAACCAGGCAGCTTCATGCGCCGAGCGTACACCGAGAGCGAGCTGCTCGACACCAGGATCGTTCGCGCTCTGGTACAGTGACGGGCATGCGGCGAACATCCACTCATCCCAGCGGGGCCTCGAGCTCCACCGAGCAACTTCGAAGCCTCAGCAACCAAGGACGACGAAGAGAACTGCATGGCTTCTACGGCATGGGGGAGGACGAGCTTCTCCAGCGCGGCGATCAAGTGCGCCAAGGAGACAAGACCACTTGGATCGGCGAGGCGGGAAAGATGATCCTGATCGACCCCGACTTCGTCCGCCCGACGGACGGGAACATCTTCGACGCCGACCAGCTCCGCACCATCGCCAAGACCGTGCAGGATAGGCAGCACCCATCTTTCTTGGTGGGGTACGGAGAGGTCTCGCTGATCGACGCCCGAGACGTCGAGGAGGACCAGATCGCCTTCGACAGGAACGAGCTTCTCGTCGATCAGCCCCTGCAGCGCAAGGACGTGGGGAAGCTGCTCTACCGCATCCGAGACGGCAACCACCGGGTGTTCGGCGCGCTCATCGGAGGAGAGTCGAAGGTTTGGATCCACCTGACGCCGCTGCAGCTGCGAGACGTGAGAGCCTACCGAGAAGCCAAGTCGATGAAGCGCCTCAAAGAGCACGCTCGCGCCATCGGCCGTGGCGAGGCCGCTCTCATGAAGCGTCTCGACCAGAAGCTCTCCAAAGACTGATCACCCGAGGGCGAGCGGCAGCCCCCTCGTCAACCTTGGCGCGACCGCCACGAACGCTGCGGCGGTCAGGGCATCTCCAAGGTCTGGTTCGCGCCAACGCGAGATCGAGTACCCATCGAGCTCGAGCCGAGCGCACAGCTCCTCCAAGTCTCCAACGCTCTTCGTCGAGAGCATGACGAGCGAGAGCCTCGCAGATGTTGGATCCTTCGCCGCGAGCAGCATGGCCGCGTGCGTGGACTGAGCGAGCTGCTGCCCCGGAGACAGCGAGCCAACGACCACAACGAACGCCTTTTCACTCCGCAGCATGCTGAGTCTCGATGCCGACCCTGTCCTTCGAGAAGAACGGCGAAGCCTCCTTCGCCTCGGCGAGCCACTGACCAAAAGCCTCTCGCAGCTCAGTCAGCTCCGGGGAATCCGAGGCTTTCCACCACGGCAAGTTGAACGCTCCGTCTCCGATGCCAGCGAAGAGCGGCGTCGAGTAGATCAGGATGCCGCGGAACAGCCGCTTCGGGTCGAGGAAGATCTCGCGCTGGCTCTCGAGCGAGAGCGCGTATCCGGTCTTTCGAAGACCGGCGCCTCGAAGGAAGGCCAGCCAGATGTGCAGCTCCGACGTCTGTCTCCGTAGATCGAGACGGCTGCCATAGTGCCCGACCATCTCGATGTGCAACTTGCCGCCAGGATCTCCCTCGGATCTGCGGCGATCCGCCACTTGGCGCGTCAACTGGCGGAGCTCCTTCGAGCGAGCGGTGTTGCGCTTGATCGCTTCGCGCACCACGGCCTTCATGGTTGCGCGCATCTCTTTGTCGAACTTCATGGATCCACTCCTTCTCTGTGAACGTTTGAACAAACGAATACACAGTGGAAGACGGCGGATCTCGAGATCGAACCTAGTGGTGCATGAGGGCGATCATAGTCAGACAGTCCGTCCTGTCAACAAAGATCCAAGATCTTTCAGGCTGATGCCTCCCCCCGCGACGGAAGGGCATCGCGTCTTTCGCGATAACGCGCCTCGGTGTCGATGGGGCGCAGGCGATACCTGTCCTCGGAAACCTCGACCACGAGGGAGATCTTGTCGAGGACAAGGAGCATCTCGTGATCGGTCCATGTCGTGAGCTGACCGAAATACTTCCTCGCCTCGGCGAGCAGATCACTCAAACCGAATGATCCGTCGCCGTCGTAGTCGAGGGAGATCGCTGCAATCTCCAGAGCTTGGGCGATAGCTTCTGCATCGAACTCCACGGGTGGAGCGATGCGAATACCTGTCGATGGACGAGATGGATGATCGAGATCGAGCATGGGTCGATCATGACCACGTCTCGTGCCCATGATCAACATTGGAGCCTCACCAGTCTCCAGCGATGTAATGCTCTGCAGAGGCGTAGAAAATCACTCCCTCCCCACAGTCCGGGCACGGGCCTTCGTATCTTGGAAAGCGCCGCCGAACTTCGCTCTCGCTGAGCGAAAAGAGATCGACGTCTTGAGGGATCGAGACGAAGGCCGACGCCGCACGATGATCGCATCTCGCACGAACCGTCTCCCCGAGAGAGACTTGGATGCATGGAGATCGCGGGAGGATCGCGAACAGCCTCGACGTCCAGCGATCGGCGTCCAGGGTCAACTCTCTCGCGGTCCGAATCTTCTCCATAGCTCGAGACCTGAGAATGTCAGCAGCCCTGCCCCGAGTCCACAGAGGAGCACGGCGCCGACGCCAGGAAGATCGAGCGGGGCTTCTTCGAGGGCGACCAAGAAGGTCGCGACAGGGCGATTCTCGCCCGAGCCTCGACGATGCTCGCCTGCGGCATCTCTCCAGCCGAGGGCCGTCGAGCCACCTCCATCGGTGTAGCCCGCCCAGCGCGCGATCTCCGCGAGCTTGCGCGCGAACCCCTGCAGCGAGTCCACCGCGACCACGAAGGCCAGCTCCCCAGAGCGAAGCTCAGCGAGCGCCGCGCGCCACACGCTCGATCCGTTGCCGCCAGCCGTGGAGACGGTAGACGCCTGACCATCGCGAACAAGCGAAGGATACAGCTGGACCGAGACGGTGGCTCCTTCCGCTTTGGCGTCGCCATCGAACCACCTGGGTTGACCTCCGGCGATCGACAGCGTCAAGCCTCGACCCCCATCTCCACGATCCGCGAGGTCGCGGATCGCCATCCGCACGTCCTCTTGAAGGAACCTCGGGTCTGCGCAGGTCGAGCTGAGATAGCCGCGGCCGCTCGGGTCGCAGTTGGAGAACATCGGTCCATCGATCGCGGCGATCACCCCCGGAAACGCAAGCGCCTCCGCGAGGCGCATCGGCCGGTACTCCCCACCCGAGTCCGGGATCGGACTGGCGACGATGCCGAGCTGCGACGGCGCGAAGCGCACGACGTGAAGCCCGCCGATGTTCTCGTAGACGACCATGAGCGCATGGTAGCCCGAGATTCACTTCGAGAGCAGGGGCTCCGTCAGCTGCACGAGCTTCTGCTCGAGCCCTTGGAGAGCGTCCATTGGGATGGGACCGAATTTGCCCCACACCGGCACTCCATTCACGTCGAGCAGCGCGGCGATCGGCGCGCTGGTCATCGTCGGGATCCCAAACGCCTCACGCGACCGCCCGTCGCTGTCGAAGAGCAGCGCGCTCGTGTGCTGCGGCGAAACCATCAGCGCCGCAGAAGCCCGCGCCGCCCCGTGAAACGCCTCCGGGACGGACGATAGATCCACCGCGACCACCAGCCGCAGATGCGAGGCGCGCTCCGGGTTCTTCGCCACCCACTGCCGCGCGGAGGCAATGAACCACTGGTTCTCCTTCGCGCTCTGGATGCTCTGCAGCAAGAAGAGGACAGGGAATCCTCGGAGGCTCTCCAAGGAGAAGTCTCCAGTGGTGCTCGGAAGGGTGAGGCAGATCGGCTTCGGCTCGTTCGGCATGCGGGAGAAATAGCAAAAGGGTCGTTCGGCGTCGAGGTTTCGATCGTCCGAAAGACCCTTCTGATTCGGACCTCCGCGAGGTCCTTCTGCGACGCCAAGCCGCAGACGCGAGCTTTCGCTCAGCCCTTGTCTTCGATGCAGGTCGACTGCATGCGCTTCGTGACGGGGTTCTTCTTCGGCTTGCTGCAGTGGTAGCCCTTCAGCGAGCTCGCGGCGACCTTCTCGGCCTTCTTCGCGCCCTTCTTGGCCGCCTTCTTGGCGCCCTTCTTGGCCGCCTTCTTGGCGCCCTTCTTGGCCGCCTTCTTGGCGCCCTTCTTCGCGGGCTTCGCCGCCTTCTTCGCCGCCGCCTTCTTCGCGGGCTTCGCCGCCTTCTTCGCTGCCGCCATCGTCCGTGCTCCTGATGAGACCCGGGGCCGGCGAAGAGCAACACGCTCGCGCTCAGCCCACTTTGGTGAGGGCCCAATCGGATGCGATCCGCGATCTGAAGTCAAGACAAGAACGACCGAGCAGGCGCATCAATCGTCGTCGACGAACTCTTCGTCGGCGTTCGGATCGTAGACGTCTCGACGAAGCTCGTCGGCGTCGTCGAACTCTTCGACCGGCTCTTCGTCCTGTCTTTTCGCTGACCGTTGACGCTCTCGATCGTTGAGCTTCGCCATGAAGCGCGAGCTCGGGACGACCTTCGCGTCTTGGGCGAGCTGATCGGACACCCGAACGCCCTGCTCATCGCTCGAAGGATCCTCGAGACCGGTCTCCGTCATGACCATCGTCTGCCAGAGGTCCGTGGGGCCACCGCGGTTCTTGATGGCGATCCCTCGCACCACGCCTGGGTGACGCGAGTCTTTCGTCAGCCGGATCACAGCGTCGACGTCGTGCTGGATCATGTTCGGTCCTGCGATCTGGCCGTCCGCCCGCACCTGGCCGATGATCAACGCGACCGCCTTCATCTTGTCCGCGCGCTCTCGGATCCCGTCGACGAGGTACTTCAGCTGCGACGAGGAGCCGAACGTGCCGCCGATCGACGAGCTCTTGGACATGAACTTCTGCATCGAGTCGATCACGAAGAAGTTCGGGCGACACAGGTCGATCGCCCGAAACAGATCCTCCGTGCAGCTCGTCTGCTGAACGTACACGCGACGATCGCGAATCTCTCGCTCGAAGACGCCCGTGCGAACCGACCGATCGCCGACCGACGAAATCTGCTCCTCAGCAGAGGTCACCAGCGAGACCTCTTTGTTCGGGATCGACGATGCCAGCTGAAGGGTCAGCGTGCTCTTGCCGATGCCCTTCTGCCCTCCGAGCAGATACGTGAACCCCCTCTTCATGCCTGACGTGAGTCGATCCCAAGGGCCGAAACCCGTGTAGATGCGATCGTCGGAGAGCGGTTTGAAGTCCGCGAGGAGCATCATCGAGGAACGGACGCGCGCCGCCGCCTCGAGCGTGACCTGCAGGGTGTAGTCCTTCCCGCAGCTCGGACAACGCAGCCGCCAGCGCACCTGCATGGACTTGCAGTTCGCGCACTGGTATCGGGTTCGGCTCTGGTCGCCCTTGGTCATCGCACGAGGCGATGATAGACAACGGGCGGGCTACCGCCAAGAACCGCGCTCGGAGATCAGGCGGAGGCCGAAGACTCCTTGGCGGAGCTCTCCTTCGCGTTCTCGTTGTGCTTCACGATGTCTTGGAGACGCGTGCGGCAGAACGCCTGGTCCTTCCCGGTGATCGCCATCATCCGCTGGACGGCGACGTCGAATCGCTCTCGAGCTTGCGCGCTCGCGAGCTTGCGGAACGTCTCGGCTCGTTTGCCAAACGCCCCAGCCACATGGCCCTCCGTCTCGAGGGTCTCGAGGTAGAGGTTCCAGAGCGGACCGTCTGTCGACGCCGAGAAGTGGCGAGCCTTCGCCTCTTCCTTGGGATCCGCCTTGTTCTTGCGGATCTCCGCGAGCATCTCGTCGACGGACACCGAGGGCAGAGCCTTCTTCACCTCCGCCAAGAACATCTCGTAACCGCGGGTCTTCAGGTTCGAATCGAGGATCGATCCAAGCGTACACCACACTCCAGCGAACGCTGAGGTCGACGGAGGAGTCGCGCGGACGGCGTCCACGATCGCGTTGAGCTCGACGGGGTCCGCACCCTGAGCACCGGTCGCGATCGGCGGTGCGGCTGCACGATCGACCGACGAATCGGGCTCTGCTCGAGCAGGCGACGCGGTCTCTTCGGCGACCGGAGAAGGAGCGGCTCGAGGAGCTGCTGCGGGGGCTTCTGCTGCGGCTTCTGCTGCGGTCTCCGCTGCGGGCGATGACTTCGGAGCGCTGGGCTGAGACGAAGCCTTCACGATCTCCTTGACCCGCGGGAGACAGCGAGACTTCTCGGCGTACCGCTCGATGAACCGCCAGATGGCGAGGTTCATGCCTCGATCGTGCTTCGAGCGCTCCTCCGCGAAGACCCCCGCGATGCCGTCGGCGATGGATTCCATGCGCTCAGTGACCGAGCAGTCCATGGAGCAAGCGACCATCACCACCTCGTCCAGCTTCCGCCGCAGGACGCCCTCGTAGTCGGCGTCGAGCTCGATGTCTCGGGTCTCGGACACCTCTGGCGCCGGTGAGGAGGATGAAGATTGGCGAGAGGCAGGCACGGGGGCCTTCTCCACCTGCGCGGGGTGGGTCTGAGGAGCCGGCTGCTCTTTGCTCGAGGACGGGCGCTCCTTCGCCGCCGGGTCGATGTCCTGGACCTCCATCTCGTCGAGCAGCCCGAGACCGAGGATCGCCAGCGTCGCGCGACGCTTCGCCTTCGTCTCCGCGCGCATGAGCACGTTGATCGGGTCGTTCAGCGGAACCGTCGCGACGGAGACCTCCGTCCTTCCGTCGGGCAGCTCAGCCTCGCACGCCGCAAAAATCATCTTCGTCCCCGCGATCTGGATCTCCTTGGGGCCGTCCGTGAGGCGTCGCTTGATCTTGTGGATGGCGGCGAGCTGATCGGTTCCTCCCCGGTTCATGTACAGGACCAGCTTGCCGTTGAGCCGCATGTAGTCCATCGGCTTCGTGAGGGCGTTGAGCCCAAGCTTCGAGCAAATGGACGAGTAGTGCGCGGAACGCTCGTCGTCGGTGAGCAGCGAGAAGTCACCCGCCTTCGACAGCGAGTAGACGACCGCCTTGTGGATCTCCTCGAGATCTGCTCCTTGATCGTCAGGCTCTTTCGGTCCGGTCTTCTTCGTCATGGTCTTCTCCAGTTCCCTGATCCAACGCTGATCGGGGGAGCTCGGCCGTACCACGCCGTCAACAGTCCTTCAACATCGCGGTCAACAATCCGTCTTGCGCAAGGCTTGACGGAGCACATCTTGAGCCACGAAGATAAGCGCACATGAGAGCCAAGAAGACTCGCCCCAACCTCTACTACTCGCGGAGACGAGCCAAGAGCACGGCCAAGACCGGGAAGTTCTTGGCGCTCCCGGGTGTGCAGAAGCTGAGAAAGATGGACTACTCGCTCGGAGAGATCTCCGATGCGCTCGGCTGCGTCGGGAGGCACGCCGTCAACAAGTGGAGGCGCGGGCTGGCCCGGCCCACCGTGCACGCGCGAGAGGCCGTTTTTCAGCACTTCAAGATCCCGATCCAAGACTGGCTGACCCCAGAGGAGGTCGCCGCACGAGAGCGGTTCATCGCCGCGTTCGAGTCCGGGAAAGACCTCGGACGAGGCGCGAGCCGCCTGCATCGCGAGTACCAGAGGCAGCTCGGCAAGGCTCCTGCATCCGAATAAGAGAGACGCTCTGTTGACTTTTGCTGTTGACCGAAGAGCTCCTCGATGCAACGATCTGTTCTCCACGCAACTCGCAGCGGAGAACGAAGATGTCAGAGAGCGAAACCAGCGCGAAGGATCATGTTGGCCACGATGGACTGGGGAGCCATCTGGGCGGGGGATGCGGCAACAAGATCGATGCGGCTCCCTCCAACAGAGTCGGCAAACCGCTGAACGAGAGAAAGCAGGCGACCGCAGATCTCCGCGTGCTCAAAGGTCTCTTGAGCGATGCCGTCAAGGCAGAGTTCGCCATGGACGACATGGACCAATCCTTGGACGAGGAGCCCCGGCAACGTGATCGCGCCTCGATCGAGGCGAAGGACGTGGATGCCATGGGCTCCCGCGAGGACACGGACGAGGAGGATGGCGCTGAGACGTTCTACGCTCTCAGCCTGCTCGATCACGAACGAGGCTCTCTGTCCCCCGACGAAGAGATGGAGCGCTACGCTTCTCGCATTCGAACGCTGACGACGTTCACTCCCTTCCGCTCTCCGAAGCAGAGAATCCAGCAGGGCGCCGAGATGTACCCGGAGCGTCCTGCGGAGGACGGCATCGAACCCCAGTCGTACGATCAGGCCATCGCGGAGTACCGCAAGCCAAAGACGCTCCTGAAGTGCCTGCAGATCGGGATGGGCGAAGCGGATCAGCCGTGCCCATTCCTCTCCTGCAAAGGCCACATGTTCTCCGAGGATTCAAGGAAGAGCTGGCGGCTGCAAGGGCCGCACTACTTCGAAGACGGAGACCCCGTGCCGGCGGTCATCTTCAAGGGAGCCACCTGCAGCTACCGCGAGTTCAACATCGAGCACACGCTCGAGGAGATTGGCGCGAGCATGTGGATCACGAGGGAGCGCATCCGCCAGATCGAGGAGCGCGCGATGATTCGGATCCGATCCGTCGCGGACATGGAGGAGTCCGAGTTCCTTCCACAGCTCACGCAGAGCGCCGAGGAAATCCAGAGGAACTGGCTCGGGAGCATCTGGACCTCTGAGCGTGGGGGGCGTCGGTGGATGATCATCGAGTTCGGCGACAACAAGGCGAAGATGATGCCTGTCGACAGCGACGGCATCCCGGTGTCCGTAGGAATCGAGACGTTGGCGAGGAACTTCAAGCTCGTCTTCGATGGAGACTCCCCAGATGGCGCCGCCGAGATCGTCCGCGGCATGGAGAAGAAGCAGAGCCGCCGAGAGAGCCGAGCCAAGGAGCTCGTAGCGGACTCGGGCGACATGGACACGAGCGATGCCAAGATCTTCTCGGCCGTCGACTCCAGGGAGGACGTGAGCGATGAGCGGTAAGAGAGCCAGGCGCTCGATCCAGAACACCGTCAAGCTCGTCGCCTTGGACAGCTTCGCAGCGAAGTCCGAGCCTTTCGCGAAGAGAGCGGCGAGGACGCGCGCTCTCCTCCGAGAGATCGCGATGGACTACGGGCTCACGATGAAGGAGACGCGGAGAAAGGCTCTCGCTGGAGAGCGCTTTCAGGAGCCGTTCGGACCGGTGTTTTGCGGATCTTGGAGCATCAAGTCGCTCTGGATCGCCCCATGCGGAATGCCTTTGATTCCGTTCGACGGCGCGCGGAGCGAAGTTGTACGCTGATGACATGGAGACCGCAGAGAAGTACGACATCGACCCCGTGGTGTGGAACAAGGTGATGGGCGGGATGCCCGGAGAGAACCCTCCCACGCTCGGACGGATCGTGCTCGCGTCCGTGCTGTGTCGAGAGATTCTTCGCTCGAAGAAGACGTGGAAGACTCCGACGTCTCTTCGGTCCATCGTTGATCTGGCTGCCGAGTGCCACCCAACTGACTGGGTGGAACGCATCCAGAGGACCATCGAGATCTCTCTGCAGACACACTCGATCTTCGACACAGTCGGACTGATCGATCCGCTGGATAGCGGGATGTCTACAGCCATCTTCATCGCCTGCTGGGACTACTCGCTGAAGGCTGCGAAGGACCGAGATGATCTGCGGAACGATCTGTTCCTGATTGATTTCTACGCCAAAGACCCTCTGATGGATCTCCGGTCTGGGGACGCAAGGAGGATTCGTCTGAGCACGCTGTTGCAGCTGCCAGAGGAGAGGATGCCTCGCGAGGAGTACGCATCAAGCATGCTCTGGGCGCTTCGGTACGCCTTGCGAATCGCGGTGATCAGAGCCGACAGAAACAGAGGCTACAGCTACAATGCGGTTTTCGATACAGACGAAGACGGCGCTCCAGCGAACACTGTGATCTCGCTCGCAGGACGAGAGGGAGGGTACGCTAGACTTCGCTTCGACTTGGAAGCGGCAGATCCTCTTTACGCGCTGGAGACCGCCGTCTGCATCGCGAAGGGCATCGACCCCTACGAAGAAAAGGGCTGGACAGCGCTTCCGAAGACGGTGGTCTTGGACGCGGCGAGAGTCTGGATTGCCTCGAACCTCTGATCGCGATCCTCCGAACGATGGTAGGATCGCCTCCATGAGGAACCGAAAACTCTACCTTCACCCATCGAGCGGTCTCATGGACGCTCTCGAGCGCGGAGAGAGCGCCATCTCGAGGATCGACTCGAGCCTCTCTCGCACCCAACAAGCGGCCGATCGGGCCAAGACGATCAGTGGCACACCCGTCGCGAAGGTCGTCCTCGCCGTCGGGCTCGTGGCCGCCGTGGGCGTCGGCGCCTACTACCTCAGCAAGAGCTAGTGGTTGCAGGCTTCTGGACGAGAAGCAACATCGAAGCCTAGCCTTCGACCATGATCATCCACGCAAGGCAGGCGCTGAGGCTGAAGCCTCTGCAGCGCGTCGTTGTGATGTGCTCGAGCGCCGAGGGTTGGCATCGCATTGCGTCCGAGCTCCAAGTGCACCTCGGAAGGGCGAGGTTCCTCGGGCCTCTCCAAGACACCTACGTCTGCACCGACTTCGCGGCGCTCGAAGAGCATCTCGGAGAGGAGCCTTCGTACCTCGACGACGTCACGCTCTGCCGGGCGTGCCAAGCAATGAAGATGTGCCGCTTCTACGACCGGGCGACGGAGAAGGCTGCGGAGCAACAGCTGCTGCTCACCGGAGAATGGAACGGCGACGGGCTGTGGTCGTGGAGCGCTCCGCAACCCGTCGTCGACGCGGCAGGAGTTCTCGATCCAGCGAAGAGCGAGGCTCTCATGAAGAAGCTCGCCGTCGGCCGCGCTGGGCAGGGGAAAGAACGCATCGGGCTGCAGGAGGCGATCCTCTCGATCATGGAAGAGGAGCAGCAGAACCTCCGGAGCTTCCTGACGGGGACACGCAAGCGTGTGCAGAAGAAGGTCCAGCAGAACGCGGGAGCTGTCGCCGCCAACGTCGCTGGCCAGATCTTCGATGACCTGGCAGACAAGGGCGCGCAGCGTCTCTGGGAGGCGCTGAGACAGCAGACGAGCGGCCGGTGGCGGCCGAGCGAAGAACGCTCGCCGAGCGATGCGGATCAGCAAGTCAGCGCCGCCGAGAGGATGCTTGGACTGTCTTGGCCCTACTCCTCCGAGGAGCTCGAGAAAGCCTTCCGCCAAGCGGCCATGCGATCGCACCCGGATCGAGGAGGATCCACGGAGGCCATGACCGCCTTGAACCAGAGCCGAACGCTGCTCAAGCAGCGACGATTCACAGGACAATAGGCTGGGCCAGCGTCGCGGCCTCCCTGGCGATCGAGAAGCATCGCCTCGGATCCGCGCCCAGCTTCGTCCAGGTGCCGTCGACGCCAGCTTGGTATCCCCGCGTAGGGTCTTCCATGCGCTGAATCTCATCGAGCGCCGAGAGCAGCCTACCGATGTCCTCCGCGGTGTTCCAGGGCCCGAGCGAGGCCCGCACCATGCCCTCCCGCGAAAGTTGGCCGTCTGCGAGACGAGCCCGAGCCACCGGCGTCTGCCCGTCGAGCAGCCGCTTGACGTACGGATGGGCGCAGAAACAGTGGGTGCGGACCGAGATGTTGTAGCGGTCCGAGAGGAGCGCTCCGACCAGCCCGTGTGGTACCCCCACGAGGTTGAACGTCACGGTCCCCACCCTCGGCACGCCTCCGGGACGATCGGATCCGTAAACAACCACGCCGGCGCGAGCGCGAAGCCCCGCGAGGAGCTGCTCCGTCAACCGCTGATCGTGCAGATAGACCTCGCCCATGAGCGCGTTCGTCGAGAGAAAGTCCGTCACGATCCCCAGAGACAGGACTCCAGGGACGTTCGGTGTTCCAGCTTCCTCTCGAGCCTCGTCGCTCGGGGCATAGACCGCAGACCCGTCGGGATGAACTCGATCAACCGTGCCACCTCCAACATCTCCGTAGAGCGCGCCACGGAGATGATCTCGACGCACCAAGAGAACACCGGGAGAACCCGGAGCGAACAGCTTGTGGCCAGAGACCGCCAGCATGTCGATCCCCGAGGCGAGCACGCTGATCGGCGCGTGCGGCGCGTACTGTGCGGCATCCACCACGGACAGGGCGCCAGCGGCGCGCGCAGCTCGAGCGAGCCGATCGATGGGAGCGACTGCGCCCGTGACGTTGGACGCCGCCGCAAAGGCGATCGCCGCAACGCCGCCGAGCGCAAGCTCTCTCTCGAAGGCCAGCGCATCCACCGAGCCGTCGGGCAGCACAGGCACGATGGTCGTCTCGAGCCCGCAGCGCTCGAGCCAAGGAAGCAGGTTCGAATGGTGCTCCGTCTCGGAGACGAGCACCCGGCAGCCTCCTCTGCAGCGGTCCTTCACGACCTTCGCAGCTCGATTCAACGCCGCCGTCGCACCGGATCCGCAGAAGATCGTGGCGTACGAAGGGCTGGGCGCTCCGAAGAACCGGCCCACAGCTGCCCTCGAGTCCTCCACCGCGAGCGTCGTCGCACGACCCGATCGATGGGCCTCCGTGTGTGGATTCGCACACGCCTGAGCGAAGTAGCGCCCGAGCGCCACGTAGACACCCCTCGGCATCAGAGACGTAGCGGCCGCATCGAGGTAGACGTGGCGATCGCGGCCGCCGTTCTGTCCGAAGATCGGCTGCTGGAGCATGAACGACTGCTGAAATCCACGGAAAATGGCGGACGACATGGCTCGATCCTACCTTCTCTCCCGATCCGAGAACAGAGTTCTCGCTCGACATCAAGGGTTTTCGCGCTAAGCATGGTCTTTCATGGGACAGAATGACTTGGAGCGAGCTGTCAACTGTTTCTGTCGGGTCATCATGGAGACCGCGAAGACCTTCGATGTCCGACGGCTGAGGGTCGAGCTGCTCGACGACGAGTGCATGATCGTCTTCATGGAAGCCGGGGAGCCACTCGCCTTCAAGGCGCAGAAACACCGGGGGTTCGCGGGGGCGCTCTGCATCGACGGGGACGAGCTCTTCGTGGAGGGAGGCGGATCCAGTCTTCGTCCAGCGCTCGCCTGCGAAGACCTCCAGCGGCGCTTGTCCGAGAACGTGGCAAGAATCTTGGCGAGCATCCGCGTCGCCGCGCATGGTCTCGTTCCGTGAAGAACGAGAAGGCAACGAAGCGACAGGCCGTCGGCGCGAGCGCCGAGAGCATCGTGGAGTGGTCGCACGCGCTCGGCAGAGGGAACAAAGAGGTCTGCACCTGGAAGGCGCCAACCCCTCTCCAGATCATCAAGGAGCTCGGAAAAGGGGAGGTCCTCTGTAGGAAGGAGAGGAAGAGCGGCGTCGACTACTACGGAGTCCTCAAAGGTGGACGAGCCTTCATGGCGGAGTGCAAGAGCTGCAACAAGGCGAACTTCCCGCTGAGCAACATCGAGAGCCACCAGGTCGAGTTCCTCGACGAATGCGAGAAGATGGGCGCTTCGTGCTGGTTGGTCGTCGTGTGGACGCCAGACAGCATCCAAGCCAAAGAGGCTCTGCGCAAGATCACCGCCATGCCAACGGTGCTCGTACCCCTCCCGTGGAGCAAGGTCAGCGAGCTGATCACCGGCCGCCGACCGTCCGTTCCGTGGGAGACGATGATCGAACACGCAAAGCCCACGATCTCGTTCTACGCCAAGCCGTAGCGGCTCTGTTGACTGGCTCATGGCCTCGTTCTATAGCCGGTCAGACATGAATAAGAATCAGCAGCAGACGGCGAAGCACCACATGACCGGCGAGATCTCGGATCTCGTACGGGCTGACATGGGACGTGGACCTGGTTTTTGGGGCAACTTGTGGGCGCCTCTACCCAGTGCGAGCGTGAACGAGCTGGCGCTCGCGAACTTCTGGAGAGCCATGAGAGAGGCTCTGGAGGACAAACCCACCATGGATCTCGGGAAGGAATGGCCCGTGATGGCTTCCTCTTCGTGGTCCGAAGATGGCGGAGAGTCGTTCTCCCTTCTCGAGCTTCTCACAGAGAAGCAGCGCATGGGGCTCGGGATCTCTTCGTGGCTCCTCGTCTCGAGAGAAGCTAGCCAGTTCCCTGCAATGATCGTCTACATCCACAAAACGAAGGCCGCCTTCCTCTTCATCGAGGACTCACTTCCGATGGAGAAGAAAGAGCTCTGCGACTGCCGAGCGATGTTCAAGGAGGACACCAAGGACTTCTCACGAATGATCTCGCGCGTGATCAAGATCCGCGGGCAGGTCATCGCCGGGCTTCGAGACATCGAAGGCAAAGACGCCCAGCCGAAAGCAACTCGAAAGACGAAGGTCCGATGAAGAACGTCGGCATCATCGTGACGGGGTCGAGGACGCTCGCGGAGGCGGACCGAGCCGCGAACGCGCGCATCGGCGTCGAGCAGAAGCTCTCCGGGTGGATCGAAGGCATCCTCACGATGCCGTCGGTCTACGGAGAAAACCCCAGGATCTTTCTCATCACCGGAGACGCTCAGGGGCCCGACAGGTTCGCTCGTGATTACTTCGAGAAGAACGAGAAGATCTACGCGCGGATGATCTATCGTCTCGACGGCGTCTGCGAGACGACGACGAGGGATCGACCGCTCATCGAGAAGCGATGGATCGCCGCCTCCATGATGCAGAAAGGGGCGAAGTTTCCTCTGGTCAGGAACACGGTCATGATCGCGAGGTCCTTGATGATGGACCGACTCGCTTTCGCGGCGTTCAAGGACCCCAAGTCCAAGAGCGGCGGGACAGACCAGACCGTGCGAGCAGCGTCATCCATGCTCGTTCCCGGAGAGACGTTCGTGTTCAACGCGGAGAACGGAGGGTTCAGTGAGCCAGGCTGACGAGACGCAGAAGCTGAAGAAGAGCAAGCCAGCGAACAGCCTCGAAGAGGCGCTGTCGATGATCGCCCAAGAGCGAATCCGACAAGACGCCAAATGGGGCTCCAATGTGGAGCGAATCAAGAGCGTGGCAGAAGACGACGAGGGCAATCCCAGGTCGGCAACGCTCTACGGCCTGCCTCTGACTGAGCACGCCAAGCGAACCGAGAGAGAGCTGCGAGCGAAAGGTCAAGAGAACTTCGTCTCGATCCTCCTCGAAGAGTTCCTCGAAAGCATCGACGAGGCCGTCGAGGAGCACGGGTGCGCGCACCAGCCGAAGACCATCCGCGAGGTGACCCAGCTCGCTGCAGCCGCCACGAAGTGGTTGGAAGCCCTCCTGCGACGCCGAGACGCCTCCGAGGCTGCCAGCGGCTCGGGGGAGGCGCCGTGATCATCGCGACAGGAACCATGTCGCTCAAGGACATCAAGCCTCTCACCGAGGTCCGACGGTGGAAAGAGCTCCGCGAGCTGAACGCCTGCGCTTCGATCTTGATCGAGCATCCAGTACACTGGCTTGGCTTCGAGGATGGAGACCAAGAGACGCGGTCACCGCTGAGCAAGCCGTCGAGCCTGATCCGAGGACCAGCCGTCGTCATGGTCGACCTCGATCGAGAAGGCCGCGATGCCTTCCTCGCTCCGCTGGAGCGGGTCAGCCACGAGCCAGCAGCGAAGCACGCCGATGTTGTGGTGAACTACGTCCGCGGCATCGAGGAAGCGCCAGAGGCATGTGCTCTCATCGTCCACTGCTATGCCGGGATCTGGCGCTCGGGCGCCGTCCTCACATGGATCGACCAGAGGATCCGACGAGGACTCGAAGCGCCCGACAGCCGGCGCATGATGAACGGCAGCGAGAACGTCTTCAACCGAACGTTCCTCCGTCTCCTGATCGAGAGCGACGAGAACCGAACGAGGCTCCTCCGTGGATGACGACGAGCTGCGTCTGTGCCTTCCGTTCTGCCGAGCGATCATCGCGTCTCCAGACGCCGCACTCCAGCGGAAGGTCGTCGAGCTGCTCGAGCCATTCTGGAGGCGATGCGAGAGCTTCGATCAGGAAATGCTGAGAACAGACCGGTACATCGGGCTCTGGTCGAAGCACCTCTACCACCAGAGGATGGGGGTTCTCGCAAGAGAGACTCTCTTGGCCCTTGGGGATCCAGAAGAAGACGCATGCCCACAGTGCACTGGCAAAGAGTACGTCTTCGAAGGAGAGCGCCTCGTTCTTTGTGAAGCCTGCAACGGATCTGGGTGGAATCTACTGCAGGCAACCGACAAGACGAAGGGGTAGCAGCCTCTCGGGCTCAGCCCGGGAACGAGAAGGCCGCATCTCGAAAAGCGTCGAGCACGACCGCAGGCGCTGGCCGATCGCCATTGCGAGGCGTGGGGCGACCGAATCGTGACCGCAGCAGGACGATCGAGTTCTCGGCGAGGTCAACGCAAAGCGACTCCCCGCTAGAGTAATTCGTTTCATCGAAGTCTTGGAAGAGACTGAGCCTGTATGCCGCAGAGATGAGCATCGATTCCTCCGCAGTCAGGCCGCTCATGACCGCCGATCGAAGCGGCCAGGTCTTTCTCCACCTGGCTGCGCCAGAGAGCTTGATCATCAAGAACTGCTCGATGGCTTCCACGGAAGATACGATGCCATCTCCGTACTGCAGGGCACGGCCTTCTTGCTGGAACATGAGGATGATTCGCCGAAGAAGACCGACGGCGAGCCAGGCGGCGTATCTCCTGTTCCAAACGGAGACGGCAGCCATGGCGTACCCCGGTCCGCGTTCGCGGTAGCCCGACTCGAGCCACTGGAGAATCGTCTCGTGCATCGCAACGAGAGAAGCTGGTCCTCGATCTGCGAAGCTCTCGTAGAAGATCGGGATCTCCAAGCCCATGTCGACGACGTCTCGAGCCGCCAGCGGATCGACGATCAGGGCTGTCAGGATGCCTCTCAGTCGATTCGGATCGAAGCCTCTGGCGAGAGGATCGCGCTTCGCAAAGAGCGCCATGGAATCCTTGGGAACGTGGGTGAAGAACTTGTGCATGGTCATCGACGAGCCTCGGAACCGAAGTGAAGACGGCTCGAAGTCCGTCGTGGATGGTCAGGCGATCTTCTTCCAACCCAAGAGAGCATGCGCGTTCCAGACGCACCCCGAAGCGACATCCCAAGGATGGTACCATTCCAGTCCGTGATGATCACGACTCGAGCTCTGCCACGGACAGATCACGATGCCCTCGTAGATCGAAGCGACCTTGACCCAGTCGATCACGAAGTCTCCAGGGTACCGCTGTGTCGAAAAGTGCTCAGAAAAAACCACGAGCTCACGACCGGTGCGGATTTTCAACACCTCGCGGAGATCGAAGGTGAGCGTGTAGACGTGGCGGGCGCCTTCGATCATCTCGTTGCGCCAAGCAAAGTCCAACCACTCCCTGCCGCAGCTGAACCAGAGGCCGCGCGGCTTCGCTCGAGAAGACTGCTCGATCTCGCGAAGGTCGGACGCCAACCTCCGCTCGTCGAGCGGCTCTTCCAGCGCCACGACGAAGTCCGTCGGGGTGATCTTCTCGAGGGCCCGAGCGAGCCACTTCGGCGTCTCACCTGCAGAGAGCAACGGCGCTGCTCCGCTCATGAGCGCGTTCCACGAGCTGTCGTCGTCCATCGCGGAAGTCTCTCACGACACAGGGGAGGGAGAGAGCCTGATCGTCCGATCAGAACTTGCGGAACTGGTGGTAGGGAGGCTCGCTCTTCGGGGGCTTCGGGTAGACGCGGAAGCTCTCCCAGAGACCCACTCCGTGACCCATGACCTCCATGATCCAGAGGTACGCGAGCGTGTTCACGGGGGTTCCCAGCGAGACCTGACTCTCCGCCCAGCGGAGACCGCCGATCTCGATCCATCGGTCCATCTGCGCGCGCGTCCAAGCGACGACGGCGCGCGGCACAGAGCCGACTCGCCTCTCGTACGTACTGATCAGCTCTGAGCCCCCGAGCCGAACGCCACGCTCCTCCGCTTGGCTCGCCCACATCTCCGTGGCGGCCACCAACGCGGCGTGCTTGATCATCCGATCCGCCAAGTCCGAACCCTTCACCGCCCCGCTCGGAAGCATGGCTGACGGCGATGATCCTCGAGGCTTGTGGAGGTAGAGGGCCGCGACAGAGCCTCCAGCGAGCGCTCCGACGGCGGCGCCGAGGAGGAAGTCCTTCTTCGATTGTTCCATGGTGGGTCAATCGTCTCACGGCTGGGCCTTTCCCCGCACCCACAAACCAGTGTCCCGGATAGCACCTGCCCGCAGTCCTCTTCGAGGGTCTGTAGAGCAAACGCTTGACCCCAAGCCGAGACGGCTGGTAGTGGTTCACGCATCTTCATTCCTGTCGCAAGACGAGATTCGCCTGGAAACCTAGCGGGGCTCTCTTGGGGGGCCGGGGGACAGGGGGAAACACAGTAGACATAACACGGATCCAGCTCCTCGTGGAGCACCGTACGATGGAGCGCCGCGAGCTCCGTCTCTCTGGGGGCTCCCGTTGGTCGCTGGGTCGATTCTCCCGACCAACGGGAGGGGGCGCCGCAGGCTCTCCCGTTGGTCGAGCAGGCGAGGCTCGTGCAGCTCGGGAGAGCGAGCGGCGGGCGCTCCAGGGGGCTGCGTGACGTATGGTCATGTAGGCAGGATTTTCGACATCCCGAGCCGGACCCCTGCGGAGCATCCCTCCGCCGTCGACCGCAAGGAGTTCTCGCCAGCGCCCCGCAGACGAGGGCAAGGGAGGCCGCGGGGGCCCCACGCGCAGCCGCAGGCGCGAAGCGGCGAGGCGAGCATGGGGGAGCGGCTCCCTTGCGCGAGGCGAGGACGCTGGCTCGATCGGACATCGACGGCTCCGATGCCTTGAAACGAATCCATGCATCGGCCGTGCCGCGGTGACTTTGACGCGCCTGAAACTTCTTTCTGACTGCGTTTCTTAGCAAAGAAACTCGCTGATCTTGCGAGAGATGCTCTTCTTCTAGAACTTGCACAAGATGAACAAACAGCAACTTTCTATCCCTCATAACCCGCAGCACCCCGCCACGCTTTTCCAAAGTTGTCACCTTGGATATTACCGTTCCTGTGGTGGGTTAGGCGAGGTGAGTTGGGTTGTTTCTATGAAGTTCATAAAAAGTTTTTTGTAGGGTCATGTGGGATAAAGTTTTTTTTATAGGGTTCCTTGGCCGCGGCCACCACGCTCGCGCAAGCCCGCAACCGCTAGGCTAGGAATGCAGTCAAATGCGTTTTGGGTTGGCCGATAACCCACGTCAAACCGGGAGCTTGATTGTGGCGACACGCTGCGTCATGACATGCAGAAGCGGCACGGGTCATGCTTGTGCAGACAGATTTCAGGCCGAAAAATCGCTAGCATAGATTGTGCCGTCTCGGAATCTTGGCGGAAAACATGCTTAGCAAGAGACGTTCCGCACGGAAATGACTCGTGTTCCATCGCCGTCCTCTCCACGATCGATTGCAGCGGATTTCTGGACGCTGCTTGGTACGATCCGTCGATCCTCACGCAGATCTGCCCCTGCTGCGGCTAATAGGAGCTTCTCAGCGGAAGCTCAGTGAGCTCGATCTCCTGTCCGTGCTTCTACCCGCAGGTGCGGGCGGTTCCCCATTGGCAGGGGTCCGTATCGCTGGCTTCCGTCAGCGATCACGCATGTTGCGCTCGATGACGTACTTCCAGTCCGGGTGAATGGAGACGTAGTACACTGTACTCCTCCTTCCTTTTGCCCAACTCAGGGAGATCCCTCGGCTCTGCGCGATTGACTCGAGCAAGACCTTGATCTTCGTGCCGAACTTGGTCTCACTCATCAGTCCGTGGCCTCGCTTCTTGGTCCACTCGCTGTAGACCTCGTAGAAGGCCGCTGCGTTGATCGACGGCGCGTTCTCTGCGGTCACGTTGTTGCTGGGCGCCAAGGACGTCACCTCCTCGAGGAACATCTCGAGGGGATTCGACTGCTTCTTCCACTCCTCTTTCCTCGCGACCGAGGTGCTCGGCGCCGTGAACTTCCCTCCCCGAGCCTCCATCTCGGCAGCATGCCGCAGACACCAGGCAGCCACGCCGCCGATCTCTTCCGCCACGATCTTGGCGGAGAGTTTGGTGTCGACGTTCGGGCGGTTGTCGAACCGCTGCTCGAGCGAGAGAACCATGAAGCGGCGCCAGAAGCCGTCGCTCAGGTCTCTCGAGTGAGGCAGCTCGTTGGCTGCAAAAATGTGGCCAGCTGTCATCTTTGTTGTGAATGGCTTCTCGTACTTGTTCTCTACTGTGAGCGAGTCTCCTGCGATCACGCCTTTGAAGATGTGTCCCTCGACCATGTCCCTCTCGGGGAGCTCGGATGCGATGTTCATTCGCTTGCCGGCGAGGATGGCCAGGCTGAAGGGCTTGACCCAATCGTGGGGGGCGACGTTGGAGATCGAGTCTCCCGCGAAGAGGTTCTGCAGGATCTCTGTGACGACGGACTTCCCGTTGCCTCCCCGACCGTCCATCACGAGGCATCGCTGGTGCTCGGTTGCGTTCCCGAGCAGGCAGACGCCAGCAAACTCACCGAGAAGCGCCTTCTTCTTCTCGCGCTCTTCGGCCTTCTCGCTGTCGCTCATGAGTTGCCTCGGTCCTGGCTCCATGGCTTCATCGAGGAAGTGAAGCCATCGCGGGCACGGCAGTGACTCGTCGTAGTTGAAGGGCAGGATGAACTCGGCCCTGTTTCTCGGGCTCTTCGGGAGCAGGACCACCTTGCCGTTCTCCACCGTGGCGTAGCCGTTCAAGAACGCCACGCCCCCTCGGGTCTCGCTGCGATCGGAGAAAAAGGTGGGCCGAGCGCACTCGAGCCCGATCATCTCGACGATCGCGCTGATCTTCCCGACGCTCAGGCTCATCGGGTAGATCTTCCCGCTCGGACCTTGGTCCTCGTCGTCGTCACCTCGTTTGGACGCCTTGAAGCACGGATGGCGCCACCAAGCCTCATTGACGAGGCGCTTCATGTCCTCGCTGGAGATCTTGATCCAGACGCCGCTCTCGTGGTCGTACTTCCAGAAGAATCCGTTGGTGAAGACGGGAGGGATCGGGGTTCCGTCTTCCCATCGCGACGTCATCGCGGCTTGGGTTTCTCGTGCAATCCCGACATCGTCCGTCACGGTCAAAGGCTCCTTCGTCTTGTTCGCAATGGTTTCCCGGATGACTCGCCCGAGGGGAGTGTCCTTCGGGTGCAGTCGTGTGGCTGGGCCCTCCCCGTCGGGGAAGGTCAAGCGGATCCAGACGGCGTCCCCGTCGAGCTCGATGTTCAGTCCTGCAAAGTCCATCCCCTCGGGGGGCTTCACGAGGGATCGCGGAGCTCTCCTCGCCCGCCTGCGGCGCCCATCTGCGGATCGGTCGTCGTCTTCGCCGTCGGCGGCAGCCTGGTCGCCTCCCTCGCCCTCTCCAGGGCTGCCTGACGGCTGCGCGGGCTTGGCCAGTCCGAGCTCTCCGTAGGATCGGTTCGGCTCGAGCACGATCGAAGGCTTCTCGATGGCGCCGCGCGAAGGAGTACAAGACGGATCCTGGGTCAGTCTCGAGGAGGGGGCGTTCCTCTCCACCGCTTCAGCTGGCGGAGCTGCGTCGGTCTGCGTGGCCGATGGCTTGGTCGAAGAGGCAGCGATAGCCCCAGTTGGGTTGATCCACGGCCCGTACACCAGCCCGCGGGTCTGAACAATCAGTCCATCCTGGTCGAAGAGAAGCTCTTCGCGCACCTTCTGGTCTTCGGGCGCCTGGATGAGGACGAAGGTCCATCCTTCGTCTCCCTGCGTCCTGTACAGCGTCTGCACAGAGCGGCGAACGAGCGAGCACAACAGCTCCTCGGCGCCAGAGTCGCGCACATGCGCGCCCCACCACTGATCATTGAGTTCGATCCCTTGCTGTTCGTTGAAGGACGGGCTCGTCATGCACAACCCCAGCTTGACTGCAAGGGCTGTCGACGGTAAAAGTGCTTCATGTGATCACGTTCCGGCGTGGTCCTACAGAGCCCCCCGGTCCGTTGGTCCTCGGATCGGGGGGCTCGTCATTTACGCTCCGGCGATGAGTCGGTCAACAACGTTGGACCACTGGTCAAAAGCTGGATGTTTTCCTCGGAAAGCATCATCTTCCCCAGTCATGCAAGAGGCCCACTTCTCCGAGCTCTTCCCCCAGCTCCGTGTCCGAGACCTCACGGGCATCCGGGTCTCGGTCACAGTCCAGACGCCCACGGGTGAGCGCGAGTTCACGCTCGAGAACCTCGCTCCGGACTCGACCGAGCGCGACATCATCGATCGTCTCGGCGATGGCGTGTTCAAGGTCGAGGCCATTGGTTTACAGACGGACAGTCGTCCTCCCGAGGTCCTCGAGGTTCGAGAGCTCTCGGCGGCGATGGGCTCGCCTCCGCTTTGGAAGGATCGCATCCGAGCGATCGTGTCGGACCTCGAGGATGAGGAGCCTCCACGCAGGTCCGATCGAGATCCCAGAGCGCTGAGGCGATCGTTCTCTGAGGACGACGGTGGCGATTATCCGATGGATAGCGGACGCTTCGGCCGAATGCCTGACGATCCTCGCATGGGCCCTCAGATGCCAGGGATGTTCCCGATGAGGAGCTTCGATGGATCGCGGCCGGGTGGCTTCGGCGCGCCGAGCGGGGACCCCGTCGTTGTGCCCATTGCTTCGGATGAGTCCCTTCCTCTTGCGAGAGGCTTGTCTCCAGAGGAGCAACAGCGGAGGATCGACGAGGCTCGTGAAGAACGACGCACGAGGCTGGAGAACGCAGACATGATCAAGCACATCATGGAGATGATGGCCAAGCAGAGCGAGGAGGCGCGGATGCGCGCCGAGCGCGCAGAGGCTCAGTCCGGGGATCTCTTCCGGACCATCTTGGCTGGAGGAGCCTCGAAGGCGGAGATTTCTCCGTCGGCGAGCGAGTACAAGGACATGCTCGAAGAGCGGCGCAGACACGTCCGCGAGCTCGAGGATCGCATCGCGGAGATGCGTCGTGACCGTGAGCAGGTCGAGCGGGACTGGAGGGATCGCTACGACAGGCTCGAGGCGATCGCCAGGCAGAAGGATGCTGAAGTCGCTCAGCTCAAAGGGCAGCTCGAGATGGGGAAGGTGCAGGCCCAGATCGAGAAGCTCGCAGCCGCTGGCGGTCTCGACGGCGCGAAGGGCTCGGAGATGTCGACCGAAGACAAGATGAAGCTCGCGATGACAGCTCTGAGCGCTGCAGGACCCATCTTGGCGCCGCTCTTCAAGCAGCTTGGGTTGGGTGGCGCCGTCCCCGACGGCTTGCCGCCTGGTGGCGGGATGCCATCAGGTGGCGATCTTCCCGGCCTTTGAGGGGAGCTCGCCGCCAGCGCGCCTCTAGAACCCCAGAGACGTCGAGGAAGACGCTGTGATACGCTCCTCGCCATGAGGATGCACCCGACGTTCACGCGCGTACACCAGCGATCGTACGATGTATTCGTCGGCGAGGGAGAGGCATCGCTCGAAGATCTGCTCACGGCATTCTCTGTCGATCCGATGGAGGCGGAGGACGCCTTTGAACAGTTTCATCCGCGCGAGCTGAGGAGAGATCTCCAGCAATTCGCCAGCGTGAGCCGCGTCTCTTTCGCGTGGGCCATTGAGACGGTGTCTCAATGGGCGTCTGTTCAAAAAAGCGCTGACGATGCCCTTCAGTCGATTGTCTCTTACTCGAAAGAGCTCGGAGTCTGGTGTGCGTGCCAGGTCGCAAGGGACTCGTTGCGAAATGCTCGAGGGAGAGAGAGCGGGCCTCTGCTCGCCATTGTCGCGGCAGAAAGATGGGTTGCTGGACAAGGCTCTGAAAAGAACTGCGTCGATGCGGCCGCCGAAGCGGAGTGGCGCGCGAATAGCATCGGGGTGTCTCAGATGAGGGATTGCCTGCTTTCGGCGTCTAGCGCTGCGTACGCGGCATCTGGTCGCTTCGCCAAGGACTCAGCAAAGGAATCCGTGAGGCTGTGTGCTCGTCGGGCAGCTGGCTCTTTCTTCACTGGCGTTCAGTCTTCTGAGTGGCTCGGATATTTCAACGGAGAGCTGCGCAGGCTTTGCAGCGTCGTGGCTGACGCGTGTTTTTCATTCCCGGTGATCCCATGAGGATGCATCCTTACTACACCGAGGTCCATCGTCGATCGTTCGACGCCATCGTCAAGAACGGCTGGCTCTCGGAGATCTTGATGGCCCTCATCGCCGACCCAGACAATTCCATGGATCTTGCCGATGTGCTCAGGAGGAACGGGAAGGATCAGAGCCTCTCAATCGATCTTCAACGGCGTGGGGAGCGTCCACATCCAGCTCCGATCAGCGTCTCAGAATTCGCAGACCGCGGGACGTGGGCGGTCGATCGCTGGCGTATCACGCTGGCTCAGTGGGCGATGAGCTTCAAAGAAGCGAGACCAGCGCTGCACTCTCTGACTTTGTACGACCGTCGCCTTGGTGTTTGGTGCGCTTGTCAGGTCGCCCGGGAGGCCCTCCGCTACACTCCTGACGTTGGAAATAGTGCGCGAGTATCGATCGAAACTACGGAAGCTTGGGTGATGGGCCAGGCGACGATCGCGCAAGTAAAAAGCGCCACCGACGACGCCGTCTACGCCGGATGGAGCGCTGGCATCGACTCTGCGGATGCCTCCGCCGCCTACATTTCCGACGACGCGGCCTATGCCGCTACAGTCGATGACGATCTTAGCGCAGCTAACATCGCCAGCCATACCGCCGACGCCGCCAACACCGCTTGGCGAACTGCCAACGCAAACAACGCTGAGGTCGACGCCGACTCTGGCGCCGAATTGATCAGGCTCCGCGAGGTCGTCGCCAATGCGTGCATGACCTTCCCGTTGTGACTTCGATCCCAGCCGTGTTCTCGGAGTCTTCTGTGACAGAAGACTGTTGTCTCCATCAGTCTAGAATGCGATGGACCTCTTGAGATCTTGACGCTAAGCTTCGGCCAACAAAGAGGTCTTTCATCATGTCTGTCGAAGCATTTCGAACTAGAGAGATGCCGCTGGTGCTCCATGCCAAGCTTCGCCGCCTGTCTGAGCCTAGAGACTTCGCAGAGCTGTCCAGCGTCGTCACCGACGACTGCAGGCGAGAGTTCTGCAAGTCTCTTGGCTCCATGCTGACGAGGACGTTCGGAGAAGCGTATCTCTCTCTGTCTGTCGACGGCAGAAATGACGTCGAAGCAATCGAAGAGCGGCCTGTTTCTGAGGTGCTCTCCTTGTACGCCAAGAACAAGTCGCTCGACCTGTCCCGGCTGGTTTTTGATCTGGCCTATCACCCGGACTACAGGGGCTTCGACGATGTCGCTCCGATTCTGCTCGAGGCCATTCGTCCATGCTGGAGGCGCTATTCGCTGCTGAAGGTCGTCGATCGCAGCGAGTTCCACATTGACTTCCAGCGAGCGTACAGCGTCTATCGTACGGCGTTCAGCGATCCTCAGATGCTTTGGATCCAGCTGCAGATGATGAGGGCTGCGTGCGCATACTTTGACGCTGCAGTGGTTAATCACATCTTGAACTACGTGTCTGCCGTCGAGAACTGTATTTCTGCCGGGGCTATGCCGACGAGCTTGGAGAGCTCCAAGAACATTCGCCTCGTGCCTCAGTTTGTGGGCGACTACGAGCCAGAGGCCATGTCCATGGTTTTTCAGCCAACCTCCGTAGCAGTGCCGCTCGAGTGCGCTTCGTCTTTCCGAGGTCGATTCTCGCAGGATTTCAATAGGCGAGACGCAACGGCGGCTCTCCAGTGGATCGACAAGATCATCCGCGACAGCTTTGGTGGAGAGATCCCAGACCTGACTCTGTCTGCCTCTGGCTCTCTCCGTCGTCGGCGATGATCGATCTTGCCCTCGTTGTTGACATCGTAGAGCGCATGCCCCATGCAGTCTCCGAGGAGAAGCTGCGTTGTCGAAGTCTTGGCTCGAAGAGTACGCCCCATCGATCGCGGATCGAGTGCGCGAGGCGCTGGCTATGGACCCCGAGCTGCTTCGGCAGCTAGAGCTGTCTCTGGAGAATCACCACGTATGCCAGAGCGTGGCGTGCGTGGAGCACGAGACGGCTGCGGGGGTCGCGACGAGGTCGAACATCCTGAATGTGCTTCGTCCTCTGCTGGAGACGGAAGGCGAAGCCATCCCAACGCAATCTCTCCTCGATGCCGTGGCGAAGATCTCGATGATCTCGAGGCATTCTCTGACCACCAGCCGCGACGACTTCCTGAACGCCGCTGACCAGAGGATGCGAGCCGAGCGGCTCACGGATCTACGGATCCGTTTTACGGCGGCGAGGAAGTACCAAGGAGCGACGGCGAAGCCCGAGGACTCCGAGAAGGACAGATCGACGTCGAGGTGGGTCTTCGCCATGTCGAAGCTTGGCCATGGGGACTTCCTGCTCGTGCCTGATGGGCGGTTTCAGATGGTCTTCTCGATCACGGGGTCCGACGAGCTGAGCCTCGATGCTCGGATCGACGAGCAGAAGCACGGACCCGGATACCTCACGGTCTCTGCGGAGACCGCGGAGGTGTTTGTGTTCTACGTGCTTGGAGAGTGGTCTCTCCGGGATCTCATGAGGAAGTCGTCGGCGTTCCCCTTCTGAGCTCTTCCATGGCCGCACGGAGGGTGCGATGCTCGGCGGATGATCCCGTCTGGAACCATCGACGTCTGTGCGGTCCTCGAGGCCAGGGGAGGCTGTGACTTCGACGTCCAGCCCTATCGCGTCTCCGACTACCTGAGCGCCAACGACCGGGTTCGCCTGCTCACGGAGATGGCGAGGAACGCCGCGGGCAAGGCGATTGTGTGCCAAGCCGCGTACGACGCGATCGCGCGGTACGCGCCGCCCACGTCGCCGGGGAGCGCCGTTTCGCAACCGGCTGCCGCCCAAGCGCTCTTGACCTTCGTGCAGAAGGACGTCGGCTACGTCGACGACCCCGATGGCGAATGGTACCAAGGTGTGCGGTACACGCTCGAGCACGGTGGAGACTGTGAGGACATGGCGACCCTCTTCGTCGCGATGGCTTCCTGCGTCGGTATCCCGGCGAGGCTCGTCTGGCTGGAGCAGCCGAAGGCGCGCCTGAACCACGTCACGGCTCAGGTGCTCGTTCCCAAGCCCTCGGGGCTCCTCGGAAGATCCTCGGGGGAGCCCGATTGGCGATGGGCCGAGCCGACGATCCGCAGCGCAAAGATTGGGGAGCACCCGTACGAAGCTGCGCGATTCCACGGCACCTCGGAGCGTCGGAAGCTGGGCTTTTGATCGCTCTTCCAAGGCGGGTCGCTTCGTGCCACACTTCCAGCCCAGGAGATTGCAACGATGAGCAACATCGCACTCGTTCGACCGGCTGGACAAGCGGTCAAGATCACTGGCCGCCCCGAGGGGACGGTCGTTCGGATCAACGGTTCTCAGGTGAACGCGGCCGCTGACGGCTCGTTCCCGGTGACCGCTGGCGCTCCGGCGAACCTCGAGGTGGTCCGTGGAGACACCGTCTTGATGCGGGCGGCCGTCCCCGCGCTCGCGTCGAACCAGATCGCGGACGTCGCGTTCGCCGAGAACCCGCGGTACGCGCCGGGCTCCGACGACGACATCCGCAACCGCCACGCGAAGGGCAAGCTCGCGATGTCCCTCGTCGGCCTCGGCGCCTTGATCGGCGTGGGCGCTGCGCTCTACAAGCTCTCGCAGGACTGAGGTTCAGCTCCCCAGTTCATGCAGGAACTGAGGATCACCTCTCAGCGGAACCCCTTCACTGTTTCTGGAGAATCGAACAATGTCGATGATCAAGCTCGTTCCCGCCGCTGGCGCGATTCACCGCGCGAGCGGCATGACTCAGGACTCCTTCGTCAACGGGCTGAAGGAGTTCCTTCGTTCGCTCGGCTTCATGGAGGACCCCTTCACCGCGCCCTCGCGCGGCGTGCAACACTGCGCGTCGGACTTCCTCGCGTACGGAGCCTCGGTCCTCGGTGGGATCGCCGTGGGCTTCTACTCGGTGAAGGAGCTCGGCAAGCTCGTCAAGCGGTAAGAGCCTCGCTCTTGCCGTCTCGATCCTGTAGGATTGCTCTGCGATGAAGCGACCTTCCTACAGCACCGGCTCTACTTCTCGGACCCAGCCATCGGGGGCGGCTGGCGTTGGGACTCTCCTTCAGAAGGACCGATCGGCAGTCAACGTCACGACGGTGAAGCCGGTGAAGCCTGCGAAGACCCCGGACGCCTCGAGGAGCGCGCCGACGTCCATTGGCTCGGCGCGGCAAGGGGAGACGCTGACCCCGGAGCAGATCCGGGATTCGTGGCGGAGACGATGGGCGCTCCCGGAGACAGTGACGGGCGTTGGTGGCCGCACGATCTTTCGGATGGCCTCGGACCCCACGCTGATGATCTCCAGGCCATGGGGTCCGTACCTGGCCGTCAAGGGTGTGCCTGTGTTCGCAGAGGACTCGGCGCTGATTTCCCTCGTCGATGCTCGAGCGGCCTCTGGAGAGCCGAGCACGGTGAGCTCCGTCCTCTTGCCCGTTTCGGGAGCGGTCGCGTTCTCTGCTGCGGGCGACCCCGTGTCCCAGCTCGATCGAGCGATCGTCCTCGACGGACGGATTCGCTCCATGCTTTCGGTGCTTCCTCGCGAGCCCGGCGGAGAGCTCGTGGTCGCCATCGAGCATCCAGCGGTGGACGCTCGGTCGACAGTGCAGAAGATCGGCCAGATCTTCGCGGGTCAAGAGTTCTGGATGAGCGGTCGCGGCGAGGAGAGATGCCCGCGCGGCTCAGCGCGATGTGGGACAACATCGCGGATCGCAACGATCCGAGGACGCTCGAGTTTCTTCAGCGCGCGGGGCTGATGCTGTGGGCTGGCGGAGACACAACGGATCCGTATCGCGCATCGAACGCGGAGAATCGAGGGTTCGCCACGGGAGCGACCACCTACGGACCCACGAATGAGTTGAGCGGGTACTGGTGGGACGTGAGCTCGTTCGCCAACGTCCAGAGCGGCGAAGTGATGCCTGCTCTTCCCGATGACGTTCGGGCAGACTTCGCCCGAGGAGGATCTGCGCTGAGGAATCACTGGGGACATCGCCCTCTGATGCGTCCAGAGTTCTTCGGACAAGACTGGTACGCGCAGATCATCAACGCGCCGCCTTTGCAGCCGCGCAACCGGATCTCCGATTGGCGATCTGGAGGCTTCGACCATCCGGGCGTCGCTGGCGTCCATGTTCAGGGGACGATCCCGCTGCGTTGGTACGTCGCGTACTTCCGGGAATGGTTTCGCTCTCTGTGCGTGGACGAGCCGGTCTCTGCTGATCCGGCGCCAGACATGCCGAAGGTTCGCTCGGACCGTCGTTGGCAGGGATTCCGCGGAGGATACATTCCGCGCCGCGACGTCGCCACGATCCTTCAGCAAGCGCTGTCGTCTGCGCTCGACACGAATTTGACTTGGGCCACGATCTACGGGTCCCAAGAGCTCTTTGCTACGGCCATCGCAGATCAGGTCGAGCGATTCGGCCGCTCGGAGCCCAATCAGGTCATCAGGGGCGTGACGGGCGCAATCACGGCGGTCGGGACGCAGGTCACGAACGCGCTCTTGCCGGGAATGGGCTCGCTCGTTGGGTCGAGCGTGGATTTCATTGGGTCCATGCTCGCAGTGGCGATCCCGACGTATCGCTGCGAGGAATACGGACGCGACGACCTCGGGAGGCCGAAGCCTAGCTTCGAGCGATCGGCTCTGAGCGGCGATCCGAGGAAGGGCCAAGCTCCCTCGCTCACCGTGCCCACTCCCCCTGGATTCTGCCGATCTTACATCGAGGTCCCTTACGTGGAGCTTCGGGTTCCGCCTCAGCCCGGGCTTACCGACCCAGGTGGGACTGGTACGCCACCAGAAACGACGGGATCGTCAGTTTGGACTGTCCTCGTGCCCGCGGGGCTCGCTACTATCGGCGTTGCCGCAGCGGTGTACGGATTCCGTCGACGACCCTAGTCGTCGACCATCGCAGCTCTGGAGACACTCATCATGGTCATGGAACACAACAGCTCTTGCGACGAAGGCGCCTGCTCGATCACCTCCCAGTCGCGTGCGTTGAGCTCGATGGGCTCGACGAACTCGAGGTCGGGTGGCGGCACGGTCTTCGGGAAGAAGCCGATGTACGCGCAGCGCTCGCCCGAGCCGGTGCTCGGCGGGTACGGGATCCCCACGCTCCAAATCCAACAGGAGAACCCCGCTCCGGCGGGCGCGGCGACGCAGTTCTTCGGCGGGATGTCGACGCCTGCTCCGATGATGCTCCCCTCGGGTGAGGTGAGCCTGGTTCGCCCCGC
>JAAFJA010000017.1 GCA_013298765.1 Betaproteobacteria bacterium
CCACGATGGTGGCGCAGTTGGCGATGGACCAGAGGACGTCCCCGAGCTCCTCCATGAGCTTGTTCTCGTCGAGCGTCTTGCCGAAGTGGACATGCTTCTTCAGGACGTCCACGACCTCACCGCACTCCCCGGCGAGGCTCATGGCCGCGAGATCGAGGTCGCGAGATCGCATGACCTGCTCCGCTGCAGCGTGCCCCTCGAGCGAGCCGAGCCCGTTGACCTCGAGCCTGCGTGGGAGAGGGTCATCGAGCGTCGTTGTGCGCTTCGCTTCCTTCTGAAAGCCAGAGAGGGTGCGGATGCTCGCAGGCTTCCCTCGTCGCACGCGGCCCTCCGCGCGGATGTCGAGCTCGTTCGCAAGGTCGTCGTCGGTCATGTACTTGATGTCCATCGCGTCTCTCACTGAAGCATCTGTGACTAGCGCTGAGGACCCAGCTCATGCCATCCATTCGGCGAGCTGTCCAGTCAACAGCGAATTTCCCATAAGCAGGCAGATCTCAGCCTCGGCCTTGGGCTTTGACGCAGAAAAGTCGAGAAGCTGGATGATTGCGGAGGCGTTGCTGGTGACATAGTCGGCAAAATTCAGGTTCAATCGACCATCTGGCAGACGGTCCCCAACCAGATAAGCGACGGCCATCGCTACGTCTTGCTCCCACGGAGATGTCCCGAGCTGATCTGAGAAGTAAGACACCTCACCCATCACCTTGCAGAATTCAACGCTTGTGAGTCCGTGGACCCATCCTTCGGCAGCCTCGACTGTGGGAAGGTGAGCGACGGCGCTTCCGTACGAAGATCGTCCCAACGCATCTCTAGCGATCACGCAGGCCATCGCGACGCCCATCTTCGGCGACCAGCCAAGTACCTGGCGAAGAGCGTCCTTCGGGTCGGTCCTGTCCAGGATCCAAGTCGCGATTGCCGTGCGAATGGCCCGGCGATGCGTCTCCGTCCAAGACGAGAGCAGCTCCAGAGGGTCTTTGACTTCCTTCTGGTGGATCTCTTCCCATTCGGACCGCTCGCATGCGGGGAGCGCTTCAATCGCCTGGTCGATGGCTTCCTTGATCTCGGGCATGGCGTCTACGTCCTCACCCGATCCACTCGCCGACAGAACCGGTCCGCAAAGACTCTGAGATCACTGAGCAAAGACGGACCCGCTCCATCACCATCACTTTGTGCCAAGGGTCTTCGGGGTTGAATTGCCCCCGATACTGATTCGATCCGCTGTTTGCGTCCGCGGCTGCCGCGGATGCGTAGTATGCAGCGTTAGCTGCGCCAGTATCTGGGTAGTCGCAGTAGGCTGCGTATGCAGCATACGATGCCGAGAACCTGGCGTTCACGGTAGAGAGATCTGTAGACATAGCCATGTAGAACATGGTCTTGCACTCCGTCTCGGTCGCCTTTCCGATCACCCATCGCTCCGCCGTCTCGACCGCTCCTATCGCACTCGAGGCGTTTTTCGGCACGAACCGAAGGGCCTCTCGGGCAACGACGCAGGCCAAGGATACGCCGAGACGGCGGGACCACTGCGCAACCCCAGACAACACAACCATGGCGTCGAGTTGGGAGCATGCGTAGTCCGCGAGCGCCAAGCGCACTGCCAAACGATGCTCCGGGGTCCAAGACTTCAGCGAGTCGATGGGGTCTTTGCTGAGTAAGCGGATCTCATCCCACTCGGAGACCTGTTCCGAACCGAGCTTTGCAATGGCTGGCTCAATGATCTTCATGGCCACCTTCTTCCAGAAGCTGGCTCGAGGTGGCTGCGAGCTTGCGCTAGCACGTCGAGAGCTTGTGCGATTTCTTCTGCGATGAAGATGCAGCGGCGGCGAAGCTCTGGCTTCGTCGATCCACTCTGAGAAATGTTGACACAAGCGCTCACTGCGCTGTGGTAAGCGCGAGAAGGCATCTTGGCTATCGCGTAAGCCGCAAAGGCTGATCTTTCGACGTCTCCGCGATAAGTGACATAGATTGAATAAGCTCCACTAGCAGCCGCCATGCACTCAACCTCCGTGGACTCCGCTAGCACCCATCGCTCGGACGCCTCGATTGCTCCATTGACAAGAGGCTGCTCCGTCAGAATGACAGGGTACATCTGGCGTGCAACCCGGCAGGCGAGCCAGACGCCGAGCCTCCTCGACCACGCCGAGATCTCTATCAGCAGGTCGCGAGCATCTTCGCTCGCGAGTGCATAGTCGTGGAGCGCGATTTCTACTGCTCGCCTGGCCTCTGGGGTCCACTGCGCAATCAACGAGCACCAGTCTCCATCGTGAGACGCGTGAGCCTCGTCCCATTCGGAGCGCTGCTCTGAACCGAGGCTCGCAACGGCGAGATAGATCTTGGACGGCAGACAGATGCTGTTCATAGAGATTCTGCCTTTTACCCGATCCAGTCGCTGACTGCGCCAGTGCGAAGGGATTCCGCGATCACAGGGCAGAGGCGCCACAGCTCTTCACGGCGACCATCTTCGAACGAGGGCGTCTCGTAAGCGGCGGCCGTGGCGGCGCTATAGGCAGCATTGTTCATGTAGGCTAGCGCCGCCAACGTGTCGTCGAGATAAGACGCAGCATAAGCCACGGATCTGGCGACGAAGAACGCTGAGTATCTGGCGTCGGTCGGCCCTTCTGGGAAGGATGAGTTAGCGCAGACCCTGCACTGCTCTGCAGTTGCTTCTCCGCGCACCCAGAACTCCGAGTAGGCGATTGCTTTTCGCGGAATCCAATCCGGTTCCAACAGATGCCTGGATGCCCTGCGAGCAATAACGCACCCCAGCGCAACGCCCATCCGATGGGACCAACATGTGATCGAGCTCAGAACTCGTCTCACATCCGTCGACGAGGAGGCGTAATCGGCGAGCGCAGTGCGGACTGAGAGTCGGTGTTCAGGAGTCCAAGCATCGAGTGTGTCGAGGGGGTCTTGAGCGCCACGCTGCAGCTCGGACCACTCGAACTGCTGCTCCCTCGGAAGGGCTGAGATGCACAGCGAGACGATCCGTTCTGCCGCTCGGCGGTTCCTTCGCGTCACGACTCATCTCCATCATTCTCCAGGGTCGAGGCCAATGCTGTGGTCGATTTCGCTCTCGATCTCGTTCCGAGGGACTCGTCGCGGGACCATGGAGTCCAAGACGTTGTCGGAGGACAGCAAGATCGCCTCCATGGCGTGGATGGCCTGAGCATCGCGAGTGGAAGACTCGGTCTCGTCTGTCTCTTTGTCAACAGCACGTACCAAGTCGACTAGTTTTGAGATCGCGGCGAGACCATCGGCCTCGATCTGTCGGACCCGCTCCTTGGTGACCCCCATGATGACGCCGACCTCTTCCAGGGTGAGCCCGCCCCGCTCCGTGGTTCGCAGGGTGCAGGTCTCCGACATGGCTTCGAGATCGACGCCCCTTCCGTCTTTTGAGGCGAAGTTCAGCCTGATCGCCCCAGTTCTCCTGGAGACATCGATCCCGAGGTGCCAGACGCAGGACAGGTAAGGGCAACGGTTCCCTTCGGTCGCCAATCGGAGATCCTGACAGTCTCCATAGGTCATCGGGCGCCCGTCATCGGCATCTTCTCGTGTCCGCTTGGCTCGCTCCTCCTCGATTCGAGCCCGCTCGCGCTTGCTGACCCTCTGGACAGAGACTGTGCTGGATCTCCGCTTGCGCCGGCGCTTCGACGGCAGCTCCGTGGAGGTCTCTGCGGAGAGAACGGAGAGCGAGGATGCCCCGTCGCTCTTCTCGGGAGTCGCGCTCGAGTCGTTGCTCACGCAGCCTTTTCCTCCCTCCGGGGCAGGGCACGGAATCCCAAGAACGCTGCCGCGACGAGCAAGAGGGAGGCGAGCGCGAAGAACCCAACGGCCCAAGCGGTCTCTCCGAAGGCCCAGCATGACCAACAGGGCAGGAAGAACATCATGGAGGTCGGCGGCAGGGCGAGGAGGAGAGAGAGGACCCAGTAGTGGAGGTCGCCGTTCACGTCCCGGACCTCGATGCTCGCTTGCCTGGTCGGCTTCTCCACGCTCACGACGGCGAGCTCGGCGCGCACTCGATCGAGCTCGACGCGAAGCTCGGTGACCTCATCCTTCTCTCGGTACATGCTCGAGCTCCTATCGCTCGACCAGGTCGACGGTGGCAAGGGAAGCGCACGCGGAAGGCTCGCGAACCCCGGCCTTCGAGCGGTGATTGCTACCGAGCACGACGAACGGCATCGTCACTCGGCAGGCAAGCGCGACGGCGGCCCTCTTCGCTCGCTCGATGGTTGCGTCTTTCAGCTCGCGCATCTCGAGCTCTTGAGCGTCGCCATTGTCGTCGTACACGGTGACCGCGCAAACCCAGTCTCCGACGTGCGATGTCGAGGCCGTTTTGACGTAGTCATCGAGCGACATGTCTGGCGAGACGGAGAGCTCGAGATGGCCAATCCAAGCCAGCTCGAATCCTGCCTCATCGACGCTCGTCCAGCCGCTGACGAACCGATTCGTTGGCTCCTTCGTCTCTGCCAGAAGAGCGTCGACTGTGGCGAGCTGCTCAGACCCAAAGATCTGAGAGAACCACGCATCGTCTGCGGCTTTCTTTCGGCTCAATGACGAGTCGCCATCTGCGGACGCTCCTCCTTCCGCACCGACGGGCGAAGGCTGCTCTCCGCCGCCGTCGCCTTCCGAGCACGAGCAGCTGTTGTAGTTCACGAAGTCGTGAGAGTATCCCGTCGGCGAGTGGCTGTAGTCGTTCGGACCCTCTCCGCAGTGGCAGATCAGCTCGACGCGCGCGAAACAGCGCATACAGTACGCATGTTCGGCTCCTGGCTCGCGGCTGCCCATCGCGTCTGCGACCGCCGCGAAAGCCTTCTCCAGCGCCGCACATGCTTCGCGCAGATCCAAGTCTCTTTCCTGTGCCTCGGCATAGGCGTCGTAGTCGCCGTGGATGACTCGGTCGTCGTAGTCCCAAGGCACAAAACGCTCGTAGTCGTTCATGTCCGATCCTTCTTCTCGTTCTTGGAACGCGCCGAGATGGCTTCCGCGATCTTGGTGGCCGCGCAAAACGCGGCCTTATGCTGCCAGTATTCTTCTTCCAGCCTGGAATACTGCACACGGTCGAGTTCAGACTGTTTAGCCACAGATATCGCGATGTCCCGGCACGCATCTCTCTCGGCAGAGACGGCTTGAGTCGCATACAATCCGAGATGCTCGAAGGAGAGCATTGCGTACCCTGGCGTGAGCGCTTCGAATTGCTCGAGCACATGCGTCACACGCACGATGAAGGAGCGCCCCGTGTAGCCGATCTCGGGGTCGTATTCCTTGAGTAGCAGCTGATCGCCGACCTTGAAGTCTCGGTCGTTCTTGCGCAAGTCCGCGCGCTTCGCTCCTCTGCAGACCTCGTCGAAGTACGGCTGCGTCGTCTTCAGCTCGTGCATCTTCATCGCAGGTCCTCGCCACCGAACGAGCACGACTGACAGAGAATCACTCCTTCGTCGTCTGTGTCCCATCCTTGTCGATCGGCTGCCGCCACGGCGGCTTTGGGAGACGGCCAAGCGTGAATTTGGTTCTCAAACAGCGGATCGCCGCACTCGTCGCAGCTCACTCCGTACATCGTTTCGATCGGCATGCTCATTGCTCCTCTGAATCTCTGATCTGCAGTTCTGCGCGAGATAGCGATCCTGCGCGAGCGCAGCTGGCTCAGATCTTCCCTGTGGACGGCATCACTTTTTCCACTGCTCTTCGAGCCGATCGGCGAGTTGCCTCATCGCGCTTGCCGCCTCTGGGTATCCGCTGCGCTGGCAGCTGACGCTCTCGTCGCAGATGGCTTCGATCAACTCACTGCGCTCACCGGCGATGGCGACGCTGACGTTTGGCCTCGCGTTGACGAGCTCGAGCAGGCCGCGCGCGTCGTCGAGACGCACCGAGTGCCCGTCTTCGAAGTGTCCCTCGGATCTGCAGCACTCATCGCACGCGAGCACGTACGGATCTCCCTCCGACGTGGCCATGTACACCGCTGGCCTGTCGCAGTATTCGCACTTCGTTTCGGATTTCATCGCGATGCCTCTTCCTTCGAGCGTGCTTCGATCCAAGCGAGCAGCTCAGACAGAACGCTCGGCGCCTCGTAGTTCGCCGCGTATCTCGCGCCCAACACTGCGTTCCACTCTGCGCGTTCTTGCTCGATCTTCACGCGGAACGCCGCGCGCTCAGCCGTCACGGCTTCGGCGATGCGCTGCTCCACCTCTTCTTCGGTGATGGCGATCGCGTCGCCTCCAGCGTATTCGACTCGCTCTTTCCCGTCGTGCTCGTGGATCGTGTAGGCGTTGCCAGCGTCTTCGATCGAGAGCTTCGCGTGTTCGCCATTGGCCTTCTCGCCGAGTGTCTCGACGCACTTGATCAACAGTGGGTCGTGACGAGGCGCGTCCTCTGGACAGTCGCAGTGCTTCCATCCTCGCTCGCGCAGCCAAGCGATCGCTTCCTCGCTCAACCCGAATCCTCCGTAGCGGCGATTGATCACGACCCTCATCGCGCACCTTCCTCTGAGCGCGCGTCGAGCCAGTCGAGGGCTTCGGTCAGCGCTCGCTGCTGCGAAGCATCGATGGACAGGCGCCACTCCAGGCGAAGTCGCTCGATGTCCGCGCGAAACGCTGCACGCTCAGCAGCAACAGCTTCGGAGCGCTCTCGCTCGATCATCGGAATCGCCTGCTCCAGAAGTTCGCCCAGACCCCGGAAGGCTTCAGACAGCCGAGCGCACGCGTCGCTTAAGTTGAACTCCTGCACAAAACGAACGCTAGACTCTTCTGCCTGTTCGGCGGTATCGAACGTGTCTTTGCCGACCCGAAAGTATCCGACGCTCGTGGCCGCATACCACCGTTCCTTGTTCTTGCTCACCCAGATCCTGACATTCGTTGGCTCGCCGAACGATTCGCAGATTGCCGTGAGCTTGTACGAGGTATCGGTGACACGAATCCGCCCAAGATCACTGCGCTGAAGTTTTCCAAGATCAATCATCGTCTTTCTCCTCGCTGAACTCCTGCGCTTCATCTCCCGCGAGACCCATGTCTGCAGCGCGACGAAAGGCTGTCGTCTTAGCCGCAGTCTTTCAGGGCCTGAGCGGCTTCGTTGCAACCGCGGAACGGCGGGCAGTCGACATATTGACCGCTGGCGTGGATTTCGAGCCGACGGATAGCTCGCGCGCGATCGCCTCCAGCCCAGTCCAAGTACAGACCAGCGATCAGTCTGGCGTTTCCGTCACAGTCTATTGTCCGTGGGCGGCCAGCCTTGACCCAGGCGTCGAGCAGTTCTTGTTCTTTATTCGTCATCGTCATCTCGCTTCTCCGTGTATGTGGCAATGATTCGACGACTCAGACCGCTGTCGCCTGGTCATCAGTGACAGGCTTCGCCTTTGGGCACTTCGGGACCTTCGCAGATCGGCCGCCGTCATGCGTCCTGTAGATCGCGAGGCCGCCCAGCGTCGACCGACGCATGTCGCAGAGCTTGCATGCGGCGAAGCCCGTCGAGACACCTTCCATGCTGTGCCCGTTTTCAGAGCAATCTCTGCAGAGTCGACACTCGTGGCAAAGCTCTCCGCGCTTCCCGCGGTACGCTCTGGCGCCAAGCGCCTTCGCCATACGCTTGGCCTCCGCGATCGACCCCGCGCCGACCACAAAGCGATCCATGCACGAGTCGCAGTCGATGTCGACCGTTGAGAGGATCACGCCGATCCGCCTTGTCTCTGGCTGCCGTCTGGGTTGAGACCAGCTCGGATGTTCGCGTCGCACGCGAGACACCACCCAGCGCAGTCGCCGACCTCGTCGACCGCGTGCCGAGGGAGCTCTTGCAGGGACCGTTCCGTCTGCCGAGACGGCTGTGCCGTGTCGGATCCGCATTTGGAAGGCTCTTTCTTCCAAGAATCATGATGCTCGCTGAGCATGCTGGCCTCATTACTTCCAGAATGACCATCCCGGTGTACTTCCGGTCTCGATTACCTTCGGCCTCGTCATCAAAAAAGTCAACAGACGGACGTAGTGAAATCGACGATTCTGTCTTATCTGCTCATATCTGGTCTTCAGCTCGCCTGACCAACACCGGACCGCCAGCTGGATGGTCGATTTCGTGGTCAGATCTTGGGCGCGATCGTGATCAGAGCCGGGCTCTGCGTGATATTGGAGCGCGCGCTCTTCGATCCCAGGTCATCGATCCACTCGATCGACGGCTCGGCGCCTTCGTCGTCGTGATAGGCCGTGGCCACAACGCGACGACGGAGGAAGATGTCGCCGTGTTCGATTTTCTCGTCGAGCTCGCGCTCTTCGAGCCCGAGCCTCTTCAACAGCTCGGCGATCAGCTTCCCCCGATCGGGCGCCGTCGCGAGCGGCTTGTCTGGGAACCCATCGCTCGAGTGCGCCACCCAATCGACGTGGGCCTCCCGCTGGACTCCATGCCCGCCATCGCGCTTGGCTCGCGCTTCCCAATCGCTGCTGTCCATTCCGTTCTCCATCGTTGAGCCCATCGCTTCCGATACCGTCCTGACCGCCAGCCAGGCATCCCCTGTCCAGTCGCGATCCATCACCGCATCCACGGGGCACTCGCATAGCGTAGGACGCTGCCCACAGCCGCCCGCGCACAGCGTCAGACGAGAGCACTCGTCGCACATGTAGTGCCCGTCGCCTCCGCAGACGTTCATGGGGTGGGGATCGCCTGGATCAAAATCCTCGCAGGGGTGCTCTGGGTCACGAACTCCGGGCTGGCCGAAGAGAGTTCGTCCATTGAGGTCCGCGTAGAGCCATGCCCACCGTTCGAGCGTCGTGGTCATCTTCTTCTCCTGTGCATGAGCACCATCGAGCATTCTGGAGCTAGCGTTTGTCGCTGGCTTCCTTCGACTCAGCCAATCCACTCTCCGACAGAGCCGGTTCGCAGAGCCTCCGCGATCACCTGGCAGAGCCGCTGCAGCTCGTCATCGAGAGACTGACCTTGGTTCTTACGAACCGCAGCATTTGCGGAGTGTTCTGTAGCGTTGGCGAAGCCAGATGCGCACGTCGTTCTGGCGTCGTTGGTTGGCTCTGCATCGCCGAGATTGCTCACCGCATATCCTACGCAGAATGCAGCGTTACCTGCAGAGGTCGCTGCGCATGCTGTGTGGAAAGGGACATTTGCACCGAACTCAGGAGTTTGTTGAGTGTAAGAAAACAGAGCCGACGTATCGATACTGCTCCAATCTGCCGATGACAATGCAGATGCAGCAGATTCAGCAGCTAGACGGCAGGCTTCACCGCATTCTTCGGTCGTCGCCTCACCGCGCACCCAGCGTTCGGCGGTATCGATCGCAAGCTGCGGTCGAGAGTCGCCTTCGAGAGCGTGTTTCAACGCTTCTCGAGCGACGACACACGTCAGCGCCGCGCCGATCTTACAAGACCAGCAGCCGATATTCTCGACGACATCCCGAGCATCCGTCTGAGAAGACGCGTAGTCGGCGAGCGCGGTGCGTACTGCGAGGCGATGCTCCGGCCTCCATGATCCCAGAGTATCGGCTGGATCCCGATGCTCGGGGTGCAGCTCGGACCACTCCGAGCGCAGCTCGGGCGCGAGCTTCGCGATGGCATCGTTGATGGCTTCCATGGTGGACTCTGCTCTCAGCCGCTTCGACGCACCCACTTGGACCGCTCGAAGAACTCGGCGATCCCAATGATCGTAGGGAGCTCATCCAGACGAAGAAGCGCGTATGGGCCGAAGCTTCGATCTTCGTGCTTCACAGGATGCCCGAGCCTGCGCTCGTAGGCGTTCGCGCGCTCTTGGAGAATCCTTACATAGATGCGCAGCAGCCGCCCGAAGAGCTTGCAATCAGCCTCGCCCTCCACGCTGAAGGTGAAGTCGTTCTGATCCTCGTTGAGGTAGATTGCCGCACCCTCTCGGTAGGACGGAGCCCATCCAGCGAGCAGCCCCGCGCCGCTGTTCACGAGCAGATCGAGAATGCCGTTGTGATGGTGAATGTCCTCACCGAGATCGTTGTCGAAGCTCACTGTCATCTGCTTCTGTCCTTCATGGCTGTGATGTCGTCGTGCTCCGCGACTTGGCGAGGTGTATGCCGTGCGCAGAGAGCGCTCATCCGTCAGTAGATCGCCGTGTGCTCTGCGTAGGCATTCTCGACCAGCTGCTCGTACTCGAGCCTCGCTCGAGCAGCTCGAGCCTTCTCGAGGACTCGCTTCGTGCGCCTCTTGCGTTGCTCGTCACGGCGAATGCTCTTTGCGGCCATCTCTTCCATCGCTCTGCCTCCTCCTGCTCCCGTGTCTTCGTCGATGTTCGTCCTCGTTGCGCCCATCTCGGACGCCGATGGCGTCACTTCTCATCGATCCGCGCGTTGGCTTCGAGCTTCGAGAAGCCGCCGCTCGGAAAACGCTTCCGAATCTTGGAGAGGCTCGCTTCCTCGATGACGGGAAGGGTGAAGAGCGAGTCGATCGTCTTCACGATCTCCCCTAGATCGACGAGGCAGGCTTGGCGATCGAGGGGCTTGTCGTGGTAGCGCCACTTCTTCACGCGCCCGGCGAACCGAGCGGCTGGCACATGCAGGAGGGTCACGGCGTCGCACATCCAAGTCATCTCACCGTTCCCCAGTGGAACCAGGTCGAGCAGATCCGAGATCGTCGCGTCCAGCCGATGAGCGGACGTCGTCGCGTGCCAAAGCACGTCGCCTAGTTCGATCTCCAAGAGGCTGGTCTGTGCAGTCTTCAGTTCGGCGACGGCCTCACCGCACTCTTCTGACAACCCCAGCGCGCAGTAGGTGATCGCCTCTTCGAACGAGAGGCTCACAAGTTCGCCGCGCATCCCAGCGATCGCCCTCTCGTAGCTGTTCAGCCGGTCATCGTTCGGATCGATCATCTCGCCATGCTCCTCTGTCGAGTGCGCCGATTCCTCGCGAACCCTCGCTGCTCGATCGACGTCGCATCTCACGTCGCATGTGACAAGTCCAGCATGCGGCGTCGTTTTGTGACGTCCTAAAGCAGCGCTCGGCTATCGGCTGAACAGTTCGGGGCCGATCCGCTCAGCGAGCGCCTCCCGCGACGCTGAGATCCCGATCGCGGAGAGACGTCCGAGGAGCAGGCCCAAGGCATTATCCCGGCTGTCCACATGCAGCTCCTCGAACCCGGATCGATACCGAAGGAACGCCTCCACAGCCTGCTCGAAGCTCTTGGCTTCGCACGCGTCGATGGTAAATCCGTGAGGAAAAACCTCGTCGGCGGCGCGCCGCAGGCTTCTCACCTGCGCTGGCTCCGATCCCGGAAGCGGAGATCGCATGGAGGCTTGCCGTCGGCGGATCTCTTCGACGATGGGCTTCGTCCTCTCGTACGGGAACCTGACGAAGCTGTCTTCGTTCAACGCCAGCTTCTCCTTCCCGGCGAGAGCCAGCAGTCGGTTTATGTCGAAAACGGAGAACAGCGCCCTCTCCGTCTTGCTGTGAATCAGCGCGTATCCAATCAGGTCGTCGTCGCTCTCGAGGGTCATGTCAGCGTTCCTTCTTCTTGCGTTGCTTCGCCTTGGATGTCGCGAGATCCTTGCGTTGGAGCGCGTCGGCTTGGTCCGCGTGCTTCAGCAGTAACGCGGCGAGCTCTCGAGCTCCGTCCGGGGTGAGCGTGGCGCTCTCCGAGCCTCCCCACGTCTCCGGGCAGTCTTCATCTTTCTCGTCGTCGGTGCCCAATCCGTAGACCTCGACGGTCACCACCACCGGCGGTGAAAAGCCACCCATGTTGACGCAGTTCGAGACCGTGACGCCGACGCTTCGCTCTCCATCGGCGTGTGCCGCGTCGGGCAGCCATACTCCAAAGTGCTTGCACTTCTTCTTGGCTTCCTTGGTCTTCGTTTTCTTCTCGTCGCCTCCGCACTTGGTGCTGCCGCTTTTCACCAGACTTCTCCTTTGGATCTGCTGAGCCCCCGGTCGAGGTCGCGCGCATCCCGCGCGAGCTTGATCGAAGCAGCAGATGAAAGACCCAACGAGCGATGTCGATGGGCGATCCCCCCGCCGATGATCCTCAGAACGCCGGGGCGTAGACGGTCGGCATCCGCGAAACGAAGTACGAGCGCGGCGTCCCGAGCGAGATGAGGAAGTTGAGGTTGGGGTTGTTGTACTCCTGGCCAACGCTCGGGAGGATCTTGGAGATCCCGGAGAAGCCGAAGAAGGAGGGCGTGCTCGAGACCTCGTTGGTCCAAGCGAAGAACTCGGCATCGCACTTCACGAGCTGCACGGCGCCGGTCTCGACGTTCACTCGTCGAAGCGCGCTGCGGTTCGCGCATCCCTGGTTCACGGCGTCCGCGGGGGCACGCATCCAGTAGAGCCATCGAGCGCCCGCGTTCGACCAGCGGTCGTTGTCGAGCGCGTCGGTCAAGTCTGCGAGACCAGCAGATCCCGGGACGAGCAGGCGGTAGCTCGGGACCGAGGCGCTCCCGAAGGCCGGGTCCCCCGTCTTCACGAACGGCGGCAGCGCTGGATTCACGAGGTCCGCCGTCGCGAGGCAGTGGATGCCCATCCCAGAGGGATTCGGCGAGCCGTCGGCGTTGTTCGCCCACGAGACGGCCCAGCAGATGTCGTCGCGACGCACGGAGCTCTCGTCACGAAGAACGACGTGCGCGGTGCTGTGAGCGCCTGGATAGATCCCGATGGTCCCGAAGAAGCTCGGCGGAGCTCCCGGCGGAGGAGGGGTGATCACGTCGTACGCGCCGTCGGGTCCGAATCCGCTGATCACGCCAGCTCGAACCCCGCCAGCCATGCGACTGTCGAGGACACCGAGCACGAGGCTCGATCCCTGCGTGTAGAAGAGCCCGCCTGCGAAGTTGTCGGTCACGACGACGTCGGGGCGCTGCGTGGTGAACACGTTCTCCGTTGCGTCTCGATCGAGGAGCGCGATCGATCCCGCGAAGACGATGCCCGAGCCGGGAACCCACGGAACCGGTCCACCCGGCGCCGCGACCGCGGCCGCAGGAAGCACCACGGTCTCGAGGTGCGTGGCCTGGAATCCCGCGAGCGGGCTGAAGCTGTACGCGTAGTAGAACAGCTTGGCCGATCGCCAGACGCCCGTGGTGCCGAACTCCACCGGCTGCGTTCTCGTGTCGAGTAGGACGAAGCGCCCCGACGTCGACAGCAGACCGTGGCGCTGGACGTTGTACAGCTTGATGGCCAGCGGGGTTGCGAACTGCTCCCCTGCAGGAGCAGGCAGCTCACCCACCGCGCTGCCCCCGACCTGCAGATGAACGGAGACGCCGCGGTACTCTCCGCCGCCCGCGATCGGCGTCGGCGAGGGGCTGATCGAGAAGCGCAGCACCGGGTCGCCAGCGGTCCCGTGGATGGCTCGCGCAGGGTTGTTGATCACGGTGCCGTCGTGCGCGAGGACTCCGACCTCGGTCGGACTCGAGAGCGCGGTGCGAGCGAGCGGGTTGGCGCCGCTCGTCGTGGACGGAGGAGTCAAGGCGCCCGGAGAGCGATAGTGCTCCCCGATGGCGCGCGCCGCGTGGCTCGGGACGTCCGATCGAACGGTCAGGGTCGTCACGTCATGGCTGCTGCTCGGCAGTGGCTGCCGAGGCAGGTACCGGCGCTCGGCCAGATCGCCTTCTGGCGCGACGCGCCGCTCGGCGGCGAAGGCAGCCTCGAGAGCCGACAGCGCGGCGCTCTCCGACGGAAAGATCCCGCGGCGCACCGCGTCGTTGAGCTCGGAGCGCTCGGAGGAGGACAGCTCGGCGAGCACGGAGCGATCGGGAGACGTTGAGACGGGCGGCGCACAAGCGCCGATCGCGACGGCGATCATCAGCGCGAAGTTTCGGAAACGCATGGAGTTCTCCTTGGGGGAACAACGAACCCGACGCCTCAGTGCGTCGGTGGTCACTCTCTAAGCCATCTCCTTCGGGGGCGCCACTGTCAAAAGACCTGTCTTTGTCTTTTCTTTTGTTGACTACGGCACCATCGTTGCCTGTAAGTGCTTGAGATCGATCGCCATCGTCGGTCTTGTTGACTGCGACGCGCTGCTATGTCATCTATCCATGATCCGACCATAGCTCAACGGAGGAGCGGCGAGCTCTAAACTCGTGCGTCGAGGGTTCGACTCCCTCTGGTCGGACTATGCATCCTCTGGTCCGCGTCGAATTTGCAGAACGATGATCGATCGGCGTTGACGCCGAGGACGCCGTTTCTGTACGGATAGTTCTGCATGGTCACTCGTTGAACACGCCGTGCAGGACTGGATGCGATGAAGATCCTCTACTGGCTCGTCTCACTGTGGTTTCGAACGCTGTGTCGAATGGGTTTTCACCGATTCGAATACTCGATCGACCCAAAGGTGTCGTGCCCAGACCGCGCGATGATCGAGTGTCAGCGCTGCGGTCAGCGAAGACCGGAGTGCGCAGTCTCGAGCCGAGAGGCCGTGAAGGCTCACATCTCCTCGAACAACAAAGCAGATCGAGATCCAGAGTACAAGAGCCGATGGATGTCGTTCAAGTGCCGCGACGAAGAGTGGGACCACTCCTCTTGAGGATCATCGTGGATACGTGAGGCACGCTTTTGCTGCGAGCTTGTAGCAGGCTTCCGTCTGCTCCTGCCACAGGGCGACAAACTCCGCTTCTTCTTCTCTCGCCGTCGCTCGTGGAGAGCGGTTCCCAGCTCGCTCTTGGCGTGTCTCCAAGATGGATTGCGCGAGCATGGCCCCGAGTCTGCTGAACGCGAGGCGAGAGTCTTTGGGCGTCAGGCTGCGGGGGAGAGAACTTACCGTGTCGTACAAGAGAGACGAGAGAGCGCGGCCACTCCCAGGCCACTGAATGGCCAGTTCTGGCAGTGGCTGACTTCGTTCGTGACTCGAGTAGTCGAACGCGGCTTTCGCGGCTTCTCCAAGCAAGCCGCGGTAGCGCAGCGTCATCCAGGCTTCTTCGCTTTGTTCTGAAAGCGACGACCTGTCGAGACCGTCGGCCTGCATGCCTTCGATGGCTTCGGCGATCTTTCGGAGCGCGTTATTTGCTCGTCGCTTGTTCAGCCCAACGAGGGTCGGCAACGAGTGGAACGCAGCTCCGCAGACGCACCATGCCGACACCCATGGGCTGAATCTTCGCAGCTGCTCACCGGCAAAGGTGTCGATGCCTTCCTCTTTGATACCGCCGAGCCAAGCTGCGACAACCGAGAGTGACAGCTCTTGTGCTGTCACGCCGAGATCGCGGAAGTCCTCGAGGCGATGTGGGAGATTCAGCCCCATCGCCTCGCGCGCGTCTTGGGCTTCATGGGGATCGACGATGGTCGCGCACAGCAGCCGATCGAGCTCGTCCGTCGGCAATCCAAGCGGGGCGTCGGATGGCTCGACGTACGCCTTCCAAGACTTCTCTGGGATCCTGGGGAAGCGATCACGGGACAGCATCGTGCGAAGACCCTACCATGAGCGGCGGTCTTTCATGGACGCCGATTTGCTTTGCAGGCTAGGATTTGGCTCATGGACGTCGAGCTCGTGACTCTCCCAGGCTGTGGGTTCTGCAACCAAGCCAAAGACTGGCTTCGCCGAGAGGGCGTGGCGTTCCGCGAGGTGCCGCACGAGCGGCATCCGCAGCTCACGAACTTTCCGACGATGATCGTCGATGGGCGGAAGGCCCTCGTCGGATTCGACCGCGCGAAGTGGGGCAAGGCTCTCGACGACGTGCGGAGCCTTCCCTCTGGGCTCTCTTCGGCGCCGACGCGGAGGGTCGATCCCAGCGCGGCGCTCGAGGTCGAGCACACCGGTGGAGGTTGCGGCAAGCGGGTGACCCCGACGAACGTCAGCACGATGCTCGGCGTCGCCGTGATCGGCGGCATCGTGGGGACGGAGAAGACCCTGCCTTGGATGGCAGGGGCCGGCGCGGCCGTCTACTACCTCGGAGCGAAGTGGTACGGGTGCCAGGTCCGCGCCGCTGGTACGGGGCTCATGCTCGGCGCCGTGGCAGCGGCCGTGAAGCATTGCGTCCAAGAGGACCGCAAAGACGAGGCGGCTCGAGCCGCAGCAGCCGCTGCAGCCCCTTCGAGTGCTCCTGTCGAACCTCCTGCTTCCCGCTGAGTTGTTGATCTCTGCAGAGGCTCGTGGGAGGGCGTTGGGGTGATCACGATCCCTCTGCTCGAAGCGCTCTTTGCGAGGCTGTCTCCGGTGTACGGAAGGCTTCGATGCTTCGCGTGCGACATGGAGGAGCTGCGCTCCAGCGACGCTCGAGAGGAGTGGGTCGGGGTGGCGGAGGGCCCGTCTTGGTGTGGCGCGGCGGCGCTCTACAACGTCTACCGACGGGTCGAGCTCTGGCCTACGTGCGGGGTCTTCGAGATCCACCGAGGACCAGCGCCGCCGACGGGGGACCCTGCGCTCGAGTCCTTGGGCAGCGAAGTGGTTGCGGCGGCGATTCGCGCGAGCGAGCAGAGCAAGTCGCGGCTCTCGCTCGGGACGCCCCTCGTGGCCGTCCTCGGGCTGGAGACGGTCCTGTTGGCCCGGCTGTCGAACGATCCTCTGCGATGGCAGTCGGAGATCGACGTCGATGCGGCGGTCCTTCGAGAGCCCCTCGAGCTGCCGGGGCTCCCTGGTTCCTCGAAGAAGCCCAAGAGCAGGGCGGCTGCTCAGCAAGAGCTCGCCATCGAATGACGTTCAAGGGAGCGTTGCCCACGATCGCGGGACGACGGTCGATCGACCCGATGAGCGCCCGCGGCGGAGCCCGGACGAAGAGCGAGGCAGCAGCGCGCTCTCCCATCGAGCGATCTCCGCCCTTGGCACCCCCGAAGACGAAAGCATTTCCAGCCACCACCTCGTCAGGGCATCTCCTCCGGGCAGGTCCTCGAGAATCGAGGGAGGATCGATCGCAGCCAGGGCTTCGAAAGAGGTGATCATCCACTGCTCCGGCCGTTGGATCATGAAGATCGGCAGATCACCGTCGACGGATCGAGCCAAGCCTTGGAGCCTCCGAGGCTTGGCGAGGATCAGCGATTTCTCCTCGACGGAGCTCGAGAGCAGGATGTCCAAACGCTCGTCGACCGACAGCGATCCAGAGACATTGAGGTAGAGCAGCGCTTTGGAGACGTCGACCTCGCCCACGCGCGACGGGTAGAAGATGGAGAGGATGTCTCTCGCCAGGTCCCCCATCTCCTCGCGACTGATCCTTCTGAAGTCCGCAGTTTCGACGCCGCTCGTGGAGATTCGCAGCGTCTCGTCTTCGATCTTTCGCCGGATCTCGCTCAGCTCGCTCGAAGAGAGCTTCGCAGAGAAGGCGCGCTTCCACCATTCGGAGGCGAGTTTGGACCGCGATCGCTCGAGAGAACAGACTCCTCCGCGCAGATCGACCTCGGAGGTGATTCGCTCGACGAGAGGGTGCATCTCTGGGTTGTCTGCGATCACCCCCGCGCCGTACGCGGAGGCCGCATAGAGAGCCGTCCCGTGCCCGTCTCCGATGTACGGTCTCGCCACGTTGGTGTGCACCCTCGCCAGTCCCGAGGAGACGGCCTCCGGGCTCTGGTAATCGAGCGTGGACATCGAGATGCTCCCTCCGAACAGGGATCCAACCATGACTTGGATGCCTGCGCCGCTGATGTCCATCCGCGCGAGCCGCGGCACCCTCTGTTTGGGGTTCATGACCAACGCGAATGGAACCTCGAACGAGAGAGACGATGGACTCACCCGGATGCGGTCGTACTCGATCTTCATGGTCTCGAGTCGATCATGGCACGGAAGAACAGAGCGCTTCGCCCCAATCGCCGGGTCGAGTAGGCCCCCTGGTAGGGGATGAGCGTCAAGCGGGATCCTCGGCGTGCTCGCCTCGCCTACGGCTGCGGCTCCGCGCGCCTGCGGTTCCTGCTTGACCCCCATCCCCTTCGGGGGCGTAGACGCTTCGCGGTCGATCGGGAGCGGGATGCTTCGCAGAGGTCCTTCGAGCAACAGGATGTTGTGCGCCGCGAAACTAGAAGACCTCTTCGTCGTCCCAGTCGCCGTCCTCTTCGTCTTCGTGTGAGTCGAACAGGTCGTCGCTGTCCTCGTCGTCTTCGCCCTCTTCCTCGAGCAGCTCGTCGCTCGCCCTCCGAAGCTCGTCACGAAGGGCCGCGATCTCCGCCGCATCGCTGTCGGCGTCGGCGAGCACCGTCCTCGCGAGCTTGATCTTCGCTTGCTCTTCCGTCGGCGCCACGGCTTGGGCGATGGACGAACCACTCTCGATCACCGACGCCGTGCATGTCGGAATGGCTTTCGTCCCTCGGCGAACCTTCAGATGAGCGTCCTTGCCGTAGACGGCAGCGATCGCGGCCTCCATGATGTCTTCGTCCATCCTCGACTCCTGTTGCAGGACAGCGGAACCACAACGCCCACTTGTTTGCAAGTGAATGACGACACGACACTACCAACGGTAGGATCGGTCCGTGGAGACCACGCTGGGGATGCTTGTTGAGTCGGGCTGCTCGCTCACCGAGATGGACAGCTGAATTGCGAGGGACCGAGCGCCCCTCGAGAGGGAGACCTTGAGCCGTGTCTGCGAGGTCTCTGACCTGGAATCATCGTCTGCGACGAGCCTCGAAGTCAGCGATGGACGCGTCCTCGCTGAACAGAGCTCGGCAGCGATGAAGGCGATCGGACCAAGGGACACGCCTTTCAGTGTACCTGGAACCTCGGAGGCGAGTCGAGAAGGACCTGCGGTGCAGGCTCGCGCTGCTCAGACTCAGTCCATTCCCGAGTCGCGGCAAGCGATCGAATTCGTCCACGACAGTCCGTCGGATCTCACAGACCTGGAGAGGTGGATGCATCTGTTTTCTGTCAAGCCCATCGAGCGATAGCATCGACTGCTCGTCTCGTACTCGTCGGACAACCGACTCAGGGACAGGCTCATGCTCAGGAACCCGTTGAGACCCGGCGCGTAGTCGTAACCGTTGCCGAGAAAGCGCTGCACAGAGAACGGACGGCAAAGCCCCATGTCGGCGTAGTACATGGCGCTGTGGTTGTGTGCGAGTATCGCGGCCGCCGCCAACGCAGACCTCCTTGGATTGCTCACGGGAATGTCTCCTCGTACGAATAGACTCCTTCGTCAATGTCACTGGACATGCTGACGCTCCTCCTCGATCCGCCTGGCCTCGTGGCCGAAGATAGCGAGATCGAGGCTGTACACGCTATCCACTCTGCGTCTCCCAAGAACACCATCGACACGAGTTTCATCTGCTGTGAAACCGATGAACTTCGAGGACACGGGATGGACTCTTTCGCCATGGAGACGGCGTAAGACCTCACCAAGGCCAGTCCACTCTCTGCAATCCCGCCTCTCCTCGAGCTCGGGGACGATCGGGACAGGGACAGAGCGCGCACGGTGTCTCCAGCGATCGTGCCCGTTCGGCTGGCCTTTCGAAGGCAGAGCATCATGACCGGGACGACGGCAAAGGCTGGACGGATCATGGGTTCCACCGAGGTCTATCTTCGCCGAAGAAGGTCGACGTCGCTGACATCCTTGGTACAGAGTACGTCCGCGTGAATCGGTAGGAGGATTTCGAGCGGCTAGTGAACCGACCGGCAAGGAGCGTTCTCGACGCAGAGAAACTATGCTTCTTCTCCGTAGAGACAGAGCTCGACACTATGCTGGGGTCTTCGGTTTCACCAACGACAGCGAAAGATCGCCTCATCACGTACACACCCATCGACCTCGCGAAGGATGACGGAAGCGGCTGAAGATGCTGCGCGGCGAATACGGATGGAGACATGCTGCTCCTCATGATCGATCGCTCCTCGATCTCGAGCGAGGAGCTGCGTAGGGGGAAGATGTTCTTGGCCAGCTGTAGTATTTCTTCGATGCTGGAGATAGATCCGTGCAGTTTGCGGCCACGGATCCAGTGCGAGGCTGTTGCGTCTGCCTTTGCGACTGAGCGAACGACACCGATGCCTCCGTCTCTTCGGCCATCGACATCGACCGACCTCTGTGCGGGTAGACGTGCGTGGACACGATCGACGCAACGGAGCTGCTCATTTTAGCCCTTCCGTCATCATGGACTGCAACAGCAGCTCCACTGCTCTCTCATCGTTTTTGGTGTTGACCGGCAAGGATATCCGGTGCCAACCGAACGTAGATCTCGCCGTCGATATCGTTCTCGAATCAAACAAGCGGCCGCAACGAGCCCCTGCGAACGTACCTGTCAGCCCGCAGTTCGGCCAAGATCTCTGTACTGAATGCCTCCACATCTCGGAGTCAGACCTGGACCACGATCGGCTGGAGACAAATCGCTCTCCGTTGCGGCGGACAGACACGCTCGCAGAATAGGTCCTGTGGTGGACGTAGATCGCAGCTGGAGAGATCATGGCGTTACAGCCTTCGCGGACTGAGATTTGCTCATCGATTCGACCGCCGGGTAGATGTTCGATTGGGCCTGCGACCAAAACCTCTGCGTGTCACCCCTCCATCCGTCGAAGAACTGCGCGAAAGACACGTCCGCTCTCATCGAGTAGCCTGCTGCGAACGACACTCCGACAGAACACCGATGAGGAACGCCGCTCCTCGACACCGAGCACCGGAACCCGAAGTCTGCCCTACGCCTCACGACGATCGCGATCATCGCTGACACGGCTCGCTCCGCGACTTGGATTGTCGGGTCGTTATCACGACGCCACCGCCTTTGCCGCTCGATCCCTAGCCATCTCCAGTGCCAGTGCGCGCTTTTCTTCTACCAAGTCACGCGAGTCGCGGTACTTGACTCCGCAGAATTCGACGCTCTCGAGGCTTGAGAATCGGCTGGCATGGGAAACGCCAGCGAAAACCCAAGGCGCATCGCAGTCGCCATCGAACTCATCGGCAGAGACCAAGTGGCCTTTTGGCGACATGACCAGTGCCGCCCCGCCGAGCTGGTGGTCGGAAATCGCCACGATGGGGAGGCGCATAACATCGACGTTCTCACCATCAACAGACCGCATGTACCACGCTTCCCATACAACAAAACTAAGGGAGATCATCGCTTGCCTTTCGCTGGCTGGTCTTCCTGCTCTGGTTTCTTCTGCCGATCTAGCAAGGGAGCGCACAAGCTCCAATTGCCACTCAACACCGGGACGAGGAACTGGTGGGTTCTCTTCACCAGCGTGACGAGCGCGATCATCGCCGACACGGCTCGCTCCGCGACTTGGATCGTCGGGTCAGATAGAATTTGCCCGTAGTCCTGGCCATCGACCAAATACACGGGCTATTGAATAGCCGAGAGAAGGAGTGGAACATCTGCTTGTCTTCATCGATCGGCCTCGAGGCCACATCGTCTCATGTCGATCCCAGCTACCGTGCCTTGGTATCGAACATCTCTTTCTCGTGATGAACCACTCGTTGATCGAGCGCGCGGCTCCGTCCCCTCCGTGGCTGAAGAGCAGCACATGAAACACAGCACTCATCGTCAGGCTCCAATGCTCGACTGCTCTTCGCTCCGATTCCTCTTAATGGGGAGTCGAGGCAAGTATCGGGAGTAGTCGTGCACGCTCCCAGACCAACTGTTCCCAGTGTCGAACTCCACATTCTGGGTCTCGTATCGCCTCGCTCTGGACAGGAACGAATAGGAGCTTCGGCACGGTCTGGGCCCAGCGCAGGCGTACGACCTCACCTTCGAGGCTTCTCGAATACGCGTCCATGGTGTGCCCGAAGTGCAGCACCCAGAGTATGATCGTCGCACTTTTACCGTGACGAGCGCAGCCTGTGGAGCCATGGCGAAGACCATGCTCCAGAGAGCATCCTCAGTCAACAAAGGCTCACTGAAGCTCGATCAGCACGGAACCGTCCCGCTCGACGCCGAGCGCAGAGAACGCAGTCGTTTCGAGGCACATGTCGAAGGGAAGGAGGCTGTGGACGAGATCGCTCGCGAGGGGCTGCCCGACGGCGCGCGATGCGACGCGCGCGACGATCTTCGGGAGGTGCAGCTCGACGCTGCGGAGGAAGACGATGTCCAGCGGGAACCGTCTCGGCCATGGTGAACGGGACCGACCCGACCGATGGGAAGACGAAGAGGATGCCGGTCCCGTACGGCGGTCCGATCCGTCGATTCGCGTAGCCCTCCGTCCGCGTGCGATCGTTCGTCGCGAGCGCGGCCTTCACGATGAGCCCCGAGGGAAACTGCACCCGCGCGCTCTGCCACTGCGAAAGCTTCCGATCGAGGTTCATGCAGGCAGTGTAGCAACGATCGAAGGTCAGAACAGCTTGCCCTGCCGAGGGTCCGGCTCTTTCCCTCGGCTCTTCGAGGACAGGTCCGAGCGCAGCCGATCCGTTCCTTTCCCTTTTCTCTGCGGCGGAGGCGGCACCGGAGGAAGGGTCATCTTGGGGAGGATGATACCGGTTTTCCGGTAGAACTCCCGCTCCTTCCAGTCCATCGGGGGGAGCGGCGCCTCGAACATCCCGAACCCGGCGTGGAGCGCGTGGGGGCCCTCGTCGGTGTCGAGCCAGTAGACGACCTTCCGCGGGTCGCGCAGGCTGCCGAGTCGCCCAGACATGCCGAGGACCGCCATCGCCTCCGCTGCAGGGCACCCTGGCGTCCCTCGGTGCAAGACCGGCTCGAGGAGGATCTCTGGGGATCCCTCGCGCTCGGCGAGCCCCTTGGAGAGGCGCTGCTCACGGACGTCCATCGCGAAGCGCACGGCTTGGTGGAGCTCGATCCACGGCCGCCGCCGTCCTCGGATCTTCATCTCGACGGCGAAGAGGTGCGTCTCGCTCTGCACGAGCTGGTACCCCTGCGGAAGAACGACGAGCAGCTCGATGTCCTCCGTCGGGAAGAGGGGCGCGAGCACGTTGCGAACGCCTTGGTTCGCTGCGAGCCAGCCTCCGTTCGACAAGAGCTGTCGGCCCTCCCTCCAGACGGGGAAGATCTTGCCCTCGACCGCTTCGCACACCGTCACGCAGCCCGGCCCCTCGGCGTGAGGATCGGTCATGCGCGCGGCGAGCTCTCGAAGACCGCGAACCGCGTCGTGCAGCGGCGCGCTCCCCTCGATTTCGAGCATGACCTCGTCGGGCTCGACGCTCACGTCCATCGCCCTCGCGTGGTGGCCATGAGCAGGATCGCCAAGAGCACCCACAGGATGATGCGGATCATCGGCTCCTCCCTGCCCGAGACTTCGCTGCTCTCCGCGGGTTCGAGAGGTGCGAGTTGTCTCTAGGAGGATAGGGAGCGGTCATGCCTGCGCTGCTCATGCGGCGGCGATCCGTATCACCGGCGTTGTCGACAGTCAACAGCGCCCGAGGCACAGCCAAAGGACCGCCGTCCTCGTCGGTTCTGTGTGGCCGACAAGAGCGCTCTCGACTATCGTGGGCCCATGCCGTCCTCGATGCATCCAACCTTCACGCGCGTGCCCCAGCGCTCGTACGATGCGCTCGTAGACGATCGAGACGTGACGATCGACGCGGTGATGGCGGCGCTCGCTGTCGACCCGCTCGAGGCTGAGGACGCCTTCAAGCTCTTCGGCGTCGACGGCATCCCTCGCACCCTGCAGCACTTCGCGGATCGAGGGCGCGGAGCCTACGTGCAGGCCCTCGAAACCCTCTCCCAGTGGGTCAGGACGCAGGACAGCCTCCGGTTGGCGCTGCGGAAGCTGACTCTGTACGACATGCGCATCGGCATGTGGGCGGCGAGCCAGATGGTTCGCGAGGTCCTTCCATTCGTGCTGCCAAGATACGAAGCTCCGCGTCTAGCCATAGAGGCTGCAGAGCGCTGGGTCGTCGGAGAAATCTCCGATAGCGATCTGTATCAAACGCACCTTCCATGCACTAGAACCGGAGGAACAACCGCCTCTCGCATTGCTGGCGAGGCCGCATCGTCTGTCGTAGTCGTCCCTCACCTGCGCTCTCCAGAGTTCATGGAAACAGCCGCTTTGGAAGCCGTGCAAGCATTGTTCTACGCTGGTGGAGGCACATACGAGAGCAGACGCCCGAATTGGATGCGCTCCCCAGAGGCTTGGAAGCTTCGAGATGTTGTCGCCGACGCGTGTCTCTCGTACCCGGTGATCCCATGAAGATGCACAAGACCTTCACGCGCGTGCCTCAGAGATCGTACGATGCGTTCGTGGGACGAAGAAGAGCGACGCTCGACGCGTTGCTCGCGGCGTTCTCTGTCGAGCCACTCGAAGCCGAGGACGCGCTCAGAGAGCACGAGATCAATGGAATCCCAAAGTCGCTCGAGTATTTCGCGAGCCTGGGGCGCTTGTCCTTCGTGTCCGCGCTGGAGACCATTTCGCAATGGGCTTTGGCTCAGAAGGACGGCTACAAAGCCCTCGAGGCGATCATCTCGTACGACAGGAGGCTCGGAGTCTGGTGTGCTTGCCAGGTCGCCAAGCAAACCCTGCCTCTCATTCCGTCGGACGAGCAGCGTCCTGCTTGGGCCGTCGAGGCTGCCGAGCAGTGGGTGATTGTTCCGTCTGTCTCAGAGGCTCGTCTGAGAAATGCGGCGTGGCGCGCCCTCGACTTTGCCGACGAGGTGGATGGCAGAGGATACCTGGACATGTCATCGTTCTTTGCAGCCTCCGCCGCTGGCAATGCCGTGAATTGCATCTTTCGCAAGGAGCCATTGAAGCATGCGTGGCTCACGGTCTATCAGACCGCTGCCGCGGCGTCGTTTCGCGCTGCGTACATCGACAAGACGAAGGATCGATCCGTTCTGGAGAAGGCTGAGGCCGTTCGCCTTCGCGAGGTCGTCGCGAACGCCTGCCTCTCGTACCCGGTGCTGCCATGAAGATTGCCTTTGAATTGGCCGTGAGGCTCAGGACCCTAATCAACCACTTCTTCCCGAAGGCGATCGACGACGTGATCCTCTGGGAGCGAGACGGGCAGAACCTCGTCTTTGCTCTTCGCGGGTTTCCTTGGGAGCTGTATCGTCGGTTCTCCTCCCGCTTCCCGATCCCGCAGAGACAGCACGAGGTCGAGCATCTCTTCGCCAAGGCGATGGGCGTCGACCAGCAGGTCGATACCGACAGAGGACACATGCTCGTTGATCCGCAGTTCGGATCTTCTGGCGAAATCTACTTTCAAGCCTTCGCCGAGATGATCGAAGGCATGATCGACAGCCACCTCTGGGCGCACAAAAAGTATTCCTCGCTCACCGTGCTGCCCTATCCGGGCGAGCCGCTCGACGATGACGCGTTGCCGATCCCATACTTCTCTGCGAGGAAGATGAAGATGGTGGATCCGCCTCGTCGTCGTCCGTCTTGGGCGATCCCCTGTCAGGCTCCGTGCTACGTGGACGAGTCCGAAGGAAAGTGGCATCGGTGGTCCGTCGACGTCTGCTTGATCGCGAGGACCTCTCCAGGTTTCGTGGGTCAGGGTCGATTCGGTACGCTCTCGGTCGGGTCGGGGAGGAACGAAAGGATCCTGCTGCTCGCGCACTCGATCTCCCAGAAGGAGCTCTTGGATCGGTCGTTCATCGATCGCATGTCGCGCTGCGGAGGCTTCTTGTACCCGAGCCTCTCGCTGGGGACCTTCCCGGCGACGAACTTCGGCGAGGTCGTGCTCGTCTTCGACCCGCGGCTGGTGCGGGACTCCATTGGCTCGAGCGAGCGAGGGATTCTCGCTCGGGAGGTCCCGCCAGACCTCTCGCTGTACGACACCGACGCCTACACGGTGGATCGTGCGGCTCTCGCCGGGCGCTACGGACAAACCATGTACCGCGAGCTTTCGGGGAACCGGCTGAACCTCACGCAACTCGAGGATCGTCAGATCTACGCGCTCGGTCCGATGCTGGTGGAGGGCACGGGAGCCACGGGGGCAGTGGAGGCCGACCCGGTCTTCACCGCGAAGAAGATCGCGCAGGTCGCGCTCGACAAGGATCGGTACTGGCAGCGAATCATGACGGCGAAGGACCCCGACGAGCTGATCGCCAGCGCAGTATCCTCGAGCTACTACCACTACAGCTACCTCGAGGCGAAGGCATCGACCGTCGTCACCCCCGCGAACATCGTGGCCATCGTGGCGCCGAACCGGACGGCGGAGATCGTCGGTGAGGCCCTCGCGCCACACGGCTTCCAAGGGCTGGCCCTTGGCATCCCGATGAGCGCGGAGCAAGAGCATCCGATCAGCTCGAACCAAGGTCCCTGCAACGGCAAAGACACCCAAGCCCGCCTGCGCTACGGACTCGCGGTTCGCGATCTCGTCGCTAGCGAGCTGCCGATCCTTCGCCTTCGTTGAAGCTGGAGATCGCGGGGTAGATCAGGCAGCCCATGGCGAATTTCTCAGCGAACCTCGGGTCGCATTCGACCGACAAGAGCCGCTTCAACTTTGCTGGCGCCCGAACCTCCCGAGAGACGAACCGTCCATCCTTGAAGAACTTCCACGCGCTCTCTCCGATAGGGAGCAGGTCGACGGAATCTCGCGAGTCCTCTGGTCGTCTGCCCATGATGGCCGAGACTTGGATTCCAAGGATGCTCAGGAAATCCAAGAGCGCGGCCTGCGCTCTGAACTGTCGCCGATCCGTAGCGGGCACGTTCTCGATGATGTCGTCGACGAAGCCGCGCATTCCTGCGAACTCGTCAGATCGGAGGTAGACCCGATCGGCGCTGTCTTGGGACCCCCTGGAGGAGATCACCCCCAGAAGGTACTTGAAGAACGCTGTGCACTCGTCGCTGCCTTCGACCACATGGATCATCGGCTCCGCCGAATAAAGCAAGCACCAATCGCCAAGCCACGGATCGAAGTGCCGAAGCTCCTTGGCCCGCTCGAAAAACGTCCTGTCATTATTGGTGAGCAGATAGGCATGGATGGTCTGAAGGGCGACCGTCCGAAGCCTGACGCCTCCATGTCGCTCGAAATCCTCGAGCGAGTGTGGCTGCTCGGTCCCCATCTGATCGGCTACGTCCTCAGCCTCTGACGGGTCCACGATGAGCGCGCACAACAGCTCATCCAGAGTCACTTGCAGTCGGCCTTCGTGGTCGAGGTGGCCGAAGGCTCGAAGAGCCTTTGGACCAATGGCGACGCCGTAGCGGTGCTCTGCTGATTCCCAGTAGGCCATGTCGACGAGCTACCTCGCTGGTTCCTTGCGGTCAACTTCAGCGTGGATTTTCGTCAGTGTCCAGTGGTCTATTGCATCGCTGGATACGACAGACACGCGTCGGCGACGACTTTGCGAAGTCGCTGGAGCTCAGAGCGGCGCGATGCATTCCACTGTGCCGTTGCAAGCGCTCCTGCCGCGGCGTCCGCTGCAGCCCCTGCGTACGTCGCACTGGCAGCCTCATCGAAGGCGTACACCGCAGAGAGCGCAGCGTAGGCGGCTGCGTACGCGGCATTGGCTGCGTCGTTCGCTGCAGGTCCGACCTCGTCCCGTGACGCCTGATCGGCGGCCGCCATCGCCGCGATGGCCGCCTTTCGGCAGTCGTCCGTCGTCGCTTCTCCGCGCACCCAGCGCTCGGCGGTCTCGATGGCGAGCAGCGGGCGCTTCACCCCCATCGGGACATTGCGAAGTACCTGGCGGGCGAGGCCGCAGGCGGCCCAAACCCCGAGGGCGCGGTTGTACCTCACGAGCGAGACCAGCGCTGCCCGCGCGTCTTCTCGAGTCAACGTCCACTGAGCGATGGTATCCAGAGCTCGAGAGCCAGCGACGGCTCCTCGGCTCGTGAAATCAACCAGTGATCGTGGGACTCCCTCGACTCCGAGCTGATCAAAAGCTTCATCGGCTCGTAGAGGGTCTACGGCGAGCGCCGCCATCACCGCGTCGAGCGTTGGCTCGCGACGTCCAACGAACGCCTTGTAGCTTTGCAGCGGGATGTGAGTGAACACCTTGTGCATCTTCATCGCTGGCCGAGCTCCGCTGCGAGCCATGGATAGCTCAGGCAGGCTTCTGCCGCAACCGCCGCGAGCTCCCGGCGTTGCGGCGTCGTTTTCGCTCGGATGAAGTCACCGACATCTCGATCCCCGGCCTGGCCGAAGAGCAGAGCCATCGCCGCGTACTCGAACAGCCGATCCTCGTAGACGCCAGTGCTCGCTCCCGCTCCAACGATCATAAGAGCTGCGTTCGCCGCGGCACCCATGGCGGTGCCGATCATGCTTTGTTCGTTGAACCGTTGGAGATCGTCTCCGTAAAACCCAGCAGGAGGCACGAGCACGTTCCGATCGCACGCCGCCATGGCCTCGAACAGCGCAGCGGACTCGTCGGTGGAGCTCACGACCCAGCCTCGAAGCGCATCGATCAGCGACTGACCGAGTTGGCGCGCCTGACCAATTTCGACGAGGGCCGCACCTGGGCTACGAGGACGATCGAGCTCTTGGACGGCTCGCTCGACGACCGCCGCCGCGCACCACGCGCCGAGCTTGGTGCTGTAATCCGTCAAATCCTTGAGCGCCACGCCGGGAGACTTCTGCCGTTCGAACCAGACGTTGATCGTCGACAAGACAGCCGTCATCGTCATCGCGTGTCCGCCACGGGTCTCCGCCGCTGGAACGGCTCTGCGCGACCCGGCGCTGGAGATGCCGAGGAAATCCGAGATCGAATGCGGCGTCTCTCTCCAACCGAACAGCTCGAATGCGTCCTCGGCAGCGTCTGGATCGACGATCAGCGCGCACATGATCCTCGTCAGCTCTGATACGCCTGGCTCCGATGGACGATTGCCCATGTACGCCTTGAAAGAGCGCTGGTCGATGTACGTGTAGACGGGGTGCTTAGCCATGGCGGAGCCTATGTTACGCGACATCCTCTCGGTGGTGTGCGATTGTTCCTCGGATGGACAAGGACATTGCTCTCGCTTGGGCCCGAAGGATCGCTCCACCGGTTGGCACCGCCGTCGTGGCTGGTGTGCTCGGGTCGGTCAGCGGATCTCCGGGCGTCTCCGGGGGCGCGGCGACCCTCGCGTTGACCGGCGCGATCTTCGCCGGGGCGACAGGGCACTGGACGATCGCCCATCACCTCGGCGGCGCCGCGTTGGGCTTCGGCGTCGGCGCTGGAGTGTCTCTCTCGAGACGCGCGGCGGAGCGAGACGTGCTGCTCGCGGGCTGGCCGGTCACCCCGGGCGGCGCGATCGTGCTCTGGGGGACGCTCGAAAGGCGTCTCCGCGACCTTGGCGACATCATCGCGAGGTCCCAGCCCCAGGTCATCGTCGTGCACGGCAACGACGGGCTCACGGCCGACTGGGCAGCGCGCGTTCGCGCGCTCGCTCCGAACGCCCGGTACTGGACCGAGCAGTGGGTCCAAGGACCAGGCGGCGTGTCCTCGGCGCTCGCGCAGGCTCGCCGGGCCCAAGAGATCCTCGGCGCGGAGGCCGCTGTCTGGAACGCGGAGGCGCCCTTCAAGAACACCGGCGCCGAGGGGCGGAGAGCCGCGCAGCGGCTGCTCGCGGGCTGGACCGCAGAGACCGGGCTGAAGCAGGGCTTCACCGCGTACGCGCAGCCCACGCTGCACTCGAGCTTTCCATGGGCAGGGTTCGCAGGAGGAACGGACGAGACGGGCTCCTACGATCTCAGCGCCGACTTCTCCCTCCCACAGGTCTACCCGTTCGGCGACGAGATGCGCGGAGGATCCATGGCTCCGCCCGACGCGCTGCTGTCGAACATGAGGGCGTTCCGCCGGCGCTGGCAGGAGGCCGTGGACCGAGGATGGATTCGCGCGAGCTGCGAAGCCCAGCCGATGATCCCGGGAGCCTACATCCGCGACGAGGACTACGACGCGGCGCTCGGGCTCACCGGCTCGATGCCGCTCCCTCCCTGCGCGGCGTTCTGGCCGCAGCACGGCGTGATCGACGAGCATGGCGCGGCGGCGCTCGAGCGATTCTGTGCGCGATGGCGATCGGAGTTGGCATAACGAGTTGACATCGAATTCTGGTCGTGGCATCGACGCAACCGATGGCAGACAGTTACCAGAAAGATGTTTCGATCGATCGCTTCGAGACCTTCCTGCGTGAGGCCCCCTTGCAGAAGGGGACGAAGGCAGCGTACCTCAAGGAGGCCAAGAGGCTGCGGAGCTGGGCGGGTGCAAAGGGGATTGCACTCGCCTCCCTCGACGGGTCAGCCCTCGTTCGCTACCTGCGGTTTCGCAAGCAGTCGAGGTCGCAGATGGCCATGGTCTTCAGCGCGCTCCGCAGCTTCTTCTCGGCTGCAGATCTGCGAGCGATGAACGGGCCCGACGGCCGCTGGCCGAAGGAGGCTCTGGAGATCGGCATCGATGTTCCGCATCGCATCGCTCCTCAACCTATGTTCGCTTCCGATGCGGATTTCGAGCACTTTTGCTCGAAGCTCGACGTGGACAATCCCCTCGAGGCCCGCGACCTGGTCATCGTCCGCTTGCTCTACCGCGAGCCTGTCGGCTTGACGGGTCTGCTCGCGACGGACGTCTCCGACTTCGACCCCCACAAGGGCACGCTTCGTTTTGTCAGCGCGTTCCGCGGACAGCCGAGAGAGACCATCGTCCGCCTCAGCCCCGAGAGCACCGAGGCGCTCGCGCGCTACCTGGGCGGTCCAAGGCTGTCGATCACCGCGCGCTCCGACGGGCCTTTGTTCCCATCGACGCGCGGGCGTCTCTCGCGGCAAGGGCGATGGAGGAAGTTCGTCGAATACTCGCGGCGCGCGGGCATTGCTCTGGGCCGAAAGAGAGCGCGCAGGTCTGACCTGCCTCCCGTCGTCAGCCGAGCAAGCCTGACGATCCTGCAGGAGATGGACAGCCAGCTGCGCTCCGCGATGCGCGCTCGCAAGATCGATGGACGAGCGGCGGCGCCTGCCGTCGTCAACCGCAGCGCCCTGTCTGTCTTGCAGGAAATGGACAGGCGACTGCGCTCGGCGATGATCGCTCGACAGCGCGATACGCAAGCGGCTACCATTGCTCGATGAGCAGCTCAGGACAGGTCCCGAACACCGCGGCCATCGATGCGTTCGCGACGAGCGCCGTGAACGCGCTCGCGCCGATCATGGTGAGAGACATCGTTCCCCAAGTGCTCAGCGACACCCGCGCGCTCACGATCCTCGGATCCGAAGCAGGGAAGGCCGCTGTGCGCGAGGCAGGACCGTGGGGCGTGGTGACGTCCATCGGCGTCGGGTCGCTCGGCGTCGGGGTGCTGCTGTGGGGCACGAGTCATCTGATTCGAGCCCTTCGCAAGCAGTGAGCTCTTGCGCTCCATGGCGCGATCGGTGGACACTCTCGATCTGGAGTATCCACGATGGCCCAGAAGACGAAGAAGTCCGACAGCGCCAAGGGCGCGAAGATCCGCGGGACCTGCTCGCTCGAGAAGAAGGGCAAGGCGGTCGTCCTGTCTTGCACCAACGCCGAGGCGGCGCGCAAGGTTCTGTCCGCGGCTGCCACCCAGCCTGTGTCGGACGCATTCGTTCGGCGCCTGGCGAAGCAGGCGATGGTCAGCTGGCGCAAGAAGAGCAAGGGCGAGAAGCGCCCCGTGCTGTCCGAGGCGGAGGCGAAAGCGCTCTGGCAGAAGGCCCGCAAGGACGTCGCTGCGCACCTCGGTGCCGAGCAGACCGGCAAGGAGCAGGTTCGCACGCGCGAGCGCTTCATGAACGAGCTCGAGCAGGCGATCGGCATCGGGGTGTACCGCGGTCGCGGCGGTCAAGGTCCGACCACGGACCTCTTCGGACCGGCTGAGTTCGAGGGCGCGATCAAGCCCATCGGCGGCGCGCGCTTCCAGTTCGGACAGGGACCGACCACGGACCTCTTCGGTCCGGCCGAGTTCGAGGGCGCGATCAAGCCGGGGCGCCGCATCTCGGACTTCGACGAGCTGCCCACGCGGCGTCGACTCGAGGACGAGGACGACGATCTTCCGACGCTTCGTCGTCTCGACGAGATCGAGGAGGCGCGCACGCTCCCCCGCATTCCGCCCTTCGGGCCGGTGAAGGGGCTGCCCCGCATCCCTCACCCCGACGACGTGAAGCCTCGTGATCGGGAGAGCAAGATCCGTCGCTCGCAGGGTCGCGGCAGCGCTCGTCGCTGAAGCGAGAGCTCACTCGTCGCTCGAGTCGTCATCGTCGTTGCTCGACGACAGCCAGACATCGAGGAGCTCCGCGACGAGGTGAGCGAAGAAGGCGGCGGTCGCGCAAGCGACGATGGCGCCGCTCCATGGCGCGAGCCAAGAGACGACAAGGGGGCCGACGATCAAGAGTCCCTCTCCGACGCCTGCCGCTCACGCTGCTGGCGCTCGTAGCGCTGCCGGTAGGAGCGCGCTTGGCGGTCTCGCAGGGTCTGCAGCTGGTCGGTCTCCCTCCTCCAGCCGAGGTAATGATCGCGGATCCTCGATGTCGTGAGGTAGGTGGGCACCATGAGCGCGAGGGCGCCAACGACCTGAAGGATCGTCGCCTTCAGCTGGCTCACTTGGTGAGGCGGGTAGAGGGATAGGTACTCGTACGCCGCGAGGATGGGCAGAACGAACATGATCCACATCCAGAAGATCCTGTCCGCGACGCGGCAGAGAGCCTTCCAAGACCGCTCCGCAGACGCCTGCTGGTCTTGAATCGCTCCATAAAGAACGCTCGGATCCACTTGCTCTTCATCCATGGTCGCGATCCTTCTTGCCATTCTCTTTGGCCGCTCCGAACGCAGGACGCTCGAGGGTCTTCAGGAAGTCCCTCTCGAAATGGGAGGCGTTGCGACGACGATGCTCGAGATCGAGGATCCACGGCTCGATGCATCGGACGTTCGCCACGTAGTCCACGGCTCTCAGCCATAGCAGCGCGACGTAGACGGCGACCCAGAAGTCGATCCTCACCAAGATCGGGTGGCCCGCGTCTCTCCGCATCAGGAACACCGCCACGAGCAGCGCGGCCGCGCCCCCCACGACGGCGACCACGGGCCAAGCCTTCTGGGTCCGCTCGATTTTCTCTTCCAGAGCGTCCGCGTCGACCTTGGCTTTCGCCGCCCACTCGAGGAGTTGGCGTTGCTCGTGGCTGAGAAACTTCGGAGAAACATTCATCGCGGCCTCCGCTGGCGGAGCAAAGAAGCGCTCAGCGGGAGCATGTCTTCGATGATCTTCCGCTGGATGGTGCGAATGGCGATCTCCTTGAGCGCTGCGCTGGCCTTCATTCGGCGAAACCGAGCTTCGAAGACGCCGGGGCGAGACAGGCTCGGGACGGCGCCGAAGAACTCCTCGAAGGCGCGTGTGATCCACACCCTGTCTCCGACGGAGAAGTAGAGCACCCGAGGCTCGCCGGTGCGCTCGTCGATCTCGACGATCCCCGGCACGAAGTAGATGCCACCGTGGTTGTGCTGGTAGAACCCACGCACCGCGCGCGGCATGGCGCGCATCGTCCTCTCGAAGGGAGTCACCGACCCTTCCCCCCACGCTCATCGAGCTTCGACAGCCGTTCTTGATGGCGAGCGGCCCGCCTCGCCCGCTTGGCGGCGGCCTTCTCGATCGCGAGTCGGTCCGCATCGGTCAAGACGCGGGTCGCGACCTCGGCCACGAGCTCGGATGACGCTTCTGCAGGCTTCTCTCCGCCGCTTCCTTCAGACGGCTTGTCCATGGCCTCCTGCCTGCTGTTCTCCATCTTCTTGGCCAGCATCATGGCGGGAAGTCCTAGGAGGAGGCTGCCGAATCGTGCGAGTGATCTCATTTGCGTCGATCGATCGCATGCCGCTGGGCAACAGTCAACACATGGACGGCTTCTTGGAGATCAGCCCTTGAAGTGAGCCGTGTGAGGCGCGTACTCCTCCGGGGAGAGGACTCCAGCCGCGAAGAAGATCGACACGCCTTCCACTCGTGCTTTCAGCGAAGCGAGCGCGACCCACTGCACGGCGCCCTCGTGGGTCATGGAGAGGTCGGAGACAGCGACGCCGTAGAGCTGCCTCTCCTCTGGCGTGAGCTTGAGGAAAGACGGGCTGTGGACGATGACGGCCGCAGCCGTCGAGGCCGACAGCGCGCCGATCCTCGCTCGATCGTTCAGGTGATTGGACATGAGCGGAGCCTACTTCGCTGCGTGTGAATCGTCAAAGCGATAGTCGCTGTTGACTGCTGGCGTCTGCGAGCGCATGCTGACGGACAGAGAGGCGCACACGAGATGAGCGACGGACGTGCAGAAGGACGCAGGCTGGAGACGGACGTAGAGATCTCGCCAGAGAAGGCGAAGGAGTGGCTCGCGAAGAGCGGCGGCAACCGGCAGCTGAAGCAGAACTCCATTCGGCTCTTGACCGACGAGATCATGGGTGGCCGATGGATCAGGGGAGCGAGCACGATCCGCATCAGCCGAAGCGGCGTGCTCCTCGACGGCCACCATCGGCTGACCGCAATCGTGCGCTCTGGCAAGACGGTGCTCTGCGACGTCATGTACGACTGCGACGACGAGTCGATGCTCGCGATCGACGTAGGCACCGCGCGTTCGGCCGCGGACATCAACGTCATCCGAGGCCGAACGAACAGCATCGTGATCTGCTCGGTGATCAACTCTGTCCGAATGGCGTACACGGTCTCGAGTCGGAAGATCTCGATCCAAGAGATCGACCTCATCGAGAACGCGATGCGGCCGATCCTCGCGAAGGACATCGTCCGCTTGCACCGAGAGTGCAAGCTCCACCGCTTGTACCGGCCGAGTCTCACCCTCGGCGCGCTGCTGTTTTTCCAGCGCACGGAGCCAGAGCTGGAAGGCTTCGTCGCAGACGTCGCTTCGTGCTCCGGTCGCGCAGGAGACCCATCGAAGACGACCAGCGATTACCTCCTTCGCCTGAGCGCGACGAAGACGACGCACGAGTACAACGCCCTGTACACGAGGCTCGCGGCGGGCGCGAGCGCGTACCTCCGCGGCACGCAGCTCTCGGCGATCCGGGAGAACTTCGAGGCGCTCGCCTCCATCCGCAAGAAGGCTGACGAATGGTGGCCGAAGGAAGTGACTTGAGCGTCGGCGAAGGAGAGGTCATCCAGTGATTTACGGCGTTCTGCTCTCGAGAGTGCGCAAGGTGTCATCGTCTTTCGCCAGATGCAGATTCTCCTCGGAGTCTTCTGACCACGTCTGGGGACAGAGGGGCTCATTCTCCGTGTCGGTGCGAACAGATCTGGAGGAGGCCACTGAATATAGCTCGCTGTGCAGCTTCGGACGCTCTGGAGAATGGTTCGGAGAGCGTACGTATTTCAAGCCGAACTCCATCTCCAGATCAGATAGCCAGTTTTCGGCTGATGCCCCGAACGACCCTTTCTTGGACTCAAAAAACCTCAGCGTGTCCAGGAGTTTTTTCGGGCCTACTCCCGGATGACTGGGTCCCATGTCACCGGAGAGATTTCGTGACGAAACACTCTGCATTGATCCTCGCCGTTTGCCAGGTCTCCCCGCGGCCTGGGAACGGCTTCTCTGTTTCCCGGTCGAGCTATTCTGGTGGCGGAGCACCCTACGTTGACGGGTCTCGCGAGTCTTCCTCCGTGTCTTTCGATGTCTCATATGGGTATGAATGGGAAGATCGTAGAATCAAGAGCTACGCTGGCTCTTTTCGAGGAGGCGAGGAGAACTGGAGAGAGGCGTCCGATCACCGAGCTCAACAGCCGATGGAGATGACTCCAGGCTCAATCAGCCTACCGGTCGTCGGGGGAAGCGTCGCACGGACGTCTTCATCAAACTCAGGTGATCCATGAGCCTCGCCTTTGTTGACGGGCGATCCTGTCGGTGGCACTGGAACACCCATGCCGTCCGCCATGCACCCGCAGCTCGCTGCGGTGATCAAGTCCTACTCCACGCATCAGGCTTCGCTGCGCGCCACGAAGACACAGCTCGTCGCGAGCGAAGGCGGCTCGCAGCGCCTCGTCGCGGCGTTCCTCGAGACGCGGTGGCTCCGCAGGGTTCAGGCGTTGGTCGACGCCTTCCCTCTGGCCGTCGACCACATTCGCCTCCTCGAGTCTCGCGTCTCCGAGCTCGAGCAGAGGCTGCAATCATCGGAGGCACCGCGCGAAAATCGCGCTTCGGACGCTGCATGACAGACCCCATCGTCGAAGAATGTTCGGACCACACAGCGCACTACGACCGCAGTGACCTTCGACTCTTGAAGGTCAAGATGACAGGCCCACGCGGGTCGATCACCGCGGAGAGGACAGAGCTCGGAGGATGGCTGGTGCAGTTTCTTCCCATCGAAGGGACAGAGGCATCTTGGAAGATCAGCCTCCCCGAGCACGAGGTGTTTGCCTATCTTCGCTCCGAGGTGCGGCAATGAACGGCGCCCTTCCTTCCGTGTGGGTGCTCCCGCCCCGCGTTCGCTGTCCATATTGCGGTGGCGACGCCGACGTGGGCAACACCGTCTTCCTTCACCACGTCTCTCCAAAGACCCAAGAGCGCTGCGAGGGCACCGGTCTCAGCGCGAAGAACGAGCTGAAGAGGGCGATCTTCGATGCTGGTCGCCGCACCGCGTTCGTTCAGCAGGGCATGAAGGACGCTCTCGCGGATGGCACCGCGCTCTCGGAGCGCGCGCGCGATCGGATGACCCAGTACATCCAGAGGCTCGACGAGGATCTTCGGGCGCGGAGGCTCGAGATGTGCGCTCTCGGCGCGCTTCGAGACGAGCTTCAGTTCCTCGCGAAGGAGCCAGCATGGACACCCATGCCGTAGTCGTCCGGGACGAGGCGCTGGAGGCGCCGAAGGAGTCGACGCTCGAGGAGCAGAAGGAGAACGAGCGCGCGTACACGCGATCGATCCTCGATCATCACGAGACGATCCTCCGGGACGGAGGTCTCGGCATTGGTTTTCCATTGGGAGAGCCGCTTCCGATGCCGCTTCGGAACACCCTTCGCCGCGCCATCTTGATGGGGCTGCCAGACCAGGTCGTGCGCACGCTGCAGGTCCTCGTCTACTACGGGGCCAAGACCAAAGCCGAGCGCCGGCAGCTCGGGCTGCAGTCCGAGCACGAGATCAAGCTGATCGACCTGCATTTCTGCGGACGTGGCCCATCGAGGTGCTGCGCGGTCACGGGGGCGCCGGACACCCCCACGATGAGGGCCGAGCCGTCTCATCGCATCGGATCGCTGGGCTCCTCGGTCTTGACCGCCGCGCCTCCGCCGGTGAGCGATGCCAATCGGCTGCTCGATTTCCTGTCCGACGTGGAGGAGGCCCTCGCTCGCGCGGGGATCCGCAACGATGGTAGCTCGGACCTCACCCACTTGATCTTCTACCTGAAGGCGTCGATCGACGGCTGCGGCGTGCAGGAGAAGAACGGCCCGTCGAGAAAGAGCGTCGATGCGGTGATCGCGGAGATCCAGAAGCGGGCACAGAGCGTGAACCTCTCGGCCGACAAGCACATCGGGATTCTTCGCTGGATGCGCTCTCAGCTCGAGACGCGCACCAAGCTCGACCGCAGGATTCTGTTCTACCCATGAAAGACATCGTCGTTCGCTCCGAAGACTCGTCGATCGCGACGCCTCCTGACGCTTCGGCCGAGAAGATCCGGCGCCTCGCCGAGCAGACGGCGCGGCTGCTCGAGGAGAGCCGCGCCGAGAACACGGAGCGCAGCTATCGCAGCTACTGGAAGCAGTGGGAGGCTCACTGCGCGTCGATCTCCGCTGTTCCCTGTCCCGGAGACCCCACGGTGCTCGCCGCTTGGATCGCGGACCTGACGAGCTCGGGCAAGACCATCGCCACCGTCTACGTCGCGATCTCCGCGGTTCGAAGTCGGCACCAAGCGCGCGGCGCTCCCTCGCCGACCGAGGACCCGATCGTGAAGGAGGTCCTTCGGGGCGCGCGGCGCGTCCACGGTCGCCCTGCGCGCCCGAAGAAAGCTCTCCGTCTCGGGGACCTGCGCCAGGTCATCGAGCGCACGGGGAGGGACGAGGCGGGGCTCAGGGACGCGGCCGTGCTGCTCCTCGGCTGGTACGGGGCCTTTCGTCGATCCGAGCTGAGCGGGCTACGGTGGTCGGACCTCGACTTCGGCGATGACGAAGGCGTCTCCGTCACCCTGCGTCGGAGCAAGACGGACCAGGTCGGCAAGGGCAAGACCAAGGGCATCCCCTACCAGAGCGATCCGAAGCTCTGCCCGGTGCGCGCCCTCATGCGTTGGCGCCAGCTCTGTGAGCTGCGCAAGCAGTTCGGCCCGGACGTCCCCGTGTTCCAGGGGATCTTGCGTGGCGGCATCCTCTCGGGGCGTCCCCTCAGCGGCCACGCGATCGCGATCGCGATCAAGTCCGCCGTCGAGCGCGCGGGTCTGAACCCTGCTCTGTTCGCTGGTCACTCTCTGCGCAGGGGTTTCGCCACGGAGGCGGCGCGCGCCGGTCGCAAGATCGAGGACATCCAGAGGCACTTGTCGCACAGCTCGATCTCGACGACTGCTGGATACGTCGAGGAGGGCAGCCGCTTCGGAGACTCCAACCCGGCGAGAGGCATGTCGTGAGCGAAGAATCTCTGAGGGAAATCGTCGCTGTGGTCGCGCTCCAAGAGACGGTTGCGATCGCGCCGATCACCTCGCTCACTGAGATCCATCGCGCGCTCTTGCTCGAGCAGATGAGGGCGTGCTTTGGGTCCCCGGTCCTCGATCCGCTCGAAGCCGACGGCTTCCCTTCGCGCATCGAGTTGCCGCGATCGATGTTCGAATCGCAGGTCTCAGCGATCTGGCGTTTCGATCGCCTGCTCTCCATCGGGGCCAGCCTGAAGCCGCCATCAGAGGACTGCGAACGGTATCCAGGATCGAAAGACAAGGCGTTTCCCTGCCGATCCTACAAGGACGTCGGAAACCCTGTGGCGTCAGCGCTGATCCGTGGCGCGACGAACATGATCAATCTAGAGCTCGACGCCATCCGCGGGATCGTCGTCGGAAAGCTCTTTGCATTCACGAAGGATTCTGCGGGATCCCCCGTAGAGCATGCCACTCGAGAAGAAAGCTCACCATGACAGACCAAGCTCACCACTACCGCTGCTCTCATGTGATCTCGATCGACGGAGAGGCGCCGTTTCTCCATGGACCATGCGCAGCGCTCGGCGCGGTGGTCATCGACGTCGTCTCCGAGCGCGTCGTCGACCAGTTTGCGGCCAGGCTGATCCCATCCGATGATCCTTCCTCGGATTTCGCGCGCCTCAAAGGCGTCGCTGATCCATGGTGCCTCGCCAACATCTACCCGATCCTCGAAGACTCCGAACGGTGGGCGGGGAGGAATCAATTCGACAAGCAGGGGGCCATGCTGCTCTCGTTCTTCCTCTGGTGGAGCGCGTGGTCCAAGTCCGTCCCCGAGGCCGCGAGCCGCGCGGCGTCCGACGAGGTCTCTTCGGAGATGGCGTGGCTCCTTCGCTGCACGCTGGAGGCGGCGAAGAGCGCTGGCGCCACAAAGGAGGGAGACGCGATCACCGTTGCAGACTGGTGCTATCCCGTCGAAGCGGGGATGTTCTCCTCCGTGCTCTCGAGCCATCCGAGCTGGGGTCTCCTCGGTCCGAAGCCGATCCACGAGATCGCGACGCTTCGTCTCGCCGATTCGCTGGCGAACCCGACGCTCGGGCCGACAACGCAGCTCGACACCGGCTGCCCTCATGACCCGCTGTACGACGCCGAGCAGAGCGGGATGGAGTGCGTCACGTTGCTGAAGAGGCTGAGGAAGCGCAAGGAATGAGGCTGTTCACGAGCAAAATCTCCTACGACGGAGAGGACCGCTTCGACATCACCCGCAAGAGCGGAGGCGCGAGGGGGCAGCCTTTCGCTCCTCGAGAAGACGTGTTCTTGGCAGCCGTCAAGCACAAGATGGACTTGCGCAATCGCTTGACGAGGGTCTCGGAAGGGACGCACGTCGACCTCGTGTTTCGACGCTGGCAGGAGTACGCGAAGAGCTATCTCGCGTGGATCGAGCACAGCCAGGTGCTCTTCGCCCCCGCGTGGGCCGAACTCCTCGCCAAGCGCGAGCTCACCATCGTTTGCTACTGCGACGTGCCCACCCGATGTCACCGAAGCTTGCTCGCGACCGCGCTCGTACGCCTTGGAGCGTGCTATGAAGGGGAGCGATGACCCTCGAGTTCAAGACGCTTCGCGCGGCGCGCCGGTGGTTCTTCTACGGCCTGTTCTACGCCTTGGCGGCGGACGGGGCCGAGAGCATCGACCTCGACCAGCGCCCTCCGGGCGAGGGGGAGCCGTCGTGGACCATGCGCTGGGTGCGCGTGACCGTCGCGCTCGGAGCGTGGTCATCGAGTCAGCCATGGACGAAGGATGATTCCTCGCTCGACCTGCTCGACCTGCTAGAGCGTCTCGTCGTCGACCTTCGGAGAGGGACGGTCTTCGGAATGCCGGACGCGCTGATCGATGGGGCGCTCGATTTTGGGCTCGATGTCCGAGGGCACAAGTTCTCGATGGACCTCCCGCAGAGCTCGGCTGCCTTGCGCCTGCTCGAGCTCGAGCCCGAGCAGCGCGCGCTCTTCGAGCGGTTCTCGAAGATCATGCTCGGGACGTGTTGATCGAGTCGCCGGTCAGGCGATGTTCTCGACGGCGAGATCTGCGAGCCCGGGAACCCAGAACCGACGCTTCCTCCCGTAGATGGCCTCCATCAGGAGCTCTTCGGGCGTGTGAGCCTCGACGTGTCCAGTCGGCCCGACGCCGTCGACGAAGTGGCTGAGCTGCCAGAGGTTCGACGGACTGAAGAACAGGACCTCCACGGAAAACCCAGGCTCGACCATCGCTGAGTCTGTGAGCTCCACAGGGGTGCCTGTGGCTGCGGAGACCTCGAAGACGAACCTCGCGAGGGAGAGCTGCACCGGCTGCAGGTCTCGGCGAATGATCACCTCCGGTGATATCGGGAGCGGAGAGTAGAGCCAGCGATCATTGATCGCCGTGGCGCCGTCGATCGGCACGCCAGCGGGAATCGGACGGAGCCGACTGTAGTAAATCCACGACTTCTGCAACGAAGCAGAAGGACCGGCGACACTCTTCAGATCTCTGCTGATCTGGAAGATCATCGATGAATCGATCTTCCCTGCCGAGCCTCGGAATGGGTCCCTCAGCGCCAAGATGGCGTTCGCCTCGTCGACAGACTCGTACACGTCGAGCTCCTCTCACAGCGCGTGCGGCGCAAAGTCCCTACGTCTTCGCCATGGAAAACCGCTGCTCGAACGAGCGACGGTCGTCGTTTTGCGTGGCGAGCATACCGTTTCTGAGTAGGATCGTACCATGACGGACGCGAAGACCAGGCAGAAGATCATCGAGCAGCTGACGAGAAAGCGAGACAAGCTCGTCGCGGAGCTGGAGCAGATCGATCCAGAGAGTCGTCGGGCGGAGGACATCCGCTACGACCTCGAAGAGATCGATGAGCAGCTCGGTGGCTCTCCGGGCGCTGGAGGAGGAGACCCGCTCGTCGCCATGTTCCAAGAGCTCGGGCGCAAGATCGCGACGATCCAGTCGACGCTCGAGCAGGCGGCCGACCGCTACACGCTCTCGGAGTACGAGCAGGAGCGACTCACGGAGAACGCGCAGAGGATGATGCGCGAGCGGTTCCTGTTGGCGCAGAAGATCGAGAAAGCGCTCGGGGAAGGCACGCCGCCCGAGGTCTTGGCGGTCATCGGCGAGCGCGGTGTCCCGGATGCAGCCGAGCAGACGAAGGCTGCCCGAGAAGCCTTTCAGAGCGCGCTCAGGAGGCTCGAAGAGAACGACCTCCAACTGATCGAACAGAAGAAGGTCGCCGATCGGCTCGACCAGGAGATGAATGCAGAGCGGGACTGGGACCTCGTCAGTCGCGTTTCTCGGGAAGCTCTCTCGGTCCGATGGGGGAACGCGCAGTCCGCGGTCGAGTACATCCAGAGCAAGATCAACGCGGAGCTCGGAACGATCCAGACGCTGCGTCGGGCGCTGCGCGCCGCGGGGGTCGAGGCCGAGCTGACCGCCGAGATGGAGGAGCGCCTGCGCAAGTTCAAGCCCTGATCGCCCCGTTCCTCCTGTAGGATGGGCTTCGAGCCATGAAGATGCACCCGAAGTTCACGCGCATCCCACAGCGCAGCTACAAGGCGTTCGTGCCTGGCCGCAAAGTGGAGCTCGACGCCTTGCTCGCCGCGCTCGCGGTGGACCCGCTGGAGGCCGAGGACGCCTTCAAGCTCTTCGGCGTCGGCGGCATCCCACATTCGCTAGAGAACTTCGCCGATCGAGGCCGCGGCGCGTATCGTCAAGCGCTGGAGACGATCTCCCAGTGGGTGACTTCTCGAAGAAGTGCCGACAGCGCCATCAGGGAGATCGCGCAATACGACCGGAGGCTGGGCGTTTGGTGCGCAGCTCAACTGGCCCGCACTGTTCTTCGAGCAGTCCCGAAAGGGGAGGGTCGTCCTCTCATCGCGGTTGAGACGGCGGAGCGCTGGGTCATCGGGGAGGCTACGGCGCAGCAGTGCCGAGATGCCGCATCATCATCGGCGGCTGCCGCAGCAGACATGCCATTCCGGTCGGCCCAGTCATCCACCCATGCTGCCTATGCAGCCGCTCGCGCTGCCAAAACCGCTGTCGAACATCAGTCTTTTGCGTCTGGAACGGCTTCTTCTGCAGCATATGCGGCTGACATGGCTGCATACTACATGGACAAGTCTCCATCGCTGTCTCAGGCGGAATTCAAGGCGCTGAGAATTGCCGATGGCCGTCGCCTCCTAGAAGCCTTGGCCGACGCGTGTCTCTCGTACCCGGTGCTGCCATGAAGATGAACAAGACTTTCACGCGCATCCCGCAGCGTTCGTACAACGCTTTTATTGGGCGCCGCAAAGTGACCTTCGACGCAGTGATGGCTGCGCTCTCGGTCGATCCGCTGGAAGCTGAGGACGCGTTCCAATTGCTCGGGACCAAAGGCGTCCCACGGTCATTGAAGGACTTCGCAGACCGTGGTCGCAGCGCTTACTGGCAGGCCCTGGAGACCATCTCTCAATGGATGCGATATCCAAAGTCGGAGGCGTCCGACGCTCGGATGGCGATTGAGGTTGTTTCGTACTATGACCAACGTCTCAGTATCTGGCTGGCATGTCAGGCGGCCAGAGAGACGCTTCGTTTTCGACCAAAGAACGAAGACGTCATTCTCCACCTCATCGAGACAACGGAGAAGTCAGTTCGGACTGGCGTCTCTGCGGCTGAGCGGAAGGAGTCAGAAGACCTGTTCCGTGAATATACAATGTCTTTCGATACGGCTTATTACGCTTCAAAATCCATTGCCGACGGGCATGCTCTCCACTCCGCGCGATCGGCAGAGCGTGCATTCCTTGTCGACGGAGCTCCTCCAGGGACCTATGCGTCTGCATCGTTTGCAGGCAAAGCGGTATGGGAAGCCGCCGAATGCGCCGTTGTTCCCGTCGAGGGTCCTCTGTGGCGGTCATCGATGGACGCCGAGCTCTCTCGCCTTCGCGGCGTCTTGGCAGACGCGTGTCTCTCGTACCCGGTGATCCCATGAAGATGCACAAGACCTTCACACGCATCCCGCAGCGCTCGTACAACGCTTTCGTTGGGCGAAGAAAGCAGACGCTGGACGCCGTTCTCGCTGCCCTCGCCGTGGACCCGCTCGAGGCCGAGGACGCGTTCAAGATGTTTGGTGTCAAAGAGACAAAGCACTCTCTCGAGCACTTCGCAGGCGTCAGCCGCTTGGCCTTCGTCTCTGCGCTTGAAACAATCTCGCAGTGGGTCAAGACCGTAGACGTTACGGTAGTGGCGATCTACGTTGTGGCCGAGTACGATGCTCGTCTCGGTACTTGGTGCGCGTGTCAGGTTGCTAGGGAGTCTCTTCGCTTCGTCCCGGAAGGGCGGAGCAGAGCCTCCGATGCAATCAAGTGCGCAGAGGGATGGGTCCGAGGATCTGTACACAAAGACAAGTGCTATTGGGCTGCGGAAGAGGCAGTAAAGTATTTCACCGAATCATCGTCTACGCGGATGGCCGAACTCGCAGCCAGCGACACTGCTTATGCAGCCTTTCACTCCAAAAGCAGCTACGACGCAAGTCGTCTGTGTCGCGAGGTCGTTGACGATGTTGCAGAGGCTTACGCGACATCAGCAAACAACAATGTGTCAGACCCAGCATCGAGCGCGTGGAGGGCAGAGAAAGCCAGGTCTCTTGTTCGCCTTCGAGACGTCATTGCCGACGCGTGTCTCTCGTACCCGGTGATCCCATGAAGATGCACAAGACCTTCACACGCATCCCGCAGCGCTCGTACGAGGCTTTCGTCGGCAACTTCAACCCGCCGCTTTTCAACCCGACGCTCCATCAAACACTCGCGGCCCTCGCTGTCGATCCCCTCGAAGCCGAGGACGCGTGGAAGATCTTCGGCGTCGACGGCATCCCGCATTCGCTCGAGAACTTCGCCGATCGTGGTCGTGTCGCCTATCGCCAAGCGCTGGAGACGATCTCCCAGTGGGTGATGACCAGGTCGAGCGCGGACATCGCCATGGGGGAGATCGCCGCCTACGACTCGCGGCTCGAAGTCTGGCTGTCCTGCGCGGTCGCCCGGGAAGCACTCCCCCTCGCTCAGAAGAATGACGATCGCCCGCTAAAGGCGATCGAGACGGCGGAGCGATGGGTGATCGGTCGAGCCACGCCAGCTGAGTGCGGAGCTGCATCCGATGCGGCGGATGCGTCTTCTACGGAAAACTATGCCATAGGAGAGGCGATGTATCCTGTACGCTACGACAGGAGAGCGATGGCCGCCGCTGGCCTCGCCAGCGCCGCGATGGAGTCGGCTCGGGCAGCCATGGAGAACAACCAATTCGGGGCGCAGAACGCCATGGATGTTGCCATGGCCTACGCTTCCGCTAAAGCCGATCCCGGAGCTTCTGCCTGGAATGATACTCGCGTCGCAGAGCTCTATCGACTTCGCGAAGTCGTCGCCGCCGCGTGCCTGTCGTATCCCGTGATCCCCTGAATGGGCGGCGCGGCTTTACCGTTCGTCACCGGGCCTTCGGCGGAAGCTCCGTACCGCTCTTGGCCTCGACGACGGCAGCTCTCTCGTCTGAATCCGCAGGCCCGTCCGAGACGATCTCGACCTTGTCTCGATGAACCTTGCTGATGCACCGCGCGCCGATGAGACCCAAGCCGGGCGTCATGCTCCTCTCGTCCACCATGGAGAGCGTCCCGCGGTGCGTGCTCCGAACGCGCAGCAGCTCTCCGGCGCTGAACCGGACACCTCCGGGCGTCTCGAGCGGGACAAGCAACCGCACGAGCTTTTGCTCGTAGTCGACCATCTTGAGCTTGGGCTTCGCCATGGCTGCTCAGCTGACCGCGAACCGAAGATCGCTCGCAACTTGTCCAAACTGGTTCTTGATGAAGAACGCCCTGCCGACCGGCCGTGTCTCGATCACGATGTCCATGTCGAATATGGGTCTGAAAGCGTTCGAGCTGCCCGTCATGATGAGAGCACCGGAAACCATGCTGGCCACGCAGAGGCTCTTGGCTGCAAAGGCTCGGGCGGGGACATCGATCGCCTCGACCTCCAGATCCAGATCGCCCTCGAGCCTCTCGAGCCCGTCCACCACCACGAGATCAGGGTTGAGGCGCCCAATCACGGCTGGGAGCGCGGCGAGGCTGGTCTGCTCTTCGATCGTGAATTTGGCAGCTCCCGCAGGCGACAAAGAGAAGCGCTCGAGCAGCATGTGCGAGTGACTCGCTGGATCGATCGAGTACCACAGCACCCGCTGGAACTGTGATCTCGCCGCGATCTGCATCGCCAACATCGTCTTGCCGGTGCCGACGTCGCCGCGGATCCAGACTTTGCTCGACTTGGACAGCCCGCCTCCCGTGTTCTCGTCGAACCAATCGAGTCCCGTTGCGACCCGCAGGGTGTGTACTTGGTCTGACTCTTCCATGTCGTTGCTGTGCGTTTCCATCTCTGCGTCCTTCCCACGCGGCTGCGGCCGAGTCAAGTTTGCTTCGCGCAATCAAGGGCTCAGCAGCAATGCTTGATCGTGGGTGAATGTGAACCATCGCCGATGATCCGGGTCGAGACGCTGCGCGAGCAAATCCACAGCAGAAAGCCCATAGTATCTGGACCTCCTGTTCACTTGAGGTAGCATGGGTCATGGCAAAGCGAGTCATGTCGGACATGGCCAAGCTCTACGGGGTGGAGCCTGCGGTGTGGCGTGCGGTGGTCAAGCGAGGCTCCAAGCCTCGGTTGGCGACGATCCTCCGGGCGACCGCGGTCTCGCCAGAGACGCTGTCGCTTCTCGAGGACTTCCCGGAGCCAAAGAGGGTCAGCGAGTCCCTCGCTATCGCTTGGGAGGTTTGGGGCTCAGCCGACGCCGGGTTGAAGCGCGTTCGCCAGGTGATCCCCATCTACGCTCGCTCGACGCGGCCCGTGGAGACACTCAAGGTTCTGATGGAGCTCGATCCAGATATGTGGTGTTGGTGCATCGCGTCGATGATCGAGAGGCTGAGCGACACGCAAGTGAGCGGTCCTTCCTCGTGGATGAAGGACAGCATGAAGGCCATTGTGACCGAGATCGTCCAGACCCTACGCGATGGATCGTGGCCGAAGCCTGATCAAAAACTTGTTCTGGATGAGGTCAAGGGAATCGTGGATATCGCAAACGCAGAATACGAAAGGTCTCCAGAGCGTTTGGCAGACGAGATGCGCAGGAATCTTGAGTTGTTTGGCCTTTGCTCTATGGCGGTTGGGCAGCTCTGTTGTTTTCTGGCAGCCGACCCGAGAAAGACGCTGACCAACGAGAACATCGTCAACGCATACTCAGAGTGCATCGCTGTCGTTGCGACTCGTCCTCATCGCGGGAGAGAGTGGGACGCGTTCGACGAGGCGGTCGAAGAGGTAAAGAACAAGGAGCTTCCCAGAAAGCTATCGCAAGCGTTGCTCGAGTACCCCTACGAGCGGCTCGTGGAGGGCGTAGATCGCTAGATATACAGGTAGTTTTCCGGGTCTTCCTCGAACTCATCGTCGACGATGAGCTCGACCGCTTTGGCGACCGGCGCGAAGTACGGATCCTCGGAGGTCCGAGATCGGCGAAGGATCCCTTCTTCTACGGCCTCCAGACCCCGGCGAAGCTCCTTCGCCAAGAATGGCGGGAGCGATGCTGTGTCGGAGGTCGCGTTCTCGGTCTTCGACGCCCAAGGTCCGGTGCGCAGACGGTTGGAGAGAAACGGCATCGACCCCGGAGGGTTCGGATCCGGGGTCAACGCGTGTTCCGTCGCCGTGCATGCGTAGTGCGCGACCGACGCTGCGGGAGCGCTGGGGTCGCCTACGGCTTTCCCCCGTCGCGAGGCGTCGAGCGCTCGTTCCGAGAGGATGGAGAGTCCGACGATCGACCTCTGCCCCAGCAGGCACTCCTCCGAGGCGATCACGGCCTCCCGCGGCGCGCTCTCGTCGGCCGGGATCTTCCAGAGCGTGAGTCTGGCAACCTGGCAGGCTAGCCACGCCCCGAGCAGTGGCTCCCAGTTCGAGACGACGCGCAGGATGTTGAACGCGCTCCCGATGGACAGCACGGCGTCGTGCAGCCCTGCGTGCACTGCGTCCTTGATCTCTGGTGTCCACTCGGTGATGAACCGACAGCCGAATGAATCCACTCTGCCGCTCAGCTCTCTCCATTCGCTTTGCTGCTCGACCGGGAGCCGTTTTACGGCTTCGTCGATCCACTCGCAGATATGCTCGCGACTCGGGCTTTTTACGACCCACATCTCTTTGAGAATCCTTTCTCGACGGCATCCAGCGCCGAAGGGATGAGCTCTGCGATCTCGATGTTCACTGCTCGAATGATCTCTGGGTCGATATCCGGCGACCTCTTGCTCGCCTTCGAGTAGAGACGATCCTTCGTCATCTGCGCGAGGCTCCTCACGATCGTCACCTTGTTGGCGATTCTCCCGGCTGCCGCGGACGAGAAGCTGCTGAAGGACAGCGCGAGACCGCATTCGAAGAATGCATTTTCTGCGTGATCCTCCAAAGGATCACCGCCGAACGGCTCTCGAGCCTGGATCACGCTGAGCAGGCTACTGGTCTCGTCGGCATCGATCGGATGGTTTTCGAGCACCCATCCTTCCATCATCTCGATCAGCCTCTTCGGCTGGTCTTGGGCAGAGACGTAGCGGAGCATGCGACGCGCGAGCTGCGCGCAGATCCAGGCGCCAGCGCGCGGTGACCAAGAGGAGAGACCGCTGAGCCCCACGATGGGAGACCTCCTGAATACGAACTCTCGCGTGGCGATCCACACTGCTCTGCGCTGCTCTGGCGTCCACTTGGTGATCGTCGAGCAGCCGTCGTCGCTCTTCTTCGCGTGGATCTCGTTCCAGTCTGAGATCTGCTCTGGGTCGAGCCTGTCGATCCACTCGTGAATCCACTCTTCGACGCTTGGCAGAGAACGCTCAGTCATGGCTGTTGACTGTTGCTCTCCGCCGTCTTCGTGTCAAGCGCTGAGAATTCCCGTGCCTCTGTGGGTTTCGGAGTGGCGAGACGCGGTGCTTGTCGCTAGAATCGTCGAAGCATGGCGAAGTCATCGGTTCCGCAGGTCCCTCCTCTGTCAGGGTCCGTCGATCTCGGGTTCATCTGGTCGACGCTCACTCCGCAGGCTCAAGAGAGCTCTTTCGTCGAGCTGAAGAGCATGCTCGAGCGGAAGTACGGCCGCAACGAGGACATGGAGGAGGCTGTATCCGCCGTTCGAACAGCGCTCTCCTCGAACAGGGTCAGCCTGAACAAAGAGGAGAAGAAGACCGTGGACGGTCGGCTCCTGTACGCCGCCGTTCGCGTGCTCTTGGCCGGGTACGGGATGGCGACCGCCGAGGGGCGAAGCGACGGCATGGCCTTCCTCGCGCTGGCGATGAACCCAGCTTGGCTGAAGCGGTGGGGCACGCTGAGCGCCGATGGTCTGCTGGATACGATGGGTCGCATCCTCTCTCCGCGGCAGCTGCTCTACGTCTTCGCGGTCATCCTCGAGACGTGGCGCCCACCCAGGTATGCAGGAATCGGCCCCGTGGCGATGCGAGTGGCGCTCACCGGACAGCTGCTCGATGCCGACGTGGCTGCGCTCGAGGGCAGGGGAGAGGCTGCAGAGCTTCGGTCTTTCTACACGGATGACCCCAGATACCTCCGGGAAGCTCTTCTTCAAAATGTGAGGGAGTGGCCTGAAGGAGCATCGAAGCCTGTGCTCTCCGCGCTCCAGCAGTTTTCGTTCGATCCCTACCAAGAGAAAGGCGCTGCGGCCGCGCTTCGCGCGGTCGTGCCGAAGGAGTGGGTCTCGCTCATCCGCTCGACGGCGCGCTGAGCATCCTCCGCCATAGGTGAAGCAGCCCGAAGCGTGGTACGATACCGCATGAGCGACTTCGTCTCGATGTACAAGCTCCCGTTCCGCTCGATCGACCCTCGGGTTCAGGAGCGGATCTTGTCGAGCGAGCCAAACAGCGTGGGGAGGACGCTGCTCGCCGCCGCGCTCTGCCCGGAGATCCTCTCGGATCGGAAGCGATGGGAGGCACCCAAGTCCCTCGCGAAGGTCGAGCGACTCGGCGAGCAGTGCGGGAGAACGCCGACGCAGATCCGGGTGACTCTGCTGGAGTGGCTCACGACCCCGCAGAAGAACCTCTGGCGCTTCCCGGATCGAATGAGGTCTTTGTGGAAGTGGGACCCAGCCTTGGCTGGCTGGATCATCCTGCGATTCTGCTCCGAACTGGTTCCGCTGACGAAAGACTTCCTTCGGGAGCCGTTCGAGGAAGCGATCGCAACCCTCCTTCGGGCCGTTGAGCTGTCGAGCGGGGAGAGGAGATCGGCCCGGAGCGTTGATTCTGCAGAGAAGCTCGGAAGCGACGTGCGCGAGGACTTCTCTCCCTACGAAGAGTTCTCCGAGTCATTGCTGGCCAACATCAGCAGAAGTGGCCCGGAGAGAAGTCCATGGAGGATTGCCCTCGATCTGCGTGAAGCGATCTTCGAGACAGCTTTCGCGATGTCCTTTTTGGATGACCCAGAGACAGGGGCCATCGATGGCTCTGGGATCGGATTGGCGGCGCGCTCTCTCGCGGTCGCTCTTTGGCAAGAATGGCCAGATCGAAGTGGAGATAAATTCAACCTCGATCTCGGATCTCTGGGAAGAAGGGCCGAACAGATCGACTACGCGGAGCGATCTCCGGTCTTCCTCCGCCTGCTCGAGCGCGCGGTCTTCGAGTACCCCTACGGGTACAGTCGGACATCGAGCTCGGGGGCAGTCCGCGGAGGCGCTTCGTCCTTCGCTCGCGGGTCCGCGATGGTCGCCGCAGGCGTCGCAGCAGGGGCTGTGGCTTGGCACTTCCTCCCAACACGTTGACCGACCGTGCCACTCGTGCGAGGAGGCGGTGTGGAGCTTCTTCGACCGTCTTTCGAGCAGATCTACCTCGAGCTCGCGCAGCGGCTCTCGGATCGCAGCGAGTGCGGCAGGCTGCGGGTGGGGTGCGTGATCGCCAGCGCCGACGGCAGGCAGATCTACGGGGTGGGCTACAACGGACAGCCGTCGAAGAGCCTTCGGAAATGCCTCGGCCCGGACGCACCCCCCGGTCAGTGTCGATGCATCCATGCGGAAGCCAATGCGATCGCCAACGCCGAGATGCGACGCTCGGACAAGAAGATCGTGCTGGTGACCGCGATGCCTTGCTCTGCGTGCGCAACGCTGCTCGTGAACCTCGGAGGCGTGGAGAAGGTCTTCTGGTCCACGCTCTACAGAGCCAGCGAAGGCGAGGAGATCCTGCGAGAGGCCGGGATCGACGCGCGCCTCGCCCCGAGGATCGACTGAGGTTGCCGCGGGCTTCTGCTCGCCCGCAACGGGGCATCATCGCAGCGCTCGGCCATGGTAGAGTCATCCCACCATGGCCAAGGCGTTCACGTACATTCCACAGCGGTCCTTCGACGCGTTCGTCGGCGATCTCGAATCGCTCGACGACGTGATGGCAGCGCTCGCCGTTGACCCGCTCGAAGCTGAGGATGCCTACCGGCTGTTCGGCGTCAAAGGCATCCCTCACTCGCTGAAAGACTTCGCCGATCGCGGCCGAGGCGCCTACACGCAAGCCCTCGAGACCGTCGCGCAGTGGACGATGGTGCAGAAAGATGCGGCAGTCGCTCTCCAGGTGATGCTCACCTACGATCTGCGCATCGGAACCTGGTGTGCAGCGCAAGTGGCTCGCGAGTCGCTTGAACTCGTTTCGTCACGGGGCCCCGCGCCGCGGATCGCAGTGGAAACAGCCGAGCGATGGGTTCTCGGACAGGCCACGGCGAAAGAGTGCCTCGCTGCAGCTCGCGCGTGTTTTAGTCTTCGAACTGAACTCATGAACGCAGCAGGCACTGGCAACGCATCTATCGACGCTGCTGCTGCAGCCAGTCTTGCCGCGGCATACGTAGCTTCCCATCCCGCGAGCGAGGAGCGCTACAGCAATAGAGAGCGACGCGGAACAGGCAGCACTGCCCGGGCTGCCGCCACCATCATGCCTTATCTCTCTGGAGCCCTTCCGTCTTCGGCTTATTGGGAGGAGCAACGGAGCTCGGAGCTTCGTCGCCTTCGGCAAGTCGTCGCCGCAGCATGTCTCTCGTACCCGGTGTTACCATGAAGACACACAAGACCTTCACCCACATCCCACAGCGGTCTTTCGACGCGTTCGTCGGCAATCAAGAAGCGACGCTCGATGACCTGATGGCAGCGCTCGCCGTCGACCCGCTCGAAGCAGAGGACGCGTTCAAGCTGTTCGGAGTCAAAGGCATCCCTCACTCGCTGAAGGACTTCGCCGATCGCGGTCGGGTTGCGTATCGATTTGCTCTCGAGACCATCGCCAAGTGGGTCTCGAGCCGAGTCGACACTGCCAAATCGCTGGAAGCGATCGCGAAGTACGACCCGAGGCTCGCTGTCTGGTGTGCGTGCGGAATCGCTCGCGAAGCTCTTCAGTTCTTGCCTGTCGCTGACCCTCCGACAATCGCTGGTCCTTACACCATGACAGAAACCGCGTTTCACGCCTTCAATGCAATAAATGCGACGGAGGAATGGGTCATCGGCAAAGTCAACTCGGATGCCATCGAGATGGCTGCCAGAAACGTCCGACGAGTAGTAGACAGCAACCCTGGGTCTATCTCTGGGACCGTCGCCAGCGCGGCCCTCGGGGCTGTTACAGCTGTAAATCATGCCGCCGATTCGCTCGACAGTTCCACTTCCGCCCACGACGCGAGCTTTCATAGGGAAGCAGCTGGCTGGCGAGCGTCTTTTGCGTTTGTCGCTGCAGTGGACGCTGCGGGAGAAAGAGCGGCCTCCGATGTCGTCGACGGAGGAGAGCGCCAAAGGTCTGCGGCCGCTGCTCGGGCTGTAAAAGCGGAAGGTCTTCGCCTTCGCGGGGTCGTCGCCGCAGCATGTCTCTCGTACCCGGTGCTCCCATGAAGATGCACAAGACCTTCACCCACATCCCGGAGCGGTCCTTCGACGCGATGTTCGTTCGAGAGCGTGACTGGAATGGGAGGCTCATGTTGCGTCCTCTGATGGCCGCGTTGTCCGTCGATCCACTCGAAGCCGAAGATGCTTTCAAGGACCTCGGGTCCTCACGGATACCTAACTCTCTGGAGTATTTCGCCTCACGAAGTCACGCCGCTCTCAGGGTCGCCTTGGAGACGATTGCTCAATGGGTGATGTTCGAGACCGACCTGCGTTACTTGTCCGAGCTGCTCGGAATGTACGACCGCGTACTCGCTTCGTGGTGCGCCAGCCAAGCCGCACGCAGCGTGCTGCGTTTCGTTTCGAGAAGCGAGAAGCGACCGGCCAAGGCCGTGGAGCTCACTGAAGCCTGGGTGGTTGGCTCGGCAACGACAAAGGAATGCGAAGACATGCACGAGTCGATGAAGGACGTTCGCTTCGAGATGCTCGAAAGAGACATCGCAGAAGGTCGAGGCATCAATGTCGCGGGATCGACCGCTGCGGCCGCCGCCATCGAAGCTCTGTCGTCGGCCAAAGGAAGCTATGTGGGTGCGTACCTTGCGCTGGGTTCGTATTTGGTGGACTGCGCCACGGTGGTCGCTTCGTCCAAGGATTCTTCGGACAGGGCTCGTGCGGAGAAGGCTGTCCGAAGGACCGTAGCTAAAGCGTGCTTGTCCTACCCAGTGCTGCCTGGCTGAGTCCCGAAAGTCCACCTCGGGACGATCTTCGTTCCCTTGCGGGAGAGGGAGACCAGCTTCTTCTGATCGAGCGCATCGATACTCCGGGAGATGTCATCGTCCGTCAGCATGGAAGCGACAATCTCCCCGTACTTCAACACCATCCGTGCTCTGAGGTGGTTGACGACGTCTTCCCTCTCCAGCTGCCAATCACTAGAGATCCCGCGCGATCTGCGCGTATCGTCGATCGCGTCCAGCAAGACCGACTCGAGATTCACCAGCAACTGCTTCGTCGTGGCTGGCCTCGATTCGGAATCCGTAGGAGGCTTCGTGCGCTCCTTGATGATCGCGAGGATCTCGCTCTCGTCCGCTGGGGAGAGATGCTGGTAGTTGGGCTTGAAGTGTGGAGTCGTCGCAGAGGACAGAGCGGCGGCGATGTGTTTGAGGTCCGAGTCCGCTGGCGTCACCGACACCCAATGAAGGAAGAGGTCCTTCAGGTGCCGGAACACCGCCACGCGTCCGCCGGGGTGTACGACGACGCGGATCGCAGAGAGCTCGCTCCCGCGGTCCCCCTCGAAGGTCACGGAACCGAGGTCGAGGCACCACCAGTAGACATCGCCTTCGATGCTCGATCCAACGATGCCTTTGGTGGGCTTGATGTGCGGCTTTTTACCGTTCAACGCCACGGTAGACGCGAGGATGAACCCTCCTCTCAGGTGGGTTTGCTCGTAGCTGTGCTTGGTCATCACGGCACTCATCTCGGAGGCCAGATCGCCGTTTACGCCGAACACGGATGTGGCCAGCGACCTGAATCGCCGCGGGGGCAGGCTGTCTTCCGCGGTCCAGAAGCTGTCGAATGACTTTTTCCCGAACGGGAGAGAGACGAACGCCTCTCCGCGGAGCAAGCGAAGCAGAAGACACACGGCTTTTCTTGTTCCTACGACCAGCGCGCTCTTGACGGCTGCCGATGGAGTGTCTTTGCTATCGATCTCGTCTTCTACGTACATCGGGAGGTACTCCGAGATGGCTCTCGCAGAACCGTAAAATGCAGAGCCTTGCCCGTAGAGCACACGAACAACGACGACGTCTGAGTCTGTCTTGAGGATTCGCGATGCAGGATCCTTCTCCTCCAAAACATCCCTTGCTTCCAGGGGGAACAAGAAACCTTTTGGATGGAGGCTCATGAGGTCGGTCGTCCACCGCTTCCCGGCCTCCCGGAGGAGAGAGTCTTTCTCGGTCTGCTGGGCCAGCAACTCGATGGGGAAGCTCTGTGATTGCCGCGAGCGCTCGATCGATGGATCGATCTTCGGCAAGTCGACGACGGCCTCCACGAGCGAGCTCTTGGCGACCTGCTCGATGTCGGCCTTGCGCAGGAGACACAGAGCCTCCGCGCCGCCGCGTCCCGCGCGCGACGCTTCGGGGACCGCGACGACGAGCACCTCCGGGGAGTTCAGCTCGTCGAGCGCTTCGTCGAGGTCCGCTCCCTCGCGGAGGCGAAGGCCAACGAGGTCGTGCGTCAGCTGGCCGTGCCGTCTCTCGGCCCTGCGCGCCGGGGAGAGCTTGCTCTGCCAAGTCGCCTCCCGCTGTGGAGCCTCGAGCTCGCGCTGCGCGCGCGCGACCAGGGCATCGAGCAGCACGGGCCCCGTGATCGGCTCTTGGTCGCCGATCTCCGCCTTCAGCGACGGAGGCGCGCTCTCCGGGCGCTCCTGCAGGCGCTTCAGAACCGCTCCGAGCCTCGTCACCGTCGAGCGTCGCGCGCGAACCGTGGTGGAATCCGTCTCCTTCTTCGATCTCGTCATGGTCTTCTCCTGCGGCCGCTCGGCGCGACCACGGACAGACCCTATGTCTACATCGTAGACGTGTCTACATTTCGGAGAGAGCCCGGGACGAGCGCGGAGCTCACTCTGGGTCCCGTGGCTCTCCGCTCGTGGGGAGCGTGGCGGTCGTCGTGATCTGGCCCGGCGAGAGATCGTCGAGCCTTGTGCCCCCAAAGGGCGGCGATGGGGCGCCGTAGGACGCGACCATCAGGGGCATCGGCGCTGGATAGCTCGGCGGGTACTGCTTGGGATCGAACGGAATCGAGGGCACAGGCTCTCGGAAAGGATCGCGATCGAGCTGCTTGCGAACCCTCTCGAGCGCGCGGCGAGTGGTCTGCACGAGGGCCAGCACGCTCGCGAGCGCCCGAGTTCCCGTCGTCTCGCGCAACGCATCCTCGAGCAACTCGATCGTCAGGCCCACGTAGACGAGCGACGCGGCTTGGACCTCCTCGTCGGCGGCGATCCTCCGCAGCGCGTTCCCGGAGCACGCTGCGTAGACCGTCATCGGAGCATCCTCGTCGGACTCGGCCAAGAAGCACTCGTTGCTCGCGAGACGGTCGAGGATCTCCGCCGTATCGGCCCCGGGGACCACGTCGATCTTCACCGCCAGCTGCACGGAGAGCCCCTCTGCGTAGCGGAGGTAGGTCCGCAGCTGGTTGTCCAGCTTGTTCAGGGGGTTGCTCTTCTTCTCTCCGAGCGCGGCGAGCTGGCGCTCGAGCAGCTCGACGGCGATCGCGAGGACCTCGGGGGACGACGGCTTCGCCGGACGGTCGCGCGTCGCCAGGTCGAACCCGCCGGCGACCAGCGCCCCGGAGAGCATCGGCGGCATCGACATCGTCACGTCCTTCGTGAGGACACGGAGCCTCTCTTGAATCTTCGTCACGGTCTCGGCCGTACCCGCCGTAACTCTCGTGGTAGCCGATGGGCTAGTCGTCTTCTTGCTCTCGCTCATGAACACATCCTCCTGTCGTCACCGCGTCCCGCGGATGCTCCCGTCTGGCTGAGTGCCAGCGACGAAGCTCGGTCATGTTCTATCGTCACAAAGTGACAGTGTCAAAATCCGTGGAAGACGGGTGCCCCATGGCTACGATAACGCAACATTATCGGCACGCGACCTCGGCGTCCCAACTGTTGACATGGGTCACCTTTCGCTCTACAGGCATCTCTCGCAGGAGATACACAAGATGACCGGTCCGTCGAAGAAGCTGTTCGTGACACAAGAGAACAAAGTTGTTCTCGGCAAGTGCGTCAAGTCGTACATCGACACAGGAGGGAGGGGGTTGTCGGATGACGACAAGGATGTGTGTGCCAAGATCCTGTTGGAGGAGAAGTCGATCAGCGACGCGCTCGTGCTGATCGCGCTGCGCCTGCTGCTCGCGAAGATGGTCGGCGAGGAGCAGGCGGCCGCCGTGGTCCAGCAGGCCCGCGCCGAGGCGAGCTCGGGGCCTCCGAAGGGGCGCCGCGAACCCGAATTCTGACAGACGTCATTGACCATGTGGTCACTGGAATTTGCGCGTCCCCCTTTGTCGAGTCGAGGAGAAGAAGACCGTGGATGCTTTCGCGTTGAAGGATCAGCAAGGAGATGTCCGAGCGTGGGGCTGCGGGCATTGCGGCGCCGTCGAGACCCCGCCGAGCCATCGGATCAAGGGGTTCTCGCCCGCCGACATCGTCAAGTTCAGCTTGGAGAGCGCGGCCAAGTGCTGCCGGTGCCGGCGGTGCCAAGGGCCCAAGCCCAAGGAGCGCGCGGTCTACTGCGAAGGCTGCGTCCCCTCCCCGCCGCCACCTCCCCCCGAGGAGCCGAAGACCGTGCCGTGCCCCGCGTGCGGCCACTCCATCCTCGAGAACATGAAGCTCTGCGGAGCCTGCAGCTCGCTCACGCAGAGCATGTTGCCCGCGGACATCCACCTGGTGATTCGAGGGCGCACGAAGTCGCCTGCCAAGCACCTCGTCGTCGGACCAGAGAACCTGCTCACCATTCCTTCGGAGCTCGTCGCCCTCTGCGGAACGACCGCGAAGCGTGGGTGGTCCGTGCCCGACGAGAAGCTCCTCGGGGAGCCGTGCACCCAGTGCGTGGTTGCTCTCCAAGACCTCCTCTCGAAGCGGCGGCGAGAGACGCAGCCCGAGATTGGACCGGAGTCGAGCATCGTCGAGTCGCCCGCCGAGGCAACCGCGCCTCTCGAGCTCGAAGTCCAGCAGGGACCGGTCAAGAGCGAGGCTCCTCCGCAGCCCGAGCTATCGGAGGAACCGACGAAGGCCGCGAGCGATGCGCAGCTGGAGTTCGAGCAACTGCAGCAGCTCGCCTCCGTGGTTGCGACGAAGTTCCGATGAACGAACAGAGAATCACCGCTCGGCGGAGCGCGTGATCACTCCTCGAAGGTCTCCAGACAGGACTCGCTCGACATGATCGAAGACCATGGCTCATCCACCCCGCTGAACGTGGTGGGATTGTTCGCGGGGATCGGAGGCATCGAGCTCGGGCTCCACGCCTCGGGGCATCGAAGCGTCCTCCTCTGCGATATCGACCCTGCGGCGTGCAAAGTGCTGCAGCATCACTTCCCCAATGTAGCGTTGCACAACGATGTGAAGACGCTCGAACGGCTGCCGAAGACCGACCTGCTCGTGGCTGGTTTCCCTTGCCAAGATCTGAGCCAAGCCGGTCGTACCGCAGGCATCGGAGGCAGCCGCTCCGGACTCGTCAGCCACGTCTTTCGGCTCATGGAGTCGAGCGATCCGAAGTGGGTCATGCTCGAAAACGTGCCGTTCATGCTGCAGCTCGATCGTGGCGAAGCCATGCGCTACCTCACGAGAGAGCTGAACCGTCTCGGGTATCGATGGGCGTACCGGGTGGTCGACTCGCGCGCGTTCGGGCTTCCGCAGAGACGACAGCGTGTCATCCTGCTCGCTTCGAAGACGGAGGACCCGAGGACCGTTCTCTTCGCCGATGAGGCTGGGGAGCCGTTGGATCCCCCCGATCCAATGGCGTACGGATTCTACTGGACGGAGGGAGTCACCGGGCTCGGCTGGGCTGCGGAAGCTGTCCCGACGATCAAGGGAGGCTCGACCGTCGGCATCCCTTCGCCGCCTGCGATCTGGTTTGTCGACACCAACGAGATCGCCACGCCCGACATTCGAGATGCCGAACGGATGCAGGGCTTTCCGGAGGACTGGACAGCGTGCGCCGTCGTTGACGCGAGCAAGAAGAACACCCCGCGCTGGAAGCTCGTGGGCAACGCCGTGAGCGTTCCGCTCGCGCGCTGGGCTGGCGAGAGGCTTCGCAATCCAGGCGCGTACGACGGATCCGATGATCTTCCCATCATCAACAATTCTCCTTGGCCAATTGCTGCATGGGGGGGGCAAGACGACATCGTCCGATCGGCCGCGCACATCACGAAGTGGCCTCGAAATTCCTCGCGAGAGAGGCTCCGCGAGTTCCTTCATCACCCCGTGAATCCGCTCTCCGAGCGAGCCACCAACGGTTTTCTGCTGCGCACGCAGCGCGGCCGTCTGCGCTTCGATCCTCGCTTCATCGAGGCCGTCCGCAACCACTTGGAATCGATGAAGAGGCTCCACTCGCCACGGCGCACCTGACGCACAGAAGAACGAGGTCACCATGACACCCAACGGCATCCAACAACTAGAGCGACTTCGGTCCGCCGTTGACAGGGCGATCGGATCGCTCTCCTCTGAGCAGCAGCAGAACTGGTCGGAGATTCATCCACACCACATCACCTCGGGAACGGCGGAGATCTGGCAGTGGACGCCAGAGCAGTCGCAGGCCATCGCCTACGCGGTTCGCGACTTCGTCCTCAGCTCGCCATCACCGAGCGATGCTCTTCATGCCTTGCGCTACTGGTCCTCGAGAGCGGCGGCGACGGTGGCGCTCTTCGTCGCTCGGGACGCATACAGCCGCGCCATCGGCCTCCCGTGGAGGGGAGATGTCTCGATCCCTGGATCCAGGATCCTCTCGTCTGCCGAGGAGTGCCTCTCTGGAGACATCTCATCGGAGCAGCTGTTCAACATCTGGAACTGGGACGTTGAGGATGCCACCTTCCGATCTTACGACAGCCGATCGTACGCAGAGAGGCTCGAGAAGAGGACGAGGGCCGTCGACATGGTGACCTCGGCAGCGTTCCTCTGTTGTGCGAAGAAAGCCACCGGGTCGATCGATTCACGCATCGAGGATGAGCTGAACAAATTCTTGCGGAGATTCCAGATGGAAGGAGACGCAGCGACGCAGCTCGAAGCGATCGGGAACGCCATCTTCCCAGCCTTGGCACACGCTGCAGAAGCCCTATCGAGGCGCCTCCTGACTGTCGCAGACAACGCCTTGGTCGGCCGGAGAAAGACCACCATCTACGTCAGTCCGGACCCGTACATCGTTGGGTCCTTCTGCTACCGATGCGAGCGAGAGGGATGCCTCCCCATGACGAGGGGACCGGCTGATTCGGTCGAGATCGCAAGGATGACGGGCGAGTCGATGCTTCTTGGACTGCAGGATCAGGCTCGGTTCGATGAGTCTGGATCGCATCCGCCATTGCCACCGAAGTGATCCAATGACAAAGACCAAGGACATCCCTCCGAAGCCAGAGTCCTACATCCTTCATGCGATCGTGTTCGAGAAGGATCTCGAGCGCAGTACGTGCTGTGTTTTCGAGCCGAAGCTAGGGAAACGGTGGCGCTTTCACAGCGCCAGCATTCACAGCGACTACCCTGGTCAGCACTTCGACGTCGGAACAGTGGTGAACGTCTTCTGCCGCGACGACGGCGACGGGCCAGACAATCCGTATACGATCTTCATCCAACCCACGGCGCATTCGAAGCCGATCGTCGAGACCACCGTCCTCGCGAAGATCGCTCTCTCGGGTCGAGAAGAGCTCGCGGAGTGGCTCGAGATGCGATCGGAGCCAGAAGACCATCGCTTCTTGGGTCCGCGCGGAGAGGTTGACGGATGCTGGAGCATTCGACGATGGACATCGTCACAGCGCGAAGCCGTAAGGATCGCGCTCTTCGAGATGATCATGCGTGGATGGTCCATCGAGCAGTCGTGGAAGAACCTGCTCGGGTGGTCGAGGGGGCTCGGCGTTTGGGGAGCATGCCAAGCAGCAGGGGCGATGCTCAACGGAGCCAAAGGTGATGTCCGAAGGGAAGAGGCCATGTTGAGCCTCTGCGAGGGGTGGGTCAGAGGCACAGTATCAACAGAGGAAGCGCAATCGGCATTCGGCTCCAACCGCTCGGCGGCTGTCGCCATCTCAGCCATGCTGAGCAGTGCGGCACCAGGACCAGGCGTTCACACGCTCGTCTCGATGTGGAATGAAACGCAGTCCCCCGAGGACCTTCGTCTGATCTTGGCCGAGTCGATCTCGACTGGCCTCGACGCTCTCGAAGAGAGGTTTCGCCTGTGACAGAGGTCGCGTACGTCGTCTTCTCAGCGATCGCGCAGCTCGAGCGCGAAGAGATCTCGGAGTGGCTAGAGATACACGAACAACAGCCTGCAGACGGGTGCTCTACGATCGCCATGTGGACCCCTTCGCATCGAGAGGCTGTCGCTGCCGCTCTGAAAGGATTCGCGATGTCCCAATGCGATCCGCTCGAAGCGTTGACGTCCTTCGGCCGATGGTCGCACCGACTGGCGGTCTATCTTTGCTGCGCCAGCGCGAGGCTCGCGATATCCGTCGTCTCGAGCAAAAAAGAGGCAGACGCGGATCCGATCGTGTCGAAGATGTCTGCCAGAGCTCTCGACGCCGTCTCATCGGCCGAACGCTGGGTTCGCGGCGCAGAGAGCTACGTCGACGTCAACAGACGGATCCTCGCGATCGGCTCTGGTTCGGCCTCCATCAGCGGCGAGCCCGCGCGCGCGTACGATGCCGTCGAGTCCGCGAGGATGGCTTCTCGGTCCATCGCCAAGCGACTGTGGAGATGGTCCTCCGTGACCTTCGCCGCTTGGGCCATCGCGGATGGTGATCTCTGGCCAGAGGCAATGGTCTCGGCGAAGCTGAGGCTCTGCCGCTGCTTTGCCGACTCCGTCTCCGATGCCCTGGACGCAGCGGAACAAGGATTCTCAGCGGCCGCGTGCTGACTTCGGCCGTCTCCAATCGTGGCTGACAAACGGTTCAGAAACAACTCAAACACAGACAGAAGAGCAATCGATGAACATCTCTCTGCGATGGAAGAATGTCGAGCAGTTTACAGACAGCTCGCTGGTGATGGTCTCTCGCTACGGAGGGTGGGACGTCTCGATCCTCGACCTCTTCAAGAACAAAGAGGAAGCAAACGGCCGCCATCAGTACGTCGTCGAGATCTCCCGCGCGATCCGTCGCGGCGAGTTCAACGAAGGAGAACGGAAGGACTTCGCCCTGCGCGTCAGTCGTCCCGTCCCTCACGGCACCCGAGAGGACGCCCAAGCGCTCGCCGAGCGACTCCTCGGGTACGTCATCGACGAGCTCTCGCCGCCCGCCGTCGAGCCAGAACCACTGGATTGGCAAGAGTTCGAGGAGAACCTCTACATCGCCATCCGCGATGGCTGGATGTACTGCCTGGAGAAGAAGCCGTCCTCCGTGCTCCTCACCGTGAAGATGGACACTCCTTCCCGCTCCGATCGACGCAGATTGGAGTCCGTCTTTGTCTTCCCATCCGCGGAGGCCGCCAAGCTCGAGGCGACCGAGCTCTCTCGCTTCCTGCGCGGCTCTCGCTGAGCCTCCGCCCGAGACACCCGTCCTGCATCAGCGTCGTTTGGACTCAACGTCTCCGTCAGGAATCACGGGGTAGGACAGGCATGCTTTGGAGATGGCCGCGACAACCCGGCGGTCCGCCTCTTTCTTCATCCACTCAGGAGTATTGTAGTCGTACACCTGGCCACGACGCTCAATGTCCATCTCGCGGGCATCGATGAACCGGGCCATGGAAAGAGTCGCGATCGACGCGAGAGACCGGAGCTCGAGGTCCTTCCATCGGTTCTTGCTGGGCTTGTCGTCGTATACCGACGCCGCAACGCAAACCATGACAGCGCAACTAGCGGCGGACATGATTGCGTTTTTAGCGGCTTGCATGCCGCTCTTCGAGAAGAACGCGGCCCCGTATCCTGCCTCTGATCCGAACGCATACGATGCGGCACCTTCGGATGTGCAAGAGTATGTCTGTAGATACGTTTCGTAGCACTCTGTGCCAGAAGCCTTGCCGACGACCCAGCGCTCTGCTGTCTCGATCGCCCGCCACGGCTTGGTCATGATTTTCGGCAGCGCAGAGACAACCTCTCTCGCGAGCTGACAGCCGATCCAAACCCCAAGCCTGCGGTCGTATCGCTCGATCGCGTTGAGCGGATCGCCTGGACAACGGAGACTGCTCATCGTCCATGCCGAGATCGTCTCGAGCGCCCCGACGAAGGCGAGACGCCCTGTGTGCGCGAAGTCTTCCAGCCGGTACCGGATGCTCCGCGCGGCGCGATCCTCGATCCCCTCTCCGCCGAAGGCGGGACGCCCTGGGCGCTCGGAGTCTCCGAGCTGGTACTGGATGCTCCGCGCGGCGCGATCCTCGATCACGTCTGCAACCTCATGGGGGTCGACCGCGAGTGCGAACAGAAGCTCTTCGAGCTCGGGGGGCCTGTCGCCCACGACCGCTTCGTACGAGCGCTGAGGAACGCGCGAGAACGTGCAGTGCATCATCACGCGACGACCGGATAGGACAGCGGGGCCCGAGAGACAACATTGCAGAGACGATTGCGAACGGCGCGCCCCCGCGATCGAGGACTCGAGAGCGAGCCCCGCGAGCTTCGGCCTGGGCTCGCACTCTACCCCACGGGCAAACCCCGTGGCCGAGCGCTTCGGAGCACCCTTGCACGCGCCGCGCATCGTCGGTGCGCACCGCACCCTCCCCTCGCGTCGCAGCGACGCGCGCGGCCCGTCGCGGCGCCCCGCGAGGCTCTGGACTCAGCCATGCTTTTGGGTACATCGTACGTAGTTGTAAGCGTTGTGCTGCTCTAAACTGCATACGCTGCAATGTGCTGCGGAGTGATCCTGTGTCGTGCTTTGTGACTAGTTGTGATGTAGTGTGTCAGCATGTGGTTCGATGTAGTATGTATTACATTGTACCACATTATACTACATGGCGAAAACACTGGACTTTTTACACCCACATGTAGTTATATGTCGTGTATTGTATTCCAAAGTATTACCATATCCGCACTGAATCGGTCAGAGGAAATCCAGGAAAAGCTCGAAATCGACAACTCGGCACTTGCAAGCGGCGACGGATAGGCTAGATTGACTGTCGACCGGTGAAGGTCCCCCGGCGAGGCTGGGAGAAAGGATGACTATGTCTCTAGACCCTGCGATCCCCGCGGTGGGGCTGTCTGAGCCGCACGCCATTGCGGCGCGATTTGCTCTGATCGAGGCTGAGCGATTGCGCAATCACGCGATGCGCCTCGATAGCACCGGGCGCCGCGAAGCGGGAAAGCCCTACTGGCAGGACTTCGCGCAAGCGACGCGCGTGTACCGGCTGCTCGTCGAACGCGAGCAAAGCACTTGGGTGCGGACGGCGCCCGCCGCGCGCTGCGCGGTTCGCGTTGCGCCGCGGGCGGTCAAGCTGTGTCGCGTTCGCGGGCTCCCCCCGGCGCTGGTGTCTGCCTGCGCTTCGAGGGTGCCCGGGCGCCTTTGGCCCCCGTGCTGCGAGCACCCCGTCGAGCACACCAGGGCTCGCGCGCAAGCGATCTACGCACAGTGCGCGACCCTGGTGTACGGTGAGAAATCGACGAGCAGCGACAACTAACCGCTTGCAAGCGGCGAATGGTTGCGCTAGAACGAGAGGACAGAGGTAGCGATGCCGTCAGAATTCATGGTCGACCACGAAGCAATCAAGAGACTCGCAGAGCGAGCGGCGAACGCCGACGGGCGGGACGAACTCCAGCCGCGCCCGGACTACTGGTTGGATCGTTACGACGGTCTCTTGGGTCTCATTGGCGCCCGCGGCGCCGTTGACCGCGTGTCTCTCAAGGCCAGAGCAACGGTCAAGGAATTCACAAGGATCTACAACAGGCTCCACAGGGAGTGCGTTGTCCGCAACCCTTGGTTCGGTGCAGTTGGCTGAGCTAGATGGCTGCTCGGAGGACGAGCGGCGCCCCGGCGAGGCTGGGAGAAACCGAGCACCCGCGAAGGTGAACCCTTCGACGCAGCGGCCCGAGCGATGATCGTTCGGACCGCGCCGTCGGCGTGTGAGCCAAAGGAGCAGAGCATGAACCTCGAACATTTCCGCCGCTGGCGCGCGGCGAATCCCGATTCGTCGATGTCCAGGTACCTGTCGTCGCTGGCCAAGCGACCGTCGGGACCTCTCTCGCTCGCAAATCGAGAGCACCAAGAGGACGGCGTTCTTTACCGCTTGTCGATCGAGGACGACGACGACGGTGACCCCTCGTACCTTGGATGCTGGACGCGCAACGCAGACTTTCCGCGCACGCTCAAGCGCGCTGCGAGCGCTCGCGACGGATACGACTACTTTCTCCCTGCGGTGACCGTCGAAGAGACGGCGCGCTGCCTGTCCGAGCGTGGCTGGTCTCGAGCCGCGGCCTACGCTGAGGCGCTCGAGCAGGCTTATTCCTGCCGCGACCGGCTGGAAGCCTACGGTGAGCAGTGGAATTTCGTGACGGTCTTGGTGCAAGCGTTTCGCCCGTGCTGCGACGGCGCCCACTGGTCCGAAGTCTCTGTCTTCAGCCTGGGCGGCGTGGAGTCTGACGCTGGCGACTACTTCGACGAAGTGGCCGCCCAGCTTTACGCCAAGTGCCGTCGCGAGGCGATCGATATCGGCGTCGCCGTCTGAATCTACGTACTCGACAAAAAGAACGCCGCGAAAGAAAAACGCTTGCAAGCGGCGAAAGATTCACTAGAATAGGTATCGACGATGGACGCCGCGCAAAACGACACAGAAGCTTTCGAGCGTAGGGTCTACGAGAGGACTCACCGGCTGCTCTCGCAAATCGACGACGTCCGACCTGGCGACGAAGGTGCCGCGGTTGAGCGCATGGGCTCTACGAGCGTGATCGAGTGCCCCGACGGACGCTTCGTCGTCCGCGACAGAGCCGCGGGGATGGCCCCGCGCGTCCCGTCCATGGACGGGTACGTCGTTCTCTGGAGAAACCCGCGGAACCTCTGGCTCTACGCGGTGCCGCACGGCATGAAGCTCGGCCAGCAGCCGAGCGATTGCGGCGAGAAGTATCGCGGCGACTGGGTGCCGGTCCCAGAGCTCTGCTCCCTTGGGTTCGCCGAGCTGCATGCGGACGAGCAGCATGCCGTTCGCTCGTTCTGGGCCCTTGTGGAGCGGCTTGGGATCGTTCCGCAGCACCCCAACGAATGGGTGAATCTCCATGACCCCGACGGCGCCCTGCGCAAGAGCGGCGCGTACGGTTCTTGTCACTGATCGAGGACGCGAAAACAATGGACCTACCCAAGCCAAAGAAGAACAAGTCTCAAACCGTGAAGACGGTCTACGTCGTGAGAGACCGCTTCCGCGAGCACGGAGTCTTGGTCTACCACAACGCTCACCGCACGGAGGTGGACTCGATTTACGTCGAGGCCCGCAAGCCTGAAGAATTCGAACCGCGTAGGCGGTGGTTCTCTCCTGACGAGTGGACGCACGACAGAGAGGCTGCCGAGCGAGCCAGAAGAGAGCTTCTGATCGCCATGAAGGGAAAGCTCGAGGCCGACCTTCGAGAGATCGAAGAGGCGCTGTCTCGGCCGATCGAGTTCATCGAGAAATAGTAGCGACTGTCGATCGCAGCGCGCGGACCCACGGCTCGCGCGCTGCGGTAGAACGTCGAAACGTTCTAGGGAGAGTGCATCATGTTGCAGTTCATCATTCAGCGAGTTGGTGACGAAGATCGAGACGTGATCCTGATGGACCGCACCGCGGCGCAAGAGAGATTCTCTGTGAGTTACAACGACAGGGAGGCGGCGAAGCTCGACGCAAAAATGCCGAGGCTCAGCCTGCCTCGGATCGTGCTGAGATACCTCGAGGTCGAGTCCCGCGTTGGCTCGCTGAAGTCCTCGATCTCACCCATTCGCAGCACGCTGCTCGACGACGACGGCCAGGCGTTCTCGACCTCACCGAGGATGAAAGCGTCGTATCGCTGCAAGCCTGGCGTCGTCGCTTCTCAGCAGCGGCAGTGGCACTTCAGCGCGCTCGCGCTGATGTGTGCCGACAGAGCAGGCATGGTCTGCGTCTCTGCGTCGTTCTGGGTCTTTCATGGAGAAGACCTTCGCGTCGACGACGAACTGCCCGAAGGGATCACCCTCGAGCTCGAGACGAGCGCAGACGGCGCCTACCACGCGCTGATCGCGCGGTCGTTGGACGCGTTCGCCGCTGCGTCGCGTCGTTTGCGCGACGTCCCGGAGGCGATGTCTCCGGACCTCCCCATCGGCGTGCGCATCGCGAGGCTCGCGTACGCATACAACGAATGCACCAACGAAGCCCAAGAGCTCGCGGAGGCCGTGTATCGACGCGCGGAGCAGTGCCAAGACTCCAGGGTTCTCTTGGGTCGAGACCGGTGGTGAAGACCGAGCGCTGCGCGCTGTGCCGGGCGCGAAGGCCGCTCAGAGGCGGGCGCTGCCGTGTCTGTGACCGCGAAGGACAGAGGATGGACGGCGTCGCGCAGGCCAGAGCTCTCTGGCGAGAGACGGCGGAGCGCGATGCGCGGGCGCTCGCCTCGGGCATGGCGACAGAGCCTGCGTTCTCAGGCTCAGCGGATTGCGTTCGATCCGCCAGCGAAGAATGGTCCGAGCTCAAAAGGTCATTCGCCGCTCTCTTTTCTTCTTGACGAATCGAAGCAATCGACTAGACTTCACGAGTCACCTGCAAAAGCAGGTAGAGAGGACAGCATGAGCCGTCAGAGTCGCAGTGCAAAGGCGATGGTGCGAAGCATTCGCTTCGTCGCCGACTATCTCAGAGACAGCCAGAACCCTGGCGAGATCGTTATCGCCGCTTCGTTGGATGACATCCTCGACGAGGCGAGCTGCGCGAGGGAGAAGCGCAGCAGAATCCTTCGAATGAAGGCCGAAGAGAGGCTTCCCAAGTCCAAGCGCGGATCGGTGAGATTCTAGATGAATCCGAAGATTCAGATCGACAAGTCCTCTGGGCAGAGCGTCTGGCTCGCGTTTGTCCTGCACGGGGACACCTACGAGTGCTACGTGTCTCCTGACACGACCCGAGCGCAGATCGTCGACCGGCTCACGCGCGTATTCGCCATGGCATGGGGATCGAACCCCTCGGCGCCAGAGCTCACCATCGAAGCGCTGCACGCCGTCTTCGCTTTGGCGCGAGCGGTGATCGCCGCCCGAGAGAAGATCGGTCACCCATGGTTCAGCGAAGCCACGATCGCGAGCGAAGCGTTCGCCGCGGGCGAGCGGAAGCGCGACGAGCGTCAGCGGGATCGCCTCATCGAGGTCGCCGCGTGAGCTCTGGCTGGCACAAGCAGCGCGCTCTCGAGCGGAGGCTGTTCGGCCCCGGACCGAAGAGCAGCCGCGCGAAGAAGAAGCCGGTCGTTTTCCAGAAGGAAACGGCAGAGCTCATGGCTTCAATCAAGCCAGGAAATTGCAGATTCTGCCGGAACACTTGCTCTCTGGGCGACGCTCGATCCGAGTGGCGTTGCCCCGATTGCGGACGCGTCTACTTCACGCTCGACGCAGCGCCAGACGGATCTCTCGTCACCCTGTTTAGGGATCCGTAAGTCTTCGCCAAGACTCGGGAAGAAGATTCGTCTAAATAAAGATTGACGAATCGTACGCGACGTCCTAAATACTGCAAGCCCGCAGAGCGGGACCTCCCAGGCTTGGGCACGGCAGAAAAACACAGACGCCGAGCGTCGGTCGTCCTCCATAGCCCTCGCCGCTCGCGAGGTTTGTGGAGGGTGCACGAAGCACCAGCGCAGAGGAGCCAACGATGATTCTCTCGACGAAGACAGTGCAAGAGGCCCGCAAGCTCGCCGCCCCAAACGGATACCTCATGGTGTGGCACACGGCGGCGAGAACCGCTTCTCGTACGGGTCGCGTGCGTGATTTGCACGATGGTTTCGAGTCGATCCCAGAGACGACCCCGGGTGAGCTGCTCGAGCTTGCCAGCGAGCTGCGCACGCTCTCGAAGGATCTCTGCCGCGTCGGATACGACGAAGGCTACGCTCTCTGGGTCGATGGGAAGCCGACCGTGGCCAGGTCGACGCTGCCAGTTTACGCTGGCGAGCAATCGTCGAGCTTGTCTCTCGCGATTCAGCTGGCGAGCCGACTGGAGCCTGGATCGCATCGGATCGAACTCGGCACCATCCGCTTCGTCCGCGAGAACCGGCTGGCAGTCGTCGTCGACGTAGTTTGACAGCGCCTGCCGCGCGAGAGCGAGGAGATTGCAATGGTCATCGAAGTTCGTCGAATGGGAAGCATCGAGGTCGCGCGTCCCGTGAAGAGACGAGGCAAGATCGTGCCTGGATACGCTTGGATCGATGGCTATGCGCTCGTCATCGACGGCCGCATCAACTATCCATGGACCTCGAAGAGAGAGGCCCTGGCCGCCAAGAAAGCCCTCGAGGAGAAGCTCCAGGCGAAGTGAGCCTCGCGCTCACGTCGCGAACCCCTTGGTAGGTGCTGCATCGGCACACAGGACCATTCAGAAGAGAGCGAGAGCAGAGGTCACCATGACGAACGCGAAGCCCAACCTCACGAAGACACCCGTTCTTTACTTGCGCCATCGCGGAGGCGCGACGCATCAGTACAGCGGCCCACGAGCGAAGAAGCTTCGCGACGAGCTGCTCGAGGGTCGCGGCGGCCCGGAAGTCACGACGCTCGTCGAGAACGGGTATGAAGGCTTCCTCGGTCCCGACGGCCAGACGTGGGATTTCGAAGCGCTCAAGCCCGAGCATTTCAACTGAGCCTCGCGCTCCCGTCGCAGTCCCCGCATCTGCTGGGCCTACAGCGGGCGAACGGATCTCCTAAAGAACACCTGCGAAAAGGTAGGCAGCCATGACGACGGACACCAAAAAACTGTGCTACGCACTGGCGCGGAAGATTTACAGGCCCGAGGCGATCGTCGCGGCGTGCGACGAAGCGGGTATCGACTACGTCTACGTGAGCCTGTCTGGGTCCCCGCACGAGGTGTGGTTTGGCTTGTTGCGCTTCGCGAGCAAAGCGCTTGATCCAGACGGTCTCTCCCGCGCTATTTCAGTGCTGTGGGCGCTTGTTGCCGAAGAGGCTAAGCGCGAGTCTGGTGCCGCCGACGCCGTCGAGGCAGAGCGTTCAGCGATTCGGGAAGAGGTCGTGGCGCTGTACCAAGGGTGTGGACACCGCGGGAATAGCGCATACGGCGCGCTTCTCTCCGTTCTCTCGGTGATCGACGAGCGCTCAAAGGGAGCGGCATCGCGATGAGCTCAGAAGCGAATCCACAGCATTTCAACTGAGCCTCGCGCTCCCGTCGCAGTCCCTGCCTCTGCGGGGCCTACAGCGGGCGAACGGAGCCCAAGAGGAGAGAATGTTGCCATGATTCAGTGGACGAAGATCAAGACCGCTCTCGACATCGAGACCTCCATCGGCCTTCGAGACGACGGTCAACCCGTCGTCTCCACGCGGTGGAACGGCTACGAGCCTACTCGCCTCGAGAGCCGCGATCACGGCGACGAGGCCCTCGCAGCGATCGACAACGAATACGGCCTCTGGTGCAAGGGCAGCGATCGCGCCGATGCCGGCGACGACGGCGAAGAGGTCTGGTACCCCAAGCTGGTCGACCAGCAGCCCACGCATTGGCTCAAGATCGACGGCAAGCGCGTCGCGAGCGTCCTCCCTGTTGGCGATGGGTGCGAACCAGAAGAGCTGATCGACAACAGCGCGCTCTCGACCCGCCTCGAATGGCTCGAGGGCATCAGCCCGAGCTACTCGCTGCGCGACAGCTGGCTGTGCTGCCATGGCGCCCTCGTCGTCGGGTCGTGGAGGATCGACCCGATCGAGCGCTGAGCGCGCGCAACCAGGCTCGGCTCGGACGTTGGGCGCTGTCGGGGAGGCAGCGCCGAGCGACTGAGCTCGGAGAGGATGATGGACCTTGGACCCCGACAAGTGGCGAGAGACAGCCAGAATCGTTGCGAAGCTGCCGTTCTGGCGGTGGCTCGACGAGATCGCGAGGTTCGTCGGTTACGTCGTCATCTTGGCGGCGTTGCTCGGAAAACTCAGGTTGATGTAGGCAAGGAGAGAAGCGATGCGTCGATGCGACGAAAGAAACCAAGTCGGCTCGAGAAACAGCCGATGGTCCCTCCAGCGTCTTCAGCTGGACGTTCGCCACGCTTGGGACGATCCGAGGACGGGGCGCCCCGTCTGGAGGCAGAGCGTCTCCGTTGTGGAGCGGCGGAGCCCCGAGCTGACCGCGCTCCGGGAGATCGCATCGAGCACTCACCGCTCGCGGGATCGAGCGATTCGTGCGGGCATGCGCGAGCTGCAGCGCTCCGCCGCAATTCCCATGCAGAGGATGCTGGACGCGGCGAATCGCCGTTCTGTCTGAGGAGAACGAAATGACCATCCCGTTCAGAGAGTGGTTTGTGTTGGACGAGTCGAACCTCGACGAGGTCGACGACGCGATCCCCGAGATCGTCCTGTCTTTCCCGCGGCGCCCCTACGAAGGCCCCCTCGACAATGTTCGCGGGGACGACGGCAAAGCCCGGGCCCGCTTCTCGTTCCACAAGGCCCAGGCCGTGATCGCCTTCGACTACGGGGACGGAGAGGCGTCGATGTTCATCGGGAACAAGCTGTACTGGGGCCAGTGCAACGAACGTTCCGATGGTCGATGGCAGTTCGAGCTGGTCGACGGCGGATTCATGGACGCCGACGCAAACGACATCGAAGAAGACTAGCCGCAGACGATCCGAGGCTTTGCGACACCCCGAGTCGGGGCGCGCCGCGAGCGTCGTTTCAGCACGCATTGTGCGGGAACCACGCTCACGGGTCACGCCGACCCTTTGCACGGAGAAGACCATGAAGATCACCCAGGAAACCCGCGCCGTCCTCTCGAGCGCCATCGAATTCTTGGCGCCGTCGAACGTCGTGATTCGCGAGAGCCTGAGCCGAGCTGCGTACAAGGACGTCAACCTTGTGCTCGAAGCGCTCGGCGGAAAGTGGGATCGCAAGAGCAAGAGCCACGTCTTCGGCGGCGATCGCAGCGTCGAGTCGCTCCGCGAGGACGTCGACCGCGTGATCGAGACGGGCCGCGTCGAGACGGGGCCCGAGCTCGGATGGTTCGCGACGCCCGCGGCGCTCGCCGACAAGATCGCCTCCTACCTGCCCCTCGTGCCCGCGGACACGGTGCTCGAGCCGAGCGCTGGCGAGGGAGCGCTGGCGCTCGCGGTTCTTCGCCGCGAGCCGATGGCCAAGGTCCTGTGCGTCGAGCTGCACGAGGCTCGCGCGAAGCAGCTGCGGGCCGCTGGCCTCACGGCGGTGACGCACGGCGACTTCCTGGAGATCTCCCGAGCGGCCGCGGACGTGGTCGTGGACCACGTCATCATGAACCCGCCGTTCGCCAAGCGCGCGGACCTCGAGCACGTCGAGCACGCGCTCGCCTTCCTGCGACCGGGCGGCACGCTCGTCGCGGTCATGGCTGGAGGGATCCTCTTTCGCCGAGACCGCAAGAGCGAGCAGTTCCGAGCGATGATCTCCGCGATGGG
>JAAFJA010000018.1 GCA_013298765.1 Betaproteobacteria bacterium
CGTCAAACGCTTCAGCAACATGCGTTGCTGCGTTCGCGTCGTTACGTTTGTTCAGCAGAGAAACGAGATTATGTAGCAACTTTCTAATCCACGCAACCTCAACCAACAAAAAAGAGCAAAAAACTGCCAATAAATTAAGCAAAAGCTGACCATTTCTTGAGCAGCACTGCCCTGGAAACACTGAAAAACCGGCTTTTCAAAAATATTTTGAAACTTTGCTCAAAAAGTCTTACGCAGCTTCTCTTCTCTTCATTTCTTCGTCGCGGAGCTCGCGTCGAAGAATCTTCCCGACGTTTGTTTTTGGTAGTTCATTTCGGAATTCAACAAATCTAGGGATCTTGTATCCAGTGAGCTGCTCTCGGCAGTGCGCGAGTAGCTGTGCGGAGGTGAGTGCCGGATCCTTGCGCACGACAAATACCTTCACGACTTCGCCGGATTTCGAATCAGGAACCCCGACCGCTGCTACCTCAAGCACACCGGGATGCATCGCAACGACGCCCTCGATTTCGTTCGGATAGACATTGAATCCCGAAACGAGAATCATGTCCTTTTTGCGATCAACAATGTAGAAAAAGCCTCGAACATCCATCTTCCCGACATCGCCCGTCGCCAGCCAGCCATCGCCATCTAGCACCTTGAGCGTCTCCTCGGGGCGATTGAAGTATCCCTTCATAACTTGCGGACCGCGAATGCAAATTTCACCGGGAGAATCAAAATCGTCCAACGCAACGAAACTACCATCATCGCGACGAAGGCGCACTTCGGTTGATGGGATGGGAACACCAATTGAGCCGTTGTACCCAGCGTCAGACACCGGGTTGATCGTGGCACCGGGAGAGGTTTCAGTAAGCCCATACGCTTCGATCAACGGACGGCCCGTGATGCGTTGCCAATCCTCAGCGGTCGCGCGTTGGACGGCCATACCACCTCCCAAGCCGTAGCGAAGATTTGAGAAATCGAGTTGCGCAAAATCCTCATGGTTCATGAGCGCGACGAACAGCGTATTAACGCCCGGAACCACGGTGAACTTGTGCTCTGCAAGCGTACGAACGAATGCGGGCACATCACGCGGGTTGGTAATCAGGACGATCTTCGCTCCCATGGTGACATACACAAACGTACACGCTGTCAGCGCAAAGATGTGATACAGAGGCAACGCCGCAATGATGCATTCGCCACGCGGCGCTTCACCGGGCGTGGTAAAGCCGAAAAGCCAGGCACGGCACTGCATCACGTTTGCGATGATGTTTCGGTGAGTGAGAATTGCACCCTTAGAAACACCTGTTGTGCCGCCCGTGTATTGCAAAAAAGCAATATCGTCGTGAGTGAGTCGCTCACGAGTGAACTTCCCGCTCGCGCCGTCCGCAAGCGCCGCGTTAAAGCGAATCGCTTGTTTGAATTCAAACTGAGGAACCATCTTTGCAACGTGCCGGACGAGGAAGTTGAGGCCCGGCCCCTTCCACCAGCTCAATCGATCCCCGAGCCCGGTGACGATTACATGCGACACATCAGTTTCTCGAAGTACTTCCTGCAAGACGCTTGCGAAATTCTCGACGACCAAAATTCCTTTAGCCCCTGAATCGCGGAGTTGGTGAGAGAGCTCTCGCGGCGTGTAGAGAGGATTGCAATTAACAATCGTGACCCCAAGGCGCAAGCAGCCCATCAGCGCAATCGGGTATTGGAGGATGTTCGGCATCATGAGCGCAAAGCGATCCCCGCGCTTAAAGCCATGCTTCTGTAAGTGGTTCGCAAACGCAGCACTCAGAGAATCGAGCTCGGCATACGTGATTTGGCTACCGCTGCAATGGAACGCCACCTTGCTCGCGTGCTCGCGAAACGCGGTCTCTACGAGATCAGCGAGGTTAGCAATTGAGTCGACGTCGACCTCAGGCCCAATTGCTGACGGATATTCGCGTAACCAAGGTCGAACTGTGTGCAGCGATTCACTCAAGATAACTTCCTCCAAATTACTTGATTCTTGCCGACGACTTACCTTCAGCCTAGCGAAAATTACCCTAGGCGAAACAATTCACCCTTAAACAGCGAGGGGCATTTAAGTGAGGGCTGTCGGCACTGTATATACGGTGTCAATACGCTACAAAATGATCCTTTAGCCCACATTCCTTCTGGTCTGATGGGTGAAAGTTCTAGTGTGCAACGGGAACGCACGCGCGAGTAGAAAGGCGACGAATCAATGGAGCTTCGAGCGTTGTTGCGGCGCACAAAACAAAAAAGCCCTGATGACAGGGCTTTTTGCGAATCTTGGCGGAGAGGGGGGGATTCGAACCCCCGATACCTTGCGGTACGCCTGATTTCGAGTCAGGTACATTCAACCACTCTGCCACCTCTCCGGAATCAGCCTACGATTATAGCGCGAAAGCCGCTATGACTTTTTCGCAGGTGCGGCTGCAGTAGCGGCAGGTGCCTTCGCTGCAGCTGGAGGAGCGCTCGCAGCCGCTGCAGGCGCAGGAGCCGGAGGAACCCACTGCGAAGGCGTTGGGGATTTACCAGCCGCGCGCTGCTCTTTGAAAAAACGCTCGGCGACACGGTCTTGATAGCGCCCCTCGTCCGCGGCGGCCTTTTTTGCAGCATCGGCGGCCTTCGCCTTCGCCTCTTCTGCCTTGGCCTTCTGCTCGTCGGTTAGAACGGGCACAGGCAATTTCGCGATTGCGACGGTAGCGAAGATGCTCCCTAGGGCTAATACGATCCAGTGGTTCAATCTTTTCATCAATCATCTCCTCCAACCGGCTGCGCGGCTGTCAAACTCTTTGTTCTAACGGCTGGGATCCGCCCCGCCTTGATGTCGTCGTACCAAACTTCATGGTGCTCCTTGGCCCAGGCCTCGTCAACTTGGCCCGTTTTCATCGCACTGAATGCGCCCGCCATGCCGAGCGTTCCCATGTAGATGTGACCTAGCGCGCCCACCATGAAGATGAGCGAGCCGCCGAGATGAACCAGGTTGGCAAGCTGCATGGTTGAACGAGTTTGTCCAAAGTTCGGGAAATTCAGCACGAGACCAGACACGCCGACAACAATGCCCAACACCATCAGACCGCCCCAGAACCAGATCTTTTCACCGGCATTAAAACGTTCGCTCGGGATGTGCTTCCCAGAGAAAAGGCCGCCGAAGGTAACCAGCCACTTGAAATCAATTGCCCGCGGCATGTTGTCTCGAAGGAACACAAAAAACGTGATTACGATACTCACCACGAACAGCGGGCCGACGAAATTGTGCAAGGTCTTCGCGAGCGTCGCGAGCCACGAGAACACGGTGAATCCGAACACCGGAATCAAGATGTTTTTCCCGAATGCAAGGATGAGTCCCGAAATCGCGAGAATTGAAAACGTAATCGCGGTTGTCCAGTGCGCCATCCGTTCGGTAAGCGTGAAGCGCTCGATCATTCGGCCCGTTGGTGCCTCTTTGAGCTGAATCGTTCCTTTCCAGCCGTAGAACGCACCAACGATGAGCATCATCGCTACAAAAGCCCAACCACCCCAAACTGAAACCGTGCCGTTCTTCAGCGCACGCCAAGTTTGACCGCCATCCTGAATGAGCACACCTGTTTCGACGCCAGGGATACTTGTATAGCCCGCCACTGCGCCTCTGGCTTTATCCCACGTTGGCGCATTGTTATAGGGCTGCTGTACGGTTCGCTGCTGCTGCTGCTTTGCCAATTCTTCTGGCGGAAGGGTCGGGCCCGTGCTCTGCTGAGCGATGGCTACGCTAGCAAACGCCAGAGCAACTGTCGCGCTTATGATCGCTAGGCGACTTAACAAACGATTCATTAATTGACTCCAAAATGAGTACGCAACTGACTCGCGCGATTACAAGAACTGCAACCGCACGCGAGCCTCACGATGCGGCGACTTAGTTGACGCGTTTGTATTCGTTTTGATTGTCAGCGCGAGCGCGCAAGGTGCGCTCCCACGCAGCACGGTCACCCTTGAACTGATCGTTCTGGTACGGCTTATCGTCCGGCTTCGCAGCCGATTGCCCTGGTTTAACTGCTACTGTTTGCGGTTTTTCACCGCAGGCAGCAACTAAAAAGACGGCCCCCAAGGCCAAGAGAAACTTAGGGTTCATCATGATTTTTGTTGCGTTGGTGCAGGTTGAACCGGCGCAGGCGCAGCGCTGGCTTTGACGCCGTAAGCTGTTGCATGCCCCCACAAGTCACCGCCGCGTCCGCGACGCATGACGCGTTCGCGATAGATATCAGAGAGTACATCGCCATCGCCCGCAAGCAAGGCTTTTGTGGAGCACATCTCTGCGCACGCTGGGAGCTTGCCTTCGGCAAGACGATTGCGACCGTATTTCTCAGTCTCAGCCTTGCTGGTATCTTTTTCCGGACCACCTGCGCAGAACGTGCACTTGTCCATCTTTCCGCGCAAACCAAACGCGCCGGCTTGAGGGAACTGAGGGGCGCCGAACGGGCAAGCGTAGAAGCAGTAACCGCATCCGATGCAAAGGTCTTTGTCGTGCAGAACAACGCCGTCATCGGTGGTGTAGAAGCAATTCACTGGACACACCGCCTTGCACGGGGCATCCGAGCAGTGCATGCACGCGACGGAAATCGAGCGCTCAGCGCCGACGATACCGTCGTTCAACGTAACCACGCGGCGACGGTTTACGCCCCAGGGTACGTCATGCTCGTTCTTACAGGCAGTAACGCAACCGTTGCACTCGATGCAGCGCTCGGCGTCACAAATAAACTTCATTCGTGCCATGATGATCCTCCTTACGCTCTCTCGACCTGACAAATAGTCGTCTTGGTTTCTTGCATGTTGGTAACAGTGTCGTAGCCGTAGGTGGTCGCTGTATTGACCGCTTCGGCGCGAACGATCGGCGCGGCACCGTCTGGGTACTTTTCCAGGCGATCTTTGCCTTGCCACCAACCTGAGAAGTGGAACGGGATAAACGTAGTACCCGACGCGACTCGCTCTGTGACCATTGCCTTCACTTTGATCTGCGCGCCGGTTGGCGTTTTGACCCAAACATATTCGCTGTTACGAATCCCGCGATCATTCGCGTCTTTCGGATTGATCTCAACGAAGTTCTCTTGCTGCAATTCGGCGAGCCATGGGTTCGAGCGCGTTTCTTCGCCGCCACCTTCGTATTCCACCAATCGACCTGAGGTCATGATGAGCGGGAACTTGGTGTGATAACCCTCGGCGATGTTCTTATCTTGGACCGTCTTGTAGAGCGTTTTCACACGCCAGAACGCACCACCTTTGTCGGCATGCGTTGGGTACTTCTTCATGAGATCTACGTTCGTGCCGTAAAGTGGCTCGCGATGTTGTGGCACGGCGTCGGGGAAGTTCCAGACTACCGCACGTGCCTTCGCGTTACCGAACGGATGGCACCCGTGGTTCTTCATGAAGACGCGGATCATTCCGCCAGAGAGGTCCGTCTTCCAGTTCTTGCCTTCAGCGCGCTTTTTCTCGTCGTCGGTCAACTCGTCCCACCAACCGAGCTTCTTGAGAAGCACGTGGTCAAGCTCGGGATAGCCGGTCGTCAAGTCAGCGCCTTTGGAATGCGAGCCGTCCTCCGCGAGCAGCGAAACGCCTTCTCGCTCTACGCCAAAGTTTGCGCGGAAATTGCCACCACCGTCCATCACGTGCTTCGACGTATCGTACAAATTAGGCGAACCCGGATGCTTCATTTCCGGTGTGCCGTAGCAAGGCCACGGCAAACCAAAGTATTCCCCGTCGCATGGACCACCATTCGCTTTGAGCGACTTCGGATCAAACGTGTTCATGTGCTTCATATGAAGCTTCAGGCGCTCTGGCGATTGACCGGTGTAGCCGATCGTCCACGTGCCTTTGTTGATTTCACGAAGGATCGACTCAACCTCTGGCTCTTCCCACTTGCGATCACCGTCGGGCTTGACCATCTTGAAGTTCTTGCACATCTCCTTCTCGAAGCCAAACTTCTTGGCGAAGGCGTACATAATTGCGTGGTCAGTCTGCGATTCGAAGAGCGGAGAAATCACGCGCTCACGCCATTGAATCGAGCGGTTGGACGCGGTGGCTGAGCCGCTCGTCTCAAACTGAGTACAGGCAGGCAGTAGATAGACCCCGTCTTTGCGATCTGGCATCGCAGCAGCCGCTGTCGGATACGGGTCGATAATGACCATCGTATCGACCTTTTCCATTGCCTTTTTCATGTCAAGGCCGCGGGTCTGCGAGTTCGGCGCATGGCCCCAGAACACAATCGCTTTGACGTTGGTTTCTTGATCGATCGTGTTTGGATCATCCAACACGGCATCAACCCAACGCGAGACAGTTGTTCCGGGCTTCTCCATCATTACTTGCGACTGGAAGCGTGACTTCATCCATTCGTAGTCAACACCCCAAACAGTCGTCCAATGACGCCATGCGCCAGTGTTGATGCCATAGTAGCCGGGCAATGAGTCAGGGTTCGGGCCAACGTCGGTTGCGCCTTGAACGTTATCGTGACCGCGGAAGATGTTGGTTCCACCACCTGAAACGCCGACGTTGCCCAATGCGAGCTGTAGGATGCAGCTGGCACGAACCATTGCATTGCCGATGGTGTGCTGAGTTTGACCCATACACCAGACAATGGTCGACGGGCGGTTTTCGGCGAACATCTTCGCCACTTTGAACATTTGGTCTTCTTTGACGCCGCAGGCTTCTTCTACTGCTGCCGGTGCCCACTTAGCAAGCACCTCTTCCTTGATCTTGTCCATGCCATGGACTCGATCATTGATGTATTTCTTGTCTTCCCAGCCGTTTTTAAAGATGTGATACAGCATCCCAAAAAGGAACGGGATATCAGTGCCGGAACGGATACGGACAAACTCGTCTGACTTGGCCGCGGTGCGGGTGTAGCGCGGGTCAACGACGATCATCTTGCAGCCGGTCTCTTTCGCGTGCAGCATGTGCAACATCGAAACTGGATGCGCCTCGGCCGCGTTCGAGCCGATGTACAACGCGCACTTCGAGTTCTGCATGTCGTTGTACGAATTGGTCATCGCACCGTAGCCCCAGGTGTTTGCAACACCAGCCACCGTGGTCGAGTGGCAAATACGAGCTTGGTGATCACAGTTGTTCGTGCCAAACATGGAAACGAACTTGCGGAGCAAATAAGCTTGTTCGTTGTTGTGCTTCGACGAACCGACCCAGAAGACGGAATCTGGACCGGCAGCCTTGTCGTTGCGGATCGCGAGCAACTTGTCGCCCACTTCATTGAGCGCCTGCTCCCAGCTAATGCGAACGTATTTGCCGTTCACCAGCTTCATCGGGTATTTCAGGCGATGCTCGCCATGACCGTGCTCGCGCAGCGCGGCACCCTTCGCGCAATGTGCGCCCAGGTTGATTGGTGAATCGAAAACGGGTTCCTGACGTGTCCAGACGCCGTTTTCAACGATGGCATCGACCGCACAGCCTACGGAGCAATGCGTGCAAACGGTACGGCGAACCTCTTCTTTGCCACCTGCGGCGTCCGACTTCGCGGCATCCGCTTCGCCAACAAATCCGAGCGGCAGGCTGGCCGCGAAGGCACCTGCCCCAACCCCCAAACCCGAGCGCTTTAAGAACGCACGCCGGTCAAGCGTCGCGCCACCTACAGCGGCACCGAACCGACGAAATGCTGAGACTGGGCGGTCGGTGTGACTACCGTCTACATCGTGTGATTTGCGAACCAACATGTATCAACTCCTTGCGTGGATCGCGCTTACACGCGCGTTGTGTCGTAATAACGGGAAGCGCGTTCGCCGGCGACGTAGCGCTCATCGACGCCCGCTGTTGTTTTTGGAGCCAGAGGGACTTTGGCAGCCTTAGGTGCTACGACGGCAGCTACCGCGCCCACCGAGCCAATGCCGCCCGCTAACAAAAAGCCGCGCCTTCCGAGGTTGGCGGATGGTTTAAGTTCGTTCATCTATTTGCTCCTTACAACAGCTTGATTGGTGCGCAGCAAGGTGCTGCACATGAGACTTTTATCGAACATCGAAGCTTGCGCGTTCAACCCGAAAGAAAGTCCCTACTAATTCTCCGACTACTCGATAAAAGTTTGCAAGTTCACTTGAACAAATTGAAACTTCTAGTTTCTCAATCCACGGCCAAATGTGGTCATCAAAAAAGACTCGCTGTGTCGCGACGTTGACTGGCGCGCGATCTGCCGTGCCAATTATCAAAATTCTCATAACTTCGCACAAGCTCGCAACATGATCCTCGGTTGCATGTTGCGAGTCCAGGCGGGATAACCCGAGTGTTGCAAACGAGTCGCGTAATTCTGCGAGCGGCTTCTCCATCATGAAACCGGTGAGATGGTGAGACGCATGTAGATTGACCCGCGCCTTACCAACACCACCGAAGAGCGTTTCGAATTCTTCGGCGACGGCATCGGCATCAATGGCGGTGGCGGCAGCAATGAGGCGAGACCACGCCATGGGAAGCGGAGCGCCGTCATCCTCGGTGGAAAGCGGTGCCGCAGACGCAATCGCGGCGAGCAACGCCGAATCCGGAGCACTCGAAAAGAGCCTTGCAATCAAGGCGTAAAGGTTCGCGCGGCCATGATCCTCCGCGGAAACATACGCACGAAACGCAACGCTACTTTGACTAACTTCATTCATTACGTGGCTCCTGCGGCCTTTCAACTCATCATCTAAGCGTCGCTCACCTCGCTCGAGGTGGGACATCGTTCGGTTCTATCTAACTAATAACTTGTAATAAAAACACCCGCGAGCCCCATAGGAATGTGGGTCTCCACAAGCGAGCTGTCTCTCCGCAGAATTCTGCGCTGCGGCGCTCCACGCTCTCTATCTACCGCGTTCCGAGATCACGGATATCCACCGGCATCTCTTCGCTGTAGAGATCGATCACGCGGCAATCGGCGCACATCCGCAGTCGCCCAAGCGCTTTCGGATCAGCGAACATGCTGTGACCCGTCAACCGAGAAATCATCGATTCAACGAGCTGCTTGGTGCCGAGCGCTTTTCCGCAACGGGTACACGCCATGATCTCAGCTTGGTTGAGCACCCTTGGCTTTTTGGCCTCTGGCAGCAAGTTAAGTCGTGGCGAAAGCGTAATCGCACTTTCCGGACACGTTTTTTCACAGAGGCCGCACTGCACGCACTTGGATTCGATAAAGCGCAACTGCGGTTGCTCCGGGTTATCGGCCAACGCGCCCTCCGGGCAAGCGCCGACGCAGGCAAGGCACATCGTGCATTTATCCGCGTTGACCTTGATTTCGCCATACGGTGCGCCAGGCGCGAGAGCGATGACTGTTTTCGGCGTCGGCGCGTGCGCGAGCAAATGTTCAAACACAGCGTCGAGCGTGCCGCGCTTATCGTTTGACAGATTAAAGCTCGCCGCCTCGCGCACCGCGAGCCCGCGTGGCGCTTGCGAAAGCGCACCCGCGAAATACGTTTCGTCAACAATCAGCACCTGACAATCTTGGTAACCCAAGGCAGCAAGAATTGTGTTGGCCACCAGCGCCTGTGCGCCGAGCGCAGCACGGTAGTCAGGTGCAATATCGTCAGTCAACAACACGGTGACGGCCGTTGCGCCGTAAGCAAACGCGCCGAGCCATACGTCTATACCGGCCGCCGCTGGGTGGTGCAGCGCAAGCGGTAGTGTGCTTGCCGGGAGGCCGTCGCCGCTGCGCGCAATTGAGGCGATCGCCTCGCTGCCGCGCCCCGCATCATGCAGCAGAATCGTAGGATCGCGACCACCAGCCGTTGAGAAAGTTTTTAGCAACGTCTTCATGCGTGCGCCCACATCGCTCACGCGTGGATACACGTAGGTAAGCGCGCCTGACGGGCAGACTGTCGTGCACGCGCCACAGCCCATGCAAAGCTCCGGCGTCACCTCGATGTGGTCCCCTTTCGGGGCAATCGCTGAGGTAGAGCACACATCGATGCACTGCGTACAGCCGGATTTCTTGTTGCGCGAATGCGCGCAGATGTTCGATTTGTAATTGAAATATTTCGGCTTCTCGAACTCGCCCTTCAGCGCAACAATCTGCGCCACGGTTTTCATCCGCGCCACAACGTCTTTACCGGGCGCAAAATAGCCTTGCGGCGGCTGATGCTGCGTGAAGAGCGCCTGTTCGGTGAGATTGACCACGATATCGAACTTGCCACCGCGCGCAGCGCTTGCCGAAACGCGCGCGAAATCGATCGCGTTGTTGTCTCCGCACGCCGTGACACAGGCGCGATGCGATTTACATTTTTCGAGATCAATCTGATAACTCAGATCAATGGCTGACTCAGGGCAGGCGGAGATGCACGCGCTACAACGAGTACAGGCATCAAGATCGATGGGATTTTGCTGCTCCCATTTCACATCAAACGCGCCTAGCCAACCGCGCACGTGCGCTTTCGTGCCACTTACAACGGGGAAATCGCGAATGCTCGGCATCTCGTGATCGGCATTGGTGATGAGCACATTGACTCGCACCGAATCCTTGAGCATTTCCGCCAAAGGCAGCGCATCGCTCGCAGCGCCGATGATGAGCGTTTCGCCCTTTGATTGGTAGCTGACTTGTGTCGTGGGCTGCGGCTCAGGCAACATAGCCTCGGCGATCAACGCAGCGATTTTTGGCGTGGCAAAGCTCGATTCTTTCGACCAGCCCGCCTTTTCGCGAATGTTGAAGAAACGGAGCGTTGACACTTTCGGCGAACCGCTGGCGACCTCGCCAAGCAAACGCGATTCTTGCGTGCAAGCCACCCCAATATCGCCTTCGATGACATCGCCAAACCGCTCAAGTTCGCGCTGACACATCGCATCAAACACATGCGCGCCAGGCACCCCCGCGGCCTTTGCCGCCGCCTGAAGTTCCCCGTTATCGGTGTTAATCGTGCGATTGCACGAGCAGAGATAGACCTGTTTCGCCATTGACTTCTTACTTAGCGTGGATCGTCTGTCGTCGCAAGAATTGGCGACTCATTCGATGGTATTGGTTGACTTGGGTGCACGTCGGGCAAGGCCGGTGGATTCGGGTCGACGTAGCGAAAATCGCCGACGCGCTTGCCGTAGCGAGGCGATGTGCTCGGCAATTGCTGCACGGGTTCAGTGCTCGAAACAGCCCACGTCTCCTCGTCTTGCGCCGCAGCCGTCGGGTCGGACTCTCGAGCCTCGGTAAGTGCGGCAAGCTGCTCGCGTGCGGCGAGCACCGCTTTGCCCTCTTCGCTTTCTATATCCACGGCATAGCCACCGGGGGTGACCACTTGCTGGAGCGGCTTACTGATTGACTTCCATGCCGACAAGCCTTCGAGCTCCTCAGCAGTGATGGGTTCAAACTTCGTGTAGTCGTCGATGTAGATATCGAGGCCGTCCATCACGTTGAAATGCGGGTCTTTGAAAAGCGTTTTGAGCGCTTGTCTTTTCAGCACTTCCGGCACTTTCGCCTGCATGAACGGCGTGAAATCGCGCTCCAGTGAAATTTCATCGAGCGGCGGTAGCTCGGCAGACGATTCCTGCGCTAGCGCCGGGTTGCCTGAGCCTGCGCTGGCTGGAGTAACCACGCATTCTTGCGCTTCTGCTAAATCAGCGAGGCCCTTATTCGAATGGGGCTCAGGCGGCGAAACACTTGCTGCAGAGTCAGCCGATTTACTACCGCTTGTCCCGCGTTTTAGGCGCGACCAGCGCGAAAGCACAGATTCATCTTGCCCCGTAGGTTCGAGCGATTCAGCCATGACGCCCCCCGCGCGCTGCCGGTGAATCTGGCGGTACGATCAACGCATTTGCACTGTCACCCGCGCCCTGGCGAAACGGATCATTGCGCTTTACTTTGCGCCGCTTCTCAGGGGTGTAGAACTTCATCGTGTATTCGGCGAGCGCGCCCTGCATCGCCTCAGGCATCGGCACGCGATCCACGCGATCACTCGCATCGAGCATGCGTCCTGCTTCGTTGTATGAAGCCGTCACCACTGCCGGCACCGGCACCGCGTCGGTGGGCGCGTCGTCATCCAAGCGCCACATAACGAACACGCACGGCGCGTCCGAAGTGAGATTCAGCCAATAGCCTTCGCCCTCGGATGGGTGTAAATCCATGAGCGCGCCGTACCATCGCCAAAATGCTTGCTCGTCATGCGTCTCGGCTTCGCATCGAAGTGGCGGCGCAATCTGAGACATCGTGACCGCCGTGGGCTCCCACTCGAAATCAGCCCATCGGCTCACAACGGGACGCTTACGAAATACGACTTCAACCGACCAGACAACTTTTGCCGGAATATTCGCCGCTAGAGTGCGCTCGGAAACTGGCGCAAGGATTTCGTTTGGGGATAGCTCAGTCATGTTCACGGCGACGAATCTAGCAGAATAGCAGTTAGCGAAACCGCGTCGCGCAATTTGCCGATGCGTAACTCGCGAAAAGCGGAAACTATCAACACAACTGCGGCAACAAACCCTCGTTTACCCATGGGCGAATCAGCAAACCCGACGCGAAAAATCATTGCACTGGCTGTTGCAGGCGCACGCGCGGCTGAGCCCGCAACGCGAGATGCGCTCTCAGCAGTGAAGCTTGCCGAACGTGTGTACGACACTCGCACGCGCGCACTCCACGATCTGCGCATTTCAGTCACGGATCGTTGCAATTTCCGCTGCACCTATTGCATGCCCAAAGATGTGTTTGGGCCGGGCTACAAATTCTTGCCGCACGATGCGCTGCTCTCGTTTGAAGAGATCACGCGCTTTGCTCGAATCTCCGCGCAGTTGGGTGTTGAAAAAATTCGTCTTACCGGCGGCGAGCCAACGTTGCGCCGCGACTTGCCTCGACTCATCGAGATGTTGGACGCGCTCAAAACGCCATCGGGCCACGCACTTGATCTCACACTCACGACCAACGGCTCGACCCTGGTCAAACAAGCCCGTGCGCTCAAAGACGCAGGGCTTCAGCGGATTACAGTTTCACTCGATTCCCTTGACGATGCCACGTTCAAGTCGATGAACGATGTCGACTTTCCGGTCGCCGATGTGCTGAAGGGCATCGAGGCAGCGCACGCCGTCGGCCTCGCGCCGATCAAAGTCAATATGGTCGTCAAGCGCGGTGTGAACGATCAAAGCATTGTCGACATGGCAAAGCATTTCAAAGGCACTGGCGTCGTCGTTCGCTATATCGAATTCATGGATGTGGGCGCAACGAACGGCTGGCGCATGGATGACGTGGTGCCCAGTGCGGAGGTGGTGCGAGCAATCTCGACTTGGTCGCCTCTCGAAGCCATTGATGCACAGTACGAGGGTGAAGTTGCCGAGCGCTGGCGCTACAAGGACGGCGGCGGCGAGATCGGCGTGATTAGCAGCGTGACGCAAGCGTTTTGCAAAACCTGCACTCGCGCCCGATTGTCCACCGACGGCAAAATTTTCACCTGCCTCTTCGCGACTGACGGCACTGATTTCCGCCAGATGATGCGAAACGGCGCGAGCGATGACGATATCGCAGCGCTTTTGGTAGGTCTTTGGCAGTCGCGCACAGACCGCTACAGTGAGATTCGTACCGCAGCCACCACCTTGGAACGCCAAGCTAGAAAAGTTGAGATGAGCTATATCGGCGGGTAGGGGATCGCCGAGGCTATCCACCGCGTACATTGCTTTCAGCCGTCACGCGCTGCGACTGGATTGCGCGTGAGCGGTACCGCTTCGTCGAGGTTCTTTGTGCTGATTTCATTCATCGGCTGACGGCGAAATTCATTACAAACTAAACAAGGAGGAATTCATGAACATCAAACACCTTTTTCTCGGGCTCGCTGCAGCGCTCATCGCAGGATGCGCGAGCACCGCACCACAACCAACCGCGCCCGCCGCGCCTGCGGCGCAAATTGTTCCGAAGACGCCTGGCGAAGTGCGCGCCATGCTCTGGGTAGGCAATAGCTTTTTCTATTACAACAATTCGATGCACGGGCACGTGGGGCAAATGATGAGTGCGGCTGGCGTGCGCGGTTTGCGCAGCGTGTCAGCCACCATCTCGGGTTCCGGCATTAACTGGCACGATGTGGCTGCACATTTCAAACCGGGCGGCGTGGCGAGCTATTCCTTCGTGGGTGACAACGAGGTGCGCTTTAATCAATTTGATAAGCCGTTTGATGCCGTTTTGATGATGGATTGCAGCCAGTGTCCGGTTCATCCGCAGCTGCAATCGGTCTTCTACGAATTTGCGAAAAAGCACAGCGACACCGTTCGCAAGAATGGCGCTGAACCAGCGCTCTTCATGTCGTGGGCGTACTCCGACAAACCGGAGATGACGCAACAACTTGCCAATGAGTACATCAAGGCAGGTAAACAAAACAACGCGCTGGTGGTGCCTGCTGGCTTGGCGTTCGCAAACTCAATCGCCAAGCGCCCCGACATCAATCTCTACGTGGCCGACAAGCGCCACCCAAGCCTCGCCGGAACGTATCTAGGCGCGGCGGTTGTAATGGCCTCCGTCTACAAGCGAAATCCCGTGGGCAACAGCTACACCGCAGGGCTCCCGGCTGACGTCGCCACCCACTTACAGAATGTGGCGTGGGAAACGGTGCAGACGTTTCATGCCAAAGAAGGCCGCGGTTCGCTCTAGGCGCATACGAAGAAAACGCTCACGGCGCAGCTTTCTGACGAAGGCGCGCCGCAACTGCAACCGTCCGCGTGGATGAGGAAAATCGGATGAGGTTTCGCTCAGCGTGTCGTGCATATTCGCGCGTTTGCACGCCGCAGCTGAGCGCGAGACAGCGATTGATCTCAGCGCACATCGATCAGTGCATTGACTTCTAGCCACGATGAACGTGGGCTGGCGGCGATTTTCTTTGACACTTGCTATACATCGAAAACAACGTTCGCGCCCGATTGAACGAGGCGGGATGGCGCGTAGCTATCGCAAACTAATTCACTTTACACGCACCAGGGCTGCCCGCAGCGATTGGATTTTCGAATTCACCACTACTAACGGCGCGACCATCGAAAAGCTTCGGTAATTGGCCCGCGTTTCCGAACTTAGGATCAGCGCGACGACGCTCATTCAAGACTCGCACGATGTTCCATTCGTCGTGTGCACCATTACTGAATGACACCGATGCACGCAAGGCATAGTAGTTTCGAAAGCTCGCGCGAGTCAGGCGACCGCGCTCCACTTCGCGCCGAAGCCCGGCATCTTCAGCGAGACGCTTGTCGAAATATTTCGCGAGCAAATCCATATCGTTTTGCCCAGCGAGCCCGAAAAACGAGGCGAAATCGCTCGGCCCAGCGAAATACACAAAGTCAAAATCTTCGCCCAGCGCATTCGCGCTTTCGAGCACGCGCGTCCACATGAGCATGTATTCGCCATGACCGCCGCGCGCGCCCGAGGGCGCGGTGAGATCCGCCTCTTTCATCGCAGGATTCAAGACCCACGTGTGCTCCGCGCCGAAGCGCCCTTCGATGCGCTCTTTCGCCCGCGCTGAGACTTCCGCGTTCACGTTGAAATACCCGCCAGCGGTAGTCGATAACGGCACTGAGAAATAGCCAATCGCCTTACCCTTTGCGCGCTCGCCCGCGATCATCGCACGCAAGGTTTTCACTCGCTCATCGATCACCGGCAAAAACTCATCATTCACGCAGTAACAAAGCTTGATTGCCGTGCATTGCGTGTTCTGCGCAACCTTCGGCGCAGCGCTCGCGGGCGACTGCGCGCCGGAAAGCCCCACAGCGCCGCCCCAAGTTAGGAGCGCTAAAAGCGCGGCAACCCGAGACAACCTCGTCGCGCCGCTAATCTGGAATGCGTGGACTGTGGCATCAATTTGGGTCATGCTTTTTCATCCTTAGATCGAGTAAGTTGCGGAAGCGACGTTCATGCCAGCAAGCGATTTACGGCGCACGCACGCCCATCGCCTCGCCCATACGCACCGAGCCCGCTGGCTTCCAGCTTTCGGTGAAACGAATCGTGTCCCTTGGCCAAAGCATCACAACGGTTGAGCCGAGAAGGAAGCGCCCCATCTCATCGCCCTTCTTGAGCACCACTTCGCCTGGTTTGTAATCCCATTCGCGAATGTCTAAGTACGGCAGCTCTTTCGGCGGAATCACATGACAGACTTGCGCTGCGCGCTCCACGACATATTCGCCGTGCTGCGGAATTTTTCCTTCGCGATCGCGCGGATTCACCACGCCATGCCATACAGTGGCCATTGAACCGACAATCGTCGCACCGACCAACACATTCACAAACGGCCCGTGCGGCGTATCGAACACGCACACCACGCGTTCGTTAATGGCGAATAGCCCAGGCACGGCGCGCGCCGTCGCGGGATTCACTGAATACAGCTTCCCGGGCACATAGATCATGCGCCGCAATTCCCCATCGCAGGGCATATGGATGCGGTGATAGTCCTTTGGGCTCAGATAGATCGTGGCAAAGTGCCCGTGCTCAAACTTCTTTGCGAGCGCGACGTCGCCACCGACGAGCGCGGTTGTCGAGTAGGTATGACCTTTCGCTTGGTAGATCACATCCCCCGCATGGCCGGCAATCGGTCCAAGCTGCGAAATCGCGCCATCAACAGGACAGAGAAAATCTGCATCCGCGAAGGGTCTAACACCTGGCTTCAGCGCGCGGGTGAAGAAATCATTGAATGATTTGTAAGCCGCAGGATCGGGATTTTCTGCCTCGTCCATCGCCACGCCGTAGCGTGCAATAAATCGGCGAATGACTGCGGTGGTGACGCCCCCTGCTTCGCGGCGTGCGAATGCGCCTGCCAACAGCGTAAGGAGTTTTTTGGGAAGGACATGCTGCAATGCGACCATCCCACTATTTTGGCCGAAACACGCGGCTCGCAGGGCCAAATCGTGCGCAAACGAATATGCACACGTTCAGGCTTACGTCACCTTGGTGGGCTGGTGGCCCGCCGCGCGCTTGTAGCGCTGCACGACGGCATCGATCTCAGCCGGATCAATCACGTCCTGCAAGCGCTCGAACCCCGACGGCGAGGCCTCGTGAACCATATCGAGAATGATGTCGAGCCCCTCTTGCCGATTCATACGAACAATTTCGGCGGTCATCGGACGGCGCACTGCCTCATACGCAGCGAGCGCGTCGCGCAGATTGGCGTGTTGCTCAAGCGAATCGGCCAGCGCACGCGCATCCAAAATTGCTTGCGTCGCGCCATTGCTACCGATGGGATACATCGGATGAGCAGCGTCGCCCAGCAACGTCATGTTGCCATCTTGCCACTGCGGGAGCGGATCACGATCAACCATCGGCCACTCGAAAATTTGTGTTGCTTGGGTGATGAGGCTGGGCACATCGAGCCAATCAAATCGCCATGAGCCAAATGTCGGGAGCAAATCTTCAACGCGCCCGGGTGTGCTCCAGCTTTCGCGAGAGGGCGCGGTAAGTACACCCCCAATCCCATCGGCGACTCGAATATCAGCAATCCAATTGATCAGCTGCAAACCATCGTCGCGCGGCTTTTCTATGGGGTACACAACAAACTTCGCGTACTTGTTACCGGCTTGCACCATCGTGCGTGCGCCCATAAACGGCTTTGCCAGCGTGGTTCCGCGCCACATCATCATGCCATTCCATTTCGGCGGCCCTTCGTTCGGGTAGCGCTGTGCCCGCGCAGCCGAATGGATGCCATCGGCCGCAATGAAGAGGTCGAAAGAATCAGTGGTGAGCGTACCGTCGCTCCTACTAAACGACACGTTGCAACCGTGATCGTTTGACTCGTATCGCGTGAGTCGTGATCCGGGTCGCAATTGCACGTTGGCTCGCGCGCGAGCGGCATCTAGGAGCGCCGTATGCAGCGCGCCGCGATGAATCGAATACTGCGGCGTTGCGTAGCCACCAGCGATTCCGCGCAAATCCCGATAGATCGTTTGACCGAACTTATTTGCAAAGACAAGTGCTTCCGTTTCAACTGCACACGCAGCCAGCGCCTCACCTAGCCCGAGCTCACTGAGTACGGCAACAGCGTGGGGCAGCACGTTGATACCAACCCCCAACGCCTTGATTTCATTCGCAGACTCGAATAGCGTGATGCGATGACCGAGCCGTTCAAGCGCAAGCGCCGCAGTGAGGCCGCCAATCCCGGCACCTGCAATCGCGATGTTTTGTGATTTCATGTTTTTTGCCAACCTCAGCCATTTTGTTGCATTATGCAACAATTTTCACCCGTTTGATAAAGGGATAATTGAGCACAGTGCTCAGGCGCTTACCCATAGTTGCACGCATCGTGGCGACCGCGCGTGCCGCCCGCACCTTTCTACGACGCGAACGCCCCCACCATCATGTCCCGAAGAGATTCTCAATCTACACCATTAAACGTGATCGCCCCGATGCAGAGGGGCGAGGCGCTTGATTACGGCGTACTCGATACATTGTTGGGATACTCTCTTCGCCGCGCCCAAAATGGCCTTTATCTACATTTCTCAAGAGCGGCGAGCGATCCGGAAATCACGCCACAGCGCTATGCCGCGCTGGTGTTGATTGATCGCAACCCGGGAATTGGTCAAACCGTTTTGGGTGAAGCAATGGGCATTAACCGCTCTGGTGCAATGCGACTGGTTGATTGGTTTGAAGCGCGCGAGCTGGCAGTGAGGATTAGTCAGTCTCAGGATGCGCGGCGATGGGGCGTGAAGCTCACGCCGCAAGGCAAAAAAACCGTTGCCACCATGACCGAGGCCGTGCGCGAGCACGATGCTGCGTTGACAGCGCTTCTCGGCGGCGACGGTGAAACACTAAAGCGATTGCTGGATCAGCTCGCCGACCTGACCAACCGCGCCACCTCAATCGCCAAAGTGAGCGATGAAACCTGAGTCATGCGCCGCATTCAAGTCAAGGTTAAGCCATCGGCGAAACATAGCAAACTCGAAATCCAGACGGACGTTAACGGCGAATCCATCTGGGTTGCTCATGTGAAAGCGCCGCCGATCGACGGGCGTGCGAATGAGGCGTTAATCGAGTTACTGGCATCACATTTCAGCGTGAAAAAACAATCAGTGCGCGTGGTGACTGGTCAAAGTGCACGATTAAAACGAATTGAAATTGCAGATGAATAGCAGCGTTTCGAGCCCCTCATCCACTGTCGCTCACGATGCACTCGCAACGTTGAAACGCGTGTATGGCTACACAAGCTTTCGCGGCGCGCAACGGGAGATTGTTGATTGCGTGGTCGCGGGGGAAGACGCGCTGGTGTTGATGCCCACGGGCGGAGGCAAGTCGCTTTGCTATCAGCTGCCTGCGCTATTGCGCGACGGGGTCGCAATCGTTGTTTCGCCTCTGATTGCGCTCATGCAGGATCAAGTTGACGCGCTCACGGCGCTAGGCGTATCGGCAAGTTTCTTAAATTCGTCGTTGAGCCTAGACGAGGCTCGCAGCGTCGAGCAACGCGTTGCTCGCGGAGAGGTGAAACTGCTCTACGTTGCGCCTGAACGGCTCAACACGGAGCGATTTCTTGCGCTTCTCGATTCGCTCTCAAACGCGAACAAAATTGCGCTCTTTGCCATTGACGAGGCACACTGCGTCTCGCAATGGGGCCACGATTTCCGAAGCGATTATCTGGAGCTGACAATACTCCACACCCGCTTCCCACAGGTTCCACGCATTGCCCTCACCGCCACCGCCGACGAAGCGACGCGCGCCGAAATCCGCACTAAGCTGCAGCTCGAAAACGCAAAACAATTTGTTTCAAGCTTTGATCGACCCAACATTCACTATGCCGTCACAGACCGCTCGGATGAACGCGATCAGTTGATTGACTTTCTGGATGCGCACGCCCACGAGGCAGGCATTGTTTATTGTCTTTCACGAAGCAAGGTGGAAGACATCGCGAGCTTTCTGCGCACGAAGGGCTACAACGCACTGCCGTATCACGCAGGGCTCGATGCTCAAACGCGACGTGATCACCAAGCGCGCTTTCTTCGCGAAGACGCGGTTGTCATCGTTGCAACGATTGCATTCGGCATGGGGATCGACAAACCCGACGTGCGCTTCGTCGTCCATCTCGATTTGCCGAAGAGCATTGAAGGCTATTACCAAGAAACGGGGCGCGCGGGCCGCGACGGCGAACCCGCCCACGCGATAATGGTGTACGGGCTCGGTGATGTGGTGAAGCAGTTGCGATTTATCGAAGATTCCGACGCCGGGGATGAGTTCAAGCGCTTGCAGAAGTCGCGCCTTGATCGCTTGCTCGCGCTCGCGGAAACCACAGCCTGTCGGCGCGCGATTTTGCTCGACTATTTCGGCGAAGCGCAGCCCAACGGTTATCGCTGCATGAATTGCGATAACTGTAATGATCCGCCGGATACGTGGGACGCCACGCGGGCAGCGCAAATGCTGCTATCAACCGCGGTGCGTACGGGTCAATATTTTGGTGGCGCTCATTTGATCGATGTGCTTCGTGGCAGCAAAAGCGAAAAAGTGCTGGCGCGTGGGCACGACCAGCTCCCGGTCTATGGCATCGGCAACGGTATCGATGCGGATACATGGCGAGCGGTGATTCGCCAGCTAGTCGCCCGTGGCCTCCTGCATGCGGATAGCGAAGCTTATGGCGCGCTGAAGCTCACCGAGCTTGCGCGCCCGCTCTTGCGCGGTGAGACGAGCTTGTTCATGCGGCCAATTGCATCCAAGCAGGAGCGCCGCGCGAAGACGATTCGCAGCAAAGCTGAAAGCCTTAAACGCGCTCGGCGCACGGATGAGGATGAAGCGCTCACAAGCGATGCGCAAGCGCGCTTCGCGGCTTTGAAGACTTGGCGAACGGCGCAAGCCAATGCAGCAAACGTACCCGCGTTTGTGGTCTTCTCAGATGCGACGCTTCGCGCGATTGCGCGCGCCGCGCCCGTCACACGCGAAGCGCTGCTCTCCGTTTCGGGGGTTGGCGAGGCGAAGCTCGCTCGCTACGGCGATGAGCTTCTAGCGCTGGTTGATTCGCTCCGCTGAAGCGGCTTCGATTACGCGGGTGGCTTTCGTGGCGCACCTGCGGCTGACTCCGGTTCTTTCAAATCTTCCCAAGTGAGGCGCCGACTTAGCCAAGACTTCGGCCGAAGCCAAATGATCAATCCCATGATCGGCCAGTAAACCGCGTGGAATACCCATCCACCGTAGAGCGCGCTCCACGCGTGACTGCTCAGCGATTTTGAGAACGTCCGCTCGCCGGCGCGCTCCATGCGAAGCAAAACACCCGTGGTCGGCGAAAGCCCCACCAGCGAGGCGAGCGAAGGGAAGCTCGAATAGCGAACGGTCGCCTCGCCCGAGACCATGTGCTTTTCGCGGCACGCATGCGGCGCACCCAGGAAATCGGCGCGACAAAGCAGCCGTTGGTCGCCGATCGCAACCACTGGCGCACAGGTGATCAAGCAGACTTCGGCGCGCGAAACAACGCCGGTGAGCGTCTTCGGCTCAGGTTTCAATATCGGAATCGCGCTCCAGAGCGTGAGTAGCAGGGGCGGGCTCGCAACGGCTGCAATGCGCAGCGCGCGTCGCAGCTTCAAGCTCATAGTAATTCCGAAGGGCATGTGCGCAAGTTTAGCGGCGCACGTTGCCGTGTGCGCCGATCAGTCAAACACGGGCGATTCAACACCTAGAACTTCATGCAGCTTGGTAGAGGTCGTCGTGTATTGCAGCTTCACGGTCTTCTCAGGGAAGATGTATTTCGCAGCGCCGAATGCGGCGAGTGCAGCCTCATGGAAGCCTGACAAGATGAGCTTTTTCTTGCCCGGATAAGTGTTGATATCGCCTACTGCAAAAAGGCCCGGAATGTTCGTCTCAAATTTCTCAGTATCAACCTTCACCTGGCGCTTCTCGATGTCAAGACCCCATTCGGCAATCGGGCCGAGACGCGGCGAAAGCCCAAAGAACGCGAGCAAGTAGTCAAGCGGCAAACGGCGGGTTACGCCATCCAACGAGGTGATCTTAATTTCGGTGATCTTGCCATCGGCTGCTTCGAAGCCGGTGAATTGCCCGGTGATGTGCATCATCTCCTGATTTGCGACGAGCGCTCTCATCTTGGCCACGCTTGCCGGTGCGGCGCGGAAATCATCACGGCGATGAACGAGCGTGACGCTGTTCGCGATCGGTTGAAGGTTCAGCGCCCAATCGAGCGCGGAGTCTCCACCACCCAGCACGACGACGTCTTTACCGGCGTACTTTTGCGGGTCGCGAACGCGGTACGCAACCTGCCCGATTGCCTCAAACTCACTAATGCCTTCGACCTTCGGCTTTCGCGGGGTGAAGGCCCCGACACCGCCTGCAACAAAAATCGTTTTAGCTATAAATTGCGTGCCTGCCCCAGTAGAAACGTCGAAACGGCCATCTTCCCGTTTGGCAACACTCGATACCTCTTGACCGAGATGAAACGTGGGCTTGAACGGTTCGCACTGCTTAAGAAGCCCTTCGGTCAGCTCTTTCCCAGTACAAACTGGAATCGCCGGAATGTCGTAAATCGGCTTATCCGGATAAAGCTCAATGGGCTGGCCGCCTGGCTGCGAGAGCGAATCGACGATATGCGCTTTTATCTCGAGCAACCCCAGTTCAAAAATCTGGAACAGCCCCACAGGACCGGCCCCCACAATCAAGGCGTCGGCTTCGATGGGCGAGTTTGAGGAGGCCACAGCAGCCGGGATCGCCGGATTAACGCTCATATCCATTCTTTTTGAGGCAACGCCACAGATACCGCGGCGTCAATTGGTGTTGCAATGCAGAAATTTTAGGCGGCAAATCGTTACATGAACCTTGATTTAGCGCACTAAAACATTCCGATTTGGAATAACGAAACCTGAAGGTACTAGCGCGAGCGACTAGAGAAACGCTGAATAAGTCTCCGCGGTTCGACGCGCGGCGGATTGGGATGAGCTCGAAGCCCAAACCCGCCGATGCGACGGACGTGAGAGACTTCTGCAGTGTTTCCCTCGCACCTCGGAGGTAGGAAGAGTCGAGATTCGTCCAGTTCGGTCTAATCTAAATCAATCAGCTTATCGATGGCTTGCGTGTCCACCGAGGGGCCGCGAAGCGAAGTGCAGTCAACGCCTTGCTTTTCAAGCGCGCTACAAATCTTATTGAGCCGCGCATCCAGCTCCGCCGAATGGTCTAGCAACTTATGGATCGCCTGAACCAGCGGATCATCCAAGTCCGCCGAAATCCCGTAAGCAGAAAAACCCATTTTTTGCGCAGTCGCCTCGCGTTTTTCTTTTACCTCTGCGGTAATGATGCGCGCAGGGATACCTACCGCCGTTGCGCCGGGTGGAACAGGTTTCAACACCACCGAGTTTGATCCGACACGCGCGCCTTCACCCACAGTGAAGGAGCCGAGCACCTTGGCACCCGCAGACACGATCACGCCCTTGGCGAGGGTTGGATGACGTTTCGCGCCTTTGTCGAGCGAGGTTCCGCCGAGCGTCACACCCTGATAAATCGTGCAGTCGTCGTGCACTTCGGCGGTCTCGCCAATAACGATGCCCATGCCGTGGTCGATAAACACGCGGCGACCAATGAACGCACCTGGGTGGATTTCAATGCCCGTGAAGAAACGTGAACAGTGCGAAACCCAGCGCGCGAGGCTTTTGAAATTGCCGCGCCAAAGCGCATTCGCGATCCGATGAAAGCGAATCGCATGAAAACCTGGATAAGAAAAAATGACATCAAACGCCGTACGGGCCGCTGGGTCCTTGGCTTTGATCGCGGCGATGTCTTCGCGGAGGCTGGCGAACATGTGAATTGACTTTTCAGAGACGTGCGCGAAGTGTATTGCGCTGCAATAGGCACGTTATACGTAGGGGCACGCGCGGGTGGCGGTTACACCGCTCCCAACCTCACACTCACACGCCCGGCCGAATCAAGGCAAGCGGATGCTAACGTGCTATCCCAACTTGCATCGAATTCGGCGTTCGGCCCCAATACAGTAATCGCAAGCGCTATATTTCCGTTGTGATCGAAGACCGGAGCGGAAAACGCATTAATGCCTGGCAGTGGATAGCCCTCAGCGCGGGCGAGTCCGCGTTTTCTCACGCTTGCGAGCGTGGCATCAAGTCCCGCAAGCGTCTTTTTCACGGCGGCTCTTTGCTTCGTATCGCCGTAGGTTGAATTCAGCGCAGCCTCCACGAGATTTTTCGGGAGAAATGCGGCGAACACGTGGCCCGTCGCCGTGGCGGTGAGCGACATCACAGTACCGGTGCGCATGTTGATATGGATTGGGCGCACCGATTGTTGATAACGCACGATCGTTGGGCCATAGTTGCCCCACACGGCGATGGCCACTGATTGCCCCGTGCGCTCGGCTAGCTCACTCATCTCGTGCGCAGCGAGTTTCACGGCATCGAGGCGATTCAAACTGGCCAAGCCAAGCTGCAGTGAGAGCGCGCCCAAGTCGTAGCGCCCCGTCTCGGCATCCTGCTCCATCAGCCCAAGCTTACAAAAACTAACCAGATAGGCGTGGGCTTTCGCGGGTGGCATTTCTGCGGCCATCGCAATATCCTTAAGCATCATCGGGCCGCTCGATACCGCGAGCGCTTGCAGCAGACGCCCGCCGACGTCGATCGATTGAATACCGCGCTGTTCTTTCACCATAGCTTGCCTGAGCGAAAACGCAAAAGGGTTGCGATTCGTTAATAATAAACGCGTTTACTTTTAACAAATTCTCTCGTAGCATTCAAGATAGTGCTGTCGCGCCTTGCGCCTTTCGCCATTTGCTGGCGTTCGTTTCTCTCTCAAACTCATGTCCAACGAAAAAAAATTCGCCTCGCAAGCTGACCTAGAAGTCAAAAAAGTGAGCTTCGACAAGCTCTCTGACAACGCCTACGCGTACACCGCCGAGGGCGATCCGAATACGGGCATTGTCGTTGGCGACAACGCGGTGATGGTGATCGACACCCAGGCCACGCCCGTGATGGCGCAAGATGTGATTCGCCGTATCCGCGAAGTGACCGATAAGCCAATCAAGTATGTGGTGATGTCGCACTATCACGCCGTTCGTGTGCTGGGTGCATCGGCGTACAAAGCAGATCACATCATTGCCTCGCGCGACACCTACGATTTGATTGTTGAGCGTGGAGAACAAGATAAAGCGAGCGAAATCGGCCGTTTTCCGCGGCTCTTCCAAGCCGTTGAATCGGTGCCGCCGGGCATGACCTGGCCCACCATCACCTTCCAAACCGAGATGACCGTATGGCTCGGTTCTCTCGAAGTGAAGATCATCCAGCTCGGGCGTGGCCATACCAAGGGCGATACCGTAGTGTGGTTGCCATCACAAAAGATTCTCTTCTCGGGCGATCTCGTGGAATTCGAAGCGACCCCCTACGCGGGCGACGCCTACTACGAAGATTGGCCCGCAACGCTTGACGCCATCGCTGCGCTCAAACCGGAAAAACTTGTTCCCGGTCGTGGTGCGGCATTGCAAACGCCGGATCAAGTGGCCGCTGGCCTGCGCGGTACCAAAGAATTCGTGAGCGATCTCTACGCGAACGTAAAAGCAGGCGCGGTGAAGGGTGAAGATTTGAAGGCGGTCTACAAGCGAACCTACGACGCGCTGAAACCGAAATACGGACACTGGGTGATCTTCGATCACTGCATGCCGTTCGACGTTACCCGCGCGTATGACCTCGCAACCGGTCACACGCATCCGCGCATTTGGACCGCGGAGCGTGACATTGAAATGTGGAAGGCGATGGAGGGATAGGGACTCCCTCTCCCGCAGTGCGGGGTGAAGGCGGGGTTTCGGATCGCATGCGATCCGCCGCCGAAACGGCGAGCGCATACTTGCGCGAGTGCGCTCTGCAAGAGAGGGTCGGGGTGAGGGCGGTCGACGAGTTAAACCGACTAAACGTTTCGAGATGAATTCGAAAACCCGAACTCTGCGCAATCGCCCTCACCTGCCCTGTCGGGCATCCTCTCCCGCGCTGCGGGAGAGGAATCCGGAGGAAGATGACCTGCGAATTGAACTGTGAACTACCAAACCCAAGAATTCACCTACAGCCGTAGCACTGACCAACGCGCTGCAACCCCCGTACGTCACCCAGTCGTGATCGTCGGCGCCGGCCCGGTGGGACTCGCGCTCGCGATTGATCTGGCGCAGCGCGGTCAGAAGGTGGTGGTTCTCGATGACGACTTTCGCCTTTCGAGCGGTTCACGCGCCATCTGTTTCGCAAAGCGGACACTCGAGATTTTCGACACGCTCGGCATTGGCGATCAAGCCGTCGCGAAAGGCGTTTCGTGGAACGTGGGCAAGGTGTTTCATCGCGAAGCGCTCGTCTATCAATTCAATTTGTTGCCCGAACCAGCGCACAAGCACCCGGCGTTCATCAACCTGCAGCAGTATTACGCTGAAGGATTCCTCGCCGAGCGTGCGGCGCAACTACCGAATATCGATCTACGCTGGAAGAACCGGGTCGTCGCCGTCGACAACGCAGCGAGCGGAACAACGCTCACGATTGACACGCCAGACGGTGAGTACACAATCATTGCCGACTACTGCGTGGCTTGCGACGGCTCGCGCTCACCGATTCGAAAGCTGATCGGCGAAGAATCCAAAGGTCAAGTCTTCAAAGATCGCTTTTTGATTGCGGATGTGAAGATGACTGCGCCGTTTCCGACCGAGCGTTGGTTCTGGTTCGATCCGCCGTTTCATCCGAATCAATCGGTGCTACTGCACAAACAGCCGGACGATGTGTGGCGTATCGATTTTCAGCTTGGATGGGATGCCGATCCCGAAGAGGAGAAGAAGCCCGAACGCGTGATTCCGCGCGTGCAAGCCTTGCTTGGCAAAGACGTTGAGTTCGAACTGGAGTGGGTGAGCGTCTATACCTTCGCGTGCACACGGATGCCGAAGTTTCGACATGGCCGCCTATTCTTTTGCGGCGATTCAGCGCACTTGGTGTCGCCCTTCGGCGCGCGCGGCGCGAATTCGGGTATCCAGGACGCTAACAATCTGGGTTGGAAACTCGATGCGGTATTGCGCGGGCAAGCAAACGAACACTTGCTCGATACCTACGGCGCGGAGCGTGAGTACGCCGCTGACGAAAACATACTGAACTCCACCCGTTCCACCGATTTCATCACGCCGAAGAGCGAGATCAGCCGCCTCTTTCGCGACGCCGCGCTCTCGCTCGCAAAGGATCACGCGTTCGCGCGGCGCATCGTGAATTCGGGGCGGCTGTCGCTACCCTCTTCGTACTTGAATTCATCGCTGAATACGTTGGATGAAGATGCGTTTGACGGTGGCGTGAAGCCGGGTGCACCCGCGCTCGATGCTCCGATTTCACGAAACGGCGTTAACACCTGGTTCATGAGCGAACTACCGCCATCGTTCGCGTGCGTCGTCTACAAAGAAAACAACACCGTCGAAGTCTCGCGAATGGACACGGGCGCATCGCAGAACTTCGTCGCCTCGACCGAGTGGATCAGTCGCTACGATGCCGCTCCCGGGACGACCTACCTTTTCCGCCCCGATCATCATGTCGCCGCGCGATGGCGCGCCTATGACGCGAGCAAAATCAGTAACGCGGTCCGCCGCGCGCTCGGACAGTGAGGAAAACGCAATCATGTTGCTCAACACCGAATCTAATATGCAGGACTTCGACGCGTTCTACGAAGCGCTCATCGAATCACATCGCGACCTCACCACAGCACAAAGCCACGAAATGAATGCAAAGCTCGTGTTGCTCCTTGCAAATCACGTCGGTGAGCTCGACGTGGTGCGCGATGCGTTGCGACGTGCGCGCGAGACGGTGCTTGCGACAAAAGCATGACCAGGCTCAGGCGTTAGAAGGTGGTAGGTGCGGGCTTGACCGTGCTTTCGGGTTGTAGGCGACGACTTGGCGTCGCTCAGGTGAGTTCGAATACAGCGCGGTCAAGCCCGCGCCTACACAAGAGCAAAAGATGAAAACACCTCAATACCAATCCGGCTTTGGCAACGAATTTGCAACGGAGTGTTTGCCCGGCGCGCTACCAGTTGGACGCAATTCGCCGCAGCGTGTGGCTTATGGTCTCTACGCTGAGCAAATTACGGGATCCGCATTCACCGCACCGCGCGGCAGCAATCGACGCTCTTGGCTCTATCGCATTCGCCCAGCGGCGATGCACGGCATGTTCGCGCCCTACGCAGGTGCGAAACAGCTCACCAACGACTTTTCGCGCTTACCTACCAATCCAAATCAACTCCGTTGGTCACCGGCCGGAGATAATGGGCCGAGCGTTGATTTTATTGATGGGTTGAGTACCTATTGTGGAAACGGTGACGCCCACGCTCAATCAGGCGTTGCGATTCATGGTTATATCGCCAATCGCTCGATGAACGAGCGTGCGTTTTACAACGCTGACGCCGAGATGTTGATCGTTCTGCAACAGGGGCGTCTGCGCTTTGCCACGGAGATGGGCGTGATCGACGCCGAGCCGCACGAAATCGTTGTGATCCCGCGCGGTGTTCGTTTTAAAGTGAGTCTGCTTGATGGTGAAGGCTCGCTGCATCGTGGCTATATCTGCGAGAACTTTGGCGGGCTGTTGAAGTTGCCCGATCTCGGTCCAATTGGTTCGAACGGGCTCGCCAATCCGCGCGATTTCTTGACCCCAGTCGCGGCCTACGAGGATTCAGAGAAGCCACATGAGCTGATTGCCAAATTCGGCGGCAATCTTTGGCGCGCCGATATGAATCATTCGCCCATCGATGTCGTTGCATGGCATGGCAACTATGCCCCGTACAAATACGATCTGCGCCGTTTCAACACGATCGGATCGATTAGCTACGACCACCCCGATCCATCAATCTTCTTGGTGCTTCACTCGGCATCGGACACACCGGGCGTGAGTAACCTCGATTTCGTGATCTTTCCGCCACGCATTCTTGCGATGCAAGACACCTTCCGCCCGCCTTGGTTTCATCGCAACATTGCGAGCGAATTCATGGGGCTCGTACATGGCGCGTACGATGCGAAAGCCGAAGGATTTGTGCCAGGTGGCGCGAGTTTGCACAACTGCATGACCGGCCACGGCCCCGATGCAGAAACGTTTGAGAAAGCGTCAAACGCAGACACGACAAAGCCGCACTACATCACGGACACCATGGCGTTCATGTTTGAAACTCGCTGCATTCTGCGGCCGACTGAGTGGGCGCTCAATTCACCCCACCTACAACAAAACTACACAAATTGTTGGCAGGGATTGAAGCGAAACTTCAATCCAACGCAAAAGTAATCCTTGTCGCACGCCGCGGCGCGATTTAACGGTAGCGCTTGGTCGATAGTCGGCCGCAAGCCGCTTCTCTCGCGATGCGCCAGAGGAGTATCGCCAAATCGCTACTCGCGCGGCTCCAATAGAATGTGGCAATGACTTATGCACTCAACGAAACCCACGATCCAAAACTAAAAAGTTTCGTCGCGTCTGCGAACGACGGCGTCACTGATTTTCCGATTCAAAACCTTCCGTTCTGCGTGTTTAGTCGCGCAGACATTCATGACGCCTTTCGCGGCGGCGTTGCGATCGGTGATCAAATTCTCGATCTCGCAGCGCTTGCAAAATTGCATTTACTTTCAGGCGTTGCCGCGCAAGCAGTACAGGCGTGCGCGGAGCCAACGCTGAATCGGTTCATGGGCATGGGACGCGAATCATGGAGTGCGCTTCGTCTGGCGCTCTCCCGCTTGCTCTCGGAAAAAAATCAACATGAAGGTACGTTGCGAGCTTGCTTGGTTCCGCAAAGCGAGGCCGAGTACGCGCTGCCTGCTCGAATCGGCGACTACACCGACTTCTATGCGTCGGTTCACCACGCAACAAACGTCGGGAAATTGTTTCGACCAGACAATCCTTTGCTGCCGAACTACAAGTGGGTGCCGATCGGTTATCACGGTCGTGCGTCTTCAGTCGCGGTGAGCGGCCAGAAATTTCATCGACCCGTCGGTCAAGTGTGTGGTGCTGGGCAAACCGTTCCTGTCGTGCAAGCATCAAAGCGGCTCGATTACGAATTGGAGATGGGCATCTTCATTGGGACCGGTAACGCGCTCGGCGAAACCATCACGATTGATCGTGCGGAAGATCATGTGTTTGGATTGTGCCTCTTGAACGATTGGTCAGCGCGCGACATTCAAGGCTGGGAATATCAACCGCTCGGCCCGTTCCTAGCCAAGAATTTTGCGACCACGATTTCGCCGTGGATCATCACAACGGAAGCGCTAGCCCCGTATCGCAGTGCGTTCACGCGCCCTGCAGACGATCCACAGCCGCTGCCGTATCTCACGTCCGCCGACAACAGCGCGGCAGGTGCTATCGACATCACGCTTGAAGTGTTCCTCGAAACCGCGCAGATGCGTGAATCGAGTGCGAACGCACATCGCTTGAGCCAAGGTAGCTTGCGCGACGCCGCCTATTGGACGGTTGGCCAACTCGTCACGCATCACACCGTAAACGGCTGCAACATGCAACCCGGCGATTTGCTAGGTACCGGAACTATGTCTGGCCCGGTGGAAGGTTCTCAAGGGGCGCTGCTCGAAATTACCGAGGGCGGGAAGAAGGCGGTTGCGCTGTCTAACGGCGAAACTCGAACGTTCCTTGAAGACGGCGATGCGGTGATCATGCGCGCCTCATGCGTGCGCGAAGGGGCAGCGCGAATCGGGTTTGGCGAGTGTCGCGGCCAAGTTTTGCCTGCGCGTGTTTGAATCTCAAGCAAGCGAAACAAGCGCGCTAAACTTTCATACGATGCCCTCTCCCTCTGGGAGAGGTCGACGCGAAGCGTCGGGTGAGGGAAAAAGCCTCGCGACGCATTGCTCTATGTTCAACCCGTTTCCCTCACCCACGCCGTTGGCGTGACCTCTCCCAGAGGGAGAGGTGAAAGGCTCCATGCGCGCCCTGCTCTGCAAACAATTCGCTCCACTTGATCAACTTAGCGTTGAACAAATCGATACCCCGCAAGCAACGCCGGGGCACGTGGTGATCGCGGTGAAAGCGGCATCACTTAATTTTCCGGATGCGCTGATGTGTCAGGGGTTGTATCAAGTGAAGCCGCCGCTGCCCTTTGTGCCTGGCGCGGAATTCGCGGGTGTGGTGTATGAAGTGGGTGAAGGTGTCACGCATGTAAAGGTCGGCGACCGCGTGATCGCGCAAACTGGCACGGGCGGCTTTGGCGAATACGCGCTCGCGCCCGCGATGCGCGTTGCGCCGCTGCCACGGCCCATGAGCTTTGCCGATGGTGCCGCGTTCGTGATGACCTACGGCACATCGTTTCACGCGCTCAAGGACGTTGCCGCGTTGCAAGCGGGCGAGACAATTCTCATCCTCGGTGCATCGGGCGGCGTCGGCACCGCGGCAATTCAACTCGCAAAATTGATGGGGGCGAACGTGATCGCTGCCGCATCAAGCGATGAAAAGCTCGCCCTCTGCAAATCCCTTGGTGCGGATCACCTCGTCAATTATTCGCAGGAAAATTGGCGCGATACGGTGAACTCAATCGTTGGGAAGAAAGGCGTTGATGTCGTGTACGACGCGGTCGGCGGCGCCTATTCGGAAACGGCGCTCCGCTCACTCGGCTGGCGTGGACGCTACTTAGTGGTTGGTTTTGCGGCGGGCGACATTCCAAAGATTCCGCTAAACCTCGCCCTCCTCAAAGAACGCAAAATTCTTGGCGTGTACTGGGGCGATGCGGTGGCGAACAATCCAAAGCAACACATGGCAAACATGCACCAACTCGCCACCTGGTTCGGTGAGGGAAAGCTTCCGATTGCGATCACCGAACGTGTTTCGCTTGACGGCACGGTTGACGCGTTGAAGCGCCTGTCGACGCGCCAGGCAATGGGAAAAATTGTCGTTGAAATTTGAGCCGTTCCCCCTGTAGGCGCGGGCTTGACCGCGCTCAAGCATCAGAGCTACACGCCCACACGCCCAGCCGGATCGATCACGCTACGTTAAAGCTACGTACAAGCGACGCCAAGTCGTCGCCTACAAACTACGTCGTACCTGTTCTATGAGCACCACTCACATAAAAATCAAACGTAACGGCCTCGACATCGCCATCGAATGCGCATGGGTCGGCGATCTCGCCGCCCGCGAGACGATGGTCTTTTTGCATGAAGGCCTGGGTTCGGTCGCCATGTGGAAAGATTTCCCGCACGCGCTTTGCACAGCACTTGGGATGCGCGGTCTCATCTACTCTCGCTATGGCTACGGCAAATCAACGCCACGTCCACCCGAAGAGCGGTGGGATGTACCCTTCATGCACATGGAAGCGCAGAACGTGCTCCCGCAATTACTTGCGTCGCTCAAGATCAATCGTCCGTGGCTTTTCGGGCATTCCGATGGCGCTTCCATCGCGTTGATTTACGCAGCAACGTTCCCGAAAGCGATCCCTGGCGTCATTGCCGTTGCACCGCACGTGTTCGTTGAAACGATCTCCATTGAATCGATCGACGTCGCGCGCGACCTTTACGTGCGAAGCGGCCTGCGCGAAAAGCTTTCGAAATATCACAACGATGTCGATTCCGCGTTCTGGGGCTGGAACGACGTGTGGCTCTCGCATGAATTTCGCGATTGGAATATTGCCGACGCATTACCGCACATTGAAGCGCCCACGCTCGCAATTCAAGGCGAGGACGACGAGTACGGCACGCCCGCCCAAGTGGAGACGGTCGCGCGCGAGGTGCAACGCGGCGAACTTGTGCTGATCCCGAATTGCAAACACTCGCCGCACCGCGATCAAACTGAGATCGTGATTGATGCAGTCAAAGCGTTTGTGAATGATCACCGCGAATAGCGCGCTACACAAGGTCCGTATCATCCATATTCACTCCGACTAGCAAAATCCCACTAAGCGCGTTTTATTAATGGCAAAGCGCCGTTTTTTATATTTCTTACTATCACGGTAAAGCTGTGTTTAGCCCTCAATTAAGTAGGCTGTAGTCACCAAAGCTACGTACACAATCGCGTGGACATTCATCAATGTCAACCGCCTAACTGCTCTGCGATAGCGACACATGACGCGGCAAATTTCCGCCGTCCAAAGCCCGGGCAACGTTCTCTTTCACGAGCCGCACCAGTTCACCGCGCGAAGACAACACGCACGCTAGCGTTGAAGGCAGCATCACGGACACACCCAGCGCGACATCCTTTTTTCGGTTTAACGCGCACCGCCATCACCAAGCATCAACAGCCGAATCCGTACCTGTAGCGTTGCAAAAAAGGCATGAGCGAGTACGCCGAGGTACATCAGCAGCCACTCGTCGTTCCGGAAAAGATCCGTCCCAACTACGTGGGCCGATAACAATGCGCCGCCTCACTTCTGCGGTGAGATACTTACTGCGCGCGCTGAACTCGTGGCATCCAGCCTCCCCTGCGAATGGAATACGTACTTACGATTGGAATTACCGCGCTCGTCTTTGTTGTGGCGGGCGGGATCGTATTTTGGTTACGACGAACCGTTCTTCAGAAGCGTATCGATCGGGTGAAGTCTGCACTCGAACGCGACGACAACTCAGCCGCCTATCGCGAATTGGAAGCGCTGCCGATCAGCGCTCCGGTGCGAACGCTTTTGACGCAACAACTACTCGCATCGCAGACACGAGAGACGAACCTCGCACGATCCGCAACCAGTCTTGAAGGTACGCTAAACGCAGCGCTGGATGCAGTGGTCACCGCCGACGCGAATGGTCGAATAACCTATTTTTCTCCGTCCGCAGAGCGAATGTTTGGCATATCGAGTCAAGCGGCGCTTGGTCGTGAAATGGCCTACATCATGATCCCACCTGCTGCACGAGAGATGCATGCAGCGGGAATGCGACGACACCTCAGTACTGGCAAATCGAGCATCATCGGACAACGATTGCGACTCACCGCACAGCGATACGACGGTGGCGAATTTCCGGTCGAAATCTCAATCAATCGCAGCGACACGGTTGACGGTATCCGCTTTACCGCATTCCTACGCGACATTTCGGAGCAGGTTCGCGCCGAAGCATCCGCCGCCGTCGCGCGCAGGAACGCAGAATTGGCACAACAACGTTTGCAGGTTGCGATCTCCACGCTCGAAGACGGATTCGTATTGTTCGACGCCGATGATAAGTTCGTGATGTGTAACGACGAATACCGGCGCATCTATTCGAAGTCGGCCGAATTTATGCAGCCAGGCACTCCGTTCGAGACAATCATCAGAGAGGGTGTAAAACGGAATCAATACCCCGAAGCCGAAGGCCGTGAAGAGGACTGGATCAGCGCACGACTGGCCGCGCATCAAGCGGCAAATACGGTGATCGAGCAAAGACTGCCAGACGGACGCTGGCTTCGCATCGCGGAGCGTCGCACGCCTGACGGCGGCACCGTCGGCTTTCGCGTCGACATCACGTCGCTCAAACGTGCACAACAACAAGCAGAAGATGCAGCGCGTGCAAAGAGCGACTTTCTCGCGAATATGAGCCACGAGATTCGAACGCCGCTCAATGGCATGATCGGAATGACCGAACTCCTTCTCGATTCTGAACTGAGCGCGCAACAAAGAGAGCTTGCGCGGCTTGCGCATAGCTCGTCACTGACATTGCTTGAGGTCGCAAACGATGTACTGGACTTCTCAAAGATCGAATCCGGTCGATTCGAGTTTGAGCGACTTGAATTCGATCTGCGCTCCACCCTTGATGACATTCTTCGCTCACTGGCTCATCGCGCGCATGCGAAGAACCTTTGGTTCAAGGTGAGTTACGGCGCCGCCGCTGATGATCAGTTTGTCAGCGATCCCATTCGGATACGACAAGTGGTGGTAAATCTTGTTTCGAACGCGATCAAATTCACCAATCAAGGCGGTGTCCGCGTTGACTGCACAGTCAATGCCGAGAGCGACGACTCGACACTACGAACACTTGATATAGCGGTATCCGACACAGGCGTAGGCATCGCGACCGATCGCATCGAAAAAATCTTTGAACCGTTCGAGCAAGCGGATGTGTCGGTAACGCGTCTCTATGGAGGTACAGGGCTGGGTCTCACGATCTCTCGTCGCATCGTTGAACGACTAGGCGGCACGATCACTGTTGAAAGCAAGATAGGAACTGGATCGAGATTTCGTATGCGTGTTCCCGTGCGCGCCGTGACAACGGGCGCGGTCGCCACGAAGACATCACCCAACCTACAAGCGAACGCAGCCGCCACCACTTTGCACGGCGTAAGCGTCTTGGTGACAGAGGATAACGAGGTGAATCAGGTTCTGATTGAGAAGCAACTCTCTCGCCGTGGCGCGCGCGTTGTCATCGCAAGCTCAGGTGAAGCCGCACTGGCCCACCTGGAAGCGACGCGGTTCGACGTTGCGCTCATTGATATCCAGATGCCCGAAATGGATGGATTCACGCTACTCGCGTCCGCACGCGCACGCTTTGGCCGCTCGCTACCTCCCTGTATCGCACTCACCGCGCACTCCATCGCGGGCGATCGGGAGGCTTGCCTGCGTGCGGGGTTCAATAGCTACATCTCAAAACCCTACGTCGCTGACGATCTGGCGAAAGAAATCCTGCGCATCGGAACCTTGTCTCCGAAAGGCCATTTAGTCTGGAAGGAGCGATTTGCCTACGGTCTTCAAGCCGTTGATGGCGACGAAGAGATCTTTATCGCGGCGGCGAAGAAGTTCGCCGCACAAGCGGAGCGAATCTCGCCCATACTTTCCGATGCAATTTCTCGACGAGATACAAAAGCGATGCGGCCGGTCGTACATCAACTCAAGAGCATTTGGCCACTCTTCTCACCAATCGCTCAAACAAAGCTTGCGGAGAACGCCGATGCTGCACTTCGACAGGAAGCGCTCAACGCGATCGCACTTGTCAGTGCGCTGCAACAAGCGCTCTCCGTCGCTGCGAACGACATCAACGCACTCTTGCCCGCTGACACATCCGAACAGCAATGAATAACCTGCCCACTGCACACATACTTCTGGTCGAGGACGATGAGGTACTCGCGCTATTGCTTGAGCGAACCTTCAAGAAATCCGCAATTGAAGTCACTTGCATCGGTGATGTCGAAGGTGTTGAGCAATTGATTGCACAGAACACTTTCGATGCGATATTGCTAGACGGCAATCTGCCGAGTGGCGACGGATTCGAACTCTGCCGAAACCTGCGATCCAAATTTCTTGGGCCAATCATATTGCTGACTGGGCGTGACGACGACCTTGATGAGTTGATGGGACTCCAACTTGGCGCCGACGACTACATTCGAAAGCCAGCCGAACCGCGCGTGGTCGTAGCGCGCGTTGCCGCGCACTTGCGCAGAGTGGCACGATTACAGAACTCGAGCGTTTCGCGAGACGACGAAATAGCAATCGGAAATCTGGTTGTGAAGTTCGCTCGTCGCGAGGTACATATGCATGGCAAAGTGGTAGCGCTCACCGATGCAGAATTCGATCTGCTCGCAACGCTTGTGAGGCACGCGGGCGAAGTGGTCAGTCGCGATCAATTGTTTCAGGGCGCGCGCGGTGTTGAATACGACGGGCTGGATCGCTCCATCGATATGCGCATCTCACGCTTGCGAAAACTTCTAGGTGACAACACGGATTTCCCGACGTTGATCAAAACCGTTCGTGGGAAGGGCTATCTCATCGCGAAGTGAGTCGGAGCGCGGCAATATGGCTGTGACAAACCGTGACAAATCAGCGACGAACGCGCTACAGACATCCGATCCTCGTGCAGGAAGAATTCATTTATCGACAACGCACTGAACAGCTCCTAGAGCAAGCGAATGTCGAACTAAGTCAATCAATTCACCACACGAGGAAACCATCATGAAACTTACACGTATCGCAATCGCAACGATCATCGCTTCCACCGCTATCGCAGCGCACGCTGCTGACCAGGCCGACGTTCGTGTCACGGCGTCGGTCGTGAACAACTGCAAAATTCTCAGCACCAACGACATCAACTTCGGCGCGCTCGATCCTGCCGTCGCGAATGACCGTAACGCCCAAGGCTCGATCAGCTTTGTCTGCACCAAGAATGTCGATTACGCATTGACCGCTGACCAAGGCAGCAACTTTGATGCCGCTTCGAGCCGTCGCCAAATGAAGGGCGGAAACGAGTTCCTGCCTTACGCACTGGCACAAGCGAGCTTCGCAGGTAAAGGCGCAGGATTCGGCAATCCGCTCAGCGTCACGCTTGCCGCCGCAATTGCAGGTGCAGACTACCGGAACCTTCCTGCTGCCGACTATGTTGACGTTCTCCGCGTAACGCTCACACCTTAATCGCGAAAGTCGAAGCAGCTTACAAACTGCCATCCGACAGGATGAGTTCGCAGGCAATCCCGAGGGCAACGTTACCCCTCGGGATTCTTTACATCCCCTTGGGATTCCTACATTCCCAGCTTAGATCGAGTTTCAAACATGTACGCTCATCTCGTTCGTTTCCTCTCCATCGCGTTGTTGCTCATCGCAACCTCTACACACGCTGCCAATTTCGGCTTCAGCCCCCTGAGCGTTGATCTCAATGCCCAGCAGCGATCTAGCGTTGTCACAGTTAGCAACGACGACACAAAACCCGTGAGCCTTCGCGTACGCCTGATGCGTTGGACGCAGGCGAGCGACGGGAGCGACGCGTATGAGCCGAGCGAGGACCTTGTCTATTTTCCAAAGCGATTGGAGCTTAAGCCGGGCGAACAAAAAATCATTCGCACAGGTATGAACAACGCCGCGCTCACGGGTGAGCGTGCTTACCGACTCTTCATTGAGGAGCTTCCTCCGGTCGAACTTCCCACCGACGGACAGACCAAGCTCTCTGTACTGCTTACCTTCGCATTGCCCGTATTCGTCGCGCCATCAGCGGGCAAATCGGATCTCGCCGTGCAAGCGGCCGAGCTTGGCGCAGATGGAAAGCTGACGCTGACGCTTAACAACAAAGGCTCAGCAAGAGCTCGGATCTCACGCGTATTGAACGCAGATTCTTCGCCCCTCGCTGACAATCTTTCCGCTCGCTACATATTTGCCAACTCGGCTCGCACCATCGTCGCGCAGCTTGGAAACGACGCGTGCAGTCGTGCCATCAGTACGGTCAAGTTGGATCTAGACAACTCCAGCATTGACGTCCCCGTGTCGCGCGCTGGCTGTAAACGATAGGGCTCGTTCGTGATGGAGGTCGGGCGACGGATAGCGTTGACAGTCGGGCTGCTGCTCACGGTAGTCTCGCCGGGCTTGTCCGTTGCAGAAGAGCTGATCCTTGGACTACGCGTCAACGGGCTCAATCGTGGTGACGCTGTGGTCGAACTTGTAACGAACGACGACGTACGGTTTACCGCAGATGAAGCCAAGCGATTGGGCTTCTCATCGCGCACGCTTGACGCGCTTCGCCAGCCGGACGGGAAGGTTCGAATCACACCGTCCACAGACGTAGCCATGCGTCTGGACCTTGATGCGTTAACGCTCCAGCTCAATGTTCCCGCGCAGTGGTTTGATTCGATCAACGTGTCGCTTGGCACGCGAAGCGCGGTGAAAGTGACGCAGATGGAGGGCTGGCACGGCTGGCTGAATTACGCATTGGACGCCCAAGCAGCTTCCGATGCAAATCCCGACGCGCGTCTTGACACGCGACTCGTGCTTACCCACAGCCGATGGTCACTCGTTAGCGAACAAGGAATACAGCGGCTCGTAAGCAAACCTTCGGGGCAGCGAAAATTCACTTCATTGTTCTACGACGACGTGGAGCGGTTAGCGCAGCTTTCGCTGGGTGACGTGAACTACGAGGGCGCGCTCGGCGCTTCTGCTACGAGTGTTCGAGGCATTCGTTGGTCGCGGCGCTATGACTTCTCCCCTGCTATCGTTTCCTCCCCTTCGTTTTCGTGGCAGTACGATTTGACCGTGCCATCGACGGTTGATGTGTACGTCGATCAAATGCGAGTTCGATCTCTTTCAGTCGGCCCAGGGCCGCTCAATCTTGCTGATCTGAGCTATTTCGCAGGTCTGCGCAACGTTGAAGTCGTCGTCACCCAGCGCGGTGGCGCGCAGACTCGCATCGCAATTCCCTACTATTTTTCGAGTGACCTTTTGGGTGCAGGTAAGACCACGTTCGATCTCGCGCTCGGTGTGCTCCAGGGCAGTCAAAACAAGTCGGACTGGATCGCGACCGCGTCCTTCAGAAAAGGGGCAACCGATTCATTCACCTGGGGCGTCGGCGGCGAAGTAAAGGAAAGCTATCAAGCCGCTCGCGCGGAACTCGCACTTCGTGATGAGCGTCTAGGCCAACTCTCGCTTCTCACAGCGGTATCGCGGCGAGCGAGCGATAACGAGATCGGTGCGGCCGCGGTCTTCAGCCACTCGCTCTCGCGTAACGCCGTATCGTGGCAAGCCTATGCGCTGCTGCAAAGTGCCGAATTCGGGCGGGACCGCAATCCACCTCCGACGCAGTCGCTGTTGATCCGACAAGCCGCGGCGTCGTTAAACGTCGCGCTCTCGAATCGTCATAGCTTCGCCGTGAATGCGGGCGTGAGTGAGTACGCGAATGCGCCGCGAAAGTCGAGTTACGGTACTCGGCTGAGTCAGAACTGGGGAAAGGGCATGAGCAGCTGGATCGCGATCGCGCAAGCTAAGGAGCGTGGGCTGCGATCAAACAGCATCTCCGCCGGCTTCTCGATGTCGCTGGGTCCTCGTTGGTCAATAAGCGCGACCGGTGAAGCGCGATCTGACGGTACGCATCAAGCATCCATCCGCGGCGCGCGAAGTGGAAGCGACGATGGTTGGAACAATTTGAGAATTGCGAGCCTGACTCGCGATTCGCGCGTTGCCGTTGAGAGCTACGTCGAACGCCCCTTCGGATTCGCGGAGCTCGCGCTTGCAGCACGTGCGGAGCAATTTAGCGGCAAAGAGGAATATGCTGGGAATGCGCGGCTATCCGGCGCAACCGTATTTGCGAAAGATGGCATTTGGCTGAGCCCCTCGATCAGCCAATCGTTCGCGCTGGTTGATGTGCCGGGCACTCAAAACGTACGCGTGTATCACAACAGTCAACTCGCAGGGCGAACTGGCAGCGACGGCAAAATCGTGTTGCCGAGCCTTGCAGGCTATACGTCGAATCAGATACGCATCGACGATCGTGACATCCCAATCGAGATAGAGCTGGACAAGGTGCTCAAGGAAGTCGCCCCGCGCAGCAACGCAGGTGTGCGCGTGGAATTCGTCAGTCGCACCGTCTCGGCCGTTGGCGGCACGCTCGTTGTGGCGCGCGATGCGGGGCAACAAGCGGTCGCCTCGGCCCAACTTACGGTGACGCGGCTCGATGGCGAGTCGGAGCCCGTGCAATCGAGTACCGATGGCCAAGGTGGCTTCTACCTGGATGGACTCGCGCCAGGCCGCTGGCGCATCTCGGCAGTCAATCGAACCACGCGCTGCTCGGTGGAATTGAATGTCATCAAATCAAGCGTAGCCTTCACCGACTTAGGAGACATCGTATGCAACCCAAACTGATCCCCATGAGGCGATGTCGGCTTCGTATCGGTGGCGCGCGTCTTGGTACTGCGCTCACGAGAGCCTTTGCGTTTTCGCTCTGTGGGTTCGGTCTCATCTTGCCCAGTTCCGCGCAAATTCAGGGATGCAGCTTCAGCGCCCAGCCTCTCGCATTTGGCGCGTACGATGTCGCAGCGACTGCTCCACTCGTCACCACAGCTCGGCTTGAAATCCGCTGCAAACAATCCGGGGCGCTGACTGTTGGAATTCAAAGCGCCAACGCCGCGCACAGCGGGCAATTCCGCTCGCTCAGGCACGTAGCGACGGGTGAGTCGCTACCGTATATGCTCTTCCAAGACGCCGCGCTCACACGAGTGTGGGGCGACGGCACGCGACAAGCGGCGCGGAGTATCGTGATCACGGGCGACACCAATTTGTTTGTGTATGGTGCCGTCGCAGCAGGGCAAGATCCCGCCGCAGGCGAATACCGTGACACGCTTACGATCGTGGTGCTGCCATGAATCAGCGCGCAATCCGTTCAACAACAAAATACACCATCGCACGCTGTGCGCTGTTGCTAGTTGCTGCGTTTATAAGCGGATCGCTCAACGCGCAAGTGCTGAGCTTCGATGCCAGCGTGCAAGTGATCCCGCGTTGCCGCGTCGAATCGGGGGGCGAAATCGCGTTTGGAGAGCTCGACCCAGGGCGTGCACGCGATAGCACTGCGGCAACCACCATTCGCGTTGCCTGTACGCGCGGAACGACGTATCGCCTGGCCATTGATCGAGGCAGCGCCTTCGACAGCGCTCGCGGATCGCGAACAATGAAGCGAAGCACAGGCGAGCGTCTACCGTACGAACTCGCAGTCTCCGGCGAACACGGTGTTGCTACCGGCTGGCAGCGACCGATTGATGTGCGATTGCAAGCGACGGTGAAAGCGTTGGACTACGTCAATCTGCCGGGCGGCACCTACGAGGACGTCATCCGTGTGACCATCGAACACTGAACGGCGGGCTCGCCACGTGGCGCGCGCAAGCGCGCTTAAGCATAGCTAAAGCCATATAGCGCCTATTTAACATGGGCAAGTGAGCAAATACCTCTGTTTTTGAGATTAATCTTTTTTGCACGCTTGCGCCAATAAAAACGTCGGAAAGCGCGGTAATCCGTTCCGTATTCCCACGCCCCCTTAGTCGAAGCCCGCTAGCGCCAGCGGGCGCTTCAGTTAACAGACAGCGTGTTCCTCTTGCGCCAGCGCGATTAGCAGCGCATCAACTGCGGCAGACTCGATCGCCAATCGCACACGCCCCACCGCCGAACCGAGGTGCGGGGTGAACACAGTGTGTGGGCTTGCAAGCAACGCCGGGTGAACGCTCTGCGGTCGAAGTGGCAGCCCCCAATCTTCGAGCTCAAACACGTCCGCCGCGTAGGCGCCGATTTGGCCCTCGGAAAGTGCATCGGCCACTGCGGCTTCGTTCACGACCGACCCGCGCCCAACGTTCACAACGATTTGGCCAGGCAGCGATTTCGCGAGCGCCTGCGCATCCAGCAAGTGATGAGTTGCCTCGTTCAGCGGCAGCGCGAGAAATAGATACTTCGCGTTCGCGACCGCCTCATCAAACGTTGCGCGCTGAACGCGTTCATCGCTCGCCGCCGCATCGACGCCGAGGATCGCTTCACACCCAAAGCCTTGCAGTCGATCCACGATTGCGCGCCCCACGGCTCCCAGCCCTACAACTGCGGCGACACTGTTGTGCAACCCCGTTCCATAGAGCGCCGGACGCCAGCCAGCGAACGCACCACCGCGCACTAGCGCGTCCCCTGCGCGCACATGGCGTGCCGCAGCAATTGCCAAACCAATGGCAAGCTCAGCGGTTGGCTCGGTCAACAGATCAGGCACAATGCTTAGACTGATACCCGCCGACTCGCAGGCCGAGCGATCAAAATTGTCATCGCCTTTGAGTGCACAGGCGATATGTTGCAGGCGCGGCGCATGCTGAAGCAATTCCGCGTCAACGCGATCGGTCATAAACGCGATCCAGCCATCCGCATGAGCTAAGCGCCGCTTGATGTCGTCGCGGCTCCAAGGATCGGGGCCGGGATTCATATCAACCGATGCGTATTGTGCGAGTCGCTCATACACCTGCGCGTGAAGCGGTTGAGTGACCAGTACGTGAGGGCGAGTTCGGTTATTCATTTGAGTCGACGGCGCAATCCCGCGCCGATGCTATCCACCACCAATACGCAAGCAAGAATGGTGAGCAGGATTGCAGACACTTCATCGTATTTGATGAGTCGCAGCGCCGCCATTAGCTCGAATCCAATACCGCCTACGCCAACGATGCCAAGCACCGCAGAGGCGCGGAAGTGATACTCCCAGCGATAAATCGTGATGTCACCCAATTGCGGCAACACTTGCGGCAATACAGCGTAACGAATCACCTGTAGCCGGCCCGCGCCAGCAGCCTTGGCCGCTTCAAGCGGCTTCGGATCGACGTGCTCAATCGCTTCGGCGTAGAACTTCCCGACCATGCCCGCCGAATGCAACGCGAGTGCGAGCACGCCCGGAAGCGCACCAAACCCGACGGCCGCCACGAAAATGATCCCCAAGATGATCTCAGGGACCGAGCGGCATGCAGCAAGCACGGTCCGCGCAACTCGGCCAACCATCGCATGCGGCGTCGTGTTCGGAGCGGCTAAAAGCGCGATCGGCAATGACAGCAATACGGTCAGCGCAGTGCCCGCGATAGACATGGCAAGCGTGTCGATCAGCGGCCGAACCCAGTGAGAAAAGCGATTGAAGTTCGGCGGCGTCATTTCGTTCAACAATTGCGCAATCGCGGGCGCGCCATCGGCGAATCGCTCGGCATCAAAGAAACCGGTGATCGCCAGAGCCCCAATGCACACGCCGATGACAACAAACAACAGCGAGCGAACACGAATGCCCTGCTCGCGCTCTCGTTGCAGTATTGCGCGGTGAGCGCTTGACGCTAGATCAGTGGCAGCGCTCATTACTTCATCTTCGCAAGATCAAGCTTGAGCACGGTCGCGGTTTCGCGCAGCACGTCGTACGCGCGGTCATCCGTCGGCGCGAATGCCTCCACGCGGAATGCTTTCAACACTTCCTTGTCTTTCATCTCAAGAAAGGCTGCGCGAATTGACTGTTTGAGCGCGGGCGCTAGATTGCCTTGCATCACGATCGGGTAGTTCGGAATCGGTGGGCTCAAATCGAGCTGCACGATCTTTTTCGCATCGACCGTTCCGCGAGCAATCAGGTTGTCCAGAATTGGCTTTGAGAGCGCGCCTGCGGGCACTTGCCCGGCCTGCACTGCACGCGCCACTGCGTCGTGAGTGCCAAGGTGCACCGGCCGATAGTCGCGCTCGCCGTCAAGCCCAGTTTTCTTCAGCAGGTGTGCTCGCGGCGCGAGATGGCTCGACGTTGATGCCTGATCACCAAACCCGAACGGCTTGCCGCGCACATCTTCGAGCTTGCTCACGGGTCCGCCGACAGTTGCAATCAATACCGAGTTGTAGGTGGGCGAGCCGCGCTCGACGCCAACAGCAAACGGTTCAATCTCGGGCGCACGCGACTTCGCGAGCACATACGAGAAAGGGCCGAAGTAGGCCACTTCAATTCGACCGAAGCGCATCGCTTCAATCATCGACGAGTAGTCGGTGGTGACGACTAACTCGATCTCCTTTTTGAGCGTTTTCTCAAGATAGAGTTTGAGCGGTTGAGCGTTCTGGATCAGCGTGCTTGCGTTTTCGTCAGGCAACAGGGCCACGCGCAAGCGCGCGGGGTCGCGACCTTGCGCAAACGCAGGCAGTGCAACAGATACCGCCAGCGCCGCAGCAGCAAGCGTTCCAAGATAGTTTCGACGATTCATGCTTGAAGCTCCAAGGTAGATGAAAGGGGAGAAGAAATCGGGGCGGACGGTAGCGCTTCAGTCGCGGGCTCACTGCCATCTCGATGGGGCGATGCACTACGGCCTGCATAAAGCGCGGTTTCGTTTGCGCTATCGAGCGCATCGGGTGCGCCATCAAAAGTAATCACGCCATCGCGCATACCGATGATGCGATCGGCGAATTTGCGCGCCAGCTCCACTTGATGAAGGCTCACGACGGCAGTCAAGCCGTCGGTCTTACAAATGTCGTGCAACAGCGTTAGCACACGCTCAGCGGTGCTCGGGTCCAAACTCGCCACTGGCTCATCTGCCAGCATCAGGCGCGGACGCTGCAAAAGGGCCCGCGCGATACCGACACGCTGCTGCTGACCACCCGAGAGCGAATGAGCGCGCTCAAGCGCTTTGTCAAGCAAACCGACGCGCTCGATCACATGAAGCGCCGCCTCTTTGTCACTGCGTCGCCACGGCAACATGCTCGCAAACGTGCTGCGCTCGGCAATACGTCCCATCAATACATTCGCTAGAACGCTCTGACGCCCGATCAGATGATGTTGCTGAAAAACCATGCCGGTTCGTTGGCGATGTGTTCGCCACTGTGCATGGCTCAACAACTCACCGCCTAGGTCGCCCACTGCGATTTGCCCGGCGCTTGGGACCACCAATCCATTCAGGCAGCGCAAGAGCGTTGATTTGCCCGCGCCAGATGCGCCGAGCAAAACGACAAAGCTTCCCTCGCTAATTTCAAGACTGCATGGATGGAGTGCTCGGGTCCCGTTGGGATAGGTCACCTTCACCTGACTAAGGCGCAGCAGTGGTGCGCCTGAGGTGCGCTGAAGTGTGTTTGATGTGTCCAACGGGCGAACTCCTTGATCTGATCGCGCACGGCCACGGGCGGCACGTGCGCATCGTCTCGGCGGCAAAAGCTCAATGCGTTTTCACCACCGACGAGATCGTAGATCGCGGACATTGCGCTTTTATTAACGTTCCTGTCACAAATTCCGCGCAACATATAGATCATGTCTATATCAACCGATAGCGCTGTTGCGCCTACAGGTCCTGGATCGTTGTGGTCACTCAAGGTGTTCGACGCCACCGCGCGGCTCGGCACGCTCTCTGCGGCAGCGCGCGAGCTAGGTCTGCGGCAACCAACGCTCTCCTCTCATCTTGCGAAACTTGAACGACACTACGGCGTAGAGCTTTTCTACCGTCGCGGGCGCAGGCTTGAACTCACCGCATTCGGAAACACGCTTCGCGAATCGACGCATCGCATGTTTCGCGCGGAGAGCGACGCACTCTCCATGCTCGCGGCAGTACGCAGTCAATACAGCGGTCGACTCACCGTGTGCGCCGTCGGGCCATACAACATTACACCGATCGTGCGCCGATTTCGTGCCTTGCGCCCGAACGTCAGCATCGTTGTGTCGGTCGGCGATTCGAAGCAAATCATCGAACGCGTTCTTGATTTTCAATGTGACATCGGTGTGCCGGTGCACGGCATTCGAGATCCTCGATTGCATTGCGCGCCCTATCGAAAGCAGCGCCTGGTGGTGTTCGCGCCCGCGACGCATCCATTAACGAAACGCTCAAGCCTCACGCTTCGCGATCTAAAAGGCGAAGAATTCGTCTTACGCGAAGAAGGCTCCACCACACGTCGAGAATTCGAGCAAGCGCTTCGCGAGGCCGGTGTGCAGACGCGCTTGAGTGTTGAGATGGGCAGCCGCGAAGCCGTACGTGAAGCGGTGGCGCAAGGCTTAGGGCTCGGCGTTGTTGCCGATGCCGCTTACGTGCCGGACGCGCGCCTCGTGCGGCTCAACGTCACTGATTTCAATGCCCATACCCACGCGCACATCGTCTGCCTCGCCGAACGCGTTCAGGTGCCGTTAATCGCAACCTTTCTTGCAGTCGTTAACGAAATGCGCGAAGCACCGTCGAAGTCGTAAAAAACGAATCGGCGTGCGCGGGGTGAGCGTTTCTCGCATGGTTTAAGCTCGTGGACGCTATCCTCTTTTCCTCGTTGCAGAGAGACATGACGCAACTCCTCTTGTTCTCGACAAAACAGACGTTAGCGCTACGCTGCTCTTCATCTCCTCAAATCGCCTAGAGAGCTGGGACTCTTCGTGCTTAAACCTGGCTTACACACATTTCGCTCTCGAAAGAGAACCGTAATTGTTTTTATTGAATGTTAAATTTTGGGCGTTCTTGTCCCCACCAAAATGAAGATAGGTGCGGTACGCGGTGCCGAATCACCGCACACGCTGAGTCGAAGACCGTCATCTTCAGCGTTTCGGGAATCGGTTGAATGCCTGACTAGAAATTCACCAGTTGCGGCGTGGCCACGTTCTCATCGTCAGGCGTTGCGTTGGTGAAGTCTGAATCGCCCACGCGCCCGTTGCCAAGCGCGCCATTCTTGTTTCGCCCCCACGCCCAAACGCTACCGTTTGAACGTACTGCGAAGACGTGGTTCGACGCGCCACCACTGTGCACGGATACAACGTCACTCCAGTTGCTAATGCGCACAGGTTGCAGCACGGGGCGAGTGTTAGCAGCGTCGTAGGGCACTGAGGCGAGCGCGTTGATCGTGCCGTTACCTACAGATCCCCACTTTGATTCGCCCCACGACCATAGTGATCCATCTTTCTTGATCACGTAAACGCCATCAGCTCGACCGGCAATGGCGCGAGCGTCGGTCATAACAGAGACCGGCGTCGGCACGCCCGTACCTTTATTGTTGTTACCGATACAGCCTGTTGAGTTGGTCCCCCAGGCGAACACAGTACCGTCTTGTTTAAGTGCGTAGTTACAAGTGTCGCCAGAGGTGATTTCAACGATATTTGATAGGGATGGAAGGCGTCTCGGCGTGACGTCTGCCTCAAGAGTGGAGCTGCCGCGGCCGAGGTTTGCAAGTTGGTAACCACCGTGCCCCCAAGACCACACATCACCGTTAACGTCCAGCGCAAAGCTGTTGCAATAACCCGCGCTAATTCGTTTCACCGGCACGGGAATATCAATCAGCGTCGGCACAGTGATGCGCGCATTGGCTGGCGTGTTACCTGCGCTGCCTCCGCAATGGGTGGTTGAGGGTGTCGTGACGCCGACGCCTACTTGGCCATTGACGTTAGATCCCCAGCCATACACTGAGCCGCTCGCACTAAGCGCAAGGTTATGTAGGCCACCCGAGGCGACGGCGACGAAATTCTCGCCACCGTTTGCGAGTTTAAGCGGCTGCACGACACCATTGCTATCTGCAACCACCGTACCGTTGCCGCGTTGCCCTGCCTCGTTGAATCCGAACGACCATATTTCACCTGCGCGGTTTATGGCAAGACTGTGATAACCACCCGCACTCATCGCAACAATATCGTCAGTCAGACTGATCGCTGCCGGTGCTGGATAGTTCACCAACGATGGCGCAACGATGCCGAGCTGACCTGCGCGGGTCGACCCCCATGCGCTTGCGGTCGCGCCGGTAACACCTAAAGAGTGATAGGTACCCGCCGACAAAACACGCGGCGCCGCAACTCGCTGCGTTGCAATCCACTGCCAATAGTTGACCGCTTGGTACGCGTTCGTAAAGCTGTACGCCTTAGTCCAAGCGTCGTGCCCGCCGCCAGAAGAGCACGCAACCGGCGTGTTGGTTGCCACAAGCGACGGCGAATTGCAGAAGTAAAAAGAGTTTATGTGTCCGCCGTTTGAGGCATACCCACCGCCGTTGGTGATCAAAAGATTGGTCAGCGTTGATTGTGTCGCGCTGTCGCCGCCCGTGCCGAGATTAGCCGCGTGCCAACTTGGAATTTGCGCGATCCTTGCATAGGCCGCCGCATCCGGAATTGCGTTGCCCCAGCCTTGATTGGAGATCACACTCCAGCTTGCCAGCGGACGCTCGCCACGCGCGGCGTGAATTAGCACCGCGCCAGTACCGGCACTGAGTCCTGTGATGTGTACCGCCAAAGGGTCAACTCGATAATGGAGTTCTAGGTAATCACGTAGCCCGCCCATCAGGCGAACCTCCTCGTCCGAGGTCTCATCGAAATTCCACGGCAGTTGGGGGCTAACAACAATGGCATCAGGTCGAAACGAAGAATCGTTCGTCACTTTGTGTGGTGGTGTACCTGCTGCGGCAGGCGCGTAGAGCAAACTTAGCTGATCACGATTCACGCTGCCTGCAAACTGCCCGAGGCCATGGCGAAACACAACGACTGGATACTTCTTGTTCGCATTCACCACATCGAAGTAGCCAGGCGGCAAATAAACTAACGCGTAGACTGGGTTCATGGGCGCGAATGCATAACTAGCGTCTGCTCGCGGTTTGACGTAGCGAAACTCAATGGGCTCCTGGCCGATGCCAGAAAACGTCGAACCCGTTGTGGTGACATCGGTGGCGGACCACGCCGTCGCACCAGTTGCCGTCTGGGCGCGAAGGCGATAGCGGTAGCGCGTGCCTGGCGTGACGATGTTTGAGGCAATGACCAGGTTTGGCGCCGTACCGCTCGTCGTGTTTTGGGCCTGATCCACATAGCTCGTAACGCCAGCGGCAATCGAGGCATGGCGGACATATCGTCCACTTTGCGTTGCTCGTTCAAGTTCGTACTTGGTCGCGCCACTAACCGCGTTCCAACTCAGGTTCACCCGTGTTGCGCTGGCAACGACTGCGCTCAGAGCGGGAGTTGTTCCATTTGCGATGTTTACCACCACGTTGACTGGCGTAGATGCCGCCTGCTGATTGGCCGCGTCATAGGCCCGTGCGCTGTAGCCACGGGTGCCGTTCTCCGCCGCGGTCAACGCCAGGCTGGTCGAGTACGGACTGCTGCTGTCCACTGCAATGAGGGTCGTACCTTCGTAAAACTCCACGCGAGTCACACCGACGTTGTCAGCTGCGGTAGCAGTCAAAGTAAGCGTACCAGCGGCGGTAACGGTCGTCGCGCTTGCGGCGAGACTCACGCTCGGCGCGACGGTGTCCGTCGATACGATTGAAAGCGTGCCGCCGCATTGCGCGGCAAACCAAGCCGGAATCGTCACCGACGCCGTATCGTTGGCACGCGATGTCACATTCGAGTCGCGCAAACTTCGCATGGCTCGCACAAGCATAAGCGCATCTGACGTCGCTGAAACTCCGCCGCCATTGACGTTGAAGAGCGCAGGATTCGCGTTTGTAAATACCGCCGCATCCGTATTGGATTGTGCGCACACCCCAGACAAATTGCCCAACCCGATTTGTGAAAACCCTGCCATACGCCTGAGAATCGAAAGCCCATCTGTAGAAGGATCAATCAGACCGTTTCGGTCTACATCCAACACACAAGACCCATCGTGCGCATCAAAGTTGCGCACAACATTCTGAGTAACGTTCGAAAAAGTTGCCGCCGCGACCCATTGACCGGAGACGCGAGGATGAATGCTGCCGGACCAGCCGAGCTGGTTCACGTTACAGGTGTAGTTACCCGCGCTATCCGGCACGCTACAGGTGACGCTGCTGTCGCTCACGCAAAGCGTGACACCCGCGAGGGGAGCGCTCAGCTGGCCTATTGGTCCAACTTTCCCGGAAATTGTCGCGGCCCGCGCGGCGACGATTGTCAACACGCACGCGGTGGCACAAGAAAGCAGTCTGCACGTCAGGCCAACTTTGCTCAAAATACTTCCCCATCATGGCAACGATTCGAATGACCGCGAGCTGTTGATTTCTAGCGAAGGCACGTCGACGTTTCTTGAGCCCAGATCAGCCCGGTGAGCTCAACTAACTTCGCCAATACGCACCGTTGGCAGATACCAAGAAAAACTAGCCCTCGCGCACGATCCGCCCGTATACAAAACTACTAACGCCCAGCGTTTTCTCGCAATGCTCGTTCGTCCTCGACTCCAACTCTCTCGAGTCACCGAAGAAATTTTCCATCCCGCGAGATGATCGTTTCTTCAATAAAGGCGCTTCCGATCCGATCGTTCGGCCCATAAGACAGCACAAAATCGCCTAAATCCAGCGAGCGCAAGCTCTCGAGCGAATTGGCTAATGATGATTGGGAGACGTTACGTCCGGCTTTACGTAGCCCCTCGACGAGGAGCCTCGCGCTTACATAGCCCTGGAGTCCCGCATAGCTTGGCTCCAGCTTCGCTGATGCAGCTAATTTCGCGTACTCTTTAGAAACCCTCGTCGTCTTCGAAGTTGGTAACGGCAAGACCTGCATAACGATGACGCCCCGAGCGTTGCCTCCGAGCGCCTTCACAAAGGCATTCGAACTATTGTTCGAGAGCGTTACAAATTGCGATGAGCTGCCGCGCCCGATATATTGATTCACGAATCCCGATGCGCATGCAACACTGCAAATCAGGAACACGACCTCAGGCTTGGCAGCGATGAACTTGTTTAGCGCGGCGTCGATATTTGCGTTGCGGTTATCCACTTTCTCGAAAATGGGTTTCAACCCTATCTCAGAGAGTTTTTTGGTGCCCGTCGCAAGCAAAGGGTTGCCGTATGCGTCGTCAGACACTAGAAATGCAAAAGACTGACGTCCTAATCTGACTTGTAGCTCGATTGCACGCAAGAGCTCGGCTGCATAGCTTGCTCTGATCATAAACGCGGTTTGCTGTTTGCCGTCGTACAGAAATTCGGGGCCAACCTGAGGGGCGATGATTGGAATTCCCGCCACCTCAGTCAGCTTGAGCATCGCCTGAACGCTCGGCGACGTGCGAGGCATAAACAGCGTCAGTATCTCGTTGCGTTCGATGAGCTCTCCGACGATCTGTCCGGTGAGAGCTGCATCTTGCTTGTCATCGATCTCAACAATTTCGACGCTCCGACCATTAACGCCACCACCAGCGTTGACGCGCTCTAAATGAAGTCGCGCACCGGCGAGCGCCTCCTTGTTTGCGCCGGCCAGCGGCCCGGTAAACGGCCCGACGTGATGAACACGAATCTGCCCGCCAGAAACAGCCTTAACCTGGCTAAGAGCGTGGCCGGCAAAACTGAACGCAAAGAGCGTCGCTAAAACTAGCCGAAAAAACATACTTCGTTTACTCCAATACACACACGCCTTTTTGTCGGTAGTTCGTTGATCCAACGCGTCGGCAAAACGCAAATTAATCTGTTGGCCTGATCAAAAAGGTTGGCCGAAGCCTGACCTCCCACGCGAATGTACAACATTGTGAAAACGATTTCTTAAAGAAGTTTCATTTTTCGGACATGCTTCAAGAGCAAGCGCGCGCCTTCGGTTTTATAAGAGAATTATCCTAACCCTAATTGGAAGAGCGACAGCGTATCGTTGTGAAATCGATTTCAAAATTAAGGCTATTTCAAGCAAGCGCGCGTGTAGATCGGACGCATGAAACCTGAGTCATTGCCGCGCACACTACGGCATCGCCAAACGGCTAAGTGCTCGAACCGTTGCTGAGGTGGAGCAACGACGATGTCGTCCCGGTGGCGCTATGGCGTGACCAAATGAAAACACCTCGTGTTTCACGCAAAACACCTTCGGAACTCCGTCTACTCGTTAGCTAGCGTCTATCTTGGTTTAAGCTCGAACTCTGAATTTTTCCCCTGTAAGTGAACCGTAGACAAATCCGATAGAACGACGTATCAGCAATCGCTACAACGCCAAAAATCAGTTTTCCTGAATAAACTTTTTCTGGTCTTTAGCCCACATACTGCAGGCCGCTTAAGTTAGTGCCTATAAAGCACTCAACGCCATCTATGTCAAACGCAACAACGCTATCCGATAAAGCCACGCCACGCGGCAAATTCCCGCACATCAAGCGTGCGGGCGATTTCCTTTTCGTGAGCGGCACCAGTTCACGTCGCAAAGACAACACATTCGCAGGCGTTGAAGTCGACGCGATGGGCGCCACCCGACTCGACATCAAAGCGCAAACCCGCGCCGTCATCGAAAACATTCGCGACATCCTGGCCGCTGAAGGTGCAACGCTCACCGACTGCGTTGAGATCACGAGCTATCTCGTCGACATGAACGACTTCGCGGGCTACAACGAAGTGTGGGCCGAATACTTCAACGCAAACGGCCCCACGCGCACCACCGTCGCCGTGCATCAATTGCCGCATCCGCATTTGCGGATTGAGATGAAGGCTGTGGCGTTTAAGCCGCGTTGAACCAAGGAAGCGCAGCGCTAGCTTCGAAGTTTTGCACGCGTCGCCGTCCACCATGTACACCCCGATCAAAGACGGCGTTGAGAAATCTGCACGCGCCGTTTGCTACACAGTTGAGCGACCGCCGGAGCACTTGTCAGGGCTTGTGCATTGTTATTGGGAGCTCAAGACCGAACGCGTGCTTGCCGAGGATTTTTGCCTTCACGCCGTGCCCGACGCGTGCGTGAACATCCTCTTCAACCAGATTGATACCGACATCGCGGGCGTGACCGCGCTGCGCACCAAATATGAAGTGCTCAATCTCGGTCGATCATTTCATTACGTCGGAATCGAACTTTTGCCCGGCGTGTGGCAAGGCAACCCAAACGAAATCGCCGATCAGTTTGTGGGCACGACTTACACGGGCGAGCTGCCGCTCATTGCCACGAGCCAGAAGCTCGCCGAACACGATTTCGCGAGCAAGCGCGAAACTTTCTCAGCGCTCGTTGAGTGGTTCATTGCGGCGAACCTCGTCGTGCAAAACCCTGTCACCGAGCGAATCCTCGCGAAGCTCGACGATATTCGCACGGTGGCTGACATGGCATCAATGGCCTGCCTATCGCCGCGCCAGCTGCAACGAAAACTCAAAGCAACGACCGGTTTCTCGCCGCATGATTTGCTTAAAGTGCTGCGCATTCAACAATCATTCAAGCAGCACTATCTGGATTTGTATGCCGATCAATCGCATTACATCCATTCGTTTCGCAAAGTCACCGGCTACACGCCCGCGAAATACGCCGACAAGTTTGATGTCTGATTTACACAATACACGCCGCTGACCGACGCTTACGCTGCGGGCTTTTCCTCAACTGACAGGAGCGCCCCATGGCAAAAACGAACGCAATCGGATGGTTTGACATTTACGTAGGCGACATGAATCGAGCCGTCGCGTTTTACGAAACTGTGTTGCAGCAAAAACTCGCGCCTATCGGCGACCCGACGGGTGAAACGCAAGTGATGAGTTTCCCCGCAGACATGAGCGCATATGGCACAGGCGGTGCCCTCGTGAAATCAGCCTACGCACGCCCAGGCGCGGGCGGCACGATGGTGTATTTCAGCGTCGAAGACTGTGCCAACGAAGCATCACGGGTCGCTGCGGCGGGCGGCAAGGTGATGCGCCCCAAGTTTTCCATCGGCGAATTTGGCTGGGTCACGCTTTGCGAAGACACCGAAGGTAATCTTTTTGGATTGAGTTCGATGAAATAGCAAGCGCGTTAGGAAGCGCTGGGGCTCGGCTGATAGGCCACGAGGGCCCAGCTTGCTTGCGTCTTCCTCCCAGCCGCGCCGGGAGAAATGCTTCGATCAATTCGTCGGGTTTGCGCCGCCAGCGGGAGCGAGATTCGGCTGCTTGCACATCCACTGCCCCTGCTCACGCACGGCAATCAATCCCAGGCGACAACGCGGCTTCTGATCCACCGCTTCCTGCGACGGCGTTTTCGCAGCGATATCGAGCGTTTTGCATTGCCACTTGCCATTTTCAACTTTGGCGACCTGCCCCAACTCACACCGCGGTTTCGGACCTGCCGGGTCCGCTGCAGATGCAGGGAGGGAAGACAAGCCGACCGAGGCGATCGCGAATGCCACTAAGGCTGCTTTGCGTAAATGTTTCATAACGAGGACCTTTCACTTAGAGTCTGCAGAAACCTGCTATCTCGTGAGTCGCCTCGTTATTCGCTGCGGTTCAACCAGCGACTATCGTCGCGCTACTTCCCAGCCGCCTTCGCATCAGGAAAACTTTGAATCACATTGCCCGAATCGTCCAAGAAGTTGAGCATCGGCTTTCCATCGGGCGTGACGAGCATCATGATTTTGGCTTTGCCTTTCGCATCCGCGAGGATCACGGCGGAGGATTGCCCGCGAGTTTTGCCGACGAAGAGCCGCTTCGTTTGCGGCCCGCCCGCTTCGATCCAGCGCTTCTCTAGCGCTTCTTTTTCTTTCGGGTCTTTCGCCGCCATCATCGCATCAAATAGCGCGCCATAGTCTTTGTGTAAACCGCGGTCATACACGTTGAGGCCCGTCTCCATCGTGCCGCCGCTTTCGTAATGGCCGAGCGCTAGCTGCTGATCGCCGCCGAATCGATCCATCGAAAAATGCACGCCCGCATTCGGCTTACCGCCCTCGCCCATCTTGCCATCGAAAATGATGCCGCCGTTTTCATCGCCCACTGCGTTATAGAAAATGATGCCCGGCATCTTGCGATCCGCCTTGATCGACTTGCCATCAATGATCGGCGCGGGCAAGCGATCGCGATTGGCGAGCACCAGCGCATGCTTCCCCTCCGCCGTCACGATATTGATGCGCTCCACATCAATCTCCGTGAACTTCGCCGTCGTGTCCGGCGCTTTCGCGCCCATCAAAAGCGCCAGCGCACAGCCCGCCCCCGCGACGCCGATCACGCCTTTCAACAAGCGGTTTTGCTTCATTAGTTGATCGATCAAATTCGTTTCGTTACTACTCATGCTGTTTCCTTAATGTGTTTTTTAGACTGCCGCGCGCAGCAGCAATCAACACATTAAGCGCAGTGGGACAGCAAGAAACACATACCGCGACAGCTCGCGGAAAACTTTGCGCGATTTACGGGTGAGAAAAAAGAGGGCTGAGAGGTAGCTCGTGTTGCGCTCGTGCAATCATCGTTGCGCATGGCCAATGCGCTGCCGCCGATTCGATGCACCCTGCATTTCATCAGCGCGCGCGGGGTGCGCATAGCTCCTTTTCTTGACCTTGGCTACGAGCTAGGCGAACAGAAGCGCAGAAGTCGTTTGCAAGATCCTCACTTTACCGCTTCTGCGCGAGCATCACCCAAAGGTAGGGCTTTCCAAACATCCCTGATCCCGACGGTTCGTCGTTCATCCTTCGAAGCTCTTGTATGTGGATCGTCGGAGACCAAAAGTCGCGAAGCTGCGCTTCGGTATAGCCAAGGCCACCGCCAAGCGTTCGTCGTTCGTAAACTTCGCCGTCGCTATATCCGCTTCCGCCTTCAGGCGCGAAACACACGAGCCCGAACCAGCCACGTGGCTTAAGCATCGTGTACATCATGTCAATGTAGCGCTGACGACGATGCGGTGCGATGTGATGAAAACATCCGGAGTCATACACGAAATCAAAACTGGCAACCCAATGCGTCTGGCTAAAGATTGATCCTTCTTCGAGCTTGACGTCGACCATCGACTCAGCGACGTTCTCGCGCGCCCATGCGATTGCCGATGAGGAATAGTCGATCGCGGTAACGCTCCATCCAACTTTCGCGAGAAACACCGAATTGCGTGCGTTGCCGCAGCCGATATCTAACCCAGAGGCGACGGGAAAACGCCCCTCGTTCGACCACGCCACCAAATTTTCATCGGGCACGCGCTCAAAGAAAGGACATGGTCGAGCGCGATTCGCGTAGAACGACTGCCATCTATCTTCCGTGTCAACAGCGAGCAGATCGTCCAGAGCAACCAACTCAGACTCGGGCAACAAGTGAAAATCTTTCGTCATGCGCGAAATCTACACTGATCGTGGCGCAAGTAGCGCTGGATTTCGCCGATAAATCCAGCGTATGGATTGGATGCTTTAGACCGCACTTAGGAGGCGTTCCAGGCCGTCCCAAGAACCCTGACGTCGCGCGCGTTCGAGAGGATTACGAAGGCGCGCTTCGGCGAGCGTGTACTCCATTCGTCCATAGTTGCACGGGGCACATGTCACGACCATGTTTTGGAGGTCGTTACTGCCGCCGCGCGAATACGGAAGTAAGTGATCGTATTGGACCCACATGCATTGCAACGCCGCGTGCTGCGACCATGATTAGACAGACTCACCTCGAACAAAAAGCCGATCACGGCCCACGAGAAAGAACCCGGGTTCCGTGCTACACTTATCCCGTGTATTGATCGCTGGAGCATCCGCCATGACCAACCTCACCCTCACCATTGATGAAAACATCCTTCGTCAGGCGCGGATTCTTGCGCTGCAACGCGGCACGAGCGTGAACGCGATGGTGCGTGAGTTTTTGGCGCAGCAGGTGGCGTCGGTTGAGTCGACGGAAGATCGCGTCGCGCGCTTTAAGAAGCTGCTTAAGGCGGCGCAAGGCTCGTTGGGTGGCGAGAAATTTGATCGCCAAGCGATGTACGATGCTGAGCCGCGCATGCAAAAGCTCTATGCGATAGCCGACAAAACGACGACGAAGAAATCAACGAAGCGATGAGTGTCTTTTTCGACACCAACCTCGTCATTTATTCGCTGGATGACGACGCGCCGCAAAAACAAGCGCTGGTGGTTGATCTCATGTTGCGCTTGATGCGAGAACAAACGCAGATCGTGATTTCAACGCAAGTGCTGATTGAAACCGCGAATGCCTGTCGAAAACTCGGGTTCGACGATGTGAAAGTCGGTAATGTGCTTGCGACGCTGCGAACATTTCGATGTGACGCGACGAGCCGTGAGACGGTTGAGAACGCGTGGCTGCTCAAACTAGAGCACAAGATATCGTGGTTTGACGCGCTCATCGTTCAAGCGGCGATTGATGCCGATTGCGAGGTGCTCTATTCAGAAGATTTGCAGCACGGTCGGAAGTTTGGCGAGCTGGAAGTGGTGAATCCGCTGCTCGATTGACTTCGGTTGTTTACAGGTGACTCGCAGTCGCCCTGTGCGCGGTTGATCCCCGCCTACGCGGGGACGCGCTTACCCGTAGGGGGCGATCCCATCGCACCTTGTGAACGATATGTGCGAAGCGCATTTCTCCAATCAGGCGGCGTTGGCATCAGCTTGGGTGCGATAGGATCGCACCCTACGAGACCGGCACGACGGCGCGTCTACCGATATTCATCGTTACGGCGTAGTTACTCGTCCTCCGTGGTGTTCCACATGTCCTCGGTAAATCCAAGGTTCATGGCGGCAACTTGCTCTTGCGCGTTCAAGTCACGCCAGTCTTTATCGGCGCTGGATGGCGCGTTGTTTCCATCCCATCTATCTTGTCGCCAGCCGAGAGCGGTCCAAAGCTCTTTTTCTCTGCTACTCAGATCCGCCCAAGACAATTCTTCCCAAATTGCCGGATTGCCTTGCATGTCTCGTACATCCATCACTGCCTCCTGTGAAAATATTTACAACGGAAATTATGGGACGTGTTCTTCGAATTTTTGATGGGCAAACGAGCGATGTGCGGTCGATACCCTGCGTCTAGCGCTCGAGTGAAGAGTGAGATGCCACCGTGATCAACGCAGCAATGACTTGAGCGACGGCACCGGAATAAATGGCATGTACTCATGCCAGTCCAGAAAGAAAGAGAAGATCACATGGATCATCGGAGACGAGAGAAATGCGAGCACCAAGTACTGTAGTAGTTCCTTGCCGTAGAGCTTAAAGACAGCGGGCGGCAAAAGAAGCGTGGTGAGCGCAGGAACCGTGTAATAGATCCACCATGGCAGGCTAGCGTTGTTGCCGAACTTGGCGAAGATCATGCCTCCGACTACGACGATGCCAGAGACTGCAACAACAGTTGACATCTTGGGGCGCTGAGACCTGTGGCGAGTTGCGAAACGCAAGATCGCTATAAACGCGAGAAGCGATACGAACACGAAGACTGAGAAGCGTACTTCCGGGCTAACCATAAAACCTCAAAGGCATCAAAAGTTGGTTATCAAACTTCACGCATGATAACTTTTATAAACACACGACATTCGAGGGAGTCGATGGGAGCATCGATGCAGATCGTAGGGTGCGATCCCATCGCACCTTGTAGCAATGGGCGCGAAGCGCATTTCTCCAATCAAGCGGTGTTGGTATCAACCTGGGTGCAATAGGATCGCACCCTACGAGACCTGCACGACGGCGCGTCTACCGATATTCATCGTTACGGAGTAGTTACTCGTCCTCGGTGCTGTTCCACATGTCCTGAGCCTATCCTGAATTTTGTGTACGAGGCATATGATGACCGAAAGGGAGTTTTATGCAGAGTACCGAAGGCAAAGCAGACGTTGCGACATTGAGTCGCACGAGGCGTCGCAACCGAGAGATTGCG
>JAAFJA010000019.1 GCA_013298765.1 Betaproteobacteria bacterium
TTTCGTTGAGATGTTCGTCGGTGTGGGCGCGGCGCGCGTTCGCGACATGTTCGAACAAGCCAAGAAAAATGCGCCGTGCATCATCTTCATTGACGAGATCGATGCCGTAGGCCGTCAGCGTGGTGCGGGCCTCGGCGGCGGAAACGACGAACGCGAGCAGACCTTGAACCAGATGCTCGTAGAAATGGACGGCTTCGAAGGCAACCAAGGCGTGATCGTGATCGCTGCGACGAACCGCCCTGACGTGCTCGATCCAGCGCTGATGCGCCCGGGCCGATTTGATCGCCAAGTGACTGTGCCGCTGCCCGACATTCGTGGGCGCGAGCAGATTCTGCAAGTGCATATGCGCAAGGTTCCGATTGCGGGCGATGTAAACGCACACGTGTTGGCGCGCGGCTGCCCAGGCTTCTCGGGTGCTGACATTGCGAACTTGGTCAACGAAGCTGCGCTCTTTGCGGCGCGCGGTAATAAACGCCTCGTCGACATGGAAGACTTCGAGAAGGCCAAAGACAAGATTTACATGGGGGCAGAGCGCAAATCAATGGTGCTCACGGAAGATGAGAAACGTGCCACCGCGTATCACGAGTCGGGCCACGCGATCGTCGCAGCGAGCCTGCCGAAAGCGGATCCTGTGCACAAAGTCACCATCATTCCGCGTGGCCGCGCATTGGGTGTGACATGGCAATTGCCTGAGCGTGATCGTATTTCTCTCTACAAAGACCAAATGCTCACGCAACTCGCCGTACTTTTCGGCGGACGTATCGCTGAAGATTTGTTCGTTAAAAACATCTCAACCGGCGCTTCGAACGACTTCGAGCGTGCAACGCAAATCGCCCGCGACATGGTCACGCGCTACGGCATGAGCGATGTGCTCGGGCCGATGGTGTACGCGGACAATGAAGGCGAAGTGTTCCTTGGCCGAAGCGTCACGCAGACTCGAAACATGTCCGAGGAAACGCTACAAAAAGTGGATAGCGAGATTCGTCGCATCATCGACGAGCAGTATGCAGTGGCGACCAAAATCCTTACGGACAACGCGAGCAAGGTTGAGGCCATGACTGCTGCGTTGATGGAGTACGAAACGATCGACGCAGATCAGGTGGGCGACATCATGGCGGGCCGTCCCGTGCGCACCACCAAGACCTACAACACGCCAGGTTCTCCTGGAAGCGGCCCTGGCAATACGCCGGTGCCAACTACGGAGATAAAGCCCGATGTGCCGGTCGAAGCCAAACCGGAGCCGCAAGCGAGCAGCTCCACGTCAGCTTAGAGAATATCGCGTCAAGCGAAGCGCCTCTAAAAAACGCCGCGTTTGCGGCGTTTTTTTTGGGGCGGGGACTACGGAGCGTACTGTGCGACGTACGTTTCCAAAAAGCGACTTAGGCCGTTACGCTCAAAGCGGTCAACATCCCAGTCATGACTGGTGAGCTCATCGATATTGAGCGCGAGATAAGCGTCGGCGACGATTGCGGCCTCACTCACTGTGACAGCGACGCTGACACGCGCGTATCGTGTCGTTTCGAAACGATCTAGGCGCGCCATATCGTCATCCGAGACGTCGAAATAGACGCGCCCTTCCAAACGTGGGGCGTCTTTTGCAATGATGAGCGCGGGGTACTCTTCGCCCTTCACCGCAACACGGCGAAAGCCCTGAATTGTCCCGATGCTTGATTGATAGTCGCCGAGAACGACGCGCTGCCAAACGGCTGGAAACATAAGCGAGCCGTAAGTAAAAACATTAACCATGCAAAGACTCGATGATTTGTCGGGCTGCATTTTCGCCAGATATTACTGCAGCCTCAAGCGTTGCGGGTAGTTCGGGAACACACCAGTCGCCGGCGAAATGAACGCCACCGATTGACTTTGGGATGTCGCGCAATTTGGCCGTCTGTATCGGCGTACAAGCATAGGTAGCGCGCTTTTCGGTGATGAGCTGCTGCCAAAGCGGCTTTGGGACGGCAAAGTTTCGCTTGAGTTGAGCGAAACCATCGGCGAGTAGCTCATCTGCATTACCTTCTCGGTAGTGTGCGCTGATCACCACACTTGCGCGCACTTGCCCATTGCTGAGGCGATGCGAAAAGAGCCACTGGCCTGGCTCACCGTCTAGCATCAGCATCGGTGAGCTTTCCGGGTCTAGCCCAGCGGAGAATTCGTAATGAAGCGTGGAAATGGGTTCATACGAAAAGCCACTTAATGCCGCTTTTGCCGTAATCCAATGTGGGCAATCGTCTAATAGCCGCTCAATGTGTTGCGGGCCGACGGCGACGATTACGTCATCGAAAACTTCGTCTCGTTCGCGCAGAACAATGCGCGTTTTGCCGCTTCCATTGCTGTCGGGTGCGATCTTGTTTACAGCCTCGCCCAGCCTCACCTCGCCGCCCAACCGGGCGAGCGCTTCAAGCGCTGGCTGGGGCAACAACGCCGATAGATCGACGCGTGGAATCACTAAATCGCTTGCCTCGGCGGTGCCGAGAAATGATCGACGCAAAACCTCAACAAATACGCTTGCACTCGCACGTTCAGCGGGCGTGTTGAGTGCAGCAACGCACAGCGGCTCCCACAGCCAGGCTTTCGCGCGTGCTGGCTGGGTCTTGATGAGCTCTGCAACGGTTTGATTCGCGTGCGCCGTCGAATCGCGCGAGCCGTAAAGGGTTCTTGCGCACCACAGGTTGATACTTAACTTGTCAGAAATCGTGAGGCCGCGCGCCGTCAGCATCGCATGCAGCAAGTGGAGCGGTGCAGGCAAACGTTTCGCCTGCACCGAGATACGCTCCGGTTTACCCGGCGCCGCCACGAGTGCGAGCGGCCTTTGGTCGATCACCTCGTGCAATTGCGCGCCATGCAGCGAACGAATCATCTCGAGCGAGCGTGTGTAGGCGCCCAAGAGTAAGTGCTGCCCGTTATCAAAACTGCGTCCGTCCTTATCAACGCGGCGCGCACGACCCCCGGGCGTTCTCGCGGCTTCAAAGACGGTAATGCTTGTTGGCTTCTTCCCGCGTTCGGACGCATTTGCATTCGCCTGCGCAAGCGTGAGCGCAGCCGCGCACCCCGCCCAACCAGCGCCGATGATCGCGACGCGCTTCATGCTCGCATCCAACGGAGTGTCGACAGCTTCACGCGAACGTCACCGTTTTCCATGCGATCCATAGTTTTCGCACCGGCGTAAGTGATACGCGGCGCTCGAGCACTCCGAAACCATCGCTTTTAATCTCTTCGAGGAGTGCGCGATAAATAGCCCCCATCGCGAGCCCCGGCTTTTGTGCGCGCCTATCTTCAGCGGGCAATACAGCGAGCGCGCGGTCGTAAGTTGCCGCCGCACGTTCGTATTGAAACTGCATCATCGCCTTGAACGCGTCCGTTGAGCGCGATTGCAAGATGTCTGCCGCCGACACGTTAAAGCGAACAAGATCTTCGCTCGGCAGATAGATTCGTCCGCGCCTTGCATCTTCGCCCACGTCGCGAATGATGTTCATCAGCTGTAGCGCTTCGCCCATTGTGCGTGCGTATTCGAGCGTTTTCGGGTTCTCGGGCGAGTCAATCCCGAAAATCCTCGCGCTCACCTCGCCAACGACGCCTGCCGCTTGATAGCAATAAAGTTTTAGTTCGCTGAAATCGAGGTATCGCGTCTTTTCAAGATCCTGCTGCATGCCATCGAGCACGGTATGAAATGCCTGCTGTGGCAAACGCATCGGCACGATGTGGCGCTGCAGTGCCTTGGTGACTGGATGTTGTGGCACGTTGGCATAGAGGGCGTCAATCTCTTTGCGCCAAAACAGGAGCTTCGTGCGCGCGACATTCGGATCGCTGACTTCGTCGACAACATCATCCGCTTCTCGGCAAAACGCGTAGAACGCGGTAATCGCTGCACGCTTTTCCGGCGGCAGAAACCGAAATGCGTAGTAGAAGCTCGAACCCGACTGAGAGGCCTTGTTTTCGCAGTATTGATCGGGGGTCACGGTTGTTCTGTTTTCGATGGGCGTTTATTTGGGTTTAATTTCTTCGACGCAGATTTCCGCAGATTCAACGCAGATTAACGCAGACTTTTTATGCTGGCACGCGACGCTCATGAGAGCGAGGCGACTCACTACGTACCATTAAGCGCTTGAAGAAGCATTCCAAGATAAGTGGTCTGCGCAAATCTGCTTCAAATCCGCACAAATCTGTGTCGAAAATGTGTGCGCTTACCATCAAATCAATTTCGCCGGTATCGCCGCCGTCTTCGACATCCGAAGTGCTCTAAACGCAAGCCACGTAAGTCGGGCCGAATCGTACCAGCGAAGTGTCGGGCGCTTAGTCACGTCGTAGTCGTTTGCTTCAATTTTTTCCAGAATACGGGCGCCGCCAGCAATCGTGAATGCGATTTCTATGCGAAACCGACCGTTCAGTTCGCGCAGCAATGAGCAGCCGCTCCAGAGCATCGTTCTTGCGTGCTCGCACTGCGCGCGCATGAGCTCGCGATGCTTCGGATGCGACGGAAAATCGATGGCATCGACGCAGTGCTTCGCGAACTCACTCTGCGGCACATAAATGCGGCCTTTTTCGATATCAACACTCGCATCCTGCCAAAAATTGATCAGCTGCAGTGCCGTGCAAATGGCATCGCTCGCGCGGTGTGCGGTCGCGCTTTTCACGCCAAAAATCGCAAGCATCACGCGCCCGACCGGATTTGCGGAGCGGTCTGCGTAATCGAGCAGCTCATCGCGATCCTGGTAGCGCGTTTTTTCGACGTCTTGCCGGAAGGCAGAGACAAGCGCTTTGAATGGCGTCGAGGAAACGCCTAAATCCTCTTTGTCCTTAAAGTATTTGGTGTAAGTGGCTATTTTATTATTAGTTGGTTTTTGGCTAAAAATGCTATCTAGCCCTGATAAAATATCGTCTAAGTGCGATTTTCTATCAGCTGGCGACGCGTCCCCTTCGTCCGCCAAATCATCCGCGCCCCGGGCAAATCGGTACAGGGCCGCGACGGCCGGGCGCTTCGCTCGCGGGATCAACCACGAGGCGACCGGAAAGTTTTCATAGTGATTGTCAACCGCCATAGAGCAAAGTGCACCGCACGTATGCGCAATTACGCGCCAAAGCTATAATTTAACGTTTTGCGGATGTGGCGGAATTGGTAGACGCACTGGATTTAGGTTCCAGCGCCGAAAGGCGTGGGGGTTCGAGTCCCTTCATCCGCACCAAGGTTGTTTGTTTGCAGCGCGTTGAGTCGCTGCGGCTCAACTAAGCCCAACCGTTCTTCAGAACTACGAGCGGCGCCTCGCTTCGAGCGTGAGCGTCACGGAAATCAACGCTATGTCCACCGTTATTGAGCAAATCAGTACCCTTGAGCGCCGTTTCACGATGGCAATCCCCGTCGAGCGCGTTAATTCGGAAACCGAATCGCGCCTGAAGAAGATCGCCCGCACGGTGAAGATGCAGGGCTTCCGTCCTGGCAAAGTGCCGATGAAGATGGTTTCGTCGACTTATGGTCCACAAGTGCGTAGCGAAGTGCTCGGCGACGAGATCAATCGCTCTTTCGGCGAGGTTGTCGATGCGAATCAAATTCGCGTTGCGGGCACACCGCGTGTAGAGCCGCTGCCGAATCCAGCAGACCAGACGAAGTTCGAATTCGTGGCAACGTTTGAAGTGTTCCCAGAAGTCTCTTTTGGTGACTTAAGCGCGATGAGCGTTGAGCGCCCGGTGGTTGAAATCAATGACGCTGACATTGATCGCACCATTGACACGCTGCGCAAGCAACGAGTGACGTACACGCCAAAAGACAGCGCGAGCGAAGACGGCGATCGTTTGATCGTTGATTTCAAAGGCGTGATCGACGGTCAAGAATTCCAGGGCGGCTCGGCGAACGATTTCACGATGGTGCTCGGTGAGCGTCGCATGTTGCCCGAGTTCGAAACTGCGGCGCACGGCCTCAAAAAAGGCGAATCGCGCAGCTTTGATCTGACTTTCCCCGCAGACTACTTTGGTAAGGATGTTGCTGGCAAAACTGCAACGTTTTCGCTCACAGCGAAAGACGTGGCTGCGGCAGTGCTGCCCGAAGTGAACACTGATTTCGTGAAAGCGTTTGGTGTGCCAAGTGGTGACGTAGCTGAGCTTCGTAAAGAAGTGAAATCGAATCTCGAACTTGAGCGCAAGCGTCGCGTTTTCCAAGCCGTACGTGAACAAGTGTTCAAGTCGCTTCGTGCGCAAGCAAACGTTGAGATTCCACGTTCGCTGATCGCCGAAGAAGCGCAGCGTATGGCGCAGAATGCATCGCAAGAACTGCAGTCGCGCGGCGCAAAAGGTGAGGCCGCACAGGTGTCGCCGTCGACATTTGAGCCGGCAGCCACGGAGCGTGTTGCGATGGGACTGATCGTCGGTGAGCTGGTTCGTAGCAAGAGCCTCCAGGCCACGCCGGATCAGGTAAAGGCGCTGCTTGCCGAGCAAGCACAGAGCTACGAAAAGCCTGAGCAAGTGGTCGCTTGGTACTACCAAGACCCGAAGCGTCTGAGCGAGTTCGAGGCCATTGCGCTCGAGCAAAACGTTGTTGACTTCGTGCTAAAGAATGCGAAAGTGAATGACAAGCCGACCAGCTTTTCGGAGCTGATCGGTCAAGCGGCGTAATCAAAGCCGGGCAGTTGAATTCGGGTAGAGTAGCGCCACATCCGAGTTATCGCGTTGTTTCGCTGAAAGTAATCCCATGAGTATCTGGACTCCACCGACTGCCCAAACCAATTTCCAATCGCCTGAGGCCTTGGGCCTCGTGCCGATGGTGATCGAACAAAGCGGTCGTGGTGAACGAGCGTTCGACATTTACTCGCGCCTTCTCAAAGAGCGAGTCATCTTTTTGGTCGGACCCGTCACCGATGAAACGGCGAATCTGATCGTAGCGCAGCTCTTGTTTTTGGAGTCGGAAAACCCCGACAAAGACATTAGCTTCTATATCAATTCGCCCGGCGGCTCGGTATCAGCAGGAATGGCTATTTTCGACACGATGCGCTTCATTAAACCGGATGTCAGCACGCTCTGCACCGGTATGGCCGCTTCGATGGGCGCATTCTTGCTTTCGGCCGGCACCAAAGGCAAGCGTTTCGCGTTGCCGAATTCCACCGTCATGATCCATCAGCCTTCTGGCGGATTCTCGGGGCAGGTGTCAGATATCGAGCGCCATGCGAAGTACATCGTCAATCTGAAAAAGCGTTATAACGAGCATATGGCGACCTTTACCGGCCGCACCGTGGATGAGGTTGATCGCGCGTCTGACCGCGATAACTTTATGTCTGCAACTGAGGCGCTTGAGTTCGGGATGGTAGACCGCGTATTGCAGACGCGCGCGGAAGCTGCCTGATTCGTCGCGGCGCTTTTTGTTACCGCCAAGCGCTGGGGCGCTCGCCGCAGCGAGCGCGAGGCGCAGCGCATTTGGTCGACAAACCGCGTCGCATGCTTGCGACACATCCGCACGCTTGCGACATATCTTGCTGGCTTTTCGTCGCGTTAGTCACCGCAATCACACACATCGCTTGCCAGCGAAACGCGAGCCGGGATTTCCGGTGCGCGCTCGCGCGGGAAGCGCTACACTGAATCTAGGAATATTTCAGAGCAAATGCGAGTGCGCATGAGGGCAGAGGCCGGATGCGCAGCGTTCGTCGCGAAAGAGAGATAAGAACCCATGGCTGAAAAAACTGGTAACGACAAACTGCTGTATTGCTCGTTCTGCGGCAAGAGTCAGCACGAAGTGCGTAAGTTGATTGCCGGTCCGTCGGTGTTCATATGCGACGAGTGCATCGACTTGTGCAATGACATCATCAAGGAAGAGGCAGCCACCGATCGCAGCGGCAAAACAAGTGGTGGCCGCTCCCTGCCCACACCGCACGAAATTCGCGAGCATCTAGATCAATACGTCATCGGGCAGGAAAAGGCGAAAAAAATCCTTTCTGTGGCGGTATACAACCACTACCGTCGCATCGAATCGAACCAAGCCAATGGCAAGAACGATGATGTCGAACTCGCGAAAAGCAACATCCTTCTAGTTGGGCCAACCGGCTCAGGAAAGACTTTGCTCGCGCAGACAATGGCAAAGCTGCTCGACGTGCCCTTCGTGATTGCCGATGCCACCACGCTTACCGAGGCGGGCTATGTTGGCGAAGACGTCGAAAATATCATTCAAAAGCTCCTGCAAACGTGTGATTACGATGTCGAACGCGCACAGCGCGGAATCGTCTACATCGACGAAATCGACAAGATTTCGCGCAAGGGTGAAAATCCTTCGATCACCCGCGATGTATCGGGCGAAGGCGTACAACAAGCGCTGCTCAAACTAATTGAGGGCACTAACGCGTCGGTTCCTCCGCAGGGTGGTCGTAAGCATCCGAACCAAGAGTTCGTAACGGTCAACACCTCGAATATCCTTTTCATTGTGGGCGGTGCATTCGAAGGGCTCGGACGCATCATTCGGCAACGCAGTGTGAAAAGCGGAATTGGCTTTGGTGCCGACGTGGTCGCGCCAGATGATCGAGCAACGATTAGCGCGCTTTTGCGCGATACCGAGCCTGATGATTTGATTCGTTTTGGTTTGATTCCGGAATTGGTCGGTCGTCTTCCAGTAGTGGCTACGCTCGACGAGCTAGATGAGGTGGCGCTGATTGACATCCTGGTGCGTCCGAAGAACGCGCTGGTGAAGCAATATCAAAAGATGTTTCGCTTGGAAGGCGTTGATCTTGAGATTCGAGAGTCAGCGTTGGCAGCTATTGCCAAGCGCGCACTGAAACGACGCACAGGCGCTCGCGGCTTGCGATCGATTATGGAAGTGATGTTGCTTGACACCATGTACGACGTTCCATCGATGGCGAACCTCGAGCGCGTTGTGATTGATGAGGCAATCGTAGAAAAAGAAGGAAAGCCGCTCTTGATATTCGGCGATCCAGCCAAAGTTGCTTAAATGAAACGGAGCTGGGCATGTTTGAGGTCGCCTCATACAACCTGTCTCCTGGTATCGGATGGAAAGCTTTGCAGCGCTAGCCCACTAATGATCGGGGCTTACAAGGCGAAATCTGATTGATTGAAAGATGTTTTTTATCTCCGCTCGCCCTATCAAAACTGGGCGATAAGTGTCGGAGTTAGGATGTAAAAATGAGTGACGAGCCGATTAGCTATCCTTTGCTGCCCCTGCGCGACGTCGTGGTGTTTCCGCATATGGTGATCCCGCTCTTCGTTGGGCGTCCGAAATCCATCAAAGCGCTCGAAGTCGCGATGGAATCGGGCAAGCATATTCTCCTGGTGGCACAGAAGTCGGCGGCGAAGGATGATCCCGCGCCAGAGGATCTGCATTCGATTGGCTGCGTGGCAACCGTTCTGCAGATGCTCAAGCTGCCCGACGGCACGGTCAAGGTTTTAGTTGAGGGGCTGCATCGCGCCAACGTGATCGCGCCAACAAATGCGGGCGAGTTTTACTCCGCAACCGCAACACCGATTTCTCCAGATGAAGAGCGTGCCGCTGAAGTTGAGGCGTTGCGCCGCGCGTTGCTTGCGAACTTTGATCAGTTCGTAAAGCTCAACAAAAAGATCCCGGCAGAGATTCTTACGTCGATGAGTGGAATCGACGATGGCGGGCGCCTTGCGGATTCGATCGCTGCGCATTTGCCGTTGAAGCTTGAGCAAAAACAAGAAGTGCTTGAGCTCGCATCGGTCGCTCGTCGAATCGAACATTTGATGGGGCTCATCGAGGCTGAGATCGATATCCTGCAAGTCGAAAAGCGCATTCGCGGGCGCGTGAAGCGCCAAATGGAGAAAAGCCAGCGCGAGTATTACCTGAACGAGCAGGTGAAGGCGATTCAAAAAGAGCTGGGCGAATCGGAAGACCAGGCTGAGATTGAAGAGCTTTCGAAAAAGATCAAAGCGAGTGGCATGCCCAAAGAGGCGATGGAAAAAGCCACGGCCGAGCTGAAGAAATTGAAGATGATGTCGCCGATGTCTGCTGAGGCGACAGTCGTGCGCAACTACCTTGATGTGCTCACCGGGCTCCCGTGGAAGAAAAAGAGCAAAGTCTCCAAGGATCTCAACCGAGCCATTGAAGTCTTGGACGAAGATCACTACGGACTCGAAAAAGTTAAAGAGCGCATCACCGAGTACCTCGCCATCCAACAGCGCGTTGATAAGGTGAAGGCCCCAATCCTCTGCTTGGTAGGCCCACCCGGTGTCGGTAAAACCTCGCTCGGCCAGTCGATCGCGCGCGCCACGAATCGAAAGTTTGTACGCATGTCGTTGGGCGGCGTTCGTGATGAATCAGAGATCCGCGGGCATCGCCGCACCTACATCGGTTCGCTGCCAGGTAAAGTGCTTCAGAACCTCTCGAAAGTGGGCGTTCGCAATCCACTTTTCTTGCTCGATGAGATCGACAAGATGGGGCAAGATTTTCGCGGTGATCCGGCATCCGCATTGCTCGAAGTGCTTGACCCGGAGCAAAACAACACATTTGCCGATCATTACGTCGAGGTCGATTTCGATTTGTCGGATGTGATGTTCGTTGCCACGGCAAACAGCTTCAATTTGCCCGCACCGCTTTTGGATCGCATGGAGATCATTCGCCTTTCGGGATACACCGAAGATGAAAAGGTCAGTATTGCGCAGAAATACCTGCTACCCAAGCAGATGAAAAATAATGGCGTAAAAGCGGGCGAGCTCGACGTCACCGAGTCCGCCATTCGCGACATCGTGCGCTACTACACGCGCGAAGCCGGTGTGCGCTCCCTTGAGCGTGAGATCTCGAAGCTTTGCCGCAAGACGGTAAAGAAGCTGCTTACCCAAAAAGATAAAGCGCAAGGCGTGATTGACGCCGCGAATCTTGACGAATACTTGGGTGTACGCAAATACACGTTCGGCCTCGCTGAGAAGTCAAATAGTGTCGGCCAAGTGAGCGGCCTCGCATGGACTGAAGTCGGTGGCGATTTGTTGACGGTCGAAGCCGTCGCGCTCGCCGGTAAAGGCAACGTGCGCCACACTGGCAAGCTCGGCGACGTGATGCAAGAGTCCGTCGCGGCTGCGGTATCGGTCGTGCGAGCGCGTGCGAAACGCCTCGGTATCCGGCCCGATTTCTACGAGAAGCATGACTTGCATCTACATTTCCCGGAAGGTGCTGTTCCAAAGGATGGCCCGAGTGCTGGTATCGCCATCACAACGGCAATCGTTTCTGCGCTCACGGGGATTCCTGTGAAATCCAACGTCGGGATGACCGGCGAAATCACGCTGCGAGGTGAGGTGCTTCCTATCGGTGGGTTGAAGGAAAAACTACTTGCGGCGCATCGAGGCGGTCTCACCACGGTGTTGATCCCTGAGGCGAATGTGAAGGATCTCGTCGAGATTCCTGAGAACGTAAAAAATGTCCTCGAAATCGTTCCAGTCAAATGGATCGAGGAAGTGCTCGCACGCGCGCTTGAGCGCGAGCCCGTCGCACTTCCTGAGGACGAAACGAGTGTTGTGCAAGGCGCAAAAACTGAACGCTCAGAATCTGCTGACACGGTTGTTAAACACTAACCTTGTTCGCGTAGGAGTCGCATGCAGAGGCGCATGCGGAGGTTTCGTAGTAGACTCGCGCCCTTGAAGATTTTTGGCGCTGCCGAGTCTAAGTTTTTTCTCAAGTCAATGAATGGCGAAAGGGGATAGTAAGAATGAATAAAGCTGAACTTATCGAAAGCATTGCTAAGGCTTCCGATTGTTCGAAGGCATCCGCAGGTCGCGCGCTCGATGCAACACTTCGCGCAATCACGGCTGCTCTGAAAAAGGGTGATGGTGTTTCGATCGTTGGTTTCGGTAGCTTTTATGTCGGCAAGCGCACTGCTCGTACCGGCCGCAACCCACGCACCGGTCAAGCGATCAAAATCAAGGCCGCTAAAGTGCCGAAGTTCCGCGCTGGTAAGGGCCTTCGCGACGAAATCAATTAATCGGGTTGCGATCAAAAGTTGATAGATTTTTTTGTTGTATAATTTCGGGCTCATGTGGCGAGATTGATTAGTCAGTTTCGTTGCTTGGGTGCTTAGCTCAGCTGGTAGAGCGTCGCCCTTACAAGGCGAATGTCGGGGGTTCGATCCCCTCAGCACCCACCAAGCGTTCTTGCACAACAGGAAAGCTCAGCGGAGTGGTAGTTCAGTTGGTTAGAATACCGGCCTGTCACGCCGGGGGTCGCGGGTTCGAGCCCCGTCCACTCCGCCAACCAATTCCGAAAAAGGCGAACCTCGGTTCGCCTTTTTTACATCTGGCGTACGAAAACGAATTCGTCGCCTCACGGTCGAAGCACTGACCGAACTCCCAGGTAGCAGCTATGTACGATTTCGTTCACAAGAATAAGCGTGTAGTTCAGGTGATTCTCGCGCTCATGGTGTTGCCATTTGCGTTTGTCGGCGTTGACTCTTACGTTCGCAATATGTCGAATGAACAAGACTTGGCGCGAGTCGGCGGGCAGCCGATTTCGCCGGTTGATTTCGAAAACGCCTTGCGTCAACAACAAGATCAGATGCGCAACATCCTCGGGCAGAACTTTGATCCGGCGATGTTTGATAACCCCGAGGTCAAGCAGCAGGTGCTCGACGGAATCATTAACCAGCGTCTCCTTTCAGAACGCGCGAGCAAGCTTTCGTTGACCGCCCCTGATGCTGAGCTACGCCGTGTAATCCTTGAGATTCCCGCATTTCAAGACAACGGCAAGTTCTCACCGGAGCGCTACGCCGAGGCGCTGAAAGGCATCGGTCAATCTCCGCTTGTGTTCGAACAGCGTTTGCGTCAAGACTTGGCGATGCAACCAATGCAAGACGCGATTTCACGCGCTGCGTTCGTGGGCAATTCTCAAGCTGCGGCGTTCCAGCGCATCACTGAAGAGGCTCGCGAAGTTCAGATCGCAGTGCTTGCGCCCGACGCCTATCTTGCGAAAGTGCAGGTGGCTGAGGCAGATGTTCGCGCAGAGTACGACAAGAATCCCGATTCGTATCGCGCACCCGAGCAAGTGAAGATCGAGTATCTGAAGCTTGCGCAGTCTGACATCGCGAAAGGTGTTGCGCTGACTGCGGACGAATTGAAAGCCGAATACGAAAAGCGAAAGAAAGAGTTTTCTGCACCTGAAGAGCGCCGCGCGAGCCATATTCTGCTCGCGGTTGATAAAGACGACAAAGGTAAGCTCAAAGCTGATTCGCTCGCTGCTGCAAAGACCAAAGCCGAAGCGCTCATCAAACAGGTTGGCACCGATGCCGGGAAGTTTGCTGACGCCGCAAAGGCGGAATCAAAAGATCCAGGCTCAGCCCCACAGGGCGGCGACTTAGGCTTCAACGCGCGCGGTGTGATGGTGAAACCATTCGATGACGCGATGTTTGCGCTCAAGGCGGGTGAGGTCAGCGCGCCAATCGAAACTGAGTTTGGCATCCACATCATCCGTCTCGCAGAAGTCAAGGCAGAGCGGGTGCGTCCGTTTGAGGAGGTTCGTGCGCAGCTTGAAAACGACGTTCGTCAATCGCGAGCGTCGAAGCAGTTTGCGGAAAGCGCGGATAAATTCCAGAACCGCGTCTATGAAGAGTCAGATAGCTTTTCGAAACTCGCAGCGGATCTCAAACTGACGCCTGTAAAAACCGAATGGCTGACGCGAGGTCAGGTGCAAGCGATTGGTTCGGGAAACCAGAAGTTTGCTCAAACCGTCTTCACACCCGCAAATCTGAGCTCGAAGCGCAACATCGAAGCGGTCGACTTAGGCGGTAACGCGCTGATTTCTGCGCGAGTGCTTGAGCACAAGCCGTCGGCGGTGCGCCCGTTCGACGAGGTGAAAGTGCAAATCCAAGCGCAACTCCAACGCAAGGCCGCAACTGAGCTTGTAGCAAAAGACGGTATCGAGAAAACGAAAGCCGTTGCAGAAGGATCGGCCACGACCGGGCTAGTGTTTGGCGCGCCGACGAAGGTAACGCGCCAGGCAGGAGCCCCAGGCTTGAACACGGCGTTGCTTAAACAAGTGTTTGGCGCTGACTCCACTAAAGGCCCGGCCTATGTAGGCGCACCGAGCGACGCTGGCGGCTACAGCATTGTGCGTGTCGTTAAGTCAATTGACGCCGAAGCTGCGACAGGCGACAAACTTAAAGGGATCGCTCAGCGCCTGGTGGGGCAGAGTGGGGCCGACGTGACTAACGCCTATCTAAGCGCGCTTAAGGATTCGATCAAGGTCGAAATCAAGAAAGGCGTTAACGACGCCAAGAAGACTGATGCGGCGGGCGCGACGCCGGCACCCGCGAAGTAACGGCGCGACCCACTAGCCCGGATTCCGCTCGTTTCGTGGCGCGTATAATGCTGTTTTTGTGAGGATCAAAAATGCGCATTCGCGCCAAAGCTCTCACCTTCGACGACGTTCTGCTCGTCCCCGGCCAGTCTAGTGTTCTTCCCCGCGATGTATCTCTCGACTCTGCGCTAACTCGCGGAATCAGGCTGCATTTGCCGCTTGTCTCTGCGGCGATGGATACGGTCACTGAGTCCCGCCTTGCGATTGCGATGGCGCAAGCGGGTGGTGTCGGTGTCATCCATAAAAACCTTACCGCGAAGCAACAAGCTCAGGAAGTTTCGCGGGTGAAGCGCCACGAGTCGGGAGTTCTCAAGGACCCGATCACTGTAACCCCCAATCTCACCGTTCGCGAAGTGCTCGCGCTCAATCGCGAACACCGCATCTCTGGGTTTCCGGTGCTCGAAGGCAAGAAGTTGGTCGGCATTGTCACCAACCGCGATTTGCGCTTCGAAACGAACCTCGATCAGCCTATCTCGGCAATCATGACGCCCGCCCCGAAGCTCGTCACTGTCAAGGAAGGCGAAAGCATCGAGACTGCGAAAGCGCTGATGCACAAACATCGCCTCGAGCGCGTGATTGTCGTCAACGATGCCTTTGAGCTTCGCGGCCTGATTACCGTCAAAGACATTCTGAAGACGACCGAGCATCCCAAGGCTTGCAAAGACGAGTTGGGCCGCCTGCGTGTCGGCGCGGCCGTTGGCGTTGCCGAAGGCACTGAGGAGCGCGTTGAGTTGCTTGTTGCCGCAGGCGTCGATTTCTTGGTTGTTGATACCGCCCACGGCCATTCAAAGGGCGTGATTGATCGTGTGCGTTGGGCGAAGCAGCACTACCCAGCCACGCAGGTGATCGCTGGAAACATTGCCACGAGTGAAGCGGCAAAGGCGCTCGCCGATGCGGGCGCTGATGCGGTCAAAGTGGGCATCGGACCTGGTGCGATTTGCACGACGCGCATCGTCACTGGGGTTGGCGTGCCGCAAATCACCGCGATCGCAGACGTCGCAAACGGTCTGAAGGGCACCGGCATTCCGCTCATCGCTGATGGCGGCATTCGCTTCTCTGGCGATATTGCCAAGGCCATCGCTGCGGGCGCGCATAGCGTCATGCTCGGCAGCATGTTTGCTGGCACCGAGGAAGCGCCGGGCGAAATCGTGCTCTATCAGGGCCGCAGCTACAAGAGCTTCCGCGGCATGGGAAGTCTTGGCGCGATGCAACAAGGCAGCGCTGATCGCTATTTCCAAGACAGCGCACCGAACAATCCAAACACCGCGAAGCTCGTGCCTGAAGGCGTGGAAGCTCAAGTGCCTTTCAAAGGCAGCGTGACCAATGTCGTTTTCCAAATGGAAGGCGGCCTGCGTGCATCGATGCACTACTGCGGCTGCGCAACGCTCGACGAAATGCGCGAGCGTGCGGAATTTACTGAGATCACGTCAGCGGGTATCCGCGAATCGCATGTTCACGACGTAAAGATCACCAAGGAAGCGCCGAATTATCACGTCGACTAAGCGTGGCTTTTTCGGCGATCCTCAAATTACCTCAGGGCAAGACAATGAAAAAAACATTATCAACGTTTACTGTAATTCTTCTCTCCTCCAGCTTAAGCCTAGCTTTTGCGCAAGGGGCTGCGCCTGCTGCAGGCGGCGGCGAGCTCACGGCAGCGAAACGCGCTGACATTAAGACGCTGCTCGAGATCACGGGGATTCGCGCGATCCCTGAGCAAATTGCAACTAGCAGCGTGCAGAGCATGGTCGCAGGCGTCCGCCAGCTCGACGCGAAATTTCCAGATAAGGGATTCGTTGCCATGCGCGACGCGATGAAGGCGGTGTTCGACAAAAAAGTCGATGTGCCGGGTGGTCTGATCGAACAGGTCACGCTCGTGTATCACAACGCTTTCACCGCGGCTGAAGTCGCTGAGATCGTTAAGTTCTACCAAAGCCCGACTGGCAAAAAGATGACTGGCCTGCAGCAAAAGGTTAACGCCGAAACGATTCAAACCGCCATGCGTTGGGCTGACTCGCTTGCGGTGGAGGCCGATAACGCGATTGATGCGGCGCTCAAGAAAGAAAACTTGAAACTCCCCGATCCGCCGAAGGCAGCTGCGCCCGCACCGGCTGCAGCGCCCAAAGCACCCGCTAAATCCGACGCGCCAAAGAAATAATTTGAAGCGTAGACGCAAGGGCCCTTCGTGGGCCCTTCGCGCTTCTGATAGTTTGCACTTTTAATCCACCCGTTTCTACGAAGCACGCAACGCTATGTCACGCGGCATTCTCATCCTCGATTTCGGTTCACAAGTCACCCAACTCATCGCGCGCCGTGTGCGCGAAATGGGCGTTTATTGCGAACTGCATCCCAACGACGTATCCGACGAGTTCATTCGCGAATACAACCCGGAAGGCATCATCCTTTCCGGCTCGCACGCCAGCACGTACGAAGCGCATGAATTGCGCGCACCGGCAGCGGTGTTCTCGCAAGGCGTTCCCGTGCTCGGCATTTGCTACGGCATGTTCACGATGACGGTGCAATTGGGCGGCAGCGTTGAAGCGAGTGACCATCGTGAGTTTGGTCACGCAGAACTTCGCGCGCACGGCCACACCAAGTTGTTCGAAGGCCTTGAAGACACTAAAAGTGCGGATGGCCATGGCCTGCTTCATGTCTGGATGAGCCACGGTGACAAGGTCACGCAAATGCCGCCGGGTTTCTCGCTCATGGCTTCAACGAGCAACTGCCCGATCGCAGGCATGGCGGACGAATCGCGCGGCTATTACGCCGTGCAATTCCATCCCGAGGTGACGCATACCAAGCAAGGCAAAGCAATGCTCTCGCGCTTCGTGCTCGATGTGTGCAAAGCAACGCCGTCGTGGACGATGCCGAATTACATCGAAACCGCAGTCGCGAAAATTCGCGAACAGGTGGGTAGCGAGGAAGTGATCCTCGGCTTGTCGGGTGGCGTGGATTCGAGCGTCGCTGCTGCGCTGATCCATCGCGCGATTGGCCAACAGCTCACGTGCGTGTTCGTCGATCATGGTCTGCTTCGTTTGAACGAAGGCGACATGGTCATGAAAATGTTCGCTGATAACCTCGGCGTCAAAGTCATTCGCGTTGATGCAAGCGAACAGTTCATGGGGCATCTCAAAGGCGTGACCGATCCCGAACAAAAGCGAAAGATCATCGGCCGCGAGTTTGTCGAAGTGTTCCAGGCCGAAGCCAAAAAATTGCCGCAAGCGAAATGGCTCGCGCAAGGCACGATCTATCCCGACGTGATCGAAAGCGCGCACGCGAAAACCAAAAAAGCGAACACGATCAAGAGCCACCACAACGTGGGCGGCTTGCCAGAAACCTTGCATCTGAAACTGCTCGAACCGCTGCGCGAACTCTTCAAAGACGAAGTGCGCGAGCTTGGTGTAGCGCTCGGTTTGCCGCGCGAAATGGTCTACCGCCATCCATTCCCCGGCCCCGGCCTCGGGGTGCGCATCTTGGGTGAAGTCACCCGCCAAGCCGCAGACCTACTGCGCCGCGCTGACGCGATTTTCATCGAAGAGCTCCGCAATACTCTGGTTGATTCCCCTCTCCCTCTGGGACCAGCCGAAGGCGCAGGACGCAGCGAAGCTGCGGTCTCGACCAACGGGAGAGATGGGCGAGAGCCCACAGAAGGTGCCCGAAGGGCGGGTGAGGGAAGTCCCACAAGTCAACAGACCTGGTACGACGCCACCGCCCAAGCCTTCGCGGTCTACCTCCCAGTAAAGAGTGTCGGCGTGATGGGCGACGGCCGCACCTATGAAAACGTTGTCGCGCTGCGCGCCGTGCAAACCACCGACTTCATGACCGCGCACTGGGCCGAACTCCCGCACTCGCTGCTCGCGAAAGTGTCGAACCGCATCATCAACGAAGTGCGTGGATTCAATCGCGTTGTGTATGACATCAGCGGAAAGCCGCCTGCCACGATTGAGTGGGAGTAGGGGATAGATAAAGTTCATATAAATCAATGGTTTACGATTCGATGGCGAGAATTCATCTCGGCATCGACTACGAATCGTTCTATGGAGCTAAGTACCTGATTTGTATTTTTTTGCCGCGGCTCCTTCGTCCGTTTTCTCTGTCACTAATTTTCAACGCAGTTTTGATGGCAATCTTGACAGTAGAAAATAGGGTCGGGTTAATTGAAAATTTTTAGGTCGAGCTGTCGATTGATCGGCCAGCCACGCATCTATGACGTGAATCGATCTTGATTCGCTCACGCTCTTGGAAAAAACCATGAAATACATGCTCATGTTCTATGACAATCCTGCCAACAACATCCCTCCGCAAGACGAGACCGAGCGAAACGCTTGGTTTGGCAGGTGGATGGCCTACAACACTGCAATAGGTGAATCAGGCGTTGTCGTCATCGGCCATGCCCTGCAACCGCCTCACACCGCTACTACTGTGCGCATGCGTGGTGATCAGCGGCAGGTGCAAGATGGCCCGTTTGCTGACACAAAGGAAATGCTGGGCGGCTTCTACGTGATTGATGTGCCTGATTTAGATGAAGCGCTCGCTTGGGCTGCTCGCAGCCCCGCGGCACTCAAAGGCGGTGTTGAGGTACGCCCCCTCATGGACAGCCCGCCTGAACCCTCCTAGTCAGCCACGGCAAAGCCATGCTCTTGATTCATGGACAAGCGCTATGAATCACACTCAACTCATCGGAAACGGTAGCGTGCCCTTTCTCTCATTCAAGCATGACGCAACCAAGCAGCCCGCCTGATGGAATAGATGCAGCACAGCGCATTGCCCGTCATGCCTATGGTCGCTTGGTTGCTTGGTTGGCGTATCAATGGCGTGATGTAGCCGCAGCGGAAGATGCGATGGGTGAAGCCTTGGTCAAAGCCCTAGAGCGCTGGCCGACGCAGGGCGTGCCAGATGCGCCTGAAGCTTGGCTGCTGACGGTGGCCAAACGAGAACTTTTGCAAACAGCTCGCCGTCAGCGCTTGCACGACAGCCCCGAGGTGCAGGCTTTGTACGATGGTGATGAAACTGAAGCATTGGGCTTTGAGATTCCAGATGCGCGGCTCAAGCTGATGTTCGTCTGCGCTCACCCAGCAATTGATGCCAGCATCCGAACGCCTTTAATGCTGCAAACCGTGCTCGGCATAGAAGCCAAGCAATTGGCCACTTGCATGTTGGTCTCTCCCAAAGCCATGGCGCAGCGCCTCGTGCGCGTCAAGCTAAAAATACGCGATGCTGGCCTGCGCTTTGAAGAACCCGAAGCCGATGATTTGCCCGAGCGCTTGCATGCGGTGCTTGAAGCGGTGTATGCCGCTTATGGTTTGGGCTGGGAAGCAGTGGATGGTGGGCAGGCTGAGATTCAAGACTTGCGCGGAGAAGCCTTATTTTTGGGCGAGCTGCTTTGCAGCTTGCTGCCCCATAGCGCCGAGGCTAAGGGTTTGCGGGCGCTGATGCTGTTTTGCCAAGCCCGCGAACGCGCACGTTTTGATGCATCGGACAGCTTGATTCCGTTGCAATTGCAAAACACAGCGCTCTGGGACCAAACCTTGTTGGACCAAGCCGATGCTTTGCTTGCCCAAGCCTTCCAACTGTCCCAAAGCGGGCCGTTTCAAATCGAGGCAGCCATTCAGTCTGCCCACTGTCAGCGCCGACACACGTCACAAGTGCCTTGGCGAGGTATAGCCATGTTGTATGGCCACCTCAACAGCCAATGGCCAACGCGCGGTGCACAGGTCGCACAAGCGGTCGCCCTGGCCAATTGCCAAGATCTCGAAGCTGCTGCGCAGATGCTTGCTGCGCTTGATCCTGAGGCCATGCGCAACTACCAGCCGTATTGGGTGTGGCTATGGCGCACGTTCACAAATTGGCTGGCAAGCATACGGATGCGCAAGCCTATCTGCTCCGCGGACTCGGCCTCACTAGCGCGCCAAGCGCCAAGGCTTTTTTGATGAAGCAGCTTTACACCGCTGGAGATCCTCAATGAAGCCCGTCGTTGCCTGACAGGAGGGCGGAGGTGACGCACTCACGTTGAACATATTGGGTTCTGGTCTGTTCACATCATCAATCGCGCGCCAAGCTGATCTTTTGAACTTTGTTGGCAGTGCAAACAGTGACGGTAAAACTGACGGCATGGCTGATGTTGGGTTGTCAACAGCTACTGTCCACGTCAATGCAGCGCGATCCGACGTAGTTCAGCTTATCTTGCGGGTTGACAATCGAGTGGGAGTAGAGCGTCAGGCAAGCTGTCCAAGAGCCGCAGTTGCAGGCTCCCCAGTTGCAACAAAACCTGCTGGAGCAGGGCAGCTGTCGAAATACGGCTTGTTCTGACTACGCAGACCAGCAACGTATCGTGCGCGGAGCCGCTCGCGGCTTGCCGCAAATTTGCTGTTCGGCTTCAATCGCGCCGAAAAGGGCCGCTTTCACGAACGCGCACGGTACTTGCCAAAAAGCGTAGCACATAAGTTTTGCGCAGCTTCGCCTTGCTCGTCCCGAATAACGCGGATCGCACCTGACGGGGAGCCTTTCGTCACATGCATTAAGTCGTCGACCGGTTGCGCATCCGGGTGTATCCACACGCCCTGGACGTTTGACACAAAGAGATCGGGGTGAGACACAGCACAGCCTCAGGAATGCACGCATTTTTGTGCATCAAACAGAACGGACGCATTTGCACTTTGCACAATTTCAATGGTTACTAAAGTTTCCCATTCAAACTCTGGAGAGGGGCGGTTGTTTGAGTGCGCAGCAGCGTTGGATCAATGTAATGCTGGCCTCAGACAAGAGCTAGTTCCGTATAACCCAAGTGATGCAAACATTCGCGCACCAAGATTAGGCTTGCAAGCGCCAACGGTGCTGGTTCGGAAATGGGCACGGTGGGAAGGCGCTGCGCTGCCTGCGCGATGTCTTGATAGCGCTGTTCAACTTGCTCGAGGCTTAGTGACGTGGGCACTTGGCTTCGCAGCAATGCTTGATGCAGCAACGGTGCGTCGCTAACCAAAGTCCCACGCGGCATTGTGCGCATGCCGGTTGCCATAATGGAATCTTCGACCATATTGATCGCGGCCTCGAGATGCGCAGCGCACGGCGCAGCTTGACCAAATGCTGTTTCGACAATATGGGCTGGGCTCACAGACATCTTCACGGGCACCGAACCATCTGGCGCGATGAAGAGCTGCGCGGCGGACAGGGTCAAGAAGCTCTGCATTGGTTTATCGCAAGCACCATAAGCTGAAAACTAGGGAGGCGAGATGTTTCTCGTACATCTGCGCCAATTGCTGATCAATGGACCGACCGCCCTGCCCCGGTTGGGGCCTGGATGACGCAGTCAAACGCTGCCAATCAGGGAGCCTCGTAGACCAGGAAGTCAAACTTATCCTCCCAAACCCGATCGCGTTCAAGACTTTGCGTCATTTTTCCGCACAAGTTGTACCAACCGAAACCATCCTTCAGTAGCGGGCTGCCGGCGGGGAAAAGCGCTTTGTTGTTCATTTGTGCGCCCAGGTCGAACGGATCGAATCCTGCAGGTATTGGCTCACGGTTTACGTTGGTAATGTTGGTGCATACATGCTGCTTGTTGTAGTTTTGAACGTGGGTAACAGTGTCGCCCTTTTTGGGCTCTTTCCAATGCACTTCAAAGACGTTGCAAGCCACTTCACGCGCTTGGTACTCAACCTTTTCCCCAAAGGCAGGGCCTTGCGTGAATGGCGCTGGATATGGTGCACTTTTCACATATGCGACTGTTGGCTTTGCCTGCCGTGGGTACGAAAACGTCATGAAACCGCGAGTGATCGGCCCCATAAAACCGTCAGACTTCACTTGTTCAAAATTGTGAAATTTCAAACGAAAGCGGAAAGGCGAGCTTTCGTCATTCCCACGGAAGTCCACGACGTTAACCTTTCCGTTGCCCAGCCAAGATTCATAGCTCTTGCAAGAGCTATTACTTTTCTTTGAGGTTTCAGAGCCTGCAATAGCCGGCGTTGTGAATGCGCACAGCACGGCAATTGCCGCGAAGAAAGCCATCGCGCCACGGCGTAGTTGAATTGATTTTTTCGTATTCATGCAAATTCTCACGATCTAGTCAGGGTTGAGTAGTTCTCTTTGGCTTTGCGGTCAAAAGCCAAACTTGCCGTTCGTGTTTTTCCACTCTGCGCGCGGCGGAATGGTTTCAATGACATCCCAATGTTCGACGATCTTGCCACCCGCGACGCGGAACAAGTCGTAGAAAGCCGAGTGTTTTCCAGCAAACTCACCCTCACTGACCGTTAACACGAAGTTGCCTTCTCCCAAGACTTTGTGAACTCGGTCGTAGCGCATGCTGACACCGGCTTTAGCCATGGCTTCAAGCGCTTTCGACAAGCCGTCTAGTCCATCGCCAATTGCGGGGTTGTGCTGGATGTAATTGTTTGCATCAATGTAGGTGGGCAATTTGTCGTACTTGCCGCCCAACAAAATGTCAGTGACAAAGGCGTTCACCAGCGTCTTGTTTGCCACTGTCTTATCAAGCTCAACAACCTCGGTTGCACCATCGATCATGGTGCGGCCGCTTGGATTAGGTTTGACGGGCTTTTCCTGAAGATTGTCCCAATGCTCGACGATCTTGCCGTCTTCAAACCGAAAGATGTCAAAGCCAATCTTGGGGCCAAAGAAGTTGTAGTCGGTATGTGCGAAAACGTACTCCCCATCCTGGAAGACACGCACAGTATTTGCTTTGGCAGAGCCTTTGGGCAGTGCCTGCAGCGCAGCGCCCAACCCCGCAAGTCCGTCACCGACCGCCAGATTGTGCTGAATGTACTTATTGGGATTGATGCTTGAAACGGGGGCGGAGTCGCCAGTTTCAAGACTTTTCAAGAGGGCTACAACTTGAGCTTTTTGTGTGGTCACTGCTTTTTCCTGAGCGGAGTTAGGTTTTACTGTCGTGCAGGCTGAGATCATCGCCGCGGTGGCGAGCGCGGCTACACGGGCGACGTATCGAAAAAGTGTTCCTCGGGGCATGATCAATTCCTTTGTTTACCCATTCTGCGTTGAAGGGCCAATACAGCCGACTTCCAATGAATTTTTGTCTTTAGATCGGTTGATGGCACGTTCAGTTGTTGGCAGGTTATGATCAAATTCCGTCAAAATGACCTGAATAGGCTTTGAGCATAAACATATGCAAAATGCAGTGACGGAGTTGAGGGACACGCGGTTTGCAAATCAGCGCTTTGCGCGGCTGGGGATCGAGTTGATGCTGGTGTCCGACCTAAAGCGTCGCACCACACCGAATCAGCGTGCCAAGCCGGAGCGTGTTGAGTTCTTCATGCTTTGGTTAACAGCGAGTGGGAGCACCCGCCACAGTGTCGATTTCGTCGATTTCGATGTGTCAGAAGGCACTCTTGTCTTTGCTAAACCAGCCCAAGTTCAGCAGTGGCACTTGGAGACGCATTTGGACGGGTGGATCTTGTTGGTAGAGCCTGCCGCATTGCTGCCCGCCCAAGGGCGTCTGACTCATCGGGACATGTTGCTCGGATTGGTTGATGACTGGCCTGCAGTGGCGCAACTTGATGACCGATTCAATCAAGAGATGAGTGCTCAGCTGGCGAATCTGCACGACTACTTTCTCAAGTACGATGAGTCTGATCTCGATAACGCTTTGCTGCAGAGCGCCGTCGTTGGTTTGCTGCTGCGCTTGGCGCGCTGGCACAACGCCCGGTCTGCACTCGTCGTTGAGCAAAAGAACTTCATCCCTGTGGTGTTCAAGCTTCTACGCAACGAATTGGAAAAGACGTTTCGGCAGCATTGGAGCGTCAACCAATACGCAAAGCACTTAGGGTATTCGGAAAGTACGCTTAACCGAGCCTGCCTAGCAGCCACGGGACACTCAGCAAAGGTACTGATTGATCGCCGTTTGGCGCTTGAGGCTGCCCGCCTGCTAATTCACACTGACGTGAGCATTGCGGAGTTGAGTCATCAACTTGGATTCTCAGAATCGACCAACTTCGTGAGATTCTTTGCCCGAATCACCGGCGAGACCCCTGCACGGTTTCGTCAGGAAAAGCTGGGCGGTACTTTGTGACGAAAAGTTGATGCTGGTACACGAAGAACTGCCCTCGCAAAAGCGCCCAAACTCAGTGACAAGGTTGGCAAAAACTTGCTCTTCTCCGGTGGCAGAAGGCGAGGGGGCGAGTGGCTTATCCAACGAAATCGCTATCTTCTCAACTAACACACGGACGCTCAACGTAGACAAGATGAAATTGCGCATTGGCAATTGAGGGGGAGTGAGAGTCTACTGCGTGACCCTGTACCTCTGGCCGGGTGATTACTAAGCGGCTTCACCCTATGATCAAGTTCGGTTGCGATCGCGGCGTCACGCCTAAAGGCTCGTGGCGTCCTTCAGATCAGCGCAATGAATTTTCGAATTTGCTGGAGGTTTAAGGGTGCGTAAGTTTGCTGCTTTTTCCGCAGCCGTTTTGATGTGTTGTTCGGCATCGGCGGCGATCACTGTTGACTACGAAAACAAAGACTCAAAAGAGTACAAGTGGGAGGCCGTGTGCAGTGGCTCAAAGACCAGTGGTGTGACGTTCAAAGGTGGCACTACGTCGGCTTCATCGATTCAAGGCTCAGCACCTTGCACTGTCAAAACTAACGGTGGCGACGTCGTGCTCAAGGGCGGAGAGAGGATCCTGATCAAAGACGGAAAGATCACGATCAAGAAGTAGACAGACAAAGGCTGCTTTCTGTCGTCCGTACGACGCTTACGATCTGAAGTTTGCGGCGACGTATTGCTCGTTGGACGAGCGAAGAAATCAACACTCGCGGTGAATTTCCGGGTTACGGCCTAAGCTGCTTCAAGCGCGCCTGCAACGTAGGTAACTGTGCTTTCGCATAAGTTTCGCCGAGCGCCAGTGATTGCAAAAAATAGCTGCGACGCGGGCTTGCGTAGTAGCCCAAGTCTGGGTGCAAGATGAAATCCGCTTTCGCCACTTCGGGCGCGATACGGGCAGCGCGAGTGATGTCTCGCTTGCGCATGCTCTCCGGAGCTTCGGGCGGTGTGCTGCCCGGCAACGCCGACACATCGACTGCTATGACGAATTTCGCGCCCAATCGCCGTGCGGCGGTGACGGCGACAGGCAGCGATTCATCGGCATCTTCATATTCAGTGCCGTGAATTCCAACGGGCGAAACAATGCCCATCACCGCCGCGGAGGCGCGCACCGCAACGGCGGCGTTGCCCTGCAAAAAATAGCGCGCTTCTTTTGGCGTGGCCGACGGACTGGACGCCCGCTCAGTGGCCACGACAACGACGCGGCGCGGCAGTTGCTCCAAACGCTGGCCATTTTTTAGTTGGCTTTCCACATAGCGCTGCAAGCGCTCGCCGCGAATCCACCCGCGATCTGCGAAGGGGTTGGGATCGAACAAGGTGAGCGGTCCGCCGCTTAGCGCTTGCTCGGTGAGCTGCGCTGCGTTCAAGCCGTCTGCCCAAAACGTGCCGATGAGTGCACCGACGCTTGAGCCAATGATGATGTCGGGCACGATGCCCGCGTCTTCGAGCGCTTTGAGAATGCTCAGATGTGCGTAGCCGCGCGGGCCGCCGCTGCCGAGTACGAGGGCAATTCGCGGCGCGGGTTGCAGCGGCGCGATCTGCTCTAAGCGCAGCGCGACCGGCGCATCCGGGTTCGTATAGTTAAACGCCGCACAGCCGCTCAAAAACAGGGGGATTATTGCGACAACTATTCTTTGAAAATGACAATTTAGAAAGGGCATCGTATGTTTTGTAAGTATTCTTGAAAATAAATCCATTGCCGTGTTCGCCCTTATGTATCCGTCTGTTTGGGAATGTTGTTGTTAAGTACGGATTCGTTCGCCATGCTGCGCTCAATCATGCCGAACACGTGTGCTCTCAGTTGAGAAACCGGGGCGAGCCCTAGCGCTGCCGTTGCATCGAGGCGCGAAATGCTCGCGAGCCCGTGTATCGCCGCCCAAATGCACAACGCATCGCGCTCTACCCACGCCATTTGCCAAGGCGCGGGAACTTGTGCGTAAACACGGGTGAGTACGCTGCGCAATTCGTCGAACGCGATCTTGGCGGCCTGCGCCATCGCGGGATGATGCGCAGCTTGCGGCCAGGGGTCGGTAAACATCAGTGCGTATTCCACCGGGTGCGCAGCCGCGTAACCCAGATACGCATCGCCCAAGCTTCCCAACTCATCCTGCGCGTTCTCGTGCGGCGTGCGAGCTGCAAGTGCTTGGGCGAATTCCGCAAAACACTGCCGAAGCACTTCAGCGAGCAAGTCGTCGCGGGTGGGGTAATGGCGGTAGGGCGCTTGATGAGACACACCGAGCCGCCGCGCCACGTCGCGCAGGCTGAGCGCCGCGCATCCTTCCGCCGCAATGACCTCTCGCGCGGCAATCACGCAGGCTTGTTTAAGCGGGATCGTTTCGCTCCCGATGTCGGCTGTGAGAGGAGCGGCTTCGCTTCGTGTGGTTTTGGACATGAGTGAATTCTATGTAGAAAAGTTGACAGTGTCTACATTTACAAAGTACATTGTTGACGCTGTCAACTTTTCCTCCTTCTCCTCCTTCTCCTCCTCCTCCTCCGCCCAAACTTACAGGAAATTCTTCATGCGCAACAGAACAAAAACTCCCGTCCAAGTCGTAATCGCCGCATCGTTAGCGCTCGTCTCCGCGAGCAGCTTCGCAAGTGATGCAGAGATCACGATTCGCGTGACCAACGTCGCTTCTAATCAAGGTGAAGTGGGCTGCGCGCTCTTCCCTGCGGGCTCGGCATTTCCGATGGATGCAACGGCCGCGCGGCAGCTCTGGCAAAAAGCCGAGTCGCCGGGCGTCACCTGCCGGTTTGACAAAGTCGCGCCGGGCAGCTGGGCGGTCTCCGCATCACACGATTTGAACGGCAATCGCAAAGTCGATACCAATTTTTTAGGCATACCGACCGAGGCCTGGGGCGTTTCGAATAACGCACGCCCGATGCTACGCGCACCAAAGTTCGATGAGGCCGCCTTCAAAATCGCCGCTGGGCAATCGCTCACGCTTGAGATTAAGGTGGATAAATGAACGCGTTACAACACGCTTCGCAATCCGTGACACAAAAAAGCGATTTAGCGCGCCGCTTCGGCCCTTGGGCGCTGGTCACCGGCGCGTCGGACGGCATTGGATTGGAAATTGCGCGCATCCTCGCGCAGCGTGGCTTTAGCCTCTTACTCGTGGCGCGCCGCAGGGATCGTTTAGATGCTCTCTGCAGTGAATTGCATTCTGCTCACAACGTCACATGCAAAGCAATTGAAGCCGATCTCGCAACTGAGGAAGGGAATGCGCTCGTGAGCCAAGCGCTCGCAACGCATGAGGTCGGGCTCTTCGTCGCTGCCGCTGGCTTCGGCACATCGGGGCTGTTTGCAAGCAGCGATCTGCGCACCGAGCTCGACATGTTGCAGGTGAACTGCGCAGCGGTGTTGCGCGGCGTGTACGACGCAGCGTCGCACATGCGGCAACGTAAATCGGGGGCGATTGTTTTGTTCAGCTCAGTGGTTGCGTTTCACGGCGTCGCGCGATCTGCGCATTACGCGGCAACCAAAGCCTGGGTGCAATCGCTTGGCGAGGGGCTGCGCATAGAGCTCGCCCTGCACGGCATCGATGTGCTCATCAGCGCGCCGGGACCCGTGAACACCGGATTCGCTCGCCGCGCTCACATGCAAATGGGTAAAGCGCTCTCGCCTAACGTTGTTGCGCTTCGCACGGTCAATGCCATCGGTAAAACTGGGTTTATTCGGCCCGGCGGGTTATCTAAGCTATTGGGCTGGTCACTCGCAACATTGCCCCGCGCGCTGCGCGTGAGGCTGATGTCGCAAATCATGAAAGGGATGGCACGCAGTGACCACCAAACCTAGCACTGTATCGCTTGCAAATTGGCCGCTCTCCGAGCTGAATTTGTTTCACGGCTCGCTTTGGGAAGCGCTGCTCGAACGTCAAAAATTACTCGCGTGGTTTGCACTCGTCATGCTCGTCTGCGCCATCGTTGCTTCGGTCGTAGCGATCTTTGACGAGCGTTTAATTCGCGGCGCGAATCTTTGGTTTAAACCGATCAAGTTCATGATTTCAACGGCCGCCTTTGCGTTGACGACTGCATGGTTCATGGGCTTGCTTGAGCCTGCGCAAAGGCAGACACCAGTGATGCAGAGTATGGTCTGGGTGCTGATCATCACTGCGTCATTCGAGGTGATTTACATCACTGGCGCCGCAGCGTTAGGCGGCGAATCGCATCACAACATCAGCACGCCGTTCAAAGCCGCCATGTTCGGGTTAATGGCCGTAGCCGCAGTCGCGCTCACCGCCACGCAAGCCGTATTAGCGTGGGCCATCTGGCGCAACGCACCGGTTAGCCCGATGCCCGTTGCGGCGCAAGCCGTGATCATCGGCCTCGTGCTCACGTGGCTATTGGGCACAGCGAGTGGCTTCTTGCTAGGCGGAAAGCAACCGCCCGCCTTCACCCAAGGCGCGCTACCGATTCTCGGCTGGCATCTCAGCGGCGGCGACGGCAGACCCGCACATTTTCTAGGGCTGCATGCTCACCAATTGCTGCCGCTTCTTGGCTTTGTTCTACAGCGCTATCTGCCCTATGCATTGGGGTCGGCTTTGCTCTGGATGGGTAGCGCTGCGTACGTCGTGGCGTGGTGGTGGGTTACTCGCTTGGCGCTGCGTTAGTTGCGTTCGTGGCGCGCAACGGGTGTTTCGATTTCGAGTGAGCAAACTCGCTCACATCTGCGCTCAAATCTGCGTGGCCGCCGAAATGCTCTACGCAGAAATCTACAAATGCGCGCACCCGAGCCGGCAATTGTTTTCGGCTCGGATAGTGAATGAACAGTTGCCAGCCTTCGAGCATGTTCTCGAGTAGGAGCGTTTTGAGTTGACCTTTTCGCAGCGCAGGGAGCGCGAGCGGCTGCGGTAGCTGCGCGATGCCGATGCTGTCTAAACACGCTTGCAGTAGGCCTCGAAAGTCGTTGCACACAAAGCGTGCAGGCAGTTGCAGCATCTGCATGCTGCGCGCGCCGTCGCTTCGTGTTTGAACGATAAAGGGTGTCGCCTGTTCGTGGCCAGTGATTTGTAGCTGCAGCGTTGCGTGTGCAGCGAGTTCGCTTAACGTCGTCGGCGCACCGTGCTCCGCGAGATAGGCCGGGCTCGCGCAGATCAATAGCCGGAGCGGCCCAAGCGGACGCGCCACAAACGCTGCATCATTGAGCGCACCCACGCGAATACCTACATCAAATCGATTGGCGATTAACGATGTTGAATCCTCGCTCAGTTCGAGTTCAAGTTGAATCTCTGGGTAGCGCGCGAAAAATTTCGGCAGCAAGGGAATCAGATACAAAAACGCAACGGGCGAGATGATTGTCACGCGCAGCTTCCCACCCGCGTGCTGCGCGTCGCTCGCGACCTCTTTGCATGCCGCATGAAGTTGTGCGAGTGGCCCTTTGCATTGCTCTAGAAATGCCCGACCCTCGGGCGTGAGCTGAAGCGCGCGGGTGCTGCGCGCAAACAATCGAACGCCGAGACCTTGCTCGAGTCGGCTGATGTTTTGGCTCACTGCCACTGGCGAGATGCCAAACTCGCGCGCTGCTGCCGCGAAGCTACCAAGCTCCGCCGCGCGCGTGAAATTGAGAATGCCACGAAGCGTTTGCATGCAGAAATACTAGCGCGAAGCAATCCAATTGCAAAGTTTTCATTTGGAATATATGAAGTTTTACGTCAATTGTCAGTTGAATCCGGGTTTTTTACATTGGCAACACGTTCACTGAAATCACCAAGGAACCTCGATGAAATATCTTCTGCTGTGCCAAATCCAACCTGCTTCATTTGCCAATGTGTCGCCCGATGCTGAAGCGCAAATGATGGCCTCAATGCTGGCCTACAACCAACAACTGATTCAGGCGGGCGTGCTCGTCGCTGCAGGGCAGCTCGCGCCCGCAGACACCGCACAGCGCGTGTTCACCCAAAAGGGACGAATCAAAACCGAAGAGGGTCACGCGCTCACTGGCGACACCCAGATTGGCGGCTACTACTTGATCGATGTGCCAGGCGAGACCGAGGCCACTGGCTGGGCTGCCAAATGCCCACTGGTGCACATGGGCTCGCTTGAAGTGCGCAAAGTGGCTTACGCGCCGATCTAGCCTGCCTATCACCTACCGTCAGCACCAAATAACTTTTACCTCACGACTCATCATGCAATTTGAATCAAGCATCACCATCAAAGCGCCCGCAGCCCACGTCTTTTCGATTTACGCCAATGTCGTGGCCTGGCCACAATGGGACCCCGATGTGAAAGCCGCCTGCCTCAACGGAGAATTTGCATCGGGCGTAGACGGTGTGGTCGTGCCACACGGTGGCCCGAAATCGAAGATCTTGTTCACCCGCGTAACGCCGAATCAAGGCTTTGTTGCTGAGTGCAAATTACCGTTGTGCGTGATGCGCTTTGAAAACCAACTGAGCGCAGTTGCGGACGGCACGACAGCGACGCACCGAGTGACGTTCGAGGGCCTGCTTGCGCCCATCTTCGGTCGGCTCATCGGTTCGGGGATGAAGAGGACATTGCCCAAAGCGCTTGAAAGTCTGAAGGCACATGCCGAGAAGACCGTCTCAGCGGGTGCTCGATAGCGCGGAGCGATTGCTAAACTCGTCGGCACATCGCAACGTCATCACTTTCTATGAATCCTCCACACCTGACACTGCTTCTGGCGGGGCTTTGCGCGCTGCTTCACTTCGGATTGACCGTGATGGTGATTGCACGGCGGGCCGAAACAGGTGTGGACTTCCTGGATGGCGGTGACACGACGCTTCTTCGCCGTATGCGCGCGCATGGCAACTTCGCGGAGTCGGCACCCATCGCAGTATTGCTGTTCGCGTTGCTCGAAATGCGCGGCTTGTCAGCGGCGTGGTTGTGGCCGCTCGGCGCTGGGTTGTTGCTCGGGCGCATTCTGCATGCATCGAGTTTGCTCACGACCAACAGCGCCTGGAATCGCCGTGGCGGCATGCTGCTCACGCTCTGTGTAATGAGCGTGCAGGGTGTGCTCTGTTTGTGGCTCTATTTCGGAAGCTAAGTGCGGCAGAGCAATCGCACTACCAGCACAGCAAGCGCAGACTCAGACACAATGGCGATTCGCTACCGATGGGTCGCGTGAACTCAAGCGTTTGTGGAGACTGCTGCAATGAAAAATTTAGTAACGCCCGGCGTGTATATCGCCGAGAAGTCTGCGTTTCCCAACACGGTGGTCGAGCCCGCCACTGCGGTTACCGCGTTCATCGGGTGGACTGAACGCGCGGAATACAACGGCAATTCACTGCGCGGAAAACCGATGCGCTTGAGCTCACTTGCTGACTTTCACGCTTACTTCGGCGGCTCACCGATTGCTGAACACGTGCGCTTTACTTTTAGTCTTGCCGAGAGTGCCGGAGCCGGGAACGCGGCTGGCGAGACGAATTCGCCGCTCGCGCGTAGAGACTCTACGCCGTTCGCTGTACGCGCCGATAGGTGTCGCTTGGTGCAAACCGGCGAGAAGTACGGCCTTTATCTCGCGATGCTTCAATTTTTTGCGAACGGCGGTAGCGATTGTTATGTGGTGTCAGTGGGAAGCTTCATGGAAGCAATCACGGCCGATGCCATCATCGCAGGGATCGACGCATTAGAAACCGAGCCTGAACCGACGATTCTCGTCGTGCCGGAAGCGGTCATGCTCCCGCAGGAGGCGTGTTACCGCGTGCAGCAATCGATGCTTTCGCATTGCGCGGCGATACAAAATCGCATCGCGATACTGGATGTGTGGGACGGCTATCGTGAACGCTCCGATGCGCCCGATGTCGTTAGCGAGTTTCGCAATGGCATCGTGTCTGAGGCGCTCTCGTACGGCGCGGCTTACTTTCCGTGGCTACATACCCAGACCATCAGCCCCGCGCAAATGAGCGTGATAAATCTTGATACTCAAAGTCGAAGCGTACTTGTTACGTTACTTCGGGCAGAAATCGTGGCCAGCGGCGCGGATGAATCGCAGCGCGCGCTAAAGGAAACCGTGATCATGGAAGTTTTGACCGTCGCTGACGCGGCATCTGCTGCGCAACTTGACAAGGCGCTCTCATCCTTCAGCGCGGTATTCAACACGCTTCGTACCGAAATGGCGCGGCGCTTGAATTTATTGCCGCCCTCGGCATCGATGGCCGGTGTGTACGCGCAGGTAGACAGCGTGCGTGGCGTGTGGGCCGCGCCCGCGAACGTGGGTGTGGAAAACGCTGTTGCGCTTGCAGTCGAGACTTCGGACGAAGGGCAGGCCGATCTAAACGTGTCGGTTGATGGCAAATCGGTGAACGCCATTCGAAATTTCCCCGGCCGCGGTGTTTTGGTGTGGGGCGCGCGGACGCTCGACGGCAATAGCTTGGATTGGCGACACATCAATGTCCGCCGCACCTGCAACATGATTAAGCAAGCGATCGCGACCGCGATGGCCAGTTTGGCTTACGAGCCGAACGACCCGACGACATGGAACTCAGCGAAATCCATGATCGCGAACTACCTCCAAAGTGTTTGGGTGCGCGGCGGACTGGCCGGCGCGACGGCAGCGGACGCATTCGAGGTGAACATTGGAATCGGTAGCAGCATGACGGCAGACGATGTTGCTAGTGGCGTGATGCGTGCAGTGGTGCAAGTTTCCGTTACACGTCCGGCGGAATACATCGTGCTCACCGTCTCGCAGCAACTGCAGACTTAGTGTTCTCGCACGATGCAAAATACGCGAATGCAAAAAAACATCGCTCTCATCACTGGCGCGCGCGGCAATATGGGTCGCGCTATCGTTGACCGATTTGCCGCGGATAGCTACCACGTCATTGGCGTGGATGCTCATGCAGGCGAAGGCAGCACCCAGCTCGAATCCCATGCGCTTGACCTGATGAACGAAGACGCTGCCGGCGCATTTGTGCAGTCGATGGTCGTGAAACATGAACGCATTGACGTGGCGGTGCTCACCGTCGGTGGCTTCGCTATGGGCTCGATTGCTGACACAAAAACATCTGACATCGCGCAGCAGTACAAACTCAATTTTGAGACGATGTACAACATCGCGCGGCCCGTGTTTTTACAGATGTTGAAACAGGGCTACGGGCGACTCTTTCTCGTCGGTGCGCGCCCTGCGTTGACCGCAGTCGGCAGCAAAGGCATGGTTGCTTATGGCCTCGCGAAGTCGCTCGTGTTCCGAGCTGCCGAGCTGATGAATGACGAAGCGAAAGGAACCAACGTCTCAGTGAATGCGATCGTGCCTTCGATCATCGACACGCCACAAAATCGCGCGGCGATGCCGGATGCTGATTTTTCAAAGTGGGTGACGCCGAATCAAATCGCCGAAGTGGTTGCGTTTCATGCGAGCGAGACCGCGAGCGCACTACGCGAATCGGTGATCAAGGTATACGGCGATGCGTGATAGCCACCGGAAAACTGAGTAGCTTTCCTAATCTAGCCCCAGTTTAATGAGGGATAGCGGGAAAATTATTCAATATTGATAAAAAAACTTTTAAGTCTCTCGCCCCAATCAAGCATGGCTGACACCGATTCAGCTGGACTGCACCCGCAGGCGAGACTGATGCGCGGGTTCGGTTCGCAGCAAGATGTCGTAATACGCGCGGATGGATTCCACAAAATCAACCGGCATCCCGCAGCGGCAGGGGCCGGTTTTGAACTGCGCGGCTACTTCGGGGCGACTTAGCGCCAACAATTGTCGGCGCACGTCGATCCAAAGATCAGGATTCTTCTGCGCACGTTGGGTGAGGATTCGCGCGTTTTCCACGTGCGCCAACCCGATGTTGTAAGACGCAAGTGCAAGCCACGTTTTGTCAGGCTCTGAAATTCTGGGTGGCAGATTGTTGCGCTTCAAATCTGCGAGATAGCGCGCACCGCCCATGATGGAGGAGAACGGATCGCCGCGATCCACGCCGTAGCGATCTGCAGTGTCTTGCGTGAACTGCATCATGCCGCGTGCACCTGTTTCTGAAACAGCATCTGCGTTCCAATGCGACTCTTGATACGAGAGCGCCGCGAGCAATCGCCACTCAATGCCATACCGCTCTTGCGCTTGCTTGAACCAGTCGCGATAACGCGGCAGCACAGTGGTTATGCGATCGGTGAAGATTTCGAAATCGGTCGCACGCCGCGATTGCGGAAATCCGAAATAGCGATCACGCACACGTGCAATTTGGCCCTCGCGAACGATTCGTTGCAGGAAGCTATCGGCGTCATCGCGAAGCCCCAATGAATCCGCGCGAAAGAGCCACGCCCGCTGCACGGGCGGTTGCACGACGAACGCGAGCTGCGTGTCGTAATGGAAGTGGCGGCTGGCGTTAAACGTGTCCTCTTCGACAATCGCATACGGAATTTCATCGGCGCCCACACTTGCGAGCAGCGCTTCGTCGTCATGGCGATCATCAATCACAAACTCAATACCGGCTGTTTTCCGTTTGATTTCCGCGAAACTAGGGTGAGAAAAAATGCGCGAACTCACCACCACGCGCTTGGGGAGAAGCTCCGAAAATGAAGTTGGCCGAAACTTCTGAGGCGTGTGAAGAAGAACCCAAGCGCTCTCGTGATAGCGCGCTTTCGTGGCAAGTTCACTTGCGGAAACGCCTTGTGAATGAGTGCCGGTTGCAACGAAATCGAGCTCGCCGCGCATCAGCGCCTTACGCGCCTCATCAGGATTTTGAAAAATCTGCCACTCGACACTGCTGCGCCGTGTGACGGCAAACGCATTGGCGAGATCGAATTCCAATCCAGAGCGATCCCCATTTGGATCTATGAAATAGACCGTGGGATGAATCATCACGCCGACCCGAAGGATGGGCTGCGCGTTACGCTCTTCCACCTGCTCGCGTGCGAGCGTATTCGCGCCGCGCTCCAGTCGGTCATACAAGTAAAAGGGAAACCAGGCGAAAAGCGCGATTGCCGCGCCTAACAGCAAGACGCGGGCCGCGTTTTTCAGACGAGGAAGCCATGAAGTCATTCGCGCGAGTATAGGGGGCGATTTGCTAAAGAACCTATAATCACAAGTGGTGGGTCGCCCCGCATGTTCAAGCCATGAACCTGGTCAGGTCCGGAAGGAAGCAGCCACAGTGGTGTAGGCAGTGCCGGGGGAACGGCTCACCAAAGTTCTCCGGCGTCGCGATATGGGCGAATCGCGGCGTTGAATTTTTCGCGCGGAACTCGCCTATCGTTCAGATATGTCTCGTGCCGCGCGAAAAATTCGCCGTGCGCTTTATCCCATCTAGCGGCGCTGATGCTTGGTTCGATTGTCGTGTGCAATCGTGATCGCAACACGCCCGCTGAGGGTGAGCAACGTGAGTGCGTCCGCTGCTCAATCGCATCGTGCTCTTGGCAACACCCTCTCTCGCCCTAGCTCGCAAATACCGCCCTCGCAGTTTCGCCGAACTCATGGGGCAGGAGCACGTCGTCAAGGCGCTCTCACATGCGCTCGAAACGGGGCGCCTGCATCAGGCGTATCTACTCACCGGCACACGCGGCATCGGCAAGACCACCATCGCGCGCATTCTCGCGAAAACGTTGAACTGCGAAACAGGTGTTACTCCGTCGCCGTGTGGCGTGTGCCAATCCTGCGTTGATATTGATGCCGGGCGTTTCCCTGATTTGATTGAGCTGGATGCGGCGTCGAATACGGGTGTGGACAATATGCGCGAGATCATCGATAACGCGCGCTATGCGCCTACGGCCGGGCGCTACAAGGTGTATCTCATCGACGAGGTACACATGCTCTCGAAGAGCGCGTTTAACTCGATGCTCAAAACGCTTGAAGAGCCGCCGGAACATGTGAAGTTCGTACTCGCAACGACCGATCCGCAAAAGATTCCGGTCACCGTGCTCTCGCGTTGTTTGCAATTCAACTTGAAAGCGTTTCCGCCGGAGCGCGTCGCTGAGCAATTGCACAAAGTGTTGACCGCTGAGAACGTACCGTTTGATGCCAAAGCGCTGCGACTGATTGGTGATGCAGCCAATGGTTCGATGCGCGATGCGCTCTCGATCACCGATCAAGCGATAGCCTTCGGCCACGGCAAAGTGGATGAGACCCAGGTCCGGCAAATGCTTGGCAACGTGGATCGCGATTTCGTTTGGCGTGTGCTTGATGCGGTCGTCGCTAAGGATGCGCAGGCGCTCGATCAAGAATGTGATCGTTGTTTTGAAAACGCACTCTCCGCCGACGATGCACTCGCGCAGCTCGCTCGTGCGCTGCACCGGATAGCGCTCTTCCAAGCCGTGCCTAGCTCGGTAGACACTGACGATCTCGATCATTCGCACATCGAGCGCATCGCCGCGCAACTCGACGGCGAAACCGTGCAGCTTTACTACCAAATCGCGCTTCACGGGCGAGACGATTTACGGCTCGCGCCAGACGAGCAAACCGCGCTCATGATGACGTTTCTGCGGCTCTTGGCGTTTTCTCCGAACGCAGGGCAAAGCGTTGCGCGGGAGACGGGGGGCGCACCTTTGCGCGAACCGACAGCGAAAGCTTCGCCTACTGCCGCCCAAAATTCCTCGCGAGCGCGCGGAAGCGTGGAGGCTTCCGGCAGCGCTGCACCTGCACGCGCAGCGGACGCGATCACGGGTGAAGCACCTCGCCCGTCGATGGCAAACGAGCCGACCGCCATATCGAGTGGAAATGCAGCCCCGCTAGGCTCGCCCCAATTTAATCAGGCGTTCGGCGGCGATTGGCACAAACTCGCCTCATCGCTTCCTTTGGCTGCGCTCGCCAAAGAATTGGCGCGTCACGCCGTATTGTTGAGCTTCGAAAATCATGTGTTCCGACTCGCCGTGCCACAGGACAAGCGACCCCTCGCCACCACGCAGCGCGACCGGCTCGCAAGCACACTCACCGAGTATTTCGGTCGGCCCACGAAAGTAGAAATTGAACTCACCGACAACGTCGGAAACGCAATCAGTTTGTCCGGCGTTTCCTCCGCGCAAACCGAGTCAATCGCCGCGAAGGAAGTGCGCGTAAAGGACGAAAAACAAGCGGCGGCGGAAGCAGCCTTTATTGCTGACCCAGCGGTACAGGTGTTGCTGAAAGAAGGCAACGGTCGTATTCCTGCGGGAAGTATCACTGCAACTTAGTCTCCTCTCCCTTTGGGAGCGGTCAACGCGGAGCGTTGGGTGAGGCCAGTTTCTTCAATACTGCGAAGTAACTTGCAAATGCCGCATTTCGCTCACCCGCGCTTGCAGCGCGATCTGTCTCGGCTTGCGCGCATCTCCTCCTTTGGTCGAGACCGCAGCTTTGCTGCGTGCTCTTCCCTCGGCCGGTCTGGAGCGAGAGGAATCGACTTCGCCGAAGGAGCACGCCTCGTGTTGTAACGCCAAGCATCAGTGAGCATGCGCCACGAATAGAATGTGTTGAAGTAGAAACAATGCGAAGCTTTGCGTCCTAGCGAAGCGTCGTCCTAGCGTGTAAGCGCAACGCCCTGTTTTTGGAGCAAACATGTTTGGTAAAGGCGGCATGGCCGGGCTGATGCAACAAGCCCAGAAAATGCAAGAGAACTTGAAAAAGGCGCAAGACGAAATTGCGCGCATGGAAGTCGAAGGCCAAGCCGGCGCAGGCATGGTCAAAGTCATGATGACGGGCAAGCACGAATGCAAACGCGTGCAAATCGATTCGGGCGTCATGGACGATAAAGAAATGCTTGAGGATTTAATTACCTCCGCGATCAACGATGCCGCTCGCAAGCTCGAAGCCGCGTCGAGCGAGAAGATGGGCGCGATGACGGGCGGGATGAATTTGCCGCCTGGAATGAAACTGCCGTTCTGACGAACGGCAGGACGTCGCTCGCTGTGCTCGCTAGGACGACACTCGCACCGCTCGTTAGGACGACGCGCTTCGCGCTAGGACGCATAGCTTCGCAGAGCGCGCCGCTCTTTCCACCTGTCATCCCCGCGAAGGCGGGGACCCAGGCCGAGAGCTTGCCGGGCACGAGTCTTCGTTTGCCTGAGCGCTGCACTGATGTTCACAATCGGAATGCCGTTGTTTTTGGCGACGTCCCGTTCCGGCTTCCCGCCCGAAGGTTTATCCCCCGCAGGCGGGGACGGGAATGACGAGATAGGGCGAAGAGTGACGACCCCAGTTTCTTTTAAGGCATTGATCGACGCCCTCAAGGCGCTCCCGGGCATCGGCCCGCGCGCTGCGCAACGCATCGCGTTCGATTTAGTTGAACGAAAGCGCGAAGAGGCGGAAACGCTCGCGCAGGCGCTCACGCGTGCGCTCGAAACGCTGCGACATTGCGATAGCTGCAACACGCTTTCCGAAACGCCGATCTGTGCGCTCTGCGCGTCACCGCGCCGCGATAAATCGCTGCTCTGTGTCGTCGAATCGCCCTCCGATCAAATCACACTCGAACAATCCGGCGCATTCAGCGGTTTGTATTTCGTGTTGATGGGCCGCCTCTCGCCGCTAGACGGCATTGGCCCCGGTGAAATTCATCTCGAACGACTCGTCGAACGCGCGACTGACGGCAGCGTGAAAGAAGTCATCCTCGCCACCAACTTCACCAACGAAGGCGAAGTCACCGCGCACGTGATCACCGAGCTGCTCGAATCGCAAGGCGTGAAAGTGTCACGACTTGCGCGCGGGATTCCGATTGGGAGCGAGTTGGAATATGTGGATGCGGCTACTGTGGCGCAGGCGGTTAGGGAGAGGCGGTAAACCGCCCCAGTTTCAGTCCCCCCTCGCGTACCCGGCAAAGCGACGCCAAAAGAAACAGAAAGCCGCCACTGCAAAGAGAACGACAAACCAACTTACGACTCGGAGCGGAGTCGTGTTTGGGTGCATAAAAGCCACATTGGCAAAGACCAGAGGGATTCCCAGCGTCAGCGCAAGCAGCGCTCGCGAAATGTCTCGCTGCAACAACAGCGAAAGAAAAAAAGCCACCACGGGATAACTCATCCACGCTATCGGCAAAAATGAATCGAAACTCACAGGTAACTCCCTACTTGCAATATGTACGGCATCTTGCGATGCAGCTTGAGGAAGCTCCCCACGCGCCAACGAGACAGGCGAGTGCGGAGATACCTCCTATGCCAACATTCAAGATAGCGATCCCGGCACCGTAGCCCAAGCAAGCGATGCCCGCCCCATCACTGGCGATCCCACAGAGGTCCTTACATGCGTCAAGATTGCACTGTTTTTGCGGATCCTTCGCTTGATTCCAAATCCAGTCGTCGATAGTCCAGAAAAAAGCGCCGTAGAAGAAGTCCTCAAACTCCCCGACAAGTCTCCAGTACTCGTCGTCTTCCTGTTCAGGCGAAAGGCTCTTCAACTGGATTCCCGAGCGCCGATTAAACTCGTCCCAACTCATCACACTTTCGGCCGATCCAAATCGATGTACTGCTACACGATCTGGTGTCGTGGTATCGCTACCTTCGTAAAGGTAAGTCACCGTGCCCTTTTCAGAACTCACCACACCGATTCGACCGGATGCGTCAAGGCTAATCTGCACCTTTCCAATCTTTCGACTGGCAGCCAATGTTCGCTCCGCGCCAGATTCAGGCGGAGGTGCATCGGCGGTCTGCGAACCATCCGTTATCGCGACCGGGGAAGTGGACGGAGTAGCGTGCGCGAGCGAGAGGCCAATGGTCAATGCGAACGTTCCGACGACCACGCTTAAACGATTTCTTGTCATGTTTACCTTTCAAATTGTGCTGTCACCTCGGGTCAGCTGAAGTTTGACAAAGGTTAGACAAGAACTCTATAGAGCCTATCAAAATTGATAGGTAGGAGTTTTGAGTAAACTTTCGAGCGATCAAGATGGCTTGCTATGCGTGGTGAGTCTGTGCCGCATCGGCAATCTGCATAAACGCCTCACAACTCAAATCTTCCGCGCGTGATTTTTCGTCAACACCGATGGTTTGCCAAACCTCCGGCGTGACCCACGCTGAGAGCGAATTGCGGAGCATTTTTCTACGTTGCGAGAACGCGGCGGCTACGATTTGGGCGAATACTCTTTCGTCTCTTGGGCGGAGCCTGTTTTGCGCCAACGGCGTGAGCCGCACAATCGATGAATCGACGGCAGGAATGGGTCGAAACGCACCAGGCGGCACGTCGAAACATTTCTCGATGCGATAGCGATATTGCAACATCACCGAGAGTCGCCCGCGCGCGTCCTCGCCTTCGCGCGCGGCCATGCGATCCACCACTTCTTTTTGCAACATGAACGTCATGTCAGCGATGCATTCTTCGTAATCGCAGAGGCGAAACAGAATGGGCGACGAGATGTTGTAAGGCAAATTGCCGACGACTCTCAATGGCGACGGTAGCGTCGCGAAATCGAATTCGAGCGCATCACCTTCGTGAATACGCAATTGCTCGGGCGTGAATTCGGTTTTCAAACGCGCGACGAGATCACGATCAATTTCGACAACGTCGAGGCTCGCGGCTTCGCCTTCTTTGCAGTGCGCGGTGATCGCGTCTAGCAATTCACGCGTGAGTGCAGCTTGCCCTGGGCCGATTTCCAGAATACGGTCAGTGGGCTTGGGGTCAATCGCTTCGACGATGCGACGGATGTAGCTTTTGTCGACGAGGAAGTTTTGTCCGAAGCGTTTTTTGGCGCGGTGGAATCCGTTGTGTTCTGTTTGGGTCGGTTGAGCGTTCACAGTTCTCATTCTGTCATCCCCGCGAAGGCGGGGACCCAGTCCGAGGCCTTGGCACCAATGGCAGCTTGACTTCCTCCGTAACTAGGCGCGCCCGGTCTGGGTCCCCGCCTTCGCGGGGATGACAGCGTAAGGGGGGGGGTTGTAGGCGCGGGCTTGACCGCGCTTTTTCCCTCACCCGTCGCTACGCGACGACCTCTGCGGGCTTGCGCCCGTCTCTCGCGTGGGTCGAGACCGCAGCTTTGCTGCGTCCTGCGCCTTCGGCTGGTCCCAGAGGGAGAGGCGGTGACTCGCGCGGTCAAGCCCGCGCCTACAAAGCGTCGAGCTCGGTTAGGAGGCGCGGCATCGCATCCGTCATCCCCCGATACGCGACAACGGCGGGCGTCATCGAACGCAGCGCGTCGGTGAGCTCGCGTGCGCGCGTGGGTGCAATCCGCAACACGTCCGTCAGCGGACTCATCATCACTCGAATGAAAAACACCGCGCGATTGAATTGCGGCAACGGCCAGGTGGTTTGCCGCTCAACGCGAAAGAAGAGGCGAGGAAGGAGCGGCGCTGGGTCTGCGAGCGTTTTCGCCCATGAGTAATCGTTTTGATCGGGATGTTGCGGCAAGCTCGCGCTGGGGACGATGAGCCACACGTGTCGCAGCATCGGCTGCTTCATGAACGCCATGGTCATGATTGACGGCCCTGCGGCAATGAGCATTTGATTGTCAGCGACAGGTGCGTGAATCTGTGAGAAATCAAGGCCGAGCTTTTCACGCGGGTCCCAGCGAGAAGGGAAACAGACGGAGAGGTATTCCGTGCGAAGCGTGTCGGCTTCGTGTTTGAGGATCACGAAGTCTTCTTGAACCTGGAGGGCGATTTCTGCTCCCTCTCCCGCAGCGCGGGACCAGCCGTTAGGCGCAGGACCCAACGAAGTTGCGGTCTCGACCAAAGGAAGAGACGAAACGATCGGTTCGCAGAGGGTTGGGCTGAGGGCGGTCGATGGAGCGTTGTCTGTGGCGCCTCCAAGAGTGACGTCGGTGTTGCTCGGGCCTCCGCGTGTACTGGCTTCGGGTATTGCCCTCACCCTAGCCGGCTCCCGCGCTGCCTGTGAGGGGACCAAATCGCAAATTGCCCTGATCACATCTTCGTTCGCTTCACCCACCAACGCCCGCTCACGCGCCTCACGCAGCACACGCTCGCGCTCGCGTGCGTACGCGGGCGCAAGATCGTCGTGTAGCAACAGCGCAGGCGATTCGGGATCAAGCTTCTCGAGATTCGGGCGCATGCGAAACGGTGTGGATACCGTCCACGGCATACGCTCAGCGGGTGTGAGCCAATCGATTTCGCGTAGCACTGAGTTTTCCCTCACCCGCCCTGTCGGGCACCCTCTCCCACAGGGAGAGGGGAAACGCTCCACGCCTGCAAATACTCTTTCCAATGCGCAGCGCCATTCGCGCGCAACTTTTCGCGCACGAGTTTGATTTCGTCGGCGTATTGCGAATCGCTCAACTCGCCGCGCATCATTTGAAAGCGCAAGAAGAGCAGATACGTGTTCATTACGTCCGTCTCGCAATAGGCGCGGATGTTGCCGATTTCGCCTCGCTCGAAGGCATCCCACACTTTGCTGCCGTCCATCCCCAGTTTGCCGGGGAAGCCGGCGAGTTTCGCCATCGAATCGAGCGGCGCATTGGCGCGCGCTTGATACATCGCGAGGAAGTCCATCAAATCAAGATGACGCTCTTTGTAGCGATTCAAGTAATGATCGAAATTGAATGCCCGATCATTCGCACCCGTCTCAAGAAAGCGCGACGCCGACACACCCGCCAGCAAGCCGCGTTGCATCAACACAGGAAGATCAAACCCGCCGCCGTTCCACGAAATGAGTTGCGGTGTTCGTTTGTCGATGAGATCGAAAAACTTCTGAACGATCGCCGCTTCGGCGTCCGTTTCTTCGCCCAACGTCCACACCGCGAGCTTGTCGGTGCCCTCTCGGAGTACGCACGAGATCGCACACACGCGTTGCAAGTACGGCGGCAAAAAATCACTGCCGTTTTTGATGCGCTGCTGTGTAAAGCCCCATTTCGCGACCTCGCTATCGGTCAGCTCGGAAGGCAAATCGTGAAGACGACGCAACCCCGCTACATCGGGGATGGTTTCGATATCGAAGACGAGGGTGGGAAACATTTGGAGATTTTAGGCGCGCTTGTTCGCTCACTTGACGCGATATCGAATTGCACCGCGAATCTCGTCGTTCGGGTCTCGAACGATGCCTCGCTGCGTAATTTCAATGTCGTTTGCTTTCGCTAACTCGACGCCAACTGCGCGAACGTCTTTCATGTGCGCGCGCCAGTCGTCTGGCCAAAGCGCGCGTGCCACCTCGCTGGGGCAAATCGTTACGCCGTCGGATCGTGCGCGGCACAACGCCACAATTGCCAGACCAATCCGCGAATTTTCTAACTTGAAAAATGTTTCGGCATTGATTGAAAAGATAGTTTGTTGGGCACCGAAACGGATAAGTTGTCGCTCAGGACTGAAACCTAATCGCGTGAGAAGCGCAATCGACTTTTCGTTTGCACTTTGGGTTTCTGCAATGACGCGATGAAGGTTCATCGTCGAAAACGCGTGGCGTAACGCCGAGCGCAGCGCAGCGGTTGCGATTCCGCGCCCTTGAGCGACACGAAGAAGGACGTAAGAGACCTCGGCGTCGACGCCGTCGTGGTGCTGATCAAGCGAAATGATGCCGAGAAGTTCGCCAGCAGCATTTGCGCGCAATGCCCAATTTAATTTGGGCGTGACATGCAGTAATGCGTCTATACGACTGTTTGCTTGATCTAGGGGCAAGCCCCCACCAAGAAAACGGCGGAGCGTTGAATCTGTATGGATTTCGACGAGCCTATCGCGGTCGGTTTCACGAAGTACGTCGAGAATGACCGCGGGCTCGCGAAACATATTCGCTAGCCTGGAAACACACCCGTCGAGAGATAGCGATCCCCGCGATCACACACAATAAAAACGATGGTCGCGTTCTTCACTTCTTTCGCGACGCGCAGCGCAATCGTGCACGCGCCCGCCGCCGACACGCCGCAGAAAATGCCTTCTTGTACGGCAAGTTCGCGCGTCATGTCCTCAGCATCCGCCTGCGAGACTTCAATCACACGATCAATCCGCGCCTTCTTGCTGATTTCCGGTTTGTACGCCTCGGGCCATTTGCGAATGCCTGCGATGCTGGAGCCATCGCTCGGCTGCGCGCCGATGATCACGATGTTTTCGTTCTGTTCTTTGAGGTAATTCGAGACGCCGGTGATGGTGCCGGTCGTGCCCATTGCGGAGACGAAATGCGTGATTTGGCCGTTGGTTTGCGTCCACAATTCTGGACCCGTGCCGCGATAGTGCGCGAGCGGATTGTCAGGGTTCGCGAACTGATCGAGCACGCGGCCTTTACCCTCCGCCTGCAGCTTCACGGCGAGATCGCGCGCGCCTTCCATGCCTTCGGTTTTGCTCACCAAAATCAGTTCAGCACCAAACGCTTTCATCGATTGCCGACGTTCAAGCGATTGGTTCTCGGGCATGATGAGTACCATCTTATAGCCGCGCATGGCCGCCACCATCGCAAGCGCGATGCCAGTGTTGCCGCTGGTTGCTTCAATCAGCGTATCGCCGGGTTTGATTTCGCCACGGCGCTCCGCTTCCATGATCATCGAAAACGCGGGGCGATCTTTCACGCTGCCCGCCGGGTTGTTGCCTTCGAGCTTGCCGAGGATCACGTTTGAAGGATCAACGCCATGTAACTGTGGGAGACGTTGCAAGCGAACGAGTGGAGTGTTGCCGATGGTGGATTCGATGGTGGGATACATGTTTCGAGTGACGAAGAACGAACGACGAGTGGCGAGATGTTACGCCGAGCGATTTCCGCACCCTAAGTGTGGAGAAGTGCGAGCTGGGTCTTTCACTCACGCGAGCGGAGCCTATCCTGAATTTTGTGTACGAGGCATATGATGACCGAAAGGGAGTTTTATGCAGAGTACCGAAGGCAAAGCAGACGTTGCGACATTGAGTCGCACGAGGCGTCGCAACCGAGAGATTGCG
>JAAFJA010000002.1 GCA_013298765.1 Betaproteobacteria bacterium
TCAACGGCAACGGTACTAGCATTCATGTTGGACTCCTCATGAAGATTGATGATGCTGATCCCCACGCCAATGAAGAACAGCTATCGCTACTTTGCACCACAAAGGTGGGGGGAGTCCATCCCATCAATCGAGAGGGGCGACCAAAGGCTAGCGCCTTTGGTCGCCCCTCATGTCAAACGTTGGGCGTCATGAGTAGCATTCCCTTGCGATATCCAAAGACCGAGGCCCGTATGACGCTGGCAGCCCGATTGGGCCTGCCCTACCACGACGACATGCAGGACTGGGAGTGGGAGGTAGCTGATAGCGCGCGCTTCGAAGAGTTTCTCGCCACGTACCGTTCGTCCGAGTTGAGTGACGACGAACGATTTTCACTAATGGAGATTCTCGTTCAGTGTGTTGAAGACCTGGGACTTTCTTCGGAGGCCGATTCAGCTTGGGCAAAGCTCGAGCCCCTGCTGGTACGTGCTTCACGGTTGCATGGCTCAACTATCGAGTATTGGGCGTGTTGTGGTGAAACCGAGATGGAATCCCAGTTCAACATTTCGCCCCACATGCGCAGCCTCTTCGCGTCGATCACACCGTGAGCAAGACCTTCACACCTGTTGCTGCCTCAACGGTGACCCCCAACTCTGCGCTCCACCGGAGCGCCCGCAAGCGGGCTTCCGGTGAGCTTGGGCGTTAGGCCGCTCAACAACCGCCATGCCCGCCGTCATACGCTTCAACACTGGCAAGTTCGACGTCACACGTGAACGACCGAACCCCGTCAACCCGATCTTCGGTGAATCACTGCTACTCTGGCTCAAGCAAGCACTAGAGCCAGCGCATCACATCGACCAACCGGAACCCGAGGACTGGGGCTGGTACGCCCATCTTGTGTGGGCGGATCAGCGCTTCATGCTCGGCTCATCCGCCTCTGACGAAGAGAGCGGAAAAAGAGAGTGGGTCCTTCAGGTTGTGCCACAGCGTTCGCTCAAGGAACGCCTACTCGGTCGAGGAAAGGTCGAGCACGATCACCCGCTGGTACAGTATTTGACCGGAGTTCTCTCCCGAGAAGAGGCCTTCGTCGGGGTTAGCGTTGAAAGCGCGGCCTAACCCCTCGTATATGGACTCCCCCCGAAAGGCAAGAAACTGATCGATACGTCTGGCGAAACGGAAGTACTTGTGGGCGTATATCCGGCAACTCTGAAGGGCTCTATTGTGGCCCTTGCCATTGCTACGACAAGCTCAGCACTGGCTATGGAATCTGCGTGGGTGCGGTGCCAATCGCTACAAGCGGCATACGACGAATCGTTGCCAGAAGGGTTATCGGCAAATCGCTCTCTGGAGTGTTTCCGGTGAGCCATGAAGGGCGATCAATCTCTCGAAGCAAAGCAGGGACAGCGGGACAACAAAAGGGTTTCAGCGTTACAGTGACGGCAGGCTTATCCACGGCGCCGCGCGCGGGCTAGCCGCTATCAAGCCAAAGCGCGCCGCGCGGTGGGTAAGCTGGGATTGAGCTCGTCGGCTGGGATCAAATCCCAGCGCTTGCGAACGTTGCTATTCGGAGAGCTGGAACTTTGGCATCTGGGATGAAATCCGAGCCTACCAGCTAAACTCTTAGCGATGAGCGAACTCATCCTCAAAGAACCCATTATCGGTGCTGCCGCGTGGCTCGGCAGCAGCTTCGCGAATGACGAGTCGTGGATCCACCGGCTCACCGCCGAAGAGATCTCGGTGATTGATGCCGCGATGGACGCGATGAAGTCGCGTGGACGCGCGTTCCCCGACGTGGAGAAGGGCGATTTCCCGATAGAAGCGCTTGCGCCGATGTTGGCACGCTGGTCCGACGCGCTCGAGAACGGGCGAGGTTTCTTGCTCGTCCGCGGGCTGCCGCTGCACCGCTATAGTGAGGAAGACGCTTACGCTATCTGCTACGGATTGGGGTTGCACATGGGCTTGCCTGTCTGTCAGAACCCGCGCGGCGACCTGCTCGGCGAGGTGATGGCGGTGGGCGACATTAAAGACAAGCACACGCGCGTCTATCAGACCAATCTCTACCTTCCGTATCACAGCGACCCGTCTGACGTGGTGGGGCTGATGTGCCTGCGCATGGCCAAGACCGGTGGCCTCAGCAGTCTTGTGAGTTCGGCGTCGATCTACAACCGAATCCTCGCCGAGCACCGCGAGATGCTGGGGCTGTACTACAAACCGATGTGGTACGCGCACCTGGGCGAGGGGCTGCCCGGGCGCTCGCCGATCTTTTCGTACCACGAAGGCAAGCTGAGCTGCCGGTATCTGCGCCAGTACATCGAACTCGGCCATGAGCTGCGTGAGCAGCCGTTGTCGCGCGTGGAGGTGGCAGCGCTCGACGTCTTCGACTCCATCATGATGGACCCGTCGATGCGAATCGACATGATGCTCGAGCCGGGTGACATCCAGTTCGCCAATAACTATGCGGTGCTGCATTCGCGCACCTCATTCGAAGATCACGACGCAGAAGCGCTGCGCCGGAAGATGTTGCGGCTGTGGTTGAAGATGCCCAATGCGCGCGCGCTGGCCCCGGAGTTTCCGGGACGAAATGGGTTCGAGCGGCCGAGTGGGTCGCCTGGCGTGGGCGCCGGCTTGGTAGCTTGAGGTCGAAGCTCGTGGGCTGGGATGAAACCCCAGCGCTTGCGAACCTTGCAATTTGGAGAGCTGGAACATTGCGGGCTGGATTTCCAGCGCAGCCTAGCGGCCAGTGTTTTTGTTAGGGATGCGTGGGTCAAAAAATGCTTGAACCGATAGATGCGCATGGCACAGTTGTCGCGCCGGGTGACAAGGTTAGGATTCCGCGTTTGCCAGAATGGCTACTCCACGATTTGCCGGCTCAGGAAGTCGCTCGCTTGAGGGACCTAGAGGGAAGCGTGATGCAAGTCCTCGAAATAGACGAGTTTGGATATCTGTGGTTCGGCACGAATGATCAGGGGAGATGGTTCTGCCTTAGGCCCGAGGAAGTTGAGGTTGTCGCTGCTACGTAAGCATCGACGAACGCCCATCAGCGTAACCCTTGATTCATCGGTTGAGCGGATTTGATGGGTATCGCTTCGCTCCACCCATCCTACGCGATTACGTCGCTATGCGGTTGGGTTTGATGGGTATCGCTTCGCTCCACCCATCCTACGAGGTTGCGTCGCGATGTGGTGGGGTTGATGGGGGTATCGCTTCGCTCCCCCCATCCTGCGCGACTACGACGATACGCCGCTGAGCAGCGTCCGCTCTTCATCCGCGATTCTTCGGATGTAGCTGGAGAACTCGGGGTCTTCGCCTCGCAGGAGGAGTGGCATCGCGTGATAGAAATCGTCATGCCGCGCCCAGTGACGCATGTAGTCTTCCCACGAATTCCAGCGGCGGCGAGCGACTTCGCTCATGTCGTCTTCATAGGCGACGATGTAGGCGCGCTCGAAGAGCGAAATCAGCATTTCGAAGATCACGCGCATGCGTTCGCGCTGTTCGTCGTTCAGCTCTGGCAAATGCGTTTGCGAGAGAAGTTTTAGGTCCGCATTTTCGAGAACGACTTTCAAAAACTCGTTGTACGCATCAGAGAGCAATTGATAGGCTTCTTCTTCCTCGTTATCGCGCTCTTTGCGCTGATCAAGAAAATACACGGCGATCGCGAACGGCAGACCGACCACGGTGACCACGTAACTCGCGACTTCCCAGATATCAGGCCATTCCATAAACGTCTCGCAATCGGTGTTTTGTCATCTCGGAGCGATGGTCTCGCTCGATACCACTGAAAAACAAAATACTCGTATTTATGCCCAATTTATTATGGGATTGGCGTCGATTATAGATTTTCTAGAGAAAAAAGTAAATTAGCCGCAAGCCCTCAATCAATTGGGCGTTCATCGATGAAGCTTACTTCGATTTTCCTGTTGGAATCGGCTTCCGATTGGCATCCAGAAGCTGTGTGAGAAGTGCCACGCCGTTGTCGCGAACGCGCAGCTCGCCGTAGCGCGCGGCTTCGAATCGGGTCGCGGTGCCTTCCTCGAAAAAGTAGGCGTTGGTCACGATACGAACTTCCTCGCCACGAATGCGAAATTCGACGCGCGCTTCGTTGCTAGCAAGGGCGCTGCCATTATCTAAACGCGCGTATTTGGCGACTTTGTTCGCGTCGACGCTGACGATCGCCGTGCCGCTTTCGATGCGTTGCTTCTTCGCGGCTTCGCGCACGGGCTCCGCCATTGCGAAACGCAAATCCATGTAGTCGCCTTGCATGAAGGCGCGCGGATCACGCGGCGCGAGTTCAAGCCGCAGGATTTGGCCGTCGCTTAGTGTGCGCTCATGCGTTGCAATCGCGTGGTTGACCGCAACGAGTGTGGCGATCAAGCCGAGTAGCCAAATCGCTCGACGAATCAACGTGCTATTCATTTCGCATTCTCCGAATTCAGATTGAGACGTGAGACGACGAACGCTGAGATGGCGAGCGCTGCCGCAACCATTGCCAGCGAAATCGCTTTCTGTATCAAGCTCGTATCCGTTTGGTAGTAATAAGCGAAGAGGTAACACGCGGCTGCGAAGAGCGCGAGCACGCTCGCTCGCGCGTGGCCGCGCACGTAAGCCAGCACGAAGGCAATCGCGCAGGCGATCAAACCAGGGGCCGCAAACGCCGCCGCCGATAACGCGAGCGCACCAATCACAGCGGTGGCGCGAACTACGGTAGTCGCGCGCATCGTTACGAAAGCCACGACCGCAAGGAAAACGATCGCGAGTCCGACCGATCGATGCAGTTGCGTCCCGCCGCGTTCGCGCAGAAATTCGAAGAAACCCACCGCGCACACAAAGATCAGAATCGCCCAGGCGGCATAACCGATCGGACGCAGCAGCGCATCGCGCCCCGTTGCGAGATTGCTCGACTCGTTTAGCCAAATGATCGCGGCCGTCGCTGCGACGAACGCGGGAAAGAGGAATTCGACTTTCGCCTCAAGAAACAACACGGCGATCGCGCATAACGCGAACAAGCTCGACATGAACCGATGCATACGATGCGGTATGAGCAGCAGCAACGCGGCTTGGAGCGCCAAGCAGAAGAGAGCGACGATCACTGGCGAGGACCGGCCCGACCAAAGATCGATCAAGTTGAACAACGCGACTACGAGCGCGAGCTGGCCCGCCACCGAGAGCGACTGCGCGAGGTGCTCCACAAATTCGGTGTGCTTCGACGCCGCAAAGAGTTTCCACGCGGCGAACAGCAAGATCACGCCGATCACCCAAAACGCACCGACTGAATCAAAGATGGCGTAGAACGGCGCAGCGATCGACAGCAATAAGAAAACACCGGAGAGCCAACCGAGAAAACCCATGAGTATGCGGCCGAACAAGGGCGCGGGCTCGGGTGGCAAGGCAATGCTTGGCAATTCACCGCGGACGAGATTTTCAGACGAAAGTCTTGACCAGAGTTCGCCCAGTGTGATACGTGATGACGAAATTGAAGTATTCATTTCACCGCACCTTCTGACGATACTCGCGTTGCATGTTGTTTACTGAGATTGCGAATGACCACGGTGCCAACGGTGACACCGCCCGCGAGCAGCGCCGCCGACAAAAAGAAGAGTCCGCCAGCGTCGCGCCACACGTAGTGAAATGCGCTCAACAGCCACCGCAGTACGATGAATAGCCCAGACGCCCACGCCGCGTAGAGAATCGTCGCGTCAAACGACTCGCGACCGACCCGTGAACAGACAAGAAACGTTGCTGCAACCACCAATGCGGCGATCAGATCAAACCGAGTGAACTGAAACGCACGCTCCGCAGTTCCCATCGATAGCAGCTCACTGCCGATGAATGAACAAAACGTGGCCCACGAAAGCACTGCCAGCACCGCAAGTCGCCACAACCAGCGTTGATCAAACGCATCAAATCGGCGCGCTGCATAAAAGCCAATGGCGAAGAGCGCGTTGACGGCGATTACGCTTACGAATACCCAGGTCGCCTGCGCCATATCGCGTACCCAAGGCAGGTGATTAGCCCAACCAGTAATCGCAAGCTGCACTATGAGAAACCACACCAAGGTGTAGCCCCACCAGCGCGCTGCAAAGATCCACGGTAGCGCGAGCAAGGCCCATGTCACGAAAAGTTGATAGTTATCGGCACCGGTTTGGTAGGTCTGCCCTGTAAACGCGAGCAATCCGCCGAGTGCGAAAAGTGCGAAGAGAGAGGCGGCCTTGTGAACGAGCGGCTTGTGAGCGAACACGACAGCTATCAATACACCGAGCACGAGCGCGCCTTCGAAAAGCGCGAAGCGAAACCAACGCCCGAGCGCGTCCCAGTTGTAGGCGATGAAACACACAAGCGCAGCGCTCGCGCAAGCGGCCGCGCCGAGCGCGCCGATTCGCATCAACACCCGTTGCCAATCGGAAGCTGAGGGCGCGATCCCGGCGAGAACGCGTGCGCGCTCGATTGCTTGGGCGGATAGCGGGTGCTCCTCTGCAAGCCGACGAAGTAGCGCATGATCGACAGCCGTGCTCTCTGGAAGTATCGGGGGCGTGGTGGTGGTATCCATGGGAAGAGTGTAGGCCGTGCAATTGCTCGTTACAAAGGTGTCGGAGCGGTATCACGAAATGGCACTTAGAGTTTCACCGTTTGACGTGAATTCCGACGTGGCTGAAGGGGTAGCAATTGTTCTGCAATGCTCCTTCGATCCGCGGGCTCTTTTGCAGCACTTCCCGTACTGATCGTCCCGAGCGAAAACCAATTGAGCCAAATTGCCCGAGGTATACACCGAACAAACAATTTAATTTATGCTTATGTCATATTTTCGTCTGGTCTGCAAATCACGGCGGCGACGCAGCGTGTTTGCAGGCGAGCGAAACCGGTTCATGTGAGGTTGTACCTATGTTTCCATCGAAAATCCTGAGTGTCTGCTTAGCCGTGCTTGCACTCGTAGCCTCTCTATCGCACTCGCAGACTGTCGCGGGCGCAAACTGTCCGCTCAATGTGTCGGGTGCAAGCACGGCGCGATTGACCGTAGACGGTGTGCTGCTATCACGTTATGCGCGCAACGTTCGTGGTGCTGCGCTGACCACAGGCCTTGCAAACCCAGCACTTCCGTCCACGGTCGAGGCAAGCATCGCAAACGCTGCGAGTGCGCTCGACGTCGATGGCGACGGCACCTTCGCTGTCAACGACGCCATGATTCTTTCGCGTTCAATGGCGGGCATGAACTCCAGCCAATGGGTGAGCGGTATTGCATTCAGTCCGAACGCGACGCGCACAACGCCGAAATCGCTTTCCGATTACATCGCAGGCGGTTGCACTCCAATTACTACATCAGATGCAAATCGCTTTCTTGCGCAGGCGAGCTTTGGTGCAAAAAACGCTGCCGACGTTGATCGTGTGAAATCGCTGGGCTACTCAGGCTGGCTTGACGAGCAGCTCAACATGCCGGTGCAGTATTCGCATCTAACACGGGTAAAAACAGTCGCTGCAACGCGCACGGATCAATGGCAGAACCGACCGGGTGTTTGGGATGTCAACGATTCGATGTGGATCGGCATGGTCGATAGCAACGATCAACTCAGACAGCGCACAATGTTTGCGCTCTCGCAGATTTTTGTTGTTAGTCTGAAAGATGGTTCGGTTTACTACCTCGGCAACGGACTCGCGGCCTACGTCGACATGCTCTACGCGAAGGGTTTCGGCAATTTCCGCGATTTGCTTGAATCGGTGACCAAGAGCACCGCGATGGGCAGCTATCTCTCGCACATTTACAACCAAAAAGAAAACCCCGCGGTGGGCAGTGTCCCCGATCAAAACTATGCACGCGAAATCATGCAATTGTTCTCGATTGGGCTTTGGGAACTCAACGTCGATGGAACACGCAAGCTCGACAGTAGCGGCAAGCCGATTCCGACGTACACGCAATCCGATGTAGTCGGTGCGTCGCGTGTGCTCACAGGCTACACATTTGATGCTGCTAATACGTCGCACTGGAACAACTATTACGGGTTTTGGAACTACCCCGACAATGCGTCGCAAGAGCGTCCGATGACGGTTAATCCCGCTTATCACTCGGTGTCTGAAAAGCGTTTCTTAGGCGTCACGATTCCAGCTCGCGCGAGCGCGACCGCTGCCAATAGCGAGGCCGATCTTGATCTATTTCTCGACACGCTTTTTAACCATCCGAACGTCGGTCCGTTCATCGGAAGGCAACTCATTCAGCGGCTAGTCACCAGCAACCCATCAAAGGAATACGTTACGCGCGTTGCCGATACGTTCAACAACAACGGAAGTGGCGTGCGCGGCGACATGAAAGCGGTGATTCGCGCGATCTTGCTTGACGTCGAAGCACGCAATCCTGAAAAAATCACCGATCCGAATTTCGGCAAGATTCGCGAACCGGTAGTGCGCATGGCACATGTGATGCGGGCGCTGAACGCCGTGCGAGACGCGGACGCGGATAGCTATGGAATTGGTATGTGGCTGTACGACAAGCGCAAAGGGCTCTGGCAAACACCGCTGGGTTCGGGCACAGTGTTTAACTTCTATCGGCCCGATTTCCGACCAGGCAACACCGATATTGCACGCGCAGGATTGGTCGCGCCGGAGATGCAGATCACTCACACCACGTCAATCGACGATATTCAGTGGTTGTTCAGAGACATGCTAGAAAACGGCGGCATCACGTCTTGCTGCTCGGAAGCCGAGCGGAACACGTTCTATCTCAAATTCAACTACGCCTCGCTGCTGCCGTTGGTCGCGACGCCCGCTGCGCTAGTGGATAAACTCAACGAAGTGTTTATGGCAGGGCAAATGAGCGCAGATTTGCGCAACAACATCATTTCGGAAATGAATGCCGAGTACCGTTCGAGTTCTCCTACCAGCGGCATGCCGCGCGGCGTCACGCAGATGAAGCTCGCACGTGCGCTCTACACGTTGATTTTGTCGCCCGACTATGTCGTGCAGAAGTAAGGAGAGTCACGACATGAACGCAAAGAATCACACGATGAGTTTCGCCAAACGTCGCGAGTTTCTCGCGCGAAGCCTAGGATTGGGTGCGAGCTCGCTCATCGCGCCCCTTGGCTTTAATCTCGCTGCGGCAGGGAGTGCCGCCGCACAAACTGCGGAGGACTATCGAGCCCTCGTGTTCGTGTATTTGGGCGGAGGAAACGATAGCTTCAATTCGGTCGTCCCCTACGACACGGCTTCATACAACAAGTACCAACAGGCCCGTGCGGGTTTAGCCAGAGATCGCGCCTCGCTGTTGCCGATTACGCCAACCACATCGCAGGGCGGGAAAGAAGTACGACTCAACGCCAACCTAACAGGTATCAAATCGCTCTTCGATGCGAAGCGCTTGGCGATCGTGTCGAACGTCGGGCCGCTGATCGTGCCGGTCACGCGCGCCAACTTTGGCAGCGCGACCACGCCACTGCCGCCGCAGCTCTTTTCGCACAGCGACCAGTCGAACTATTGGATGACCTCCCAAGGTAATGGTGGACAACAGGGCTGGTGCGGATTGTTCGGCGATGCGCTCGCTTCGCGAAACACGGCACGCGCGTTTTCGACGGTGTCTGTCTTTGGTTATTCCAAATTGTTGGTCGGCGAGCAAACCACGTTTTTCACACTGAGCGAAGCGGGCGCGCCGGGCGTCTATTTCGATGCGGGTTCTCCGCTCGATGCGGTGCTCACATGCTCATCAACACGCACGAACTTGCTCGAACGCGCGTACGCGCAGGTGCACGAGAATTTGCGTGACAACGCGGGCGCGCTCTCGTCGGCAATCCTGCCCGAAAGTACTTTCGGGCCGGTACCAGGCGGCGGTCGCAATACGCTTGCACAACAGCTTCTCACCGTGGCACGCGCGATCGGCGCCCGAGCCGCGCTCGGCATGAAACGGCAGGTGTTTTATGTGCAGCTCGGCGGCTTCGACACTCATAGCGGCCAAAATGAAGCACATGAGCCCTTGATGGTCCAGCTCAACGATGCGTTGACGTACTTTGACCAGTGTATGGGCACACTCAACGCACGCGACTTGGTAACGCTCGCCACGTTTAGTGAATTCGGACGCACGCTCACGTCGAACGGAGACGGCACCGATCACGGTTGGGGAAGTCACCACTTCGTCATGGGGGGGCGCGTCAAGGGCGGCGACATTTACGGCGCGCTGCCCACCATCGACCTTGCGGGCAACGATTTTCTCGGTGAAGGCAACATGATTCCCACGACTTCGGTCGAGCAATTCGGCGCGACGTTTGCGAACTGGATGGGCGTTCCCGGCACGCAGATCTCGACAATTTTCCTGTATCTCGGTAATTTCTCGTCAAGTAATTTGGGTTTCATGCTGGCCTAATGGCGTAGCCCTGTCGGGTTCGGACGTAGCGTCCGAAAAAGCGGCACATGACTCGTCCGTAGCTTCCAGCGCGTCGGTTGTGGCCGTCGTCTGCATATTCCTCGTTGTCGACGTGGCGAGAAGGGCCATTGGTGGAGGCAGTACCCCGCGGTCGCCATCACATTTGCGTCAAGTGTTGGGCGCGCTTTGCGGCTCAGAAAGAGTGGTCCGTCGACCGGTGCCGCGCTCCGACCCCCCGCAGCCGCTCGATCAAGTCTCGCATGACAGAATGCGCGCATGGAATTTGCCGCTTACTTGAAATCGTTTCTTGGCCTACTCGCGATTGTGGACCCGCTGATTGCGGTGCCGCTTTTTCTTGCGCTCACGCCGAATGCCGCGCCGCTCGATAGGATGCGCATTGCCCGCATTGCTGCGGTGTCGGTGTTTTTCATCCTCGCGGGCGGCATGTTGTTTGGCGGTCCGGTGCTCGAATTTTTTGGAATTTCGCTGCCATCGTTTAAGGTGGCGGGCGCGATTTTGTTATTGATGAGCGCGATGTCAGCGTTTAACGCTGAGACTGGTCGCACCCGACAAACGCCTGAAGAGCAAGAGGAGGCCTCGCATAAGCATGCGGTCGCGGTGGTGCCGCTGGCTACGCCGCTCCTTGCTGGGCCGGGCTCAATCTCGATGGTGATCGTGTTCGGGCAATCGCATGCGGGCATCGCGGCCTACGGAAAGGCGGCGCACTTAGGCATCATGGCGCTCGTGATTTTGGTGGTGGCGCTGCTCACGTGGCTTGCGCTGCGCGCGGCGGAACGCGTCTCCACAGTGCTCGGCGTTACCGGAATGAACATCCTCACCCGCGTGGGTGGGCTCATCACCGCTGCGCTCGCCATCGAAATTCTTGCTTCGGGGTTGACCGGGCTGTTCCCTGGCTGGAAAAGCTGACGGTCGTGGCAATTCGATCAACGATCTTTAAGTTCGCGCTAGATGTTGCTGACATTGACCGCGGTTATTACGCAACCCACGCGTTAACTGTCGCACGGCATCCGTCGGAAACGGATGAGCGAATGATGATTCGCGTGCTCGCGTTTGCGTTAAACGCGAGCGAATCGCTTGAATTCGGCAAGGGCTTGTCTAGTGATGACGAACCCGCTTTGTGGGATCGCGATCTCACCGGACGCATCACGCATTGGATTGAGGTTGGCCTCCCGGATGAACGGCTTCTTCGGCGCGCCTGCGGTCGTGCGGATCGGGTGACGCTATACGCTTATGGCAACGAACGCGCGGTCGGTTTGTGGTGGGAGCCGTACGAAGCGCAGTTGAAAAAGCAGGACAAGCTCACAGTTGTTGCGATTGCGCCAGAAAGCGCAAAACTGCTAGAGGCCATTGCTGAGCGAAACGCGTCATTGCAGTTCGTGATCCAAGACGGCGATGTCTGGGTGAGCACCGACGCGGATCGCTGGATGCTGAGTTCGAAAACGCTGCAAGCACAAGGTTAGCGTTCCGGCCGCGGCGTGTGCACGGGTTACGCTAACGCCGCGTTCCGTCTCAATCAGTCCATCCAGATTAAAGCGCAAATGTTGGGCGGATATTGGATTCTTGCACAGCTAAGTACAAATAAAGCTCATTTCATCTGGGCAAGACGTCGTTTTTGTAGCTTGTTGATAGTTGCACTTGCTGCGGCTTTACCCTTGTATTTCAAAGAGTAGCAGTCTATTTTCTGAATGTGCGCAGCGTGATTGCGTTTTTGCCTTGAAATTCAATGTCTTGAAGTTATTTATGCTAATGTCATTGTGTCAAGGTCGTTAACGCTGTCTTCAATCCAGGCGGCTTTTGGGGTAGCACGTGGTCTTCAATTGCACGGAAAGTATCGAGTTGCGTCGTTTGACCCGGTGGCTCCTTTACCCGAGTGTCGTCGCCGTTGCGTTTCTCGCAGGCTCATTGCATGCGCAGTGCCCGACCAACGTGGCGGGTGGCACACAACCGCGGCTGACAATCGACGGCGTGTTGCTTTCACGGTATGCGCAAGGGCTGCGCACCCCCGAACTCACGAGTGGGCTGGCTGCCAGTGGGCACATCTCGAGCGTTGCGCAAACAAACATCGCAAGCAACGAAGCGTCGTTTGATGTGGATGGCGACGGCAGTTTCACCGCAACCGACGCGCTGATTCTGTCGCGACACATCGCGGGCATGAAAGGCGACGCGCTGCTACAGGGCGTAACCATCGGCGTGCTCGGTACGCGCAAAAGCGCGACTGAAATTGCTGCCTATCTCTCAAGCGGTTGTCCGTTTGTACTGTCGCCGACTCGCAAACAGGCATCGCGCTTTCTAGCGCAAGCGAGCTTTGGCGCAAAACGCGAAGACATCACTGCGCTCACGCAATCGACGATTCCGCAGTGGATCGAAGCGCAATTTCAAAAGCCCACTCTGAGCCATGTTGCAACCGTCGCCGACTTAGTCGAACGGTTCTATAACGGCAACGATAGTCAAGGCCCGCTTGCCAACGTTGAATCGGTGTTTCGCCAAGCCGCATACGGTGACGATCAATTGCGGCAACGCATGGCTTGGGCGCTCTCGCAGATTTTCGTGATCGGCGAATCGACAACACCGCGTGACTCAAGCATCGGTTCCACCTATCTCGACATTCTGAATCGCAACGCGTTTGGCAACTATCGCCAGCTACTCGAGGACATCACGCTGTCGAGTTCAATGGGGCTTTATTTGAGCCACATCGGCAACGAAAAGGAAGACCCCGCGACCGGACGATTGCCCGACGAGAACTATGCGCGCGAAATCATGCAACTCTTCACTATCGGTTTGTGGGAGTTGAATCCGGACGGAACACAAAAGCTCGATACCCAGGGCAAACCCATTCCGACTTACGGGCAAAACGACATTCGCGGTCTTGCCAAGGTCTTCACTGGATTTACGTATTCGCGCTGCTTAACCGATAGCAATCCCGGTATCTGTTTGTATGGGTCACGCCTGGGCTGGTCGCCAGAGCGAACGATGGTGCCGTTTCAGGCGTATCACTCAACGAGTTCGAAGCAATTTCTGGGACGCACGCTCGCCGCGAACCGCAGCGCGAATGATGACTTGCGAGACGCGCTCGATACCGTGTTCAACCATCCGAACGTCGGCCCGTTCGTTGCTAAGCTCCTCATCCAGCGATTCACGACGAGTAATCCCTCGCCTGCGTACGTGAAGCGGGTGGCCGCAGCGTTCGATAACAACGGTGCGGGTGTGCGCGGCGATTTGAAGGCCTTGCTTCGAGCGATTCTGCTTGATCCCGATGCGCGTGATGCAACACGCATTGCCAACGACGCGAACTGGGGAAAACTGCGCGAACCCATTGTGCGCTGGATGCATTTCTTGCGCACTTTTTCACTGCCGAATACGGAAGGGCGCGCCTATTACGATTTCAATCGCATGACGCCCGCGTTCGGGCAGTGGCCTTTGGGAGCACCGAGCATTTTTAATTTCTATCGACCGACGTACTCGCCGCCCGGTCCGCTCAAAGCTGAGAAGATTCTCGCGCCTGAATTCCAAATCACTCACGAGTTCACAGTGGCAGCAACGCATAACGAGTTTCACTGGTGGATCAGTCTCGACGCCGATGGGCTCTACGGAATTCACCGCGACAACCGGCAATGGCTCGATGCCCTTGCGGGTAACACCGGAGCACTCGTCGACGAGCTCGATGTGCTTTTGACCTACGGCACGCTTAGCTCGGTTAGTCGCGCCGCGATGATAGAAGCGATCAATGCCGTGCCTGGCTATCTTGGCAACAAAGGTCGCGCGAAAATGGCGCTAAAGCTTTTCTTCGTGTCGCCCGATTACATCGTGTTGAAGTAGGAGGCACGCATGAAACGGATCATCGACGACACTGGTTTTTCTGCGAAACGTCGCGAATTACTTAAAGGCTCAGCAGCGTGGGCGGCCGGCAGCGCTGGCGCGTTTGCGTTCAATATGCAATGCATGGCGCAGGCCGCGAATCCGACCGATTACAAAGCGCTCGTCTGCATCTTTTTATTCGGCGGCAACGACAGCGGCAACACGGTGATCCCGTACGACCAAGCGCAATACAACGCGTATCTGACGGCGCGCGAAGGCTCGACATCACGGCCCTACGGAATTACGCGTTTGCGCAGTGACCTGCTGCCCATTGCGACTGCGTCGATCACCGACGGCCGCGGTTTCGGCTTACCGAAAGAAATGAGCGCACTCAAGACGCTCTATGACGGAGGCAAAGCGGCGATCGTCGCCAACCTCGGCATGCTCGCCGAACCTACCACGCGCAGCAGCTACGAAGGCGCAAGCGTTGAAATTCCGCCGCAACTTTTTTCGCATTCCGATCAGACGAACTTCTGGCAAGCGGGCGTGCCGTCGTATGCGACGTCGAGCGGCTGGGGTGGACGTCTTGTCGATCTCTACACCTCGGCGAACGCGAACGGACGCGTATCTTCTTCGGTCTCGATTGCGGGCACCAATCTCTGGCAGGCTGGCAATCAAGTGATTCCGTTTCCAATCGGCGCAGAAGACGGCGCGGTCGAGCTGTCCGGCATGGACGAAGCGGCGTACTCAAATGCGATGAATGCGATGTGGAACGCAACGCGCACGAATGCACTAGAGCGCGAAATGGTGCGCGTCTACAGGCGCTCAATCGCGGGCGCACAAGCGGTTTCCGAAGCGCTACTTGCCGCAAACGCAATCGATGCCCAGTTCCCACGAAGCGCGCCGCCGGAAGTGCCGGGGCCTGCACGCGGCTGGCATGCGAGTTTGATGTCGCAACTCTCGACGGTGGCGCGCATGATTTCGTCGAGACAATTGCTCGGCCTAAAACGCCAGACGTTTTTCGTGAGTATCGGCGGTTTCGATATGCACAACACGCTCGAACATCATCGCTACGCCCTGCAAGCGGTGAGCGATGCGATGGCGAAGTTCTACGCTGTGACCGAACTGTTAGGTGTGGCTGATAAGGTGACCACGTTTACCGCGAGCGACTTCGGTCGTCCGCTACAAGTCAACGGTACCGGCTCCGATCATGGCTGGGGCGGGCATCACTTCGTAGTTGGCGGTGCGGTGAACGGCGGCAATCTATACGGCACGTTCCCCAACATGACGATGAGTGGCGCGCAATACACCGGCAATCAAGGGCATCTCATCCCAACCACGAGTGTCGATCAATACGCGGCGACGATGGCCAAGTGGTTTGGTGTATCAGCAAGCGATATCGCGCAGACCGTGCTGCCACGAATTGGACGATTTGCCACGGCGGATCTCGGATTTCTTCGCGCGACGTAAGCGTGAAGCGAGCGTGGTGCTATCAGCGTGTCGCCGACCGCTCCACCATCGCACATTGCGAAATGAACGTTGTTCGGTTGCAGAACCCCGTGAGACAGGTCTAATTTGTAGGCGCGGACTTGGCTGCGCTCCTGCTCTTACGAAAGCGACGCCGAGTCGTCGCCTACAAGGCGAAATACGAAAGCGACGCCGAGTCGTCGCCTACAACCCGAAGGGTGGTGGAGTTTTAGGGGATTTGTAGGCGCGGACTTGGCCGCGCTTCTTCTTTTACGAGAGCGACGCCAAGTCGTCGCCTACAGCGCGAAATACGAAAGGGACGCCAAGTCGTCGCCTACAGTCCGAAGCGTGGTCGAGCCTGCGCCTCCACCTGTTGCTTCTTCGTTTACAAGAGAGTGGCGAATTCGGCATGAGCCAGATTAAACACGAGGTTACGCCATAAAAAAAGCCGCTTCGAAAAGCGGCTTTTTTATCGTTTTGCCCTGATTAAATTGGGCGAATCTGATTAAAGCTCAAGCGAGATTTTCTTTTGCTCGACAACACGACGCCACTTGGCGACTTCGCGTTGCACTTGCGCTTTGAATTGCTCTGGCGTGTTGCCGATTGGGTATGCGCCGTTGTCTTCGAGCTTTTTGATCGTGTCAGGATCTTTGAGTGTTTGCAGCGTTGCGTCGTAGATTTTCTTCACGATGTCAGCTGGCATGTTCGCTGGGCCGACGAAGCCGAACCAGGTGTCTGCTTCGTAATTCGGCAAGCCGAGCTCAGCAAACGTTGGCACGTTTGGCAGCGCGGGAACGCGCTTCGGATACGCAACGCCGAGCGGAATGAAATTGCCTGCCTTGATGTTTTGTAGCGAAGACGACAGGTTATCCCACATGATTGGAACGTTGCCCGCGAGCACGTCGGTTACCGCAGGGCCTGCGCCTTTGTACGGAATGTGTTGTGCATCGCCACCGGTTTCAACGAGGAAAAGCTCCATCGCGAGATGGCCCACGCCGCCTGCGCCGGAACTCGCGTAGCTGTGTTTGCCGGGATTCTTTTTCAGCTCTTCAACGAAGGATTTGTAATCTTTGAACGCGAAGTTCTTGTTCACGATGATCACGCCTGGGACGGACGCGATATTCGTGATGTGCGTGAACTCGGTCATTGGGTTCAGCTTGTTGTTTTTGTAGGCGACGATGTTGGTTCCCATCGTCGAAACAGAGCCCATGCCAATCGTGTAGCCATCCGGTGCGGCTTTCGCGATTTCAGCGGCACCAATCGAGCCGCCCGCGCCGGCTCGGTTTTCAACAACCACAGGCTGACCGAGAATCGGCGAAAGTTTCGTTGCCATGATTCGCGCAACGATGTCGGTGGAGCCGCCCGGCGCAAACGGCACGATCAACTTGATCGGTTTGTTCGGATAGGCTTGCGCGAACGTCATCGAAGCGGCGAGGGTCGCCGCAATTGCGGTAAGGGTTTTTGCTAGTCGCATACAGTAGGTTCCTCCACGAAAAAACTGCCGCGAGTGTAGTGGCAGAAACCTGTCAGAAAGGTAGCGTTAACGCTGAATCCACGCGCATGAACTGGGCGCGGAAATCGTCCTGGATGCGCAGAAGTGCAGCGGGTGTATCCGCTTCAAAACGAAGCACGATCACGGGCGTTGTGTTTGAAGCACGCGCGAGCCCAAAGCCATCGGCATACTCAACGCGCAAACCATCGATGGTGGCGATGCGCGTTGCCTGTTCGAAATGCGCCGTCGCCTTGAGTTTTTCCATTAACGAAAAATGCTCGCCTTCAGCGCATTTCAAATTGAGCTCAGGCGTGGAGGGCGCGTTTGGCAAATCTTCAAGCACTTTGCTCGGGTTAGCCGATTTCGAAACGATCTCAAGCAAGCGAGCGCCGCAATAAATCGCGTCATCGAAACCGTACCAACGTTCTTTGAAAAAGATGTGGCCACTCATCTCGCCCGCGAGCGGCGCGCCGGTTTCTTTGAGCTTCGCTTTCACCAGCGAATGCCCGGTTTTCCACATGAGTGGTTTGCCGCCGTGGTCGGTGATGTATTTGTCGAGCAAGCGCGTGCATTTCACGTCGTAGATGATGGTCGCGCCGGGGTTGCGCGAAAGCACGTCGCCCGCGAAAAGCATCATTTGTCGATCCGGGAAAATGATCTCCCCGGATTTGGTAACGATGCCCAGGCGATCGCCGTCGCCATCGAACGCGAGGCCAAGCTCAACGTCGGTTTCCTTCACTACTTTGATCAAGTCCTCAAGGTTTTCTGGCTTCGAGGGATCCGGGTGGTGGTTCGGGAAGGTGCCATCGATCTCGCAGAACATTTCCACGACTTCACAACCCATGGCCTTAAAGATTTTCGGCGCAAGCTCACCCGCCGCGCCGTTACCGCAGTCCACTGCGATCTTCATCGGACGCGCGAGTTTTGCATCGCCCACAATGCGATCAACGTAGGCTTGCTTGATGTCGGCCGCGCTGTGTTTGCCGCTGCCCTTTCTTACGTCGCCGTTTTCCGCGCGCTGTTTCAATGATTGGATATCGTCGCCCCAGATCGCCTCACCCGCGACTACCATCTTGACGCCGTTGTAATCAGGCGGGTTGTGCGAACCGGTCACGCTCACGCACGAGCCAGTCTTCAAATAGTGCCCGGCGAAATAGGAAACAGGCGAGGGCACCAAGCCCAGATCAATAGCGTTGCAACCCGTTGAAACCATGCCATCACGCAGCGCCTGCGAAAGCGATGGACCGGAAATGCGACCGTCTCGTCCCACGGCGAAGGTGTCCGCACCACGCTCGAGCGAGAGCGAACCGAGGGCCTGGCCAATCGCGAAACAGATTTCGGGCGTCAGCGTTTTGCCAACGATGCCGCGTACGTCGTAGGCCTTAAAAATTTCGGAAGGAAGTTGCATGGCGTCAGTGCGAAAGAAAGTCGGTGAATTATCGAGGTTGAAGTTTGCTGTAGCAGGCTACGCAGAAATTTTGCATAAGAAAAATCGGTTAACACCAATAAAAATAAGGGCTAGCAAGCTTTCTATATGAAATAGCTTGTAAGCATATTGCGCACGTCGTCTAAGTAAATAATGGTAAGCAGCGCATAGCTATCAACTTGCGGATTGGCGGGGCTGTCGTCGATTTCTTTTGCGCTTGTCGAACTCATCTCGTTGTTGAGCGCGGGTAGTGGCGACCAAACTGAGCAGGGTTAACTCGCTGCGCTGCATGGCTCTCGTCAAACCGGCACGCCGAGTGGCGTGTTAATTCGTCTTCTTGGTTCCGAAATTAGGGAATTCTTGAACGTACCTATCAATTTTTGGAGGGGCACAGGAGCGCACGGCTCACTAGACTCGGAAAAAAAGAACCATCGAAGTTCAAACCCACAAGTATCGAGGAATGCAGTAAACATGACCGCCCTTCGTATTCATGAAACATTCGCTCCAGATCCAGGCTGGGGCTTTGGCGTAGACCGCATCAATCATCTGGTCTACCGAAAGACCATTGCCGGTCACAATGCGCTCGAGCGATCCGATGGAGCGCTGCGTCCCGAAGTCTCGCGGCTCCTAACCATGGTGAATGCTCGGCTCTCCGGCGAGCAACTCGCGGCGACGATTCGCTCAGGCGAGGGCGCTGATTTGCTGCGTCAACTAGAAATTCGCGGCTGGATCGAGCCCATCGCCACGTTGCCGCGGTTCGCCTCGGATCCGTGCGCTATCGAAGAATGCCTCGCTGAGCAACGATTTTTCGCGGCCAAATCGGCTGCCGAGGCCGCGGCGCGGGAATTGCTGGGATCACATTATTCGAGCTACGCCCTGGCATTTGCGGGTTGTATCAATTCGCGAGAGCTTCGCCCGCTTGTGCAGTCAGTGTGTGATCGACTCACTCGAACGCTTGGGGCGGACGCTGCGACCGTGTTTATTGAATCTGTGCGCGATGCAGCGAACCCGCATGCTGATAGGATGTGAGTAGGTTGCGAATTCCGGGTTCTCTCGAATCGCAAAAAAAACAAATCGGTATCGGGGGCTGCTAAATGAACGAATCCACGCGCGAAGCGAGTATCGAGCTGCGACCAGGCTTTGAAGTGCGCGTTGATGACGTAGCGCTGTTTCGGCGCACGATTAGCGGACGCAACGAAAGTGCGCATCAAAACTCATCGCTTCGCCCCGTATTAGTACGCCTTTTAAATCTCATTGGTGATGGCCAGTCTATCGATGAACTGGCGCATTTTGTTCGCGCGAATGAGCTCCCGGAACTTCTCTCTGAATTAGTCGCTCTGGGATTTATTGAGCCAATGCCTGTCGGCGAAGCCGACGTTCTGCCCATTGATGAGCGGACCACGCTCTCGCCGATGGGGTTCGAAACGCTTAAGCGTGAAGTGTTGCACAGCGCAACCGAGCTCCTGGGCACCGATGTGCGGCCCTATCTGGATCAACTCTACGATGCGGCGCATTCTGGCGAGTTGCGGGTTGTCATCGACGCGCTGATGCAGCACATCGCGCTCGTGCGTAGCGAATCCGATGCGAAGCTTTTCATCCAAACGATCCGAAGCGTAGCTCAGCTCACCAAATAGCGCAGTCGAGCGCGCTGGCTTGCGCGTTCGGGATTCACGCTGCGTGGGCGATGCATCAGTTGCGCTACGCTTGAGCGGCTATGAACGAAAATAATTTGGTGAATGCGCCTACGCAATTCGCGACTGCGCGCTGCTTGTTGCGTAAGTCTGAGCTTGCGATAGTGGATGATCGCGTTGCTTGGGCGCTGCGTACGTCCGCCATGTTTGAGTTCACACCGAATTGGCGGCGCTCTATTGATCCTGAACTCGCTCTGCGTAGCCTACAAAGCGAGATGGATGCGATGGCGCGTGGCGAAGAGCTGATTTACAACGCGTTTGAGACGGCCAGCGGTGCGTACGTCGGCCGCATTGATTTGCATAGCTGGGATTTTGATGCACCGCGCTGTGAAATTGGCTATATGGCCGATGCGGCCACCTGCGGCCGTGGCCTGATGCGCGAGTGCTGCCTGCACCTGATTGCGTGGTCGCGCTCGCAAGGCGTAGCGCGCGTTCAGGCGCTCTGCGATAGCAACAATCACCGAAGCATCGCTTTCGCCCAGAGTCTTGGTATGCAGCACGAGGGCGTGCTTCGAAACTACGGGCGAAACGGCTCGGGTGAGCTCTACGACGAGGTGGTGCTCGCCATAGTCGCTGATCGTACAAGTCCGTAAGGCGCGGCGAGTGACCGCTGCGTTGCCCTTAAATTCTCGGCAGCCACATTCCCATCGACGCGCCGACAATGCCTAGGGCTGAGACTAACCCCGCGACCACCAAGACCGCGGTGATGGCGTAGCGAGCGGCGTTGCTCGTTGTTTTCTTCTGTGCGTAGAAGTAGCACTCCAGCAAGAGCAGAGGGATGATCGTTTGCGCGAATGTAAGCGTGGTGAGGAACGGGCCGGTGAACGTCTTTCCATCGAACCCGACTGGCTTTTGGAAAATCAGCAACCACGCCATGAGCCCAAGCCGGAAAAACCACACGCCGTTGACCACGAGAAAGAGTCGTAGCGCCCAGCGACGATGGGTGACGAAATCTCGCTGCATTGCATAGCGCCACGCGAGTATTGCGAACGCAATGATCATGAGCGCATTGAGGCTGGTTCCCAAGTGTTGCCCAGTGTCGCCCACCGTGCCGCGAACCCACAGCAGATAGAGTCCGCCGACCGCAGCGATGATGGAGCCGACAATGAAGAAGCGTCCGTTCCACCGGTGAAACGTCGGGAACGAGTTGCGCACTTGTGGAATAACTTGCAGCAATCCCCCGACGGTGAGCGTGAATGCAAACAAGAGGTGCAGGCCGATAGTGATGTTGCCCATGGTGTCGCCGGGAATGTATCCGCGCGGCATGACTTTGCTCCAGCCGGTAAGGTCTCCGCGAACCACCGCGCCGCCGTAAAGCGCGGCGATATAGAAGGCAAAGATGAGCTGGCCGATGGCAGCGATGACAAACCAAAATCGTACGGAATAAGTGAGCGCGGTGATCGATTCGAAACGCGTTCCTTTACGCGTGCTGGAAAGTGGGGTAGCGGTGGCTTCCATGGTGATTTCGTCCTAGGATGAGGGCGGGTTAGATAGGGCCGCGGTTGCGGCGTCGTTGAATCGCGGCGATGACGAACACCACCGCGAGTAAAAGGCCAATCCAGAGTTCTGGGTTGCTGAAGAATTTCGCGGGGTCGGGCGTCAGACTGCTGGACGTTTCGCCCAGGCGCTCGACGACCACACGCGCATCCCCGCCTTGTGTAGAGGCAGCCGCGCTTTTCTCTGTAAATGACGCGCTCGTACCAGCCAGAATCCGTCGCTGAATTAGGTCGTAAACCAGCGTTGAGCCAAGAGTGAATCGCTCGACAAGCATCGCCGCAATAACTGGAACGACGGCCCACAGCACCGGACCGCGTCGCGCCCATCCTGAAATGAACAGGAACCACGCATAGACGGGTGCATACCAAAGTGCTGCTGTGACTAAACCGTAAACCACACCCGCTGCCATCTTGGCGAACGGGAAGTGTTTCCAAATAAATTCAGTTCCGACACCTGATAGAGACAATGCAATCCCGGCGGCGATGAGCATTGCAAGTTGCGTGAAGAAAATGATGACGAACTCAATCAAGGGCATTGCGAGCATCGGCACCGCGAATTTGGCGAGAACGGCGTGTCGATCCGAAAGCGGTAGCGACTTCCAGAAAAGAATGCTTCGGTCGCGTCGTTCGCCAAAGAGCGCGTCGAGGGTGAAGTAGAACGTGGCGAGTGTTGCTGTCGCAATGATGGCAAACGTGACAGCGCTCACCGGCACGAAGAGGATTGAGCGCTGCATCGCCAAGGTTTCGCGCCCGAACCGCCCGGTGACGCCGAACGTGTTGAACAACACATAGAGGTAGCCGGCGAGTCCGATCAAGGCAATCGCAAACGGTGCAATGTAGAGTGAGCGATGCTCCCAAAATTCGCGGCGGATTGACCAAACGAACGAGCGCACATCCACCAGCGCATTGGGTTTAGTCTGTGCAGCGGGTTGAGCCTTGTTCATGCGCGACCTCCTCGAACTTCGCTCGCTTGATTGCTCACGTACACCATGAACAAATCCGAGAGATTGGGTGTCCGCAATTCGCCCAAGGTGGCAAGCTGTTCGGGCTCGCGATCTCGAAACAGCAGAACGTGTTTTCCAAACGTGTGGCGCGTGTGGATTGGCTCCAACTCGCGAGCGGCTTCGAGTGATTCGTTGTTCACGATGAGTTCGCAATAACGCGTCTCGATCTGATCCATCGATTCGTTGAACACGACTCGACCGCCGTCGACGAATATGGCATCCGTCAGGATGTACTGGATTTCGTCGATGTGATGAGTGGCAACAACGATGGTGCGCTCTTTGTCGTAATAGTCGTTCAAGAGCGCTTCGTAAAACTGCTTCCGATAGAGGATGTCGAGTCCAAGCGTCGGCTCATCCAGCACCAAAAGTTTTGCATCGATCGACATTGCGAGCGCCAGATGCAGCTGCGCAACCATCCCCTTTGAAAGATCGCCGACCTTGCTCTTGCGCTGGATCGTGGTCTTTGCAAGGAAGCCCTCGGCGATGGTGCGATTGAACTTCGGATGCACGCCGTCCAGATAGTCGATCGCGTTCTCGACCTTAAGCCAACGCGGCAACACGGCAACGTCAGCAACAAAGCATGCGTCTTGCATGAGCGTTGCGCGCTCTGCCCAGGGATCGAGACCGAGCACGCGGATTTCGCCTTCGCAGGGCGTGAGTCCGAGGATTGCGTTCAACAGGCTTGTTTTTCCTGCGCCGTTGGGGCCGATGAGCCCAACGATACGACCGGCATCAATCTGAACGTCAATGCCGTTAAGCGCAACCGTTTTGCCGTAGGTTTTAGTGAGGCCATGAGCTTCAATGCATCGCATGGTGCTAGGGTCTCCGTTTGTTATGAGATTTTTGTGGGGTAGACAGAAGGTGCTCGACATCGAGGCCGAGCCGATCAATCGTTGCTCGGATTCGCGGCCATTCCTCATTCAAGAAGCGATCGCGCTCATCGCGCGTGAGCAGCGCGCGGGCGCCAGTGTTCACGAACATTCCCAATCCTCGGCGAGCTTCCACGATACCTTCGTCCACCAATTGCTGGTACGCCTTGAGCACAGTGAGGTGATTAATGCGACTTTCCGCAGCAACGGTTCTTACCGATGGCAGCGGATCACCTTCGGCGAGGCTGCCTTCGAGAATCATCGCCACGACGCGGTCTCGAATCTGCCGATAGATCGGCTGACTATCGTTCCATTCGTGGTTCATCGATCGTCTTTCGGCGTCGCATTGATTGCGTGTCCGTCGCGCGCGGGGCGGATCGTTCGCCGCAACACAGGCAGCAGCACACAATGGACAAGTGCAGAAATGCTCGCGAAGACGATCGCGAAAAACGTCGGGATGAATGGGCCAAACACAGCCGCCATGCCGAGCACCCATCCGAGCACGCATTCAGCGCGGTAGACGGGCAGGAGCACGCTGAGCGCAAACGCCAAGAAGAAGATCGCTTGCGTCGCGGTGGTGCTGCCAGTCGCAAATGCGAACGCGAGCGCGGCGCCGTAAAGCAGCGCGCCGAAGAAGCCAATGACGACCGATCTGCTCAAGCCACGCTTTTCAACGCTGCCGCTCGCAAACCAACTCAGCGCCGGCAGGATGAGGATCGCCCAGGCGTTATGCATGGCAGGAAACGCGGGGTCAGCCAAGAAATGATGACTGCGGATACCGCCGTTGAAATGTTCCCACGCAAGTGCCGCGAGTGTGATGAGCAATATCAAGGCCGTGAAGAGTAGGCGGTTGCGTAGGTTGATCGGAAACATGGTGTGGACGATCCAAGATCGGGCTAAATAGCGTGGGCGATATGCTGTTATAGTGAACTATATCACCACGGGAAAATCGTTACGTGTGAAGCGACGAATTGCGGGTTACGTGGATGAGTTGCGGGTATCGCGCCAGCGCGAGGGCGAGCGTGTTGCACGCCCCGCTATTGGCGCGCACCGGCTACCTATGAAGCGTCACGCCCAGCCGCGTAAGCAATAGCCCCGAGAAGCTCTGCACGCCGCGACGGATCGTCTCTTCGTCGGCGTGAAAGTTGGGTGCGTGGTTAAACGCGATTATGCCCTTTTCAAAATTAGAGCCGCCGAGGAAGAAATACACACCCGGCACTTTCTGTTGAAAGTACGCAAAGTCGTCATTGAAAAAAGGCGCCTGTCCGTAAAGTGGCAACACACTGTTCGGCGGGCTCGCTTGTTCGAGTGCGGTCATCGCGGCGCGAGTGAGCGCGGGTTCGTTGACGACCGTTGGGTTCGCTTGCACGAATGACACGTTCAACAGTTGCGCTTTATGTCCGCTCGCGGCTACGGCCGCTTCGATGCGCGGGAGGAGCGTTGCTAAGTTCGCTGCACTTGTTTCATACAGATATGCAGAGAGGCGAAGTTCGCCGCCTTCAACCTGCGTATCAAAGTTGCTATCCATGAACAGGAAGTCTTGGAACGCGGTTGTTGGCACGCCGACACCGACGGACTGGTCAACGAGGCGTTGAATCTCCCACGGCTTCGCGTCGGGGCGTGCGCGGAACATCGTCTGCTGAACTTGTTTCGTGAGGGCTTCGATTTGCGCTTTCGAGAGCTCATTTTTCATTGCAATGCGAACGCGACGTTGGTAGGCAAACATCTCGCCCGGTCGAACTCGAATCTCGCCCGCTGCAAACGCGGTCACGTGTGCGCCGTAAATTTCGTCCAGTTTCAATTGCGAAACCACGCCACGTTCGATCAAGCCTTTTGCGCCGTTGAAGGTTTCTTCCTCCGGCTGGAAAATGAACACGGCGGTACCGCTTAACTTGTCGCGTTGCTTCGAGAGCACTTCGGCCACTCCGAGCGCTATCGCAATGTGAATATCGTGTGCGCAGGCATGATGCACATTCGGCGTTTTCGAGCGAAACGGTTCAGGGTCTGGATAGAAGCCAGGCAGCGCATCGAGATCGGCCCGCCAAGCAACCGTTTTGCCAGGACGTGCACCGCGCAGCACGCCGACTACGCTGTGGCCATATTGACCTGTTTGCACCTCAAGCCCAAGCGCGCGAAGCTGTGACGCGATCTTTGCAGCGGTGCGAACTTCATTGCCGGCAAGCTCAGGATACTCATGAATGTCGCGACGTATTGCGACGAGTTTCTCGTATATCGCATCGGTGTCTCGCTTCACGGATTCAACGCTGATTCGCGCTTCCGGCGCACGTTCAGCGGTTCTCGTTTGACAACCAGCGACAAGCGCCAGCGCGATGCCGGAGAGGGTGATGATGAGTTTCTTCATGCGCGAGGCGGCCCCAGGCTTTATGCGATTGGGCGAAGCTATCAGCGCAGTTCAGGGCTGGTACGCGTCCAGCGACGGATCGCGGACGAGTGCGATGGATCGCACGGTTCGCGCAGTGTGCGCTTCGAAAATGTGTGGAAGGCACGAACCGGTCGAACTATCAAAAGTGGATAGCTGTTTATTACTTAATAAGGGCTACGAGGCAATAATGCTATTTCTTGAGAATAAAGAAATTTATCTACTAGTGCTGATAAAAGAAGGATAGAGTCGACTTTGCTACAGCGCAGGTCCGTTCAGTGTTTGAGCCCTACACGTGGGGTCGCATCGACTGCGCTCACATTGGTGCAAATCCAGTTTCGAAGGTGAGATTTGCGACGGTCCGGCGCGGGGACGCACTGCGAGCGGGCGGCTGTTTTCAGTCGGGGGCAGCCACGCTTAAAGCTTGTGCAAACACGGTCGGATGCAAGCGCACTCTGCAACTTGAGCGACACACCCTCGGTGCACGCGCTGTCTCACTATCGGCTCTCAGAGTTGGGTTTGTAGGTAGCCCAGCATGCTGGGCTACAGACATCTTATTGCCGGTGGTAGTGGCTACTGTCGCGAATTCGCGCTATTTGCATAGCGGCTCGGTCACACCGTACCTTTTGCGATGCTGCGTTACAGATTTACGTTTTCTTCGCTGCTGGAATGCGGTAGCCTTCGCTTTTTCGTGCTTGGAGCTCTGAAATGAAAAGAATCGCATTCTTATGTTTTGTGGCGACCGCATCGGTCGCGATGAATCTTTTCGCTGCAGAGCCGAGCGTACCGCCTAGCAAATTGACCGCGACCGCAGGGGCGGCGGTTACGCCGTCAAAGCTGGGCGATTCGACTCGCGACCTGGTATATACGCCGATTACGCCGTGCCGCATCGCTGATACGCGCTTGACTGGGGCTGGCCCAATCGCTGCCGGCGGGACGCGCTCTTTTGCTGCGGTTAGCGCCAGTAACTTTGTCGGCCAGGGCGGGTCTACCACCGACTGTGGCACGCTTGGTTTGAGCGCCGCGGCGGTGATGATTGTTGCCACGGCAATCACTCCTAACGCGCCGGGGTTCGCGACCGCATATTCGTTTGGAACGACTCAGCCCGCGACCACAAGCATGCAATTTGCTGCTGGCGCGATTGCGGTGAATACGTTAGCGATACAGACGCCGAACCCCAGGGTAACGCTCGACTTCACCGTTTTCACCTCCGCGCAATCGGATTTTGTGTTTGATATTGTCGGCTACTTCGCGCCACCGTTGGCGACCGCGCTGGATTGCGCTACCGTATCTGGCACGCCGACGAACGTTGGCGCCGGCGCGTATGCGAGCCTTCCGACGCTTTTTTGCGCGGCCAACTACACGCCGGTAGCGCTTTCAATCTCTGCGGGAGAAAATGTGTTGGTTGCCGACAGTTACACGGCGGGCAATGCCGGGCAGGTGTTCGTGCGCAGTCTGAGCGCTAACGCACAGAACGTGACTGCGAAACTGATGTGTTGCCGCGTCCCGGGACGTTAAACCGTGTGCCCCGCACGAAAGCAAGGTTTCCTTGCGCCGCTCGCACGCTTGCTCATGCAGCAAGCGCTCGTTTGCGCTGTGGTGTTCGCGTTTGTGCTCCCCGCCAAAGCTGCGGTGCTCGCCTATCTCCCGAACCAATCGGGCCTAGGAGTCGCAGTGCTCGATGTGAGCACGGGCGCGCAAATCGCCGCAGTGCCGGTGGGTGCCGCGCCCATCGGTGTCGCAGTCGCACCCAATGGCCGCTACGTGTACGTGACGCTGCACAACAGCAATGCGGTGTCTGTTATCTCGACCAACACCAACGCTGTACAGGCGCAGATCCAGGCCGGGACGAGACCCGTTGGCATTGCTGTATCGCCCGATGGCAAGCGTCTCTACATGAGCAATTTTCTGACCGCAACCGCTGCGGGAGCTGGGTCACAGTGGGTGAACGGTACGCTGACCGTGATCGACGCGGTGAGCCGCACGGCTCAGACCTCGATTTTTGTCGGCGCGAACCCAGCCGGCGTCGCCGTGTCGCCCGACGGCAGCCGCGTGTATGTTGCGAATTCGGGATCGGGCACGATGAGTGTCATTTCCACGGCAACCGATACCGTGACCTCGACGATTGCCGTGGGCGCGAGCCCATTCGGCGTTGCCGCATCGCCGGACGGTCAGCGTGTCTACGTTGCCAACAGTGGTGACGCCTCAGTGTCGGTAATCAACGCGGCAACGCTTACCCTCGCGTCGACCATTCGGGTCGGCGGCCATGCGATGGGCGTCGCAGTAAGCGATGATTCCACGCGCGTCGTGGTTAGTAATCCGTTTGATAACTCGATTTCCGTAGTCGATGCAGCGACGCAAACCGTAGTTGCTACGACCACCGCAGGCATCGGATTGGCACCGGCCGGCGTTTCGTTCACGCCCGGCGGCACAACGGCGTTGGTCGCCAATTCAAGGGCGGGAACGGTAAGCGCGGTCAACGCGATCAGTGGCGCTGCCGCAGCGCTGGCCGCGAGCTCGTTGGGTTCGCCATTGAGCCTTGGCAAGTTCGTCGCAACGACGCCGCTCTGCGCGCTTGACGTAAGCGGCGACGCGTCGGTGTCTTCCGCGTCGGATGGCGTCTTGATCCTTCGCCATATGCTCGGCTTCCGAGGTCTAGCCCTTACGCAAGGCATTGCTGGTATCGGTGCAGGCGTGAACGCGACGATGATCGAACAAAGCATCGCTGCGCTTAACTTGGACGCTGACGGCGATACCGCCGTTAATCCGACCACCGATGGGCTTCTGCTCGTGCGCGCGCTGCTTTCGCTCACGGATACCGCCCTCATCGCCAACGCGCGCAACAGCGCGAGTCCGTCTGTGCGAAACGCAGCGCAAGTGTTGCAGTGGATCACCAGCACACATGGGGCGAGTTGTTTGATCTAGCTCGCCGCGCCGCGAGTTGGGTGCCTGGTTTAGGGCTTCCGATTTAGCGGCGCTGTTATTCCCGCTCAGCGTTTGAGCTCCACGCTCACCTTTACATCGGCTGCGCTCAAATTCGTCCACATCCAGCACCACTCGTATGCCGTCCCGTGCGCGAGCGTGCCTGCGCGCTCGCGCACGCGAGTGGCCTCAATGTCGTAAATCACTTGCTTCCCGCCGGGGCCAGCGTGACGATGCACGTTGAAATCCACGTCACCATCGGCGGTGAATTTCCAAGCGACTGACTGCTTCGTCGCCACATCCGCGCAGACCTCAAGAATCTTCTTCGGCTTCACCGTGTGCGAATTCGAGTACGCCGACCCAGTCCACGACACCACTTCCGATTGTGAATAGGCAGACGCGATGAAGAGGGGAGCGACGAGGATGAGGGGGCGAACGTGGAGTTTCACAGGTGTCAAGTCGAGCTAAGAGGAAAGATGCTGAGGATTATGCAGCGCGTTGTGTGCCGGTACGCGGGTTGCAAGACATACTCAACCGTTGTTCAGATCGAAACGCTTGTGAATGCGATTGAACACGCGGCCTTCGGCTTTGGGATCGCTATCTTCGACGAGATACGTCTCGAATCCCATGCGGCTGTAATACGCCAAACCGCCCACGTTGTCGACGCGAATCGAGGCGTTGATTGTTGTAAAGCCAAGCTGCTTCGCCGCCTTGCGTGTGTGTGGAAAGAGCGCACTTCCAACGCCCGATTTGTGTTGCGAGCGGCGCGCGAAGGTTGCGATGTCTACCCAACCGGCAGGCAGATCGCCGTATCTAGAAAGCGATTGAAAGCCCACGACTGCCCCCGCAGGATAAACGGCCACAAAACACGAAACAACGTCGTCGCCCGAGATAAACCAATCGCGCATTTCCTCTAGCGACAATTCATTTGTGATCGCCGTGGTTCCGCCGATGCGGATGATTTCGTTTAGGAGCGTACGTAGTCCGTCAGAGTCATCGACGTTTGCGGGTCGAACCACTACTGAGTGTTCAAGCAGAACCATCACGCAGCAAGCGGCTGCACTTCAGCCAGGACGCGTTTGCCAAGCGTCTTTTGAGCCGACTTGATTTCGTAGGCGACTTGAAGATTCATCCAGGTCTGCACATCGCCGCCGAAGAAACGTGTCAAGCGCATCGCGGTATCGACCGTAACGCCGCGACGTTCGAGCACGATGTCGTTTACGCGCGAGGCGGGCACCTTGAGCGCCGTCGCGAGCGCATTCGCGCTCATGCCCAGCGGTTTCAAATAGTCTTCACGCAATACTTCGCCGGGATGTACCGCGCGCATACCGTTCTTAGGGGCTGAAATTTTTGTCTTCATCGTCGCACTCCATTGCTTCGAAGAGGTTAGCGATAGTCTACGGTTTCGACTTCGTGCGGTCCGCCAGATTTTCAAACAAAACGCGAACACCACTGATCGTTGATGCGAATAGTATGTTGACCTTTGCGATCTCCTGCCAAGGCTTCCAGGCGATTTCCAGGTGGGGCGCGCAATCCTTCCAGCGCGGCTGCGCTGTCCAACTGCTGCAATTTTCGCGTCGCAACCGATTCGATGTTTGCAAACCGTTTCACACGCTTGCCTGCGAATAGGCTGCCAATGTCTTCGCAGGAAAACGACTTGATCATACGTGTATTTCATACCGTTTAACGGTAAACGGCAAGCAAGCGAAAATGCGTTACGTGCTTTTGGTTGCTCAGATTCTCAAGCGCTTTCGGTATTCGCTCGACGCTATTTCCACGCAATTGTTGCGAGCAGCGCGTTCACGTCTGGCATATAGCGTTGAGTATCGGTCCATTTTGAAACGGTGATCGTCGCAACCAGTTGATTCTTCTTTTGCGACGAGGTGCAGGTCACCGTTGTGCTGACTGGCATTGTGCTCGTCATCGATCCTTCGTCGGCATTGCAGCCAAACCCGCGCGGAACCACGAATCCCTTCGGCAGCGGCACTTCGCGAAAGACTTTGAACTTTGGGCGCATGTCGGACTTGTACTCGGCCCAAAATTTCTCATGCGCCAACTCGAAGGGCGAGTCGCGGTGCTCGACGAGCATCACCACGATCATCGCGTCGTTTCCGCGATGCTCGATTGAGTACGATGCGCTCGACGCCGACATCTCCGCGTCTTCACGTAGCTTCCAAACGCTTGACGAAGGAACAATCGTTACGTGCTTGAGCGATTTCGTAGAGAGCGTTTCGCTCGCCGATGAAAAAGGCGAAAGCAGAAGCGCGCCAATGATCGCGTACCAACAGCGGGAAAGCGAATTCACAAACACCTCCGTCTAGCGGGCGATGGCGCAAGTGTATGCAAAGCTCGGCGGTAAGTGCATGACGAAGGCCGCCCACGCAGCGAGCCATTCATCGTGGGAATTCGTAGGGTGCGATCCTATCGCACCCAGATTGGTACCAATGAATGTGGAGTAAAGAGATGCGCTTCGCGCGGTGAGTTAAGAGCGCGTTGAAAACTTGGTACTCGCGCTGGTACCATTCACGCGATTTTTCATCTTCGCGATCAATATGGCGCTTCGTCTAGCTTGCGTTTTTCTGTTTTCATTGCTCGTTTGCTCTCGTATAGGTCACGGAATCCCGGGCCAGCCTGGAACGCTTGACACGAGCTTTAATGGAGCAGGCGTGTTGGTCGAGAATGAGAGGGCGAACGGTGCAATCTATGATTCGCTGCTCTTGCCTGATGGAAAGACTCTGCACGCCGGCAATTGTGCGTTCGCGGGCTCCTCTGTCTGCTTGTTTAAGTACGAGGCATCCGGTGCTCCGGACACAAGTTTTGCGCAGTTTGGCCGCGCTCAACTTCCCGCGCTGGGCGGGAAAATTCCTGAAAACAATGACTTCTACGGCCGCCTCGGTGGAAGAGTCGCGACGACCGCCACGGGGATGATCGTCATTGCTGCCACCTGTAGCGTCGCAAATACGTCGAGCTATGTGTTTTGCGTGTTTCGCTACAGTGAGAACGGTACGCTAGACACGTCGTTTGGACAGAATGGGATTGCCACCGTTAGCATCGGCGGCGTTGGACGATCGTTTGCTTATTCGTTACGTATCCAGAACGATGGGAAGATTTTGGTTGCGGGAAGTTGCGTTGTATTGGACACCGCTTGGAGTCTTGAAGTGCCGAGTCGCTGTGCCGCTCGCTTTCTGGATAGTGGCATGCTTGATACGACCTTTGGCGAGGCGGGGAAATTTATCGGATTACGCGCGCCATTCGGAGCCGCTTTTTCTGAGAGCTCCGTTACTCAGCTAGAAATTGCCGTGAACGGAGATCTTTTTCTGCTGGGGACGTGCGGAGTGACGCGTTTCCCCGTGTGCATCCTAAAGCTGAGCGGCGACGGCGTGGTCGAAGAAGCCTATGGTGTTTTGGGCGACGCAGACGTGATCGCGTATACGGGCCCCGTGTCAGGTTTTAGGCAGTTCCAAGCTTTACGTGTCTACGCTGAGCCCGACAATAGTCTCTCGGTGTATGGACGATGCGCCGAAATTAATAGCACTGGATCACTTTGCGTTATGCGATTAACGCCCAGCGGCGCTGCAGACCTGGCGTTTGGGACCAATGGCTATTTTCTTTTCGAACAATTAGGCATGGATACAAGGACCATTTTGCGTACAAACAACGGACTCCTTGTGTCAGCCGGAGCTTGCGGCAGTGCCACTGGAAACGAATTTTGCGTTGCGAGGTACAGACCGGATGGCACTCTAGATCCATCCTTCGGAACGAATGGACGTAGCGTATTGACTACCAAGGAGTACGGCTTTTTCGTGAACTTCAATGGAGCGTACACACTATTGATTCAACCTGATGGTCGATTTTTGGCTGCTGGGGGATGCTCGAACCCGCTGTTTGCAGTTAACCCCGTGTGCATCGTGCGTCTTGACGGGGGGGTGAATCAAGATCTCTGCTCGCTGGACGTTGACGGGGATGGCGTGCTGACTTCGACTACTGATGCACTGCTCTTGACGAGGGTCGCGCTTGGCATTTCCGGAGAGCAAGTGACCGCGGGTATTACGTTTGCGCAAACTGCTACTCGAACGACGTGGGAAGCGGTTCGTGATCGGCTCGCCTCAGTTTCGGTTGATTTTGACGGTGACGGGCGGATGTTGCCTCATACGGACGCTCTACTCGCGTCGCGATTGCTCTTCGGGTTCCGTGGCGAAGCTTTGGTACAGGGTCTAAGTTTTCCAGGAATGGCCACAAGAAGAACCTGGCCGGCGATCCGCGACTATGCGACGACGAGATGCGGCATGACGCTACAGGACTAGAGCCGCATCGTGACGGTGTGCTCACTGGCGCGCTGACCTCCGGCTCGTTCGTGCAGCCGGGGAGAGAGTCTGCGCGACAGAAGGGGGGCGAATGGCTTTCTATCCCCCCATCATTCACTTACACGGTCGGGTTTGCATTTCTCAACTTCACATGCAACTCCCGCAACTGCTTCTCCGTCACCGGCGTCGGCGCATCCACCATGAGGTCTTGCCCACGCTGCGTTTTCGGGAAGGCGATCACGTCGCGGATCGATTCGGCTTCGCACATCATGGTGACGATGCGGTCTAGGCCGAACGCGATGCCCGCATGTGGCGGCGCGCCGTATTGCAGGGCGTCAAGCAAGAAGCCGAATTTGGCGCGTTGATCTTCTTCACTGATGCCGAGCGTGGCGAATTGTTTGGCTTGCAGTTCGGGGCGGTGAATACGCACCGAGCCGCCGCCTAATTCCCAGCCGTTCATGGCGACGTCATAGGCTTTTGCGAGCACCTTCGATGGATCGGTGTCCAAGAGTGGCCAGTGGTCGTCTTTCGGGCTGGTGAATGGGTGATGCGCCGCGACGTAGCGTTTGTTTTCTTCGTCGTATTCGTAGCAAGGAAAATCGACGACCCAGCACGGCTTGAAGCCTTTTTCGAAGAAGCCGAGTTCTTGTCCATGCTCAAGGCCGATCTTCGCGCGCAAGGCGCCGATCGCGTCGTTGACGACTTTCTTTTTGTCAGCGCCGAAGAAGAGGATGTCGCCGTTTTGCGCGCCGCTCTTTTCGATGATCGCTTTGATCGAATCGGGCGTGAGGAATTTGACGATTGGGCTTTGCAGGCCTTCTTCGTTCAACTTCGTTACGTCGTTCACTTTGATCCACGCGAGACCCTTCGCGCCATAGATCGCAACGAACGTCGTGTAGTCGTCGATCTCTTTACGGGAAAGTTTCGCGCCGCCCGGAACACGTAGGGCAACAACGCGACCGTCCTTCATATCGGCTGCGCCGCGAAACACCTTGAAGTCCACGGTTTTCATGACGTCCGTCAATTCAGTGAATTCGAGTTTCACGCGAAGGTCTGGCTTGTCGCTGCCGTATTTGCCCATCGCTTCGGCATAGGGCAGGCGAGGGAAGTCAGGCAGATCAACGCCCAAGCCCGCTTTCCACAAATGCTTCACGAGGCCTTCCATCATGTCTTGCACATCGCGCTCGCCCATGAAGGAAGTTTCGATATCAATCTGCGTGAACTCAGGCTGACGATCAGCGCGCAAGTCTTCGTCGCGGAAGCACTTCACGATTTGGTAATAGCGATCAAAGCCCGCGACCATCAAGAGCTGTTTGAAGAGCTGTGGGCTTTGCGGCAGCGCGTAGAACTGGCCGTCATGAATTCGTGACGGCACCAGGAATTCGCGCGCGCCTTCGGGCGTGCTCTTGTAGAGAAACGGCGTTTCGATGTCGACGAAACCACGCTCGTTCAGGTACTCGCGCGCAGCGGCAGACACGCGCGCACGCAGGAGCAGGTTCTTCGCCATTTGCGGACGACGCAAATCGAGATAGCGATATTTCAATCGCACTTCTTCGTTCACGTTGGATTCGTCCATCATGAACGGCGGCGTGAGTGACGCGTTGTAGATCTCAATCTCGTGGGCGAAAACTTCGATCTCGCCTGAGACCATGTCTTTGTTCTCCGTGCCGGCAGGGCGCGCGCGCACTTTGCCGACGACCTTGATGCAAAACTCGTTGCGAAGCGTTTCGGCGAGTTTGAATGCGTCCGGACGATCCGGATCAATCACGATTTGTGCGATGCCCTCGCGATCACGCAGATCAACGAAGATGACGCCGCCGTGGTCACGACGACGATGCACCCAGCCAGTGAGGGTGACGATTTGGTCGAGGTATTGTTTGCTGACTAAGCCTGTGTAGGTGGTACGCATGGTTTGCTTTCTATAGCGGTACGCTCTGTTCTGTCATCCCCGTCCCCGCCTTCGCGGGGATAAACCTTCGGGCGGGGACCCAGTCCGGGCATTCGGCAAAGCGATTTCGACTTTGCGGGCAACGCCACATTCTCAGGGTCTGGGTCCCCGCCTTCGCGGGGATGACATGCGAGAGAAACGCACAAACGTGAATCAGCGCAACGATTTTCTAACCGTTACGGCTTCACTGAAAAGGGACTTGATTGGCGGCTTTCGTTGATGACTCAGGCGCCGCCGACCTGGTCACGGATTGGTATTCGGGAAATCCGGAGGCTTTGGCCCGTTAGCCCAACGAGCAAGCTCGCCAGTGGTAAGAACGGGCGGCGGTGCCACGCCGAGTGAGATCACATACTTAAGCGCTTGCTCGACAGTCATGTCGAGTTCTTCAACTTGAGAGCGATGAACGAGCAGCATATAGCCCGATGTTGGCACAGGCACGGTGGGCACGTAAAGCGTGAGGTAATCGCCGGGTAGGCGCTTCGCCATTTCGCCGTGAAGCGTGGTCGTCGTCACGAAAGCGATGGTTTTGAGGCCAGCGCGCGGGAATTCAATCAACACCGCTTTGCGAAAGGCTTGGCCCGAGTCGGAAAGCACTGGATCGCTGATTTGCTTCACCGATTTGTAGATCGCGCCAACGACAGGAATGCGTTGCAGTGTTTCGCTCCACCAATTGAGGATTTGCTTCCCGATGACGTTTTTGCCAACCGTTGAGGCGATGGCACCGGTAATGACAACGAGCAAGAACGCGAACACAACGCCAAGCCCGGGAATCTTGCTGCCGTGCCAGGTAGGCCGCCAAAGCTCGGGGAGCAGCAGAATGGATTGATCGAGCGTGGTGATCAAAAAATGCAAAACCCAGACCGTGACGCCGATCGGCACCAAGACCAAGAGTCCTGCAAGGATGAATTTTTTGATCACGTAAGCTCGATGGATTCTGATTAGCTTGCGCTCGGGGCCGGCGCTGCAGCGGGTGCGGGCGCAGGCGACACAGTGGCAGCCGGCGTGGCCGTTCCAGAAGATGAGGGCGAAGCGCTCGATTCAGAAGAACTCGAGGTATCACTAGATTTCTTCGCTTCCCCCGAAGTTTTCTGGCTTCCATTTCGGAAGTCAGTCACGTACCAGCCGGAACCTTTAAGTGCAAAACCGGCGGCGGAAATCTTTTTCGCGTAGTTCGTCTTCCCACATGAGGGACAGGCGGTAAGCGGCGCATCTGCCAGCTTTTGCAAGTGTTCGCCCTGATGTCCGCAATCAGGGCACGCGTATTCGTAAATCGGCATGACGCTGCGAGAAGAAAGAATGTTGACAACGCGGTGACGAGAAATGAACGCGCCATTGCTGTGCACACCGCAGTAAAGCCATGATTATATGGGGATTCGTACATGCTTTTTTGCAGTGCGGAAACGATTCCGACCAGCGTGAATTGTGCGCAGTTGTAAGGGCGCTGGCCACGCGTAAACTCGGCTTTTTGATGCAGTTTTCGGCAGATGATGATGAATCGCGGGGCGCGCGTGACGAGCTGCGGATAACGCGCTTTCAGCGGTGGCGGAAGCCCCGTATGATTCAATCCAGCATGCGAGCTCAGCCTGCGCAGAGCGAGCGCACAACAAAGCGACAAATACTATGACGATGTACTACCTTTGGTGGATTGCTGCGGCGATTCTGGTTGGTGTGGAGATGATGACGGGCACTTTCTATCTGCTGGTGCTCGCAGTTGCCGCGGCGGCGGCCGGCGTGCTGGCATTTGTGGGCCTGGATTTCTGGTGGCAAGTGGCGGGCGCGGCGCTGGTTGCGATTGTCGGCACGTATCTTTTGCACGCGTGGAAGAAGAAAAACGCGACCCAACCGAAGCTCTCTGCAAATCTGGATGTAGGGCAACGAGTTCGAGTCAATGAATGGCGTGACGACGGCAGCGCGCGCGTTACCTATCGCGGCGCGCAGTGGGATGCCGTTATGGAATCCGAAATGACGCCGAAGCGCGAACAAATGGTGATCGTGGCAACGCGCGGCTCGCAACTCGTGCTCGGACCGGTGCCGCAATAACGTGAACAGCGTACTAATTTCACACGCGTTTACGTCTTTACTGACATGAGCCTGCAACCGAACCCTCCGAAATCACCGCTCGACGCGCTGATGCGCGAGGCTGCCAAGCAGATGGAGAAAAAGCTGGGCGAATGGCAAAAGCAGGCGGGCGGCAAAACGAATACGTCAGGCGAAGCAGAGCTTGCCAAAGCGCGAGAGAAGCTTCGTGCGCTGGCGACTGGCAATTCGGGCGGCGGTGGCGCGGATGGCATGGGTGTCGGCGGCAATATGTCGCCGCCGCCCCCGCCTCAGCCCCCGAGTAAGTCATCGCTGGGTGAGACGAGTTCGCAAAAGTTTTTTAAGTGGATGGTCGGAATCGGCATCGCCTTATTCACGCTGAGTTTGGTTGGAGATATTGTCAAAGGCATTTTTCGGGGTATTTGGCGTCAGAGCCAGAATCAATCGGGCAATGCGATTCAGAGTTTGCAGGGATTTAACTGGGAGAGTGTGATGAGTGGCTTCTTTAGTACGCTGGTACCGATTGCGATTTTTATCGTCGCGATCATTTTCGTCGTCAAGGCGATTCGCGTGGTGCCACAACAGCGCGCGTTTGTCATCGAGCGCCTCGGACGCTTTCATGCAGTTCTCGAGCCGGGGCTTCGTTTCACTATTCCCTTCGTTGATCGCATTTCCGCGAAACACGATTTACGCGAAGTGCCGCTCGACGTGCCTTCGCAGGTGTGCATCACGCGCGACAACACGCAGCTGCAAGTGGATGGTGTTCTCTATTACCAAATCACCGATCCGAAGCTCGCGACGTATGGTTCTTCGAACTACATCGCCGCGATCACGCAACTTTCGCAAACGACGTTGCGCAGCGTGATCGGTAAGCTCGAACTCGACAAAACGTTTGAAGAGCGCGACATGATCAACCATGCAATCGTCAATTCGCTTGATGAAGCCGCGATGAATTGGGGCGTGAAAGTGTTGCGCTACGAGATCAAAGATCTCACGCCACCGAAAGAAATCCTGCACGCGATGCAAGCGCAGATCACTGCCGAGCGTGAGAAGCGCGCCTTGATTGCGGCCTCCGAAGGTCGCAAGCAAGAGCAGATCAATATCGCGATGGGGCAGAAAGAAGCCGCAATTGCGAAGTCCGAAGGCGACAAGATTTCCGACATCAACCAAGCGCAGGGCGAAGCCGCAGCGATTCTCGCCAAGGCAGAAGCAAATGCGGAAGCGATTCGTAAGATTGCAATGGCCATTGAGTCACAAGGCGGCTTGCAAGCGGTGAACTTGAAAGTGGCGGAGCAATATGTTGCGGCGCTTTCGAACATCGCGCGTGAAGGCAACACCATTGTCGTGCCGCAGAATTTGACAGATATCGCGAGCCTTGTCACGACGGCGACGAGCGTGTTGAAGGCGACGAAATAGTTTTCAAGCGTCGACCGATTGAAACCCGCCGCAAAGGGCGCAGAAAGGAAGCTTTGATGAATGCAGCAAAACGTTTCTCTATCGCAGCGATTGCTTCAATCGCTGCGCTCTCCCTCGTGGCGTGCGAAGAGGTGACGATCAAAGTCGGCCACAAAAACGGCGTGAAAGGCAGCGGTGTTTCGGCGACTGAAACGCGGGCGATGTCTGAATTCACGGGGGTCGATCTCGCGGGCGTGGGTAAGCTCGTTTTGAAAGTGGGCGAGGGCACGACGTATTCGGTGAAGTTGACGGGTGACGATAATTTGCTGCCCTTAATCGAAACCGTAGTCACTGGGAATACGCTCTCGATTCGTCCCAAGGATTCGATCTCGCTCAGTAACAGCGTGGGCTTTACCTATGAAGTCACCGCGCCAAAGATCGAAAAAATCGAATCGAGCGGTGCCGCCTCAGTGGAGGGATCGGGCTTTCGTGGCGGTAGGTTGGCGGTTGATGTTTCAGGCGTAGGCAGTGTGAAACTTGCCGGACGAGTCGATGAATTCCGCGCCGACCTTTCCGGCGCTGGAAGCCTTAATTCTTCAGAGCTTATCGCGAATGATGTGCGAGTCGAGTTGTCTGGCGTCGGGAGTGCGGACGTGCAGGCCAACCAGAGAATGCGCGGTAGCGTGAGCGGTCTCGGCTCGATCAGCTGGCGTGGCGATGCAACCGACGTGAAGACCGATGTGTCCGGGCTGGGCAGCGTGCGCAAATCGGGCGAATCGAAGAAAACCGCGGACACTAAAGTCAATGTTTGATTTCGCGCAGGCGCTGCGCGCGTTTGCACAACGGCACGTTGTTTTGATCGTGCTGATCGCTCTGGCGATTGTTTTCTACGCGATCGGATTCAAGAAAGGATCGATGACCGCGTTCGCGCTCGGGTTTCTGTTTGAGCTTGGTTTTTGGGCGAATCTTTTTCGCTCGGATCGGCGTAAATGATTGGCGCGGTTTGCTAGGGGGGGCTGGATTCAGCCTTTTTGATCGTACGACTTAAAGCGGACCACTTCGCTACTGCGGAGCGCCTTATGTTTGGTGCCTCTACCTGTGACGCGTTTGCGCCAACGCTCGAAGCTTGATCGCGTGAGTGCACCGCGCATCAGCGCGATCACTGCCGATTCGTTGAGGTGAAATTGCACTTCGATCGCATCAAACGGGGTTCGATCTTCCCAGGCCATTTGAATTACGCGATCACGCTCTGCGTCGGTCAACATGGAATAAATGAAAACGAGGAATGGGGGGGCGGGCCCGACGTGCGAAGCTCTCACGAAGAGGGCATCGCCCGATTTTCTCTTGTTTCGCTCGGCTGCACTCCGGGCCTCATCGGTGCGCAGGCTGCCCTTGTGGCTATAATTTGAAGTTCGCAGAGACATAGCTCAGTTGGTTAGAGCACCACCTTGACATGGTGGGGGTCGTTGGTTCGAATCCAATTGTCTCTACCAGTTTCATCAACCGTTCACGATTAAGGGATGCCGAAGAATGCCGCGAACTCGTACCACGACAGGAGTTTTTTCCCGCCGAGGCTGATTCGTTTGCGGTTGCGCGTTCGCGTGTAACGGTTGAAAAGAAAAGCAGCTTCGGCTGCTTTTTTTGTTTTTAGTTGTCATCCCCGCGAAGGCGGGGACCCAGACAGGGTGCTTCGCTTGAATGTCGAGCGACCACTAAAGGGACGCTGCCCGGTCTGGGTTCCCGCCTTCGCGGGAATGACGGTAGGTTTGCAGAGAGATTGAAACTATGATCCAAGTCACACTCCCCGACGGCTCCGTCCGTTCTTTTGAAAAACCAGTTTCAGTCGGCGAAGTTGCTGCGAACATTGGCTCCGGACTTGCGAAAGCGGCGCTCGCGGGCAAAGTTGACGGAAAACTTGTAGATACAAGTCACGTCATCAACGCGCCAGTCAATTTGGGCATCGTTACTGAAAAAGATAAAGACGGTTTAGAGGTCATTCGGCACTCTACTGCTCATCTTTTGGCTTACGCGGTGAAAGAGTTGTTTCCAGATGCACAAGTCACCATCGGTCCGGTGATCGAAGACGGCTTCTATTACGACTTTTCATACAAGCGCCCGTTCACGCCGGAAGACCTTGCCAAGATCGAAGCGAAGATGGCAGAACTCGCGAAGAAAGACGAAAAGGTCGAGCGCAAAGTGTTGCCGCGCGACGAAGCGGTTGCGTATTTCAAAGGCATTGGCGAAGCTTACAAAGCCGAAATCATTGCGAGCATCCCCGCAAACGAGGACGTTTCGCTTTACAGCGAAGGCGCGTTCACTGATCTGTGTCGCGGGCCGCATGTCCCGTCGACTGGCAAGCTAAAGCACTTCAAGCTGATGAAAGTCGCCGGTGCTTACTGGCGTGGCGATCATCGCAACGAAATGCTGACGCGTGTGTACGGTACCGCGTGGGCGAAAAAAGAAGATTTGGACGCCTACTTGTTCCGTCTGGAAGAAGCGGAGAAGCGCGACCATCGAAAAATTGGCCGCTTGCTCGATCTCTTCCACGTGCAAGATGAAGCGCCTGGCATGGTGTTTTGGCATCCAAACGGCTGGCGCGTCTGGCAAGTGGTGGAGCAATACATGAGGAAGGTTTACGAGAACAACGGCTATCAGGAAGTGAAAGGCCCGCAAATTCTCGACCGTACATTGTGGGAGAAATCCGGGCACTGGGAGAACTACAAAGACAACATGTTCACCACTGAATCGGAGAAGCGCACTTATGCGGTAAAGCCAATGAACTGTCCTGGCCATCTGCAGATTTACAACGCGGGGCTGCATTCGTACAAAGAGCTCCCGCTTCGCTACGGTGAATTTGGTTCATGTCATCGCAACGAATCGTCCGGCTCGCTGCACGGCATCATGCGCGTGCGCGGGTTCACGCAAGACGACGGCCACATTTTCTGCACTGAAGACCAGATTCAGTCTGAGTGCGTCGCGTTTAACGAACTGCTCAAGAAGGTTTACACCGATTTCGGTTTCACCGACATCATCTACAAGATCTCGACACGCCCGGAAAAGCGTGTCGGCTCAGACGAGGTGTGGGACAAGGCGGAGCACGCACTGAAATCCGCGCTCGATTCCGTCGGTGCGCCGTGGGAAGAGCTCAAAGGTGAGGGAGCGTTTTACGGTCCCAAGATTGAATATTCGCTCAAAGACGCGTTGGGACGGGTTTGGCAATGCGGAACGATGCAGGTTGACTTCAACATGCCTCAGCGTCTAGGCGCGGAATACGTGGGCGAAGACAACAGTCGCCGGCATCCGGTGATGCTGCACCGTGCGATTTTGGGCTCGCTCGAGCGATTTATCGGAATCCTGATCGAGAACTATGCGGGCGCGCTGCCGCTCTGGCTTGCGCCGCGTCAGCTTGCGGTCGCGTCAATCACGTCCGATCAGAACGAATATGTCGAAAAAGTCGTGCAAAGGCTCAAATCTGCGGGTTTGCGCGCTGAGAGCGACTTGAGGGCGGACAAAATCTCCTATAAAATCCGTGAGTTAAGCTTGCAAAAGCTCCCGTACATTGCTGTATGTGGTGCCAAAGAGGCTGAAGCGGGCACTGTCGCAGTACGCGGCCGTGGCAACGTCGATCTCGGCGTAATGCCGGTCGAAAAGTTCATCGAACTCTGCGTTTCGGAAAACAAACCAGGTGCTCACCTGACTGCGTAAAAGCATCAAATTAACTGTTGGAGTTGTCACATAGCCGATAAAGAAACTCGAATCAATCGTGAGATCACCGCTCCCGAGGTTCGACTGATAGATAAAGACGGTGAGCAGGCCGGCATCAAAACGCTTCGTGAAGCGTTAACGATGGCCGAAGACGCTGAGCTTGATCTGGTGGAAATTGCGCCTACAGCGCAACCGCCGGTGTGCAGGATCATGGACTATGGAAAGTTCAAGTTCCAAGAAGCAAAGCGGCTTTCGGAGGCGAAGTCGAAGCAAAAGCAGATTGAGATCAAAGAAATCAAGCTGCGACCGCAAACCGACGAGCACGACTATCAGATCAAGATGCGAAAGATTCGCGAGTTCGTGGCCGAAGGCGATAAGGTGAAAATCACTTTGCGTTTCCGCGGTCGCGAAATGGCGCATCAAGAATTTGGTGTGAGACAACTTGAACGTATTCGCGCGGACACAGACGAAATTTGCGTCGTCGAGCAGTGGCCGCGCCTCGAAGGCAGGCTCATGGTGATGATGCTTGCAGCGAAGAAAAAAGTGGTTCCGACCGGTAGCAAAGAAGCCGCGAAGAAACCCGCAGAATCAGCCCCGGCTGGTGCTGCAAAGGTGGCAGATTCGGCTGCGGCAGGTAAACCTGCTGAGGCCAAACCCGCAGCGGCGAAAGCGGCTGCGTAGCAGTGAAGCACCCCTTGCGGGGTGAAGAAAGCGAGCTTGGGGCTCCAAAGAGTGTCGTGTAGTGCGGCACCGCCTCGGCTAGCAACATAAAAGGAATAGGCACATGCCTAAGATGAAAACCAAAAAGGCCGCGTCAAAGCGGCTAAAGGCGCGTAAAAGCGGCAGCATCAAGCGCGCCCACGCGACCAAGCGTCACATCCTCACCAAGCGCACGACGAAAAACAAGCGTCAGCTTCGTGGCACGTTATCCATTCACGTGAGCGACGAAGGCCGTGTGGCCAAAATGCTCCCGTACGCATAAGGAGGGATTGAAAGATGCCTCGCGTAAAACGTGGTGTAACCGCCCGCGCTCGTCACAAGAAAATGATTGCGATGGCCAAAGGCTATCGTGGTCGTCGTAACAATGTTTATCGTGTTGCCAAGCAAGCTGTTATGCGTGCTGGCCAGTACGCTTACCGCGATCGCCGCAATAAAAAGCGCGATTTCCGTGCGCTCTGGATCACGCGTATCAACGCAGCTGCTCGCGAATGCGGCATGAAGTACTCAACCTTCATGGGCGCGCTCAAGAAAGCAATGATCGAGATTGATCGTAAAGTGCTCTCAGACATGGCCGTTTTCGACATGCCTGCGTTTAGCGCGCTCGTAGAGCGCGTGAAGAAGGCGTAAGCCTCCCGACTTTACTCGCTTTAGAGCAAACCTGAAATGGGAGGCTTCGGCCTCCTTTTTCTTTTTCTGGTCGCTACTACTAACCGGTATTCAAATGAACGATCGTCTGGAAAAACACTTGAGGGAATCAGCTGGATTTATAGACGCCTTACTTGCGAGTGCTGAGCAGTCGGATGCGTCGGCGCTTGCAATACGACGGCAAGCTGAAGTGCCTGAGTCGACGCAAAAATTCATTGCACAATTCAGCACTCCTTTACCGCCTGCTACACAAAAACTGATAGACGATTTTGTTGAGAGCGGTACCCAGCTAGCACAGCTCACCGATTCGATTATCAAAACTCATTTTGGCAGTGCACTGTTGGACTTTGGATTGGCTCGTGACACCGCTTACCTCGAAAACGCTAAAGCGAAATATCTAGGAAAAGCTGGCGCAGTCACTGAATTATTGAAAGGCATGGCGCAACTCTCCCCGGAAGAGAAGAAAACGCGCGGTGCAGAAATAAATCGCGCGAAGGACGCGATTGAGGTGGCACTCAAAGTGCGTCGTGAATCTTTGGCAGCGCAAGCGCTGAACAAGCAGCTCGCTGCTGAGTCCATCGACGTGACGCTTCCCGGACGTGGTCGCGGTGTGGGCGGTATTCATCCAGTTATTAAGACCTGGCAGCGCTGCGAAGAGATCTTCGGATCGATCGGCTTCGATGTCGCCGACGGCCCGGAGATAGAAGCCGATTGGTACAACTTCACGGCGCTTAACAATCCGCCGAACCATCCCGCACGTTCGATGCAAGACACGTTCTACGTCGACATGAACGGCACGGACGGTCTGCCGCTTCTGCTTCGCACGCACACCTCACCCATGCAGGTGCGCTACGCGAAGATGCACGCCAATGATTTGTCCAGCAAAGGCACGCCAATCAAGGTGATCGCACCGGGGCGCACCTATCGCGTCGATAGCGACGCGACGCATTCGCCGATGTTTCATCAGATCGAAGGTTTGTGGATCGACGAAAACATTTCGTTCGCCGATTTGAAGGGCGTGTACACGGATTTTCTGCGCCGCTTCTTCGAAACCGACGCGCTGCAAGTGCGCTTCCGCCCGAGCTATTTCCCATTCACGGAGCCGTCTGCCGAGATCGACATGAAGTTCGATTCAGGCCCGCTCAAAGGGCGTTGGCTTGAGATTTCCGGCTCGGGTCAAGTGCACCCATCGGTCGTTAAGAACTTCGGACTCGATCCTGAACGTTTCATTGGTTTTGCGTTTGGTTCAGGGCTTGAACGCCTCACGATGTTGAAACACGGGATTGGCGATCTGCGATTGTTCTTCGAGGGCGATCTGCGGTTCCTGAAACAGTTTGCGTAACCACTTGTAGGCGCGGGCTTGACCGCGCTTAGTGGATCACGCAGCGCGGTCAAGCCCGCGCCTACAAAGTCAGAGCGGCGGCGCCCGCACCTACATCGTCATTTGTCTTTCGTCATTGCTCTATGAAATTCTCCGAATCCTGGCTCCGTAGTTTTTGCAACCCGTCGATGACGACGGATGAACTTGCTCATGCGCTCACCATGGCGGGGCTTGAGGTGGAAGAGGTGAAGCCCGCCGCGCCGCCGTTCACGAAGATCGTCGTCGGCGAAATCGTTTCGCGTGAGAAGCATCCGAATGCGGATCGCCTCTCTGTGTGTATGGTGAACGTCGGTAGCAACTCATCGGCACCGTTGCAGATCGTTTGCGGCGCACCGAACGCGCGTGCGGGCATCCGCGTGCCGTGCGCGCTCGTGGGAGCCGAGTTACCGCCGGGCGACGACGGCAAATCGTTTGTGATCAAGCAGGCGAAGATGCGCAGCGTCGAATCAAACGGCATGTTGTGCAGCGCTCGCGAACTCGGGATTTCGGAATCCCACGAGGGATTGCTCGAACTCGCGAGCGATGCGCCCATCGGATTAAACGTACGCGAATACATGGGCTTGGACGATGTTGTGTTTGAAATCAAGTTAACGCCCAATAAGGCCGATTGCCTTAGTGTTTATGGTGTTGCACGGGAAGTCCACGCGATTACAGGTGCACCCCTCGCGCCTTCGCCATCACGCAACGTACAACGGACGTTGAACGATGTACTGCCTGCGACGGTACTCGCGCCCGATCTCTGCGGACGCTTCGCGGGTCGTGTGATTCGCGGCGTGAACGCGAAAGCCGCAACGCCTGCTTGGATGCGCGAGCGCCTCGAACGTGCCGGTCAGCGTTCGATCTCGGCGTTGGTGGACATTTCAAACTACGTGATGCTCGAGCTCGGTCGCCCGAGTCACATTTTTGACCTCGACAAAGTCCACGGGGCACTAGAAGTTCGCTGGGCGAAAAAGGGCGAAACGCTCAAGCTCTTGAACGGCAATACCGTCGAGCTCGATGATCAAGTCGGCGTGATTGCCGATCAAAACGGCGTTGAATCGCTCGCTGGCATCATGGGCGGCGATTCCACCGCCGTAGATCTGGAGACGACGCGGAACGTTTACGTCGAGGCCGCGTTCTGGCATCCGGCAGCGATCCAAGGCCGTTCGCGTCGATTCAATTTTTCTACCGACGCGGGGCATCGTTTCGAGCGCGGCGTTGATTGGGAAACGATCCCGCAACACATCGATTACATCAGCGCGCTCATTCTCGAAATCTGCGGCGGCGAAGCCGGGCCGATTGACGATCGAACGGTCAACGTGCCAACCCGCAAAGCGGTGACCATGCGCATCGCGCGCGCGCAAAAGGTGATCGGCGTTGCCGTTTCGGCCGACGAAATGTCTGCGATCTTCACGCGGCTCGGTCTCCAGCACGCCCGCGACGCAGACAAGTTCACCGTTACACCGCCCAGCTACCGTTTCGACATCGAAATTGAAGAGGATTTGATCGAAGAGATCGCTCGAATTTACGGTTTCGACAACATTCCTGCATTGCCGCCGCGCGCGCGCGCGGCCATGCGCGCACAACCCACGGATCGACGTTCGCTTCACGAGCTTCGCCGGGCGATTGCCGCGAGAGACTATTTTGAGGTGATCAACTACAGCTTCGTTGACGAGTTATGGGAGAAAGAGGTCGCTGGCAACGCTAACCCGATTCGACTCTTGAATCCGATTGCAAGCCAAATGGCCGTCATGCGCTCATCGCTCATTCCGGGTTTGCTCGCAAATGTCGCGCACAACGCGAAGCACAGAGCCGATCGAGTTCGCATCTTTGAGCTTGGGAAGGTCTTCATGCGCGATGCGTTGGCGAACGACGGCGAGCTCGGCATCGCGCAGGTGTCGCAGCCGCTCATGCTCGGTGGCGTTGCATGGGGGGCAGTGGTCGCGGAGCAATGGGGCGAGCGTGAACGCGCCGTCGACTTTTTCGATGTGAAAGCGGATGTTGAGGCTCTTATTCCCGGCTTGGTATGCACGAAAGCAACACACCCGCTTCTGCATCCGGGCCGCTCCGCAAAGTTATCGGTGGACGGGCAGTTTGCAGGATGGATCGGTGAGCTGCATCCGGAGCATCTAAAGCGCTTCGATCTAGATCATGCACCAGTCGTTTTCGAAGTTTCAGCCAGCTTGGCCCAATTAAATAAGGGCGCGGCGTTTGAAGCTGTAGCGAAAACACCGCTTGTCCGTCGTGACTTAGCGCTGGTCGTCGAACAATCAGTGGAATCTGACGCGCTGATCAAACAACTGAACGAGGCTGCAGACCCCGTAATTCGTGCGATTGACGTTTTTGATGTGTATCGAGGTGCGAACTTACCGACTGACAGAAAAAGCGTTGCAATTCGGGTACTTATGCAAGATACTGAACGTACTTTAGAAGACTCGGAAATCGACGCGGCGATCAAAAAATTGGTGTCGCGTGCCGAGACGGCGTTTGGGGCAACGCTTAGAACCTAGAACAATTTACACATCAAAATGGCCGATTCGGTAACCAAAGCGGAACTCGCTGACGCACTGTTCGAACGTTTGGGACTTAACAAACGCGAAGCGAAAGACATGGTCGATTGCTTCTTCGAAGAGGTGCGCGAGGCCCTGGAGCGCGGTGAAGACGTAAAGCTCTCCGGGTTCGGCATGTTTAATTTGCGCACGAAGTCGCCCCGTCCTGGACGCAACCCAAAAACAGGCGAAGAAATTCCCATCACCGCGAGGCGTGTCGTCACGTTTCACGCCAGCAACAAACTCAAAGCGCAGATAGACGCCGCGTATGCCGAGCGAGACCACGCTGAACGCTGAGCTGCCGCCAATCCCGGCAAAACGTTACTTCACCATCGGTGAGGTGAGCGAGCTTTGCCTGGTGAAGCCGCATGTCCTTCGCTATTGGGAACAGGAGTTTGCACAGCTGCGTCCGGTCAAACGGCGCGGCAATCGTCGTTATTACCAGCATCACGAAGTGTTGTTAGTTCGTCGCATCCGAGATCTGCTCTACGGTCAGGGCTTCACGATCATCGGTGCGCGTGGGAAGCTTGATCAAGAGTCAAACGGCGATGGCGTTCAGCCCGCACTGCGCAAACGCGGTTTTGCCTCAGCCGTTGAAACCAGCGCTGCCACTGCTGTCGCCTCAAGTGCTACGGCTGGTCTCACGCTGAGCGCCGAAGACGCCGATGACATTCGCAAATCCTTGTTGGAGATTGCGGCGCTGCTTACACCTAGCGCTCCGAAACGCTGATTCGCGTTTTTTCCTCGCGAAAGAAATCCCGCAGCGCGTCGAACACCGCATCCGCGGGCGGCGAGTGCTGTAGTCAGGCTCCACAAAACTCGGCGTTGAGCGGTTTACGGATGTTCGCTTCTGCTCGAACCTGAGCCTGGATCGCGCTAGAATTTAGGGCTTCGGTGTGTGGCGCAGCCTGGTAGCGCACTTGCATGGGGTGCAAGGGGTCGCAAGTTCGAATCTTGTCACACCGACCATTATTTCAATTGGGCTAGAACATGAAAACATGTCTAGCCCTTTTTTGTTTTTTCTCAAGCCGCGCCCCGATCTTTCGTCGATCTACTGCTTGTCGCTGTTGTAGATCGATGATCCGATCGGGGTGCGCTAAAACGCAGTTCCGCAGCGAGCGTTTACGTGCGCGCGGATCGCTGCTGGCGTTGAGTAAGACGCGCCCGCCGGGATGTTCATGCTGGTCAGCAGGCCCGCATCGGGCACCGCGAGCATCAGTCGGAGCAAAACCATCGCATCGAGCGTCGAGCTCGGCGCGAGTGCCGGCCGGCGGAACACGTCGTAGGCCGCCGCGTTACCAACAAATGCTTCAACGGCACTAGCGTCCGCACGTGCTGGGCCTAGCGTTACGCCGGCGATCAGGTTAGCGCCACGGAAGCCGAGGAGGTAGCGCATGAGCAGAACGGCGTCGGCGGATGCCGTGACGTTGCTATCGCCATTAATGTCAAGCGAGCAGGTTGGCGCACAGGTAGAGGCGCCCGCAGCGCAGGTTCCTGCAGGGCGAGCGGCGGAGAGCCTTAACCCCGCCGTGAGGCTCGCGGTATTGTTGGAGAACTGAGTAAAGTTCGTGCCAACATTGGCGGCTTGAACACCGACGGTCGCAGAGGCTCCGCCAGCAAACGCTGCGGAGCCGGCAAGTGCGTAGACGTACTCGAACGTTTCTGAGTTTTCACGGAAGTAGACCGCGAAGTTTGTGTCAGGTGCGCTGGCGACGGCCCCAGATACGAAATGCTTTGCACGCCATTCAAGTTTCCATACTCGATTAGGTGCGGCTCCGGTCACCTCGCTGTAGATACCCCCTCCCGTCGTGATCGTCGGCCTCATATCGAGATCATCCCAATACGGGAGGAGCGTCGGAGTCGTTGCGCTAAACACTCCCCCGGGCAGCGCGCCATTCGTTAATCCGGAAGAGCCGCCTGAGGCTACGAGTTGAATCGTGCCGTTGGTGCTCAAGCGGATGGTGCTAGCAGCTGCAATGTTGGTTCCGTAGACAGAGAACGCGAACGGCGTAGTGACTGTCGCCATCGCGTCGTCGTCCTGGGATCCAGCAACGAGTGTGCCGCCGGTGGAGATCGTCGCACCGCTGGACGGAGTGAAGACATAGTTTGGATTCGCTGGGCTACCGACTGGGCGCGTGAAGCTCGTGGTCACGAGCGACGTTCCTCCCGCAAACGAAACGGTCTGCGTGAAGTTAATGGTACTTCCGCAGGCAACCGAGGGCCCGGTGCTCACTTTGTAGTTCACGAGATTATTCCCGCTCGCCCCAGCCGCAAGGTTGGCATAGGCGCTGTTATCAAGCACCACCTGCACGCCTGGCGTGCTGGAGGAGAGCGTGGCACTGATCCCCGTCGCCGCCAGGGTGCCTTCGTTAGTGAGCGAAACTTGGACGTCGTTGCATTCGTTGGGTTCAATGATCGAATTGCCTGTGGGAGTCGCAGTCGTTGCAACCGCGAGTGCCGCACGGTCGGCCGATGGAGCTGCGTTGTACACGACGAGGGCAAAGTCCTGATTGTTTCCACTTACCGAAGCGTCTGCTTGGCCCGCGATGTTGGTCGCTCGTACTGTGACGACAATTTCAGTTCCCACTGGGAGCCCCGCCGGGATGAACACGCTTTCCATATTGTTTCGTATGTCAGCGGTGCCGCCGGTCGCGGAGTTCGCTCCCGCGAACACGTTGCCCAGATACAGGCTACCGCCTACCGTGACTCGAAGATCGAGATTGTTTACGTAGGCGTTGCCCGTAGTAGAGCCTGGCGCATCGGTGTAGGCGAGCGTAATGCGAAGCGGCGCACTGGCGCTAGCGACCGTGGCGAACACCGTACGACCTTGCCCCGTGGCAGTAAATCGGTCCGCTGGCACTTGATCACGGATGATTCGTTGCACGCCGTCAAAAGCACGGCTCAGATTAACCAAGCCCATGCCTTGACTGTTGGACGGAAGGGAATCGTTGGCGCTGACGCCGTCCATATGGCTTGCCGAGTTCGCAAGATAGGCTTTCACTAGCGCTGGGCTTGGCGCGATCGGGCCAGCAGGCGTGCGATGGGCCGCTAGATAGCCCGGATTGTTGATGAACTGTTGATAGACAAGCGCAGCAGCACCCGCAACGGCAGGGGTTGAGTGGCTCGTGCCAGACGAAGTGGTGTACCAGCGCTGCGCCGGAACGGTCGGGAAGAAATTGTTCGCACTGCCTGCCGTTCCGCCCCCAGGCATGCCGCAAACGCCGTCGCCGCGAAACGTCGCATCCGCCGTGCCAAGATTGTCGGGCGGAATGAGCGCGTCGGCTGTCGCAGACGCGAACGAGACGCCCGTAATGTGGGTGCCCGGCGCCACTAGGTCTGGCTTGACTCGACCATCGTCAGTTGGCCCCCGCGACGAAAAGCCGATGATGTCATTCGCGTTATCAGCGCCGACGTCCGCTATGTCACACCCGTCCGCACCGGTCGTGTTTCCTGCGTTTCCGCCGTTTGCCGCAGCGTGGGAATGCGCGTTCTCGCCGGCCCCCACCGTAATTACATTCTTGGCCGAGCCGGGGCTTCCAATGGTGTTGGCGCCAGGACCGCTATTGCCCGCGGAGAAGAGCACCAACATCGGTTGGCTTCCGGCAGTTCCGCTCTGCGCGTCGCGCACGAGGACGTCGTAGGTTTGTGCATCCACGTCGTAGGCGCCGCCGGTGGGCGCACCCCAGCTATTGGTGCTGATCCGTGTACCGCTTGCGTATCCTGCGCTCAGCATCGCGGGATAGGCTGGATCGGTAAATCCCGGGTCGAAAATCACCGAGTTTGCGAGCTTCACAAATGGCGCAACGCCCAGGCCGTAGCGAAAGCCCTGCGGGTCGCGATGAACGCGTGTGCCGGTTGGGTCAAAGCTATCTGGCACGAAGCCACCAACGATGCTCATGTTGAGCTGCCCGTGGCCGCTGCGTCCGAGCCCAAGGTCAGTCGTTGATGCGGTTCCCCATCGCGACTTGTAAGCGAATCGCGATGCATTGGACTTCGATCCCGACTCGTAAAACGCGAAATGGCGTGCCGGAACTGGACCAGCGTTTGCGTTTTGCGTAATTGTTCCGGGGTCGGATGCGCCGGGGTTGCGATCAGCGCCGTCATCGGTAACGTCAACGATGAAGTTCGATGCATTGAACTGGGCTTGTGTGAAGCCCCATGCGGCAACTTGGTTCAGGTAGTTCCCTGCGTTCGGCGTTATTGGCGAACTAGCGCTCACGTTACGTGCCATGATCATGTTCTGCCGCTCGTCATGCTTTACCGGCTCGATATGCCGCGAGATGGACACCACATCAGGGCGCTTTGCGACATCAGCGATTGAGAGCTCGGGTATCTGCACCACCAGGTTCACATAGTGAAGGATTTCGTAGCGAGAGACGATGACGCCGCCACCAACAACAGCTGCGATTTGCGCCTCAGTAATCGTGTTCGTTCCTGGATCTTTAACGAGTTGCACCTTGTAGCGCGGCGAGCCTGGCGCGGTTGGGGTAACGACACCTGCTTTGGTCACGCTTCTTGCAATGGGTCGAAACACGTCGGGCTGAAGTTTGTAATCTGACACATAGGCCGCATCCCACTGAGCGAGCGCTGTGCGGGTGAGTTCGGATACGCGCGAACGCGAGGCTCGGTCACCGTAGACGAGATAGGCATTGCTTGGGATAGCGGCAATTACGCGCACGCCCGTTGCCTCAAGCGCGGCATACCACGCGGGCTGAATCGGCCCTGGGAATTGAACCAAGTGAAGCTGGCGCTCGTCGCCGACCTCCGCAGACTTGCGGGCAAGCGCTCGCGCGGACGACGATGTCGTATCAATGGGTCCGGTATTCAAATGCAGCAAGTTTTGTGCGTCAGCATTTTTTGCACTCCCCGAAGCGATCAACTGATCGGCGGCGGCACGGGGTACCGATATGAGCTTAAAGCTCCCGTAGTCGTAAATCTTTTGGGCACCTATCGTTGCTGGGTCTATCGCATCAGCGCTTTCGAGAAAGACTTTGTGTTGGCCCGATTCGCTACGGTACGTTGCGACGTCTAGCGCTTGACTAGCAACATCAGAACCGATATCGGTCTTCGTAGTCGCGTTCGCGTTCGAGAGTATGGCGAACGCCGCCAATAAACCGCCAGTGACAAAGCCGCGAGCTGCCGCGACATTTCGTTGCGAAAAATACATTCCATTCCCCCGGAAACATGCTCGTGTTAGCTACATGAGCGAGCAGTAATCAACTGCGACGTAACGACATTAACCCCGGATGTCACGCCGAATTGAGCACAACAAATCTGCGGGGCTTTACGAACAGAACCTGTTCGCAATGAGAATTGTCGTAGACCGCGTGCAGCCAGTCATAATCACAATTATTTCTTAGCCCAAATTTAATTTGGGCTAGCACGATAAAAGCAATAAAAGCGAAATATAGAAAATACGCTGCTAACCCTTATTTTGCGAGCATGCATTGGCCTCAGCGAGGGTCAATTCGCACGTGAGAGCGTGGCGCGGGATTTCGCCAAGAGAATAACCACGCTGGCGAGGGCGATTGCAACCGCCGGTATGGCTGTGTAATTGACCATTTCCCAACCGCGTGCGTTGACCAGAAAGCCTGCGCTTGATGAGGAAACAGCCATCGTTGCAAAGATGAGCATGTCGTTGAAGCCTTGTACGCGGGTTTTTTCGTGCGGCTCGTAGGTTTCGGTCAATAGCGAGGTTCCGCCGATGAACATGAAGTTCCAACCGACGCCGAGCACGAACAGGCCAAACCAAAAGTGCGCTACGGTGACGCCCGACAAGTTAATCGCGATTGATGCAAAGTTGAGAAGTACGCCAGCGACGACGATTTTTTGCGCGCCAACCCGCTTGATCAAATCGCCCGTGAAAAAGCTTGGCAAAAACATGCCGACAACGTGCCACGACAGTACAAAAACGCCCTCTTTGAATGGATGTCCACAGAAATTCATTGCCAGCGGTGTGGCCACCATCAGTAGATTCATCACGCCGTAGCCAAGCGCAGCGGCCAATACCGCGACAATAAATTTCGGCTGCCTTGCGATCACTGAAAGCGGACGCATCGGCTTGTCACTGGTTGCAAGGCTAATTGCTGGTAGCTGCAACCGAGACTGCAAGGCAAGTGCGAAGACCGCAAAGCCCACGAGTGAGAGATACGTTCCGGCATAGGTGACGGAGAGCCAGTCTTTCGTGAGCTTCGCGCTTTCGGGGCCGAGCAATCCACCAACGATGCCACCCGCAAGTACCAAGGAAATCGCGCGCGGATTGTTGTCACCCTCTACCGCGTCAGCCGCAGCGAATCGATAGAGTGCCCCCGTCGCGTTGTAACAACCGATGAAAAAAGTGCCTAAACACACGCCCCAGAAGCTTTTCATGAGCACTGCGACCGCGGCGATGAGCGCACCAACGATCGCGAGTAGGCTTCCATGCATGAAACCACTTCGCCGGCCAACTTTTCGCATCCATGCAGAGATCGGCATCGCGCTCACCGCCGAGCCAACCACGTAGGTCATCGATGGCATGGTGGCCAACATTTTGTTGTCAGCCAGCATGTAGCCGACCAATGCGCTCACCGCCATCAGGATCACAGTGTTGGTGAGCAGAAGGGCTTGGCAGGCGGCGAGCAGCCAGACCTGGCTGCGTTGTTGGAGCGTGAATGAGGTCGACATAGCAGGTGACGTTAAGAACCAGCGGAGTATCTCACCGTTCACCTGCCTAGTCGGTTGAGAACAAGGCTGGCGCTCAGCGCGGTGGCGCGCTGCTGATTCTGGGAACGCTAAACAGCACGGTAGCTTTGATCGACAACACCTTTACACAAAAGCACGGCGAGTAATCAGGTGGGAGCGAGGTTGGTGCAAATTAACGCAGCATTGTCTGTGCTGATGCGCAGGACGAACGTCACGTTCACTAGCGGAGACTCGTCCGGCGTACACGCGATGTTCGTGCGTACGCTCACTCAATCTCGAATACTTGTTTTAGGTACGTGAGGTAAGACTCGTCATCGCACATGGTCTTTCCTGGCGTGTCGGAAAGTTTTGCCACGGGCTGACCATTGCATCGAACCATTTTCAGAACGATTTGCAGCGGGGTATAGCCCAAATCGTTGGTGAGGTTCGTGCCGATCCCAAACGCGGTTCGGGTACGGCCTTGAAAATGTTTCGCGAGCTCAATTGCGCGCGGAAACGTGAGGCCATCGCTAAACACGAGTGTTTTCGTTTTTGGATCAACGCGGTTGGCGAGGTAGTGATTGATGATCGCTTCGCCCCATGCAATTGGGTCGCCGCTATCGTGGCGCGCACCGTCAAAGAGCTTGCAAAAATACATGTCGAAATCGCGCATGAACGCCTTTAGGCCTGCGACGTCGGATAGCGCGATACCTAGGTCGCCGCGATATTCATCGGCCCATTTTTGAAATGACCAACGTTGCGAATCGCGAAGGCGCGGGCCGAGCGCTTGTGCAGCTTGCAGCCATTCATGTGCCATGGTGCCCACGGCGAGTAAGCCGAGCTCCTTGGCGAAAAAGACGTTACTGGTGCCGACAAATTGATCGGGCAGCTTTTGTTTTACGGCGTAGAGCACCTCACGCTGCCATTCATGCGAGAAACGTCTGCGCGTTCCGTAATCCGCGAACGAGAATGCAAGCTCAGGCGATTGCGCCTTCAACAGCAAAATTTTCTCGGCGAGTCGTGAGCGCCCTTCATCAAAATTGGGCTCGGGCTGTGTGTACCGGAAGTAGGTTTCGTTGACGATTGCGAGGACCGGAATTTCAAAAAGAATCGTGTGCAGCCAGGCGCCTTTGATCTCGATCTCAAGATCGTCGCCATGTGCACGCGCGACGATGTGACGGCGATTGAAATGGAAGAGGGCCAAAAAGTCGACGAAGTCACTCTTGATGTAGCGCAAGCCGCGTAAATACGATAGTTCGTCTTCGGTGAATCGAAGCGAACAAAGCGCATCGAGCTCGGCATTCACACGGTCGAGGATCGGCGCGAGTGGGAGCCCGGGATTTCGACACTTGAAGCGGTATTCGACCAGCGCTCCAGGAAACTGATGCAGCACCGCCTGCATCATGGTGAACTTGTAGAGATCTGTGTCGAGGAGGGAGCGAATGATCAACGGAGTAAGCCTGGGGAAAGCGCAACGCTAGCGTAGCGCAAGTCGTCTCTGGGGGGGGGCAGACGCGTCTGTTGGCGCGTTACGCTGGATGGAGTGTACGAATCGTTTCGAATAGCAACCTATATAAAGCCAAGATAAAATTTAAACTTTGAACTATATATAGAATTAGTTGAAACTTAGATAAAAGCGAGCTTGACCCAATAAATAGGGACTTTTCTATTAATTGTTGTATAGGTTCTCTCATTCCAACCTTCAGGTCTCAACGCCCGTTCATCGGTCGAGAATATGACGACGTCCTAAACTAGCGTGTGGTGCGCGAAAATCCTACGCTAACGACTGCAATGTGCTGGGGGTGCATGTCGTGGCAAACGAGAAAAATCACACGTGTTGTTTCGCTATTTCTTCAGTTCACTGATCGTTTCCGCCCAAAGACTTTGCGCATTCGGCGTGTCCGTGTTCGTTGCCGCGAGCGTGGCTGTTCTAGCGGCTGCGCAGGTCGCGGCGACCCCAGCGAGTCGTGTCGAAGCAGAGCGTGACCCCACTTCTGTCGCCGGAACCAGCGGCGCGCCATGGGTCTATCGCTTTCATGACCCGGAATGGGAACGTAAGTATTTGCGCTACGCCGAAGCGCAAGGTAGCTCGCCTGCGATCGGACGCTGGCCGGCCACAGTAGCCATCAATTGGCGGTATAACGACGCTGGACGCCCGTCGGGGCTGGTCTCCTCTCAGCAAGCGGCGCTAGACCTCATCAATCTTGCGATGAGTCGCTGGACCGCGCAGTGTGGCGTCAGATTCAACTACCAAGGAACAACGACCAATACTCCCGGCTTGGCAACAACCAGTACGTTCGACAGCGTAAACGTAATCGGCTGGGGGCCACTATCAGGCAATACGACGGGGGTGACAGGTGTCGGTGGCACCGGGACGACGGTCACCGAAGGCGACATCGTGCTCAACAACGTCTTCAACCCGAGTTTGCTGACGACGATTATTCACGAGATAGGGCACTTCCTTGGGTTGCGGCACTCGGACGTAAGCAACGTGATGATGTCGGGGCCACCCCTCACAAGTTATTCCGGTGTTTCGAACTTGCAAACTGACGACATTGATGGCTGTCGATCGTTGTTCGGATCGCCAACGGCCACAACGCCTTCGATCTCGGGTACCGCTACCTTGAGCAGCGGCGGTAACGCGCTTGAGGGCACGCAGATTTGTGCGAATCCGAGCGCGGGCGTGAGCTGCACGTCGACGTCAAGCGGCAATTATTCGTGCACCGTTCCCAGCGGCTGGACGGGAACGTTGCATTTGCAAGCAGGTAATAACAGCCGGGTCGCAGCGAAGCGCTTTGCCGCGGGCGTTACGAACACGCAAAGTGGTCAAAATTTTGTGGTGTCGCCTTCAACCGCGTTTGCATGCAACTTGGACATCGACAACAACGGCTTGAACGAAGCTGCGATCGATGGCGTGATGATCCTGCGCAAGCTGTTTGGCGTCACTGGCAACGATCAGGCGATCAGCAATTCGGGCGCATGCGCGCAACGAACGTCCGTCGCAGACAAAGCCACGTATTTGAATGGTCGCAATTTCGACATCAATGGCAGTGCGGATACCGTGGCTCGACCCCATCGCGACGGGATCGTTTTGCTTCGCTTGATGCTCGGCATACCAGGCACTGCAGCTGTCGCGGGGACGGGCCTGACGTGGAGCACGTTGCAAGGTCAAATCAATAGTGCATGTGGAACGGGGTTCTAGCGATGTCAATGAAAAGGAAAATTGGTGACTCCGCAGTGTGCGCGAGCCTTCGTCGGGTCGCAACGCTTCTTGCGCTTGTTAGTGTCTCGTTCGTCGTTAGTGCGATTGATTCGCCAATGGAAGGCGCGAGGGACGATGCGGAAGCGAGCGTACTGTCACTGAAACATCGCGCGCTTGCAAATGGTGCTCAACTGTTGGATGCGCCGAAAGCGGAGCTTGCGTATCTCGATAAGTACCTCGAAGTACGATCCGCGCGCTTGAATGAAAAAGCCAATCAATCCTCGCTCACTCGCGCGCAGGTGGTTAATCTCTACAACACACTTTTTTTGCCAGGGAACTCTGCGAGCATGGGTTGGACAGGGAGTGGAACGCCGACTTGCAATCCCGGCACCACGAACGCTTCGTATCGTCAGGCTACGCTTGATCGGGTGAATTTCTATCGACAAGTTTCTGGATTACCAACGATCACTTTTTTTGCTCCGACGGATACGATCGCTGTTCAAACCCAAGCGGCGGCGTTACTTCAAGGATCGAATTCGGGGCTCACCCATACGCCACCGACCACGTCGACGTGCTACTCGAGCAATGCCGCGACTCGATCGGGGCAGAGTAACTTAGCGAAGGGCGGTGCTGGTCCTGGAGCGATCGATCTCTACATCGACGATTCCGGTGGGGGCAACACTAGCGTAGGGCATCGTCGGTGGTTGCTTTACCCGCCTATGGTGCAAAGTTATTCTGGGGATGCGAGCGTGTCGTCGTCTACCAACGCGTTCCGAGCATTTGGTTCCGGTGTACACGGTTCGCGTCCATCGATGCCCAATGGCGTTGCGTGGCCCCCGGGCGGATTCGTGCCGTACCAAGTGCTCCCCGATGTGTCGAACCGATGGTCGTTTAGCTGGCCCGGCGCGGACTTTTCAGCCGCGACTGTTTCGATAATGAAAAATGGAAGCCCGGTCGCTATCTTGGGTTACGACTCACGCGACAACTTCGGATACGGCGATGCATCGATCGTGTTTCGGCCGAACAATGTTGCAGCGAACGGTCCGTTCGTGTCGTATGCAAGTCCGGGAGGGGTCGATCAGGACTACGTGGTGACCGTGTCAGGCATTGCTGGCGGCGGTGCGCCGTCGAGCGTGACCTATACGGTCACCGTTATCGATCCCGCGGCCATTCCGAACGTCACCATCGCTGGCAGTGCGACGCTCGCGACGTCGGGTAATGTGGCGGCGGGTACGCCGCTTTGTGCGAATCCTTCCAGTAATGTGACCTGCAGCACAATCGACGCGAACGGGCAGTATTTGTGCTCGGTGCCTTCTGGATGGACAGGAACTCTGCACCTGCAAGCGGGAAACGATAGTCGCGTCGCGGCGCGTCGATACACGAGCGGTGTGACCACGGTACAAATAGCTCAGAATTTCACGGTATACCCGGCGAACATGTTCGCCTGCCATCTCGATATCGATAATGACGGCCGATTTGTCGCAAGCGTCGACGGTGTGATGCTACTTCGCCACATGATGGGTTTGACGGCTGCGACAACAACGATTCCTACGACTCAAGCCTGCGCTCAGCGTACAAACCAAGTAGAAATGGCGACGTATCTTTCGCAGCGAAACTATGACTTTGATGGCAACGCAAACGGCACAAGTTTCGCGCGCGAAGGGCTTGTATTGGTGCGTTTGATGCTTGGCCTGGCCGGCACTCAAGCGGTAGCAGGTACGGGTTACAGCTGGTCAACGGTCCAGTCGCAGATCAACACGGCGTGCGGGACTAGCTTCTAGTGCGGCGGGTCCCGTTCATCCGTATCGCAAGGTTGCAACATGCAAAAAACTTTTCTCCGATTGTCGTGGGTAACATTGCGTCTATGAGTTGTTTCAACGCGTCGCATCGCGACTTTTCGATGTCCCTTCCTGCGCAACGCATTTGGCGAGTGCTTGTTGTGCTACTAAGCGTTGTATTCGCACACTATGCGTTTGCCGCAGCGAATAGTGAGTCAGAGCGCGTATCTGGCATCATCGTTAAGTTTGATGCTGCGCAAGTTACGAAACGCCCCGAACTCGCCGACACCGCGCGACGCGCGGCGGCGCTTTCCCGAGTCGCGTCAGTGACCCAAGCGCCTTCGATGCAATTGCGATACGTGCGTCAGCTGGCAAGCCAAGCAGAGCTTTATCGCTTTGACGCGCCGGTTACGCTTGACCAAGCCAACGATGCTGCAGCACGAATCGCGGCGTCTCCTGGTGTGAGCTATGCGGCGGTGAATCGTGTGATGCGCAACCAAGCGTTTCCGGTTGACGCCGAATATCCGATGCAATGGGGCTTTCGCTTAAATTACTCCGAGCAAGGTGCCAATTTCGAGGCGGCGTGGGATATCAGCAAGGGAAGCGGTACACAAACCATCGGAATTGTTGATTCAGGTGTCGCGAAGGCGCATCCTGAACTTACCGGCCAGCTCCGTCGTACGTCTGAGTTTCCGAACGGGGGATACGACTTTTTTCAATTTTCGAGCGCATCTCCACCCGATACAAGAGACGATGATCCCGAACAGTCGGTTTCGAGCTGTGGTCACGGCAGTCACGTCGCCGGAACCATTTCGGCGCAAACTTCGTTCGTGAACGGCGGGAGCGCTGCCGGGGTCGTCGGCGGCGCACCTAACTCAAAAGTGTTAATGGCTCGCGCCTTAGATTTCACTGGCGAAGAGTCCGATGTTGTTGATGCGATGCTCTGGCTCGCAGGACTGCCCGTGTCTGGCGTGGCGCTCAATCCAACGCCGGTGAGCGTGATCAACATGAGCTTGGGGGGAAACGGTCAATGTGGGCCAGCCTACGCAGATGCTATTTCACAGCTCGCGAGTCGCGGGGTAACAGTCGTTGCGGCAGCGGGTAATAACAGCACCAACGTGAGCGGTTTTGCGCCGGCAAATTGCCGCGGCGTGGTTTCGGTCGCCGCGTCGGACGTGAGCGGAAACCTGGCGTGGTTCTCAAACTTCGGTCGCAAGGTAGCGATCACTGCACCTGGGCTCTCAATTTATTCAACAGGGGGCAGTGAGGGGGGGAATTGTTACAAAAGCGGTACTTCGATGGCTGCGCCGCACGTAACTGCTGCGCTTGGGCTTGCGCAGACGGTAGCGCCCAATCTTTCAACGAACCAAACGCTGCTCGCGGTTCGGTCTTCAGCAAGACCGTTCCCTTCGCAGAGTAACTGCACGTCGCTCGAGTGCGGTGCGGGATTGCTTGACGCGAAGCGCCTGCTTGATCGCGTCGCTTCCGACTCCGCCTCGACGATTGGATGGAATGCGAGCGATGAGAGCGTGCGTGAAAACGACGGCGAAGTTGCGTTCACCCTCTCGCGAATCGGCAGCACATCGGCAGCCGCAAGCGTCAACGTTCTTGCCCTCAACAACACCGCTGTTCAGGGCATCGATTTTGGCGCGCCCGATCCAGCTGTTGTGAGTTGGGCTGCGGGTCAGAGCGACGACCGAGTCGTTCGAGTACCGATCATCGCCCGACCCGGAGAGCAGGGCGCACGGGGCTTTGGGTTAACGCTCAGCACGAGTTCACCGGGCGTGCAACTGATGTCTCCGACCGCGGTCGCGGTAAGCATTGCTGAGGTGGACTGTAATGCGGTCACCGATCTTGCTCTTGGCGACACGGTATCCGGCGTGCTTGGCAGCCCGAGCCAGGCGTACTGCCGGGGCGGCGTGCGTGGCGCCAACTTCAACACGCTTCGCTATCGCTTTACCGCCACCGCGGGTACGCGCGTCACGCTCATGATGAACAGCACGACCTCCGCTCCCGCCGTTCTCGATCCGTACGTCTACTTACTGGATTCGAATTTGCGCGTGATCGCTGAAAACGACGACATCGTGACTGGTGTGAGTCGAAACTCGTTTATTGAGCAGTTCGAACTCCCAACAAGCGGAACTTTCTACATCGATGCCACGACATGGAGCCCCTCGCAAGATGCGGCAGGAAGCTTTCAGCTTTCCGTTTTTAATTGCGGTCCATACAGGGCGACGAGTAGCTGCAACCTGGATATCGATAATGATGGATTCTTCGGGGTAACCGATGGTTTGCTTGGTTTACGAGCGACTTTAGGCTTTTCGTCAGATGCGCTGACCGATGGACTGCGTTTCCGCGCGTGCGCGTCTAGGCGCGATTCGGCGGCGATTCTGCCTTTCGTCGCGCAGCAAGTGAACACAGCCGGCCCACCGCTCAGTACGCCGTTCGATTTCGATGGTGACAACGCGGTTACAGCCGCCACTGATGGCTTATTGCTGGCTAGATTGGCCGCTGGAATGCCCCTCGCGCAAGCAGTTCAGGGCCTGATTAGCCCGGCTGCAAGCCGCTCTATGGAAGCCGCGATTCGGGCTTATCTGCTGAACCAGTGCTCGTTGACGCTTCCGTAGCTTGCGGCACGGGCCAGAGGCTATCAGGGCTCGCTCCGTCGTGATCTAGCGCCTCGCTTTTGGGCGCGGGAGTGCGGCTTCTAGCCGGTATCGGTTCGGGCAGCCTGAAACTACACGCGAAGCTGAACAAAATTGTTGCTATTACGGCGAGGGCGGGAATGCGTGCGGGGAAGTCAAGATTTGCGTGCAAAGCAAAGCCTAGTGAGCCAAGCAGGTATGCACCTAGCGTTGGGTTAAAGGCCGAGTTACGCCATGTGCGGGCTACACCGATGGCTGCCACGCCGATCAGGAGCAGCGCAACCAGGCCAAAGAGTCCGGCTTCGAATAGCAGCTGGAGCAGGTCATTGTGGGCGTGTTCAACAAAACCAGTAAGTGACTGCGGCTGGAAGGCCGGGAACGCGACCGCGTAGCTGCCGATCCCGCTCCCAAGGGGGAAGAGCGAAACTGCACCGGCAATGGTTGCGCGATACATTTCTAGCCGCGCTGCGAAGCTTCCAGAGGCAGACGAGTCGGCGATTGCTGCGAAAAATGATTCTGACGATCCGAGTGCAGCACCAAGCGCAATGAGCGCCGCTGCGCCCATCACGAGCGTGCGGCGTCGCTTTTGACCTCGTCGCGCCGCGCGCGTGGTTTCCACGGTGACAGAGACGATGAGGACGGCCATAACGGCTGCGATACCGCTTCGAGAGAGTGTTGCGGCACACGCCAGAACCATCGAGATGGTGATGACCGACCACAGCATGAAAAAGAGGCGGCGTAGATCGTATCTAAGCTCCGTACTCGCTAGCGCTTGCGATGCCTGGAGCGCGGTGAACGGTACCAATAGCGCGAATAGCGTTGCGAGGTGATTCTTGTTGACGAACGTTCCTGCAGCCCGCACATGGCCGACATAGTCAACCGTGAATACCGACGCGCCTTGAAAGGCAATCTGCGCGACGCCCAGAAGTGCTTGTAGAAGGGCGATCACAACAAAGAAGACGAGCAACTTAAAGCGGATCGTTTCGGGAAGCGCAATCGCACTGAGCGCGATTGCGAGACAGCTCAAGAGCAGCACCAACGCTTGAAGCCCCGCATCGGATGCGAGCGAAACTGGCAGGCTAGCGGCCGCTATCGAGGGTGAGGCCAGGCTTTCTATTACGGGTTTGTAGCGCGCGTGGCCCGGCAGCATCAGCCAAGCATCAAGGCCAATCGGAAGTGCGCTGAAAATTGCGAAGAGTGCCAGCACTCCGAGGGCAGCGAGCCAGGCCTTCGAACTCAAATTGAGATTTTCACCTTGTGGTGTGATGAAAAAATTTCGCGCAAGTACTGCCGATAGTGCTACTGCGGCGCAAAAAGCAATAAGCCAAATTGCGCGGTCTGTATTGCCGCCGCGATCAAAAATGCTGAGAGTAGCACCGCCGAGGGCGCAAACTGCGAGCCACAAAAATGCATCGGGCGGAGAAGTCTCCGCCCGTGATCGCCGACTACGCTGTGGCATTAGTTCGGGCTAACGTTCCGTCTGTCGCGGTTGTAAATGTAGACGCCAAGCCCAACGGCACCAGTCGTGCCGATGATCGCGGTGGTCGGGAATGTTGCGGGCGCAACGACCGCTGGAACTGGCACCGCGGGCGGAACAGCAACCGCAACCGGAGCGGCGGGCGGAGGAACGACTGGCGCGGCTGGCGGAGGCACCACGGGCGGCGCTGGCGGCGGAGCGGGTTGTGCGGCAGCCACTGGCGGTACGCCACACACTAGGCCCTGCCCCTCAACACGAACGACCACGCGGCGATTTGGCTGCAAACACTCCGCCAACGCTGCCATGTCTCCGGAGGATGCACTTCCCTGCTCAAGACCGCCGGAGGTGAGCTTGCTACCACGCGGGTAGACGCAACTCGTTTTTACTGGTGCGGTGTGACCGAAGCCGATCGCTTCCAATGAGTACGGTTTTGCAAACCGGGATGATAGGTAGTCGCGCACAGTGACCGCGCGCGCGAGGCTCAACCGGTCGTTGTACTTTTCGTCACGCGTGCTGTTGGTGATGTCAGCGTGGCCTTCCACAACAACGCGTTCAACACCAGTGCATTCCGCGTCGACTTTACGCGCCAAATCGTCAAGCGCTTTGCGACCGTCTGCGAATGTATCGGCGAGCGCGAACTTGTTATGGGGGAAGAGGGTGCTCGCATCAATCGTGACCGTGCTGCGGCGAGTGGCGGGGGCGACCGCAGGCGCGATCTGCGCGCCGCTCACCATTTGGGTGCGTACGCCTTCCACCGCAGCGCGAGCGGCGTCACAGCCAGGCGCGGCGGGCTGCGTCCAGCGTTGATTGGCTGCGAGCGAAACCTCACAGCCGGGGGATACCGAGATTGTTGCTGCACCAGTCGAGGTTGTCAGTACACGTGCACCCGCCGGGAGTTGCATGCCGTTTGATGCAGAGCGCAAGCCGGTCGCGCCGCTCACCAAAACGTTTCCTGATACGTTTTTCAACGCTGCGCCGTTGGCGATGGAAATCAACGCGGACCCAAATAGGAGCGTTACTATTGCAGCGGAAATACGGTGTGTTTTTGGCATGAGTTTTTCTATCCCTGGACCTTGACCATAGTGTAAGCGCCTGCGCCTAGTAAGACAAGAATTTGAGCACTAATCACTCGATAAATAGGGCCAATTCCAGCGTGATGTCGGTTTTACGGCGTGTCGCCACCGAAGCTAATGACAACGTCATCGAGGGCGACGCGACCATTCGCGCCGAGCGCTTTCCAGTTTGAGCGGGTGGATTCCAGCGAAAGTTGCTGCCCATGACAACTCTCGGGGACTACGAACGTGTTAGTTATCAGCACCCAATCGTTAATCCCCGCACCGGGCGTTTGGGAGGCAATTCGATCCTGTGCAGCCGGGTTCAACTCGGTGCCAACTAAGCAGCGCAGCGAAAGACGAAATCTGTGAGCCGCGGCTTGCGAGGTATCTCGGATTCGATAACTAAGCGAATAGCGCCCGCGCGGCAACGCTGTCATCGTAGTGGCGATCTCTGACTTTACAGGCCGACCGTTGAGTTCCGCCTCAAAGTATCGGTTGGCGACACCATCAATCGTCTCACGCTTGATCCGCGCGACATATCCGTCGCGGAAGTCACCACCCGCGCCTAGTTTCCAATCGAACGCGTCGTTCTCAATTGCTTTGCTGAAGTCTCCATTGAACACGTTCGGGATTTCCACGGGCTCTCCGGGGCGCTTTCGCACGACTCGATCAATCCATAGACTGTAAATACTCGCGAATTCCGGGCTGCGCAGTGAGGCTGCACGCAAGCACTCAAAGCTCCGGTTGGATAAGACGTCAGCTGCAGACGCGGAGGTGGCGAGCTGCACTTTTTGCGCGATAGGCGCGTTGCTCTGGCACACGCTGTACACCAACTCGTCGAGCAGCGGCGAGCGAGTCGTTTGCCAGCGCTCGATCGTTTTCGCCCAAACCGGTGTGCCACTCAGATTTGACAGCGCTTTTACGACGTCTGCTTGAGCCAAAGGATCTATTTCTGCAAGTCGTTCCCCTGCCGCCACTGCGGCCTCGGCGTCGCCCGCTTGCAGGCTTCGAAAAATGACGAGTCGCAGTACGTCGGGATTGAAAGGCGCGAGCGTTTTTGCCGCCGCGAGCGCCGTGCTCGCCTCCTGAGTTGGTGGCAAGTTCGCGGCGGCCCCATCGGCTGCGATCGCGAGATGGCCCGCCGCATCAAACGGCGACCGCAACACATAGTCGCGCAGCGCACTACCTTGCGGGCTTCGTAGTGCCTGCTCGCGCGCAGACTGTCGATTGTGCAAGAACCACATTGAGGCCAAGAGGAATGCTAGCAACACCAGCGCAATCCAGCGCAACGCCGGGTTCGCGTCTGCGCCTACGTTTGTGGCGGGATCGATATCGCGCGCGTCCTTCATGGCAGTGTCGCTTCGCTCGCGCCAACGCGATTCAAAGTAAGGCTGAACATGCGTCTGCGCCTAGATTGGATGCGAAGACCAGCGCGTTAGCACCGGTTTTCCGCGTTGCAGGTTTAGGGCGCCTTGAACAAACATCTGCTGACGAGAAACTGATCCATCGTTCGCTGTCATCGAAATCTCGATTTGTCCGGCGAACGTAGGCGCGCCATTCACAGGCCGAAAGCGATCAACCTTGACAAAACGCACTTCGCGGCGTTTCGTCGCCTCAAACACCTGTGTAAAGTCATTCAGAATCTTGTTGCGTCCTGCGACTTCGGCGGAAAAAAGGCGCGCGAATCGCTCCGATTGCCCCGCTTCAATCGACTCAGAGAGTAAAACCAAAAATTCATCTACAACTGCCACTGAATTTGGGGAGGCCACCTTTTCTAGCGGTTTATCGGATGTTGCCTCTACGGTGGCTCTAGCTCCAACGGATCGGACGTTCTGGGACGAGAGCTGATTGACCGTGGTCGCAGGGAGAGAGCGACTAGAGGCTTGATCGCTCGCTACCAGCGACAGCGTTGGGCTGGGACTCAAGGCAACTGAAGACGTCGCTTGAGCAGGCGGTGGCGATGGATTCATCGGTGGAGCTACAGCAGCAGGTGATGAGGGCTGCGCAGTAGCTTCCGTCACACGCGGCTCAGCCTGCGAAAGTGTTTGCGTCTCTCGCAAACTCACTCCGTCGCTCCGTGGTTTCGCGACGACGATTTCGGGATGCTTCGGTGGTGAACTCAGGTTAAGAAGCAGCACTGTTACTGACAGAAATAGTGCGCCAGCGCCCCACACAAGCATGTTGCGGGATCGCAACCAACCGAATCTCGACACAGCCGCTGGCGAGTCAGAACGTTTCGCGCTGCGGGCGGCCTCTCGCGAATAAGAGGTTGTCGTCGACATTGGCTCGACGATCGACCCATCATAATCTTTACGTCGCGCCTCGTCGTATAAAGTCTCGTAAGCAAGGTTAACTTGTGCGGCTGCGTCATCCGGAAAGTCTTCCGGCTTCACATCGGGATGGACCATCGCGATCAGGCGCCGGTAGTGGTCTCGCACCTGCTCGCTGGATGCGTCGCGCGTGAGTCCGAGGAGCGCGTAGTGATTGCGACTGCTGCGCAACTGACTGCGTGCGATGTACCACACGGCCAACTCTCGCAACGTTTTCTGCGTCCCTTTCGAGCTGACCTGGATGGACTCATCTGGGCTCAGCTCCGTATCTGCGGGAGATTTATTTGCGGCGAGCTGGAGAATTGCTAGACCCACACGCGAATCTGAAATCGCGGGCAGCATTTCTCCGCGCAGTGATTTTCGATACACAGCGCGCAGGTCGTTAGGCAGATTGTCTACAGTGAGCAGCAATTGCGCACCTCAACCCAATTTCGTAGTTCGCAGGGGTGTTTCATCGTCGCAAGTGGTGAAGTCGTGCTTACGCTGTCTTTACGAGTTCAGGTTTATCACCGTAGTAGTAGAACTGTTGTTCGTAACCATACATCGCGAGCTCGCTGCCAAGTTTGGTTAATACGGCTCCGATCGGCACGCGGCCCGCTTGGCGCAAGCGGCGAACGGCGTTTCGAATCGCTGCCTTCCGTGTTTTCGCGCTTTCAACAACGAAGAGGGCCGCATCCACTCGGTTACAAAGAATGATGGAGTCGGCGATGCCCAAGATCGGCGGGCCGTCGAAGATGATGTGATCAAAATTGGTTGCCGACGGATCGATGAGCCGAGACAAGTTATCTCCGCTCAAAAGTTCGGCCGGATTGGGGGGGATAGGGCCGCCTGTGATCACATACAAATTCGCGAATTTTGTCTTCCGAGTAACTGCGATAGGATCAATGTTCGAAGACAAGATGTTCGACAGCCCATTTTCATGGTCCATCCCAAGCATGCGATGCATCGTCGGGTTACGCATGTCGGCATCAACAAGCAGTACGCGTCGCCCCATTTGCGCAAGCGCCGCCGCAATGGAAAATGCGGACGTTGACTTTCCCTCATTTTTTGTGCAACTCGTAACGACAAGCGTCCGCGGCGCACCTCGTGCCGTGGAAAACTGGAGCGCCGTGCGCACGGAACGATAGGCCTCTGCAAGTGCGGATCGCGGGTCTTCGGTTGCCTGTTGGGCCGCCGTTGCCTTTGCGACGCTCACCCGTGGAATCACGCCCAGAAGCGGCATGCCTGTGAAGCGCTCCACCTCGTCAGGAAACTTGATCGAATCATCCATGTACTCGATCACAAATGCGAGCGCGAGTCCTGCCATGATTCCGAGCAGTAGGCCGGTCATCACACCGCGCATCACATCAGGGCGGAAGGGGAACAGCGGCGTTTGCGCGCGATCAACAATGGCAACGTTATTGGTATTGGATTGCGATGTAATTGCGAGTTCTTTTGAACGCTGCAATAAGCTCGCGAACATTTCGCGGTTGGTGTCGACTTCGCGCTTCAAAATGCCATAGCGGATGCCTTGGTCTTGAGTCTCTAAGATGTTTCGCTTCGATGCTTCGACGCGGCTACGCAGCCGTTCCTCCTGCGCCTTTGCTGAGTCAAGCGCAGCTTTCGCGTTGATTTCAACGCTTGAGCTCACCGTTTTGATTTCCTCTTGAATGCGTCGCTCAGCGTTCTCGATCTGCGCTTGCAACGCCTGCATGCGTGGATGTGTCGGTTTGTAGGTTCTCAGCTGATCCTGATACTCAAGTTCAAGTTTTGCTTTGTTTTCCTTAAACGCGGATAGAGCTTTGTTGTCGAGAAGCTCCTTTGCAGATGCTGACGAGCGGCGCGCTTCTTCGTAGTTTGCTTCTGCCTTGATTCTTTCTCGCTCGGCTGCAGCTAGCGCGGCCGAGAAGTCAGAGAAGTTTTGTGCTGCTGGGTTTGATTTCTCTTCAACATTGAGAATTTGCTTTTGCTTCGTATACGAAATCAGCGTGTTCTCCGACTCTTCAAGCCGCGTTTTTGCTCGCGTCAGTTCAGTTTCGAGAAACTTTCGTGCATAAGCCGACGCATCCACCTTTCGATCAAGGTTGGATGCAATGTAGGCATCTGCCCAGGTATTCGCCATGCGCGCTGCAAGGTCCGGGTCCGCGCCGATTACGTTGATGCGGACAAGTTTAGTACCGAGGACCGGGGCTGCCGACATTGAGCCCCGCAATCCCCCGAGCACAGATTCGCGATCAAGTACCTGGCGGTCTTTAACAGACGGCTCGCTGCGCTTACGCAACGTCGTCATGATTCGACCGATCCAATCCTCGCGCTTGGATGCGGCGTCGGCGCTTTCCGCCGCGGGCGGCTCGGCTTGAGTAGGTCGGCCGGAACGATCAATATCGAGGTTGAGCGTTTCCATTACGCGCTCAGCGAGCTGACGACTGCGGATCAGCTCCAGCTGCGTTTGAAGGAAAGAGCCGTCATCGTAGTAATCCTCGGTGGTGCCGCGAGCATCTTTGTAGTCAACTACCCGCTGCGCGTTTCGGTCAATCTGGAGCGTGGTGGAAGCCTGATACAGCGGGGTTTCCATGAGCGTGCGAATGGTGAGGTAGGTCACGCCGAGTAGCGTACAGGCAAGAATCCACCACTTACGTTTCCAAACGATGCGAATGAGATCGCGCAAGTGCAGCGAATCATCCAACTCAGTGTTGAGTTGGTTCGGGGCCGCGTAAACCGCGAGTGGATTTGCGTTGTGTGGAATGAGGGCTCCGCCTGCTGGCTGCGGCGAATTCTGCGGTGGATTCAAAACTACTCCGAGTAACTCTTGATGTCTTTGTGTGTCACGAAAAGCGCCGACGCCTGTATTGGCCTCCCCTTGCGGCGCTTAGCGGATGAATGCGAACGGATTGAAAACCGAAAGAATGTCTGAGAAGACTGAATCGCGAATTGCCGCGCGTGTCTTCGAACGATTTACCACGATCAGATCGTCGCTCATGATTCGTGGATCCTCGGCTTCACCGACGCGAATCTTCTCGACGTCAAACGTGAGGGTCTCTTGCTTGCCATCGGTTTGCATCCGAAACACCTTCACATTGGTGAGATCCCCGAGATTGCCCTGGCCGCCCGCGAGCGCAATGGCGCGCAGGAGCGTGGTGGGGCCCTGCAGTGGGAAGACTCCCGGCTTGCTCACCGCGCCTTCCACAGTAAATCGCGAGCTGATCGCTTCTTTCACAAAGACAGTGACTTGCGGGTTCTGCAAGTATTGCTCGGACAAGCGGTCTGCAATCAAGCGTTCGAGCTGAATCGAACTGAGCCCAATCGCCATGACTGTGCCGACCAGCGGCAAGCTGATGTTGCCTTGCGAGTTCACACGGACAGTACGCGTGAGCTCGGCCTGGCCGTAAACCGAGATGTCAAGCAGATCTTGGCTGCCGATCTTGTATTCATCGAGCACGGCTGCAGGCATGCGAATTTGAGTCGCGTCATTCGCGCTTGCGTTGGGTGCAGATCGAGTTGGTTGCGAGGCGGACTGCGCGGATACTGATCCGAGGCAGAGCGCTAGCGACGCAACCGCGATTGAATTAGCAAACAAACACAACCATGGCTTCATAACTCTCTCCGCAATGGATTGCATCAATCCGGACAAGTTAGGCCGCACCGCGACCGAACACTTTCCCTATTATCGCGCGAAGAGAGCCTGAGGCGGCGCGTGACTGATGAGCGGGCGGGCGCGTTTCGGCTGCGATTGACAGATTGTTTAAGACAAGGCTCGGACGCGTTTCCACCATCGCCGTGGCCTCGGCGTCGCCTACGAGCGCCGCCGCGCGCTGCCGCGCCTCGGCCATGATCGGCGCGCGACGCCCGGTCGTGTGGCCGTCAGAAGCAATGACGTCGCACCAGCCTTCTCCGATCAATTGTTCAGAAAAGCGTTTGGCAGCGGGGCCAAAACTTCCTAACAGCGCGCCGCTCGTGACTTGCAGCCAAGCACCGCTTCGCGCGATGGCCAAAAAATCCGCGGTGTGTTGACCGTACCAAGATAGCCGTTCAGGGTGGGTAATGATGGGTGTAATGCCGTCAGAAATGAGGCGAAACACCGATTCGGTAAACCGCGGGGGGCGAACGTGGTGGGACGGCTCTAGAAGAAGGTAGCGGCTACCTCCCAAGAGCGGAATGCGACCGCTTTCGATTCCCGCATTGATTTCTGGCACGAGATGCACGTCTGCGCCAAAGTTCAAAGTAAGCGCTATGCCTTTGTCATTGAGAATGAGTTGCAAATTTGCGACACGACGCTTTATGTCATCGGCATTGTTTTCGTAGAGTCCGGGATAGATGTGTGGCGTGCAAAACGTCGTGGAAATGCCGTCGGCGACAGCCATTTTGGCCATCGCGAGGCTGCCTTCGAGCGACGTCGGACCGTCGTCGATGCCGGGCAGCATGTGACAATGCAGATCAATCATGCGCGCGACTCACCCATGGGTTCGGTGCGGAGAAACAATGCATCAATACAACCAAGCAATTGCACTGCGGGTGACGGCTAAATATGAGTTTGATATTTTGAAACATGGCGCGACTCGCTCTAGCACTCTCCATCACGCGCCTAGCGTAATGCAAGCGGTGCTGGCACGCAGCGAGACGTACGTGTATGCCTTTAAATTTGATAACTGAGCCGTTCCGATGATAGGCGAATATTACTGGTCTACACAGCTCCAAAAAAGCACAGCGCGCAAATGAGTGATCCGTGGGCGGCCCATCGGGCAGCGATTTCTGTTGAAGAGGAGGCGGATGGTGTGCTCGCACTGAGTGAACTGCTTCGCTTTCATGACAACGACATGGAGCGAACCCTCTCTTTTCTGATGTGGCATGGCCTTGCCGGCATCTGGAACGAAGCGCTAGCGAATCAGGTGAGTTCGCCCGAGCGTGCTCGGTCAGTTGCGAGCGCTGCGCTCGAAGAGTTACGCTGCCGACTCGCCGTGCTTCAGCGGCAGCAACTGGCTCACCAGCTGATGCAAGACGCCGTGATGCGAGCCACGAGCGACGCACTTAATCGAGCCTCGATTGCTTTTGTCTGGCTCAAGGCTGCCGCCATCCGCAGTGAACTCTACGCGCGCCCGGGATTACGTCCGTCGACAGACCTTGATCTGCTGGTTGCGCCGAATGATCGCCAAGGCGCGATTCGTGCGCTCGAATCAATCGGCGCGGAAGCGATTGCATCAGAAAATTCTTCATCACATGAACAAGTGATGAGGCTGCGTTCGGTGGATTTAGATGTGCACTGGCATCTACTTGCGCCAGGGCGTCTGCGCGACTGCGTCACGGAAGACATATTGCGAGACCGCGTGATAACTGAGGCGGGCCCAAGGCCGAGCAACCTCCACATGGTCGCGCTCGCGCTTATCCACCCCGCCTTCGCAAAGCACGTCTGCAGCCGCCATATGGGACTTAACCGCGTCGTGGATACCTTGCGTATGCTTCGGTCCTGGAATGTAGACTCGGAAGATTTAGTGCAACTTACGAAGCGATGGGGCGGCTACACCGGGGCGAGGGCGAGTCTTCATTGGTTATCGAAAATTAGTGATTCCGCGCGCTTGTCTCAATTGAATATGACTTTTAGAGAAAATGCTGAAACGCGGCGTGATCGCTACCTCGCTCGCAGAATCGACCAAAACTGGCCGGATCGTTGGGTGGATCGTTCGCGGCTCGTGCTGGGTTTGACGTTTTCTGTGTGGCTACAAGATTCGCTGGCGGATGCGCTACGAGCTGTTTTGGCGCGCACCGCCCGGGCGCGGCGTCCGATGTCTACGACGAACTGAGTGCTATGAACGGATTTATCCAAGCGCTCCTGGAGTTTGCTCGACCCCACCGCCGCGCGATTTTTATCGGCGCTGCGTTTCTCGTGGCCGAAGCCTTGGTAGGGTTGCTTTTGCCGTGGCTCGGTGGACGTTTTGTCGACACCGTTTTTTCGGGCGTTACGGGCGGCGGATGGTCGTTTACGATGATTCTGCTGGCAGTGGCTGCGTTGATTAGTTTCCAGACAGCGCTGTCGGTGGTCGGCGGCTACATCGCTGCCAAGCGCGCGGTGCTGATCTCGGCCGATATTCGTCGTCGCACCTACGACCATTTGCAATCGCTGCCGCTCGGCTATTTTCAAGCGCGGCGTCAAGGCGAAATCCTTTCGGTGCTGACTAACGACGTCTCAGTCATCAGCTACTACCTAAGCGGCGCGGTGGTGGGTATTCTTCCTGCGGCAGTCACAGGGATTGGTTCGCTCTTCTTGATGCTGTCGATCGATCCTTGGATGGCGCTGGCCGCTGCGACCGCAATTCCGTTTTTCTACGTCCTCATCAAACTTGTCGGGCGCGGCATCCGCCCGCTCTCCGTTCAGCTACAAGATGCGTGGGCTAAAAGCTTCGCGCTCGAAGAGGAAAACACCGCGTTGCTCCCGGCGATCAAGTCGTTTGCGCGCGAACCCATTGAAAGCGATCGTCATCGAGAGCGGATCAGTCGAGTGGTAAACCTCACGCTCAAACAGCAGTGGCGCGAAACCGCAATTGGCCCCGGCATGGCGTGGGCGGCGGCGATGGGCATGCTCGCCATTCTGTGGGTGGCAGGAGAACGTATCGTCGGCGGTGAAATGGGAAAGGGCGCGCTCGTTTCGTTTCTGCTCTACACCGCGCTTTTAACGCGCCCCGTGAGCGCGATGGCCTCGCTCTATGCGCAAACGCAACATGCGCGCGCCGCCATGGATCGCGTCCAAGGGCTTTATTCAGAAGCGTCTGAAGACTATGGCGAAACTCGACCGGCACTTTCAGTTCAAGGCGGCGAAATTGAGTTTCGCGACGTCACGTTCGCCTATCCAAATCGCGAACCTGTGCTCAGGCAGTTTTCGCTCACCATTCCGGCGCGGCAGACGCTTGCGATCACGGGCGACAATGGCGTCGGTAAATCGACGTTGATTTCGCTACTTTTGCGGATCAATTTGCCGAGCAGTGGGCAGATTCTCATCGACCGACAAAATTTGGACACCGTGTCGCTGCGCTCGATACGCAAATCAGTCGGGTATGTTTCACAGAATATCTTCCTGTTGAACGGCACGGTTCGCGAGAACATTGCATTTGGCGTACAAAACGCGAGCGATGAGCAGATTCAGGAAGCCGCTCGGCTCGCGCAGGCCTCGGTGTTCATTGAGCAATTGCCCGAGCGCATGCAAACTGTCATCGGTGACCATGGCGTGAAGCTCTCCGGTGGTCAACGCCAACGTATTGCGCTCGCCCGTGCACTCCTTGTTGATCCGCCGATTCTTGTGTTGGACGAGGCAACCGCGATGTTTGATCCGGAGGCGGAGCTGAGTTTCTTGCACGAGTGCGCCGACGCACTCAGAACGCGAACGGTGTTACTCATCACGCATCGGCCTGCCAGCCTGCGATTGGCCGATAGGATTATTCGCCTCGACGTAGCGACTAGCGGACCCATGCCGCTTGTTGTTTCCATGCCCCGACCGGAGTGATTCCGGTCGGGTTCGAAGTCGATTTCAAGCATGCAGCTGTGCCAAAATCCTGTCCAAAGGGGCAGTCAGCAAAAAATATGAGCAGTATCTGGTCACAAAAAATCGAGTTATCCGACGACGTTTTGCACCAAGAGTTGAGTGGCGAAACCGTGCTGCTCAATCTTAAGACAGAGCACTATTTCGGCCTTGATCCGGTCGGCACGCGAATTTGGCAAGTGCTGGGCGAAACCGCTAGTGCGGAGAAGGTCGTCAGTCGGCTCCTCGAGGAATACGAAGTGGATGAGTCGACGCTCAGAGCTGATGTAGAGCGTTTGATTGCAGAGCTCGCCAAGGCTGGGTTGCTCCGTTTTGCCCAGGCGGAAACCGCATAGTGTTGCAATGCTTAAAACCGCGTTGAGTTTTAACCGCACCCAGTGGCGCTATTTCGGCGCGGCGCTTCTGCTGCTACCGCGCATCGACGTGCGACTCAGAAAAAACGGCTACGCGCCCACGCGGGCTTGGATCGATAGCGAAATAACCAAAGCCCAAAAAGCTCGACTCTTCGAGGACGAGATGGCATTTTCGCGCGATGTTGCGATTGCCGTAAACGTCGCGGGTCGCCGCAGCATTTGGCCCACCTCGTGCCTGCGCCAAGCGCTTGCACTTCGCTATTTCCTCGGCCGCTACGGCATTGAGAGTGAATTGCGCGTCGGCGTAAGAGGCGGCCAGCGCGACTTCGCCGCCCACGCGTGGGTCGAAAAAAACGGTGTGGTGCTAATCGGCGGCGAATACGCTGGCGAGCGCTACGTCGCACTTAGTTGAGCGCTGAGGCGCAAATTGGAAACCTAGCATGTCCTACGCCGACCTTAACGGCCAGCGATCCATGGCGTTTGACGACGTCAGAAACGAGTTCTACGAAGCGGCGATCAAGAAAATCGTCAAGCCGGATTCCGTCGTTCTTGATTTAGGTTCCGGGCTCGGCGTACATGCGCTGATGGCCGCCCGCGCAGGCGCGCGTCGCGTGTTCATGGTAGAGCCAGAAAACGTCGTTCACTGCGCGAACGAAATCGCAAAACATAATGGCTATGGCGATCGAGTCGAGGCATTCCAAGGGCGCATCGAAGAGGTTGAACTCCCCGAAAAAGTGGACGTCATCATCTCCGTGTTTACCGGAAATCTGCTCTACAGCGAAGACCTGTTGCCTTCGCTCTACTACGCACGAGACAAGTGGCTTAAACCCGGTGGCAGGCTTATTCCCAACGCTGCGGAGCTCATGCTCGCGCCCATTTCACTAGAAAAAACGTTCGAAGAAAACGTCGCGGTCTGGTCGAAGCCGCATCGCGGGTTCGATTATTCGCCGCTGCGTCGATACGCTGCGAATGGATTCCTGAGCGATCGAAAAAAGGATGTAAGCGGCGAACTTCTCGCCCCCGGACAAGTGATCGCAAGCGCCGATTTTTACAATGCCAGCGACACAAATCTGGATGCCACCGCCACGTTTCAAATCGAAAAAGCAGGCACCTGCCACGGCCTCCATGCCTGGATTCGCATTCACCTGGGTGACGAATGGGCAGCAACTGGCCCGGTTGAAGCCCCGATGCATTGGACGCCGACTACGTTTACGCTTGATCCGCCGCTCGCGGTCACGGGTTCGCAACGACTCGAAGCTCGCTTGCGACGTCCGGAGTATGGGGAATGGACTTGGACTGTTCATGATGATGGTCGTCGAGCGCAGCATTCCACGTTTCTTAGCGCACCGATTCTGCCATCAGCGCTCAAATTGATAGGCGAGGGCGGAGCGCCAGCGCTCTCGCCCAAAGGCGCACTCGCTAAGTTTGTAATTGACCGATTTGACGGACGAACACCGAACAGTCAAATCATTGCCGAAGTTCTTGCGAACTTCCCAGAGCAATTCTCAAGTGCTCCGCAAGCCAAGCAATTCGTTACCGCACTTGCTGCGCGGTATGGCCGCTAGACGACTCGGCGGCACCCAATCGCCCCGAACTGTGGATCAGTGCGAACACGGGGTGGCGCGCGGGCTAGCCGTTGCGAATCTGCTGCAGCGCGATCAGGCGTAGGCGTCTTCGAGCCATGAGCTGCTTTTCGGGCATTGTGTATTGGGATGGTCGCGCAGTGCCGCCCGAGTCATTGCGAAAAATGGCCTCGGCGGCGACGCATGTCGCGCCCGATGGATTGAGCATTAGCGCTCACGAGGGCTTCGGATTTGCGCACAATTTGCTCGCGGTCGATGCGCTAAATGGACGCTATCGTGTAGAGCGGTCACCGATACGCGCGAACTACATCGTGTGCGATGCGCGCATAGATGATCGAATGGAGTTCGTGCGTCGCCTACGTCTGCAAGGCTACCCTGCAACCCCCGATAGTTCAGACGCACAGCTTCTGCTTGCTGCATTTGCCGAGCTTGGTGAAAAGTCCGTCAGCGCGCTCCGCGGAGACTTCGCGTTAGCTATTTGGGATTCCGCAAAACGCTCGCTTTTTCTTGCGCGTGATCATTTTGGCGTGCGTCCACTTTTTTACGCAGAACTCAACGGAGGTGTCGCATTCGCGAGTCGTATTGAGTCGCTCTTAGCGCTGCCAGAAGTGTCTGACGAGTTGGACGAGATTGCGGTCGGCGATTTCTTGATGTTTGGACAGTTCGCGGACGATACGCTCACGATTTACAAGGCGATTCGGCGAGTACCACGCGCTTGTCACATCTCGTTTACGCGGGACGGCAAGCGCTGCGAACAGTATTGGGCCCCGCCGACTGGCAATCGCACTCGATATGCAAACGCTGCAGACTATAGTCATCACTTTTATGACATTTTCGAGCGGTGCGTCGAGGACCGATTGGAGGGTGACGTAATCGCGGCGGAAATGAGTGGTGGGCTGGATTCCACTTCCATCGTCGCCATAAGTAATAAGCTCAATGCGTCGCAGTCAAACCCGCGCAAGATATTTACCAATACTTTCACCTGTCAACGCATCCTGCCCGGTGACGAAGAGGGGCGCTACGCACGCATTGCTGCTGACTATATAGGCGTCAACAATCGACAATGGGCGATTGAAGACCATGACCAGATTGAAGCGCCCAATTGCGTGTGGGAGCTCGCCGCCGAGCCGTCGATCAATCTCGAACGCGCCAATCGCGGGCTTTTGCTTCACGAAATGATGAGCGTCGGAGCGCGTGTTTTGCTGAGTGGCATCGGTGGGGATGCGCTGTTCGCGCTGCCGACGCCTTTTCCCGCGCGATCTCAAACCTTCGAAGAAAATCTCGAGCGACTTGCAGAGCTTTGGGCGCATCGCCGAGCGCACGGATCGCTTCGAGGCCTGGGTTTGCGCAATAAGCTCCTTCCCAATTGGGCACGACACAAGGGCTGGCTTCCAGATTCGTTTCCTGGTTGGATACGGCGTGATCTCGCTTTGCGCACTGGCATGGAAGCGCGCTGGTGGGATTTCTGGAAAACCGAAGCACGTACGCGGGATATTCATGAGCAGTTTGCACGCCCGTGGTTTGGCACCTACGCGCAACCGTACGTCGATGCCGTTCAGCCCATGCGTACACGTTTTCCGCTTTGGGATGTACGGTTACAGGAGTTTTGCGCGGCCCTTCCACTCGACGTCGTATGGGGAAAGCGCGTGATGATTACCGCGATGCGGCCCTTACTGCCGGCCGAACTACTCAATCGGCCTAAGTCCCCGGTGGTGGGCGACCTATTGAGGACTCAGTTTCGTACGGGTGTACTCAGCGCGAAGGCGCTTCACAGCGACCTCGGCAGCAGCGTTCGGGAGTGGGTTGACCCCGACGCGCTCGCGCGAGGCGTCGCCGAGTATGTTCATCGAGAAGACCAGATATCGACCTGGGAGGGCCGTGCGATCATCGCCCCACGGTGTCTGAGTATGTGGCAGAATCGCCAGTGAAAATTGACCTGTGAGGAGACAATATGAATGACATCAAGGGTACCGCAGCTTTGAAGGTGGGCGATTCGCCGCGATCACCGTACGCTCGCCCAGAACTTCAGCCATTTGGATCGATGTCTAGCATTACACGTAGCAACGCCGGAAGTTGCCAAAATGACGGCAATGCTGGTTGCGGCTCCACACCGAACGGAATGGCCGTAATGCTGTAGACGGTGAAGCGCTGGCATTTTCCCGGACCCCGTCTGCGGTGCGGTGACGATTTGCGTAGGGTTTGGGCCTGGTGCTTCGTTTAAAACTTGCACCACTTTGTGGTAAGGCTCACGTGCACACCAAAGAGCGCGGGCTTTCCCTGACGGTTACCGCAAAAGAGACCATGACGTAACTGCGCTCTCAAGACAACCGACACAAACCGGTTCAGGGCGCTCGCGCACTGTTAGTGTCTTCCGTCTGGTCGTATACTGGCTAGTCGCCGCCTTAACCACTCGGCGGACTCCCTTCTCAGGCTAGTGAGAATTAGTGCGCTTAGCAGTGAAAAATAGCCAAGCATCGCGATAACCGTAGCGGTCGCTCTGGTCGACGCCGTCGCACCGTTGGTCGGCAACTGCTGAACCCAGGCTTCGCAGAAAAACCAAGTAACGCAGCAGAGTAGAGCAAAAAAGCTCATCGCTGGCAGACTGTTGCGGATTTCGGCCGAGGCGTCGCCCGCTCGGCGTCCATAGGCGCGATACATCGCGACGATGAGAAGGACTGCCCCGAGGCTCATCGCGACGGCAGTTCCTGATGCCGCGCCGACCGGCCCTAAGTATACGACTAGCAAAAAACTAAGCGGTACATTTACCGCGAGGCTCACGATTGCGGCACGAGCTTGTAAGTCAGACCTTCCGGCAGCTTGCACCATGGCTGCAGCAGGTAGCGCCGCAATGCTGAATGCCGCACCAATTGAGAGACACATGAAGATCCACCGCGCCTCATAACCGACGCCTCCGGTCCACGCATAAAGCATGGCAGGCGAAACAGCTAAAGGCGCGACGATGAAGACTAACGTGGCTATTGCTGCTAAGTTCCGAATGCGAAGGTATTCGCGCCACAACGACTCGCGATCAGCTTGTCCGATTGCCGCAGTAGCGAGGAAGGAATCGATGCCGCTCGCGGGGATGCTGCGCAGCGCGAGGACGCTTCGATTCCCGACTTCGTAGAGCGCAACCGCCGGTAATCCTGCAAGAGCGGCGATCACGAATTTGTCGAACTGATAACTCACCACTTGCGCCCAGTCGTACACCTGAAGTGGCAGCGCATGTTTCAACAGTTCTCGCATGCCGCTGCGGCTAGGTCCCACGTGCTCAGTTTCTCGATCTGGGAAAGTGAGCTGCGTGGCGAGTCCCACGGCCGTAAGCGCCAGAAGTTGTGCCGCCCAGAACGCAATCACTGCATATTCGAGCTTGCCGCTAATGATCGCGGCGAGCGCAGCGGCCAAATTTGATGCGAAGGACTGTAGGAACGAGCTGGTCGCGAGCGCCCCGAACTTGCGAGCAGCGTTCAGCTTGAGCGAGCCAAACTGCAACAGCGCGCGCAGCGAGGATGCGATAAAAACAAATACGACGAGTTCGGTTGCCGATAGCAGCTCACCGTCGGGCAGTCCAACCGCTTTTACTAGCAAGCTCGCGGCGGCAATGAGCGGTACGCTCGCTATTCCAAAGCTTAAGAAAACGATGCATAGCGCGTTCGCGGTGACCTGGCGCGCGTCACGTATGCGGCCCGCATGCATTAGTGGGGCCACTGCGCGAACGTAGGTCGGCGGCATGCTGAGTTCGAGTAGCGAAAAGGCTGCCCCGAGCGCGAGCAACAGCGCCCAGGCGGCGAAGTGCTCTGTGCCAAGGAAAGTAAGCAATACGGGGATTACCGCAAGCCCAAGAAGCATATTCGCAATGCGAGCGGCAATGAGCAAAGCGGCTGGCGTCGCCACGCCGCGGTACTCAGAGAAAAGTCGAACTCGCATCACGCAATTATCAGTGAGTCGACGCGCGTGAATAATCCCCGATTCGAAAAGACATCCGCTTTCAGCGTTTGCGCTCGCGATTCCATAAGGTGTGGGCGAGCGCAAGTCCGAGCAATAGATTCACCGGAAATAATTCAGTGACGATGATTGCAAGGCTCGCGGTCCCGAACACGAGATAGAAGGGGCGCAGGCGTTGATCGCGGATAGCGGCCCACACGATTAGCCCGTAAAAGCAGATCACGCCGATAGCGCCTATCTGAATAAACATCGCGGTGACGGTGGAGTCCGCTGAGAATTTTTCGCCCGTGCCGCTGTTAGGTAGGGCAGTTGGTGCGTCCTTGACTGCAGTCAGCGAAGCGTTTGAGCCGAAACCGAGGCCCTGTCCAAGCAGGAATTGACCAACACTTGCATTGGCGACAAGGGTCTTCAAGTTATCGAGGCGTCCCTCTTTGGCGAGTACCGATTGGTAGAGTCCTGGTCGGTTTGCAATCTCGGGGAGTTTCCATAGAAACAGCGGTATGACCGTTGCCCCAACAAGAAATAGGTAAATTCGATGTTTTTGCAAAAACTGGGAATAAAGAAAATAGCAGCCTAGCGCAAATAAACAAACGATTCCTGTACCAGAGGCGCTGGCGTAGAGCAGCGTGATCGTCGCTAGAACGGCAAGCCCACTCACCCAACGCGGTATTGGGAAGGATAGACAAAACGCGAGCGCGACGACTGAGAAAACGCCCAAGCTGTTGGCGATGACAAGACTTCCCGCTGCGCGAAATCCAAGGTCGCAAAAACGTAGCGGTATCCCGATCCAGAATTCGGCGATCACTAGCGCCAGCTGAACCACGAGCAGGAGGACGAGCGCCCTTGAAACGCTCGCTAATTGGCCTGAGATCCACCCGCCGAAGATCGCGACACCCAAAAACGCGAACGGCCGCAAACCCAACGCGGCGAGTGTGGGGCCCCACGAGCCAAGGGCGATCACCAAGCCAAGCCCGATGCTCAGTGATAGTGGCGCGAATGCACGAAGTTCGATGGGCGCGGGGCGCGCAGCTCGACCGATCGCGATCAGTGCCAGCGAAAGTGCCAAGAAACCAGCGAAAAGCCCGTCTTTGATCGGCTTCAGTGCTCGCTCGTAGCCGTTAACTTCGTAGACGTAGCGACGGCTGGGCAACGAGTTTGAAACGACTTCATTGGATTCATCACGGTCAGCGTTTGCTCCCGTAGGATCTCGCATGCAGCTGCACGGAAGCGTTGGCGGGTTGCAATAAATTGATACGTATTCGTTGTACGCGGTGCGATCCAATAGCCCCACACGCTTCAGGTACGCAGTTGCGCCGTTCGCAAGCGTCGCGACGACAAGTGCCCAACAAAAGTAACGGGTAAGTTGCGGGATCATCGCAGCGTGTATCTGACTAGCATGGTGGGTCGAAGTCGACGTCTTGGCAATACGCTCATGATCGAAAATTTTGCGCGCATACGTGATGTCAAAGATTTGAGATGTTAGACGCGCTGGCGACGGAACTACCGTTTACGCGGTTCGCACTCGGCGCGGCCGGGTACTGCGATCGCCGTCAAATCCGGACACGTCGTTTCGCCTAAACTTCGTAGCCTTGACGTAGGCTGCTTCCTCTAGCCACTGTAGCGTCGCGAGCGGCCAAACAAGATCCAAGAATGCCTGACCGGAAACAACAAATTTGGGTGCATCATGCGCACGGGTGCCGCATCCTCGCTGACTTCGAAATCCAGGAAGGTCACGGTAAGCCCGAACCTGCTAGCTCGGTTGCCGCTAAGGTGGGTGATCTTAGATTGAGAAAAGTGCCCGCCGCGCGACTTCCGTCGCCCAAGCGCGGACAGTGGATCGTGAAAAATGCCGGTGGCATGTCGGTTGCGGCGGGCGAGTACGGCACATTGCTTAAATCGTACTGCGGTTCGAACGCGCTGATTCCTCCAAGAGCCAACGCGAGGGAAGATCAAACGATCTTGGTGTCGCGCGGGAAATCCATCTCAACATCGCGCTTCAATCACACGATTCTGCACGCGTTTATCCCGCAAATCATGGCGCTGCGTAACGACGTGGTGCTGCACACGACATCGGTGGTGATCGATGGGCAGTGCTACCTGTTTGCCGGCGACAGCGGCATGGGAAAATCAACACTTGCCGCAGGGTTCGCAAATCAGGGTCACACGATCTATTCCGAGGACATTGCAAAGATTGAATTTGATAGCGCGGGGCGGCCCTGCGCGTATCCAAGTTACCCCGGGGTGCGTCTTCGTGGGAATAGTTTTTTGCTCCCTGATGATCGCCGGACCAACGCGCAAGGCCGCTTCGGACTGCCAAAGTTTCGCGTCAACGTGGCGACTTCCATTGCTGCAGAGCCTGCTCGCCCAGTTCGCGCAATTTTCTTTTTGCGACGCGGCACAACGGTCGGACCAAGGATTTCTAGGCTCTCGCCGATGCAGGCCATCAAGCCCTACCTCAAAGCGAGTTTTCTGCTTGCGTTTCCTAAATCGACGCGTGGACGCGTGGCATTTGCTCAAGCGGTGAAGCTCGCGAGCGCTATCCCCGCGTTCGAGCTGCGCTACGCGCGCTCCGCAAAACATTTCCCAAATCTTCTCGCCGAGTTAAACGACTACGTGCGAGGGCTTCATCCATGACAGCTTCCGCAGTCGCTCGGCACCTCCGCGGTAGCCTGATGCTTCCTGTTTTGGGCGAGCTTACTTAGCATGTCTCTGACCGCGTTTATCGTTCGCGTCGAGCCACCTAGCGAATTACGAGCCCACGCCGATCACGCGGTAGCGCGATTTCTTGAATCGCTTACGTTACAAAAGGCGCTCCATATCGATGTCGGTCCTGTCAGGATCGACTTTGCATCGATATGGCCAGATCAAAACAGTGCCGCAATCGCGACCCGCGTCGACCCCGCGGATCCGTCGAACGTGCACGCAGTCATTTTCGATGGTTGGCTGGAAAATCGCGACGAGCTAGTTCGACAACTGGACACTGTTGAGGCGCATTTTCAAAGCAGCGACGCACGACTCGTCCTTGAAAGTCTTGGGCGATGGGGTGATAATGCAATAAACCGACTTTATGGCGATTACAGCTTCGTGTCAATACGCGTGAGCGGTCGAAGCGCTGTGCCTGATATTTTTGCTGTTCGTGACAAAGTGGGTATTCGGCCACTTTTCTACGCTGAAGCAGGCGGCAGGATTGCGATTAGCAACTTGCCCGGTGCGCTCGCCGCGGTCCCGTGGGTCGATGTCTCGTTAAACGAAGGCTACGCGGCTGAATTTTTGGCTGCTGAGATCAACAGTGTCGGTGAGACGCTCTACCGCGGTGTAAGTCGCATCATCGGCGGGCACCGTCTGTCGACGCGCGAGGGGCAAAAGCCAACGGTCGCGCGGTACTATAGGCCGAACGATACGGTCTCCCGACTGAGGCAAGAGGAGTCAGTCGAAGCATTTCGCGAACGGTTCATGGAAGCTGTTTATTCCGCTTCTGGAGACCCGCATCCTGCCGGGTTGATGCTCTCTGGCGGTATCGATTCATCGTCGATTGCAATGGCACTCGCCGATCTCGCCGCAGCGGGGCGGGTGGATCCCGGAAAACTGACGGGACTCTCGCTAGTTTTTCCAGGACAAGCGTGTGATGAGCAGCTGTATCTCGACGCGATAGAAGCGGTCGTTCCTTTCAAGATTGAGCGGTTCACGCCGGTTTATGCGACTTGCGAAACTGTCGCTGAGCAGACAGCGCGGCTTAAATATGTTGTGTTTCCGTTCGCCGCGTCGGGGATGACCGTGCTTGCGAATTACCAGCACAAGCAAGGTGGGCGCGTGATTCTCAATGGCGAGGGCGGTGACGAACTGCTGCTTGCGTACGCTCACGCATTGCGCGGGGCGCTGCTCAATCCAAGAGACTGGGCTAGCGCAAGGAAATACCTTGCTACGCGTAGGCGATCGCTACCTACTGGTTTTTCGTGGCGAGGGCAGTTGCGTCAGCTTGTCAATCCGCTGTTGGGGTGGCCCATTGAGAATGTACTCAATCGTTTGCGCGACCGCCAACGCTCTGGATGGATCAGCCCGGTAGACCCATCGTGGAGCGAACGTGTTCAGCTTAGTGCGCGGCTCGATCAACTTTCGCCGCCCGCGTTCGCGCGCACCGTATCCATGGCGTTGGCATCAAGCGGATTTTGGGCCGAAACCAACGAGAACGCGTTTTTTCATTCGCTCTTGCGAGGGCAGGAATCGCGGAGTCCGATGCTTTCAGCGCGAATGTTGGAGTTTTGCAACACGCTCCCATTGACGATGCTCGACGGGCAAACAGAATATTCGCGGCAGCTTCTGCGCACCAGCGTGAGGCATCGTCTCCCCGCGCTGATCGCCGCCCGACGTGGCAAGTCAGAGTTCAGCAGCGCGCTCCTGCCTGCGCTGGAAACAGCGGTTGCGGCCCGTTTTGGTGCGAACTGGTCTTGCCCACGTTTGTGCAATGCCGGGTCGTCGACGATCACGCGGCAGGAGTCGCCTCAGATTTGGCGATTAGACGCCGCGCAATCATTCGCGGCATTTGCGTCACATTGCCTGTAAAAGTACACACTGTGCGCTTGCAGGTCTGAAACGGACTTGGTAGACTTCTCAGTGTGTGTCTGTGAGATAGCTGCGACCGGCAGCATTTAAATCTGAGGAATAAAAAATGGCAAACGTAGGCGAAATGCGCAAAACATACTCCACACCAACCGTGGTTACCTTCGGTACGCTTGCAGCAATCACTGCGCAAGGCTCGATGGGCCCGTATTGCGATGTGATCAACATGGCATTCCTCAGCACTGATCCGCAAGGCCAGCAAGGAATGTTCTGCTAAGCAAGCTCCTGCATTTCCGCTACACGCTAGCGGGTTCGCAAAAAAACGGCGCTAATCGCGCCGTTTTGCTTTTCTGAGCAGCGAATTGGTGAGAATCGGCAGGCGGGCAGTGGTTGTCGACTGCATGTAGTCCGCAAGCGTCGGCGAAAACGCAGTTCCCACTAACTGCGCAGCCTGACGAACATTTCGCACGCGTGCAAAGTGACGCCGCCAGATTTCTAGTTTTGTAAGTTGGACTGCCCCGTCGCTTCGGGCGCAGATGTCGGCGAGGATGGCTTTCGATCCAAGTAGTGCAGCTGCTCGCATCCACTCTGCCATCTTAAGTGTTCGTAACTCAATTTCCGCGGCGAGATCAACAAAGGCTCTACCGGCTCCTCCGTCGATGGAAAGAAGCGGAGTGCCGGTCAACCGCTCGGCGCATCGCAAGCAATCAATCGCCGATTTGGTCTCAACTTGATGGGAGTTACGCACGTTTGCTTTTGCTACCAGCAGTAAATCAGCGTCCGAAAACCATCGAATCGCTTTTTTATTCAACTCAAGCGATTCACTGGCACGATCTACAAGCGCATCCTCGTTCGTATGGCTGCGCAGCCATCGGTTTGATAGATGCCAGTGCAGATCAATTTCTAACGCACCGCCTAGTTTCTGGAAGGAAACTTCCCTCACAGAGCGAAGAAACGCAGGTCTATCAAGCCAGCGTTGATCGACTTGGCACACGTACTGTGCGTTTTCAAGCGCGCGGGCTGCGAGAAGCGCCTGATCGGGCCGCACCAATAGATCAACGTCTTTTACGTCTCGTCTTTCCGCTGCGCCGTAAAGGTGGATCGCTAGAGGCGCGCCCTTAAGAATGACCGCGTCAACGCCAGCCGCGTTTAATCGCTCATACGCATCGAGCGCCGCCATGCTGATCAGTCGATTCCAGCGTGAACGTAGCGAGGCACGGGCGTTTGCATTTGCGAGCACGTCGGGCGGGCATCCAAGGCTCGATTGGTTGAGGCGATGCACGACCCACGTGAGAAGCATTTCCCTTTCAGCTGTATCGATCAAACTCGACCATTCTGCCGCCTCCCAGTTACCGAAAAGCGGGCTTAGCTCTTTCGCGCCGTCGTTACCAGGTGCAGCGGCAAGCCAAATGAGACCTAAGCGAATCGGGTCAATATCGACGCGGAGTTTGCGAGCCAACGCGCTCGCAGCGCGATGCAGCGCCGAGCGATTAGGCGAGTTTGTTGCGGGAGCTTTTGGAGTCTCAAGTGGCATCAGCTGGCAGTGTAGCGGGTAACTCTGCTCGCGATCCCGCGCGCCAGTTCGAGATCAATTCTTCAAGTAGCTTGTTACACTGAAAAAAAGTAGTGCGTTTCGTTTCATGAGTGTCTTTGTTACTGGCGCAGCTGGGTTCTGCGGCTTCCATGTTTGTCAGTTGCTACTCCGGCGCGGTATTCGCGTGGTCGGCATTGATTCCATGTCGAGTTATTACTCGCCTTCGCTGAAACAGCATCGCGTGGATCAGCTGATCTCGGAATCAGCGTTTGTATTTGAACGGCTCGATCTATGCGATGCGGCCGCGCTGAATCGAACGCTAGCTGCGCATTCGTGCAACATGATCGTGCACCTAGCCGCGCAGCCTGGCGTGCGTCGATCGATTAGCCATCCGCAGGATTACATCCAAGCGAATCTGGTCGGATTCTCGAACGTGCTGGAGGCGGCCCGAAATGTGAAGCTCGCTCACCTCGTTTACGCGAGTAGCTCAAGCGTCTACGGAGCCAACACCAAAGCCCCGTTTTCTGAGCGAGACAGCGTGGATCACCCAGTGAGCCTGTACGCGGCTACGAAAAAGGCCAACGAGCTGATGGCGCACACCTATTCGCATCTTTACGATTTGCCCACCACGGGGCTGCGTTTTTTCACCGTCTACGGACCGTGGGGGCGTCCGGACATGGCCCCGTGGCTGTTCACCGACGCGATCATGCAAGGCAAGCCGATCAATGTGTTTAACGAGGGCAAACTCTCGCGCGACTTCACGTACGTGGAAGACGTCGCCGAGGCGGTGGTTCGCGTGCTAGAAAAGCCGCCCACTCGGAATCCGTCGTATGACCACGCGAACCCGCGTGCAGACCAAAGTGACGCGCCTTATCGGGTGTTAAACGTGGGCAACGAACGCCCGGTGCAGCTCATGGATTTCATCGCCACGCTCGAATCAGCGCTTGGCAAAAAAGCTTTGCTCAATTTTCAACCGATGCAACCGGGCGATGTGCTTCGCACCGAAGCAGACGTCAGCGCGCTGCGTGAACTGATTAGCTACGCGCCAGCGACGCCGATTGAAGCAGGGCTGGCAAAATGGGCCGATTGGTACAAGTCTTATCATGGGCTCGCATGAATCTGCGAGTGTTTGTTAGCGCCAGATGAAAAATTACGAAACAACCAAAAGAATACTTGTTACAGGCGGTGCCGGTTTCCTCGGCTCGCATCTTTGCGATCGGCTTCTGCGCGATGGCCACGAAGTGGTCTGCGCAGATAACTTGTTCACTGGAACGAAGCGAAACATCGCCCATCTGCGCGAACATCCTCGATTTGAATTTGTTCGCCACGATGTGACCTTTCCGCTCTACATTGAAGTGGACGAGATCTTTAATCTCGCATGCCCCGCGTCGCCAGTTCACTATCAGCATGATCCTGTTCAAACCACCAAGACGTCGGTGCATGGCGCGATCAATATGCTGGGCCTTGCGAAGCGGCTAAACGCACGGATTTTTCAAGCCTCGACGAGCGAGGTGTACGGCGATCCCTCGGTGCATCCGCAAACCGAAGCGTATTGGGGCAATGTGAATCCCATCGGTATTCGCTCTTGCTATGACGAAGGTAAGCGCTGCGCGGAGACGCTCTTTTTCGACTACCACCGCCAGCATCAGCTCGATATCAAGGTCGCGCGGATTTTCAATACGTACGGCCCGCGGATGCATCCGAACGATGGGCGCGTGGTGTCGAACTTCATCGTCCAGGCGCTCAAAGGCGAATCGATCACGATTTACGGCGATGGGCGGCAAACGCGCTCGTTCTGCTACGTCGATGACCTTATCGAAGGTTTCGTCCGTTTGATGAATTCTGAGCCGGGATTCACCGGCCCCGTCAATCTCGGCAATCCAGGCGAATTTACGATTCGCCAGCTCGCTGAGATCGTGATCGAACTCACGGGCTCAAAATCCACGCTGGTTGAGAAGCCGCTGCCATCGGATGATCCGATGCAGCGACGCCCGGATATCTCGCTCGCTCAGTCAAAACTTGGCTGGACGCCGCAAATCGCCCTGCGCCAAGGTCTCGAAAAGACGATTGCCTATTTCGATGATCTCTTGCGCGCAGGTGGCTAACGCGGTGGCGTTCAAGCGGCTAGGAAAGCGCTGATGTGTGGCATTGCTGGCGCTTTCGCGTTCGCCGCTGGCAGCTCGCTGGTTGACCAGGCCACGCTTGCGCGCGTTGGCGATGCGATGCATCGGCGCGGTCCAGATGGGCAGGGGCTCTGGATCTCTGATTCCACACGTGTCGGCTTCGCGCATCGTCGCCTCGCGATCATCGATTTGTCAGATCGCGCGTTGCAGCCGATGCATTCGCGAGACGGCCGCTACACCATCGTATTCAACGGAGAGATTTTCAACTACGCAGCGCTTAAGCGCGAGCTGGAAGTCCAAGGTCACACGTTTTCAACGACGTCTGACACTGAGGTTTTGCTCACGCTTTTTGCGAGCGAAGGTGTGGGCATGTTGACGCGGCTTCGCGGCATGTTTGCCTTCGCAATTTGGGATCATCTCGCGCGCGTGCTCACGCTCGCGAGGGATCCGTTTGGCATCAAACCGCTTTACTACCGTAATGAGCGCGGCGTGTTTTGGTTTGCCTCGCAAGTTCGCGCGCTTCTGGAGAGCGCATCTCATCGCGCGCTCGAGCCCGCAGCGCAGGCGGGTTACCTGCTGTGGGGCTCGGTGCCCGAGCCGTGGACGATGTTTCGCGACCTCTTTGCGCTACCGCCCGGCCATTACCTGCGAGTGACCGAGGAGGGGGCCGGCGTTGCGACACCCTTCCAAACGGTGAACTCCATCCTTCGCGATGCCGAGCGCGAGCGCTCGACGGCGAACGCAGCCGCTGCGCTCGACGAGGTGGTGGCAGCAGTACACGATTCGGTGCGTGCGCACCACGTGGCCGATGTGCCCGTTGGGGTGTTTCTCTCAGCGGGGCTCGATTCCGCGATGCTCATGTCCTCATCGGCTGAGTTGCGTGCGGAAACGCCGAATGCCGACGCACCGCACGCGCTTACGCTCGGCTTCGATGTGTACGCAGGCACAGCGTCCGATGAATCGGCGCTTGCCCGCGAAATCGCACAGATCACGAAAGCGAATCACCATCTGCAAACTGTCTCGCAGAGTGACTTTGCAACGCAGCGAGATTCGTTCTTCGCGGCGATGGATCAGCCCACGATCGACGGCATCAACACTTGGTTTGTCTCGAACGTTGCGAAGAACAACTCAGTCAAGGTTGCCCTTTCTGGATTAGGGGGCGACGAGATATTTGCCTCCTACCCAAGTTTTAGAGAAATTCCACGCATAGCCCAAAAATTACGTGCGTTCCATAACCAAGGTGTGATCGGCACGAGTATCCGTAAAGCGTCTGCTCCGCTCGTCAAAAAGTGGACATCACCGAAGTACGCGAGCCTGTTTGAGTACGGCGGCAGCTTTGAAGGCGCGTACATGCTCCGCCGTGCGCTGCACATGCCTTGGGAAATCTCCGCGATCCTGGGGGATGATCTGGCGAGCGAGGGGTTGGACCGCCTTGATTCGCTCGCGAAGCTCCAATCATCGTTCGCTGGCATCGAATCGCCGAGGCTTCGCGTTTCCGCGCTCGAAATGCAGTGGTACATGCGAAACCAATTGCTCCGCGATGCCGATTGGGCGGGCATGGCGCAATCCATTGAAATTCGTGTTCCGTTTGTCGATACGGTGTTCGTTCGCCGCGCGGCGGCTGTGTTTGCGTCGCATCCACAGATTACGAAGGCGCAGGTCGCCCAAGCCGTCGCGTCGCGTTTGCCTTCAAGCGTGCTCAATCGACCAAAGACGGGATTTACGGTGCCAGTGCGCGAATGGTTGGGCGCGAACGTATCGAAAGACACGCCCACCACCGCCCCGCCGCGCGGACTGCGCGGCTGGGCGCTCGCCACCGCGCGCGAGTACGAGCGCTCGACCGTGCCTTCCGCGCCCGCCGCGCCAGCACTTAACGCGAGCAATGCCGCATGAGGGCGAACAAACGCATTCTCGTCTCGACGATTGCCGCGCGAAGCGGCGGCGTTCCTGTGATGACTGGGTTTGCGGTGGATACCCTTCGCGCACTGGGCTTCGAGCCCGTTATCGCGTATTACGAGCCGTATAGCCAAAGTCCGATGCTCTCAGTGCCAACGCTTGCGCTTGGGCGGCGGCGACCCGGCGCTGTCGCGGGCGAGCCCATGTTTGGTTGCGAAACGCACGCGATGGGCGCGTGGCTCCCAGAGTTTGAATTCACCACTTACGGGCTCACGCCGCAATGGCGCGAACTCATCGCGAGCTGCGCGCATCATGTGGCGGTTTCGGGCAACGTGCTCGCAGCGCGGCCACTCGTGCTCGCGGGAAAAAAGCCTCTGGCATGGATCGCAACCGATTGGCACGGCGATCGCGTGAACCGCGTGCAGACGTTTAGCGCGTTGCGACGCGTGTTTGATCGCTGCTTCGTTGATCCGCTCACGTCCCGCGTGGAGCGGAAGCTGCTGCAGAGCGTTCACCCGCTCGCGCTGAGCCAGCACACGGCGACGCAACTGCAGCGGCTCGGAGGGCAGCCGGATATGCCGATTTGCCCGACGCCGATCGACACAAGTGTGTTCACGCCAGCGCCGGAATTAGTTCAGCCTGGGCATATCGTGTTTTCAGGGCGGCTCGATGATCCTCGAAAAAACGTATCGCTTTTCGTCGACGCGGTCGTAGCGCTCCATCGGCGGGGCCTTTCCGTACGCGCAACGCTCATGGGCGGTGGCATAAAAGAAAAATTGCTAGAACGCATAGTTCGCGAGGACGAGCGGTCGTTATTCACTGTTATTCCTTTTGCGGAAAAACAAGCGCTAGTCCAAATTTTGCGTTCAGCAGACGTATTTGCCGTGCCTTCTCATCAGGAAGGCCTTTGCATCTCCGCGCTCGAAGCGATGGCCTGTGGTGCGCCAGTGGTGTCAACGCGATGCGGTGGCCCTGAAGAATTTGTGATTCCCGGCGAAACTGGTGATTTAGTTGGATTCGAGGGCGACGCGATGGCCGATTCCATCGCGCGCATCCTCAATGATCGCGCCCTGCGTGATGCGTGGTCTCAACGATCGATCAGCCTCGTTCGCGAGCGGTATTCGCAGCGCTTTGCCACTGATCGATTTGTAGACGCGTTTCGCGCGGCAAACCTCAAAGCACTCGCTTAACTACCCAATCGCCCGCGTTCGTTGCACGAAACAGGCAAAATAGCGCTAGCGTAGTTAAGTGCATTTCATGAAAAAAATACTGATTACAGGGGGCGCTGGCTTCATAGGCGTAAACAGCGCAAAGCACTTCGTCGAGCGTGGGTGGAACGTCACCCTGGTGGACAACCTTTCTCGGCGTGGCACCGAAGACAACCTCAAGTGGTTGCAATCGCAGGCAAGTGTCGCGTTTCACCGTGCCGATATTCGCGATGAAGCGGCGATGCGCCAAGTCATCGGCGCGACTCGTCCGGACGTCGTCCTTCATTTGGCCGCGCAAGTTGCCGTCACCACATCGGTGACCAACCCTCGCGAAGACTTCGAAATCAACGCGCTTGGCACCTTCAACGTGCTCGAAGCCGTTCGCCAGGATTCGCCGGAGTCGTTCTTCATTTACGCATCGACCAACAAGGTCTACGGCAAGATGCACGACGTGCCTGTGATCGAGCGAAACGGTCGCTACGAGTACGAACATCTCGTGAGCGGCGTTCCTGAAACGCAAACCCTCGATTTCCACTCACCGTACGGCTGCTCCAAGGGGGTCGCCGATCAGTACACGATTGATTACAGCCGCATTTACGGTCTGAAGACCGTCGCGCTTCGCCAGAGCTGCATTTACGGCACTCGCCAATTCGGCATCGAAGATCAAGGCTGGGTGGCCTGGTTCACCATCGCTGCCGTACTCGGCAAAACGATCACGATCTACGGCGACGGTAAACAAATTCGTGATGTGCTTCATGTCTCCGATCTCGCGCGCGCCTACGAGGCCGCGTACGAGCACCGCGACACAGTGTCTGGGCGCGCGCTCAACATCGGCGGCGGTCCGTCGAACACGATGTCCTTGATCGAGCTGCTCGCGTATCTCGAAGAAGAACTCAAGATCAAGATTCCGCTCAAGTGGGATCAGTGGCGTCCGGGCGACCAGCCGGTATTCGTGTGTGATCTCAGCGCAGCAAATGCGGCGCTGAATTGGGCACCCAAAATTTCGGTTCGCAACGGCGTCAAAGACTTAAGCCGTTGGGTGGCCGACCATCGTGAGCTTTTTTCGTGGCTGAAATGATTGCAGCACGTTTCCTTGGCCGATTCACGTTGCGCAGCGCGCGATGTTTGCCCTAAGCGCTATTCGCCTTCTACGTGTGATCGCCTCGCACCCCGCGAATGCGGGCAGACGCATGCGCGCGCTCGTATCGAGTGTTTGCTGGCAAATCAACAAGCGCACTAGCCGCGCTCCGCGATCAGTCGACGTTCACGGTGCCCCCATGTTGTGCTGGCCCGATTCCGAGCAAAGCTCTAACGTCATTTATTTCAATGGCTTACCGGACTATTGGGAAATGTCGTTCCTCCGCGCCTATCTTCGCGAAGGGGATCGGGCGCTGGATATCGGGGCGAATGTGGGCGTGTATACAGTGATGCTTAGTCGCTGTGTCGGCGCGAGTGGGAGTGTGATTGCTTTTGAGGCTGACCCCAATACGATGCAGCGACTGCGCGAGCAGTGCGAGCATGCGCGCCTTGCAAACGTCTCGCTTCACGAATGCGCAGTCTCGGAGCGAAGTGGCGAAATTACTTTCTCCAGCGCAGACTCGGCGGCGATGCGACATATTTCACGGTCCGCAGACACCGTCGCAGGTGGCATCACGGTTCGCTGCGTGGCGCTGGACGATTTTGAGCCGTGGCAGAAGTTCGATGTGGTGAAACTCGATATTGAAGGCGCTGAACCTCTCGTCTTCAAAGGCGCCACTGGACGATTTCAAGAGAGCCCACCCGATGTGTTGCTCTTGGAAGTGTCAGGGCTTTCGAGACTCTATGGCTTTGCGACCGATGAAGTGATCGCGATGCTGGAAGGTTTTGGCTACAGAACGGCGATGTACGACGTGGCTCTCCGTACGTTGAGCTGGACTAGGGAACCTTGGACGGTTGGATGCGCGAATCTACTCGCGATTCACAAAGACGCGGTGGATCGCACGCTAGTACGATTGCATGCACTCGGCTGAGATAATTTGTCTGTTGACTTAATAGAGAAGCGTAAATGTTGAAGAGGGTCTTGCGCCGTGTTGCGAACTCGTTGGGGTACGAGATACATCGCATTCCGACAGTTCAGCGGGACGAAAACGTTGCAAGGGTCGGATGGCTCGCTCGGCTACGAAGCGAGGAGTCCGAGCTGGATTTGGGGCAGAGGTTTACATCCTCGTGCGCGCGTTTCTTCGGGTCGAGTAGAGCCCAACTCTTTCAAGATGTGTTTGTATTGACTGTCCTTGGCTTCAAGAGCGATGGCTTTTTTGTGGAATTCGGTGCCACTGACGGCGTAGATTTGAGCAACAGCTATTTGCTGGAAACTCAGTTTGGTTGGACGGGGATACTCGCTGAACCTGCTCGTTCATGGCACGACGCGCTCGCTACGAATAGGGCTGCACAAATTTCAAAGCGCTGTGTTTGGAAGGTGACTGGCGAGACTCTTCCATTTCGCGAGGCGGCCGCTGGCGAGCTCTCAACGCTCCTAGACTTTGCGAATTTTGATCGGCATGCCGGGCAACGTGAGGACGGACGCACCTACTCAGTTGAAACGATCTCGCTATCGGACCTATTGCTACACCATCACGCGCCTGCGTCCATTGACTATCTGTCGATCGACACTGAAGGCTCAGAGGCAGAGATACTCAAGGCGCATGATTTTTCACGTTTTAGGTTCAAAGTCATCTCCGTCGAGCACAATTACACCGTCAATCGGGAGATCATCCACCGGCTGTTGGTCTCGCAAGGTTACACGCGCGTACTCGAGCAGTTCTCGCAGTGGGATGACTGGTACGTCGACCACTCACTGCTGCGCCAAGCATGAGCGGGAATGGGAAGGAATCGCTGGTCGGAAACGGCCTTACGGTGATCGAGCCGCGAGTAGGGTTTCACATGCTCAATTTCCGCGAGCTCTGGGCCTATCGCGAGTTGCTTTGGGTGCTCACCATGCGCGACATCAAGGTGCGCTACAAGCAAACCGTGCTCGGCGCATCGTGGGCGATCATTCGGCCCGTGCTCACGATGGTGATCTTTAGTGTCGTGTTTGGTCAGCTCGCGAAGTTGCCGTCGGACGGGTTTCCTTATCCCGTGTTTGTGTACGCCGGATTGCTCCCGTGGTTGTTTTTCGCCAACGCGATCAGCACGTCGGGCCAGTCGCTGGTTGGATCGGCAAATTTGGTGAGCAAGGTTTACTTTCCGCGCCTCATCATCCCACTTTCGTCGGTCGGGGCGGGGCTCATCGATTTGCTGATTTCGACAGGCGTGCTGCTCTTGCTAATGATTTGGTATGGCGTGCCGCTTACGCTTAATCTGCTCGCAGCGCCGCTGCTGTTAGTGGGCGTTGTTTTCGCCGCGCTTGGCGTTGGCACGTTGCTCTCTGCACTCACTGTCGCCTATCGCGACTTCACACATCTTACGCCGTTCATGGTGCAGATTTGGCTCTACATCACGCCGGTGATCTATCCCGTTTCAATGGTGCCCAAAGATTGGCAGTGGGTCATGTTCTTGAATCCGATGACGGGACTCGTTGAAGCATTTCGCGCGGCGTTTTTGGGCAAAGCCTTTGATCTGACTGGTATCGCGATCTCATTCGCGGTCGCCCTCATCATTTTTCTGATTGGCGTTGCATACTTCGAGCGAGTGGAGCGGCGCTTTGCTGACATCATTTAGCTTTTTGAGATATTCCCCGAAATAGTTTGGGCAAGCAACTGGAATTATGAGTTTTCAAGAATCGATTTTTTATGATCGTTGCCCCAATAAAACGGTTGATTGAGCGAACGTGTTACCTGCGGTAAAAGTTGAACATTTGTGGAAAGAGTACGTCGTCGGGCAAAGCCACGACCGGCACGCCACGTTCTATGACACGCTGTCGAACGCGCTAAAAGCCCCGTTTCGGAAGCGCGATGAAACACTCGCAGACCCGACCAAGTTTTGGGCGCTCAACGACGTAAGTTTTGATGTTGAACCGGGTGAAGTGGTCGGCATCATCGGCCGTAACGGCGCGGGAAAGAGTACGTTGCTCAAAGTGTTGAGCCGCATCACCGCGCCCACCAAAGGCCGCGTCGAAGTGCGCGGCAGACTCGCAAGCCTGCTCGAAGTCGGCACCGGGTTTCACGGCGAACTCTCAGGTCGCGAAAACATTTTCTTGAACGGCGCAATTCTCGGCATGTCGCGCAAAGACATCGCAAAGAAATTCGACGAGATCGTCGCATTCGCGGAAGTCGAAAAGTTTATTGACACGCCGGTGAAGCGATATTCCAGCGGTATGTATGTGCGGCTAGCGTTCGCCGTGGCTGCGCATTTGGACTGCGACGTCTTAATCGTTGACGAGGTGCTTTCTGTTGGGGACAGCGCATTTCAAGAGAAATGTATGGCGAAGATGGGCGATCTATCGCAAGGTGGACGCACTGTTCTATTCGTGAGCCACAATCATGCGGCGATGGGTAAGTTGTGTCAGCGCGGTGTAGTGCTCCAATTCGGTCGGCGAATGTACGACGGCAGTATTTCGGAGGCCATGCATTTTTACAACCGATCAACGCGCACTTCGAGTATTGGGCTTTCAGCGACGTTGTCTGGAGATTTGCAACGGGCGGTGACTTTTCAACAACTAACGATCAACGAGGCGGCCATCGCACCGGAGCATCCGATCTCACCTGCTGCGCCCGTTGTCTTTAAGCTTCGGGCCGTCTCCTCCATTCCGCTCGATGAATTTCGTGTGACTTTTTGTATCACGAGGCACGGCGATACGCTGTTGGGGTTGCACGATGCGCTAACACCAAATACGCAGCCACTCGGCTTCTTCGAGTCCACCGTCGTTGTTCCGGCGTTCACCTTACCGCCTGGCGACTATGGCGTTGATCTGAACGCGTATTCGAATCGGAATGGGCAGTGGATGTTGGCGAAAGGTGTTGCGCAGTTCAGCATCGCTCTTGAATGGCACGAGGGGTACGAGCCTTCGCATGCGATGGGTGCGTTTAACCTGGCGACGCCCGGAACTCGAGTTCAGCTGGGCGGGCAAATCGCATGATGTCGCCATCGGTTATCACTCGAATGAAGTCGCTCGCTCGTGCGCTCCGACTCTTAAGTCAACCAGTTGCGACTGAGGCACTCGCGCAGCAGCTTGAGAGCTTGAGACAGGTCGCCGCGCTTCGCAATCGTTATCCGACTTGTCGTTTTTCGGATAGCGTCGTTTTTCATAGCGATGCGCTTGCTTCACTCAGTTGCGGCGATGATGTGAGAATTTCTGCGGGAGTGGTTTTTGGTTGCTACAGAAGTGAGCCAGAGCCTTGCTCGGTGATCATTGGAAATCGAACATACGTCGGTGAATACTGCAATATGCGTACATCGCCGAGAACTCAGATCCGCTTTGGGCAGGATGTTTTGATTGCGCAATTTTGCTCATTCGTTGCGTCGAATCATGAGATTGAAGGGAGTGGACCAATTGCTTTGAACGGCATGGACTCCCAACGTGTCGACGTGGATATAGAAGATGGAGCCTGGATTGGGGCAGGTGTAGTCGTTCTTCCCGGCGTTCGCGTCGGTGCCGGGGCAGTCGTCGGAGCAAATAGCGTGGTCACCAAGGACGTGCCGAGCAGAGAAATCTGGGCCGGAGTCCCCGCAAAAAGAATTGGCCTACGCGGTGAACTGCCTTGACTAGGTTACTAATAGTTGCGCCCTCAGCTTATCCGTTGGGGGGGGTTGCCACGTGGATCGACTACCTTGTACCTGGGCTACAAGCGCGTGGTTGGTGCGTCATGGTCGGTCTGACGGCGGGTAAGTTTCACGACGTAGCCGCCTATCTGGCTGCACATCCAGGCTTACCATATGTCGCAATTTCTAACCCGACGGGGACCCGAGAGGGCCGCGTTCGTTCGCTGATGCGTGCAATTGTCCGTACGCGAGCGGAGCTAATCGTTGGGGTCAATATCGTTGACACGTATGAAGCCGTGGATCGATTGCGTTCCTGCGGAAAACTTCCAGAGGCACGCTGCGCGATGAGCGTGCATGGCATTCAGCCTGATTACTTTGAAGACGTGCGTCGCGACTCCCGTAGGCTGGACGGAGTGGTCTGTACCAATCGTCTGGCAGTTGAACTCGCTCTCGGAGCGGGTATCGCTTCCGAGCGCGTTGGATACGCGCAGTATGGCGTGCCGTTGAGTTCGGCTCAATTGCGTGTCGAAAAGGGCCGAGGTGGCGGCGTCCTCCGCTTAGCGTACGTCGGACGTATCGAGACTTGGCAAAAGCGCGTCCTGGACTTGCCATCAATTTGCGAAGGCCTCGTCGAGCGGGGTGTCCCTTTTGAACTATTCATCGCCGGCGGTGGCCCCGACGAAAGACATCTGCGAGAGCTGCTGCAGACGCATACATCCGCGGGACGTATCCGTTGGTTGGGTAACGTACCAGCAGGCGAAATGCAGGAGAGAGTCTATTCTCAGGTCGATGTGTTGTTGAACTTGTCGCTTTGGGAGACGGGGCCGATCGTCATCTGGGAAGCGATGTCTAATGGCGTTGCCGTCGTTTCGTCGAGATACGTTGGCAGTGGACTCGAGTCGGCTTTGGTTCACATGGAAAACTGCCTGCTGTTCGACGTTGGCAATTCTAAGCAAGCAGCGGCAATGATCGAGTCGCTGGGAAGCGCGTCCGCTCGCGAACGACTGGTTAAGGCGGGACACGAACTTCTCGCGTCACGATACAACGTCGAGGCCTCTGTTGTTGCTTGGGAGCAGGCAATGAATCAGATTCTCGCGCAACCTGTAATCGCTCCAAAAGCGAGTGGCGGTTTCCAACCCAGCGGGCGACTTGACAGCTGGTTGGGCGTTAGATTTGCCGAGTCAACTAGGCGGTTGCTTCGTCTGCGCTACCACCATGTGGAGCCAGGCGGAGAGTGGCCGCATTCTTATGGGAACACGCGATTCGACGATGACGGTTTCTGGTCACGAGCAAGTCGAATGGATCAACGTAAAGACAACTGTGGTCTATGAGCAATTCGAGTGAACTTTTCGTCGGTATAACAAGTTGGAACAGTGAGCAGTTCTTGCCCGCGTGCCTTTCGTCCTTGAGAGCAAACACCCGGGACGTGTCTGTTCGCGTAGTGGTTTTTGACAACACTTCAAACGACCGCTCGGTGGCCATCGCGCGTGAACATGGCGCAAGCGTCGTGATCGGTCAATGTAGCCAAGCGGATGCATTAAATTCACTCGTGACGATGTCGAAGTCGAAGTACACCCTGTTGATCCACGCGGACGTAGTTATGTTGAGTAACCTATGGTTTCAGAAGTGTTCCGAAAGCATTACGTCACGCTGCGGACTAGTTTCACCCGAAGACATCGGCTGTGGACCGTGGACCAGGCCGTTCGGGAAGAACAAGCCGGAGAGTTCCTTCATGTTTTTCGACACTTCTGCACTTCGCTCTTCACGCATATTGCGCAAGCGTAACGTCGTGGGCCGTTTCGGATGGCGCACTTGGATGGTCGACTTCTACGGTGAGCACGTAACCCATAATCTTCCTGAGCGGTTTGCCGCAACTGGGTTGACCTGGCGTTCAATGCGGGTACACACATCGGAAGAGCGCGTTGAGCCGTACTACGTGCCACCGTTTTCGCCTAGAGTTTGGACCGAGGAGTTGGGTAGATTGCGCTACGGTTTAGGTAACTTCTACAGCATTGATGGCGTCGTGACTCATTATCACAATTGGTATGATCGATGTGATCGCAATGTGGCGTGGGACAGCACGGCGACGACTGGCCGCGATGGCGCAGGTTTTCCTCGTGCGTTTGTGCGAAGCTACACTGAGCGTTTCTTGTCGGATTTTTCGCTATCACAAGTTCAATTGCCTTCCGATCTGATCATCGCGCGCGAACCTAAGGCGCTCTAGGATTAGTTGTTCCGAACGAGACAGCGTTACTTTGCGACCGCGCAACGTCCGCTGACAGTAGAAATCAGGAGCGCGGCGAACAAATTCCAGCTTTGCGCTCTACGTTGAGTCCGCACAATATCGCGTGAAAAATTCTCGATGACGCCACACGCAGTAACAAACTCGCTACGCCTCGCGGTCGTTCTCTGTACTTATAACCGCGCAGAGAGTTTGCGCGAGGTACTGCAATCGATGGTCGCGCTACACGGACTTGACCGCCCGTGGCAGCTCTTCGTGATCGACAACAACAGCCGGGATGCGACGAAAGACGTCGTTCTTAGCCTTTCGGACCGCCTTCCAGTCACGTACTGCTTTGAGCCCGAGCAGGGGCTTTCAGCGGCTCGAAACCATGCGCTTCGGGTTACTCGCGAATTCACGCATCTATTGTTTACCGATGATGACGTACACGTAGATTCGAATTGGCTCGCGCAATACCGCGAAGCCTTTGAACGCTACCCTGCTGCGGGATACTTTGGTGGCAGAGTGATCCCGTTCTACCCAGCAGGGAAGCCACGCTGGCTTCATGACGAAAGTCTCGCTTTGATCGATGGGTTACTCGTGCGTTTTCATTTAGGTGAGGCGATTCGTCCCTTTGCTGCAAACGAGCAGACGCCGTTTGGCGCGAGCTTTGCCCTCTCGCGTCGCTGCGTCGATCGCGTGGGCGAGTTTAGAACCGACCTGGGGGTAAAAGGTGGAATCCCAGGCAGAGGCGAGGAAGCCGATTACATGGAGCGGGCGATCGCGCTTGGTGAAACGGGTATCTACGTGGGCAGCGCAATCGTTAATCACGCGACTGACCCGCGACGACTGACCTTCGGATATTTGTATCGTTACGGAATTCAGAAGGGAATCGCGGCGAGGCGGATGGGTTCGACCCAGCGGGCGAGTTTCTTGCGTGTACTCTCCTTCGCTTCGCGGGGTTTATTTCAGCTCGCGAAGGGGCGGGGCGACCGAATGCGTCAGTGCCTAATTAATATCGGAATTGAGCGCGGCTTGTCGCTCGAATCGTCACGTAACGCTTAGGTGCACGTGATGAATCGACAAGTAGTGATTGGAAATGAATCGTGTGTTTGGTTAAGTTGATATGTGCGGCATAGCAGGTTGGAGTTTCCCGAAAGGCGCGGCACCGCCGATTCGTGCGCTGACGCGGATCGCGCATTCGCTTGCGCATCGCGGGCCGGACGGCGCGGGTCTCTATGAGCGGGAGAGCGAGGGGATTGCGCTTGCTCATCGTCGCCTCAGCATTATTGATTTGAGCGACGCAAATGGTCAACCCATGCTTGCGCTCGAAGGCAAAGTTGCGCTCTCCTACAACGGGGAGCTCTATAACTTTCGTGAGCTGCGTGCGGAGCTTCAAGCGCGGGGCGTGAGCTTTGCAACGACGGGCGATACCGAAGTCGTTCTCAAGGCGTATCTCGAATGGGGCATTGAGTGCCTAAATCGATTTGCGGGAATGTTTTCGATTGCGCTTTGGGATGAGCGCAGCAAAACGCTTCACCTCGCGCGCGATGCGATGGGTATCAAGCCGCTTTACTGGGTGGCGCATGAGGGTGGGGTCGCGTTTGCATCCGAAGCGCGTTCGTTGGGTTTGCTGCCGGGTGCGCGCTTGCAGTTGCGTGAGCGGGGCGTGGCGCAGTACCTTGAGTTTGGCTATGTGATCGATGAAGATCAAACAATCTTTGAATCGATCCGAAAGCTCGCCCCCGGAACACGACTGGCAATTCGCGAAGGAAAACTCGTCGAAGCGGTCAGCTTTTTTGAACCCTCCGTCAAGCCACGTGTGATCGAGGACCTCGACGGCGAGGCGCGAGCGTTTAGCGCGCTCTTGAGCCAAGTGGTTGATGAGCATTTGATTGCGGACGTACCCGTTTCAATCCTTCTGTCCGGCGGGCTGGATTCGAGCGTGATTGCGGCGTTGGCGGCGAAGCGCGCGAAAGTGCAGGCGCTAACGATGGCCTTTGAAGGGGCCGCCCTTGACGAGCGGCCGTTTGCCGCACAGGTGGCTCGGCACATTGGCGCTTCGTTTCAAGAGATTTCGATTGCGCCGTCTGACGTGATCGTTGAACTCAAGCGTAATGCAGCTATGTTCGACGATCTCTTTGCCGATTGGGGCACGATCACCAGTCGTCTACTGTATCGCAAATGTAGAGAATTTGGCTATAAGGTCGTTTTGGTTGGGGAAGGCGCTGATGAGTTGTTCGGTGGCTACAGCGTCTTCCAGGTGCCGCAGACGCTTTCTGCGTGGGCGAAGTTCCGCCTCTACCAGCGCTATGCAGGCCAGCGGTATGGTCAGTGCAGAGGGCTTTTCTCAGGTGTCTTCGGTGCGTATCTATCGCAAACTGCGGATGCCTTCGAGGCCGTGCGACTGTTCGAAACGCGACGCCAGCTGCCGAATCAGTATGTAATGAAGGTGGATAAGGCGAGCATGGCGGAAAGCGTCGAAGCGCGCGCGCCTTATTTGGACCGACGTGTCGCCGAGTTCGCTTATGGCCTTCCGCGTTCGGCACTCCTGGCGGGCGATCAAAACAAACTCATTCTGCGCAAAGTGGCCGCGCTCGATGGGCTTTTGCCTGAAGTGATTGCGAGGCGTGTGAAATATGGCGCGCCGCTGGATGCCACCTGGATGGATTCCGATACGAGCGTTCGTGCACTCGCGCGAGCGAGGTTGTTCGCGGACGGCAGCATGACCGAACGATTTGGTCTGCGCCGTGCGATGAGTGAATACTTGATCGAACGCAAAAGCGGGCAGCGTTGGCCCGGTGCAATCTCTATCTACCGCGGACTTGCCTGGCGTCTCTTGCTGATGGAACTCTGGGCCGAAACTGTTCTACGCGCACCGGAGAAAATCGACGACCGCGATTCGATTGATCTATCGATACCCGCTTCGCAGACCTCCGCAGACGTCGACCGTAGGCGCGCGGAGAACGTCGAGGAGACGGATCGCAGCGAGCAACCCGCACCGGAAGCCCGCGGCGATCGCTCGTTGAGCGCTGTGCCCGGTTTGGTTACGACGATTATTCCGGTCTACAACCGCGCTGGCTTGTTGCGAAACGCGGTGGAGAGCGTGCTTGCACAGACCTACCGACCGATCGAAGTTATCGTCGTGGACGACGGTTCAACGGACGATACCTGGACGGCCGTTGAATCAATGGTTGCCGCGAATCCTGGCGTTGTCAGAGCGTTCAAACAGGCAAACCAAGGGCCCGGACGTGCTCGCCAACTGGGCATTGAGCATGCGCGCGGTGAGTTCGTGCAGTTTCTCGATAGCGATGACCGGTATTTGCCCGAGAAGACGGCGCTGCAAGTTGCGGCGCTTCGCGCAAAACCTGAAGCAGGCATTGTGTATGGAAAGGCCTACTCCGTTGACGCAACTGGCGAGCGCACGCCCGACACTGCACATCGCACGCACGAGCAGCACGAAACACTCTTTCCCTCGCTTCTCGCTGGGCGTATTTGGCCCACCAATGTACCGCTTTATCGCAGATCAGCACTCGAGAGAATCGGCGAGTGGCCTGCGACGCGCCAGATGGAAGATGTTCGATTCGACGCGCAAGCCGGCGCGGCGCAGATCAAACTCGCCTACGTGGACGACTTCGTTGCTGAGGTGTGGATGCACGCAGGCGAGCACTTGGGCGTAATCTGGCGATCAGATCGGGGCGCACATGGTCAACGGGTGCATGCCTTATTGGAAGTGCTGGAGCGCGCTCGTGCAGTGGGTGTCCCCGAGAGCGCAACGGAGCTGCAGCACTACTGTCGAACGCTTTTCCTCGAAGCTCGCTGGGCCGCTCGGGCGGGGCTCGGCAGCGAAGCTGATTCGCTTTTAGAGGCAGCTTCTGCGTATGCACGACGCCAGCGTTGGCAGTACACAGCGTTTCGAACCGCCGGACGTACGGTCGGCTGGCGATTTGCGGGCCAATTGGCAGAAATCACGGATCGATTCAGACCGCGATAGCCTTTGCGACCGCGAATCGGCGAAAATAGAGGAAATAAGCGGAAACACGTTGATTCTCCGCGACCGATGCACTTGGCGAAGAGGGTGGAGTGAGCAATCAAGAAAACGGCGGCCTGCAGGTGTCTGTAGTAATGGCCGTGTTTAATGGCGAGCGAACACTCGAAGCCACCCTTGCGAGCGTGCTTGAGCAATCGGGCTGCACATTCGAATTCATCGTGATCGATGATGGATCAACTGATCGCACTCGCGCGATTCTCGAGCGCGCCGCGTCGTCCGACGCGCGGCTGCGAGTGATTAGCCAAACAAATACCGGGCTCACTAAGGCGCTGATTGCCGGATGTAATGCTGCACGCGCGCCCTTCATCGCCCGACAGGATTGCGGCGACGTGAGTCTCCCTGGTCGACTCAAAAGTCAGTACAAACGCCTCGTAGAAAGCGGCGCTGCGATGGCGGCGGGCGGCGTTGCGATCGTTGCCCCGGACGGTGAGCTTGTCGAACATTGTGTTGTTTCAAGCGAGCGGCTACGTGGTGGGCTTAACGCGCAGAACCTCGAAGAATTGGTGGGCCCACCGCATCATGGCGCAACGATGTTTCGGCAAGATGTTTACGCCGCCGCCGGAGGGTACCGCGCTCAGTTTCCTGTGGCCCAAGATATCGACCTTTGGCTTCGCATGATTGAGGTAGGTGACTGTTTAGGGATGGACGAAATCGTCTACCAAGCCGCGCTTGAGCAGGGAAGCATCAGCGATTTGCGCCGCGATAAACAAGTTCATTGCGCCAAACTCGCGATTGAGTGCGCGAGCGCGAGGCGAGCAACGGGGAGCGACGCGGTGGTGCTAGCGAACGGCGGGACGATCCCCTTGGCGTCGGCAAGTGCGACGCGTCCGAGCGTACGAGTCGCGCGATCGCGTTTTAACTACTTCGTGGGCTCATGTCTCAAGCGACAAGACCCTCGAGCGGCGCGCAAGTATTTCCTGCGGGCGCTGCGCGCCGATCCACTGCACTTGCGTGCGCTGGCGCGTGTGATGGGGTTGTAGGTAATGAAGCGTCCTGTTTTCGATCCGAGCTGGAGTGATGAGGTTAAGGCCTTGTACGCGCATGACATGCGTGAAATGTGGGATCGCTCCATCGCTCGCCATGTGTGGAACCAGTACCACAACCAGATTGCGCTCTACACCCACTTTGCAAAGGGTGAAAAGCTAAGAATTCTCGATGTGGGATGCGCGCAGGGCACGCTCGCGCTCTTGCTCGCCGAGCGTGGGCATGACGTTGTTGCCGTCGATCTTCGCGAAGACTTTTTGACGTACGCAAAGACACGTTACGAGCGCGGGCAAATTGATTTCATCCGCGCTGACGTGCTCAACGACGAGATAGACGGTACGTTCGACCTTGTTTTCGCCAATCAAATCGTTGAGCATCTCGTGTATCCAGGGCGATTGATTTGCGCGCTCAAGCGCCGTTTACGTGACGGCGGGCGACTGGTGATGACTACGCCGAATGCGGATTACTTCCGCTCTCGCCTGCCAACATTTTCCGAATTGGGTAACGTCGCTGATTTTGAGCATCTGCAGAACTCAGCAGATGGCGACGGGCACTTCTACGCCTACACCGCCGAGGAGCTAGTAAAGGAATTCGCCGCATCCGGCTTTCAGGATGTTTCACACCAGTTCTTCGAGACGCCGCTCATCAGCGGTCATGTGAAGCTCCGTTATTTGCATCATTGGTTGCCATCGTCGCTGCTCTCGGGCGGCGAGCGAATGATTGAACGCTTTCCAAGCGTTTGCCGAAAACTAGGGCATCAACTTTTGGTAACGGCCGTTCATCGGGAGTCGGTGCAGTGATCGTGCGCAAGCTGGAACAAGACTTCGCGGCGTACTTCGCGCTTGCTTCCGAGCGGATTCGCGCACGCTACCTTTCGCTTCGTGGAGCGAAGGTGGGTGCAAAGTGTCGTGTTGAGTCACTCGTACGCGTGAATAAGCCCTGGCGTTTGACGCTCGGGCATCACTGCCATGTTGAATCACTATCCTTCTTCAAAATCGAAGAAGAAACGGCGCGAGTTGAGCTGGGCAATCATGTGTTCATAGGTCGCGGCGTTGAACTAGACGCGACGACACACATTTCAATCGGTGACCATAGCCTCATCGCTCCCGGCAGTTTCATCACTGATCACAGCCACAACATCGAAGTGCGAACGACCATCGATGCGCAGGGGTGCTCTTCGGCGGCTACCAGAATTGGCAGAGATGTTTGGATCGGTGCGCGCGCAATCGTGCTTGCGGGGGTGACGATCGGAGATGGCGCTGTCATCGGCGCCGGTGCGGTTGTAAACGCAGATGTCGCGGCTAATGCCATCGCCGTTGGCGTGCCGGCGCGTGTCGTGGGATACCGACAATGAGTTACGAGCCGATTTCAATTGCTATCCCGACGTATCGGCGCGAACAGACGCTCGTCGATACGCTCGTGGCGCTGCTGGCGCTTGAGCGACCTGCCCAAGAAATTCTGGTGTTGGATCAGAGCGAGACTCACGAGGCGGCAACTGAACAAAAGCTCTCAGAGCTGCATCGAACAGGCGCGATTCGCTGGCTACGACTTGAGACGCCGTCCATTCCGAAGGCAATGAACCGCGCGCTGATCGAGGCGACGGCGCCGATTCTGCTTTTTCTAGATGACGACATCATCCCCGACAAAAACTTGGTTCTGGCTCACGCTGAGGCGCATCGCCGGTTGCCGGGCGCGTTGGTCGCAGGGCGGGTGATTCAGCCGTGGAATGAGGGCAAAGATTACTCGCAAGACACACACTTCCACTTCGCGTGTTTGAAGCCGCAGCGAATCAGGGAGTTCATGGGCGGCAATTTTTCAATCGATTCCTCCAAAGCCAAATTTATTGGGGGCTTCGACGAGAATTTTGTTAAAGTTGCGTACCGATTTGAAGCTGAGTTTGCCCACAGATGGATTGCGAGTGGCGGGGAAATTTGTTACGAGCCGGATTCGGTCATTCATCACCTTAAAGTGTCGGCAGGCGGCACACGCACCTTTGGCGAACACCTCTCCACCGTGAAACCCGACCACGCCGTAGGCGCTTATTACTTCACGCTGCGCACCCGAAGCGGGGTAGCGCGCATCCGTGATGTGTTGTTTCGCGTGCTCTCATCGGTGCGAACGCGACACCATTTGCGCCGCCCGTGGTGGATTCCGTTGACGCTGCTCGCAGAATTGCGCGGCCTCATTTGGGCTGTCACCCTCGCGATGCGTGGCCCGAGCTATGTGCGAGATACTCGCGGGGTGGAGGCAAAACCATGATGATGCTCGGCCTCTCATTGATGGGCTGCGCGCTGCTCGGCGCGTTCTTTAATTGGCGTTCGACGCTTTTGTTTTGCGTCGTGGTCGGTCTTATTCAAGACCCGCTGCGAAAACTCACGCCTGGTGCACCCGTGTTTTTTGTGGGGTTTGTAGCCGCGGCTCTGGCTGCGGGTTGGTTGGGTGCCATGACGGCGCGGGTTCGACTCACGCCGACCGTGATTTACGGTTGGAGCAATGGCCTCGCCGCGCCGTTTTCGCTTTTCTGCATCGTGTTGGCGGCGCAATCGCTGCTCAGTTACTACCGCTTCCAGAACATATTTTTTCCGCTGATTGGTGGCGTTTTCTACATTGCGCCCATCGTCGCGATCGTATTTGCCCATCAAATTGCTGTGAGAATTGGCACGCCCGGCGTTCGCAAATGGATGTGGTTCTACGTGTCATGTTCGCTTGTGTGGTTTATCAGCATCTACCTTGATGCGTCCGGCGTGCGCTTGCCTGTGTTGGGTGAGGTGGGTGTGGGCCAGATCATTTACGACGTCGGGTCACCTTCGAAGGCTAACGCTGGGTTCTATCGCGCCGCAGAGATTGCCGCGTGGCACGTTGCCACTGTTTCGTGTTTCTTGTTCATCTTGCTGAACGGTCGGAAGCTATCCGTATTTAAGTCGGTTTGCGTGGTTGCGGTCGTGATCTTTCTCCTCTACATCGGTCTATCGACCGGGCGGCGCAAAATGCTCGTGCAGGTAGTGATATTCGCGAGCGTGTTTCTTTTTTTCTTCGCTTGGTTCTTGAAAGGCAAGGCTAAGCTCGCGATGGTGACGGCGATCTTTGCTGCCATTGGTATTGCAACGGTGATGTCGGTGCTAGAGCCGGAAGCGGCAGACACCGACTTCCGCGGCCCGAGCCGCAGCGCCCAAGTCGGCGGCTCGAAACTTGAGGCTTGGAAAGACCGCGGACTCACTGTTTTTGAATCCATCCCTGAGCGATTCCAGCAGCTCGGCTACACGCCCGTTATTTCCGCAGTCCGCGACTTCGGTGTGTTTGGCGCCGGACTCGGTGCTGGCGGTCAAGGACTTCAGCATTTCGGTGGCGGGATGAATCTTGTAGGCGGTACTGCAGAGGGCGGCTTGGGGAAACTAACGCTTGATCTCGGCCTGGGCGGGTTAGCGATTTTTATTTGGCTCGGAGCAGTCGTTTTGAAGCTCATCTGGCAACGGCTGGGCGTGCTCGCGCAGGCGTCGCGACCGCACGCCTCACTTGCGTTTGGTTTCACCGCGGTTCTGGTTGCGAACGTGGCTACTTTTTCGGTGGCGACACAAGCGTATGGCGATGTCTTCATTTTGATTATTCTCGGTACATCTGTCGGGGTTATCTTGGCGCTTCCAGCAATCGCTGCGAACGAGTTGGGCGTCGCGCAGGCAATGGCGAAAAACGTAACTGAGCAAGTGCCGATCGATGACAGATGGGCGAGCGGACAGTCGCCGACAGCTAACGTGAATCTGGCTCGGTCACGTCCAAACGCTCCACCACAAAAACCACTGGGCACTTAGTTGGTACCTAGCTCCCCTCAGGCTCCGTTCGCGTGCCTATGAAAGTTGATTCGCCGATCGCTCCCGTTCGCGTTTGCTTCGTCACGACGCATCCGATTCAGTACATGGCCCCCTGGTTTCGAGAACTCGCTGCGCGCACCGACGTCGCACTCCACGTCGTTTTCTTGCGCCACCTCTCTGAGTCGATACAGGGCACCGGCTTCGGAAAAGCTTTTACCTGGGATGTACCACTGCTTGAGGGCTACGAGAGTGAATCATTAGATTTGACTTCTAGTGTTTTTCAGTCGCTAGCCCTCATTAAAAAGCTTTTACGCGTTTTTGCCGAACGTGATCCGCAGCTGGTGATCGTGACCGGTTGGAACGAACCCTTGCTGGTCACCGCGCAAATTGTCACCAAACTTTCTGGGCGGACGCTCGTTGTTCGGGGCGAATCCAATTCGCTACGCCCGCGTGGCTCCATCGTGCGTTTTTTGCACCGCATGCTGCTGATGCTTCCGCTTGGTTTTTTGGCAATCGGCAAAAAGAATCGTGCTTTCTATCGCGAAAGTGGCGTCGCGGATGAGCGAATTTTCACGGGTGCCTATTTTGTAGAAACGGATCGAATGCTTGCCATGGAGCAAGCGCACCGACACGAACGTCGACAGCTCCGCGAAGCACGGGGCTTCAGCGACGAGGATGTCGTGCTGCTCTTCTGCGGAAAACACGTGCCGTTTAAGCGGCCGCAACTGTTACTTGAAGCTGCGGCAAAGATGAGAGAACGCGGCGCGAAGGTCAAGGTGAACTATGCCGGTTCGGGTGAGCTCACTGACACACTTCGCGCGGCGGCGATAGCACTCAATGTGCCAACCCACTTCGAGGGTTTTTTGAACCAAACAGAACTGTGGCGCGCCTACTTAAGCGCTGACGTGTTCGTGCTTCCTTCCGACAATGGAGAAACTTGGGGCCTGGTCGTCAACGAAGCAATGCTTTTCGGACTGCCCGTCCTGGTATCGAACGAAGTAGGCTCCCGCTACGACTTGGTGTTAGACGGTGTAACCGGATATGGTTTTGAGCCGAACGCCGACGCGCTCGCCGATGCGGCACAGCCGCTCCTCGTCGATGCTGAATTTAGGAGATCAATGGGTGAGCGCGGGCGTGAGCGCGCCAAATCGCTTTATTCCTCTCCGGTGGCAACCGAAGGCTTGCTACAGGCGGTGAGACGGTTTTGCCAATGAAAGTGTTGCACGTTATTCCGTCGCTTTCTTGGGTACACGGCGGACCAAGCCAAACGATTCGAACGATGGAGCGCGCGCTCAGTGTCGAAGGTGTTGAGGTGCTCGTCGCCACGACCGACGACGATGGGCGCGGAAAGCGAATCGAGCGTGAGCTCGGTGTGCCACTGCAAGAGGAAGGTGGCGTTCGCATCTATTTTCGGAAACGTGTTGAGTTTTATTGCATCGCGCCAGGAATGATTTTGTGGCTGTGGCGAAACGTACGCAACCACGATTGCGTTCATATTCACGCGCTGTTCTCATTCACGAGTTCGGTTGCAGCGCTCATCGCACGTGCTCGGGGCGTGCCCTACATTGTGCGGCCGCTGGGGGTGTTGAACCAGTATGCGATTAGCGATGGCAAGTTCGGTTTGCGGCAACTTTCGCTGCACTTTTTGGAGCGCCCCATCCTTCGCCGAGCGGCATTGGTTCACTGCACGAGCGCGCAAGAGGTTGAGGATGTTCGCGCGGTAGAAGCGGCATCCAAGTGCGTGGTCCGTGCGCTAGCGATTGATCTTCCGGCGCTTGATCGCAATAGCGTTCGCGACGCCGGTCAATTGAATGTGCTTTACCTCTCGCGACTCGATCCCAAGAAAAATGTAGAAAGCCTTTTGAGCGCGTGGCGCGATGTCGTAGCTCGCATTCCTAACGCCCGCCTCAAAATTGCGGGCAGCGGCGAAGCAGCGTACGTCGAAAAGCTTCGCGCGGCAGCGGGCGCGCTTGGTGTCGATGCGTCGGTCGAGTGGGCGGGGCATGTTTCGGGCGACGTCAAATCCGCATGCTTTCGCGAGGCCGATGTGTTCGTCCTGCCGTCGTTCGCGGAGAACTTCGGGATCGCCGTCGCCGAGGCGCTCTCATACGCGCTTCCCTGCGTCGTTGCGCGGGGCGTTGCGCTTTCTGACGAGGTTGCCGCGCAGAGTGCCGGGCTAAGGGTGGAGCCGACTGCTGATGCGATTTCGAGCGCACTTATTCAGGCCCTTACCGATCTAGCATGGCGAGCCAAGGCGTCGCTTGCGGCTCGACGACTCGCCGAATCAAATTTCTCTGTAGAAGCGCTGGGCGTGGGGTTGGTGGAAATGTATCGAAGCGCCTGTGAAGGCAGCGGCTGATTTTTGCGGATCGAGAACGCACTGAGCGCCGAATGACGCGTAGCGCTACATCGCTCTAACCGTTTCAACAGACGAATCTCCCTAAGGCAGTCTATAAATCGAAGTATGAAACCTGTACTTGTCACCGGTGGCGCGGGCTATATCGGTAGCCATACTTGTAAAGCGCTCGCTGCAGCGGGGTTTGAGCCCATCGTGTTTGACGATCTGTCGACTGGATTCGAGCGATTGGTACGCTGGGGGCCGCTTGTGCGCGGCGATATCGCCGATGCGGCGGCATTGAACGCAGCGTTTGGAAAATACCGTCCGATTGCGGTCATCCATTTCGCTGGACGGATCGCGGTGGGCGAGTCGGTCGTCGCGCCGTGGCTCCACTACGGCCCGAATGTGGCGGGAACCATTGCCCTATTGAACGCGATGCGTGAAAACGCGGTCGATCACCTTGTGTTTTCAAGCTCTGCCGCGGTGTACGGCGTGCCCGAAAGCTCGCCCGTGCATGAATCCGCGCCGCAGCGCCCGCTGAGCCCCTACGGCCACTCGAAACGGTTTGCGGAGCAAATGATTGGCGACTACTGCGCCGCGAGCACGCTCAAGAGCGTTTGTCTTCGCTATTTCAATGCGGCAGGTGCAGATGCCAACGCTGAGACGGGCGAGCTACACGATCCGGAGACTCATTTAATCCCGCTCGCGTTCGACGCATTGCTAGGTAAGCGCGAACAGCTCACGGTGAACGGCGATGACTATGACACCGCCGACGGCACTTGCGTACGGGACTACATTCACGTCACGGATCTTGCGCGTGCGCATGTTGATGCACTCAATTTCTGTATGCAAAGTGAGGCGAGAGCAAGCGCGTTTAACGTGGGAACGGGTAATGGGTACTCCGTGCGTGAAGTGCTCAATGCGATCAACGAGGTGACGGGCCGGCCAGTGCCGCATTCCATCGGCCCACGGCGAGCGGGCGACCCCGCTCATTTGGTGGCCGATGCCAATGCCGCTAAAGGCGCTCTGGGTTGGACACCAATTCATTCAAGCCTGCAAGAGATCATTGGCAGTGCGTGGCGTTGGCATCAGCGTGAACGCGGATTGCTCGCGAGTGAGTCAGCGCAATGAGCCGAATCTCTGCGGTCATCCTTTGCCATAACGAGTTGCCCAATATTCGCCACTGTCTCGAAAGCGTGAAAGGCTGGGCGGATGTCTACGTCGTAGATTCAGGCAGTACTGACGGCACGCTCGATATTTGCGCTGAGTACACGCCGCATGTGTTTCATCATCCCTATGAGAATCACGCTTCGCAGTGGAATTGGGCCCTGGAAAACCTGCCACTGACTAGCGATTGGGTGCTCGCGTTAGACGCGGATTTCGTAGTTACGCCACAACTGCGTACGCAGCTTGAGAATGAACTCGCGTCTGTCAAAGCGGGCGTTGACGGCATTTACGTCAAGCACGACTATGTGTTCGGAGGTGGCCCCATTCGATTTGGCGGTACCAAGCAATATTGGTTGCGGGTGATTCGACGCGGCGCGGCCCGACCCGACCTGAGTGATCTGGTTGATTTCCGGTTTAACGTCGACGGCACCACCACACAGTGGAGCGGTGCGGTCGTTGAATACAACCGGCATGATGACGACATCACGGTGTGGACACGCAAGCAAGATAAATTTTCGTTGCGCCTCGCGGTGGAAGAGGAGTTGCGTCGCAGGAGCCTCGTGGCGTGGGAAGGCAAACCCGGACTCCTTGGTAACCCGGATCAGCGGTTCATGCGATTGCGCGACCTGTGGCTGAAACTGCCGCTTTTTTTGCGGCCCTGCATTTACTTTTTCTATCGCTATGTACTGATGCTGGGCTTCTTGGATGGGCGTGCTGGTTTTTTGTACGCAGCGCTGCAAGGCTTCTGGCTCCGCTTGATGGTGGATTGGAAAATTTGGCGAGTGCGCGACGCGTCGCTCAGCAATGAAGAACTGGTTAGATTGAAAGACGCGATGTTTACTACTCGCGATGGCGAAGTCGGTGCGCTACTCAAGCGCGTGCGCAGCAGCCGCGACGGAAGCAACGGAAGCAACGAAAATAGCAACCTATGAGCACAATCCTTGGCATTAACGCGTTCCATGGCGACTCCGCAGCCTGTTTGGTCATCGACGGCAAGCTGGTCGCTGCGGCAGAAGAGGAGCGATTCCGGCGGATCAAACACTGGGCGGGCTTTCCATCGCAGGCGATTGCGTGGTGTCTAGAAAACTCCGGGTTGCAGCTATCGGATGTAGACCACGTTGCGATCAATCAAGATTCGAGCGCGAATCTCGGGAAGAAGGTTGCGTACACGTTGCTTAAGCGCCCTGATTTGAGTCTTGTGCTGGATCGCATCCGCAACAAGCGTGAGCGCGATGGCATCGATACGCATCTTGCACGTGCGTTTCCGGACCAGCCTTTCAGAGGAAAACTGCATGCCGTGGAGCATCATGTTGCGCATCTTTCGTCTGCGTTTCATGTGTCGCCCTTTGACGAGGCGGTCGTCGTCTCGGTCGACGGATTTGGCGATTTCGCGAGCGCTGCGTGGGGCTATGGCAAAGGCAGTGAAATCACCGTCGACGAACGCGTGTACTTTCCGCACTCCCTAGGAATTTTTTATCAAGCGTTGACACAGTATTTGGGGTTCCCGAACTATGGCGACGAATACAAAGTGATGGGATTGGCTCCGTACGGAAAGCCTGAATCCATCGGGGCGATGCGGCAGATAGTGAATTTAGAGAGTAATGGTGAATTTTCTCTCTCGCCCCAATATTTTCGTCACATCAAAGAAAAAGTTGAGTATGAGTGGGAGAATGGCTCTCCCTCGGTCGGCACGCTGTTCACGCCCGCGCTTGAATCGCTGCTCGGGCCTGCAAGAAAAAAAGACGATCCACTCGAACACAAGCACAAAGACATCGCGCGATCCGTGCAAGCCATGTATGAAGAAGCATTCTTCAACCTATTGAACGCGCTTCACAAAAAGCACGGTGGAGACGCGGTGTGCGTCGCAGGTGGTTGCGGCATGAACTCCGTCGCCAACGGAAAGATCACGCTCTACACGCCGTTCAAACGCGTTTATGTTCAGTCCGCCGCTGGCGACGCGGGTGGTGCCATCGGGGCCGCGTATTCTGTGCATCATTCGCTCGGTGGCAAGCGCGCGGAGCCCATGCTCCACGCCTATCTCGGGCCGGGTTGCGATGCCAAAGAAATCGACGCGTTGCTCGATGCACGCAAAGCCGAAATAGCGGATGCGGGCTGTACTGTCGAGCGTGTCGATGACGAAGCGTCGCTTTGTGCGCAAACGGCGCGTGCCGTTTCGGAAGGGAAGGTCGTTGGCTGGTTCCAGGGCCGGATGGAGTGGGGCCCACGCGCGCTCGGCAATCGATCCATTCTGGGCGATCCCCGCCGCGCCGATATGAAAGACATTCTGAACCTGAAAATCAAGCGGCGCGAATCGTTTCGGCCGTTCGCACCTTCCGTGTTGCGTGAGGCGGTGCCGGAATGGTTTGAACTCGATGGCGATGTGCCGTTCATGATGCAGGTGTATCCCATCCGCGCTGAGAAACATGCGGCGATTCCAGCGGTCACCCACGTCGATGGTTCGGGGCGCTTACAGACCGTGGACGCGGCCACCAACCCGCGCTACTACCGTTTGATTTCTGCATTCAAAGAGATTAGCGGCGTGCCGATGGTGCTCAATACATCGTTCAACGAGAACGAGCCGGTTGTTTGTAAGCCGGTTGAGGCGCTCGATTGTTTCTTGCGAACAAAAATGGACTTACTGGTACTTGGGAACGTAATGGTGCGCCGTGTGGCTTGAGCCCTGGTTAAGCCGATGAAGATCTCAGTTATCACGGCTGTGTTCAACAACGCAGCGACGATTCGCGATGCGCTGGAGTCAACGCTTTCTCAGCGCTACCCGGATGTTGAGCTGGTGGTTGTCGACGGCGGTTCTACCGATGGAACGCAGAAAATCATCAAATCCTACCGTGACCGCATTGCGACGTATGTGAGTGAGCCCGATCGCGGCATCTATGACGCGCTGAACAAGGGGCTTCACCTCGCAACCGGCGATGTCGTTGGCTTTTTGCACTCGGACGACGTGTTTGCCGACGCCGATGCGCTCAGTCGCATCGCACGCGCGTTGGAAGATTCCACCGCCGATGCTTGCTACGGCGATTTGAACTACGTACGCAAAGAACCTCCGCATGCGGTTGTGCGGGCATGGTCGGCGGGTGAGTTCATTGCGCGCAAACTTGCGCTCGGTTGGATGCCCCCGCATCCAACGCTCTATGTTCGGCGTGCCGTGTACGAACGCCTTGGCGGATTCGATACCCGCTATCGAATCGCGGCTGACTATGATTGGATGCTGCGACTTCTTACGCAATCTGCACAAGTTCGCTATGTCCCCCACGTGCAGGTGTTGATGCGTGTGGGTGGTGCTAGTAACCGTTCCTTGAACAACATTGTGCGCAAGTCGCGCGAAGACTGGCAAGCGCTGCGCTCGAACGGATTTGGTGTTTTCGCGGCTGCGTACGCACTCGCAGGAAAAAATATCGGAAAATTGCCGCAGTTTTTGTTTGCATCGCGCGGCGCGCGTGCGAGGAATTCATGAAAGTTCTCATTGCCGGAATCACGGGGCAGGACGGTGCGTACCTGGCGCAGCGTTTGCTCGCGCGCGGCGATGTAGTCATCGGCACGACGCGCGATGCGGCGACGTGCGATCTATCGCGACTTGACCGTTTGGGGGTTACCGGGCAGGTTCGCGTGGTTTCGATGCTGCCCGCAGATTACCGAAGTGTGTTGCGCACGATCGCTGAAGCGAAACCTCGTGAAATCTATTTCCTAGCGGGACAGACCTCCGTCGGCCTTTCGTTCGATCAGCCAGTGGAGGCTATCGAGAGTATCGCTACAGGCATTCTCAATATTCTTGAGGCAATACGCTTTCTCGATCCGTCGATTCGGCTCTTCAATGCGGGCTCAAGCGAGTGTTTTGGTGATACGGGGCGGGTCGCAGCCACGGAGCTAACGCCGTTTCGCCCGTTGAGCCCGTACGCGGTCGCCAAAGCGACGGCCCATAATCTAGTCGCGAATTACCGCATCGCCTACAACCTATTCGCATGCACGGGCATCTTGTTTAATCACGAGTCGCCCCTTCGGCCCACGCGTTTTGTCACCCAGAAAATCGTTCAGGGCGCTCGTGAAATCGCAGCGGGAAAGCGCAAAAGCTTGTCGCTTGGAAATCTCGATGTATCGCGCGATTGGGGATGGGCACCCGAGTACGTCGATGCTATGGCGCTGATGCTTTCTGCTGACGTGCCCGAGGACTTTGTGATCGCCACGGGCCGCACGGTATCGCTCTCTTACTTCGTCGAAAAGACCTTTGAGCAGTTCGGCCTCGATTGGCGCGATTTTGTTGTCACGGACGCCTCATTAAAGCGGCCTTCCGATATTTCGTATGGCGCTGGCGATCCGGCACTGATAGCCGAGCGGTTAGGGTGGAAAGCGCAAATCGACGTCGACGGCGTCATCGCGAGAATGTGCAAAATTGAGTAAGACACCCGAGCACCGGGCTACAGCGACACGAATGATTTAGACCTTGATGCTTGCCGAAAGCAGCGAGCAGGGGAACAGAGGAACAAGTTGAAAAAAGCACTGATCACAGGCATCACCGGACAAGATGGGGCCTATCTCGCCGAGCTGTTGCTCAAAAAGGGCTATGAGGTTCACGGTATTAAACGCCGGGCCTCGTCTTTCAACACCGAGCGAATTGATCACCTCTACCAAGATCCTCACGTGGACGGTCGCCGCCTGCATTTGCACTACGGCGATCTTGCGGATGGCGCGAATCTGACGCGCATTGTTGAGCAAGTGCAGCCCGATGAGGTTTACAACCTGGGCGCGCAGAGCCATGTGCAGGTGTCCTTCGAACTGCCTGAGTACACGGCCGATGTAGACGGGCTTGGCGCGCTGCGCTTGTTGGAAGCGATCCGAATGCTCGGGCTCACGGAAAAAACGCGCTTTTATCAAGCGTCAACCTCGGAGCTATTCGGGAAGGTGATGGAGATCCCGCAGACTGAAAAGACACCGTTTTATCCGCGCTCGCCCTACGGTGTTGCGAAGTTGTACGCGTATTGGATTACGGTGAACTACCGCGAGTCGTACGGTATGTACGCGTGTAACGGCATTCTCTTTAATCACGAGTCTCCGCTTCGCGGCGAAACATTCGTTACTCGCAAGATCACGCGGGGGATCGCGCGCGCCTTCGTCGGGCTCGAACCGACGTTGCATCTTGGCAATCTCGATGCGCTGCGCGATTGGGGGCATGCACGTGATTACGTTGAAATGCAGTGGCTCATGCTGCAGCAAACTGTCGCCGAAGATTTTGTGATCGCCACGGGCAAACAGTATTCGGTGCGCGATTTTGTGACGCTCACCGCGCGCGAACTTGGCGTAGAAATTGAGTGGCGTGGAAGCGGCGTTGACGAGGTTGGGCTCGTGGCTGCCGCTCCCGCGGAAAGCGTGCTTAAAGTCGGGCAAACGCTAGTCGCCGTAGACCCCCGTTACTTCCGCCCTTCAGAGGTCGAAACACTATTGGGAGACCCCACGTACGCCAAGACGAAACTGGGCTGGGTGCCTAAAACAACATTTCACGAGATGGTGTCGGAAATGGTGCTAGCCGATAAAAACGCTGCGCAGCGTGAGAAAATGCTTATCGCAGCTGGTTACCAAAATGTGCGCTAACGAGTGGACTGGATCAGCGCATGTTTGATCTCTCGAAAAAGATTTTTGTCGCCGGGCATCGAGGCCTTGTCGGCTCTGCTGTAGTGCGTGCGCTGGAGCGCGAGGGCGCGAGCCAACTCGTTCTCAAATCTCGACAGGCGCTAGATCTCATCGACGCGGCGGCCGTTGAACGCTTTTTTGAGACTGAGAAACCTGCTTACGTCATTCTTGCCGCTGCGAAAGTCGGTGGGATCAAAGCCAATGACTCGTTCCCAGCCGAATTTCTCCGCGACAATTTGGCGATCCAAACCAATGTGATCCACAGCGCATGGAAGCACGGCGTGGAAAAGCTTTGTTTTTTGGGCTCTTCATGCATCTATCCCAAGCTTGCACCGCAGCCGCTGCGTGAAGAGGCGCTCCTCACCGGGGCGCTGGAGCCCACCAACGAGTGGTACGCGATTGCAAAGATCGCCGGAATCAAGATGTGTCAGGCCTATCGTAAGCAGTATGGCTTTAACGCTATCAGCGCGATGCCGACCAACCTCTATGGTCCGAACGATAACTTCGATCTTCAGAATTCACATGTGCTGCCCGCACTGATTCGCCGCTTCCACGAAGCAAAGGTGCACGGAGATAAAAGCGTGACTATTTGGGGGACCGGCAGCCCGCTGCGCGAGTTTCTGCACGTCGATGACATGGCGCAGGCGGTTGTGTTTCTGATGAAGCGGTACGATGGCTACGAGCATGTCAACGTCGGATGCGGCGAGGATCTTTCGATTCTTGAGCTCGCAAGAAAGGTGGCGAGTGCGGTTGGGTTTCGCGGCGAAATCTTCACCGATCCTAGCAAACCTGATGGAACGCCTCGAAAACTAATGGATGTTTCGCGCCTCACCAGCATGGGATGGGCCCCCAACGTTTCTCTCGATCAAGGCATTGCTGATACCTATCGTTGGTATCTGCAGCATGCCGAAACCGTGCGCGCGACTTAAGCCGCACTAGAAGCGGCATTCCAATTTAACAATCATGCAAACCGCGCTTCACTACGCCTCGAAATTGTTTGCATATGCACTGAGTCCGCTTGCGTGGGTCGCCGCGCTGTTGGTCATTGGGGTGGGACTGATGCTGCTGCGGCCCCAACGAGCGGTTGTGTGGGGGCGTTGGTTTTGTTTCAGCGCGCTCGCACTTCTGCTGTTCCTCGGTTGGCAAAATCCGTCAAACTTTTTGCTCCGCCAGCTAGAAGATCAGTTCACTGCGCCCACGGGCGATCTCTCGCGCTACCACGGCATGATCGTGCTGGGTGGCGCATTCGGAGGATTTGATGGGCGGGGTCATGGCCAGGTCTCGCTGGGTTGTGCAGGCGAAAGGGTGGTTATTCCCGTACCGCTCATGGCTGAGTACCCGGCGATGCGATTGCATTTTGCAGGCGGTAGCGCAGCGATTCTCATTGATCGCGGTGCCGAGGCAGATGTTGCCGAGAGCTATTTCCGCCGAATGGGCGTAGACATGAAACGAACAAGTTTCGAGCGCCGCTCGCGAAACACATTTGAGAACGCGGTGTATTCGTTTGAAGAACTGCGCGCCAGAGGCGAACAAGACAAGCCGTGGTTACTTGTGACCTCCGCCGCGCACATGCCGCGCGCGATGGCTACCTTTCGCACGGCAGGGTTCAATGTGACCGCGTACCCGGTGGATTACCAGTCAGCCGCCATCGATCTACCATTTACCTACTCCCTTGAAGGGGGCGTTTGGGATTGGGCGGTGATCGCGCGGGAGCGCGTTGGCTACTGGGTGTACAGGTTAGCTGGCCGGATTCAGACCTAAGCTAGCGCCGAGCAATACTCGCAGCCCAGCCCTCCAAAACGCTTGTATTGCTAATCCTTGCCGAAAAGATCGCGCGTAAACACTTTTCCCCGCACGTCTGACAGTTCAGGGGCGTGTCGATTCGCGATGATGACATCGGCCTCTTGCTTGAACGAGGCGAGATCGCGAGTGACGCGTGAGTTGAAGAATTGGGCTTCGCTCAGCTCGGGTTCATACACAACCACCTCGATCCCCTTCGCCTTAATTCGCTTCATGATGCCTTGAATGGACGACGCGCGGAAGTTATCCGAGCCTGCTTTCATGATGAGCCGGTAGACGCCCACGACCCGGGGTTTTCTTGCGATGATGGAATCGGCGATGAAATCTTTGCGTGTGGTGTTCGCTTCAACGATGGCGCGGATCAAGTTTTGCGGTACGGCGTTGTAATTCGCAAGTAATTGCTTCGTGTCTTTTGGCAGACAGTAGCCACCGTATCCGAACGACGGATTGTTGTAGTGGTGGCCAATACGTGGATCACCGCATACGCCCTCGATAATTTGCTTGCTGTCGAGCCCATGGATTGCGGAGTAGGTATCAAGCTCGTTGAAATACGCAACACGCATGGCGAGATAGGTATTCGCGAAGAGCTTGATGGCTTCTGCTTCCGTGGAGCCGGTGAAGAGGGTGGGAGCGTCTTTCTTGACCGCACCTTGACGTAGGAGACCTGCAAACACCCGCGCACGTTCTGAATCTTCGCCAATGATTACGCGAGACGGATGCAGGTTATCGCGTAGCGCGGAGCCTTCGCGAAGAAATTCGGGCGAAAAAATAATGTTTTCAGAGCCAAGTTTCTTTCTGAGTCCAACGGTATATCCCACCGGGATCGTCGACTTGATCACGATGGTTGCGTCGGGGTTGACGGCGATCACTTTGCGACACACCGCTTCGACGGAGGCCGTGTTAAAAAAATTGGTCTCGGGATCGTAGTCAGTCGGCGTTGCGACGATCACAAACTTCGCGTTTTCGTACGCCGAGTCAGCATCAAGCGTGGCATGCAGATTCAACGCGCGGGTGGCGAGGTAATCCTCCATCTCTGCGTCGACGATGGGGAGCCGCTTTGAATTGAGCAGGTTTACCTTTTCGGGAACGATGTCTACCGCGACCACCTCGTTGTGTTGTGCAAGTAAGACTGCGTTTGAAAGTCCAACGTATCCGGTTCCAGCGACTGCGATCTTCAAAGGTGCCTTCAGTATGTATTAAACAAGTTTCGATGGTGAGCGCCAAGACGCGCAAACAGGAAGGAGTTGCGCAGTCGCTCATCGGGAGTGTAGCCACGAGGTGAACGCAGGTCCGACTTCGTGATGTGACATTGCCAAATCAACCGTTGCTTGGAGAAAGCCGATTTTGCTGCCGCAATCGTAGCGAGTGCCGTCGTAGCGATAGGCGTAGACGTTCTCTTTTGTGAGGAGTCGCGCGATGCCGTCAGTTAACTGAATCTCGCCACCAACGCCGCGATCGCCAGCTGCGATTTCATCAAATATCTGCGATGTAAGTACGTAGCGACCTGCCACAGCGAGCGTTGAGGGAGCGACCAACGGATCGGGCTTCTCGACGATCCCGGACATGCGCGAAATGCGCGTATCCAGCGGCTCGGCGACCACGATTCCGTAGCTCCTAGTTTGCTCTCGCGGCACGTCTTGCACTGCGATTACGCTCCCGCGATGTAGCTCGTACTGCTGCACCATTTGCGCGAGGATCGACGGTGATCCGATCATCAAATCGTCTGCGAGCAGCACTGCAAAGGGCTCGTCACCGACGAGTTGCTTCGCGCATAAGACGGCATGGCCAAGCCCCAGCGCGCGCGCTTGTCGAACAAACACGCACTCCATGTCGTCGGGTTTGACGCGCTGCACGAGAGCGAGCAGCTCCCGCTTTGCCTGATTTTCTAGCTCATTCTCCAGTTCATACGCGGTATCAAAATGATCCTCGATCGCACGCTTGGTGCGACCTGTGACGAAAATCATCTGGCGAATCCCGGCCTCGTAGGCTTCTTCCACCGCGTATTGGATCAGCGGTTTGTCCACCACCGGAAGCATCTCTTTTGGCATTGCCTTGGTCGCTGGCAGGAAGCGGGTGCCGAGGCCCGCGACGGGGAATACGGCTTTACGGATAGGGTGCATGAGTCAAAGTAGCCAAAGGCAAAAACATCTAATCGAACGGTATGTATTCCGCGCGTGCGACAAGAACACGGGCTACAGCGACATACGCGCGGTGGAGGGCGTAAAACTAATGAATGGCGCGGCTGGGTCGCTGCGAAGGCTCAACGGCAAAATCTCAGTGACGCTTCAGAGGCTACGCGCCGTGGGGGCAGCTTCCTCTTCCGGGACTGCGCCGCACTGGGACATTAGTGCGAACCAAACTAACGAGTAAAGCACTGTAAACAACACGCAGAGCGCGATGAGATGGTGCGCGCTGCTCGCGAAAAAGTACGCTAGCCATGCGAACGTGGCAGCCACGGAAACAATGCTGGCGGCTGCGATCGCGTTTGCTTTCAGGCCAAATGTGCGAGAGAGCACTCGCGCCAGAAGCGAATGCAGATGTTCAGCATCGGGCGACATGATAGGGCGTCGCTGTATGGCGCGTCGCAAAATCGCAAAGGTGGTGTCAGTGAATGGGTAGAGTACTGCGATAAACGCAAGCCAAGGCGTAACACTTGCGTTGCGCGCGGCAAGCCAAATCGCGAGCAGGGAGGTTGCCGTGCCGAGAAGGTAAGCGCCACTGTCGCCTGCAAAGACTTTGGCTTTGGGAAAATTCCAGAGGAGGAATCCAACGGTTGCACCAGCGAGTGCAGCAGAGAACACGGCGACGTAGACATCACCATGGCGAAGCGCGACAGCGCCGATCAACACCGCGCCCACGGTTGCGAGACCGCCCAAAAGTCCGTTCAAGCCGTCAGACAAATTGAATGCGTGAGCGACGCCGCCGACACAGAACAATGTCAATAAGAACGGGGCGAGCGGCAACGACGCCAACATCGCGTCAAGAAATGGCATGTCAAAGCGAACCACCTCGGCACCGCAATAAACATAAGCGATTGCCGCTGCGATGAAAGTCGCGATCAAGCGCAACCAAGGGCCAACCACTCGCGTCAGGTCTTCCCACAGTCCGGCAAGGAGCGGAACGCTCAAGGCCGCGATTACTCCGAGTGGCGATGGCAATTTTTCGCCCAGAGCCGTCGCGAATTTCAGATCGACCAAGGTTACGAAAAGACCGATGGCGATGGCGAGGCCGCCGATTCGGGGAATAGGGGACACGTGCAGTTTTTGCGGGCCGCTCCCTGGGTGATCTGCGCTCCAGCGGGAATGCCACTTTGCCGTGAATACGATAATCGCTCCCGTACACAGGCTTACCAGACACGCAAGCGAGAACGCAAGATAGAGTTCGGCCATACCCCTCGACCCGCAACTGCCGCAAACGACTGGCTAAACCAGCTGGGCGCTACGGAATAATCCTTTCGTGTGGATTGTTGCATGTAACGCGTGGTGCGTCGCCAATTAAGCCGCACTTCCGCCTGCTGCATGTTGCGGCGCAACCACAGCGAATCTTTCCGTCGCGTTGCGCTCTCGGGCTTAGGTGACGTGAATCGGCACAACCGCTAGCGCTCGCCACTCGTGCCCGATGACCACACAGTTAACGATCTCCGCCGGTTCGCCGCTGCTTTGCGCGATTTCGATGCCGGGCTCAATCGCTGGTTCGAGCGGAACTCTCAATAAGGCAGGCTCTCGCTTCACGGCCCCGCGGTAGTGCGCTCGTGCCACCACTTCTTGCCCGGGGTAGCACCCCTTTGAGAAGCTGACGCCGGGCGCGGGCATCAAGCGATCCATGCCGAGCATCTGCGGTACAAACCGCTCGTTGGTGGCGGCAACGACCTCTGGTTGCATGGCCTCAATGCCGCGCAATTCCCAGGCGTCCAGCATTTCCTGGGTCGCACTCGGTGTTTGGCGCAAAGTTTCAGCATCGATATCAATCCAGCGCTCATGTCCTAGCGCGAGGCGCACGCCTGGGCGCGTGAGTTGCTGCGTTGGCTCTGCCAGGTGGAAGACCAGCGCGAACCGATCCGTCCGCTCGATGAGGACCTTCGCGCGCAGGCGAAACATAGTGAGTCGCTTAACCAGAAACTCACATACGCTCGAATGCACGACCGCCGCGTAAAGGATTTCATCAAGCCTCGCAAGGGCGAAGGTCGCGTGCAGTCGGCCTTTCGCGTTGCAATAGCCTTGCCACTGCCAGCCGCCGATCACCAACTCGGCGACATCGTTGGTGAGCTGCGACTGCAGAAAATTCTTGGCATCGACGCCATCGAAGGTGATGAGCTGGTGATTCGGAGCGAGAAAACGGTCAGACATAGATGGGGCGAATGCTGGATCTTAGAACGGAGTGGAAGGTAGGGCGCGGACGTATAAATTGCAATCGTGCGAGCTGAACTGCTCACGCGCTACATCGCTTATAGCATTGGGGATAAATGCCAATTAAGGTTTTAAATGAGCTAAAGAAAAATAAAGTCTAGTCCAATAGATTTATGGGCTTTACGAAATTAGCTGTTACTAAATTAAAAAATCTGATAGTTCGAAGAAGCATTCCCTAGACGGGTTATAATCGAAGGCTGTCCTAAATTTTTTGGACAAATCCACACACTCGTGATGCCTGATGGGTGTTGCATGCTAGTTGAAAGACAGCGTCGCGACGAACACGAGTGGCGGTTTAACCCACCAGAGGAAAACTCAATGTCTGCAACTATGCGCCAGATGTTGGAGGCCGGCGTTCATTTCGGCCACCAAACACGTTTCTGGAACCCAAAGATGGCACCGTTTATTTTCGGTGCTCGCAACAAGATTCACATCGTCAACCTTGAGAAGACGATGGAGCAATACAACGCGGCGATGACCTATGTTCGTCGCATGGCTCAGAACCGCGGCAACATCCTTTTCGTTGCTACTAAGCGTCAAGCTCGCGAGATCATCGCCGAGCAATCGCAGCGAGCGGGGATGCCCTACGTTGATCACCGTTGGTTGGGCGGCATGCTCACTAACTTCAAGACGGTGAAAACTTCGATCAAGCGCCTTAAAGAGCTCGAAGCCATGGCCACCGACGGCACGCTCGACCGTATGAGCAAGCGCGAAGCCCTCACGCTGCGCCGTGAATACGACAAGCTGATGACGTCGATGGGCGGCATCAAAGATATGACAGCGCTGCCTGACGCCATGTTTGTGATCGACGTTGGCTACCAAAAGATCGCTGTTCAAGAAGCTAACAAGCTTGGTATTCCAGTGATCGGCGTGGTTGATACCAACCACTCGCCTGACGGCATCGATTACGTGATTCCTGGTAACGACGACTCGGCCAAAGCGATCGCGCTCTACGCGCGTGGCGTTGCCGATGCGATCCTCGAGGGCAAAGCTCACGCGGTGCAAGAAATCGTTAAAGAGCAAACCGAAGAAGTGATCGAAGTCGATCCTGCTGATCTCGAAGCCAAGCAATAAGCGCTGGCCCATTCGAAGCAAGGGGTCGTGAGTCGACCCCTTTTGCTTTTCAACTGAAGAAATTTTTGCGATGCGCGATGACGCGTCTCGCGTATGGAGAAGAACATGGCAGAAGTCACTGCAAGCATGGTTAAAGAGCTTCGCGAAATGACCGGTCTCGGCATGATGGAGTGCAAAAAGGCGCTTACGGAAGCTGATGGCGACATGAAAAAAGCCGAAGAGCTGCTGCGCATCAAATCCGGTGCGAAGGCGCTCAAAGCGGCATCGCGTCAGGCTGCAGAGGGCACCGTTGGCGTGTATCTCTCGGCTGACGGCAGCAAAGGTGCGTTGGTCGAGTTCAACTCTGAAACTGATTTCGCGTCGAAGAACGCTGACTTCCTAGGTCTCGCCGCCGCACTCGCGAAAAACGTTGCTGAGAACAATCCCGCCGATGTCGCCGCCCTGATGGAAACGATGATCGACGGTGAAAAGGCCGAAGCAAAACGTGCTGCGCTGGTGCAAAAGATTGGTGAGAACATGAATGCGCGCCGCTTTGCACGCATCGCGTCAAATACCGTCGCGAGCTATGTTCACGGCGGTGGTCGTATCGGCGTGTTGGTTGAGTACACCGGCAGCGTAGACATTGCTCGCGACGTTGCGATGCATCTCGCCGCATCGGTGGCATCGACGCGCGCTGTGTGCGTATCGAAAGAACAAGTGCCAGCTGAACTCATCGAGAACGAGCGCAAAATCTTCTCGGCACAAGCCGCAGAATCTGGCAAGCCTGCAGACATCGTCGCGAAAATGGTTGAAGGCCGCATCAACAAGTATCTTGCTGAGGTAACGTTGTTGGGTCAGCCTTTCGTGAAGGATCCTGAGCAAACCGTTGAAAAGGTGCTCAAGGCCGCGAATACGACGGTGCACAGCTTCCAGCTTTACGTCGTAGGCGAAGGTATCGAAAAAAAGGTCGTGGACTACGCAGCGGAAGTAGCGGCAGCGGCTCAGGGACTCTAATCCCACCCAGCGATGGCGGCTCGGATCCGATGGATCCGATGCTGGCCACCTCGGGACCGCGCCCAAAAGTTCCACCGCTTTCAGGTGAAGCTCCGCTAACGTAGTCGATACCAAACGAAAGCGGCTCTGATGAGCCGTTTTTCGTTTCATGCGGCTACGACTGTAATCTCTCGTGAACTGGTCCCAACAGGTCGCGTGCGGACTATTGATCTCTGCCTACTCTTAGACACAAAACGGCTAACATTTATGTCTATGCCGAGCGAATCAATCTCCTCAAACGGTGCAATAGCGCCTGCCTACAAACGAATTCTGGTCAAACTCTCCGGCGAAGCGCTGATGGGGGAAGACGCATATGGGATCAATCCCGAAGTCATCGATCGAATTGTTAACGAGATCAAAGACGTGCACAGCATGGGCGTCGAAATCGCAATAGTGATTGGCGGTGGCAACATCTTCCGCGGCATCGCACCGAGTGCGGTGGGTATGGATCGCGCGACGGCGGACTACATGGGAATGCTTGCGACTGTGATGAACGCGCTGGCGTTGGCCGACGCGATGCGCCGCGCAGGGCTCGCGGCGCGGGTGCAATCAGCGCTTCGAATCGATTCGGTGGCAGAACCCTACATTCGTGGCAAAGCGCTGCGGTATTTGGAAGAGGGCAAGATCGTCGTGTTCGCAGCGGGCACAGGCAACCCGTTCTTCACCACCGATACCGGCGCTGCACTGCGTGGGCGCGAAATTAACGCCGATTTGGTGCTAAAGGCAACCAAGGTTGATGGTGTGTACACCGCTGACCCGATGAAAGACAAAACCGCGACGCGCTATTCGAAACTAACCTTCGATGAGGCGATCGTGCGCAATTTGAAGGTGATGGACGCCACCGCACTCGCGCTCTGCCGCGATCAAAATTTGCGGCTCAACGTATTTTCGATTTTCAAGCCGGGCGCCCTCAAGCGCGTCGTATGCGGTGAAGATGAGGGTACAACTGTCACTTGCTAGCCCAAATAAATATTGGGCTAGCAGTGAAAAACCGTAAATATCGAGGCTTCAACGCAACTGAGTAGCGTTTGTAGCGGCCAGCGAAGGAGAAAAACGATGATTGCAGACACCAAGAAAAGTGCCGAAACGAGAATGTCGAAAGCGCTCGAAGCGCTGAAAAACAACTTTGCAAAAGTACGCACTGGGCGCGCGCATTCTGGAATGCTCGATACCGTTCACGTTGAATACTACGGCGCGATGACGCCGATTAACGGCGTTGCTAACGTGACTTTGCTCGACGCGCGCACGATTGGTGTTCAGCCGTTCGAAAAGAAGATGATCCAGGCAATTGAAAAGGCCATCCGCGAGGCCGATCTTGGATTGAATCCCTCAGTCAATAGCGACATCATTCGCGTGCCGATGCCGATGATGAGCGAAGAGCGCCGCAAAGAATTGGTGAAGCTCGTCAAAGGTGAGGCAGAAGATGCTCGCGTTGCGGTGCGTAATGTGCGTCGCGACGCCAACAACACGTTTAAAGACGCGCTCAAGAAGAAAGAGATTTCCGAAGACGAAGAGCGTCGTGCACAAGACGAAGTGCAAAAGATGACTGACAACACGATCAAAGAAATCGACAAAATGTTTGCGGTCAAAGAAGCAGAACTGATGTCGGTTTAGGCCGGCGTTTACGCTAATCTTCAAGTCAGCCGTGTCGACGAATCTAGCCACACCGCGCCATGTTGTCGTCGTGATGGACGGTAATGGCCGCTGGGCACAAAAGCGTTTTCTCCCACGTGTCGCGGGCCATCGCCAAGGCGTGGAGGCGGTGCGCACGCTGTTGCGATCCGCTGCGAAGCATGGCGTGACGCATCTGACTGTGTTTGCATTCAGCAGCGAAAACTGGAAGCGCCCTCAAGACGAAGTTTCGTATCTCATGGAGCTCTTTTTTAAGGCACTGCGCGAAGAGATTCAGAAGCTGCACGAGAATGGCATTCGTTTCCGAGCGATCGGTGATATCTCCGCGCTTTCGACTGAGATTCAGACACTCATCGCAGATGCCGAAAAGTTGACCTCGGGCAATCTCAAGCAAACCTTTAACGTGGCAGTGAATTACGGCGGCCGCTGGGATATCGAACAAGCTGTCGAGCGCGCCGCGAATGCTGGCAGCGCGACCGATTTTGCAAAGCATCTCGCGTTTGCCGATCAGCCCGATCCCGATTTGTTTATTCGCACGGGCGGTGAGCGGCGCATCAGCAATTTTCTGCTCTGGCAGATCGCCTATACCGAGCTCTACTTCACCGATGTGTTGTGGCCGGATTTCGGTGAAGCCGAGTTCGATTCCGCCGTACAGTGGTTCGCTAACCGCGAGCGCCGTTTCGGTCAAACTGGCGAGCAAGTTCGCAGCGTTGCCGCGGTGAAGGCATAGGCTTGAATTTGCCCGCCTCCAAACCGAAGAAGAAGTCGGACTTGCCGGTCCGTCTAGCGACAGCGCTTGTGCTCGCTGCTGTTGTGATCGCCGATCTCGCAGTCGGCAGCGTCGAATTGTGGGCGGCGCTAGTCACCATATTCTGCGTTGCCGCCGCTTGGGAAGGTGCACGATTGGCCTCGAAGCCCGCTGTGCCATTGCAACTGGCGCTCACAATTGCGGCGATTGGTTTCGTTGGATATAGCCTCAGCGACGGCCCTGGCTCCGGGATGACGTTGACGCTTGTTCTGGTCGCGGTGACGGTGTTCTGGGTGGCCATCGCGCCGCTCCAGCTTTCGCGCCGTTCGATTGACATTTCGTCGGTGTCAGGTCGCGTAATCTTTGCTGTGTTGATCGCTGCGGCGTGGCTCGCAGCAGTAGCACTGTATCGGGTGAGCGTCTGGCATTTATTCGCGGTGGTCGTGCTGACTGTAGTCGCCGACGTCGCCGCATACTTCTTTGGGCGCAAGTTTGGACGCGTGAAATTGGCACCCGCGATCAGCCCTGGAAAATCACGTGAAGGTGCTTTCGCTGGGGTCGTCGCTGCGAGCCTTTGGACATTGGGGGCAAGTTGGTATTTAGGGATCGCCTCGGATTTTCTAGTTTTGCTCGCTAGCGCCTTTGTAGGTGGTGCGTTGGGTGCGCTCGCTGTTGTAGGTGATCTCTGGGAGTCCCAGCTGAAACGACAGGCGGGCGCGAAGGATTCGAGTCAGCTTTTGCCTGGGCACGGTGGCGTGCTTGATCGAATAGACGCGCATTTGGCGGTGTTACCTGTTGCCACGCTGATGCTCAGCTTCCTTGTGCCGATGTGGAAGTAACAGTGCTGAAACACGTCGTAATTCTTGGCGCGACCGGCTCCATCGGCGAGAGCACGCTTAAGGTGCTTCGCCAACATCGGGACAAATTTAGCGTGCTCGCGCTCGCAGCGAATGCGAATTGGCAGGCCATGTTGCCGCTCATTGCCGAGTTTGAGCCCGAGCTAGTAGCGATGAGCGACGCCGACGCAGCCGTGCAACTGCGTGCTGCAATGTCGAGACATCATCCGCAAGTTCGCCTGGAGGTCGGCCCTGATGCGGTGGCGGCATGTGCCGCAATGGCGCGCGCAGATGTCGTCGTCGCCGGCATTTCTGGTTTTGCAGGGCTACCCTCAACTTGGGCCGCGGTAGAGGCGGGCAAAACGGTACTGCTCGCGAACAAAGAAGCCTTGGTGGCAGCTGGTGATTTGCTGCTAGAGCTTGCTCAAGAAACTGGCGCGCGCATTCTGCCCATCGACAGCGAGCACAACGCGGTGTATCAATGCGCGAACGGGATGAATTGTGATCCGGATCGCGTCCGTGCGATCACACTCACTGCGTCTGGCGGCCCGTTTCGCACACGCGCGCTTGATTCGTTCGATGCGATCACGCCCGATGAAGCATGTAAGCACCCAACGTGGGACATGGGTCGAAAGATCTCGGTTGACTCGGCGACCTTGATGAACAAGGGCCTCGAAGTGATTGAGGCAGCGCTCCTCTTTCGCCGGTCAGCGGATGATGTGCATGTGTTGATTCACCCAACGAGTTCCGTTCATGCGGTGGTCGAAATGGTTGATGGTTCGATGCTCTCGCATATCGGGCCGTCAGACATGCAAGTTCCGATTGCCCATGCGCTTGCGGTTGCGCACGGCGAGCTTGCGCGCTTGCCGCTGTCGGTTGAACGTTTCTCTTTAGCGCGGGTCGGACGATTAGAGTTTTTTGAGGTTGACCCCATTCGTTATCCAGCGCTTCCTCTTGCCTATGCTGCACTGCGCGCCGGTCAACGCGAATGCCTTGTTTTGAACGCAGCCAATGAAGTCGCAGTAGCTGCATTTCTTACTCAGGACATTTCCTTTACAAAGATCGTGCCGATCGTTGAGCGGGCGCTTGAAGACGCGCGCGGTCCGGCACCGCGCTCGCTTTCGGATGTGTTTGCGCTTGATCGCGAGACGCGGGAGCGCACCGCGCGATGGGTCGATCAGTTTGCGCTCGACCGAAATGGGAAAATGGTCGCATGAGCTTCTTTGGCAGCGCACTAATCGGATTCTTACTCGCAGTGGCGATTCTCGTCACCGTGCATGAATTCGGTCACTATCTCGCCGCGCGCTGGCTCGGGGTGCGTGTACTTCGTTTTTCAGTGGGTTTTGGCCCGGTGTTGCTGCGCTGGCGCGGTAAGCGCAGTATTTTCAAAGGTGACGAATTCGCAGTGTCCGCCATTCCGCTGGGCGGCTATGTCCGCATGCTCGACACGCGCGATACGGACGTTGGTGTTCTCTCGCCTGAGGCAGAGCGCGAGGCCTTTGATCGGCAAGTGCTCTGGAAGCGCTCTGTCATTGTTGCCGCAGGGCCCTTCGCCAATTTTTTGTTGGCAGTGCTCTTATACGCGGTCGCACTGGCGTGGCCAGAGCGTGCGCTTTCGCCGGTAGTCGCCGCGCCCCGCGCAGACACGGCAGCTTCAGTCGCGGGTCTGCGCGGCGGTGAGCTCATCACTCAGATTGCGGGGCGCGAGATCTACAACTGGGATGACGTTCGTTGGCAGTTGCTTTCTCACATGTTCGACGATCAGCTGACGTTGGTTGTGCGCGATCAAGGGCGCGAGCGCGAACTCATCCTTGAGCGTGCGCCACGCGCGGCGGGCGAAGACCCAACCGGGCGGCGGCTGCTTGGGTGGGGGGTTGGTATTTTTCAGCCAGCCGTCATTGGCACCGTGGTAGCGGATGGCCCAGCTGCTCGCGCAGGCTTGCAAGCGGGTGACCGCATTTTGAGCGTGGACGACCGTAAAGTTGACGAGTGGTTTGAGCTCACACAACTAATTCAGGCCTCGGCCAATCGGGAGGTACGCCTGGGCGTTGAACGCTCGGGCGCGACGCGCACGATCAACGTGACACCGCGTGCGGTGAAGTCAGGTAGCCGCGAGATCGGCAGACTTGAGGTAACGCCGCCTAACTTGTTTGACGAGGGCTCAAACGCGCTCGCGACGGACAGGCGTGGCTTCGCGAGCGCTTTCGCGGAAGGAGCCGTGCGCTCGTGGGAGGCCACCGCGCTCACCGTACGCGTGCTTTGGGGCATGGTTTCCGGTGAGGTGTCATTGCGCCAAGTATCCGGTCCGCTCTCCATGGCAGAAGGTGCGGGTGTGACGCTTAAACAGGGCGTTACCGCGTTTTTATTCTTTCTCGCCATCGTGAGTATCTCGATTGGCGTCCTTAACCTGCTTCCTATCCCAATGCTGGACGGAGGACAGTTGCTATATCATCTCTTTGAAGCCATTAAAGGGTCGCCGCCGTCGGAGCGCGCGCTCATCATCGGGCAGCGAATCGGTATTGGATTCGTCACCTCGCTCACCGCGCTCGCGCTCTACAACGACTTTCATCGCATCTTCTCGTGACTCGTTCCATTTCCCGATCTCCTATTTCCCGACCGCGTTTTCATACGCTGGCCCACGCACTTCTCGTTGCCGGGGTGCTCAGTGCATCGGCGCTCGTCGTCGCCCAAGAAGCGTTTGTCGTACGTGATATTCGCGTCGAAGGCTTGCAGCGCACCGATCCGGGTACTGTGTTTAACTATCTCGGCGTCAAAGTAGGTGACCGTTTCGATCAAGCTGCTGCCTCGAAGGCGATCAAAACGCTCTACGAAACCGGCTTCTTCCGCGACGTTCGAGTTGAGGCGCAAGACGGCGTGTTGATCGTGTCGGTGGTAGAGCGACCGACCGTAGCCGCGATCAACATTAGCGGCGCGCGTGAGTTTGATTCGGACACGCTCAAAAAAGCATTGCGCGACGCGGGGCTCTCTGAAGGCAAAATTCTTGATCGCACAATTCTGGATCGTGCCGAGCAAGAGATTAAGAAACAGTATTTGTCGCGCGGTCGATACGATGTGGAAGTCACCACCACGCTCACCCCGCTCGAGCGAAACCGCACTTCCATTGCGATTGATGTGAAAGAGGGTGAAGTCGCTCGTATCGAGTCGATCAATATCATCGGCGCAAGCGCGTTTACCGAGAAAACGCTGCTTGAGCAAATGCAGCTTTCTACCGGCGGCTGGTTCTCTTGGTACACAAAAGATGACCAATACTCGCGCCAAAAGCTTTCTGCCGATTTAGAAGCGGTTCGCGCGTACTACACGAATCGAGGGTTCCTCGAATTCAACGTCGAATCCACTCAGGTTTCGCTTTCGCCGGATCGCACCAAAGTGTTCATCACGGTCAATATCAGCGAGGGCGCTAAATTTACGGTCTCGGGGGTATCGCTTTCTGGCGAACTTTTACTTCCCGAAGGTGAGCTTCGCTCTCTGATTCCGGTCAAATCAGGAGACGTTTTCAATCGGACTCGCTTGGCCGATGGCGCGAAGTCCATTAGTGATCGCCTGGGCCGCGAAGGGTACGCATTCGCAAGCGTGAACACCGTGCCAGAAATTGATCGCGCCAAACAAACGGTTGCCTTCAATTACGTCATTGATCCTGGTCGCCGTGTGTATGTTCGCCGTATTAACGTCGCGGGTAACGTACAAACCCGCGATGAAGTTATTCGTCGCGAGATGCGCCAACTCGAGGCGTCGTGGTACGACCAGGCCAAAATTCAGCGCTCGAAAATTCGTCTTGACCGCCTCGGTTTCTTCGAAGAAGTCACCATGGACAACCAGGCGGTGGCGGGTTCAAACGATCAGATCGATGTAGACGTTACGGTGAAAGAGAAAAACACCGGAACGATTAACGCAGGCGCAGGCTATTCGAGCGCGGAGAAGCTGGTGTTGTCGGCGTCGCTTTCGCAGAATAACGTGCTTGGCACGGGGAATGCGCTAGCGGTTCAGGTGAATACGAGTAAGGCTTCCAAAACGGCGGTGATCGCTTATTCGAATCCCTATTGGACGGCGGATGGTGTGAGCCGTGGATTCGATATTTACCGACGTACGTATGATCCGTCTTCCACGGGCGGCGGCAGCTACATCCTCGAAACGTTTGGATCGGGTGTGCGCTTCGGCATCCCGATCAGCGAGACAGATTCGGTGAGCCTTGGCTTTTCGGGGGAGCATTCAAAGTTAACGCTGAGTCCGGGCATCAGTCCGCAGCGTTTCTTCGATTACCAAAATGAGTTTGGCAGCAGCACCAACACATTCAAGGTGCAAAGCGGCTGGGCGCGCGATACGCGCGACAGCATCGATTACCCCACGCGCGGCTGGTTCCAAAGCGTGAGCGTGGAATCGACGTTGCCAATTACCAACATCAAGTATTACAAGATCAACTACCAAGCGCAGTATTTCCTGCCGCTATTTGCCGGGCTCGTGTACGGAGCCAATCTTGAAATGGGCTTCGGCAATGGCTATGGCGGAAGCTCGCTGCCGTTCTTCCAGAATTACTACGGCGGCGGTGTTGGTTCGGTTCGTACATACGACACCAACTCGCTTGGGCCCAAAGAGTCGGTCACGACGACCAATCGAAACCCTGATGGCACCGAGACGCTCGTCACCCGTGTGAACGGCAGTGCGCTCGGCGGGCGTCGCAAGTTCACGATCAATAACGAGATTCTGTTCCCGTTCCCTGGGGCGAAAAACACGCGTGACGTACGCGGAAGCGTGTTCTTTGACGCAGGTCAAATCTATGACCGCGGCGATCCGCTTCAAAAAGACAACGAACGTTTCCATTTCTCGGCCGGCGTTGCGCTGGCGTGGAAGTCGCCGATCGGCGCGTTGAAATTCAGCTACGGCGTTCCGCTCGGAAAGAAGCCTGACGATAAAATTCAGCGCTTCCAGTTCCAAGTCGGAACCTTGTTCTAGGCCAACTGATTATGGGTACTTTAGGTCGTTTCAACGCACTGAGGGCTATCGTCGCGCGCTCGGCCGCTTTGCTTTGCGCGTCGGTGTTGGCGTTGCCGTTTTTCGTGAACGCACAGGCGCCTGCGGCCGCGAGTGCTCCCGCCGGTGGGGCGCGCTTGGGTGACCTTAAGATTGGTTTCGTTAACACTGAGAAATTGCTGCGAGAGTCCGTGCCTGCGCAGCGCGCGTTGAAGAAGCTCGAACGTGAGTTTGCGACGCGCCAAGCCGAGGTAGAGAAGCTCGCTAAGCGATTCCGTGATGCCACAGCCGCTTTTGACAAAGATCAGCTCTCAATCTCTGACGAAGCAAGGCGCACGCGCCAGCGGGAACTCGAAGTATTAAGCCGCGATGTGCAGCGTGCGCAGCGAGAGTTGCGTGAAGACGAAAACCTTCGGAAAAACGAAGAGCTGACGCAATTGCAGGAAAGAGCGCAGCGCGCAATCGAGAAAATTGCCGCGGCTGAGAAGTTCGATTTAATTCTGCAGGAAGCCGTTTTTTTTCACCCACGCATCGACATCACTGATCGCGTGTTAAGGGCGCTCGCCGAGTAATCCATATGGGCCGTTCACTTGCGTCGCCCGAATCGGTCGGCGCGCTGGCCGCACGAATCGGCGCTGAAATAAGAGGCGACGCGAACTCGCAGATCGCGGCGGTTGCGAGCCTCACCTACGCCACCACAGGCGATCTCAGTTTTTTCTCCGACAAAAAATTTGCCAACGTGTTGGCGACGACAAACGCAAGCGCGATCATCGCGCCTGCAAACGTCTCGCTGCCTACGCGCTGCGTGCATATCGTGCATGCCAATCCGCACCAAGCATTTGCCACTTTGTTGTCGCAACTTTTTCCAGAAACCGCAGATTTCAACGGGGCTGCACTGTCAATTGACACGCTAGCGAAAATTGGGTTAAACAACGTTGTTGTCCACGAAAATGCTTCTCTTGGGCTAGGAAGTTATATTGGTGCGGGCACTGTTGTACATGCCGGTGTTCGGATCGGAAACAACGTGCGAATCGGCGCGAATTGCGTGATTTACCCGAATGTCGTGTTGCGAGACGGCGTTGTGATGGGGGACCGCTGCATCATCCAGCCAGGTGCCGTGATTGGCAGCGACGGATTCGGTTTTCAACTGACCGCGTCGGGTTGGATGAAGGTACCGCAGGTGGGAACGGTCATCATTGGCGACGACGTGGAAATTGGTGCGAACACGAGTATCGATCGCGGTGCGATTGAGGATACGGTGATTGGTAACGGCGTCAAGATCGACAACTTGGTGCAGATTGCGCACAACGTTCGTATCGGTGAGCACACCGCTATTGCTGGATGCGCGGGCGTCGCGGGTAGCGCGATTGTCGGAAAGCGTTGCATGATCGGCGGCGCAGCGCGAATTGTGGGCCATATTGAAATTGCCGATGACGTCATTGTCTCTGGTGGAACGCTGGTTGCCGATTCAATCCGGGAAAAGGGGCGCTACACCGGGGTGTTCCCGACCGCATCGCACCGAGATTGGATGCGTGTGGCTGCCGGACTCAGACGCAGTGTGCGTCCGCCAAGCAACACGAATTCAGACAGCAAAGACGCAGCAGCGGGGACCGAATGAGCGACGAGAGCAGCCAGAAAATCACGACGAAGCTAGACATCGCGCGCATCCGCGCACTCTTGCCGCATCGCTATCCCTTTTTGTTAGTGGATCGCGTCACGGAAATTGAACTTGGCAAGCGAATCGTTGCGCTTAAAAACGTGACGGTGAACGAACCGTTTTTCAACGGACATTTCCCCACCGCGCCGGTAATGCCTGGCGTGCTCATTATCGAAGCGCTAGCTCAAGCGGCAGCAATACTTGCGTTCGAGTCGGATAAAGCGGTCGGCGAGGGCACTCAACGCGTGGTCTACCTTGCTGGCATCGACGACGCGCGATTTAAGAAGCCCGTTGTTCCTGGCGACCAGCTCGTTCTTCACGTAGAAATTGAACGCATCGTGAAAAACATTGGTAAGTTCAAAACAACGGCGACGGTGGACGGCAAGCTCGTCGCTGGTGCGACGCTCATCGCCGCACTGCAGCCGAGCCCACCGCAAGCAAGCGCAGCGGAGTAGAGCGGTGGCGCGGATTCATCCAACAGCAATCGTTGCTCCTACTGCAGAGCTCGCGCCTGACGTTGAGGTCGGGCCGTTTTCGACGGTTGGCGAACACGTTCGCATCGGCGCGGGTTCGAAACTCGTCTCGCACGTTGTGATTGATGGGCACACGACGATCGGTGAAAGAAATACTTTTTTCCCGTTTTCGTCGATTGGCCTTGCCCCGCAAGATAAGAAGTACGCTGGCGAGCCAACCCGCGTTGTGATCGGCAACGACAACGTTTTTCGCGAGAGTTGCACCATTCATCGCGGTACCGCGCAAGATCACGGCGTGACGACGCTGGGCTCAAGAATTCTCGTGATGGCCTACGCCCACGTTGCGCATGATTGCCTGGTGGGTGATGATGTGATCCTTGCGAACGCTGCAACACTTGCCGGGCACGTGCAGGTCGGTGCATTCGCAATCATTGGTGGTCTCGCCGGGGTGCATCAGTTCTGTCGCGTTGGTCAGCATGCCATGATCGGCGGCTGCGCTTGCGTCACGCAAGACGTTGCGCCGTACGTGCTCGGGCATGGTAATCCGTTTTCAGTCAGTAGCGTGAATCTCGAAGGCTTAAAGCGGCGTGGATTTGACGCCGATGCAGTGGCCGCCGTTCGCGACGCACATAAAATCGTTTGGCGTTCAGGACATGTTTTGGCGGAAGCCAAAGTGCATTTGCAAGCGCTTCATGATGGCTCGAGCGCATCCGCGCAAGCCGCATTAAAGCCGCTGATTGATTTTCTCGCGGTCAGCGGACGCGGCCTCGCGCGATGACTCGGCGGGTGGTAATCGTCGCTGGAGAAACCTCCGGCGACCAATTGGCTGCGCATCTGGTCGAAGACGTGCGCGCGCTTGACCCCACGGTCGAGTTCTATGGTGTGTGCGGTCCGAAAATGCGCGCTGCTGGCGTCGTGCAATGGTTCGATCATGAAACGCTTGCGGTGCGCGGCTACGCAGAAGTCTTGTCGTCGCTGCCGCGCATCCTGCGCCTAAAACGCGAACTGCTCGTAAAAGTGAGTGAGCTCAACCCCACGCTCTACATTGGCGTGGATGCGCCGGACTTTAACTTGCGAATCGAGCGCGAAGTGAAATCGCGCGGCGTGCGGACGATGCACTATGTGTGTCCGTCATTTTGGGCGTGGCGTCCAAAGCGAGCGGCACGTTTCCACGAAGCGATTGATCGCATGCTTTGTGTGTTTCCGTTTGAACCCGCACTGCTTGAACCGCATGGCGTGAGCGCACGATTCGTCGGGCATCCGCTTGCTCGCGCAATCCCGCCTGCAGACGTCTCGAAGTTTGAACTGCGTAAGAGCATCTCCCGATTCAAAGACGACGCGGTCGTTGGCGAGTTGATCGCGGTGTTACCAGGGTCTCGCGTGAGCGAACTGCACTATCACGCAGAACTTTTCGTGAACGCCATCGAAATTGTTGCGCGTGAACGCCCGAACGCTCGGTTTTTGGTGCCCCTCGTGAACCGAGAAACACGCGCGATCTTCGAAACAGCGCTCTGGTCTCACGGCGCAGCGCTGGTCGAGCGTGTCGATTTGCTCTTCGGCCATGCTGATTTTGCGCTGCGAGCCGCTGATGTGGGTTTGATCGCCTCAGGCACGGCAAGCCTTGAGGCGGCGATGCACGGCTGCCCGCATGTGGTGACCTACCGGATCAGCGCGTTAACCCACGCGATTGTGAAGCGCAAGCTTCTGCTGCCTTATGTCTCACTACCGAACATTCTTGAGAAAGAGTTCTTGGTGCCGGAGCTGCTGCAGAAAGCGGCCACCGCAGACGCGCTGGCGAAGGCGCTGCTTGAGTTGTTGATGTCGAACGAGACGCGCCAGCGGATGACAGAGCGATTCGCCGCCATCCGGGCGCGGTTGCAAGCGCCCGAGCCGCATGCGTCAGGCCATGCAGTGTTGGAGATGCTGGGCTGATTCAGCACCTAAACGGTAAGTCACGTTGTAATGGGGCAAACTCATGAATCTGTTTGCTGTTAAATTACTAAAAAATACGTCGTAAGCCCCAATTAAATATGAGGTAAGCGCCCAATGTTGTGCGGAATCGATGAAGCAGGACGCGGACCGCTGGCGGGGCCGGTGTACGTTGCCGCCGTCGTCCTGGGCGAACGCGGGCGCGCGATTTCGGGAATCAACGATTCGAAGAAACTTACCGAGAAGAAGCGCGATGAACTTGCTGTGCTCATTAAGGCAGAGGCAGCTGCGTGGGCCATTGTTGCAGTGGACGAGGCGACGATCGATGCGATCAATATTCTGCAAGCGACGCTTCGCGGCATGTATCTCGCATACGATCAGCTCCAATGGCAACACGTGCCGCCTGCGCACGTAAATGAGCTCGTGATTGATGGCACGCAACTTCCGCGCGATCTCATCGCACGCTGCGCGAAAGAGCGCACACGCTTAGTCGCACTACCCAAAGCCGACGGAAATTATCTTGAAGTCGGCGCAGCATCGATCCTCGCCAAAACGGCGCGCGATCATCACATGCTCGAAATGGATTCGAGATTCCCGGGTTTTGGATTCGCGCAACACAAAGGGTACGGAACGGCAGCGCACATGGCCGCCATCGAGCGGCTCGGACCTTGTTCGATTCATCGCAAAAGTTTCGCGCCCATCGCGCAATACAAACTGCTGTAGAGCCGCTTGACTTGTGCCGTTCTGAGTAGAGCGTCTGCGCAGGTCGCTGCCGTGGGCCTACGGTTCGAGTACGCGAAACTTGCTCGAGTGGAATACGAGCGGCTCGCCGCCGAAACTCTGACAACGAAGCACCTCGCCGATGAAGAGTTCGTGATCACCGACGCGAAAGTCATTCACTTTCTTACACACAAAATGCGCGACCGCGCGGGCGATGAGCGGTGGTTCGTTGGCCGAGACGATGAGATCAACCTCTGCAAAGCGATCGGCGGCGCGTGAACTGAACTGACGTGCCAAATGCTCCTGTTCTACGCTCAACACGCTGACGCTGAAGTGGGCGGCATTGACGAAGACGCGATGTAGCCCTGAGTTCAAGCGCAAACTCCACTGCACGAGCGGTGGATCGAGAGACACCGAACCAAACGAATTCGCTGTCATGCCCACGGGCGCGCCCTGATCGTCGAGCGCTGTGATGACCGTCACCCCCGTTGCAAATGCACCGAATGCGGCTCGCAGCGCGAGCGGGTCAAGCAACTTCGAAGGGGCGAGGGGGACGGGAGAAAAAGACACTTGTTTTTTATTGTTTGCCTGCGCCGAGATTGCGGCCGGTGTATGGCTTGGGAACGAAGGGAGATACCCACGAACCCGCCACAAACGTTAACACACCCATTTGAGGCTGGTGGCTGGCAAATGCAACGGTCTGAACTCGATTTAGCGGATTAGACGAGCGTGCGGCTCTCGCCGCTTCAATCGGCTAAAGTTTTGACTGCACGACACGTGCATGGAAGCATGCCAATGGACGCCTCACACTCATCCCTACCTCATGTTGTTGTTATCGGCGGCGGTTTCGCAGGACTCTGGTGCACCCGCGCGCTCGCACGTGAAGCTGTTCGCATCACGCTAATCGATCGAACGAATCATCACTTGTTTCAACCGCTGCTCTATCAGGTGGCAACTGCAGGCCTCTCGAGCCCGGACATTGCGGCGCCGTTGCGCCATATCCTGCGTCGCCAGAGAAATGTTGAGGTCAGGCTTGGTGAAGTCGTTGGCATCGACTCGGTGCGCCGCTCGGTACAGCTCGCCGACGGAACTTCAGTCGCGTATGACTATTTGCTGGTCGCTAGCGGTGCCACTCATTCATATTTTGGTCGCGACGAATGGGCACGCGTTGCGCCCGGACTCAAAACGCTCGACGATGCACTTGCCATCCGCCGTCGCGTGCTCACCGCTTTTGAGCGCGCCGAGTCGGCGAGCTCCGAGGACGAGCGCGATGCCTGGCTAAGTTTCGTCATCGTTGGCGGCGGCCCCACTGGGGTTGAGCTTGCGGGGACGCTCGCTGAGATCGCCCGTCATACTTTGAAGCGAGAATTCCGACATATCGATCCCGCGCGCGCAGCGGTTCGCCTCATCGAAGCTGGCCCGCGCGTGTTGGCATCCTTTCCGGAGTCGCTTTCAGAAAAAGCACGCGCACAGCTTGCGAGCCTCGGCGTCACGGTGCTCACCGGTGCACCGGTCAAGGCAATTGACGCAGACGGCGTGGAGGTGGGCGAGACGCGCATTGCGAGCAAAACAGTGCTCTGGGCCGCCGGTGTCGCCGCGTCTGCGCTAGGCGCGGAGCTCGCTCGTGCGTTCAGCGTTGAAACGGATCGTGCAGGGCGCGTAAAGGTTAAGCCCGATCTTTCCGTCGATGTGGAGTCGCGGGTTTATGTCGCGGGGGATCTTGCTCACATCGCTGACGGGGATCGTATGGTGCCCGGCGTCGCGCCTGCTGCAAAGCAAATGGGCGCACATGTGGCCAATGCAATCCGCGCCTCCCTCCGTTCTGCGCGGCCTCAGCCGTTTCAGTACCGTGATTTCGGCAATCTGGCGACGATTGGGCGGCTCGCAGCCATTGTTGACTTGCGTGGACTGAAGTTCTCAGGGCCACTGGCGTGGGCGTTCTGGCTTTTAGCTCACGTGTTTTTCCTCATCGGATTCCGCAACCGGCTCGTGGTGATGCTCAATTGGGCCTGGTCGTATTGGACATATCAGCGCAGCGCAAGAATCATCTTAGGAGAGAATTCGCCTCCAGCCGCGAGAGACAGCTAAGCGGGTTGGACGAAAAAGTTCCGTTTTGTTGGACAAACAGGAAATTGACTTCTTTTCTTACTAAAGCACTATTTGATGGGGCTTCAAGCACGATGCAAGAAATACACGTTTTTATTTAAAAAGTCGACCTCGCCCCTATAGATAGGGGAGTTCATAGATTTCACCGAGTACTTATTCGGGTTTCTCCTACAATCCGCAACATGGCTGAAGCACACACGTCGATCCAGTTAGTTTTTCTCGCACGGCTTCGTGAGCGGTTTGGTGTCGCGCGAGAAACTTTGTCGTTGGACAGTAGCGAAATCTCCGTTGCCAGTTTGCTGGCGAGATTGCGCTCTCGCGACCCTGTGTTTGCTGATGAGTTAGCGGAAGGTCGCGCCTACCGAGTTGCGGTGAACCACACCGTTGTTGGCGGCGAGCATTCGGTTCGCGCAGGTGACGAAGTCGCCATCTTCCCGCCCGTCACCGGCGGATAACCCTCGTTCACTACAGTTTCATTTCAATACGCGTTTGCGCGCTTTCGTACGGAGCGCTAGGGCGCTACGCTTCGTCTATGGCTGCGTACATCAGAGTTCAGACTGAAGACTTCAATATTTCGGAAGAGATCGCAGCACTGCGCGCTCGTAATCCGCGCGTAGGTGCCGTTGCCTCATTCATGGGATGCGTTCGTGACATGAACGAAGGCGATAGCGTGAAGCTCATGTATCTTGAGCACTACCCCGGGATGACAGAGCGCGAGCTGCAGCGCATTTCTGCAGACGCCGCCTCGCGCTGGAACATCTTTGACACGCTGATCGTGCACCGTGTTGGTGAGTTGCGCCCGCTCGACCAAATTGTTCTCGTGATCGCGACCAGTGCGCATCGTGGTGATGCGTTCGCAGCATGCGAGTTCATGATGGACTATTTAAAAACCCAGGCCCCGTTTTGGAAACGTGAGTCAACAGGCGATGGTGAACGTTGGGTTGAAGCGCGTGCTAGCGACGACATCGCCGCAAAGCGTTGGCAATCCGCCGAAAAGCAGACTCGGGCGCAAGCCGGTTAAGGTAACGCCAATGGGCTGCGGGTTGCTGGCGTGTCGCCAGTTACGGGTTCGCTAGTGGTTTCTGGCTTGCGTCTCCGGCCTTCAGCCCTCCGCAATCGTCGCTAAGTTCGATTGAGGTAAAGGCTCACATGTGTAGGCGACCCAGATGACATCGAATACGATCGCTTTAGTGGGGCTCGACTGGGGTTCGAGTCACGTTCGCGCATACGCATTCGATGGAAGCGGACGTGTCGTAGAAAGGCGTAGCAGCGCTGCTGGCGCGATGAAATTGCAATCGCCGCAAGCGTTTCGCAACGCGCTCTATGAACTGGTTGATCAAGACACGCAATGGTGTCGCGCGCCTCGTATCGCGTGCGGGATGGTGGGCGCACGTGGCGCTTGGGTGGAGGCCGGTTATTGCGCCGTTGGAGCAGATGCCGCGCTGATTGCAGAGAAATTGAGCGTGATCGAATTCTCCGACGCGCCGCCACTGTGGGTGGTTCCTGGTATCGCGTCGCTTGCGCCTGATGTTATGCGCGGCGAAGAAACGCAACTGCTCGGTGCAGGGATTACGGATGGCGTCGTCGTGCTTCCGGGTACGCACAGTAAGTGGGCAGTAATTTCTGGAGGCGCGATTACATCGTTTACCACCTACCTCACGGGTGAGATGAACGCGCTGATTCGCACGCAAAGCACAGTGGGCCGAGTGCTTTCGCAGAATGCTCAGATCGACGACGCAGCGCTGGACCGCGGTATCTCGATGGCTCGTTCGCAGAGGAGCTGGCTCACGACCTTGTTCTCGTTTCGCGCGCGTGCAGTCGCCCAAGGCGCCGACGCCCAACTACTCTCTGATGAGTTCTCAGCGTGGCTTATTGCGACAGAGTTCGTTCACGCCCTCGCCGAGACGCCTCAGCTGCGCGATATCTCCATCGTAGGCGCTGAACAGCTATCTGCATGGTATGCAGCGATTGCGGGGCGCATGGATATTCGCGTGCAAAAGCTGGATGCAGATCAGTGCGTCACCGCTGGCCTATGGCGCTTGGCCATGGCGAAGGCGCTGCTTTAGCACGGCGGGCGTGCCTCGATTGAGAAATGGCACCAAAAAAATTAGGCGGAGCGCTCGACCGAAGTGCAAGAAACCCCCTTACACAGTCGCGATGCTTTTCACTAACATCGGAGCATGCCTCAACATCGCCTCTCGAAGCTATTCGCGCCGCAATCGATCGCAATCGTGGGCGCTTCCGAACGCGAAGGCAGCCTTGGGCGAGCATTGTGGGAGCGGGTTCGTGCGAGTTACCCGGAACCTCATCAGCGCTACTCTGGACGTGTTTATGCAGTCAATCCAAAGCACTCGAAGGTGTTTTCAGAGAGCGCCTACAAAAGAGTCAATGAGTTGCCGGAGCGGGTCGACCTTGCGCTGATTTGCGCACCCGCGCGCAGCGTTCCACAAATCATTCGTGAGTGCGGAGAAGCGGGCTGCGGATATGCGCTGGTGCTTTCGCACGGGTTCACTGGCAGTCCACAGGCGCAGGCGCTTGCCGATTCGCTTCGCGTCGCAGCGGCTGAGTCTCGTGTGAGAGTGGTGGGGCCAAACGCGCGCGGCATGTTGCGACCGAGGTTATCGCTCGACGCGTCGACGATGACCGGGGTCGAGCAACTGCCGCTGGATGGGTCACTCGGCGTACTTTCGCAATCGGGTGCGTGGCTATCTATCTTGCGTGATTTTGCAACTGGGTCGGCAATTGGTTTTTCAAGCGTCCTCGCACTGGGCGATGCGCTCGATCTTGATTTCGGCGAGTTGCTCGAATTTTTCGCTTTTGACGCAGCAACGACAGACGTGCTGCTGTATGTCGAAGACGTACGTAACGCCCAATCATTCATGTCGGGCGTGCGCCAGCTTTCGCGAGCCAAGCCAGTCGTAGTGCTGAAGAGCGATCGAGGTGATTTTGATCGCCAGACTAACCGAACGCATGCCAGCGCATTGCTTCGGCATGATCGTGTGTGCGATGCCGCCATTGCGCGAGCGGGCGCCGTACGGGTGGATACGTCCATGCAGATGGTATCGACCGCGCGCTTGCTCTCAGGGCATCGCGCTCGCTCGCTCAATCGAATCGCAATTGTTACCAATGGTCGTGGACCCGGCGTTGTTGCGCTTGATGCAGTGCAGAGAAAGGGGTTGCACACATCGACATTATCGGAATCGCTGCGAGCGAAATTGCTTGAGCGCTTACCTGAATACGCAACCGTCTCTAATCCGATTGATCTTGCTGGCGATGCCAGCGCGCAGCGCTACCGGGACACGCTGCAAGCGCTCTACGATGATTCGTCGATTGACGTTTGCGTTGTCTTGTTTTCGCCGCAAGCACTACTCACGTCAGACGGCTTGGTTGACGTGCTTCTTGATCTGCAGGCGAGTCACCCACAATGGAAGCAGAAAACCACGCTCGCTGTCTTGGGGGGGGGGCTTAGCGTTCTCCGCGCTCGGCAACGACTCGACGCGGCCCGCATCCCGCAGTTTCTGAGTCCTGAGAATGCGATTGATGCCGTTGGATTTCTCGATACGTTTGCGCGCAATCAATCCTTGCTGCGGCAAATTCCCGAACAAAGCGTCGATGGATTTAGCCCGAACATTGAGGTCGCGCGCGAAGTGTTCGACCATGTCTGGGGCGAAGGGCGCACGCAGCTCTTTGCTCACGAAGCCTTTCGACTATTGAGCGCATTCGGCATCTCGATCGCCGAGACGCATCTCGCGCAAACGCCCGCTGAGTGCGTTGCTGCGGCGGAAGAGCTAGGCTTTCCTGTGGTTCTCAAAATTGTTTCGCCAGATATCAGCAGTAAGTCTGGTGTGGGTGGCGTGCGTTTGAATTTGCGTGATGCAAAGTCAGTGCGTGCAGCCGCAAAGTCCATTTTTCTTGAGGTAAAAATCCGCGCGCCGGATGCGAAAGTGATCGGACTTGAGGTACAGCCCTATTTGCAGCATCGAGCGCAACGAGAGCTCTACGTCGGGCTTGCTTGCGATCCCACATTTGGTACGACGCTCGCATTCGGTAGCGGCGGGTTGAGCGTGCAGCAGGTGGATGACATCGCCTTCGAGTTACCGCCCGTGAATGATTTGCTGGTGACCAACCTCATCGAGCGTACGCGGGTGTCGCGTTTGCTCAACGCCTACAGTAACGTGCCCGCGATTGATCGTGCTGCACTCTCCACGCTGCTCCTGCGCTTTTCGTCGCTCGCTTGCGCCTGCCCCGAGATTCTTGCGTGTGATTTGAATCCAGTGGTCGCGCATGAAGGCGGCGTATTAGCGGTGGATGCTCGTATCGTATTGCGCTCGCGGTCCGACGCGGAGGCTATTCGGGCACGCGGGCGGTATGCGCATCTTGCGGTGTATCCCTATCCGCGCGAGCTCGAAGAGCGAGTGAGTTTGAAAGATGGCGACACCATGCTTATTCGCCCGATTCAGCCCGAAGACGCTGATCGCGAGCGACGCTTCGTGAGCCGACTTTCACCCGAGACGCTCTATCTGCGCTTCATGATGCCGATCAAGGAGCTCTCGCAAGCCATGATTGAGCGCTTCACGCAGATTGACTATGGCCGTGAGCTTGCACTCGTTGGTGTGTCCGGCGAGGAGCTTCGTGGGTGCGGTGAAGACAGCGAGATTCGAGGTGTCGCACGCATCACGCCAACAACGCATCCTGAGCGCTGCGAATTCGCAATCGTTGTCGAAGAATCGATGCAAGGTAGTGGACTGGCGCGAGCCCTCATGCATCGTTTGATTGAAGCCGCGCGCCAACGCGGCTATCGCGAGATGGAAGGCGTTGTGCTCCGCGAGAATCCGCGGATGCTCAAGTTTTGCGAGTCGCTCGGATTCACCGTTAAGCCGAGCCCCGACGATCCTGCGGAGCGGGTGGCGATCAAATCACTTAGCTGAACGGTCACTCTCAACGGTTGCGGTTCAATCGAATGACTGCGCTTTGTCTCAAAAAAATCGGATGACTGCCGAGCCTAACGAGTAGCGCTTCCGCGCAATGTACGCGCACTCGGAAGTGCTCGCACGAGCGCGCGAAGCGCACTCGCGGCTCGCGCGCCTCCTTTTTCGTCCTGTTGTACGACGCGTGCGAAGCGATTACTCTCATAGTCGCTAATGAACTTCTGGAACTGCTGAGCATGCTGGGGCCAGCGAATGCTCGCCCGCAACAGCGCCTGCTTTACTGTTTCATGGGGTGCAACAGGTAACCCGGCCTTCACGAGCCGTTTGCGCAACACGTGCCATGCTTGAACGTTGCCGTCTAAGGCGCGCTCTTGGCTACGACGAGCGAGCCACCAACCGAGCGCAACCACTGCGCCGCTCAGGCTTACGGCAATCAGCATCCAGCCAATCGCTGCGATCGGGTTCATGTTGCCTAGCCCCAAATCTCGCATGAGTTCACGCTGGCGATCACGGTCAAACCCGATCACCCATTTGGTGTAGCTGAACGTTAAGTTTTCCCAGGCAGCGACGAGCCTATCCGTTTCGAACCAGCGCTTCGCATTTACAAGGAGCGCCTCGGTTTCGGGCAGTGCTGCAGAAATGCCAAGCTCGACGCGATTGGGGGCGACCGCTGCCGTGGGGTCCACGCGCGTCCACATGCCGTCAACTTGTACTTCAATCCATGCGTGGGCATCGCTTTGGCGAACGATCATGTAGCCGTTTGGATTCCATTCGCCGCCTTGGTAGCCTGTAACGACGCGCGCGGGGATGCCGCTCGCGCGTAGAACGAAGACGCTTGCCCCCGCAAAGTGCTCACAGAAGCCGCGCCGACCCTCGAATAAGAATTTGTCGATCGCGCGCGCGCGGTCCTGGTTGTAGAGCGGCGGGTTTAGCGTGTAGAAAAACTGTTCTTGGTTGAAAAACGCCAGCAGCGCCTGAACGCGAGCACGCGGTTCCGGAAACTGCTCGCGTAACGCGCGAGCAAATTCACGGGTTCGTGGGTTGATCCCAGTCTGCGCTGTGTTGGTCTCACTTTCTTGTCTCTGTGAGGCGCGCGCGGGATAGGACGCGCGAGGCAGCGATTGAACGCGGTAGGCCGTCGCACCATTTGGGATGCGGCGAAGCCCAATCTGTTGGGCGCTGCTCAGGAACACCGAGTTTTCGATGGCCGGTCCGGTTGGAAACGCTAGCGGTAGATCTAGCGTCGGTAGCCATCGCGTGTCCGCGCGTTCGAGCGTGACTTGATAAACCAGAGAGTCTCGTTGAATCTCTTCTGGTGTGAACGTGATGAATTCACCGCGCTCACCAACTTCGCCTGTGGTCCAGCGCGTGCCATCAAACTGTCGAAGGACAGGGCCACGCCAATAAAGATCGCTTCGCGCCGGACGGCGCGTGCCTTCGAACTCGACGCGAAACGCAATCTCGCGTGATTGAATGAGCTGAGCGATTTCGCCGGGCTGCATTTCCTCGGAAAGGCCCGTGCGCGCGGTGGATGTATCTCGCATGCCCCAGAGCGGCGCGGCGGCGCGTGGGAATAAAACAAAGAGCATCGCTGCGAGGGGAATGCCCATCAGCGTATGAATGCTTGATTGCTTTATGTGGCCCCAGAGCGATGCGCCGTCGCGTTCGTCGCTTGGCGCATCGAAGAGGCGGAGCGCGGTAATGTAGGCAACGACGATAAAGGGCAAGGTGAGCGCGGCTCCCAACCCCAAGTTCTCGAAAAAGCTTGCGACGTAGAGCACGAGCCCGAGTCCCCACACCCACATATAGTCGCGCGAACTTCTTGCTTCGACGAGTTTGAGCGGGCCGAAGAGAAAGAGCAGCGCGATCCCGGAATCGCGTCCGATCCATTTACCGTAACTTAAAAAAACCAAGACGCCGGCGCCGAGCGTTAGCAGCAACAGCGTTACGCGCCAGACGAAACGCGTTGGCGCTTCGCTCACGATCAGCGCGAGTAAGCTTGCCGCGAAGCCTGCTGCGAGGATCGTGCTGTTGAGCGCAGTGACATGAGTGAGCTGCGAAAGTACTAGCGCGAGCCAAAGAAATCGACGGGCACGCAGGTCAGGGTCGCGGTTACCGTCTTTGTTGAAAGCCGTGAGGCGGCGTTGCCCAGCGCTTTCAAAACCGAAGAAGCGGATGGCCCGATCGCGCAAGGAGAGTGAATCGAATAGATCGTTACGCGCGGACACCGGCCACCTCGGTAAGCGGTTTAGGATAAGTTGCGAGCATCGCGAGCGCCTCCATGTGGTGAGGCGCACTGTCTGCAAGCGGCAGTGCGCCCGTGGGCATTGAGAGCGAGAAGGCAACGTTTTCGTTCCGCGAGCGATCGATCCATGCGGCCATACGTGAGAGCCGGGCTTCGGTGTCGGTGAGGCTGATCGCGTCCCAGCGCAGGTCGACTTCGCCCCGCTGACCAGCTTCGCCGGTGCGGGTGTACCACTCGCCAGATTTAGCCACCTGTTTCCACGCAACGCGCTTCAACGAGTCTCCGGGGACGTATTCGCGCAAGCTATCGGGATCATGTGCAACATCGGCTTTTGCTGCTGTTTTTGCATCGTCGCCGAGCGCATGCGGCAATTCGGGGTAGGGCATTTCGGGGGCAGGCTCAACGAGTCCAACCCATTCGAAATGCACGTAGCTCCAGGCTCGGATGATGCCGTACGGTGCGCGCGACTCGATCTGGATCCGACCGAGTGGGATAACGCCGCGTCGTGCGGCTTTCACCTCGATGCTGTAGACGGCTTGCTGATCGGCCTGCAGACGTAGTCTTAGCGCACGCTTCAGCAATTCGCGAATTGCTCTGCCGTTGAGCTTGTCGAGTTTGCCGTGCGGGGCTGACGACTCAGCGTTTGTGCGCGTAAGGGCGATGCCTTCCCGCATCCGTTCGGGTGACGAAATCGCGAGCGAGAAGCTAAGCGTCTCCCCAACAATTGCGCGCGGTGATTGGCCCGCGCGGATGCGAAGCCCACGCAGGTTGCGGTAGGTCGCGTGCAAGGCGACTTGCAACAGGCCGCCGAGAAGAAATGAAACGACATACGCGAGCGAGAGCTGGTAGTTCACACCGACGAGGAGAAGGATGATCGCGATTGCGATGACGCCGAGACCGCGCAGCGTGGGCAGCACGTAGATTCGGTTTTGGACAAGCTCAACCTCATCCGCGGAAATGGCACGGTGCGCGAACGCCGAACTCCACTTATCGCGCTGTCGACCAACCCACGATTTATTTGGGGCTACCGGCGAATTTATGACGTTTTCGGTCATGTAACTAACCGCTAGGGTGCCCCAACGCTTACAAGAATTGCTTGTGCGAGTTGCCCTGCCTTCTGCAAACTGTCATGACTTGCGCCTAAACGGTGGCTCACCACTGCGGCCCATACGGCTTGAATATCGTCTGGCAAAACATGATCGCGACCCGATTGCAGCGCGAACGCCCGCGCGGCACGCAATAGCGCGAGGCCGGCGCGTGGAGACAGCGGGCGTGTTGATCCGGTACGGCTTGCGGCGAGGAGCTGCTGCGCGTAGATAAGAATTGGCTCGGCAATGTGAATTTTCTCGATCGCTTGTTGCAGTTTGCTGAGGGCGTCGCCGGTGAGTACCGGTTTCGCGTTGATCGCCTCGTTTCTGCGGTCGCCGCTTCGCAACAAATCCAGTTCCGCTTTTGCGCTGGGAAACCCGATCGTCAGCCGCATCATGAAGCGATCCATCTGCGATTCGGGCAGAGGCGACACGCCCACTTGGTCCATCGGATTCTGCGTCGCAATCACGAAGAAGGGTGAGGGCAAGGGTCGGCTCACGCCGTCAACGCTGACTTGCCGCTCTTCCATCGCTTCCAGCAGTGCGCTTTGGGTCTTCGAGGGCGCGCGATTGAGCTCATCGGCCAGCAACACCTGCGAAAAAATGGGACCCGGTGTGAAGCGCATGGATTGCGCCGTCGCATCCCAGATCGATAAGCCAAGCAGGTCGGAAGGCAACAAGTCGTTGGTGCACGGTACCTTTGTGTATTGCAGGCCAAACGTCTTCGCCAGCGCGACTGCTAACGTAGATTTTCCAAGGCCAGGCGCGTCTTCAATCAGCAGATGCCCTTGCGCGAGAAGGCAGGTGATGGCGAGGCGGGTAACCTCAGATTTGCCCAGTACAATCGAATCGAGTTGGCGATGAATGTCAGCGAGCAATTGGGTCGCGACGGAAAGAGGCGGAGATGCAGTCACAAAACGCTTTCGAAAATTTCAGCGCGGGGGAATCAAACGACGACGCCTGCCATGAGCGTCGGGAATTCATGATCGCGTGCTCGTCCTCCCTGTTGGCATCGATTGCGGTGTCGCCTGTGTTGGCAAACGCAGCATCCGCATCAAGCCAGACGAAACAGCCTTCGACCGTTAAGCGCTATCAAAACGTGATCTTATCGGATGCGCACGGGCTCGCCTTTAGGGCTTCCACGATTAAGCCACGCATCAATTACTTGTTTCATTATCCGTTCGCTTCCACGCCGTGTTTGCTGATCGACTTGGATCGGGATGTTGGCGGGGTCGGCAAAAAGCGATCAATCGTGGCTTTTTCTGCCATTTGTTCTCACAAATTGGCCTACCCAGCGAAGGAAGTCAGTTTCATTCGGTTTCAAGCGCATGCCTCGGCGAAGGGCGCGGCTGATCGCATTCACTGCTGCGCCGATCACTCTGTGTATGACCCGGCCGCGCAAGCCAAAGTGTTGTCCGGGCCGGCGCCTGTCGCCCTTGCGGCAATCGCGCTGGACTACGATGCGAAAGCCGATTCGTTACGAGCTTTGGGCACTGCGGGCGTCGAGCAGTTTGATGCGTTTTTCGCGAAATATGATTTCAAACTTTCGCTCGAGTACGGTGCTCGGGTTCGAGACGTGGTGAACAAAACCGCGCGCCTTCAAGAGCTTACACAGTATTGCCGTAACGTGGCACAGTGCTGACCTGGCTTAATCGCGGAGATCCCTTTCCAGCGCTTGACCTCGCGCTGGATGAGCCCAACGGGCTTCTTTGTGCGGGGCTGGAATTGAGTGCTTCGCGCGTGCTCGCGGCCTATGAAAGAGGCATTTTTCCTTGGTACAGTGACGGGCAACCCGTGCTGTGGTGGAGCCCCGATCCGCGCATGGTGTTGCTTCCAAACAACTTCAAGCTCCATCGCAGCCTGAGGAAAGTGCTTCGCAACGCGGCCTACGAGCTGCGCGTAGATACGAGTTTCGAAGCCGTGATGCGCGCCTGCGCTGAGCCGCGACCTGAACAAGACGGCACTTGGATTAGCGAGGACATCATTGCCGCTTATTGCGAAATTCATCGAGCGGGCTACGCGCATTCAGTTGAGACCTGGGTTGGCGGCGAACTGGTGGGTGGGCTCTATGGCATTGCAATGGGTCGCGTCTTTTTTGGTGAGAGCATGTTCATGCGCCAAACCGATGCATCAAAGATCGCGTTCGCGCACCTTGTTGCGCAACTCACTCGCTGGGGTTTTGAGTTAATTGACTGCCAACAGGAAACGCGGCACTTGGCGAGCTTCGGCGCGTCGCCTATTTCGCGCGCAGATTTTGCAGAACGCCTCGGACGGTTGGTACACTCAGACGCATTGGTTTCGCGAACAGGCACGTGGAAGTTTGACGATGACTTGCGAGTGGATTTTGTGCATTCAGGGGCACGACCCGAATCTGTGGCTTCATCCTCTAGCGACGAGATCGCTAAGGCGGGCGCATGAGTAGCCCGCGAGAACTCGCCCGGGTGCCGTGGCAGGCCCTGCAGTTTTATTCCACCGCGCCGTACCCTTGTAGCTATCTGCCTGATCGGGTGGCGCGATCTCAGGTGGCCACGCCGAGTCATCTGATCGATTCACAGGTGTATAGCGAGCTTTTGCGCGTGGGATTTCGCCGCAGCGGAACATTTGTGTATCGCCCGCATTGTGATGGCTGTAACGCGTGCACGCCCCTACGCGTGCCGGTACAGGCCTTCAAGCCTACCCGCAGCCAGAAGCGCGCATGGCAGCGTCACAGGGATGCGCTCAGCGTGCGCTTCGTTTCCCTAGAATACCGCGCAGAACATTATGAGCTCTACCTGCGCTATCAGCGCTTACGCCACCAAGGCGGTGGTATGGATCGAGACAGTCGCGAGCAGTATCAACATTTCTTGCTGCAAAGCCATGTCGACACGTTGCTCGCTGAATTCCGCGACGATCGCGGTCGGCTCGTGATGGTGAGTTTGATTGACGTATTGAGCGATGGCCTCTCAGCGGTTTACACGTTCTACGAACCGTCGATCAAAGGCAGCCCTGGCACGTTTGGGGTGATGTGGCAAATCGAGCTTGCTCGCGCTCATAACTTGCCCTATCTCTACTTGGGTTACTGGATTTCCGAGAGCAGCAAAATGTCCTACAAGGCAGAATTCGCGCCTTTCGAGAAACTCACCAAGCAAGGCTGGCTTCGCTCCGACGTCACGTCGCCGTCAACAGAGCCGTAGCCCGCGAGCTAAATCGGTACTGCTTCGGCCGCCCGGCGCGAGATATCCATGCCGCTCAACCAGGCAGCTTCAACGCCACCGGCCGCCGCCTCGGGCTGAATACCCAACCAGTCGCCGCACATGCCGAGGCCGATTTCGCCGTCCCAATACGAGTAGTTCCGTGACGTTGACTCTGCGCCGGGCTCGATAGCGCGCCTCTTTGCGTTGGCGTAGCGCCACCGGTGCACTTGAAACGCACTCGCAGTTGCTGCTGAGACCTGTCGGAACTCGGCTAAGAGCGTGTCCGAGACCCCATCGCTTTGCGCCTCAATATGGGCGTCGCTCCATGCGGCAGATGCGTGCAACAACCAGACTTCATCAGCGGGGCGTGCAGGCTTTGACGCTTCGCGAACCGCGAGCGCGAGGGGCGAGTCGCTAAACGCAAGTAGATCTTCGGTGAGCTCAACGCGCGACTCAAATCGGGCGATCACAGCCCAGGTGCCGCTCATGGGAATGGCGTCTGCGATCTCGATTGCGCGCTTCGCATACGAAGCAATCGATTGCTCCGGCGACTCTCCGTTTGCGATCGTTGAAAGAAGACGACTTGCCTGGGGCGCGGGTAGCGCAAGGACTACGCCGTCAAATCGCTCAGGATGCCATCCTGCTTCGGCGCTGTGAAGCCGCCACGCCCCGTGCTCGCGCTGAAGCGTGTCAACGGTCGTCGAGCTGTAGATTGCGCGCGGAAGGGATGCCGCTAGGCTTCGTGCTGGGGTGGTCATGGTTTGAGCGCCGACCCACAGCTCCCTCGCGTTGCCTGTGGGTCGCCAGCGCGCTGCAAGTTCACGCTTTTCCCAACGCGCTACTTCAGCCCTGAAAGATGCTGTTACCGCAGCGAATGCCGGAGCCCCGTGGTCACATTGCCACCTAGGCGCACTGGCGGACGCGAGTGACGCGTCTGGAGACATCCCGGCCCGCCGGGTTGCCATCCGCCCCCCAACGCCGCGCGATTTTTCGAAAACATCCACGTACGCGCCGCGAGCGCTAAGCCCGGCCGCCGCCGTCAACCCGGCGAGACCGGCACCGATCACCGCGAAACGGAACGGGGATTGAATCATCTGCAACGATAGCGCGCGTGTTCCATCAACGACCTGGAGAGCGTACGGGTGACCGATGAGGTGGGAGGGGAAGGAGGGTGGTGGACGGTACTGGGATCGAACCAGTGACCCCTGCCGTGTGAAGGCAGTGCTCTACCGCTGAGCTAACCGTCCGCTCGAATCCAGGGTGACGTTGCAGGTGGCACGCCGAATCAATCGTCAAATTCTAGCAGCGCCATGCGTAGGCGATGGCGTGCAAAGGGTAGAAAAAAAACGGGGCGGTGCTCGGAGTGATCGCGGCTGATATTTGCACAGTCTGTCGCATTTCGCTGCAGAATGGCGTCCTCACTCCAGTGGGGCGTCGCTCCGCGTTGCCAGCGAATGGGGCGCGACCGCTGTTTTGAGATTGGTTAGTTTGAGCTCAATTCGCGGTCCGGCGGTCGGTGTGATCTCAGCGGCAGCGCGTTGGGTATGCTTTCACCACCTTATCGGGGATAAGGCGATGCGAAATTTGACGATCCTTTGGCACAAAGCAACCGAAGCGGCTGCGATTTCTCACGAAACAACAGGGATTCAAGCGCCCCAGAAAGCTGCGTCAGGATGACTACCGAGCTCGACGAAGACCAAACACTTGCTCGCGCGAGTAGCGATAGCGAGGCGAAGGCTATGCTCGCGCTGATCGCCACGGGCGATCAGCAGGCGATGATTCGGTTCTACAAAGCCTTCGAGTCGCGTGTTTACGCGTTCGCGATGCGCCGCCTCTCCAATCCAGAGGAAGCAGAATCGGTGGTGGTTGAAACCATGTATGAAGTCTGGAAAGTTGCAAAAAACTTCAAAGGTGAGAGTCGAGCCGAGACTTGGCTGCTCGGCATCGCAAAGTACAAATCGCTCGATAAGCTTCGCGCGCGCGACACCGAGACCGATGACATCGAGGATCATGCTGAAACGCTCGCCGATGAAGCGCCTGGCGTGGAGCAGCTCGCTTACGCCAAGGAGCGTGCGCACGCGCTCTCAGACTGTGTGGATGAGCTACCCAAGGATCAAAGCGAAGCGCTCCACCTCGTTTACTTCGAAGGCATGAGCGTGGAAGAGGTGAGCGAAATCCAGTCGATCCCTGGCGGGACTGTGAAAACACGCCTTTTTCATGCCCGAAAGAAGCTCAAGGACTGTTTAGAGCGAAATTCAATCGAAATTTGACTGAACGATTGAACCAAACGTCGGCGAACAACGACACACCTGCAACTAGACCCGCTCTCAAGAATCATCATGGCCAGCATCTCCCTCGAAGACTTCCAGCGCCGCACCGAACAAATCCCATTTTTGCTCAACGGCACGTTGCCCGCGGAAGAGCGAAATGCGCTTAAAGCGGCCATCGCTGCCGACCCCGCGCTCGCTCGCGAACTGGAGCTTCACAAACGAATCCGCGAGGCGGTGAGCCAAAGTGCTGCCGTGCCGGCGCGCTCCTCGCTGCCGCAGTTTCTCAATCGTCTCGCAGCCGAATCGCAGCGGGAGGTGAATCGATCAAGTGAGAACGTCGCCACCATCGAGCGAAAAGTCACGCCGCTGTCGCAAGAGCTTCGCAGTCGTCGCGGCTGGAAAGTAGCGTTCGCATTGGCCGCAAGCTTGGTTGTCATCCAGGCTGCGATGCTCGCGCCGTTTCTCAAACAAGCCTCACCTATGCTCGAACCCCTTTCGGGTGCGTCGAGCGCGCCAGCGGCGGCGAATCTACAGCTCACCTTTAATCCCGACGCGACGGAGAAACAAATCCGTGAACTGCTGCGCGCGAACGGCATTGAAATTGTGGCTGGGCCATCCGCGTTGGGCGTTTACTCCGCACGTGCGCAAGACGCGAACGCGGCGGTGAAGGCAATCGCCGCGGATTCCGCGGTCGTTGAGAGCGTTTCGGCTATTTCGACTAAGCCCTGAATTAATTGGGGCTTAAGGAAAGATTGTTAAATGATCAGGAAGGCGTTTTTTTCGAGCCGACCTCCCGTTAAAAAACTCATTCTTGCACTGAGTTCAGCGGGGTGGTTATTCTCTGGCAATGCCCACGCCGCGACTACAGCGCCGCCGCCGCCGAGCTCGCCGCCACTGTATGCCCCAGGCGTTGACGCGCTGGCACGAGCTGCTGCGCAGTCATCCTCGGCGCAAGCCCAGGCCGCGCTCGCCGAGCGATGCAAAGCGCTGCTCGCTGCAGGGCGCGCCGTTTCGCAGATGCCCCCCGAGTGCAAACCTTATTTGCCCACCGCGCCAGTCGCGCCGCGCCCGACCCTAGTCGTTCCGCCCGCACTCTTTGTTTACACGCCAGCGGTGAGCGCGCTCAGGCCACCGAGCGCGGCGCCCACGCCCGTGCCGCCGAGCGCTTCGCCGACGCTGCCGTCTGATCTCCCATCGCTTAAGAAATACTGCGAGGCCTTGCTCGCGCGCGGCACCGCGTACGCACAACTTCCGGCAGAGTGCCGCCGCGTGATTCCCGATCCGGGAAGCGCCACGCCCCCCGCGCCACCTGCGGGAGCGGTGCCAATGTGTCCCGACCCGACCGTGTTCACGCATGTTCGGATGATTCCCTGCCCGCCCGCGCCGACGCCTTCCGGGCAGCGTAGCCCCCCGAACTCGCCCGCGCCGCCGTCGGGGCCGACCACGCGCCCTCCCGGACCCGCACCCGCGCCGCCCCCAACCGCAACGCCAACGCCTCCGCCACCCGCAACGCGTCCGCCTGCACCAGCGACGCCGCCCGCGCCCGTTCAGCCACCGCTGCCACCTGCACCCGCACCAGAGCCCGCGCCGCCGGCCCCATCTGCGATACCGGTGCCGATCCCGCCTGCGCCCACACCGCCGCCGCCAATGGTCCGAGGGGCCGCGTCTCAAATTCCGATGGGGGGTGGCAGTGCGGGTGTATCACCGTTGTCGCTGCCGCCGCCGCGACCGCCGACGCCGCCACCCGCCCCAGCCGCCGCGCCTGTAGCGACGGCTGATGCGAATGACTACGAAGCGGGTGAAGTGGTCGTCTTCGCGCCTTTCGCGCAAGCAGCCAACGGTGCGCTAGAGGTGATCGCCAACGCTGGTGGCACTGTGTTGTTACAAGAAAATCTCGCTGCGCTCGAAGGGCTTCTACTTCGCGTTCGCGCGAATGACGGCGACGCGGTTCGACTCGCGCAAGTGCTCCGCGCGCAGCTACCGCAAGCAGCGGTCGACTTGCATGGCCGACTCTTTCTTTTTCCGCTTTCTGGCGCGGCGGGGCCGGGGGGCGCGCCGCGGCATTACGCCAGAGCGATGCTGCAATTTCCCTCAACACCACCGTCGCTCCTTCGGGAAATGCGCGTGGGAATCATTGATTCTGGCGTCGAGCGCGTTGGCGCGCTTCGAAATGGCGTGGCCGGTGAACGAAGCTTCCTCCCCAACGAGCAGTCGCCCGCGGACAGCGTGCACGGCACAGCGGTCGCCTCGCTCATCGCAGGGCAAGATGATCGCGCTGGGTTTTCAGGGGCTGCTCCGGGTGCCAAATTGTTCGTCGCGCGGGCGATGAGCAATTTGCCAGACGGACGAAGCTACACCAATGCGGTGTCCGTGTTGCAAGCGCTTAACTGGCTCGCCAGCGAACGAGTGCCAATCGTGAACATGAGTCTTGGCGGCAAGGGCGATGCCACGCTCGCGCTCGGAATCGCGCAGGCGATTCGAAAGGGCATGACGGTTGTCGCTGCTGCCGGCAATGGCGGACCGAGCGCGGCGGCCTCGTTTCCAGCCGCCTTGCCCAACGTGATTGCGGTGACCGCCGTGGATGTTGAATCGAAGCTTTACAAAGACGCCAATCGCGGTGATTACGTCATGGTGGCAGCGCCTGGCGTTGATGTTTGGGCGCCCAAGCGAGACGGCAGCGGCAGCTACGTCTCCGGCACCTCATTTGCGTCGGCTTGGGTCAGCGGCGCGGTTGCGTATGCGATCGCTAGCGCGAATGTTTCCGACGCGTCCACAGGCGCTCGTGTGGGGGATGCGCTTTGTCGCTCTAGCCGCGATCTAGGCAAAGGCGGGCGCGACACCGAATATGGCTGCGGTTTGCTACAGGTTGGCGCGCTCTTAGACGCGGTGAAAACTTCCAAATAGCATTCGCACTACTTTCTAGCTTGCATCAGGGGTAGCGCAATAAAAGCCTAAATTTCTATCAGGAATCTTTTGTTGACTGAGCCCCAATTAAACGGGCGTAAGCAACAAAAAGCTGAAGGTCAATGCCTGCTACCCGATGTATCTCGCGATCCATTCGCGGTCAATTTTGTGTTTCCAGCGCCAGGCCCAGCCGCCCGAGAGGGCGAAACCGTTGCGCGCTGCGATCGCGCGCTTGTCGCCAAGCGAGATGAGCGAAAGTGCGTCGGGTTTGTGCTCGTACGTCGAGAGCTCTCCGCCTCTCACGGCGCGACGCAAATTCTCGTAGAGCACGGGCCCCTGTCGCACCGCAAATACACCCGCCTTTGCAATGTCCACTTTTGGGTTGGATGCACAGTCGCCCGCCGCAAAAATGTTTTTGTGGCTGCGCGATTGCAAACCGCTGTTCACCGAAATGCTGCCGTCCTCCGTTTTGCTCACCTCCATTTCCGCGAGCAAGGGCGCAGGTGCATAGCCCGTCGCAAGAATTGTTAGCTGGCTTGGCACGAAATCCCCGGTCTCCAACACGAGGCGCGTGGGCTCGATGGCTCGCACGGGCGATTGCTCACGCACCTGTACGCGGAGCGCTTTACACGCTGCTAAGGCAGCACGGCGCGCATTCGCCGGGAAGCCGGCAAGCAAATCGGTGGCGCTCACAATGCCGACCCGCTTTTCCGGGGCGTTGCGCCAACGATAGGCTAGCGCAAGCGCGACTTCGAGCGCAGCCGCTCCACCGCCCACGACTTGGATGTTGAGCCCTGAAGATCGGATCGCATCGCGCTCGTTGATTGCGGTGAAGAGAACATCGACCGGGCGCACAGGAACCACATACGAACCTGGCGTGGTAGGCAGCGGGTTCGAGACGCTGCCGATATCGAACGACGCAACATCATAAAAATGTCGATCACCCACCGAGGTGTATACCCGCTGCAGTGCAGGATCAACTTGCGTCACGGCCGCTTCGATAAAGCGCACCCGTGCTTTTTGACAAAGCGCCCAGAGATTCACCTTTGCGTCGTTTGGCGGGTAGTGACCCGCGAGCACACCGGGAACCATGCCCGAATACCAAACACTCGGGCTCGGATCAAGCAACGCAACATCGGTATCGGGGAAGGGCTTTTCTGCAAGTCGACGCAGCACTTCTACGTGCGCATGTCCCCCGCCAACCAGTACCAGTGTTTTTTTGTCGCTCATCGGCGGAAATCCTCCGCACGCAACATAAACACACCGTCTTCTGCGCCGTTCGTTGAAATCCAGGTAAAGGGCAGATGCGGAAACGCTGCTTCAACCAGTAAGCGGTTGTGCCCGACGTCCACGAAAAGAATTCCGTTTGGCGCGAGTCTCGCGGGCGCCTCTGCGAGCAGCCGGTGCAACACATCGCAACCGTCTAACCCCGCAGCCAGCGCGAGCGCCGGTTCACGCTCAAACTCGGGCGGCAGCGCCTCCATGCTGTCGTCAGTAACGTAGGGCGGATTGGAGACGATCACATCGAATTGAGTATCCGACCACGGCGCGAAGAGATCGCCTTCACGTAGTTCAATCACATCGCTCAAATCGTGTGCATCAACATTTTTAGCAGCAACCTCAAGCGCTTCGGCAGAGATATCGCTTGCGTAGACCAGTGAATTTTCGAGTTCTTGCGCCGCGATGATTGCAAGGCATCCCGAGCCCGTACACAAATCAAGCACGGTTAAGTTCGCATGGCGGTCCGCGAGCCAAGGTGAGAGCCCCTTAACGAGTAACTCACCGATATAGGAGCGCGGTATCAACACCGACTCATTCACCAAAAAGCGATAACCGCATTGCTCCGTGAACCCGAGCACGTAAGCGCTTGGCACGCGTTCAACACAGCGCTGGCGAAGTGCCTCGAAGAGCGCAGCTTTCTCAGCGCTTGTGACCGCGTACGCTTTAAAGGTGTCGAACGAATTGAGCGGCAGATTCAATGCGCCGAGCACGAGAAAGCTCGCGTCATCGGCCGGGCCTAACGTGCCCTGACCGTATTCAACAATTGCCGTTTCGAGATGGGTGAAAGCAAAGCGCCACCAATCGCCGATCGTCGCTAGCTCGGCAGGCGGCGACGTCGGGAAGTCCAATCGGGTCATCGAGCAGTTTCGGCGGTGCGAGCGTTGTTGAGTTCAAAGGCGTCGAAGTTTGCGACGAAGCTGGAGCGGTCACGCGAAGTTGAATTAACTTGCGATTGCTGAGACTGGTTGATGATCCAGGCCAGGTTGGTCGGCGAGTCTGCCGCCTGCAATGCATCGTCGTAAGAAATTGAGCCGCCCAAATAGAGCTTTGCTAGCGCTTGTTCAAAGGTGCAAGAGCCTTGCGTGAGGCTTTGCTCCATTGCCTCTTTGACTCGCGATAGGTCGCCCTGCGCGATCATGTCGGCAACAAGCTTGGTGTTAATCATGACTTCAACCGCAGGCTGCAGCGAGCCTTGCTTGTTGCGCACCAGTCGCTGTCCGATGATGGCTTTCAGACCGTATGACAAGTCGGCGAGCAGGCCGCTGCGCGCCTCTTGCGGATACATGTTTACGATCCGCGATAGCGCGTGGTAGCTATTGGTAGCGTGCAATGTTGCCAGGCACAGGTTTCCGGTGAGCGCATGGGTGAGCGCATGTTGCATCACATCCCGGGTACGGATCTCACCGATTAGCAGCAAATCTGGTGCTTCGCGAAGCGCGTTAGCGAGCGCGTTATCGTAGCTTTTGGTGTCGTGTCCCACTTCGCGCTGGTTGACGACGCAGCGCTTGTGGCGGAAGAGGTATTCAATCGGGTCTTCCATGGTGAGGATGTGGCCCGTGGTGTGCGTATTGCGGTGATCAATCATCGCCGCGAGCGAGGTGGATTTGCCAGAGCCCGTTGAGCCAACCATCAAAATCAAGCCGCGTTTTTCCGTGGCCAAATCAAGCAGCACGGGGGGCAATTTGAGCGACTCAAACGATGGAATCTTGCTTCGAATGTAGCGAACCACCATCGACACTGCGCCGCGCTGACGAAGAATATTGACACGGAAGTTTCCGTACTCGGGTTCGATGTGCGAAAGGTTCATTTCCCAGTCACGTTCGAAACGCTCGATCTCATCTTCGCTCATCACTTCGTAAGCGATCTTTTTTGCCGTCGGCGCATCGATGACTTGGGTGGAAACTGGCAGCGTTTCGTTGTTCACTTTCATGTGAATCGGTGCGCCAGCTGAGATAAAGAGGTCGGAAGCCTCGCGCTCGGCCATCAGTTGCAGGAGTCGGGTGAGATACATAGCGAGCGGCGCGGGGCCGTTTACGGCAGATAATGCTGAGAGAATAACGACTTACGCGCTACAGCTCAAGTTAAGCAGTCGATCAATCGCGCCAAATTGGCTTGGCTTGATCGAACCGAATACAGGAAGACTATGTTTGCGGTCATTGGTGGAAGTGGGGTCGTGGGCTCCACACTCATGAAGATGGAGCGACGTCAAATCGCTCGTACCCCTTATGGCGAGCCGTCTGGGCCGCTGAACTTTGCAACCATTGGCGGGCGCGAGGCGATTTTTCTCGCTCGGCACGGCCCCGGTCATATTCACCCGCCGCACATGGTAAATTATCGCGCTAACCTTTGGGCATTGAGGGAAGCGGGCGCAAAAGCTGTGATCTCGCTTGCTGCAGTGGGTGGCATCGCGGCCACATGCGGGCCGGGTGTCATCGTGATTCCTGATCAAATTATTGATTACACGCATGGCCGCGAGCACACTTTCTTCGATGGCGGCGACAAACAGGTGCATCACATTGACTTTACGCTGCCGTACGACAGCGAGCTCCGTGGCGCACTTCTCGCAGCAGCACAATCGGTTGCAGAGCCTGTGGTGTCTACTGGCGTTTATGCCGCCACGCAGGGCCCACGCCTTGAGTCTGCCGCGGAAATAAGCCGAATCGCGGGCGACGGCGGTACGCTAGTCGGCATGACGGGCATGCCAGAGGCCGCCTTGGCGCGCGAACTCGAACTTCCGTACGCGCACATTTGCGTGGTGTCGAACTGGGCGGCAGGACGCGGTAACAGCACCGAAACCATTTCACACTCGGCCATCGAAGCCACGATGCGGGCATCGATTGATCGTGTGGCGAAAATTGTCGATGCCTACGCACGGGCGCTGTAGCTGAGCACGTTCTAGCGGCGTGCTGCATTATCGAAATTCCACTACACGCTATGGCTATCCAAGAAATTCTAAGAATGGGCGACCCGCGCCTACTGCGTGTGGCGGAGCCGGTCGGGAATGAGATGTTCGCGTCTGGCGAAATCAGCGCTTTGGTGCACGATCTCCTGGACACGATGAAAGCTGCGAACGGTGCAGGCATCGCCGCACCTCAAATCGGCGTCAATCTGCGCGTCATCATTTTTGGAGGAACCGGAAAGAATCCTCGCTATCCCGATGCGCCAGAGATTCCGTTTACGGTGCTGTGCAACCCCGAAATTGAGTTTCTTGGTGACGAAAAAGAAGCGGGTTGGGAAGGATGCCTTTCAGTGCCGGGGTTGCGCGGTGAAGTGCCTCGATTTTCGCGGCTACGCTATCGTGGGCAAGATCAACACGGCACGCCGTTCGAGCGCTCGGTCGATGGTTTCCACGCGCGTGTCGTGCAGCACGAATGCGATCATCTTGACGGCGTTTTGTATCCCCGTCGGATCGAGGATCTCACTAAATTCGGGTTCACCGATATCCTGTTTCCTTCGCTAACGCCTGCGAGCGAGGATTAGGGCAAGACACTGGTTTATTCTCTTGTCGCTTGAGGCGAAAAAGTCAACTTGCCCCTATTAAATAGGGCGAAACGATAAGTTTCTACTAAATTACGCTGCGCCGATGAGCACCTTCACATGCTCGCCAACGCTTCGCGACAGCGCGTGAAGGTCGTAGCCACCTTCAAGTGTTGAGACGATGCGGCCCTTGCAATGGCGGTCTGCGACGGCAACCAGCGTTTGGGTGATCCAGCGATAGTCGCTCTCGGTCCAGCCAAGCATCGCGAGCGGATCATCGCGGTGTGCATCAAAGCCTGCAGAAATCACCATCAGTTCCGGTGCGAACGCATTGAGCGCGGGCAACCACTCGTTGGTGACGGCATCGCGCATCGCATCGCCCTTGGAATACGGATCAAGCGGCACGTTCACTGATTTGGTCGACAACGGTTTGATTCCGTTGCCCGGATAGATCGAATGTTGGAACGTGGACACCATCAAAACGCGTCCCGCATCACATTCCGCCGCCAAAATTTCTTCAGTACCGTTGCCGTGGTGCACGTCGAAATCAACGACCGCAACGCGTGAGAGACCGTGCGCTTCGAGCGCGTGCATTACCGCGATTGCCGCATTGTTGAAGAAGCAAAAGCCCATCGCATTCGCGCGTTCGGCATGATGTCCGGGCGGGCGAATGTTGCAAAACGCGCGGGTCGCCGCGCCGCGCATGATCATGTCTACCGCGCCAACAGCCGCGCCCGCCGCGTGAAGCGCCGCGCCAAAGGTGTGGGGATTGAGCGTGGTGTCGCCATCAAGCGGCATGTAGCCTTGAATCGGAGAGGCGTGCTCCAGCTCGGCAACCAGTTGCTTGGTGTGCGCGCGAAGAATCGCTTCGGGAGGAGCCGCTTCGGCAGTCACGGGCAACATGAAATCAAGCAGCCCGTGAGAGCGCAAGAAATCATCGATCACACGAACCCGATCCGGGCATTCTGGATGGTCGGGCCCCATCTCGTGCTTAAGTGACAGCGGGTGCGTGAAGTAGGCAACAGTCATCCGCGAAGCGTAGCACTGGGCGCGAACGCAAAGCGAACTAGAAAATGAAAAACGGCTCCGATTGGAGCCGTCTTGTCGTCACCGATTGCGCTAACGGGTAGCGCTTTCTGGAGTTACACGCGCTTGCGGAATTCGTCGGTGCGGGTGTCGATTTCGATCATGTCGCCGGTATTTACAAACGCTGGAACAGGGATTTCATAGCCCGTACCTTTGAGGCGCGCAGGCTTCATGACTTTACCCGAGGTATCGCCGCGAACGGCAGGTTCGGTGTACTCAACTTCGCGCACGAGCGAGGTTGGCAGCTCAATGCCGATCGCCTTGCCGTCATAGAAAGTAACTTCGCATGGCATTGCATCTTGCAAATACTTGAGCGCATCGGCCATCGTGTCTGGCTCGATTTCGTACTGGTTGTATTCCGCGTCCATGAACACGTACATCGGATCCGAGAAGTAGCTGTAAGTCACTTCTTTTTTCTCGAGAACGATCACGTCGAAACGCTCGTCTGCCTTAAATACGGTCTCAGTGCCGCCTGCGGTGAGCAGGTTTTTGAGCTTTGCCTTTACAACGGCGGCGTTACGTCCGCCTTTGCTGTATTCGGCTTTCATGATGACCATTGGGTCGTTGCCGATCATGATCACATTGCCGGCGCGGAGTTCTTGTGCGGTTTTCATAATGGATTCGAGGCGCGTTGCGCTTACTTTTTCGTGGGTGCGGTTGAGATCGCGATGACGGCCAAGTTAACAATAAGGTGGCGAGAACGCGGATCGAATGGCTCGCATGCAGCAAAAACGGCTGCAAATAAAGCAAAGCCTTCGATTTTAGCCGAGATTTTGGGCGATTCCAACTAGAGCGTATTGACGCTCTTTTAACCAGCTGCGCTACAAAAATGTGGCAATCGACACATGGAGCGTTGCGAAAATCGGGGCGATTGCATGACCGCGTAGCCCGCCAACGCTGGTAAGCCTCGCTACGTTGCTCGCGCCGCGCGGGGTTGTCGTGAGCGATCCGTGTCGGCGTGGAGAGGAATCTGGCGGGCTCTTTCTCAACGCTTTTCCGACACAAATCGCATCAAACGCGTCGCTAAATCATCGCTTGCGAGTAGCGCTCGTTGCCAACTGAGAGCGTGTTCTTGAAGCGCTGGTAAGGCGATGACGAGTTCGTGAAACGCGACGTCAAGATCGGCTTCGCTTTCGGGATCAACGAACGCGTGTGCTGCGCGGCGGTACGTTTTCGAAAGTTCGTTGCGCATCGAAACGCAGTACCGGTCTAGCCACGCGTCGAGCTTGTCGATATGGGCGCGATCATCGGTTGGGTAAATGTGCCAAAGCAACGGTTTCCCGGCGAGCTGCGCGCGCACGAACGAGTCTTCGCCGCGCACCAAAAGCAGGTCAAATACAGCCAGAAGCCGGTCGAACTCAGTTTGCGGAACCGGGCTCAGTTGTACCCACTTCGATTCGTCCGCATCGAGCTTTGACGCGACGAAAAATGTGGCGACATCGAACACTTTCGCCAGTGCGGCGACAGGCGCATGCGCGTAGGTGAAGCTAAATACACGGGGTCGATGCGTTGACGGCTCGGCGCTGTGGGCTTGCTCCTTGTGAATCACGGCGATGGCCGAAGCGGAGACGCACTTCTCTCCGGTCGGATCAACCGAACGAACAGACTTTTCAACGATCACGCCGCCACTTTGCGGGCTAAAACCCGGTACGAAAAAATATTTAGTGAGAGGCAGTTTGCGGTGCGGTGATGGCAAGCCGTGAACACCATCAACCCATTTTTCCGCGCTCAAGTATTCAAGATTGATCCACACCGGCTGGGGCGAGCGCCGTGACATTGATTCGACATACTCAGCGGGCGGATCGCACGCGAAGGCCTCGATCACTAGATCGCAGTCGCAGCTTGCCGATCGCGACTCAAACCATGCCCAGTGTTCGATCGCGATGTCTTCATGGCGCTGCACGCTCAATTCGCGATTCACCCGTGGCTCAATCGTCGAAAAGGGCGCTAGATCGTCAACGATTAGTCGCACTTCTGCGCCGTATTCATCGCGAAGCTGCCGAGCCAGTCGCCAGCAAACACCGAGATCACCCCAGTTGTCGATCACACGGCAGAAGAGGTCGACCGCGAGCGCGCCAATCGGCGAGGGTCCGTCTACAGAGCTCGGTTGAAGGGGAACAGGCATCAGAAGGGGAACAGGCATCAAATGCCAGTGTAGTTTTTATGGGTTTTGAGAGATCGCATGTCCCGATTCCGTCTGGAATTACGTCCATTCCACCTGTGAGCGTGAAAAACTATCCGTTAAATGTGCGTGCGCACAACAGTTTTTGCTACCACAACGTATTTGTTGGTGCTTAGTCGTAATTATTTTGATAATGAAAAACGTAAAAAATAGCGGGACGCCCATGATTGTCAAGGGAAATAGGTGCAAGACCATTTGTGTCACTCTAAGCGATTTGTCTACGCACGGACGAGTCGCGCTACCGGTGCCTATGGTCAATTCACCGTCGTTTCGATTCGCGCTTCGTGGCGTTGCGCTGTTGTCGTCCCTTGCCGCGGCCGGCATGGGCCATGCGCTCACCGATGAGGAGGTGCTCGCCCAGTTTGCCCGCGCCACTGACTTGCCGTTGCCACAAGTGGTGCAAAGCGCAGGCGGTCCAACGCAGCTCGTGTGGAACACAACGCTCGACCTTTCCGTCTATCGAAACACCCAGAGCGGCGGTGCGGTGCTCAACCCGAATGCGGCCGGCACGCTGCATCGAGGCGTGCTCTCCAGCGATTACCGTCGGGTCAGCGAAGGCGACGTGACGATTTGGACGAGCGCACAGCTCACCCAGACCAATGATCTGACCTCGCAGCGTCACAAGTTTTTAACCAACAAAGTGCAGATCGGCTACTCCCGGCCAGGATTCGTCGGCGCGATTGGCGATCTCGCCGTCTCGCACTCAAACCTGAGCACCAATTTGCCAATTCGCGGCGCGCAGGCACAGTCTTACTTCGGTCCGGTTGTTGCCTTCGCGGCAGCGGGTTTGTTTGTAGAAGATTGGAAGTCGGCGTTTGATAAGGGCGTACGTACCGCATACCCGCGCGAGGCCTACGCTTTCAAGTTGGCAAGCGCACCCAACGTGTTCGATGCGGCAACCCCGGGGCTCGATGTGTACGCAACGGTGCAGAGTTTTTCTGACCAACCAACCTCGACCGCGAGATCTCCCCTCATCTTGAACCCGCTGAACGGGGCAAAAGGTGCAAGCGCTTCGTTTGGTGCGGCTTACAAACGCGACAAATTTGCGGCGAACGTTGAGTTTGCAAAAAGCCGCTTTGATGAAGAAGGACGGGCACGACTGAGAGATGACGCGCTCATGGGCGATGTATCCTGGCAAGGCGATCCCGTATCAATCAGGTTGGGTCACCACAACATCGGCGAAAGCTACTCAACGCTGTCTACGATCGCGCCGGGCACCCGCGAAACGTTCGGCAACATCGCCTGGCGCGTGACGCCGGAATTCAGTGCCACGCTCGACGCGCGACAATCGCGCTACACGCCGAATTCGCGCACCGCGATCATTCCGCCGCCACCGCCGTTGCCGAATGTGCCGCCCGATCCCTTCGCGCCGCCGATCCCGGCGATCGTGCAGCCACCGAAGGTGATCACCGACAGCGAATCGGGATCGCTTAGTTTTTCGTATGCACCGGCGGCAATTCAAGGATTTAACACGTCGCTCACCCTTGGCCGCGCCAAGACAGAGCAGGTCGGGCTCGACGTGCGCACGCAAAGCGATAACGCTTCACTCAATGTGAACTACGCGATTTCGGGCTGGAACACGAGCTTCAATCTCACTCACATGAAGAACGACACGTTTGCGATGAACGCGAATTCTGCGAAGACCACGGGGGCCACAGTGAACCTCGGCAAGAGTTTCGCCGACTCAACCGGACAACGGTCGGTGAACACGATGGTGACGTACATGAAGCAATGGCAAGACAACTCAGCAAACGCATTCCAGCCAGCAACTAAGGGGTGGAATGATCGCGTGATGCTCGTGCTTGGTTTGAACTGGGTCAATGTTGGGATGCTGAATGCCTCAGCCTACTTGGGGCACTTGAAGGATCCGCTCTCAGGCGCCATTGGCAAGCAAGAAGGGGCGCAACTTGATCTCACCTGGACCATCAATCCGAAGTGGAATCTCCGCGCGTTCGGCCGCGAAAACCGCAACTGGACGGCGCTCGTGCCGCAGGCGTACAAAGACCGAAGTATCGGCGCGTCGATTGTCGGCACGTTCTAAGGAGCACAGCCATGAGAAAACAAATTTTTAATAAGCTCCTTTCGCTAACGCCAGACTACGTTGGGGCGTCAGCACGTTTTATTAAGTTGTCAGTAGTGTCGCTGACTGTCGTTCTAGCCCAATTTAATTGGGCGCAAGTGACCGTTCCTGGTAGCAAAGAAGAACGCGAAACTGACGCTAAAGCGCTGTCCGCCAAAACTTCTGAAAAGCCCGCCACGCCGGCTGATCGCGCATTGGTAGAGGCGCAACTGCAGGCACTCGTCGATGCGTACGAGCGCGGCGACATTGGCTTTTTTCAGGCAAAGATCGATCCGTCGATGCCGGGTTACAGCCGAGTGCTTGATTCGATGCGTCGCGATGCCACCGCACAAACGCGCCCACGCTTGCTCTTTACCGATCAAACTTGGAGCATCGGCCCCAACGTCGCGATGTTGCAAGCGCGTTTTCAGAAGCGCTATTTCGACGCACAGAACTTGAATCCAGAATTGATTGAGGGCCGTTTGGTCATGCTGCTTTCGCGAGATGGTGATCTCTGGCGTTTGTCGGCCGTGACTGGAGACAACCCCTTCGAATCGAAGACCCTAGCGCCGTGCGTAACGGGTTCGATTCGCTTGATTTCCCCGCCTAATTCGAACGCAGAGCCATTCTTTATCGAAGTGAATGATGCGGACCTTGCAGGAGTGCCTTCGATTCAGGCTGACATCTTGACCGATCGTGGTGATCGTGAATTTGTCACGCTGGCGGCGCTCAACCCGAACGGCTTGTTTCGCGCACAAGTAAACGCGCGTCGCCTCTCGCAACAGTCCACAGCGGTTCCGGGTAACGGCAGTGTCGATTTGATCGGCGACGCCGTCGTCACCGCGCGCTATGCCGATCAATGCATTGCGGTCACGCGTACGCAGCAGATCGTGACTGCGAGCGACACTCGCCGCGATCCCGGCGTCCTGGGGCAGCTTGCTTGCCGCCTCGGCGGTAACGCAACGTTTGTCTCGCTCGCGAGCGCATCGGCGAACGGCCCTGCGGCGACGCCGATCACCGTTGAACTCTTCGATCCGGATCTCGCTGGTTTACCGTCAATCGACGTGCTCTTGCGCAGTGCAACGGGCGACGTTGAAACCGTTACTCTCGGCGCGAATGGCAATCAGGGCCGCTTCCTCAATCTGAGCGTCAACGTACGTGCCGCAACCTCCCTTGCGCCGACGCCGAGAAACGGTGTGCTCGAACTCGGCGGGGCGACTACGCTATCGGTAGAGTACGTTGATCAACGCTCAGGCGTCGTTGGACGCACACAGACAGTCAGCAGCGATTGCGGAGGTATTCCGAGCGGCTACCAGACCGCGCAACTTTCGTGTTCCGCGAACACGACGCTGAACGATCTCGCAAACTTCGTCCGGCAATCCCGCTCAGCGCCGGCACAAATTTCCGTCAACGATCCCGACCTCGCACTTTCTAACCCGGCGTTCGTGAATGTCAGCGTACGCAATTCGCTGGGAGACGTGGAAACCGTTCGTCTTGATGCACAAGGTCCAGGCCGCTACGGCGCCAACGCAATACCGATGAGCGCCACGACGCCCATCCCGGGCGATGGAAGTCTCAGCTTCAATCAAGCGGGATCGATTTCAGTCGAGTACGTGGATACGACCACGGCATCGGGGTCGACGCAAACGCTTTCGCAGTCGTGCGGCAGCGTGACGCCTGGGTTCACGCTCGCAACGCTAAGCGTTGCGTTCCCTGGCGTCAGTACGGGCGTACCGTTCCAGTTCAGTCCGGGCACGGTGAACGTGGCGTGTTCGATCGTGGTCGTCGATCCTGAGCGTACAGGTCCGTCAGTGAGCGTATCGCTTAGCGCAACGCGTATCCAGACAGGTCAAGTCGATACCGAAACCATCACACTTCCACAAACAGCGCCAGGCCGCTACGAACTATCGACGTGCCCCGTGGCAGGTTATGTCGTCAGCAGCGCGAGTGCAGCTGCCGCGTTTTATGTGCCTGTGCCTAGCAATAACGTCATCAACTTAGGCGGCGGCGCAACCAGCATTTCAGTGAGCTACACCGACAACACCGCACCTAGCGGCGGCAGTCAAAACGTCTCTCGTACCGTCACTGTGAATAACTAGGGCGTGTTAACACTATTTTGGCGAGATGCGTTACGAAAATGCGGCGACGGATGCGCGAAGCGTTGCGAAGAACGGGGTGGTTCCCCGTTCGAGTAACGCGACAAAGCAGACGCGCCGCATTTTCGTAACCCTTCGGGGCGTGTTCAGGTTTCGCGCGCGGTGTTGTTGCGAAGCCCTTGTGGTGCCCGCACCACGGCGGCCTTCGCGCCTAACCGTGCATCGAAACCTGAACCGCCGCACTCGTCAAAATAGTGTTAACACGCCCTAGTGTTAATTTTTCTTTGTACGCCGTCTTAGGAGGATTAAGGATCGATTTTCGTCCTCGCGCTAAGTGAAAAACTGCGCTCCGTGACCTGTTCTCTGCGGTAAAGCGCAGAGGCCATTGAGCTAAACCTTTGAATCTCCTTTATCCCATTTTCTTTGAAAGCGGCACCATGAAACATCTAACTTCCTCATCGCATAGTCTTCGGGCAACTATCACGGCGATCGCCGCCACCGTCATCATCGCAACGCAGAGCGCCGCGCAGATCACCGCGCCTAACGCCGGAACGATTGGCAAAGCGCCAGCGGGTTTGGGGCAAATCGTTGCCTGTCCGGCAACGATCACGGTGGCTGCAACCAATGCACCGTCGCCCTGGTACCCGAGCGCCAATCAAATGTCGATCGAAAGTGCATCACTCAGCCAACAGCCGCCCGCAAGCCAACAGATGATTTGTAATTACGTTGCCGGAGTGCTGAAGTGGAGCATCGGTCGCCCGATTCAACCCTCGTTCAAGTCCTGCCTCCCCACCGGAACGCAGTTCATCTGCACTAAGCCGTAGCGCCGTATTGATTCCATGCGGAATTGGGTTGCCTCACGGCCCGAGATAGACGGAGATTTGACTGCGCCCCCGTGAAGGAACGAAGTCTCTAAGCGACGTGAAGCCGTCGCCTACGACTTCGGTTCCGGATCGTAGTAAGCCCGCCGCACCCTAGATGCAGCAAAAGATGTATCGGCACAAGTCGATCGGTAATTGCGCGTCGTAGGAAGTCGCCCCTGCGCGTAGTGTTACGCCGATGCCACCAGCGCGTCGAGTTTTCTTGAATCGGCTGCGAAGAGTCGAATGCCTTCGGCTAGCTTCTCCATCGCCATTGCATCATCGTTGAGCGAATAGCGGAACGCGGCCTCATCGGTGCGAAGTTTGATGAGCGTGTCTTGTGTGACTTTTACCGGTAACAGCTTCCGATCCACAGGCTCGTTCATTGATTGCAGTTGGTTCAGCAATTCGGGCGAAATCGTCAGCAAATCGCAGCCCGCGAGCGCGAGTATTTGGCCCACGTTTCGGAAGCTCGCGCCCATGACTTCGGTTTTGTAACCGTAGTTTTTGAAATAGCTATAGATGTAGCGCACCGATTGCACACCTGGATCGTCTTCAGCGTTGAATTCCTTGCCGTCGCGCTTTTTGTACCAATCAAGGATGCGGCCAACAAATGGCGAGATCAACGTGATGCCGCCCTCAGCACACGCAGCCGCCTGAACTGGCGAAAAGAGCAGGGTCAGATTGCAATGAATTCCCTCTTTTTCAAGCGCACTCGCAGCTTGGATGCCTTCCCAGGTGGATGCAATTTTTATGAGAATTCGTTTGCGATCAATGCCCGCGTTTTCGTAGAGGCGAATGAGTTCGCGCGCCTTTGTGATGGTTGCTTGGGTATCGAACGAGAGCCGTGCATCAACCTCGGTGGAGACGCGACCTGGCACGATCTTCAGAATTTCCAAGCCGAAGCGAACGAGCACCTGATCAATCACCGCTTCGACGGATTTCTTGGCATGGGCCGCTACCGTTTCCAGGAAGAGCGGCTTGTACGCATCCTGCTGCACCGCTTTCAAAATGAGCGACGGGTTCGTGGTGGCATCGCGCGGTGTGTAGGCGCGCATGGCATTGAAATCACCCGTGTCAGCAACGACGACCGTAAATTGTTTAAGTTGATCGAGTGTGTTCATGAATCTTCGCCAGTGTGGTTAGCCGGTAAGAAAAATAGTTCTAAGCAGAAATCTCGGCGGTCAAATCGTGCTTCATTGGTGAGAGCGAAGCACGCAACTCAGATTGTCTCAAACTGTTGAGCGCGCCGCGCCGCGACCCCAAGCAAGGATTTCGGCAGTGGAGGCATCAAACGATGCTTCACCCGACGCACTGGCAACTTGCTTTGCGAGCAACTTCCCGTACTCAACACCAAACTGATCGAACGGATTGATTTCATTGAGGAGCGCCTCCACAAAGACGCTCGCCTCATAGTGTGCGAGCAATTGGCCGAGCGCGTAAGGAGAAAGCGTGGAGAGGCCGATGAACGTATTTGGTCGCTGGCCGGTTGTTCGCTTGTGCGCGCCGAGCGGGTCCGAAGCCTCGGGCTCGAGCCCGAATGCGAGCGCGCGCGCTTGCGCGACGGCATTTTCAAAGAGCGCGATTGCGCCCGGATCTTCGCTTGGCCGGATCGCTATGATGTCGACCGCCGCACCGTCAGGATGCTGATGAAGCCACTGGAAATACGCGTGTTGCGCGGCTGTTCCCACGGTGCCCCAAATCGCGGCACAAGGATCGGACTTTAGCGCTTCGCCTCGCACGTTTACGCGTTTGCCGTTGCTCTCCATGACGAGCTGCTGCAAATATTCCGCGAGCCGACGCAGGCCCCACGCATAGGGCACGATCACCTGACTGGAAAGCCCCAGCGTGTTACGGTTGTATTGGCGCGCAATCGCTGCCAGATAGGGTGAGCTCTCAAACAGATGGTCTGCAAGCACGCGCTGATCAAGTGCGTGCGCTCCAGCAAGCATCTGATCGACTGGCGCGTTCCCATAGGCTACGCGTAGCGGCAGATTGATTGATGACCACATCGAATAGCGGCCGCCCACTGATTCAGCAAATGCCGAGATATTGCCGGGCGCGATGCCATAGGCCGCCGCCCGCTCGGCGTTGGCCGTCGTTGCAAACATGTTTGATGCCGCGTGTGCGCCCAGCCACTTCTTTGCGCGATCTCCGGTGTTCAACGTCTCGAGCGTGGTGAACGACTTTGATGCGAGCACGAAGGCAGTGGCGGCAGGGTCGAGATCGTTCGTTGCCTCCTGCCACTCAGCGGGATCCAGCCCCGTGCAAAAGCGAAGCGAAACCCGAGAGTGCAAGAGAGCGGCACGAAACGCATCATCTGCAAGCCGCAAGCCAAGATCACTGCCACCAATGCCGACATTCACGATGGTGCGAATACCGCGCTGTGCGATCTGGTCAGCGAGCGCGCGAATTGCGGTGTGGTCAGTGCCGTTTGGCGCGCGTTCGCGCATGTGGGTTGCGGCGCGCCCCTCAGTTACGTTGGTGACGTCGCCGCGAGCGAGCGCTTGAAACTGTTTGATTGCGCCATGCGCGGTAAGCGTTTTGCGAGCGGCTGCTAGCGCATCTTCGTTGATGGTCTGCTTCGCGAAATCGAAGAACAGGGTATCAGTATCTGCCATAGAGTGACGACTTATTGAGGGCTAGGCGGCACAAAAATAGACATAGCGTTCTTACAAATACTGCGCGTCTCGCCCTGTATCAATTTGGGCGAAGCATAGAAAGCTAGTTTTTTTATGTTTTCTTTGTGGTTTTACTACAGATTCTCCGAAACGCTGCTACGATTGCGCTGAATTCTTCAAAAAAAGATCATGAACGAAACGTTTGACCTAGTAATTTTTGGCGGCACAGGCGATCTCGCGCTGCGCAAACTCTATCCCGCGCTCTACCTGGCTGAGACCGACGGCAACCTGCACGCCAGCGGCCGCATCATCGCAGCCGCACGTCAGCAACTTGACGACGCACAGTTTCGCGCAAAGGTGAGCGAAGCGCTAAAGCGTTTCTTGCCTGAGAAATACGATGAAGCGCTCGCGACCAAGTTTCTTGCGCGACTCACCTATTTCCCGCTCGATGTGAATAACCACGCGCAGTATGCGCAGATGAAACGTTCGCTCGACGAGCGTGTGAGCCGTACCGTCTTCTATCTCTCCGTCGGCCCGTCGCTCTTCCCTGCAATCATTGGCGGCCTACAAGCAGCGGGCTTGAACACGCCGGAAACGCGAATCGTGCTCGAAAAGCCGCTCGGTCGTGATCTCAAAAGTTCGCGTGAAATTAACGAAGTAGTGCTCAAAGCATTTGCCGAATCGCAGGTGTATCGCATCGATCATTACCTCGGTAAGGAAACGGTTCAAAACTTGTTGGCGCTGCGGTTTGGTAACACGCTGCTTGAGCCGCTTTGGAATCGAACCTGGGTGCGCGATGTGCAAATCACCATCGCCGAAACGGTGGGTGTGGAAACGCGCGGCGAGTTCTATGACAACACGGGCGCATTCCGCGATATGGTGCAAAACCATATGCTCAATTTGCTTTGCATCGTCGCGATGGAGCCGCCGTCGAGCCTTGATCCGGATGCGGTGCGCGATGAGAAATTGCAGGTAGTGCGTAGCTTGAAGCCGTGGACCGCTGAGTCGCTTCGTGAACACATTGTGCGCGGCCAATACCGCGGCGGAACGCTCGCCGGGCAATCGGTGCCCGCGTACGCAAGCGAGGAGGGCGTACCGAAGGATTCGATCACTGAGACTTACGTCGCGCTTCGTGCAGAAATCGCGAACTGGCGCTGGGCCGGTGTGCCATTCTTCCTACGCACGGGCAAGCGCATGGCAGAGCGCCGCGCGGAAGTCGTGATCAACTTCAAAGCGCCGCCGCATTCAATCTTCCCGGGTGCGTTGAATCCCAATCGCATGGTGATCACGCTGCAGCCCGATGAAAACGTGCGCCTTTACACCATGGCCAAAGCCCCAGGCGACGGCATGCGCGTGCGCGAAGTTCATCTTGATCTTGATTTCAAAGATTTCTTCCGCGAGCGTCGACAAGATGCCTACGAGCGCTTGCTGCTCGACGTATTGCGCGGCAACCCCACGCTCTTTATGCGTAACGACGAAGCGGATGCCGCCTGGCGCTGGGTGCAGCCCGTGCTCGATCATTGGCAACACGAAGCCATTGCGCCCATCGGCTATACCGCGGGCACCTGGGGCCCGCCAGCCGCAAGCCGCCTCACCGCGAAAGAGGGCACGGCTTGGCACGAAGAAACCAGCGTTTAGCCACGCGCGCTAATCACACATAAAACCAAGGAGGATCGCGATGAAGAGTCCCGCCAAAATCAAGGTGGTCGAAGCCAAAGAAAGTTCGCACGAGGGCGACGCGCTCTTATCGCGCATCACTGCAGTTCGGCTCAATCTCCGTCCGAGCGAGCAGCGCGTTGCGAGCTTCGTGTTGGGCCAACCCAACCGTGTAGCGCACATGGCAATTGCCGAACTCGCCGAGGCCGTTGGCGTCACCGATCCCACGATCGCCCGCTTTTGCCAGGGGCTCGGCTTCACGGGGTTCAAAGCGTTCAAGGTAGCGCTCGCGAAAAGCCTCGCCACGGGTGTGCCCTATGTGCATACCGACGTCTCTCCGCAAGACGCAGCGCCCGAAGTCATCGCGAAAGTGTTTGATCGCTCGATCGCCACCCTGATTTCGATTCGCAACCAAGTCGATCCCAAACTCTTCGAGCGCGCAACCGATGCGCTTGCACGCGCCCGAAGAATTGAGTTCTACGGCGTCGGCAACTCAGGCATCGTTGCGCTTGATGCGCAACACAAATTTTTCTTGATGGGCATGCACACGGTCGCCTATAACGATCCGCATTGGCAAGTGCAATCCGCAGCGCTTCTCACCAGTGAAGACGTCGTCGTCGCGATTTCGCGCACCGGCCGCACGCGTGACATGATCCAAACCTGTGAACTCGCGCAACGCGCAGGCGCGACCGTGATCGCGGTGACCGCACGCGCATCGCTCCTAGCAAAACTAGCCGACATCGCACTCGCCGTAGACGTTGAAGAAGACCCAGACGTCTATTCGCCCATGGTCGGTCGCCTCGCCCAACTCGCACTGGTCGACGCGCTATCCGTCTCCGTCGCCCTAAAGCTCGGCCCAGAATTGCAAGAGACGTTGCGCAAAGCCAAAGAAACGCTTGTCGCAAAACGGGAGAAAGAGGGTGAGATGCTTACGCCGCTGACGTTTGCTGCACGGTCGAGGTGGGTGTAGGCATAGCTGCGGAACGTCACATCAAATGCAAGGATTGCATTCGGGTTCGCTTTTGTAGAGACTATGCTGCCGCCTAACGCTTGTGCCGCATCGAGCAGTACGCAGAGCGAGAGAAATCGAGGATTTCGATTGTTTCTAAGCATGCGGAAAAGAAGGTCGGTCTTGTTTGAAGTGCGTAAAGTTTTCGTAACTCCTCGCCATCGATGTCACTTTTTTTTGGAGCGCCTGGGAATGTCGGTATGGGGTTTGTCGTGTGATTGGAGCGAGAGATGCCTGCAGCGCTATTTCCTCGTTGGCGTTGCGCTTGCTTTGACTTTAGTTGGAGCCGCCACCGCTCAGCAACGTTCGGTGTTCGTAGCAGAGCGATTTGATCGTGAGGCTCAGTGGGAGCAGCGAACTCGCAAGTCCTTCGGCACCTACGGTGAAGCGTTCGAATGGCTGAGTGCCGAATCGGCTAAGCCAACCGCGTATACACGCTCTGTATCGCCTGGTATCGTTTTCTATCAACGACTACTTAATCCGTATCAGACAGTAATTTCGAAGGACTTCTTCGGGCACAGCGACTATTACCCGACCAACACGCAAACTGTCCAATGCCAGAGCGGAGTGCCGCCGAGCCTTCAGTCCGCAGTCGTCAATGGGCATCACGCAGTGCTTGACACTAACGATAACGCTCTCGCGAAGCTAAATTCGTCCAGCGTTGTTGTGGCCGCGACAGCAAACTGTATCTATAACGCTTTGCACGAGCTTGGACCTGGGATCAACGGTCCGTACGACAACCACTGGGTAATGTTGCTCTATCCGTTGGTGGTTATCGATGAAATGGTTGCGAATGAAACTATCCTGCCTAGCAAGACGTTGACTTGTGGCGGGGGGACTCCACCAACCCAAGGTAACCCGATCCGAATCGCGATTGATAGCAAATCCGAGGGGCAAACTGACCTACCTAGTACTGGCTCTGCACTGTGGCCACGTCGCGTGTACGAGTCGGCGTCTGTGCACGGAGGCATGTTCGGGGAGCGTTGGCATTCTGATTATGGTCAACGTTTGTTTTTTCGCCCTAACGTGACGGATGATGTCACTGTCTTCCGCCCGAACGGCGCAGCGTTTCGCTTTTTCCGTTCGGGCGCGGCTTTCCTGTCTGATCCCGACATAACGGACCGGTTGATACAGCTCAAAGATGCCAATGGTGTTACGACAGGATGGCGATATGTCGAAGACCTAACGGACTCCACTGAAACGTATGACTCGGCGGGCCGTTTGCTTTCAATTAAGTCGCGGTCTGGCTATCTGAGAACGCTCTCGTACAACGCGCTTGGACGGCTTCAGTCGGTAACTGATTCGCATGGTCGCGCGATTTCGTTCGCATTTCATGGGCCGCACCCCGTGACGAAGAAATCGTACGTAGCAAGTATTACGGCGCCAGACGGGTCGGTTGTGTCGTATGAATACGATGCAGATGGCAACCTAGCACGGGTCTCACTTCCCGGTGGCGCAACTCGATACTATGTCTTTAATGAGGCAGCAAACACTCAGAATTCGCATCAACCTAACGCTATGACCGGCATCGTTGACGAGAACGGAGTTCGGTATGCGACTTTCGGATATGACAACTATCAACGCGCGATCAGCACCGAAAACGCTGGCGGAGTGAACCGGTTTTTATCGGCACCATTTGGCAGCTCGACCACCGTGACCGACCCCTTAGGGACGCAACGGGAGTTTGTTTTTAGCTCACTGTACGGTGCCGCTAAGACAGCGAGCGTCTCCCAACCTTGCCCCTCTTGCGGTGGCACGCAATCGCAAGCCACGACCTACGACGCTAACGGCAACGTCGCCTCACGCACCGATTTCAACAGCAAAAAGTCTTGTTACGCCTACGATCTCAGTCGTAACTTAGAAACCGCGCGCGTTGAAGGGCTCGACGCCTCCGCCGATTGCGCGACGGAGCTTACGAAGAGCATTACCGCCTTCACCGCTGCCGATCAGAAGAAAGTACAAACGATCTGGCACCCCACCTACCGCCTGCCCACCAAGATCACCGAGCCCGCCGCCGCTTTGACCGTCGGCGGCACGCCGGGCACGAAGGTGACAGACTTCACCTACGACGCGAACGGCAACATGCTCACGCGCACCGTCACCGCGCCGCGAAACGATGGCAGCGGCACGACTGAGATTCGCACCTGGACCTACATCTACAACGCGCTCGGTCAAGTGTTAACGGCGAGAGACCCGCTGAACCGCACGACGACGACCACGTATTACGCCGCGACCGATACCGCCGTCCCGCCGAAATTCACGATGGGCGACGTACAAACGATCAGCAACGCGGCGAACCATGTCGTGACGATGAACGAGTACGACAAAAACGGTCGCTTGTTGAAGATGACGGACGCCAACGGGTTGGTCACCACGATGACCTATCACCCGCGCGGCTGGATGACGAGTCGCGCAGTGAGCAACGGAACGAATACTGAGACGACCTTCTACGTTTACGACAACGTCGGCCAGTTAACCCGCGTCGTCCTCCCCGATCAAAGCAACTTGTTCTACGCCTACGACGACGCGCATCGCTTGGTCGGGATGTCCGATCAGCTTGTTGGCGCATCCCCCGCGCCTAACGGGGCATTGATAGTAAAACAAGTCAATTTGAGCGGTAATAAATTGATTTATACCCTCGACAATATGGGCAATCGGATCAAAGAGCAGCATTACGATCCGAGCGGTGCGCTGCAAAAGCAAAAGCAGCGCGCGATTGATGCGCTGAATCGCTTGAAGCAAGACATTGGCGGCAGTGCCTATGCGAGCGCTGCGCCTTCGGGTGCGCCCGTGCTTGATGCGTCTGTGTCCGGCGCTCCAAGCAACGCCGCGATCACGCAATACGGCTACGACAACAACGGCAACGTGACGAGCACCACCGATCCGCTCGGTCGCATCACGCAGAATCAATACGACGCCCTGAATCGCTTGACGCAGGTCATCGATCCGCAAAACGGCGCCACAAAACCCACGATCTACACGTACGACGCGTCAAACAACTTAACGCAGGTGACCGACCCACAAGGCCTGCAAACCAAATACACCTACAACGGTCACGGGAACCTGATCAAACAGGAAAGCCCAGACACGGGCACGACGCAGACCAAAGTGAACGCGATGGGCAACATCGTTGCGAAGATCGACAGTATGAATCGCTGTTCGACAACCGCGTACGACGTCTTGCATCGCCCGACCAGTATCAAGTTCTACGCAGCCACCAACACCGCCACAAACACCCAAGCCCTGTGCTTCGGCACGATTGCTGGCTCAGTCGCCGTTGAAGAGACGCACACCTACACCTACGACAGCATCACCGCCACACTGGGCGGCCCCGGCGGCAAAGGACGCATCAGCCGCATTGCGGATGCCGCGGGGCGCGTGGACTATGTGTATGACCTATTCGGTCGCATCACCAGCAAAACGCAAGTGACGACCGGTACGACCAATCCCAATCGCGTCGTCACCTATCAATACAGCGCGAATGGTCAGCTCAGAAGCATGAGCTATCCGTCTGGTCAAACGATTGCGTACACCTATGGAGCACCAAGCTCCATCAACCCCGGCAAGGTGATCGGCATCATGTTGAACCCCACGGGCTACACCGCCACGGCAGAGGGCGGCAATCTTCCCACGGGTGGCGTGAACGTCCTCACCAATTCGGATTACAAACCCTTCGGCCCGACTTGGGGTTGGGATTGGGGTAATAGTTGCGATCCGCTGCTTCCCACCTGTGCGATCTCAGGGCGTCTGAATCAGCATCTGCGGCAGTTCGATCTTGACTACCGTCCGGTCGCCATCGCTAATGATCCCGAGGGCTACAACCGACAAATCAATTGGGATCGCGCCAATCGCATCGCGAACATCGTTGTACCGGGCACCGAATTTGACAAGAACGGGCTGCCGGGCGGCACGCCCACGATCACCATTCCCGGCATCGCCAACGCGTTGTCGGTGAATCAAGTGTTTGGCTATGACAATCTGGATCGACTCACGCAATTCGCGCCAGGCATCCCTGGCGCGACCACGCTCGCCACCGGTCTTGCCTTGCTCCCGAAAGAAGACTTCACGTACGACGCGATTGGCAATCGCGTCACCCGCGCCACGACCGCGCCCGGAAGCGCCACCGCGAACACCGCGAATTACAGCTATCCGAACACCGCGGCAACGCCGGCGGCTAACCGCAGACATATTCTGAACGGCATCGCGGGGGCTCAAACCAATGCGTACACGTACGACACCAGCGGTAACACGCTCACCGAGAGCGCAGCCGTTGCAACGATGAATCCCGCAACGGGACAACTGAACCCAACTGGCATCATGAGCGCGCTTGCCTACACGTATGACGCGAAGAACCGATTGAGCCGAGCGCAGATTGGCGCGAACACGGCGGACTTTGTGACGTACAAAATCAACGCGATGGGTCAACGTGTTCAAAAGACCGGTGCAGGACTCTACGCCTTCAACTCCAGCCTCACGATTGATGCGGCAACGGGACTTTCTCCGCTTGCAAGAACCGTGAACTTCAATGCGAGATACGTGTACGACGAGCAAGGACGGCTCATCGGCGAATACGCGCCTGATGGAAAACTTATCAGCGAAACGGTTTGGTTTAATGATCTTCCGATTGCGACGTTGAGACCGAAAGGCGCGAACGCGGGGACGCCACTCGGACAATCCGGAACGACCACAGGTAACCCGAGCAATGGTGCGACGGCAGCGAATGCGAACAACGTTGGGAATAACTCAACGACGAATCGCGTGAATGTCGAAGTCTTCTACATCCACGCCGATCATTTGGGTACGCCGCGAACGGTGACGCGATCAACCGTTGCGACAGGTGCGAATGCGCCGAGCTCCACAACGTCAACTTCTCCTGGTGCGATTAACAAAGCTGTGTGGCGTTGGGATTCTGATCCGTTTGGAACGAGTCTCGACAATTCAAAGCCGACTGAGAATCCGCAGATCATCACGGGGGCGGCGACCGTGCAACAGGCGGGGACGTTCAAACAGAATCACCGGTTTCCGGGGCAGCTGGCTGATGCGGAGTCTGCGAAGTATTACAACTACTTCCGGGATTACGATTCTTCAATCGGACGGTACACGACTTCTGATCCGATTGGGCTGAGAGGTGGCCTAAACACTTATGTGTTTACAAGAAATTCTCCGATTCGATTTGTCGACCTGCTAGGGCTGGATCTTTGTGCGCCAGATGATCCGACCTGCGCCGGTACGCAACCCGCGCCACCTATTCCGGTTCGCAGTGGCGGATGCGCTATGCGTGTGTTTTTGCGAAACTTCGCGGATATGCGAGCAGCAAACGTAAAGCTATCGGACAAGTACTTTCACTGTAAAGCCAATTGTGAAGCCTCAAGATGTGGTCCTGACGGACCAGAGAGAGCTTGCGAGTTGTCTGATATGCGTGAGATATTTGATCAGAAAATAAAGCGTGACTCTCCGCAAGATTCGGCAGCAGATGAGGTAGCGAACAAGCACGGACGCGACAATCACCAAAATCAAGGCACTTGCGCCGAAGTCTGCAAGATTTTTCGTCCTCGTGGCCTCCCGGAGCACTATTGATTATGAAGCTAACGAAGAAGCGTATCGCATGGATATTAGCCGCGTTTGTGGCGTGCATGGTGCTCATCTTGGGCGTGCATCGTGAGTTGAAAATCGACAGCTGCTTAGACAAGGGCGGGAGATGGGATTACGATGAAGGGAAGTGCGATCCATAGCCCGCAGCTTGTAGTCGTGTAGCGCGGTAGGTCGGATCGCTTGCGGATCCGACAAAAATGTCGATTGAGGCGACGAATTACATTTCTCACAAATACGTCCCGGCACGGTAGACTGGGTTGAGGCACGAAACCAAGCGTTCGTAGGGTTACACGATGATTTACTTTTGTTTCAATAATTACACTAATCTCATCAATGCCCCAATTAAATCGTCATGTGGCGAATAGCGTTGATATGGCCTCAACCCATGATCGCGCGTCGCACGCATGACGCGTTCGCGTGCTCGCACACGTCCGACTGCATGCGCACGTGCGCGCGTACACGTGAAACCCCATGGCGAGCGTGTCCTGAGCCTGACGAAGGTTCATCCCGAGCAAGCCGAGGCAAACCACATCGCTCGCGCCTCCGCGCTCACTATCGCGCGCGCACATGCGTTCGTGGGTGCGCGCGTTAACACTTAAAGCGCGCGCCTACGTGCTACGATGATTGGAATGAAGCATCGCATTTATGTCGAAACGTCCGTGATTTCTTATCTCGCCGCGAGACCCAGCGCTGATGCTGTGAGCGCGACGCGACAACATTTTTCTTTTCAACTTTGGCAGCGGCGTGATCGAGATGATTTGCTGATCTCTGATGCCGTGCTCAGTGAGGCAGCGCTCGGTGATCAGGATGCAGCGAAGAACCGTTTGAACTATTGCGAAAACTTACAGCGACTCGATTTGCCGGACGATACAGAAGCGATTGCACAGCGACTGTTGCGCAGCAAAGCGATGCCCGCCAAGGCGTACACCGATGCGGTGCATATTGCAATAGCGGCGCTTCACGAAGTTCATTTCATTGCGAGCTGGAATTTTCGGCACATCGCGGGTGCGCTCGCTAGGCGGCGCATTGAAACGGCGCTCGCAACGATTGGGCTGAAAGTTCCTGTGATTGCAACCCCCGAAGAGATTCTTGAAAGCCTTTCATGAAAACAGCAAAACACACCGATCCCGTTATGCAGGAGTTGTGGGCAAATAAAGATGCAAACGCGGCAAGGTTCGGCGATCTGACCGCGTATGTTGCGCATCTGCGAGCGGCAGGCGCTACTACTAAATCTCGCGCTGTTCGTCTTCAGAGGTCAGCCTCAAAACGTCGCACTACGCTAAACGTGACTTAGTGGTCGGAGTGTTCGCTCGTGTCCTCGCTCACGATCGCATGCGCACATGCGTGCGCGGATGTGCGTTCGCGTGACACCCTATTCATCGCTCGCGGCTGCGCGCTCGCGATTTGAAGTGATCGCTTCGCTCACGGATGGCTGGTTGCAATGAACTTGGTTCATAACAACCCCCGCGCTTCGTCCATCACGCGAAGGAACTTGCCACCGCGCTGTTCGCGCATAACTTATTCCAGACCGATTGCCTTAAAAACAGTGCCCCGCACTGTTTTTAAGGCAATCGTTTACGACAACGTCGGCCAGTTAACCCGCGTCGTCCTCCCCGATCAAAGCAACTTGTTCTACGCCTACGACGACGCGCATCGCTTGGTCGGGATGTCCGATCAGCTTGTTGGCGCATCCCCCGCGCCTAACGGGGCATTGATAGTAAAACAAGTCAATTTGAGCGGTAATAAATTGATTTATACCCTCGACAATATGGGCAATCGGATCAAAGAGCAGCATTACGATCCGAGCGGTGCGCTGCAAAAGCAAAAGCAGCGCGCGATTGATGCGCTGAATCGCTTGAAGCAAGACATTGGCGGCAGTGCCTATGCGAGCGCTGCGCCTTCGGGTGCGCCCGTGCTTGATGCGTCTGTGTCCGGCGCTCCAAGCAACGCCGCGATCACGCAATACGGCTACGACAACAACGGCAACGTGACGAGCACCACCGATCCGCTCGGTCGCATCACGCAGAATCAATACGACGCCCTGAATCGCTTGACGCAGGTCATCGATCCGCAAAACGGCGCCACAAAACCCACGATCTACACGTACGACGCGTCAAACAACTTAACGCAGGTGACCGACCCACAAGGCCTGCAAACCAAATACACCTACAACGGTCACGGGAACCTGATCAAACAGGAAAGCCCAGACACGGGCACGACGCAGACCAAAGTGAACGCGATGGGCAACATCGTTGCGAAGATCGACAGTATGAATCGCTGTTCGACAACCGCGTACGACGTCTTGCATCGCCCGACCAGTATCAAGTTCTACGCAGCCACCAACACCGCCACAAACACCCAAGCCCTGTGCTTCGGCACGATTGCTGGCTCAGTCGCCGTTGAAGAGACGCACACCTACACCTACGACAGCATCACCGCCACACTGGGCGGCCCCGGCGGCAAAGGACGCATCAGCCGCATTGCGGATGCCGCGGGGCGCGTGGACTATGTGTATGACCTATTCGGTCGCATCACCAGCAAAACGCAAGTGACGACCGGTACGACCAATCCCAATCGCGTCGTCACCTATCAATACAGCGCGAATGGTCAGCTCAGAAGCATGAGCTATCCGTCTGGTCAAACGATTGCGTACACCTATGGAGCACCAAGCTCCATCAACCCCGGCAAGGTGATCGGCATCATGTTGAACCCCACGGGCTACACCGCCACGGCAGAGGGCGGCAATCTTCCCACGGGTGGCGTGAACGTCCTCACCAATTCGGATTACAAACCCTTCGGACCGAACTGGGGCTGGGATTGGGGCAATAGTTGCGATACCAGCTCGTCTAAGTGCGATTCAGCGAGCGAACCGCGCATCAATCAACACCTGCGGCAATTCGACTTGGATTTCCGCCCGATCAACATTGCCTCCGATCCGGATGGCTATAACCGACAAGTCACCTGGGATCGCGCCAATCGCATCACAGCGATCAACGTGCCATCAGGAATCACCATTCCGGGGCTTGCCAACGCGCAAAGCGTGAATCAAGCCTTTGGTTACGACCCATTGGATCGACTCACCAACTTCACGCCGGGTGTCACCGGTGCCACGACCCTTGCCACTGGCATGGCTTTGCTGCCGAGCGAACAGTTCACGTACGATGCCATTGGCAATCGCCTTACGCGCGCCACGACCGCACCCGGAAGCGCCACCGCGAACACCGCGAATTACAGCTATCCGAACACGACTGCCACGCCAGCGGCTAACCGCAGACATATTCTGAACAGCATTGCGGGTGCGAACGCGTGGACATACGCGTACGATGCGAGCGGGAATACGACAGCAGAGGGCAGCAACGTCGCCAGCGCCGCCACGACGCAATTCACGATGACGTACGACGCCAAGAATCGTTTGAACAAAACGCAGATCGGCGCGAACGCTGCGGACTTCGTGACTTACAAGATCAACGCGCTGGGTCAACGTGTTCAAAAGACAGGCGCTGGCGCGTACGCGTACAACTCAAGTTTGGTGGCCGCGCCCTCGACGGGCATGACGTCCCTTGGCGTCACGGTGAATTACAACGCACGCTACGTGTATGACGAGCAGGGGCGGCTCATCGGCGAATATGCTCCTGATGGCAAACTCCTTTCCGAAACCGTTTGGTTTAACGATCTACCGATTGCGACGTTGAGGCCGAAGGGTGCGAATGCAGGCGTGCCGATTGGGATGGCGGGAACGACTACAGGAAACTCGTCGAACGGCGCAACGGCTGCGAACGCGAATAACGTGGGCAACAACACGACCACCAATCGCGTCAACGTAGAAATCTTCTACATCCATTCCGATCATTTGGGCACGCCGAGAGTGGTCACCCGATCAACCGTTGCGACGGGAGCAAATGCGCCATCCTCCGCAACGCCAAGCTCACCCGGTGCGATCAACAAAGCCGTGTGGCTGTGGAACAGCGATCCATTTGGCACGACCGCACAAACAGGCGCAGGCGGATCAACCACCTCCGCCCCGAACAAGAATCCGCAAAACGTCACCGGAATTGGATCGCAAGTTGCAGCGGCAACGTTTGAGCAGAACCTGAGAATGCCGGGGCAAGTGGAAGATCAGGAGACGAAGAAGTTTTACAACTACTTCAGGGATTACGATTCGTCCGTCGGGCGGTACTCGACTAGTGATCCGATTGGATTAGCAGCTGGCGCAAATACGTACGGTTACGTCAGACAAAACCCTATCAAATTCATCGACTCAAAGGGACTGGATCGCCAAGGGCCACCGTCATGTACTCTGACTGTAACGGAAGATTGCGGCTCGAAATTTGGTTGTTGTCCGTACCAGGGTGTTATGACGCTTAGCTGTCCGGGAGTTCCCGACATTTCGATCCCTGGAAACTCCTGGCCAAGTCCAACAAACGGTAGCCCAGGAATTCGATCCGGAACGTACACGGGATTGTTCTGTGACAAATGTCACAAAGGTAGGACCGTGCCGGGAATAGTTCTTGAAGGAGATGATCGCATACCGACGCTAGGGCCAAATCCAAACAACCCTGGCTCACCGGAATGGGCTACACACATTCATGTTCACTGCGGCGGTAAAAATTCGCGAGGCTCAGACGGATGTTTAACCGCGCCACCGCCTCAGTGTCAGCTACTTTGGCAGCAGCTTCGGAACTTTTCACCTATCGTCACTGTTCGAGTTCAAAGGTTGCCGTGCAATGCGCCGTAAATTCATCCTCACAATCATTGTTGCGCTCTTTGTTCAGTCAGCCTCTTGCGTAGCCTTTCAGCCGTCGCTGGTTGATAAGCGGGTCTCCGAAGTCGGCGTAAACAACGCGGCCGCTGAACTTTACGACGACGCCAAAGGTTGGCAGACGCTTCTCAGACGCGTGGGCGCGGGAGAGCGCACCTGGATTGAAGCAGCGGCGAAAATTTATCCTTCCGCTGGCGCAGCGATCAATCAAGATCTGCTCGAATCGTTTCAACGTTCTCTAGATGTGAGTCCACATTTAACGCTTCGCATACTGAAGCCGCATGTTGCAGCGCTCTGCAATGGCGAAGACATCGACGCTGCTTCAGAAAACGCGCAGGACCAGCGCCGGCGGGTCGAACGGCGCATTGCAGTGATTGGGCGCATTCAAAGCCAATCGCTAGTCAAAGTGAGAAACGAATGCATCCGATTGCTTCATGCTTCGCATTGATTGCGAGATAGCCAGCGCGGTATGCTGGGTTAAAGCACGAAACCCAGCGTACGGTGGGCTACACGATGATTTGTGTTTATTTCAAAAATCACACAAATCTCATCGATGCCCTCATTAAAACGTCTTATGGCGAATAGCGTTGTATGGCCTCAGCCCATGATCATGCATCGCGCGCATGAGGTGTTCGCGTGCTCGCACGGTTCCCACTGCATGCGCACGCGGATGTCTGGATGTGCGCACACGTGAAACCCCATGGCGAGCTTGTCCTGAGCCTGACGAAGGATCATCCCGAGCAAGCCGAGGCAAACCACATCGCTCGCGCCTGCGCGCTCGCGATCTTTCGTGATCGCTTCGCTCACGCCCATTCGTGATTTCTTTGGGTATGCATACAAAATGTGTACACTGGTTCGATGGAATATGATCGCGACCCAGCGAAATCGGCTTCAAATGAACGCAAGCATTCAGGCGTTTCCTTCGATGAAGCGGTGACATGTTTGCTCGACCCGATGGCCTTGGTTCGCGAAGATGATGATGCGATGGGTGAGCATCGATACGTGCTTGTTGGTATGAGTCGTGCAGGTCGAATGCTCACGGTTTGCTACACCATGCGCGGTGAACTGCCGCGTTTGATTTCTGCTCGCAAAGCAACAAAAAATGAGGTGTCTTTTTATGCGCAAAGAATATGATTTTGATCCCAAGAATGGCGCGAAACGTGCCAAGGATGTTTCGCACCTCGCGAAGCTACAAGCGCGTGCGCAGCCAAACAAAACCCGCGTCACGATGTGGGTAGATGAAGACGTGATTGCAGCGTTTCGAGATCGCGCAGCGAAAGGCGGTGTCGGCTACCAAACAGAAATGAATCGTGCGCTTCGAGAAGCTGCGACAGGTACGCCGCTAACCGCTGAAAATTTGATCTCGGTGGTCACCAAAGCCATGCGGAAAGCATCACGTAGCGCGGTCGCGTGAAACCCATGGTGAGCTTGCCGAACCACATCGCTCGCGCCTTCGCGCTCGCGATTTGAAGTGATCGCTTCGCTCACGGACTGCTGGTTGCAATGAACTCGGTTCACAACAACACCCGCGCTTCGTCCATCTCGCGAAGGAACTTGCCACCGCGCTGTTCGCGCATAGCCGATTCCAGACCGATTGCCTTAAAAACAGTGCCCCGCACTGTTTTTAAGGCAATCGCCAGCGGCAACACGCTCACGGAGAGCGCAGCCCTTGCCACGATGAATTCGGCAACGGGACAACTGAACCCCACCGGCACCACGCAAGCGCTCGCCTACACGTATGACGCGAAGAACAGACTGAGCCGGGCGCAGATTGGTGCGAACACGGCGGACTTTGTGAGTTACAAGATCAACGCGATGGGTCAACGAGTTCAGAAGACGGGCGCAGGGCTCTACGCCTTTAACTCCAGCCTCACGATTGATGCGGCCACGGGCTTGTCGCCGCTCGCGCGAACGATCAATTTCAACGCACGATACGTGTACGACGAGCAAGGAAGACTCATCGGCGAATACGCGCCTGATGGAAAACTTATCAGCGAAACCATTTGGTTTAATGATTTGCCGATTGCAACGCTCAGACCAAAAGGCGCGAATGCAGGAACGCCACTCGGACAAGCCGGAACGACCACAGGTAACCCGAGCAATGGTGCAACGGCGGCGAATGCGAACAACGTGGGAAACAACTCAACGACGAATCGCGTAAACGTTGAGGTCTTCTACGTGCATGCTGATCATTTGGGCACGCCGCGAACGGTGACGCGTTCCACCGTTGCGACGGGAGCGAATGCGCCAAGCTCCGCAACGTCAACTTCGCCCGGTGCGATCAACAAGGCTGTGTGGCGATGGGATTCGGATCCGTTTGGAACGAGTCTCGACAATTCAAAGCCGACTGAGAATCCGCAGTTGGTGACGGGCACTGCGACGCAAGTAGCGGCAGCGACCTACGAACAAAACTTGCGTCATACTGGGCAGCTCTTCGATGCAGAGAGCGGGAAGTATCAGAATGGATTTAGAGATTACGCCCCCATGATCGGGCGGTATCCGACGAGCGATCCGATTGGATTGCGCGCTGGGGTCAATACGTTCGGGTACGTATTGCAGCAGCCGACGAGATTTACTGATCGATTTGGGCTCGATGTAAAGGTTTGTTACTACGATGATGCTGCGGCGGGATTTGGACACATAGGGCTCGGCTCGCCGGGTGGCCCCACATACGGCACTTATCCGCGACCCGGTGAAAATCCGCTTGATGGTCTGGGCGAAGTTCGTGAAGACAAGCAATTGGATTCAAGCTGTAAGGTCATTCGTGCGCGAAAAGATCAGGATGAGTGCGTCGCAAACTGCATAAAGCGTCGACAACAAAATCCGGGCGTGTACTCGTTGTTTACCCGCCAGTGCACTTCATTCGTGCGCGAGTGCCTATCGGATTGTGGTTTGCAATTTGGACCGTATCAGGGACCGTTACCGAAGGAGTATTACAACAGCCTACCTGGTCCTCCAGCTGGTCACCCTAAACCGCCCCCCGGCCCACCACTTCCTCCCCTGCCGCCATCACCATGAAACTCAGGTATAGAACACTTATTGCCGTTGGTTTGGGCGTCGCACTACCCATATTGGCGTGGGTGCTCTGCATTCTCGTTGTGGGAAGCGTCGCGTACTTTCACGATCCAGTGAGAAGCAAAGAGCTTCTATCTTCGGCTCTATTCGTGTGGCCGACAATGCGATTGGGAGTCCCCGGATTTACAGCCATTTACGACGTCGGTTGGTGGGTCATTTCGCTCGCAGCCAACGCATTTATCTACGGGCTCGTTGCGCTGGTCACGTTCCATAGCCGCGCAAGCACGCCACGATACTGGGTGGCTTGGGGTGTCACGGTGTTTGCGTTTAGCGCGAACGCGATTAGCGCAAAAAGTTGGTCGTGGATTGGTTTCATCGCTTTGTGCTTACTTGTGTTCACGGTTTCGCAGTTTGATAGACGGAACGGTTTGAGTAATTGACGTCAAAATCCTAGCTTTCTCAGGGCTACACGATGATTTTCGTTTATTTCAATAATTACATTAATCTCATCGATGCCCTCATTAAATCGGCAGATGGAGAATAGCGTTGTAATGACCGCAACCCATGATCGCGCAACGCGCGCATGAGCTGTTCGCGTGCTCGCACACTTCCGACTGCATGCGCACGTGCGTGCGTACACGTGAAACCCCATGGCGAGCTTGTCCTGAGCCTGACGAAGGATCATCCCGAGCAAGCCGAGGGAAACCACTTCGCTCGCGCTACCTCAGTTTTGATTTTGGCTTCGCGGATTTTTCTTGCGGATGCACGAAGCCGATGGGTCGTTTCGTGGGTGCGCTGCTTTCGCGCGATCCATTGCTCTGCATGAGCTTGCGCAAGGTGTCGATGATGCCTGTGATGGCCTGATCGTGCGTCGAGAGACGCTGTGCAATGCGTTTCTCAAGCGCTTTGAGTTGCGAGGCCAATTGTTCGTTGGCTGACAAGAGACTTCGCAGTTGCACGAACGCGCGCACCACATACACCGAGACCTCTACCGCACGCTCGCTCTTCAAGATCGTTGCTGCCATCAGCGCGCCGTGCTCGGTAAAGACGTAGGGCAGGTATTTGCGATGCTGGCCGCGTCGTGGTGCAGCGTCAATCGATTCAGTGTTCGCGTTTAAGGTCGCAATTTGCGACCTTAAAGAGCCCCACTCGTCCTGCGTTAGTTGAAACATGAAATCGTTTGGGAAGCGACTGGCATTGCGTTTCACCGCCTCGTTAAAGCGTTTGGTCGGCTCCTCGTAGAGCGCGGCTAAATCGCTATCGAGCATCACGCGCAGGCCACGAATCGTTATGATTCTTTGGGCAATCGATTCGACTGGAAGCATATGACTTGCACGGCTCTGAAAATTCTTGAAAAGAATCATAACGGGTTTGAAGTGTTCGCTCATCACCTCGCTCACGAGGGGAATATGTGCACCTGCGTGCACGTGAAACCCTGTGCATCGCTCGCGCCTGCGCGCTCGCGATCTCAAGTGATCGCACTTCGCTTTGCTGCGTGCTTCACGGATTTCACGTTGCAATGAACTCCGTTCATAACAACACCGCTTCTTCGTCCCTAACGCGAAGGAATTTGCCACTGCGCTGCTCGCGCATATCTCATTCCAGACCGATTGCCTTAAAAACAGTGCCCCGCACTGTTTTTAAGGCAATCTTCAGCGGGAACACGCTCACGGAGAGCGCAGCCCTTGCAACGATGAATCCCGCAACAGGGCAACTGAACCCCACCGGCACCACGCAAGCGCTCGCCTACACGTATGACGCGAAGAACCGACTGAGCCGAGCGCAGATTGGTGCGAACACGGCGGACACCGTGAGTTACAAAATCAACGCGATGGGTCAACGAGTTCAGAAGACGGGCGCAGGCGCGTACGCCTTCAACTCAAGCCTCACGATTGATGCGGCCACGGGCTTGTCGCCGCTTGCGCGAACGATCAATTTCAACGCGAGATACGTTTACGACGAACAGGGTCGCCTCATCGGCGAGTACGCGCCAGATGGAAAGCTCATCAGCGAAACGGTTTGGTTTAATGATTTGCCGATTGCAACGCTCAGACCAAAAGGCGCGAATGCAGGAACGCCACTCGGACAAGCCGGAACGACCACAGGTAACCCGAGCAATGGTGCAACGGCGGCGAATGCGAACAACGTGGGAAACAACTCAACGACGAATCGCGTAAACGTTGAGGTCTTCTACGTGCATGCTGATCATTTGGGTACGCCGCGAACTGTCACCCGATCAACGATTGCGACGGGAGCGAATGCGCCATCCTCATCAACTCCCACATCACCTGGCGCAATCAACAAGGCCGTGTGGCGATGGGATTCTGATCCGTTTGGAACGAGTCTCGACAATTCAAAGCCGATTGAGAATCCGCAGATCATCACCGGGACGGCAACTGTTGTGCAGGCGGCGAGCATTCGCGTAAACAGTCGATTTGACGGTCAACTTGTCGACGCGGAAACAGGCGCGCATTACAACTACTCTCGCAACTATGCTGCGACCATGGGTCGCTATCTCACAAGTGATCCGACCGGTTTGTTCGGGGGCTTGAGCACTTTCGCGTATGTCGAAAATGATCCAGTGTCTTGGTCTGATCCGTTTGGCGAAAAGAAAGGGCGGTTGCCACGTCATCGAAAACCACCGAAACCAGAAAAGCCGAGGCAGCCCCCGAAAGACCATCTGCCGCCATTGCCACCAGCTCCGGGGCTTCCCAAGACGCCAGTTTCTGAGTGGCTACCCGATCCTCGATGGGACAAGTGTGGCCTCATATTCAGCTGTCCGATAGACCCCCCTACGGCTCCAGGCTTACCAGTTTGCTGGGAAGAATGCCCTCCTAGAGATCGGTGCGCACCGCCTACACCGCAAGGCATTCCGAAAATAAACGGGTGCTACGAAGTTTGCGCCAGAGTGGTGTTTAAGTGATGAAAGAAAAATCGTCGCTCGCTCGTCATTGGCAAGAAAGGCCTGCGCTATTTCTTTTGCCCTTTATTCTCTTAGCGATTTGTTGGCCATTTATCGATCGGCCTACAGGCGATCCTGTAAAGGTAACGGGCATGGTAACCAGTGTGACGCCTTTGCCAGGCGATCGAGGGCGACGTGTTGGTGGCAGTAGCTACATTGCCGTTGTTGATGGCAATCGAACAGTCGAATTCACCTATGTGGGGCAACTCACTGTAGGCTCAAAGGTGATTCTGTATCGTACTCAGCGGCGAGTTTCCGGTGGATATGTCTACAGTCCTTATCTCTAATTGGGATGTGAAAATGGGGGCAGCGTGAGCTAGCGCGGATTCCGAGGACGGTTTAACTAAGAGGCTCGGTGTAGCGCCTCGGATTGTGCCGGAGTTTGATAGCCCAGCACGGTAACTGGATTGAGGCACGAAACCCAGCCTTAGTTTGGATACACGATGATTTATGTTTATTGCAACAAATACACTAATCTCATCGATACCCTGATTAAATCGTCAGATGGCGAATTGCGCTGAAACGACTTCAACCCATGATCACGCGTCGCGCGCATGAGCTGTCCGCGTGCTCGCACACTTCCGACTGCATGCGCACGTGCGCGCGTACACGTGAAACCCCATGGTGAGCGTGTCCTGAGCCTGACGAAGGTTCATCCTAAAAAAACGGGGATAACCACATCGCTCCCTCGACCTGCATTTAGGATAGAACGCACATACCTTAAACGGTATAATTGACGAATATCGAAACCGACCCCGCTCGTAGAAAAACCGCTTCACTGGGTGGCCTCATCGAAGCGTGATTTGCTCTCGTTCGATGAGTCAGTGATTGATGAGGTGGGCTATGCGTTGGGCGTCGTGCAATTGGGTGGCGTGCCAAATTCTGCGAAGCCGTGGAAGAGTGACGGCGCAGGCGTGTTTGAGATTGTCGAAGATCATCGCGGTGACACGTAGCGCGCGGTGTACACGGTGCGTTTCTCTAAAGCGGTGTACGTGTTGCACTGTTTCAAGAAGAAATCTCCGAGCGGTATCAAAACCGCGAAAACTGATGTCGATTTAATTAGTGCGCGGCTGAAACTCGCGCAAGCAGACTACGAGGCACACTATGGCAAAGACTGATTCAACGATTGAACGTGGTAGCGGCAACGTATTTGCCGATTTGGGCTATTCGGATGCAGGAGAGCGCAAGCTTAAAGTTCAACTTGCGATGGAAATCATCAAACTGTTGAGTGAACGAGGATTGACGCAATCGGCTTCGGCTGAATTATTCGGCATTGCGCAGCCGCATGTCTCTGAGCTCGCGAACTACAAACTCAACCGTTTCTCCTCGGAGCGGCTGATGCATTTCCTTACCCGTCTTGAGCAGGATGTGGAAATCGTGGTGCGCCCCATTAAGAAAACGCGCGGCAAATCACACGGCGCGATTACGCTTTCTCACGCGATTGCATAACGGGGGCGGAAAAGTGTTCGCTCTTTGCCTCGCTCGCGATTGCATGCGCACGTGCGTGCGCGGGTGTGTGAACACATGATCACAACGGTTCGGGAAATTGCATTCTCGAATTGGTACGTTCATTCATCGCTCGCGCATCCGCGCTCGCGAACTTTCGTGATCGTTTTGACTTCCGAGCCGCCCTCGACGTGCAAGGTGGAATGGTGTCGGTGCCTGCGGCGAAACTCTGCACTGTAACGCTAGTACTTAAACCACTCCAACAAGCCTTCGTAGTACCCCTCGGGTAATTGATGCCCCGATACGAAGCGCAGGTGCTTTTTGTCTTGTCCGGGAAGCGCGTCGAAGAGGGCTTGGTTTTGTTTTGCGCTCGCGTGATCGTCCTCGTCTGCCGTTAGTAGCCATACGCGTTTGCCTTGAAGCCCCGTCAAAAAACTACTGGGCGAGACGGCTGCGACGTTGTTGCCCAGATGTGGGGGCACCATAGCGGCAACGGCGCGCACTCGCTCATCGAGCCCAGCGAGCAGCAGTGCGCAATGTGCGCCCATGCTGTAGCCCGTCGCTCTGATGCGTTTAGCGTCCAAGTGCGGTTGTTTCACTAGCCAATCTAGCAACACGCGATGATCGCGCACGGTGTCGATGATCATCTGCTCGTAGGGTTGGCGCTTCCCTAGCCAGTGCATGTCGCGCAAAATGCCCTTTGCTGGGTGCACCTGGCCGAGTGGCCGGCGCTGACCGTGTAAGCGCGCATCAATGGCCACGACCGCATAGCCTTGCTTTAAGGCCATCTCGGTGATGCGATGCGTTTGCTCGAACGTGGGTCTACCATTCAGCTCCGCTTGCCACCAGCGCAGGTGGTTGCGGCCCATCGCATGCAAACCAACTAGCACGGGGAAGGGCTGCGCCGCCTGTGTCGGATCGCTGGGATACACGATGCGGCCTTCAAACAGTTCGCCATCGAAGCCGCGCATTCGGAAGTTGACGGAGTGCCCGCTTCCCGGCGTGAACTCTTCTTTGTAGGCATAGCGCGCCTGGAGCTCAGTGGGGGTGACGGTGTAGGGCTTCAGCCAGAGAAAATGCCAGACACCTGCCGCAATCGCGGCCATGATTATGAGGATTCCTATGGCGATGCGCGCTCTTCTGTGTTTCATCTTGGCACTCCGGGATTGAATCAGAGCCCGTAATTTATTGACGGTGTGTCAAGACAAGATCAAGATGATCGAAACACGTACTTTCGCGCTGCGCGTGTGGTTTCAAAAGGTCACGCTTTAGTCAGGAAATCGGCAAAGCGCGAGGTTTTCGTCGCCTCTCAAGCAAGCGCAGGCGCAGAAAGCAAGCGCTCAATGTCGGCTTCGGTGTTGTATCCCTGCACTGAGAGACGCACAAACACTTGGTCGCGATGGGTCGTGACCGCGATTTCGATGCCGCTTTCTTCAAAGAGGCGCTGCCGCAGCCGTAGCGCATCGGTGTGTGGCACTGGAATACATACCATTTGCGCCCAGTCGGTATCGTTTGCGATTGGTGGGAGACCCGTGCGTTGCGTGAGCGTGTCGTGCGCATGTCGTGCAAGTGCGTGGCAGTTGGCCCGAACCTTTTCCCACGCGTGATCTGCTTGAAATTGGAGAGCCGCTTCAACTGCGAGCCATGCGGAGTAGTCTCTTGTGCCTTGCCACTGCATCCTTCGCTCAAATTCGGTGCTTCCCAAAAATACCTTCGCTTCGGGGTGTTCGGCGATACCGTCTACATAGCCCCAGCTGATGACGGTTGCATCGAGCGAGGCGTGGTGTTCCGGGCGCGAATGCAAAAAAGCCGAGCCTTTCGGCGCGCATTGCCACTTGTGGCAATTACCTGTGTAGAAATCTGCGCCGATGGTGGCGAGATCAACAGCGATTTGTCCTGGTGCGTGCGCGCCATCGATTAGCGTAAGAATTCCGCGCGCGCGGGCTGCAGCGCAAATTTCAGCGACAGGAAGAATGAGCGCGGTGGTCGATGTAATTTGACTCAAAAAAATCATGCGCGTGCGCGGTGTGATCGCGGCCATGAGTTGCTCGATCAGTTGCGCTTGACGATAAGGTAGGCTGATCGGAATGCGCCGATAGATTGCACCACGTTGCGCGCAAGCCCGAGCAAAGGTCGCATCGCAAGCGCCATACTCAAGATCAGTGGTGAGGACTTCGTCTCCGGGTTCGAGCGCGAGCGACTGAGCAACCATATTCACGCCCGTCGTCGCATTGGTGATAAACGTGAGATCGTCCGCACATGCACCAAGCGCGTCGGCGAGCGTGCTCCTCGCTCGATAAAGCAAGTTAACTGCGCGCCGACTTAGAAATTCAACGGGATTTCGCTCCATTTCGAGCCGCCACGCTTGCTGCGCGTCCATCACGACTTGTGGGCAAGCGCCAAATGAGCCGTGATTGAGGAAAACGACGTTGGGGTCAAGCAGGAAGTGGTGACGCATTGAAATAGTCGGCGCTGCCGTCGTGTATTTGGTGACAGTTTGTTTTCCAAGCGTAAACTAGAGATTGTTTTTGAAATTGCGCTGAGCGAGCATTGGCAAACGATCCAAATCCCACCGAACCGCCGTTCGTCGAACTTGATGACGGCAAAGACGCTGTGCGTGAGGCGCGCGCGGCGCAAAAGCTGAAACTCCGCCGTCGCGGCATGTACGCGTTGCCAAGCCTTTTCACGCTTGGATGCTTGTTTTTTGGTTTCTTCGGCATCGTTCAGGCAATGAACCTGCGGTTTGACTACGCGGCGATGTCGATTTTCGCGGCGATGATCATGGATTCGTTGGACGGACGTGTTGCGCGCATGACGGGCACGCAAACGGCATTTGGCGCTGAGCTGGATTCGCTGGCCGACATGGTGTCCTTCGGTGCCGCGCCTGCGCTCATCGTTTACGAATGGAGCTTGCGTACGTTGCCATCGAACCGCCTAGCCATGGCGGTTGCGTTTGTGTATGCGGCCTGCGCGGCACTGCGCCTAGCCCGATTCAATGTGCAGATCGGTTCAATCGACAAGCGCTTTTTTAACGGCTTACCATCGCCGGCCGCAGCTGCACTGGTGGCGGGGTTCGTTTGGTTGATGGATGACCATGGGATCGATGGAAAGACAGTGGCGTGGTGGACGCTCGTCGTTACGCTTGCTGCCGGGCTTTCGATGGTTACGACGGCGAAGTTTTATAGCTTCAAATCCATGAGCAAACGCGCGGTGTCTTTCACCGCGCTTGCGGTGATCGCATTGGGAATCGGTGTTGCAGTAGCAGAGCCCGCTATTGCACTATTTGCGCTTTTTGTTTGTTATTTGGCGTCTGGTTACGTCGTTTGGGCTTACCACGCAGTCACGGGTAAGTCGCTCGTTGCGCCTGTCGCGGGTGAGGGTGGCGATACGAAAGTTTGAGCTAGATCGAAGGCTTCGCCTGGCGAAGCCAAGTTTGCGCGATGCAGCAAACCGCGCTATATTTCGTGGATGACTTTCGCACAGCCTCAACAAAGCATGTTCGCGATCACCGCACTGGGCGGTGGTTCGTCGATTTCGCTTTCGCTGTGCAATCTGGCGCTCGCGGTGCGCCGCTCGCTTCTTAGCCTGCCGCTGATGGCTGTCTGCGCAAGTCTGCGCTAGCAGTACCAGCACCCAATCTCTCAATCCGTTCGCGCCCGTCAGATTCACGCCTCCTGCGCGTGTTGCTCGAACGAGAAGCTCCCAGCGAAGCCTGACGTCTCACTTGACTGTCATTGAAGGTGCATCACGATGCCAATGTTGAAAAATCCCTCCGAAAAGTATGCTGCGTACAAACCGTTTGCGTTTGCTGATCGCACGTGGCCAAATAAAACGATTACCAAGCCGCCGATCTGGCTTGCCACCGATTTGCGCGATGGTAACCAGTCGCTGATAGAGCCGATGGATGTCGAGCGCAAGAAGAAGATGTTTGCGCTCAATGTCAAAGTTGGAATCAAAGAGATCGAGGTCGGATTTCCATCCGCGTCGCAAACCGATTTTGATTTCGTGCGCTTCTTGATCGAGCAGAAGCAAATCCCTGACGATGTATGGATTCAGGTGCTCTCGCCCGCTCGCGAAGCGTTTATCGAGAAGACCTTCGAATCGCTCAAGGGCGCAAAGCGCGCGATCTTTCATCTTTATCACGCCACCGCGCCTGTCATGCGAAACGTCGTGTTCGGTTTGTCGCAAGACGAAGTGATCGCGCAAATGTCGATTCCACATGTGCGCCAGGTAAAGGCGCTGATGAAGCAGTATCCGGATACGCAGTGGCGCTTCGAGTTTTCGCCGGAGATGTTTTCGAACACTGAGATGGATTTTGTGAAGCGCGTGATCGATACGGTGGTGGATGAGTTTGGCGCGACTGCGAATAACAAGGTCATCATCAATCTGCCGACGACTGTAGAGAACGTGACGCCTAATTGCTACGCGGATCAGATTGAATGGGTCGCGCGCAATGTGAAGCATCGCGAAGCGATCCTCATTTCGCTACACCCGCACAATGATCGCGGCACTGGAACTGCTGCGGCCGAGCTTGCGTTGATGGCGGGCGCGGACCGCGTAGAAGGCTGCTTGTTTGGCAACGGTGAGCGCACGGGGAACGTGGATATCGTGAACCTCGCGCTCAACATGTATTCGCAAGGATTGCATCCAAACCTTGATTTCAGCGACATCGATGAAATCAAGAAAACGGTGGAGTACTGCAACCAAATCCCAGTGCATCCGCGCCATCCCTACGCTGGGGACTTGGTGTATACGAGCTTTTCAGGCTCTCATCAAGACGCGATCAAAAAGGCGTTTGCAAACCGCGAGCAGCAGGTTGCGAAAAATCCACACACGATTTGGGATATGCCTTACCTGCCGATCGATCCGATGGATGTGGGCCGCAGCTACGAGGCGATCATCCGTGTGAATTCGCAATCGGGCAAGGGCGGGATCAGCTATCTTCTGCAAAGCGAATACGGCGTAGATCTGCCGCGCCGCATGCAAATCGAGTTTTCGCAAGTGGTACAGCAGGTGATGGACACCACGGGCAAAGAGATGACTGCGGATGACATTTGGAACATCTTCGATAGCGAATACCTTTCGCGCGGCATGCCCTACAAATACATCGCGCACAAACTCGCTGAGGATTCGTCCAAGCCTGAGGCGGTGGAGGTGTCAACCGACGTAAGCGTGTACGGCGCCAAGCACAGTGCAAAGGGCATTGGCAATGGGCCGATCGATGCGTTCGTGGCGGCGATTGCCGAGGAAATTCACGCGCCGGTGAAGGTGATGGACTATCACGAACACTCCATCGGCCAGGGCGCAAATGCAACGGCGATCACCTACATCGAAATGAGAGTAGGCGACGGCCCAACGCTGCACGGGGTAGGTATGGATTCGAACATCGTTACTGCGTCATTCAAAGCGATTCTGAGCGGGCTTAACCGTGATGCCGCCCGGATGACGAGCTGGGTGGCGACAGCCCAAGCTGGAAAGTAAGATGTAAATGCGACGCTAGCCCCTATTTTTCAGGGGCTAGCGGTCGTAAATTCTAATTAGCTACATGAATTTTTTTGGTGCTATAGCCCAATTTAATTGGTCATTTGCTAAATAAGGCTGGTCACTTCTCAGTCAAACTGATGTCGCCGAATTTCGCTGACGCGGTTTCGCCAGTGTTGTCGGTATCCACCATGATGGCGATACCCGAAATGCGCGTCGGTTCATCACCGAATGCGCGCTTGTAGTCGGCGTACACGTCTCGCTCGAAGCTCTTCCACTTGCCTACCGACCCAGGGTCGGCGTCAACCACGATTTTTTTGACCCGTGCGGTGAACGGGCTCGCGATGACGTCGCCTAATTTCGCCTTGTGTGTGAACACGTAGGCAAGCGCGGCTCGCGGTGGAACTTCACCGTAAAGCGATTTGAACACTGCGTTCTCGGCGCGCTCGCGAAATGTGCTGCGGGAAGGATCTGTGGCGAACGTGACGTAGACGCGCGCCGCGTAGTCATCCCCGTCTTTTGTGCGCGGATCGCTCGATTCGATCAAGTTTCCCACCTTCCATTGCCAGCGCAGCTGATGCGTTTGCTTCGGGTCGAGGTCTAGGCGCACACCGAGCGCTGCCGCGGCGCTTTGGGCTTTGCCCTCGATGACAACGCGTTGTGTCTCGCTATCGTTGAGCGCTGCGTACTGCGTGGTTTTGCGAACGCCTCTTAGCGGCTGGAATGTCCAACCCGCGAGTTCGCCTCCCGGCTTGAGCGACGAAAAAAGCGGAATTGCGGCACTCGTGGCACGTGGCGGCTGGGTTGAGAGCACCGTTGCCGAAGTGGCTGCACCCGGCGTTGCAGTGGGAACGTTAGGGCCACCTTCGGCGGCGTGGGCGACGGCCGCTGACCAGGCGCAAATGAACGCAGCGGCAGTTTTAGCGAAGACTTTTCTATGCATAGCGAAATCATCTCACGAACGGCGCGCGCGAAATGCATTCGTAAACTGATCCTTGCGCCAACTCGGCAAGCTAGCTACCGACGGTCGTTGAGATTCCAGTCGTAGTCGAGGTAAGAGATCGCGATTTTCCCGTTACGAATGTCGGCTTGCGCCGCGCTATCGTCAGCGAGGACGTCTGAGAATTTCCCGAGCGTCGCCTCGAGCGATGCAAATCCCTTGTGTCCTTTGGTGAAGTCTTTTTTGTACCAATCGAAAATTTTGCTCACTTCAAGTTTCTTCGTCTCGGCGTTGTAGCGATTGCGCGAGCGATCCGAGAGAAAGCGGCGCATGCCATCGTCGAGCTGACTCTCCAGCTTGTCAGAGGTGAATGACTCGTTTCGCAACATTGGACAGCCGATCGACGCACACACCACGGCCACATGAATCCGCGGATCATTAAACACGCCCTCCGCGCGGATCATGTCGTGTTCAACATTGTCGAGCGTTACCTCTTTCCCAAACAGCTTAACGAACTTGATGGACCAGGGCTTGCTGAACACGCCGCCTAACTCGCGAATCGACTTGAGATTGGGATACTTTGTGAGAATCAGTTCAATCGTGGCGGCGTTGTACACGTTGATTAGAAACGCGAGCTGCTGATGTTTATTCCATGACTTGTACGTCGCCTCTGACACGCCCGCTGTTGCGTCTAGGTAGGACTTGAGCGCTGCGCGATCCTGTGCGAAACCTTTGTACGATACCTGCGACGCGTTACCGTTCGAAATGTAGGTGACATGCTTTTTAAGCAGGTCGTCCCACGATTTGTGGGAGTGGTCGAACTGAGCGAAGGCAGTGGCCGCTAGCAACGCAAACGCGGCAACAAACAATGTTTTGAGGAATTTCATAGAAGCGTCTCGTTTAAGTTTGTAGATTGCACATCGTATTGACTCGGCTAGCAGATAGTGTGAGCGCGCTTGCGTGTGGAAAAGCTTGTCGAGCAAGATAAGGACGCTCTACGTGCGACGTTCGCGCGCAAGCGCGCTCCCACAGTTCGTCGCGTCACGATCTTTCCCACGCATGAAACTTCTTGACCCATTCAAGCAACTTCGTTGGCTGATGATTTCGCTTCCACACCCCCGCGGCGAATTTGTTAGCTTCGCCGAGCGTCGGATACGTGTGGATCGTGCCGAGAATCTTATTGAGCCCGATGCCATACTTCATTGCGGTCACGTACTCGACCAAGATGTCGCCCGCGTGATCGCCAACAATGGTTGCGCCAAGAATCGTGTCTTTGCCGGGTACGGTGATGACCTTAACAAAGCCATGCGCTTCGCTATCGGCAATCGCGCGATCGAGATCGTCGATACCGTACAAGGTCACTTCATGCGGAATGTTTTTCTCTTTCGCTTCCGATTCCGATAGTCCGACGCGCGCCACTTCCGGGTCGGTGAACGTCGCCCACGGGATCACGCGGTAATCCGTCTTGAACTTTTTGAAGCGACCGAAGAGGGCGTTCACCGCTGCGAACCAGGCTTGATGTGCGGCGGTGTGCGTGAACTGGTACGGCCCCGCAACGTCGCCGCAAGCGAAGATGTTCGGGAAAATCGTTTGCAAATAATCGTTGGTCTCGATTGTTTTGTTCGGACGCGTGGGAATGCCGAGCTCTTCAAGACCGAAGCCGGTGACATTCGCCGTGCGGCCGACGGCGACAAGGATTTCATCGAAGGAGATGCGAACATCTTTGCCTTCAAATTCGCAAATCAAGATCTTCTCGCCGTTCTCAACGATGACTTGCTTCGCTTTGTGTCCCGTGAGCACCGCAACGCCTTCGTCCTTGAAGCGCTTGGTCACGATGTCCGACACTTCCGGATCTTCGCGTATCAGAATGCGCGGCATCATTTCGACCTGCGAAACCTTCGCTCCGAAGCGCGCAAAGCACTGCGTGAGCTCGGAACCAATCGGCCCGCCGCCCAACACAACCAAACGCTTCGGCAGTTCGCGCAAATTCCATACGGAATCGCTCGTCAAGTAACCCGCTTCTTTCAAGCCGGGGATCGGCGGCACGAACGGGCGCGCGCCCGAGGCGATCACGATATTTTTTGTGGTGAGCGTTTTCTTCGTGCCGTTGTCGAGCACGACGTCAACGGTCCACGGCGAGGTAATCGTCGCCGTACCGGTCACGCAATCAACGCCGAGCGACGTGTAGCGTTCGATCGAATCATGCGGCTCAATCTCGCCGATCACGCGATGCACGCGATCCATCACTTGGCCGAAATTCCACGTCGCGCTTGCGCTCTCAAACCCGAATTCTTTAGCGCGTGACATGTGCGACAAGAGCTTCGCAGACCTAATAAGCGCTTTCGATGGAACGCAGCCTGTATTTAGGCAATCACCGCCCATTTTGTGCTTTTCAACTAAAGTAACTTTCGCCTTCACTGCCGCAGCGATATATGACGTGACGAGTCCGGCTGAGCCAGCGCCGATCACTACGACGTTGTTGTCGAACGACTTTGGTTTCAAGTGCGCCCACTTCGCGTAGACCTTACGACCTTGCAACCAGTCGAGCACTTTTTTCGCGATGATCGGGAAGATACCCAACAGCGCAAACGAGCCGAGGATGGCCGGCGACAAAATGCCTTTGAGCGAAGTAATTTGCGCGAGCTGCGTTCCCGCGTTCACAAATACTGCGGTGCCCGCGAGCATGCCAATCTGACTCACCCAATAAAACGGCAGCGTCTTGATCGGCGTGAGCCCCATCACCAGGTTCACGACGAAGAACGGGAAGAGCGGAACCAGCCGAAGTGCGAACAAATAGAACGGACCGTCTTTTGCAACGCCTTCGTTGATCGGCTTCAGCCGTTCGCCGAACTTCGACTGCACATAGTCGCGCAGCAAGAAGCGCGACGAGAGAAACGCAAGCGTTGCGCCAATCGTCGAGGCGAACGACACGATGAGCAGACCCTGCCAGAACCCGAAAATCGCGCCAGCCACCAGAGTCAAAATCGCCGCACCCGGCAGCGAAAACGCGGCGACCGCAACATAGGTGCCGAAAAAGAGGAGCGCACTTTGCAGCGGATTCGCGGCGACGTGCGCGGCGAGCGTTGCTTGCTGCGCTTTGAAGTAATCGAGCGTTAAGAACCGCCCGAGGTCGAACGTGAAAAACGCAGCAAGCGCGGCGGCAATCAGTACGACGATTACTAACTTCGATTTCATGTCCCCGCCTGAGCGATGTGTATGTTTTGAGTCAATTCGGAAGTGTCCACAATAAAGTTACACGCCTTCCGCTCGGGCGCTGGCTTCGATACAACCGCCTAAACCACACGCGTGAGTTTAGTTGTTGTTGACGCAAAACACGAACGCGTTTGGAGTCTTGATCCCACCTGACTGGGTAGGACCGAACTCGCACAACGAATCATACGCTTCGTCCTATGAGGTATCGGGGGATGGTAAACCAGTCGCTTTTGACATCTGCTCTTGTGTGTGCGGAGCGCACAGATGCGGTTCCCGAACTTGTGCGCCCTACATTTGCCGCACCAATACAAAGCCGTCATTCTCGGCGGTACAAACGGTATTCTCAAGCCGTGAAACGACCGCTATGCTCCAGGAAAGAATCCCTGGGGGTGAGAGCCGTGACTGCGAAATCGCTGACGTTCGGCGACGCCGACCTGCACATCGAAACTGCAACAATTATGTTCGTGGACGTCGTAGAGTCCGCGAAGCTGATTGAAGCGGACGAAGTCACCGCTGTCCGTCGCCTCATCAAATTGCTTCAGCGCTGTACCCATGAGGCAGTTTCGTATAACGGAAATGTCCTTGAGCGACGCGGCGATGGCATGCTCATTCGGTTCACGAACGCGCGAGACGCCTGCGCTTTTGCGCTCCGTTGCCACGCGCTTGCGCAAGACGAAAGCTGCATTGCCTCGCCGGCGGTACCGATTCAGTTCAGAGTCGGGATCAACGAAGACGCTGTTCTTACCGACGGCGAAGCCTTTTTCGGCGCGGCACTGAACCGAGCGGCAAGGGTTGCGGCACTCGCGCTACCTGGAACGACACAAGTCGTTCAACGTGTTCGAGAGCAGCTGGCCGAGGGTATTGACGCGCGATTCGAAGATCTTGGTCTGGCGCATGTCAAGCATGAGGCCGCGCCGCTGCGCACTTATTCAGCTGTACCTACCCGCAGCGGGGTGGCCGCTCCGCTCACCACGGAGTTCGAGGAATTGCGCGCCAGAATTGCAGTTCTTGCTCCAGAAATTGAGGAGGGCAGTGCTGCAGACTTACGCCTTCAGCAGGTCTATTGCAATAGCCTAGTCTCGCTGCTCTCGCGTTCACTCGCGTTGCGCGTTGTTAGCAAAGAATCCATGTCGGCGCTCATCGGTCGCGCCAACGCGCTCGACATCGCTGGTGAGTTTTTGCAATGCGACTACGTTATTTCCTCTCGCATGGCGGTCAACGCAAACAGCTGTGCTCTCTACGTCGAGCTATACCGGAATCGACCGCGCAGCATGCTCTGGCAAAGTGCGTTCAGTGTTTCGCGCGCCGCGCTGCTTGAACCGGATTGCGACGCGGTCGCTGCAGTTGCAGCAAAGGCCCTCGAAGTGGCTGCCGCTCAACAGCTCACACTTCTAAACTACGAGCGGCTGCCTAATATCGAAAGCCAGGGGCTGTTGATGGCAGGCGTGAGTTTGCTCCACCGCCAGCATAAAGTGGACTTTGGGCGAGCAAAGGATATTTTCGAGCACCTTTCCGAGCGTCATCCCAAGAATCCACTGCCCTACACATGGCTAGCGACCTGGCGCGTCTTCAATGTGACGCAGAGCTGGTTCAGCGATTTTGATACCGAGTCAAGAATTGCGGTGAATTACGCAGAGAGGGCGCTGGAGCTGAATGCGGACGCGCCGCTCGCACATAGCGTGCGCGGACTAGTTGCAACCAACCTCGAGCGGCAGTTCGATCTCGCTGAGCGCCATTTCGAGAGCGCGCTAAAGGTCGATGACTGCGATGCGATGGCCTGGCTTCATCGTGGTGTTTCCAACGCATTTGTTGGTGAAGGAGAAGTTGCTGTGAAGTACACCAGCGAAGCGCGTCGATTGTCGCCGCTTGATCCCTGGAGCTACTACTTCGATTCTTTGGCAGCGAGTGCTGCATTCGCGGCTGGAGACTACCAACTTGCTATTGATTGCGGCCTCGCGTCGCTGCGCGCGAACCGCTTTCATCTCTCGACGTTGCGTGTACTCGCGATGGCCTATGCCGAGCTGGGAGACCAAAAATCCGCCTGCGCCTATTTAGACCGTGTCCTTTTGGTTGAGCCAACGCTTACTGTTTCACGCTATCTGCAGCGAAGCCCTTCAGCGGGCAGCCCGATGGCGTTGAAATGTGCAAATGCGCTCCGAAAAGCGGGCCTAAACGAGTGACAACCAACAATTTATCGAGGGCATTGCAATGCTGAACGGATTCAACGGCTTCAACGGGTTCAATGGATTTAACGGTTTCAACGGATTCAATGGATTTAATGGTTTCAACGGATTCAATGGATTTAATGGGGCAGGTCCCGTAGGCGCTGGATTCTCACTGACAAACTCTGCCTCGCTTGCTGCGGCGCTAATCCAGACAACTGCCGCCACAGTTGCTGCTGCTGAGGCCGCTGACCTCACTCTACGTGGACTCGGTTCGGTTTGGGCCCCAATCGATGGTACGGCGCCCAAGCCACGTACGCTCGGCGAGATGGACAAACTTCGGCAGCGAGATGCGCTCACCCGATTCCATCTGGCCACCATGGAATTGACAAGTTGCGTAGGGTTTGCGCCCAAGCCAGGCGCACCGGAAAATGCTCCCCAGCCCTGCGCTCTTTTGCTAAGAGCGAAACCAGAAAGTGCGGCGGTTGAGTGGGTCGTAATATCTGCGCCTCCTATCAAATTTTTCTCGGGGCAGCAGACCATCGCGAGCCGACATCGCGAGATCTGTGAACTGGATCGAGTGTTCGCTTGGTCGCGCCAGCGCAGTGATCGCCTTGGCGAGATCCTCACCCAAATGCCACCACAGTTTGCCTATTGGTCCACGATGCTCGGCGTCACGCCTGAGGTCGCTCCGCGCTTCTATGAGTTCCTCGCGATTTCGCTGAACTTTGCAATGCTGTTAACACAGCAGCTTAAGTTTCATCTTGATATACCGCGCCCGGTGGAAATGTCGCCCTTGGTTCAGCCCGTCATCACTACGCCGTCGTACAGCAGCTTCCCGAGTGGGCATGCAGTTGAAGCCTATGTATTCGCGCTTGTTGCCTCAAGGCTTTTCTCACAGGCGCTGGAATCTCGCACTGACAACTTGAAACGGGTGTTGTTCAGGTTCGCTCGCCGCGTTGCCGAGAATCGTGTGGTGGCGGGCCTTCATTTTCCAATTGATGCGCTGCCGTCCTACGTACTCGCTGAAGCTGTTTCGGAATTGATCTTCGCGCGAGCAATAAGGGGAGTTACCGCTACGGTTGATCGGCACAGCTTCGAAGGTGAACATCTAGAAGTTTCGCATGAAGTCGATCCAGCTTCGGTCTACTCAACTGACTGGTCGGCCTTTGCGGGGGGGCGCGCAAAAATCGCGAATCGGGCTTTGCTCTTTAGAGATGTGCAACGCAGTACAGTGCTTCAGTTCCTATACGGCGAGGCGTTGAACGAGATTCGTTTCAAGTGTCAGCCGAATCAGCTCTGAAGCGAGGTGTTCATGTGGCAATCAATAAACGCAAATGAGGCGTCGGACCTGCAAATTGAATGGAACGCAAAAGATAGGCTAGAGGGCCGTGACCCCTATTTCGTTTGGGCAGACTTAACGCGATTGCGCGGACTGGTCGCGCAAGAACAAGATGGCGCGCAGTACGCTTTTTTGAATTTCCCCATACCGCGCACACGTAAGCGTGAAGAGGTAGGCTGGGAAATCAAAGAAAACGCGACTTGCAACCAAACGAAATCAAGCAAACGAGTAGGTCTACTCATCGAGCGTGACCCGTCCATGAACGCCGCGCCAGCAAAACTTGATTGCATTGCACCTTGCGCACTTTACTCACCTACAGATCGATTTTTCACGGCGGAGCTAAGCTGGGAGAGAAACGTTCATGTTTTCGACAACGCACTTAGGCCGGGAGGAATTGAGGGCTGGGGCGGATTTGAGATTGGGAGTGCCGTTTATACCGATACCGAATTGCAATTGATGACCGATTTCAATGGAGTGGCTAGCGGACCTACGGCGCTTTCGCTTGATTCTCAAAAGCGATCCCTTCCGCACGCAGCTCTCGGTGGGGAAGAGTCCAGCGGTGAGGATGTTATTGTGGTCATTGATCACGGTTGTGCATTTGCTCAGCCCGCTTTTCTTCGATCAGACGGTAAGACACGAGTTGCGTACCTTTGGGACCAAGATAGGCGCCGAACAAGCCAAGCGCAAGCTCGACCCAGCGTCTGGCGGCGCGTGAAAGGTCAGCGCGATCAATTTGTGTACGGAGCAGAGCTCACGAGCGACGACATCAACACGCTGCTCGCGAAGCATAAAGACTCTGCGACAGGTGTTGTCGATGAGGCAGCGGTCTACGAGGAGCTGGTTTATGACGTATTGCGACAGGGTAGCTCGCACGGCACTCATGTAATGAGCCTTGCCGCAGGTTGGCCGAATCCAATTCAGGGATCACCTGCAGCCGGACCGCGTGACCGCGCTGGAAACGCAAAAATCATCTTTGTACAGCTTCCGAGAGACGCGGTCGCAGATACCTCAGGTGCATCAATGAATGTCGCGATTCTCGACGCACTTGCTTATGTGCGGCTGCGCACCAAGCCGACGGATCGCGTAACGATATGTTTGAGCTACGGTTCGTTTAGCGGTGGGCACACAGGGCGTTCGCGGCTTGATCGCGCGATTGCCCATATGCTGAGACAAGGCGGAGATCAATGGAAGTTGTTTGTCGCTGCTGGCAACGCTTACGAATCTGCGTGTCACGCGTCTCAAGAAATTTCCTCCGAGCAACCAGGGACGTTCCAGGTCGCGATTGATCCAGACTGCCGTATCGATACTTTTCTTGAGATCTGGGCCGGTGGGTTTAGTGAGTTCAGTGTGCGCATCAAGCCACCAAACTGTCGGGATTTCCTAGATGCTGTTCGTCCGAATCAAACAGCTGTATGGGCTGCCCCCGGCTGGCCTGGCAGCGATACAGCGAAAGTCTCGCCTGCACTTTGCGTCGTTAACATCCGTAACGGTATCCCCGCTGACGAATGCTCGACCGCGCGTCAGTCAATCTTGGTTGCGATCGCTCCGACTCACACCCCACAGTTTGCGCCGCCACCTTGCGCGCCGCCTGCAACCGTGCCCGCAACTGCTGATCCAACCTGTAGGGACGCGTATGACACAAAAATTGCACTCGTCGCCGCACCGGCAGGAATCTGGACGGTTGAGGTTTCTACCAACTCTGTGGACCCCGTAGAAGTACGCGCCTGGATTGAGCGTGATGATTTGGTAATCGGCCAGCTGCGTAAAGGTCAACAAGCACGGTTCGTCGAGGACTATTTGCACGATGCGCAGTCAGCGTACGCCGCAACTGCCTCGTTGAAGCGGCGGGGTAGTGCTAGTAATCTTGGCGTGAATCCTGCAATTAGTTCGGTCGGTGCAGCACTTGCGGCACAACTGTTCGATGCAAATGGCCTGCACGTCTCCTCGGAGCATGGTTCGTTTATCTCGCGATATTCGTCGGTGGGCTACCCAAATGCGGCATCGCAGTACAAAACTTTTCCCAGCGCTTACGATGTAGCCGACCAGTCGTTTGCTACGCCAGGCGTTCTGGCAGCAGGCAATCGATCGCAATCGGCTAGCCGCCGAAACGGTACGAGTGTTGCAACTCCGATCGCTGCGCGCCGCCATGTCAACGGCGAAGCTCCAATCGAGCACTTCCTGTTGCGTTCCGGCCTTCTGGGGTCGCTGGATGAAGCAGGCAATCCCGTAGTGTCCCGTCATGGCGCTGCTTCGAGGGTTGCGGACTACGAAGGAATCTTGCGGTGAATACTGTCGAAAAGGGCTCGGCGAGACTGACGATTCGACAGCTCTCTGGTCTCGGCCTGCCAGCAGCTGTTGCGCTGCCACCGCTTCTCACCGCATTGAAACAATTGGTTCGTAGTACCCACGCTGCATTTTTTTACTGCGATGCTCACGGCCATATGACAAACATGTACGCAGAACGCATGCTGCCGCCTGAGACGATGGCGCGCTACTACGAGCGTCACTATCGTGCCGACACGCACGCGTTTTCGAAAGCGTATCTCGCGCGCGTCGCGGCGAGTGACCCCGTATCGCGCCGGACGGTTTCAATCGCCGAGAAAAAAACTGAATACTATAAAGAGGTACTCGCCCTATTGGGCGTTGAACACGTTCTCTATGGGATTGTTCGATCAGGTGCCGCCCAACGCGAAGCCATTGGTCAACTAAGCCTTTACCGGTCCGCTGAGGAGCCGCCGTTCAATGATTCAGAGGCTCAATCGATTCGCGATGTGTTGCACTACTTATCTCGTGCATTATCGGAATCGAATTTTGCACCGGTCAAAGTTTCTACCGAGCAAACTGCGGAGGAGGCAATGGCTGTGCTGGATGCGAGCGGTGAAATCCTCTACTCTGACGCTCATTGGCTGCGCTTGGTAAGACTCGCGCGCGGCGATCGTATCGTTCCCGGTAATGCACACGAAGAGCCACGTGCGCTGCGAGACTTCTTGAAAGGCGTGGTGCAGGCGACGCGAAGCTCACCCAACGTGTTACATCTAATCGATTCACCTTGGGGGCGTTTCGCCTTTCGCCAACACACGCTAGATGCCGCTAGCGGCGGAACAGCGCAGGCGCTTATCGTGTCTCGGCTCGCAAGCGACCCAATTCGCCTAACTGAGGGGGCGTCTCGCTTAGAGTTATCGCCGCAACAGCGAGAAGTAGCGCTGATGATTGCTTTGGGTCACACAAATGCTGAGATCGCTGCGAAGCTCGATGTATCGGTTAACACCGCTGGTTATCACGTAAAGCAAGTATTTTCTAAACTTGACGTACATGATCGTAGCGATGTCGCGCGTGTGTTGCGTCGCGCGTAGCGAACGCCAATCTGCGATACGCTTCATGTTATGTCGCACAACAACTTTGCCTACAACACCAACACGAGGTTTGGCGGATTTCTCAATGCACCTGCGCCAGGCCCTGCCGTAGCGAATGCCCCATTCGCGGTGGCCGGCATCGCCTGGGATGGCTCCGTGACAAATCGTCCCGGCGCACGCTTTGGCCCGTATCAAATTCGTCGTGCCAGTCATATGCTCTGCGACGCGACACATCCGTTCTTCGACACCGCGCCAGCGGCAGGCGATGTGGTCGACTACGGCGATCTTGCGTTACCGAACACCTCTCTCGAAGCGATGCGCGCAGCCCTTGAACCGCAAGCGCTTGAACTGATCGGTAAGCATCACATGCTTTGGCTCGGCGGTGATCACTCAATCTCGTTGCCGTTGCTTCGCGCCTATCGAAAGCACTTCGGAACGCCGCTCGCGCTCGTTCATTTCGATGCACATTGCGACACTTGGAAAGATCACTTTGGCGAGCCGTCCGGACACGGCACCTGGACCTACGAGGCGATCGAAGAGGGTTTGATTGATCCCACGCTCACAACGCAGATCGGAATCCGTTCTGCTGGTAAACGTGAGGCGCGGGAATACGTGAACGCCAAAGGCGGCCGTGTGTTCACCGCACGCGAGCTTCGTGGACTTGAAAACGAGCAGCAACTTGCCGAGATCATTTCGCACGTTAAACAGCGTGTTGGCAGTGCGCCCGTGTATCTGTCGCTCGATATCGATTGTCTCGATCCCGCGTTTGCACCTGGTACTGGAACGCCAGAGCCCGGCGGCATGACATCAAACCAAGTGTTGACTTTGCTCGAATCGTGGAGCGAGCTGAATTGGGTCGGCATGGACTGCTGTGAAGTCTCGCCGCCTTTTGACCACGCAGAATTGACGAGTAACGCAGCCGCCGTTTTCGTTTGGACCTATCTCTCGCATCGATTGCTCGCCCGTGCGAACAAGTGAGATGAGCGCGGTGGCAACAGCATCAGCAAAACCGGCGGTTTGTGAAGTCGCTTCGTTCGACTGGGTGCACACATTTGCACACGACAGCAGTTCAGCTTAAATGACGATTTAAATTGGGCTAAGTTTGCAAAAATTCTTGTTTTGTTAAAAGCATTTATTACGATGTAGCCCTTGTAAATATGTAGTTTCATAGATTTCGTTGTATTGCGCTGAATCTTCATCTATACCGTTCCTGCATAGCGGGTTTAGAATGCCGCGATGGAACTGAAATGGGTTGAAGATTTCCTGCAGCTGGCAGAGACCGGCAGTTTTTCGAGGGCCGCAGAACTTCGCTACGTCACGCAGCCGGCGTTCTCGCGTCGGATTCGCGCGCTTGAGCAATGGCTCGGCGCCGAGCTGATTGACCGCACGAGCTATCCGACGAAGCTCACCAAAGCAGGTGAACAATTCCGCGAGCGCGCCGCCGAAATCGTGCGGCAATCGATGGACGCGCGCGCGATTGCGCGTGGTCTGCAAAGCGCGCCGACAGACACGATTCTTTTTGCCGCGCCGCACACGCTTTCGCTCACGTTCTTCCCGCTGTGGATGAATACGCTTTCCAAGAAGCTCGGGCGCGTGAAGGCCAAGTTAAACGCGGTAAACGTGCACGACGCGGTGATGAGCTTGGTGGAAGGCAACTGTGATTTATTGCTCTGCTATCACCATCCCAACCAGCCGGTGCAGCTTGATGCGTCGCGCTACGAAATGGTCGTGCTTGGCACTGAAACGATCGCGCCGTTTTCGAAAACCGATAGCGAAGGCCGCGCGCTTTTCGCATTGCCCGGCAGCGAACCGCGAAAAATTCCTTATCTCTCTTACACACCGGCGGCGTATCTCGGTCGCATGGTTGAATTGATTCTTCAGCAATCGCCGGTGCGTGCGCATCTCGATTGCGTGTACGAGAACGACATGTCTGAAGCCCTCAAAGTGATGGCGCTGGAGGGCCACGGTCTCGCATGGTTGCCCGAGAGCGCAGTCGCCCGCGAAGTGAAAGCCAAACGCATCGCGCGCTGTGGTGACGCCCACTGGACTGGCACGATGGAGGTTCGCCTCTACCGCGAGCGCGGCGCGCAGCGCGAGGTGGTTGATGCGGTTTGGAATGCGGCGCTGGCGAAGTAACTCCGCTGCTTTACATAACGAATGACGAAACACACGTGGCTCGATTCGATTCCCTCCCCTTCAAGGGGAGGGTTAGGGTGGAGATGGGGTTTGGTTGCGCGTACATCGTCTAAACCCATCCCCCACCCAGCCTCCCCCTTGAAGGGGGAGGTGCAAAATTGACTCTCACCGCTATCGCCCTCGGCGCAATTCTCGGCGCGTGGTCGCGCTACGGCCTTTCACTGTGGTTGAACGGCAAATCCTGGCTCCCCTGGGGCACGTTCGCGGCGAACGCAATCGGCGGTTTGCTCGTCGGAATCGCACTCGCGTATTTCGCCGCGAAGCCAGACATCTCGCCGCAGTGGCGCATGTTCTTCATCACCGGTTTTCTCGGCGCGCTCACCACGTTTTCAACGTTTAGCGCTGAAGTCACAACACTCATGATGAACGGTGCGATGTTGCGTGGCATTGCGTTGGCCGCGTTGCATTTGATTGCTTCGCTCATACTCACCGCGGTTGGTATCTACGCGTACCGCGTGATTGCATAGCATCCACTTGTTGGAGCGCGCTTGCGCTCGAAACGATGTTCGCTTGCTAAACACACGCTGTTTGGCGCAACAAACGCCCGACAACATGCTGTCATCCCCGTCCCCGCCTACGCGGGGATAAACCTTCGGGCGGGGACCCAGACCGTGCCACAAGGCGTCGCGCTGCAAGCCCTTGACCGTGAAAGTTGTTGTTCCGCAAAGCAGTACGATCAACGACATCTCGTCATCTCATATTTCCCGGTCTGGGTCCCCGCCTTCGCGGGGATGACAGGTCATAATCATCGCTGCAAATACAAAGCACCGAGGCTACACACATGACCCACGTAATCCGCTTCCACCAAACCGGCACGCCCGACGTCCTCAAATACGAAACCATTGATCTGCCGCCCCCAGGCGCGGGTGAAGCGCGCGTGCGCCACAGCGCGATCGGCGTGAACTTTATCGACACCTATCACCGCACCGGGCTCTACCCAATGCCGATGCCGTCGGGTATCGGCAAAGAAGGCGCGGGAGTCGTTGAGGCCGTGGGCGAGGGCGTCACTGAAGTTGCCCCCGGTGATCGCGTTGTCTATTGCGATGGCCCGCTCGGCAGCTATTCAAGCGAGCGGAACATCGCCGCGAAATTCCTCGTGAAGCTGCCGCAACACGTGAGCGAACAACACATCGCCGCCGGATTCCTGCGCGCGATGACAGTTGAATACTTGTTCAACCGCACGAAGAAGCTGCAAAAGGGCGACACGATTTTGTTTCACGCAGCCGCAGGTGGCGTCGGCCTGATTGCCGCGCAATGGGCGCGCGCGATCGGCGTCAACATGATCGGCACGGTGAGTAGCGCAGACAAGGCCCAGCTCGCGCTTGACGCCGGCTGCACGCATGTGATCAATTACAAAACAGAAAACTTCGCAGAGCGCGTGAAAGAACTCACTGGCGGAAAGAAGGTTCCCGTCGTGTATGACGGCGTCGGTAAAGACACTTGGCTCGGCTCGCTAGACAGCCTGCAACCGCTCGGCTTACTCGTCAGCTTCGGAAACGCCTCTGGCCCCGTCACTGGCGTCGACCTAGGCATCCTCGCGCAAAAGGGCTCGCTCTACGTCACCCGCCAAACACTCATGGCCTACACCGCCAATCGCGCCACGATGCTAGAGATGGCGGCGAACGTGTTTGACATGATGAAAGACGGGAAGTTGGATCTAGCGGCGCGTCAGACATATTCGCTCGCGGATGCTTCTCAGGCGCATCGTGACCTTGAAGCGCGGAAGACGGTGGGTGGGGTTATTTTGGTGGCGTGAATCGTAGTTGGTGGTGCTGGATGCGCCTAACCTGCCTCGCGCAAAAAACGTAGTTCATTGCCAGATTTCGCGGCGACGATTCGATTCAGTCGCTCGTGCGACACGTAAGTTTCTTAATCAGTGAAAAGACATAGCCTCAAATACCTGGAGCCGAAACGAGCAGCTGCGGTTCGTTCAGAGAAGAGGTACGTCGTAAAGGTTTTTCATCCGCGCGGTGTATATCCGCGCGGCGTGATTAGGATGCCCGACGCTCTCTATTGGGGTGATGAGGAAATTGTTTTTTCCGTAACGCACACGCGATCATGGATGTATGAACCCGTCAAGGACTCGTACACTGAGATGGATTGGCTTACTCCCGACGAAATTCGCTTTCTTAGCTCAATACTACTTTGCGAAGAGAGCTCGGGCGCAAAAGTAACGTTCTATCCAATTCACCACTACTCACCGATTCTGAATCGGAAACGGCTCGACCTTTGCGACGTGTCGACTGCGGAGGCGATACGAGATGCCGTATTGGTCGGTTTACATCGGCCATCTATTCCATACAATGCGACGCGTTTGCTCGATTGCGTGCGACTTCGATATTCCCTCATAGAAATGACTGAATTTGAAGTCGAGCGACAGCGTGATTATTGGGAGAAGATACAACTCTCCGATCACGTATTGCTACGCGGCATGTCGGCGCTTGTGAAGGCGAGCATGCTTGCGATGCATGACGAATTTTTTGAGGAAGCCACAATACAGTGCTTTGTCGCAATGGAAGCGTCGTTCCATCTAGTGCAGCGTATTCTTAGAGCTGGTGGCTGTAGCAACCCTAGCGCGAAAGACGCGGCAAATTGGCTGCACGAGTGTTTTGATCGTCACATCGGCTTTGCGGCTCCACTAAATCGATATTTTGAGGAGTTTTACGATCAAAGAGTCATGACCTTACATCCGTCGAGTCGGTTGGGCGACTCTCTTTATGCGCCGCTGTCGCATGACGACTATTTTCACTTGCGCGATTCGCTTCGAGCGGTCTTTGGATACATCGTATCTGGAAAGCATGACAGAGGTTTTGAAAACCAAATCGCTCAGCTGCGACGTTAGCCAACCAGGATAGGACCTAACGTCTCATCCGTAAAAGGTAGGGTGGATACGCGACGCGTCGTCCGCCATTAATGCACTCAAACGCCGATCTTGGATAGCGCTTCGCGCATCCACCCTACGCAACTCACGCCGCGTCAAATTCCGGAAACTGTTTGATGTTGCGCATCTTTGAAACGTAATCGAACGATTACCGCGCCTTCCACGGATTGACAAGCGCGACACACGTTCCTTCGAAATCGCCAACATCGCGCGTCACCAAAGTCATGCGATGCACGAGCGCCGTTGCTGCGATGAATCCGTCGCGATAGGGGCGGATGGATTCGGCGTTGATCGCCGCGCACGTCTTTGCAACTGCTGGATCGACGACGAGCGTTCTTTCGGCAAACGTCGGGATCACTTGATCGACAAACCATTTGCGGAGCAGCGCACCTTGCGTGGCGTCTTTTTTCTCCATCAGCAATATGCCAAGTTCGATTTCTTGCAGCGTGATGACAGAAATGAACAAATCATTCGCGTCAACAGATTTCGACCATTTGGTGACGTTCTTATCTGCTTTTCCCGCTTTTACTTTTCGCAGTTCAGAGACGACGTTGGTATCAAGCAAAAACATCGACGAGTCACTTCAATTTCGCAGCAACAGTTTTCTCGCGACTCTTTGGAATCACAAAATCGATATCGGCGACATCGGGTGATGCCAAGAGGTCAGCAATACTTTCGCGCTGCCCCGTAAGCCGTTTGTATTCTTCGATGGAAAGCAGCACGTGCGCAGGACGACCGCGATCAGTAATGATGACGGGGCCATTGAGCGATGCGGCTTTGGCGCGGCTTGCGTCTTGATTAAATTCGCGACTGGATAGCGTGATCAAGGTAGCACCTCGTTTTAGTAGAAACGTCAAAAATACCTGCCAATTGTAGCAACGTTTCTACTTTTCGTAGTCTTCGCTCATCTGTAGGACGTGGAGAGCGCGCTCAAGCGCGCGCCTACAAAGTTCACCTACAGCGTGCGCAATTCCTCAATCACGTCGCTCGCCACCGCACGCTTGAAGCCTCTCGCTTTCATTTGATCGGCTGCCGCGCCGTGAAGCGCAACGCCGATTCGGGCAGTGTCAGACGGCGCGTAGCCTTGAGCCAATAGCGCACCAATCATGCCGGCGAGCACGTCGCCCGTGCCAGCCGTGGCGAGGAGGGCGTTGCCAGTGGCGTTGATCGAGGTCGAGGTGCAGTCATCGACAACGGTGCCCGCGCCTTTAAGCGCGACGATGGCGCGGTAGCCTTTGGCCAAGTCGCGCGCGGCGCGGATGCGATCACTTTGAACGGATGACGTCGATGCGCCGAGTAACCGCGAGGCTTCCGCGGGATGCGGCGTCAAGATCGTTGCTGCGCTTCGCGCGGCGCGTTGTTGAACGAGCGTTGCGAGTTCCGCCGATTCGGCGATCAGGTTCAGCGCGTCGGCATCGATCACGAGCGGCCGGTCCCGCTTCAATTGCGCTTTGAGCACGCGCACCGCGTTTCCCGAAACGCCCATGCCGCAGCCGACCACGAGCGCGGTGCACTCGTCGTTCGCCAAATCGCTTGCCGAGCGCATCATCACTTCGGGCATCTGCGGATCAACTTGCGGATAGGGCTCGGCCAGCCAGCCGACTTTCACTTTGCCTGCGCCCATCCGCATCGCCGCGCGACTTGCAAGGAGCGCCGCTCCCAACATACCGTTCGCGCCGCCGATGATCGCAAGCGTGCCATTGGTGCCTTTGTGTGCATTCGCGCGCGCGGGCCGCATGAGGGCGCGCGCATCGTCTGCGTTAAAGCTCGTCATCGAATGCGCGACGACTGTGGTGTCAAGAAAGAGGGATGCCAGATGCAGCGCTCCGACGTGATCGAGCGCAGTGCCAGTCAGCAGCCCAGGCTTAAGCGCGATAAAGGTGAGGGTGTGATCCGCGTTGATCGCGGTATCGCCCACGAGCGCCCCGGTGTCGCCGGAAACGCCGCTAGGGATATCAAGCGCGAGCACTTTTGTCCCGCGCTCGCGATGCTCGTTCGAAGTACGTATTATCTCTGCAACGCCCGTTTCAATTGGGCGAGACAGTCCGATACCAAATAAGCCGTCTACAATCCAATCCGGCCGCTTGCCCTCGATAAATGAGGCATTAATAAGAATTGGCGTTTCAAACTCACGCACGCGAGACCATGCCGCTTGCGCATCCGGTCCGAACTTTTCGGGGTTTCCGCACATAACAAGCGTTGGCCGATAGCCCGCACTGGCAAGCTCCGCCGCGCAAGCCAAAGCATCGCCACCGTTGTTTCCTGGCCCCACCAGCAGCGTGATGCTGGCATCCGGACTCGTGCGCGCGCGAAGAAACTCGAACGCAGCGCGGCCAGCGCGGCGCATCATGTCGACGTTCGCGTGGCGCGCTTCTACCGCACGCACCTCTGCACTCGTGAGCACTGGCGCGCCGCTCGGCGGCGATGGCATTGAGTTTTGGGGGAGCGACCTAAAATTCAGCTCATTCATTGTTGAGAGATTAGCGCAGATGTCCACCAAAGCCGATTCCGCCAAGAAAGCCGCCGAAAAAGAAGCTCAGAATTGGGGCCCCGTTGTGACGGAGTCGCCGATTCCGGTAACCATTCTCACGGGTTTTTTGGGGGCCGGAAAGACGACGCTCTTGAACCGAATTCTTAAAGAGAATCACGGCGAGAAAATCGCGGTGATCGAGAACGAGTTCGGCGAAGAGGGCGTAGATAACGAAATTCTTGCTGACACCAAAGAGCAAATCGTTGAGATGAACAACGGCTGCATCTGTTGCACCGTTCGCGGCGATCTGATTCGAATTCTCAACAATCTCTACAAACGTCGCGCCAAGGGCGAACTCAAGTTTGATCGCGTGATGATCGAGACGACGGGCATGGCCGATCCAGCACCGGTCGCACAAACATTCTTCGCCGACGAGAAAGTGAACGAGCGCTACCTGCTCGACGCGGTGATCACGGTGGTGGACGCAAAGCATGGCGTCAAGCAACTGCAAGAATTCACCGAAGCGCAGCAACAGGCGGCGTTTGCGGATCGATTGCTCGTGTCAAAAACCGATCAAACTAGCGAAGAAGAAACACAGAAGTTGATGGAGCGTTTGCGCAAATTCAATGTGCGCGCCCCGATCAATAAAGTCCATTTTGGGGAAACGCCGATCAAGGAGTTGCTCGATATTCGCGGCTTTAATCTCAACGCGATACTTGAAATTCAGCCTGATTTCCTGACGAACGACGATCACGAGCACCACGACGAAGTTCACAGCTTCTACATCCGCACCGATCGTGCGCTTGATGTGCGCAAAGTGGATCGCTACATCAGCTCGCTCATCAATTTGTACGGCGAACAAATGCTTCGCTACAAGGGCATTTTGAACATCAAGGGCGAACCGCGTCGCGTCGTCTTCCAAGGCGTGCACATGATGGCGGGCTTTGATTTCGCGAGTGAGTGGAAAGAAGATCAAAAGCGCGAAAGCACGGTGGTCTTTATCGGCCGCAAACTGCCTGAAGCGCTGTTCCGCGAACTCTTCGAAGATTGCTACGCAACCGAAGCGACGCCGGAGGACGTGAAGGCGTATGCCGCTGGAAGCACAACCTAGCAGACGCCAAAACACACACTACAGGCCCTGATTTCGTTGCGAATCGGCGTGTCAACGCCGACTCGTACTCCAAATCTGCAAATTTGTAAGAAACTGTTTCACCGTCCAAAAGAGCAGGTGAAGGTGGCGCGCTTTTCTGCTTGAATGCGTCTTATAAGACGAAGGTTCAATAGGGAGCGATGAGTTTGTTGTCACACATGTCGAGCGCTGCGTTGCAGAGCGGTCAACGCCGCGCAGCGAACGCGTCGGCCGCGCGAAATTCGCCATGCCCGTGCGGAAGTGGCAGGCGCTTTAAGAGCTGTTGCGGCGCGATTAGCGAAGCAACGGACCAACTCAGCGCGAGCGCCGTGGACGCGCTACGAAATCGAGCGCTCGAGTTGCAGCGCGCTGGCGATCTGGTGGGAGCGATTGACGCCTATGACCGCGTGCTTCGCATGCAACCTGAGGATTTTGACGCGGCACACATGCGCGCAGTGGCGCTCTATCAGCTCGGATGCGCCAATGAATCTTGCGCGGCTTTTTTTGAAATCTTGAGCGACGAGCATCCGCTGACCGAGGCGTTCTTCCACAACTTTGGTCTCGCGTTCGCAGCAACAGTGCAGTGGTCGGACGACGCGTCACTGCTTGAGCATTGGCAACGCTATCGGATCTGGCAACAAGAGCGTCTTAGTCGCGCTTCACACGCTCAAGCCGAGATGGCACCGCGAGTTTCTGTAGTCCTTGCCTGCTACAACCATGCGCGATACGTCGAAGCGGCGATTGCATCGGTGTTACAGCAGACGGTCAAACCGTATGAGTTGATCATCATCGATGACGGCTCGGTTGATGGCAGCGCTGCGCAGATTGACCACGCGCTCGAAGGATGCCCGCTACCGGTGACCTTTATCGCTCGAGAAAATCGTGGTGCCGCCGCCTCTTTCAATGAAGCGATTGCGCTGGCGAGTGGTGAGTGGATTTTGCCTATCAACTCGGATGATCGATTCGCGCTTGACCGTATCGCAGCACTTCATTCGGCATTGACTAACCGCGACGTCGATTGGGGTTTCGGCGGTGTGGATTACATGGATTCCGAGGGCGAGCGACTACGTTTCGAGCGCGACTCGCGACCGTTCGGCCTTCGCGCAACCGCCAACACGCCGCACATGGCTGTAACCACCGGCCTCTGCTTTCTTCTCGCAAACCCCTCGATCTCAACTGGAAATCTTTTCTTTCGAAAGTCGCTCTGGGAACGCCTCTCTGGTTTCACTGACTGGCGCTACCACCATGATTGGGATTTCGCTTTGCGCGCGTCTTGCCATGCCGAGCCACTGCAAGTGACTTCTGCGCGCTATGACTACCGGGTTCACGAGTCCAACACGATCGCCGAGCAACGCGAACGCGTAGAGACTGAATGCAAGGCGATGATGCGAAACGCACTCGCGCTGCTCTGTGATTTCAAGCCTACAGCGACGGACAATCCGTTTGCGCCCTGTCCAGCCGTGTGGCACCGTGGGTTCTTCGGAACCATTAGCGGCGTGGGTTGGCTCGAACTACTACCGCCTGCGGCTCTCTCGGAATTTGTTGCCGAAATGCGCGCGGGGCAACACGAATGAAGCTGTCAGTCGTTATTTTCTGCGATCCCGTGCACGACAACTCGGGCGCCGAGCTGCTGAGCGCTTACGTTGCGCAAACTCTCGACCACGCAAAATTTCAAGTGTTGATTGTCGACAACTGTGACCGCACGCAGATTGCGGATGAAGTTACCCTGCTGAATGCACGGTTACCGAGCTTCAACTTGAAATACATCCAATCGATGAAGTCCGGACGCGCGGCAGTCGTCAATGAAGGTATACGACTTGCGGAATCCCGCCTCATTGCCATCATGGCGGATGACGCCGTTCCGTCACCGTCGGCGCTCAGTGCGTTCGTAGAGTTCCACGAGACTAACCCACACCCACTCGCGGTGGCCATTGGCCCCACGTTGTTTCGTGAACCGCTTCGCCGCGATCCGTTACGTCGGTGGTTGGAAGATTCAGGCACGCAATTTGGCGTGCCGATGCGAACCACGTTCTCAGCATGGCCACAGCACTTCTTCTTCACCGGCAACTGCGCAATGAAACGCGCGGTTTTCGACGAAGTCGGCCTTTTCGACGAGCGCTTCCCCTGGATCACCTGGGACGATTTCGAATTCGGCACACGCCTGGTGGCTGCGGGCGGCTACACACAACTTGTAATCGGCGCGCTCGCGTGGCACGAGCACTATGTCACGCTCGCGGAACGCTCGGGTGCAATGCGAAAAGGCGGTCATGCAGCCGTTATTCACGAATTGATAGGTCCGCTTTCGCGAGCATGGGAGCCAATGCTAGAACGCGCGCACCGTATGCGGGACCAGTCGCTCTTGGCCGACGACCCGGCTCTACCTCTTTGGCAGCGTATTCCGCGCTTCGAACGAATTTTTGATCGCGAGTTTTTGCTCGGTTACGAAAGCGAAGTACGTGGAGATCGCAGCGATCTGGTCGGTTTGATCGCATCGTCCTAGCTTCGACGAAAAGCCTAACTGCGCCTGCCGCTTACTCACCGAGAAACTGGCTTAACGCAGTCAGCGAGTCAATTCGGGTTTTGTCGCCATCGTATCGCTCAAAAAGCGATGCGTGCTGAGAGCGGGACATATCGTCATCGCGGGTGTAGTAGGCGCGAACCCAGTCGAGCAGAAATGGCAGCGTTCGGTCCTGCGCCGATTTGCTCGCGAACTTCTCAGGCTGCCACGGCCGCGCCAAGCAGTTCGCGATGCATTGCGCTTCTGACATATCCATGAAGATGAGTAGCGGGCGACGAGTCAGCGCGACAGCAGCCCATTTCGCATAGCAGCCCTCAACTACGAAACGCCTCTCTGTAAGCAAATCACGCTCAAGATCGCGTTGGATGTCCACATCGTCGCTCATACGCGGCGGCATTTCGGGAGCCCACACATAGTGGTCGAGTTCAAGTAAGGGCGTGCTGAGCTGGTTCGAAAGTTTGCGGCCGAGCGTCGTTTTTCCGGAACCAGAATTCCCAAGAATACAAACGCATTCTGGCGAAAAATCGTGCAAGGTCAGCATCGTTTCGTCCGAATCGCAGGTCAAACTTCACGAGGCGAGGGCGTGCGTCGCACGCTGAGCGCTGTGTATAGTGAAAAGCGCGAACTACGCGGCTCTGCTGGCTTTGTAAGCTTCAAAAATGCGCTGCGCGACTTGCTCGGGCGAGAGGTCCGACGTGTCTACAACCAGGTCGTAGTTTTTGTGATTTCGCAGCTCGACACCGTAGAGATTGCCAAAGCGCTCTTGTTCAAGCTTCTGTCGCGACAGGTTGTTTTCAATCGCTGCCTCAACCGATGCATGAGTTTCTTCAGCACGAGCAGCATTAAAGACGCGCTCCCCCGCGATTTGGGGCGAGACGGTCAAAAACACTTTAAACGCCTGAGGAATAAAATGCCACGCTAGCCTCGAATCCATAATGAACTGATCGCGGGTCTTGCCCAGTTCAATCGTACCTTGATCGATCTGGTCATCGACCGAGCGATCCTTTGCCGAGCGCTCGTTGAGCTCTAGGGTTGTGATGCCGAGCTTGGTCGCAATGCTGCGCTGAATGTTTCCGGTAGAAAGCAGTTCGAACCCGGTAAGTTGAGCGAGCAATTTGCCCACGGCGGATTTACCGCTACCGATGTCCCCAGAGAGTGTGATGATGGCTTTTTTCATGAAGCTATCTATTTTGGCGGAAATCTAAAGTCACGGAAAAACAGGTACCCATACGACGGGTTCGGCTCCGCCCGTTTCGTAGACGTCAAAGGTCACCACTGCGGAACGTGCTAGCAGTTTGTGTCCCTTTTCAGACTCGTATGCGGTTAGCTCTACAACGATTAAGCGATCGCCTGAAAGCGAATCCGTCTCGAACTCCGAGTTGTGCCAGAAGTTCGTCTCAATGCGGTAGGCGACATCGTTAAGCACAACACTTGAGACTTGCGGAGAGAGCGAGCAGCGCGAAAGCAATTCAGCGAACGGTAAGACGCGCAAGCGCTCCGCCGCCTCCAGCAGAACGGGGCGTAGAAGCGCCTTATTCACTTCGTCCGCTTGTCCACAACGCGTTTCGCCTTACCCAAACTCCGCTCAATCCCGCCCGGTGCGACGAGCTCGACTTTTGCGCTGACGCCGATCATTTCTTTCATCCGGTGCGCGAGCGTCTCCGCTGCGCGGGCGCGGGCGTCGGCTCCGACACCCGCAAGTTCGGGCGCGACTTCAACGCGTACGGTCAGCTCGTCCAAATGGTGCGGACGCGTGATCTCGCATAGGTAATGCGGCGCAAGTTCGGGTTGCTTGAGGATCAATTCTTCGATCTGCGTGGGAAACACGTTAACGCCGCGAATGATCATCATGTCGTCACTACGGCCCGTGATTTTCGCCATGCGGCGCATGCTGCGCGAGGTGGGCGGAAGCAGGCGAGTGAGATCGCGCGTGCGGTAGCGGATCACTGGCATCGCCTCTTTTGAGAGACTCGTGAACACGAGCTCGCCTTCGCTGCCATCGGACAGCACGTCACCTGTTTCGGGATCGATGATTTCTGGATAGAAGTGATCTTCCCAAATCACAGGGCCGTCTTTGCTTTCAATGCACTCATTGGCAACACCTGGGCCCATCACTTCCGAAAGGCCGTAAATATCAACCGCGTCGATACCCATGCGCTTTTCGATATCGAGCCGCATCGCATGGGTCCATGGCTCCGCGCCGAAGATTCCGATTTTTAGAGACGATGCCGCAGGATCAAGCCCTTGTTTGGCAAATTCTTCGGCGAGCGCAAGGCAGTAGCTCGGCGTCACCATGATGACATCGGGCTTGAAATCAGTGATGAGCTGCACTTGCTTTTCGCTCTGTCCACCGCTCATCGGAATCACTGTGCAGCCCAAACGTTCAACGCCGTAATGCGCGCCGAGTCCGCCAGTGAAGAGGCCGTAGCCATATGCCACGTGCACGATATCGCCCGGTTCACCACCGGATGCTCGGATGCTGCGAGCCATCAAATCGGCCCACGTATCGATGTCGTTTTTCGTGTAGCCGACGACCGTTGGTTTGCCAGTGGTTCCGCTGGACGCATGTACGCGCGAGATTTGAGTGCGCGGCACAGCAAACATGCCAAACGGGTAATTCGCACGAAGATCGTGCTTCGTGGTGAAGGGGAATTTCGCCAGATCGGAGAGCGCTTTACAGTCGCTCGGGTGGATGCCTTTGGCATCGAAGGCCGCCGTGTAATGCGGCACGTTGTCGTAGGCGTGCTGCAAGCTCCATTGCAAGCGTTTTAGCTGGAGCGCAGCAATTTCATCGCGAGACGCACGCTCGATCGCGTGAAGCGGAGTAGGGGATTTTGTTGGCATCGCTAGTCGCTATTTCTGAATCACTTCGCCTTGAATACGTGCGCTTTTTCCTCGGAAGAGCGCGATCACATCGCCATTTTGATTGGTCAATTTCACGTCGTAAACGCCACTGCGGCCCCGAAGCGTTTGCTCAACGCACATCGCAACCAGCGTATCGCCCAATTTCGCAGGCGCGAGCAGCTCAATCGAGAAGCCGCTCGCCACAGTGGTCGCGTTGTAGCTATTACACCCATAGGCAAATGCCGTATCGCAGAGCAGCGCCATGTAGCCGCCGTGGCAAATGTTGTGGCCGTTGACCATATCTTGCCGCACGACCATCGAAACGGTTGCAGAGCCGAGCGCCACTTGCTCGATTTTGATGGCTAGCGCATGCGCGACGTGATCGCGAGAAAACATCGCATCGGCAACCTCCTGCGGTGATGGTTGACCGTCACTCGCCACGGAAGCTCCCGCCCGCCCACACTTTGCGTTGCAGCAAGAGTGACTGACGATAGCGATCGTCACCAATGTGGCTTTGCAGATTCACGAGGATGGCATTGATGAGCGTGAGGCCCAAGCGATCAGCGGTTTCGAGCGGACCTTCGGGATGATTCACGCCGAGCCGCATCGCGGTATCCACACCGGCCGCATCGGCGACACCTTGCAGAACCGCGTCCGCGCCTTCATTGGCCAGCATCGCGAGCGTGCGCGCAACGATCATCCCCGGCACATCGTCGATCACTGAAACTTCAATCCCCAGCGCGCGGAAGAGGCCGACCGCATCGGCGAGCGCTGCGGTTGTCGTTTCTTCACCACGCGCGAGTGCGACCCGTTTTGTTGTTCCGAAATCCCGTGCGAGATCAAGCGTGACCACGTTGGTAAGCTCTTCTTCAAACGCGAGCTGGGTGGCTGAACAACCGTCGGTGAGGCAAACGGTTGCGTTACCGACGCGAATTCGCCCTGCGCCTAGCGGATCTTCTTCTTTGCGAGACTGCACCTTGATGCCTGCGGCCTTGATCCGCTCCACCAAAGGATCTAGGGCCTCCGACTCGGAAAGATATTGAATCAAGGTAGGGGATGGACCGAACGGACTCCCTGGCGCTACCGGAACACCGGCTGGGTAGCTATAAAAGCCGCGTCCGGATTTGCGACCCAGCAATCCGCCGGCGACCATTTCCTCTTGCGTCACGCTTGGGCGGAAGCGCGAATCTTGGTAGTAAGCGTTCCACACACTCTTGGTCACCATCAAATTCACGTCGAGCCCAATCAGATCGAGCAGCTCGAACGCGCCCATCTTGAAGCCGCCCGCTTCGCGCAGCACCAGATCAATCGTCGCGACGTCGGCACCACCCGATTCGAGAACGCGAAACGCCTCGCCGTAAAACGGTCTTGCCACGCGATTCACGATAAACCCCGGCGAGCTCTTGCAACGAACCGGCGTTTTCTTCCACGCGAGCGACGCAGCTTCAACGCGGTCCATCGTTTCCGCCGACGTCAATTGCCCAGCAACCACTTCCACCAGCGGAAGAATCGGCGCGGGATTAAAGAAATGCATGCCGACCACGTTGTCCGGGCGCTTCATGCCGTTGGCAATCGCGGTAATCGAGATCGAGGACGTGTTGGTTGCAAATACTGTCTCGTCGCCACAAATCGATTCGAGCGATCGAAACAATTGCCGCTTCGCGTCGAGATCCTCGATGATCGCCTCGACCACCAGGTCGCAATCGTGGAAATCTTCCAAATCCGGCGAAGGGCGCATCCGCGCGGCGGCATTGGTTGCGTCTTCCGGGGAAATTTTCCCTTTTGCAGCAAGCGCCTTGAGTGCTTCGGTGTTGCGCAGAATCGCTGCTAGCGACGCACCTTCGCGGGCGTCAAACAATTTAACGGTACAACCGCCTTGGGCTGCAACTTGAGCGATTCCCGCGCCCATGGTTCCGGCGCCGATGACGCCCACAGTAGTAAACATTTAGCTCCTCTAACCGACGTTTCATTTTTTCGCTCAAACATGCGCGGAGGATGCTACTGGATCACGCCGCGCCCACGCTGTCCTTCTCTTCTTGCGCCGTCGAGACGTACCTCGTGCGCTACCGGCGGAAACCCGGGCCGACTTATTTATGTTTCCTGCTAGCTACGGTTTTGCCGCGCGCAGCTCGTACACACATGCCGTAGCTCGTTAGCAGGACATTTTTGTTCACAAAACGCTGCTCAAAACGCGAGTTTTTTTAAGAGTTTCGTCGCTCCGGATTACAGTTAGGCTACATTTGTGCATACGAATGCAATCAGCGCATCGGATGCTTGCGCTAAACAGAAGTCTAGTCGTCATTTAACCGGAGAAAACGTATGCACCGAGCCCCCCCCGCAAAACCGCAGACACTGCGCAAGAAGGCGCTAGCGATTCAAGTTGCAATGATCGTTGGCGCGGCGGTCGGCAGCGCACCAAGCTGGTCGCAAGCCCAACCTGCGGCTGGAACTGCTGAAAGCGAGCCGAACAAACTTGAACGCGTTGAGGTGACCGTTCAGCGCCGCCTCGAAGACAACCAGGATGTCGCTGCGTCAGTAAGTGCAGTGAGCTCACGCAAGCTTCTCGAGCGCAACATTACCGACGTTTCCCAGATGGAGAGCCTCGCACCTGGGTTTACGTTCGGACGCTCAGGCACTGACGCGCGTCCCGCGATGCGCGGTGTTCGTACCGAAAACGTAGCGGTTAATGGCGACACCACCATCGGCTATTTCGTCGACGGCATCTACAAATCTCGCGCGCAGCAGGCAATGGCAAGCTTTGTCGATGTCTCGAGCGTTGAGATCCAACGTGGACCGCAGGGCACGCTCTACGGTCGGAACACGTTTGGCGGCAACGTGGCTGTAACCACACGCTCGCCGCAAATCGGTGTGTTTGACGGATTCGGCAATTTAACCTTAGGGAACAACGCAAAAGCGCGCTTCGACGCGGGTGTTAATGTGCCTGTGAATAACGTGCTTGCCATTCGCGTGGCGGGTGTTGCCGACAAGTCTGACGGTTGGGTAAAGAACGATTTCAACCCCTCCGCAGATCTGTTTGACCAAGACCTCACCTACGGTCGATTCTCCGCACGCTTCACGCCGAACGATCGGTTTGACGCGGTGCTCAAAATCGACACTACAAACCAACGCGGCAATGGCGGCTCCGCATTTGGTTACAAGTTGCTCGGCACCTATCTCGACGTGCCCACATGCCAGCAGTTGTTTAACGCAAGCTTCACAGTCCTTAACACGCGAGGCGGGAACCGTGACGGTGTGAACGACTGCGTCCGAACGGCCGGTGCAGGTGCGGGAACAGGCGCCAATGCAGTTGGTGCGGCAAGCGATCTCGGAATCCCGATTTACGCACCGGGCAATGCCTATCGCGTCAATACTGACTACCAGTCTTTTCTGCGCGTAAAAGACACGAGCAGCTCGTTGAACCTCACATTTAGCGCAGACAAATTCACACTGAAGTCGATCACGGGGACCGCCGACTTTGATGCAACTCGAACGTCAGATACCGATTTTTCGGCGTCAACCATCGGGATCGACTACCAAAAGACAACCGCGAAGACTTTCTCTCAAGAGCTTCAAGTGCTGTCGAACTTAGGCGGGCCGCTTAGCTATGTAGCGGGCTTCTACCACTTCCGTGACGAGCTACAAGGGCTCTTTATCAATCAGCAACTGCCTCGCGTAATCCGCTCGGGCGCAACCGCCAACACGATTTCCCTCGCGCAGAACGGCGGTGGATTCTTTGACAACCAGGAAGCCAAAACCGTATCGAATGCGCTGTATGCACAACTTTCGTACGACCTTTCGAAAACGCTAACAGGTTCTCTCGGCGCGCGTTGGACTGAGGACAAAAAATCGTTCCGCTTTGCCAACGCGAATTCTGTATTGCCGCGAACTGCAAGCAATACGCCCGACACGAACGTCATCACCCTCAGCACACCGTTGCCCGCCCAAAGCGCATACGGCACTGCGGGAAGGTCAAACTGCGACCCCGTACGTGGACCTGGTTTCTACTGCGATCCCGCCAATCTAGCTACGATCTTCGGCGCAACGTACGCAGACCAGAAGTTTTCAAAAACTACCATGCGCGGCGCACTTGATTACAAGCTCAATAAGAGCTCGATGCTCTACGCGTCGTATTCGAACGGTTTCCGCTCTGGCGGATTTAACTCGGGGCAGGCGATTGAGTCAGCGCGTACGTTCTTGCCCGAAGAGGTGAACGCGATCGAAGTGGGAAGCAAAAACCGTTTCCTGAACGATACGCTCCAGCTAAATGCCGCCGTCTTCAACAACGATTACAAGAACCTACAAGAGCAGCGTCAAGTGCCTATTGGCGCGACGACGGTGTCCGTAATCTTTAACGCGGCGAAGGCGCGTGCACGCGGCTTAGAGCTTGAGTTTGATTGGCTACCAACGCGCGGTCTCAGCATCGGCGGCAACCTTTCTATCCTTGATGCTAAATACACGAGCTTCCCTGATGCGCCTCTGCCTTTTGGCACCTCGATTTTGGTCACGGATGCGAACGCACCCGCGACTGTTGTGAATGGCGTGACGATCGCGCCAGCGGGACAGCGCCGCGTCTTCGCCCCTGGCTTCAGCTGCGGATTGTTGTCGGGAACAGGCGGGGCCGGTCAGCCGGGCGCGGCATTTGGCTGCGATCTTTCCGGTCAGCGCGTGCCTTATTCGCCTAAGTACCAAGGCTCGCTCTCAGTGGGCTACGATCTCTTCGTTCGCGGGATGAAATTCACTCCGATCGTCGTGGCAACTTTCTCGGATAGCTTCTATGGCCAACCGGCAAACGTTGATGCAGTAAAGCAGGCGGCTTTCGTGAAGTTTGACGTCAAACTCGGCGTTCAAGTGAATAAGCAATTCGGATTGCACTTCTACGCAGACAACATTGGCGACAAGCAAACCGCAAATCGCTTCGTATGGGGCGGCGGCGGCGCTCTCCAAGCGAGCTTTGCGCCACCGCGTGCGTATGGAATGAGACTCTCTTACAAGATGTAGCTTTTTGAGGGTGAAAAGGGGGTTTGAGTGAATCTCAACGCCCCCTTTTTTTACGCCTGTGCCCTTATGAAATAAGGACGAAAAGGACATTTGTGTTGCATTTTCACTTCGGCGTTAACGGGACGACGAAAAGACATCTACGCCCATCTGCAAGAACAGGTGAGGCAGATCGATCAATACCCAGTTTTCTTCGATAGTGGTGTCGCTCACGCGCCACCAGTCCATGACTCGCATACCTATCTTTACATGGCTTGCTGGTGCACCTAGGTACTCTCCGGCATGCGTTGCCGAAACGCTAGGCCACCCGGTGGATGCCATGTAGTGCCCCTCGGCGATCCGAGAGCGGTGAAAGCCGCCCTTTCGATCCGGGAATGCATGCAAAAACGGGCGCTGATGATGATCTTGGAACCCTTTCACGGTTCGGGTGGTTCCAATACCGCAGGGGCCGTACCACATCATCGTGGGACTCCAGTGTTCGTGCATACCCATTGTGTCCAAGTTGACACCGTCGAATCGTCCGAGCGCCTCAATCATGGCTTGCACGCGGGCAATACACGCTAACGTTTTTGATGCAGGCTGAGCGTCATACTGTAAGCCATCGCTGAGAGCCGATCCAGGCACCCATCCCTCGATACCGGGGGAAAAGGGCAATAGACGACGCCCTGCTTGGCGGCACAAATCCACCCAGTCCACAAGGATTCGGGCCTCGACAATTTCTTCACCTACGACGCGATAAAACTCGCCGAAACGCAACGTTGACAGGCGCTGCGAAGGCGCCTTCCCAAATAGCGGCGCAACCCATTCGCCAACGTAGTTCCCGTGACAAGAGATCCAGACGCCCGCACCACCGCAGAAACGTCCATCGAATCCTCCGCCCAAGAAAATCTCAACACGACGTTCGAGTTTCGCAAAGGCCCGGTTGAGAGGTTCGACCCATTGCGACTCAATTGCATCGCGCCCAAAGACCACATTTACGGGGTGTGAAACATGCCATTCCGCGTCGGGCGCGACTGCTACCAATCTGTGTGGACTACTGAGGTAGCGCCGTACGAGCGCCTTCGCGGAAGCGAGTTCGGCTGGATCGGGTAGTTGAATGGGGGTATCAAGCATAGAAATTTGTATTGAATGGGTATGACCGAAGCGGACGGGAAACGCTAGGTAGGTTTCTGGACCGAGCCCCGATCAAGCTAGCGTTTTTCGTTGAGTACTTTGCGCGCTGGCAAGACGTCAAACTGACAGTTCAGGCTTGTTATGCAAACTAAACCGCCGATTCGCACCTTGCAAATTGCATACGTATGCTACAGTTTCACGATATTTTCTTCGCTTGCAGGCTTTTCCATGATTCGCTACCTCAAACGCGGCCAAGATGCACAAACCCAGGCGGCTGCCGATGCGAAAGTTCGCGCAACGGTCGAAACCATTATTGAGAACATTGAAAAGCGCGGTGACGCCGCTGTCCGTGAGTATTCCAAGCAGTTCGACCAATGGTCCCCCGAACAATTTGCTCTTAACCAGGCCGACATTGAATCGGCGGTGAAAAAGCTTTCGCCAAGAGAGGTGGAAGACATCAAGTTCGCCCAACACCAAATTCGTAACTTCGCATCGATTCAGCGCGAAAGCATGAAAGACGTGGAGGTCGAAACGCTCCCGGGCGTCGTTTTAGGCCACAAACATATCCCCGTGAATGCGGCTGGATGTTACGTGCCGGGTGGCAAGTATCCTCTCATCGCTTCAGCGCACATGAGCGTGCTCACAGCAAAGGTAGCGGGCGTCCCGCACGTCATCTCAACAGCCCCACCGTTTCAAGGTGCGCCGCATCCTGCAATCGTCGCGGCGATGCACTTTGCCGGAGCCGATCAAATCCTTGTGCTGGGCGGTGTACAAGCGGTAGCCGCGATGGCCGTGGGCACCGAGAGCATTCGCGCGGTGGATATGCTGGTAGGGCCAGGAAATATGTACGTGGCCGAAGCCAAACGCCAACTTTACGGTCGGGTTGGCATTGATCTTTTTGCCGGCCCCACGGAAACCTTGATCATCGCCGATGAATCAGTGGACGCGGAGATGTGTGCGGTTGATCTGCTGGGTCAAGCGGAACACGGTCCGACGTCACCCGCAGTACTTTTGACTAACTCCGAAAAACTCGCACGAGAGACGATGGCCGAGGTCGAGCGGCAGCTAAAGATCTTACCGACGGCCGGGATTGCAAGCGTTTCCTGGGCGGTGCATGGCGAGGTGATTGTTTGCGACACTTACGAAGAAATGGTCGAGAAAGCCGATGAGATCGCAAGTGAGCATGTGCAGGTAATGACCGAAGACCCAAATTATTTTTTGAACAACATGACCAACTACGGCGCGCTTTTCCTAGGGCCGCGCACGAATGTGAGTTTTGGTGACAAAGTGATTGGCACCAACCATACGCTTCCAACAAATAAAAACGCACGCTACACCGGTGGGCTTTGGGTGGGAAAGTTCCTCAAAACTTGTACTTACCAACGTGTTACGAGCAACCAAGCATCCGCCGCAATCGGCGAGGTTTGTTCGCGCTTGTGTCACATGGAAAATTTTGCCGGTCACGGCGAGCAAGCCAACCTTCGGGTTCGTCGCTATGGCGAACGCGATGTCGCGTGGTATCAACCTGTCGCGGCGCAGTAGTGTTAAGTTCCCGCGTAGCCCTCAAGTGAAACTCCCGCGTACCCCCTCCACGAGGCTCGATCACCGGCGAGCATTGGTTACCGGGGCTGGGCGCGGTATCGGCGTGGCCGCAGCCGCCGCGCTCGCTGAGCAGGGGGCGGAAGTGATCCTCACTGCCCGCACTGACCACGAGATTGGCGCAGTTGCGCAGGCGATTCGCAACGCTGGTGGTCGTGCACAAGCGGTCTCCCTTGACGTCACCGACGCCGCAGCGTGCGATGCGTTTTTCCGCGCGCAGGGCGTGTTTGACGTCTTAGTGAATAACGCCGGTATGAACCGCCCAGCGCCATTGATGGAAACCAGTGATGCCAGTATCGAGGAGGTGTTCTCCTTAAATGTCCTGGCGGCCTATCGAATCGCGCGCGGTGTCGCTGTGGGGCTGATCGCAGCGGGGCGTGGTGGCTCGATTATCAATATGAGTTCGCAGATGGGGCATGTCGGTGGGCCAAACCGCACGGTGTATTGTGGTACGAAGCATGCGATTGAGGGCATGACCAAAGCGCTCGCGTGGGAGCTCGGGCCACAACAGATCCGTGTCAACACGTTATGCCCCACTTTCATCGAAACGCCCATGACTTCACCTATGCTCCATGACGAATTCTTTCGCCAGCGCGTCGTAGAACGTATTGCGCTTGGCCGCATCGGAACGGTTGAAGATGTGATGGGCGGGATTGTCTTTCTTGCCTCTAGCGCGAGCGCGCTGGTCACGGGTTCTGCATTAATGATCGATGGCGGATGGACCGCACAATGAACGACGCAAGAGATAGCAAAGATACAAGAGAAGGGCGCGCGATTACCTCGATTGACGTGGCGAAAGTCGCCGGTGTGTCGCAGTCTGCCGTGAGCCGCACTTTCACTCCGGGCACCGCCGTCTCCGAGGCAACTCGAACGAAGGTGCTGGATGCAGCAAAGAAATTGGGCTATCGGCCGAACGCGATTGCTCGTACGCTCTCAACCAGCCGCTCACGCATCATCGGCGTAGTGCTGTCGACGCTCGACAATCAGTTCTACCCTACAGCGATCGAAGCAATTTCGAGATCGCTTCAGGAGCACGGGCTTCACGTCATGCTCTTTCTCGCAGAGGGGCGTGACGTAGATAGCGCCCTTTCGCAGCTACTCACGTATCAGCTCGATGGCGTGATCATTGCGTCGGCCACCCTGTCATCGCGAATCGCTCGCGAATGTAATGCTCTTGCGATCCCCGTGGTGATGTTCAATCGAAGCGCCGCCGGCACCCAAAGTAGCAGCGTGACCAGTAACAATTTTGAAGGTGGCAAACTCGCAGCCATGCATCTTATTGAGACGGGATGCCAACATATTGCCTACATCGCCGGACGTGCTGATTCATCTACTAACCGCGACCGCGAGGCTGGGGTTCAACTTGCACTCGCGGAGCACGGTATGCGTATGGTGGGACGCGGTGAGGGTGGTTATGAACAATCCGCGGCGGCTCTCGCCGCGAGGCGACTCATGGCGCAGCCGCATAAACCCGATGGCTTAGTGGTCGCAAGTGACTTTATGGCGTTTGCGGTGCTAGATGTGTTGCGACACGAGCTTCACGTCGATGTGCCCAATGACGTATCGGTTGTTTCGTTTGACGACGTGCCCGCAGCCAGTTGGGCTGCCTATCAGTTAACGACAGTGGCACAGTCGGTGCCAGCGCTGGTGAACTCGGCAGTGAGTATTCTGCTCGAACAAATGAACGATAAAGCGATGGTGGCCCGAGACGTGATTGTGTCCTCTCGATTGGTGGTACGAGGCACGACTCGCGCTATGCGCACATCGCGCCGTAATGCGGGGGTGAGCACATGAAACAGACGCTCTACCCTTTGGGCCACGAGTTTTCGGGTTTCGAAACCGCATTCGTGAACCTACCAGACTACATCCTGAAGATTACCGATCAGATTTGGGAGGGTCGCCAAATTGATCTTATCCACCGCTATTACACCGAGCAATGCGCCGTTGAAACCCCCAGCAGCGTGAGCATCGGCGTCGACGCAGTCATTGAGGGAACACGGGCTACGCTTCGCGCATTTCCGGACCGACGGTTACTTGCCGAAGACGTGATTTGGTCAGGCGATGCGGCACGCGGTTTCATGTCATCGCACCGCATCATCTCGCCAATGACCCATCTGGGTGACGGCGTGTTCGGCCCGCCAACGGGTGCGACAGTCAGCGTTCGCACCATTGCCGATTGTTGGTGCATCAATAACCGGATTGCCCATGAGTGGCTAGTGCGCGATCAGGCAGCGATTGCGCGCGCGATCGGTGTTGAGCCCCGCGCACTTGCCGAACGTTGGTTGGCGGCGCGCGGTGACGATTGGAGAGCCCCAACCGCGCCGCGAGCTCCGGCCCCTTATGTGGATCATATCGATTCGAGTGCTGCCGCGCTGCATGCGATTGACACCTATCGTAGTCTCTTTGAGGGTGATGTGGACGCGGCGTTGTCTCGTGAATACGATCCCGCAATTGCCGCGCTCACGCCCGGCGAGACACTTCGCTATGGCCAGAAACGACTTGCGAGTTTTTGGCACGGCTACCGCACTGCGTTTTCAAACTGTCAGCTTTCGGTGGAGCACTGCATTGTTCGCACGGATCAGCGGCAGCCCATCCGCCTCGCACTTCGCTGGCGGCTCGGCGCAACGCATTCCGGCAGCGGACTCTTTGGTGATCCGAGCGGGCGGCGAATCAACGTGCTGGGTATTTCGCATTTAGAGATCCGCAACGACAAAATTTATCGGGAGTGGATCTTGGTAGATGAGATCGCCCTGTGGATGCAGCTACTTTGCGGGCAATCGCAATGACCTGCGCTCGAATTCCGGCGTTCGAAAAAGGTTTCGCCGTCTTGGCCTGCGCGATTCGCTTCGTCGCAGCGAGAGCGTGTGGCCCTACTTCAGCCATCAACTCGGCGTTAACGGAGTTGATGATCTGGGAACACGCTACCGCATTGAGGAGAGGCTGAATGGCGCGGATCGAGCTGAAGGACGTTTCGCGTATCTGGTCGCAATCAGGCAAACAAACGGTGGGCCTCAAACCCATGTCGCTATCCATCGCTGACGGCGAGTTCGTGGTGCTCCTCGGGCCGTCCGGCTGCGGAAAAACAACCACCATGCGCATCGTTGCCGGGTTGGAATCGACAAGCACAGGGGAAGTGTGGATTGGCGAGCGCTGTGTGAACTCATTTGAGCCCAAAGATCGCGATGTCGCGATGGTGTTCCAAAGCTATGGCCTCTATCCGAACATGACGGTGTTTGAGAACATCGCTTTCCCGCTCAAGATTCGTGGCGTCGCGAGCACGGAGATTGACGCAGCGGTAAAGCGCGCGGCGGCAATGGTCGAATTAGGTGAGCTGATGGATCGCAAACCAAAGGCGCTCTCAGGTGGCCAGCGCCAACGGGTTGCGCTTGCACGTGCCATCGTGCGCAAGCCCTCTGTGTTTTTGATGGACGAGCCGCTCTCGAATCTCGACGCGAAGTTACGGGTGAGCATGCGATCCCACATCAAGCATCTTCATCACACGCTGAAAGTCACCACGCTTTACGTCACTCACGACCAGATCGAAGCCATGACGCTAGCTGATCGCGTTGTGGTGATGAGTAAGGCTGAGATTCAGCAGGTGGGTACACCGGATCAGATTTACAACGATCCGGCGAACACGTTCGTTGCAGGATTCGTTGGTTCGCCTGCGATGAATTTGATCGAAGGCGAGTTTAACGACGGGCGGTTCACTGCCTCAGACATGACGCTGTCACCGTTTCACTTGTCCCACACCGGATGCGCTGTACTGGGTGTGCGTCCGGAAGACGTGCGCGTGTCGCGGCGTGAGGGTTCGGCAACGCTCGATGCAAATCGTGTGGCGGCAACTGTGTTTAGTTGTGAGTTGACTGGCGACGCAACACTCGTAGTGGGCAACGTAGGCGGTCAACAAATCATTGCGAAAGCTGATAAGAGCGCGCGGTTTGCAATCGGCGAGACGGTTTCGTTACTCATTGAGCCGGACCGATGTTTTTTATTTGATGCGGCTACCCAGCGGCGGATTCGATAGCAACGTACTCCGTGAAACCCACTCGTAGATTGAAACCCCTTCCTATGCGCTCTATGTCCACCGCAGTTTTCATGGGTGTCTGCCTTTCAGTTTTCGCCCAAAGCGTCCATGCTAAATGCGGGGATATCGTAGGAAAAGGCGATATCAATATCATCGGCAATTCGTTTCCAGCCCTTCAATATATTTCTAAAGAGCTAGAAAGCTGCAATCGCGCGGGGCTGAAGGTGGCCGTGAAAATGACGCCCGAGGCGCGTGTTGAAACGGAGCGTGCGTTCGGGAGCACGGGGCCCTCACCGTTCTCGGCGGCGGTGGTCTCGATGGGGACCTTCACCAACCTGAATGCACGCGGCCAGCTGCAGCCCATGACGGATCTCGTGAACAAATACCGTACGAAATACAAAATCGAAGATTCGATGCTAGTGCGGGTGAACGGGGAGGTGATGGCGATCGCGTTTATGCAGAACGCACAGAATCTTTTCTACCGAAAAGACATTTTCGAAAAGCACGGCATCAAAGCCCCGACCACCTACCCCGAAATGCTCATCGCCGCGAGCCAGATTAAGGCCAAAGAGCGCAGCATTGACTTTCCAATTGCCCAACCGTTTGGCAAAGGCTTTGATAGCGCCACGGAATTTGTGAACTTACTCTCGGGACACGGCGGTCGGATGTTCAAGCTCGGCTCCGCGGAACCTGACTTCAATGGCGACGCGGGCGTGAAGGCCATTGAAACGATGCGTGCAATGCTGCCTTTCATGACGCCCAACGCGCTTGCCTCAAATTCTGACGACGTCATGAATCAGTTCCAGCAAGGCAAAGCCGCCATGGGCGTGCTTTGGGCTTCGCGGGCTGAGCGAATGGATGACGCGGCCGCGTCAAAAGTCGTCGGAAAAATCGACTTCGCTGCGGCCCCTAAAGCCAGCGCCTCGGGAAAGATCGCCGCACATCTGTGGTGGGATGGTGTCGTGATGCCGCGCAACCTTGGCCAGGATCGGGACATCGTGTTTCAGGTGCTCATGGAAGGGCTCGATGAAGAGACCACCCGCGCCGCCAATAACACCGCAATTTGGATTCGCTCAACCTATAAGCCGACTCGCTTTGGCGCTGGGGTCGCCGCCTCTATTAAGGCCGGAGCGCCCGTATGGCCTAGTGAACCCTTTTTCAGCTTGGCACACGGTGAACTAGGCAAGATACTGCCCGATGCCCTTTCTGGCAAGCTCTCGCCCAAGGCGGCGCTTGATGTGGCGGCGGCCGCTTATCGCAGCGCGGCGCGGGATCAAGGTTTTCTTAAAAAGTAGCGCGTCCACCAAGGTAGCACTTCGTTGAAACTTCCGTCATTTCTTCGGTTTGTTGGCCCCTCGGTCGGGCTGATGGTCGCGCTCATGGCGGTGCCGCTTGCGATGACGTTTTACCTATCGCTTCGTCAGTGCGCGCTGGAAATGGAAACGGTCACCGTAACGCAGTCTGGCCCGTTCGGTCAGCAAGAGGTAACGACACAGCGCACCAAAACGACGGCGGATGGGGTTCCTATCAGCCAATGTAGCTTCGTGGGCTTGCAGCACTACAAGCGCGTACTTGGACTAGATCGCGCAGGGGCGGACGACGCGCTCGCGCCTGCAACAACAGAGGCAACTACTAGCGCCCCAGTAGGGGTAGGTGCTTCAAAACCCGCTAACGAGTTCTTTTCCGCCCTCCGCTTCACCCTAAGCTACATCGCAGCAACCACGCCGTTTGTCGTGGGTATTGGCTTATTACTTGCCCTCGGTGCACAACAACTTTCTACCGCATGGCGGGCGATCTTCATCACAGCCGCGCTACTGCCATTTATCGTAACGCCGGTGGTCGCCGCGCTTTCGATCAAGTGGTTGTTTCGCGATAACGGTCTCATTCCATATTTGTTCTCGCATTTCGGCGTGCAAGTGTTTTGGATGGCTGAGGCGTGGTCCGCGCAGCTCTTGATTGTGCTCTATGGGGTTTGGCATTCCGTGCCGTTTGCATTCATTGTGCTTTTTGCTGGCTTACAGTCAGTGCCACAAGATTCGCTCGAGGCTGCAACGATTGACGGCGCGTCCCGCATGCAGCGGTTCAGGTATGTCACGCTGCCGCACATCATGCCATTAGTCATCTTCATTTTGCTGATTCACGTGATGGATGCCTATCGTGTATTCGAACCGATCATCGTGCTCACTCAGGGCACCTTCACCACGAGTGTGCAATACCTCACCTATTACATCCTGCTTCAGGAATCCAATCCGTATAAAGCGAGCGCAGCCTCGGTGCTCACCATCGCTGGTGTTGCCGTACTCCTCATTCCGCTGCTTCTGAAAACCTACCGCGAACAGCGCGGGCTCAACTAGAAAGACGAATCGATGCCGCTTTCCCGTTTTGCCCAACGCATCATCTACGTCGCGCTCGCGCTATGGCTGGTGATCGCATCGCTACCAGTCATCTGGACCGCCGTGATTTCGCTTCGCGATTATGTGGACGCGTTCGCCAATCCAGTTAAATGGAGCGCACCGGTGACGTTTGAAAACTACCGTGCGCTGTGGATTGATCGTGAGTTCTACCGAAATTTTTTCAACACAATGGTCGTCACCATTGGAACCGTCAGCATTTCACTGTGCGTAGGCTGTCTAGCAGCTTACGCGCTCGCCCGATACCGCGGCTCGCTCGGGTTTTGGCTACTTTTAGTGGCCCTGGTATTTCGGGCGCTTCCACATTCCACACTCTTACCCTCGTTTTTCACTTTGTTTGATGCGCTCGGAATCCGGAACACGTACTTTTCGCTCATCTTCGTGCTAGTGGCCATCAACCAACCCTTCACGATTTGGATGCTGCGCTCGTTCTTCATGAACATCCCTGCTGAATTGGACGAGGCAGCGATGGTGGACGGTTGCTCACGTTTTCAAGCATTTCGGCGCGTCATCATCCCTGTGATGTGGCCCGGTATTGTCACCACGGGCCTTTTTAGCTTTTTGCTCGCATACAACGATTTCTTGCTGAGCTCAGCGCTCACTAATGCCGAGAAAATGACCATGCCCGCCGCCATTGCAAATTCAATCAGCGCGGAGAGCGAAGCACTACTGATGCAAGGCGTCGCTGGCGCGGTCAGCATTACTCTGCCGCTCATCATTTTGGTAGTGATTTTTCAGCGACAAATCGTCTCCGGCCTGACTCAGGGCGCGGTAAAGGGCTAACTACATTCATGCACAACGATATCGTGCTCTCACGCGAAGAGCTCAGCAAACGTCATCTTCGCGTGTCCGACTATGTCCCTGACACGGAGGCATTTGTCGACTGTCGGCTGCCGGGCTCGATGCCCAAAGAAAACTACTCGATGATCGGCCCGGGCGTAACGCAGAGCACGAAACAGGTGGTGAACCTCCGCGAACCACATGGCTTCAATATTGGTGCTGCGGGCGTTCACCCGGGGATCACAAACAATTTGCATCTGCACTTCACGAGCGAAACCTTCATCGCTGCCAGTGGCGCCTACACACTACGTTGGGGTGTCACCGGGGAAGAAGGCAGCTTGCCGCTTGAGAAGGGCGACATCGCGGTGATGCCGACCTGGATGTTTCGAGGATTTTCCAGTGCAAGCAACGACTATGGTTTCTTGATGACAGTGCTCGGCGGAGACGACACGGGCGGCATCATTTGGAGTCCGGACGTGCTGCGTCGGGCGCGGGATACAGGACTTTGGCTCACCAAAAACAACCTGCTTGTTGATACGGCCACCGGCGCGTCGGTCCCGAATCCGTCGGACTTGATGCCGCTGATGCAGAGTAACGAAGTTCAAAGTCTTCGGCGCTGGAGCCCCGAAGAAATGAGGGCGCGGGTGCAAAAGCTAGATGAACGCATTTTCCGCCCGGCGACGCTCGACGCCGCGTGCGGATATCGCTGGATGATCGCGCCAGCCGTCGGCGCCGGGCTCACCCAATCGCGCCATCACTGGCCGAAGGTGGCTGAGCCGCAGGGGTTTTCGATTGAATGGGCTCGCATTCATCCAGGCGAAGGTAGCGCCGCGTTCTACACAGACGAAAAGATGGTGGTGATGAACGTGTTTGGCGTTCTTCGGGTGCGCCTAAATCGCGGTGATGCGGTGCTCGATTGCATGCTTCAACCGCGCGAAATGCTCTCCATCCCGGCTGGCGTTTGGCGATCATTTTCAGTGGACTCAAGCGCTGCGGACGCTTCGGAATGCTTATTGGTTCTGCCTGGCGATGCGCGAAAACGAATCCACTACGACGCTGCGCTCGTTGAAGCGGCGCATGCCAATCAAGTGACGCTGGATGCCGATGGGCGCTTGGCGGCGGCATCGCTCCTCCCACCGTCAATGCTTCGCGATTAGCTCTGTGCCTCAACCGCTACGATTGATCGCGCTGCCTGGCACGCTGTTGAACGAGGCGAGTGTGACTCCGCTGCTTCTCGCAACGTGCGCTGCGCTTCGCGAACGCGGACTGATCGCACAAGCAAACGTGTTCATCCTCGGCGAGCATGATTCGATGACTGATGAGATCAATCGCATCGTGGGCCTCGCTGGAGCGCCGTGTTGGTGGATTGGGCATTCCTTAGGCGGGATCGCTGCGCTCAATATTGCGCGTCTTTTTCCCGCTGCCGCGCGCGGCGTCGTTTGTATCGCGTCGACCGGGCGAGCCGACGCATCGGGCAACTATGCCGCACGACATGCTCAGCTTTCCCGCGCGGAGGCTGATGGACACCCACTGGCGGTGTCGCTCGCACTGAAACATGATTTCGGCGTCGAACCCGGCAGCGAGCTTGGGCAACAGCTAATGGCCCAGGCCGGCGCGGTCGGGCTCGTTCGCTTTCGGAATCAAACGCGCTACGCCATTGAGCGACCCGATCAAACTAGCGAGCCTCCGTTGTCGATGCCGTTGCTCGCAATTTCCGGGGGCTTGGACGAGATCTGCCCCCGCGACCGCAGCGTCGAGATTGCGAGGTTATCGACGCGGGGTAAACACATCTGCCTTGACGACGCTACCCATTTGTTGCCCGTAACGCATGCGCAGCAAATCGCAGTTCTTATCGCCGATTTCATTAACGACGCGACCCTTGCACAAACACTGGTATCGCCTTTCCAGAAAGACCGCCCTCATGCGCCTATCCACTGACCGAATTCTTACCACTCATGTCGGTTCACTGCCCCGCAATCAAGCAGTCGTTGATTTGATCTTCGCGCAAGAAAAGGGCGAGGCCGTTGATGCGGCGCAATTTGGTGAAACGATGGCGAGCGCCGTTGAAGAGGTGGTGTGTCGGCAAGTCGCGGCAGGGATTGATGTGGTCTCCGATGGTGAGATGAGCAAGATTAGCTACGCCACTTACATCAAAGATCGTTTCACCGGGTTTGATGGCGACAGCCCGCGGCGCACGCCGGCTGACCTGCTTGAGTTCCCGAGTTTTATGAAGAAGCTATCCAGCGGTGGCGGAACTCCGACCTATCGTCGCCCATGCTGCGTTGGCCCAATCAGGGTGAAGTCAATGCAGCCGCTAAACGATGACATCGCCCACGTAAAGGCCGCAGCAAGCAAGGCCGGTGCCGAAGAGATTTTTATGAATTCTGCTTCGCCTGGCGTGATTGCACTATTCCAGCCGAACCAGCATTACGCCACTGAGGACGCCTACCTTGAGGCACTCGCCGAAGCGATGGCACACGAATATAAGCAAATTGTCGATGCAGGAATCATTCTTCAGCTTGATTCGCCAGATCTCGGGCTCGGTCGCCACATGATGTATCGCGATCTCGATGAAGCGGCGTATCTGAATCGAATCGAAAAGCATGTTGAAGCGCTTAATGCAGCGCTGCACACAATTCCAGCGGATCGCGTACGAATGCACGTTTGTTGGGGCAACTACGAAGGACCGCACCACAAAGATATCGCGCTCGAAACCATTTTCCCCATCGTCATGAAAGCGAAGCCGCAGGGGCTCCTCTTTGAAACCAGTAATCCGCGGCACGCGCACGAATGGGAGGTATTCCGCGACCTCAAACGCATGATTCCCGACGATAAAGTGCTCATACCTGGCGTGTTGGACTCAACGACCAATTTCATTGAACACCCGCGTCTGGTGGCGCAGCGTCTCGGGAGATTCATTGAGATTGTTGGGCGCGAACGCGTGATTGCGGGCACCGACTGTGGATTCGGCACCTTCGCTGGATTCGGCGTGGTCGATCCAGAGATCGTGTACGCAAAATTTGAGGCGATGCGAGACGGCGCTGCGCTCGCGAGTAAGGCCTACTTTTAGCGCTAAGCGTCGGCTGTTCGGTCCTCGGACCATCGGAGCTATCGTCGACGGGGTGGTACAAGTACTGCATGGTAACGATTTGCGCCAAAATTTGGCGATGTTGATCCCCACTATAACCATCGACGGTCCCGTTGCCTCCGGCAAGGGCACAGTCGCGCGGGCAGTCGCTCACGCGCTTGGATTTCACTTGCTCGATTCCGGCGCGATCTATCGGGCGTTTGCTTTTTCCTGCCGACAAAAGTCGATAGATATTTTAAATTACAAAGACTTAGCGGACGAAGCTAAAGTGCTTTCTCTGGAATTTGTTGGCGAGAACGTCCTGCTAAATGGCACCGATGCAACGGCAGACATCCGTTCGGAGACGGTTGGCATGCTTGCGTCAAAGCTTTCGGCAATTTCAGACGTGCGCGCTGGACTGTTGGAGCGTCAGCGCGCATTTGCGTGCGAGCCCGGACTGGTAGCCGACGGCCGCGATATGGGCACAGTTGTCTTCCCCGACGCGACACTCAAAATCTATCTCACGGCAACCGCGGATGTTCGCGGCTCTCGCCGATTCGGGCAACTCTCGGACGCCTCACACGCCGACGCCGCGACGTCAAAGCTCGACGATGTGATCGCGCAAATCCGCAGTCGCGATCAGCAAGACAAATCACGCGCAATTGCGCCGCTCAAGCCCGCAAAGGAGGCAATCGTGATCGACAACGCCCGTCAGACAAAACAAGAAACGATCGATAGCATTTTGGCGCTTTGGTCGATCCAAACTCGGTCGTCGTAGCTGGTTATCCCGTATCTTTTGCCAATCGAGGCGTTTGAAACTTCACTCCGCATTGTTTGACACGTTTCGCGCGTGACTCACGTCTTTCGATATAGACGGCAAAAATGAAGGGGATATGAATGAAAAACGAATCTGTCGGGCACCGTTATTCGCGCAAAGCTCGCACGACATTGATGCTCGGTGCTGCCGTTGCGCTCGTTTTCGGCGCGACGCGCGCCGACGCGCAGACCTGTCCGTTTGACGACGGAAATTCCGCCCTCACACGCGAGGGGCTGGTGCTCACGCGTTACGCGCTGGGGCTGCGAGGCTCGCCGCTGGTGGCGGGCACTGATTTTCTTTCGACCGATGCGCCGAACGTCGAGCTCACGATCGCGTGCCCAAGCTGCGGGCTTGACATCAACGGCAGCGGCGGTTTCGACGTGGTGGACGCGAAGATCATCAGCCGCAAGATCGCGGGTTTGACTGGCACGGCGCTTACAGACGGGCTAGCGCTTGGCAGCGGCACGCGCAACACGCCTGCAGCGGTGAACTCGTTCCTGCTGGCGGGTTGCGGCACGACTGGCGGCACAGTGACGAGCATCGCGGCGGGCACGGGATTGAGTGGCGGAACGATTACTACAGCCGGCACGATCGGGATTGCGCCGGGAGGGGTTGGAAACACACAAATAGCGGACGGCGCAGTTTCAAACGCGAAGATCGCCCCCGCAAGCGTGTCTACGTCGAAGATTGCGGATGGTGCCATCTCGCTTTCGAAACTCAATGAGTCTTCTGGACCTCAAGCCGGATACCTGTTGTCTGCCACCGGCACGAATTCGGCGGGCGGTACCTTAGCTTGGGTGCCGCCACCCGCGCTCAGCTGCTCTAACGCGCCTACGGAGAGCGCGACTATTGATGCGGGAGAGCAGGGATGAGCTACATCAACGTGTGCCGCAGGCACCACTGTGATAAGCGGCGGAATAACCGGCGCAACCGCTTCAACCAGTGCAGCGTTCACTTCCACGGCTCAGTACGTTAACTTTGCCTCAGGGAATGGATGGCGGGTGTGTTAAGTAAGCAGAGCTGCATCCGGGAGCATTACCTTTACCGTTGCGGCGCGCTGTTGCAAAGTGGACTAGAGACGATACGAATCGCGAACATCGCGTTTATTCCCTCAATGAAGCTCAACAAACGACAACAGCAGCTTTCAAGACTACTTGAGAGGTTACTAAAATTGATCTGACGCCCAATGGAATTGGTTGTTGGCTCATTTAGCTTTAGTTTGTCGCAAACAGTTCACCTGCGAAATGTTGCTCAGCGATTGAACCCGCAATGAGACGCTAAGCGTTTGATTGAAAAGGGAAATTCTCGTACAATCACGGGCTCGCTTGAACGCGCCGCTAAGCCCATTCGGTGAACCTCTGTTCACTGATTCGATTGGTTGCCGCTCCCGTATTCCACAGCTTCGCGTTAGTGCGTCTAATGCGTCGATGTCGATTGTTACGGACTCTGTCACCTGCTTCGCGACGCGTTCATTCGAGAAATCAACCATCAACCTAACCTCTATGCCCGCGCAATCCCGCACGGACGAGAGCTCAAGAAAGTTATTAATGTCTACAGTTCAAGAATCCTTCGCCACGATGTTCGAGGAATCCCTCGGCCGTCAAGAAATGCGTCTGGGCGAAGTCATCACCGCTGAGGTGGTGCGTGTTGACCGCGACATCGTCGTCGTCAACGCAGGTCTCAAATCGGAAGCGTATGTTCCGATCGAAGAATTCAAAAACGATCGCGGCGAAATCGAAGTCAAAGCAGGCGATTTCATTCAAGTAGCGATCGAATCCGTTGAGAACGGTTTCGGCGAAACCAAGCTCTCGCGCGACAAGGCGAAGCGTCTCGCATCGTGGTACTTCCTCGAGAACGCGATGAACGCGGGCGACATCGTCAGCGGCTTGGTCGTTGGCAAAGTCAAGGGTGGTTTGACGGTGATGACGCACGGCGTTCGTGCGTTCCTCCCGGGCTCGCTCGTTGATATGCGCCCCATCAAAGACACCTCGCCATACGAAGGCAAAGAGCTCGACTTCAAAGTCATCAAGCTCGACAAGAAGCGCAACAACGTGGTTGTGTCGCGCCGCGCCGTGCTTGAAGTGTCGATGGGTGCAGAGCGCGAGAAGCTTCTCTCCACGCTCGCCGAAGGCTCAACCGTTACCGGAACCGTCAAGAACATCACCGACTACGGCGCGTTCGTGGATCTGGGCGGCATCGATGGTCTGCTCCACATCACCGATCTGGCATGGCGTCGCGTTAAGCACCCATCGGAAGTGCTCACGGTGGGTCAAGAAGTTACGGCGAAAGTGCTCAAGTTCGATCAAGACAAGAACCGTGTTTCGCTCGGCCTCAAGCAATTGGGCGACGATCCGTGGGTCGGTCTTGCACGTCGCTACCCAGCCGGTACGCGTCTGTTCGGCAAAGTCACCAACATTACCGATTACGGTGCATTCGTTGAGATCGATTCCGGCATCGAAGGCTTGGTACACGTCTCCGAAATGGATTGGACCAACAAGAACGTTGCCCCAAGCAAAGTTGTTTCGCTCGGCGACGAAGTGGAAGTGATGATCCTCGAAATCGATGAAGATCGTCGTCGTATCTCGCTTGGTATCAAACAGTGCCAGCCAAATCCGTGGGAAGAGTTCGCAGCGAACCACAAGAAGGGTGACAAAGTCTCCGGTGCGATCAAGTCGATCACGGATTTCGGCGTCTTCATTGGTTTGCCTGGTGGCATCGACGGCCTCATTCACCTCTCCGATCTGTCTTGGAGCGTTCCTGGCGAAACCGCAGTGCGCGATTTCAAGAAGGGCCAGGAAGTGGAAGCCGCTGTTCTCGGCATCGACACCGAGCGCGAGCGTATTTCGCTGGGCATCAAGCAGCTTGATGGCGATCCATTCAGCAACTTCACCGCAATGAACGACAAAGGCGCAATCGTCAAGGGCGTGGTCAAGTCGGTTGATGCGAAGGGTGCTGTGATCGGCTTCGACGGCGACGTTGAAGGTTACCTGCGTGCCTCTGAAATTGCTCGCGAGCGAGTAGAAGACGCTTCTACTCGCTTGAAAGAGGCCGAGGAGGTTGAGGTGATGATCATCAACGTTGATCGCAAAACGCGCAGCATCTCGCTGTCGATCAAAGCGAAAGACTCCGCTGAGGAAGCCGAAGCGATTCGCACTCACGCGAAAGATGACGCGTCAGCAAGCAGCGGTCTGGCCGGCTTGGGTGCGTTGCTCAAAGCAAAGCAGACGAAGAGCGAGTAATTGCGATTCGATAGGCTGCCCTCGACAGGTTTCTGTCGGAGGCAGCCGGAAGAGGGCAGCGATGCCCTCGTTTCTTGGTGGTCTTGTTGCGATCGTGTAATCGGATCACAAAGAAACGGATAAGCTGGAAATGAAAGGCCGTTCGGAGGCTAGATGTGAGGCGATTAGTTGTGCGCGCACAGCGACGCGGGGCCTTCGAAACGAACAGTGATCGAGTCGACTGACGATTCATCGAGGGAGTATTGCACGTGACACGCTCATCGCTCATCGCTCGACTTACCGAGAGATTTCCACATCTTATGGCTCGCGATACCGAAATCGCAGTGCGATTGATTCTTGAGGCGGTGAGCGATGCACTAGCCACCGGTTCACGTGTGGAAGTGCGCGGCTTCGGCAGTTTTGCCTTGTCTCATCGACCGCCCCGGGTGGGACGCAATCCAAAATCGGGCGAGCAAGTTACGGTGCCTGCGAAACACGTGCCGCACTTCAAACCCGGTAAAGAGCTTCGCGAACGCGTCGATGCACAGGCCGCTGAGGCCGAAGCCGCGCGTCGTTAGTCGGAAAGGTCGATAGACTCCCGTCATGGATGTCGAGATTTGGTGGCTGCTGGCCGGCGCGATACTTTTCTTTGCTATGGGTTGGTTGGCCGCGCGGGTTGACCTTCGCCATGTGATGCGCGATGCGCGTGCGCTGCCGAGCGCCTATTTCCGCGGATTGAACTATCTGCTTCGGCAAGAGCACGATAAAGCGGTAGAAAGCTTCGTTGATGTTTCGAAGCGTGACCCTCACGCACTCGATCTTCAGCTTGCATTGGGGAGCCTGTTCCGACGGCAAGGTCGACTCGCTGACGCCACGGCGATTCACCAGTCGTTGGTGGATCGACACGATCTTCCCAAAGATAAACGTGAGCTTGCGGTGTTCGAACTCGCGCAGGATTTTCACGCTGCTGGACTCTTCGATCGCGCCGAAGCGCACTACGAATCGCTTACCAACACGCCGCTTGAACCCGAAGCGCTCACCAAACTTGCTGCCGTTCTCGAACAAGAAAAAGACTGGCCCAAGGTGATCGCGGTGCGCAGCCGGATCGAAACGCTAAGCCGCGAACCCCAAGGAAAATTGATCGCTCAGTGTTACTGCGAGCTCGCCGACGTCGCCCTTGCGAAAAACGACGTCGCTGGTGTTGAAACGAATGTGTCCAAGGCGCTCGAGTTCAATCGCAACAGCGGTCGTGCGAAGCTGCTCGCATTCCGAGCGCACGTTCGCGCTGGTAACCGTGGCCCAGCGCGTTTGGCGCTCGAAGAGCTTTCACGAATCCAACCCGAGTTGTTGCCGCTCATTTCCGACGAGGTTGTTGGGCTTTGGCAGGAGGAAGATCCACGCGTTGCGGTCGAACAACTCGCCGCAGCGCAACGTTCTGCGCCGTCTAGTATTGGGTTAAGTAAGCTTGTCGATGCGAGTGCGAAAATTGAAGGTAGCCCCAAAGCACTCGGGCGTTTGCGCGCAGAGCTGCAACGCAATCCGTCTGCTCGCGAGGTTGCCAAGTTGCTCGACATGGAGGCCGACGGTAGGGACGAGGGCGCAGGCCCCTTGCTTCGGGAGGCGTCAGATCTTCTACGACGTGCGACAGAAAAAACACCGGGGTATCACTGCAGTCATTGCGGCTTCCGTGCACCACGCTATTACTGGAAGTGTCCGGGGTGCAATCATTGGGAATCATTTCGAGCGACCCCGCTCGGCTAAACTTCATGTGCTACGTTGAAAAGCAAACGTAACGCTTTGAATTAAATAAATAATTGGCCTCAAGCAAAAAAACCTCCTACGTTTGCCGTGAATGTGGCGAGACCTCGTTGCAATGGCAGGGCCGGTGTCCTGCATGCGGAAACTGGAACTCGTTCGAGGAAATTGCGTTATCAAAAACTGTGCAAGCTTCGCGGGCGCCGTCTGGGAATCGGTCTCTCACGCAAGGATCTACCGCCATCCTTAGCCTCGCAGAGGTCAAGGTTGAAGACACCGTGCGCTGGCCCACGGGCTCGGTTGAACTTGATCGCGCGTTGGGCGGCGGGCTGGTTCCAGGTGCCGTGGTTCTCATCGGCGGTGATCCCGGTATCGGGAAATCAACCCTCACGCTGCAAGTTGTCTCAGCCATCGCTGAACAGCGCCGCGCGGTCTATGTGACGGGTGAAGAATCGGCAGCTCAAGTGGCCGCGCGAGCCCAGCGACTCGACCTTGCGCTAGCGCCAATCCGGGTGCTGGCCGAAACGAATTTAGAGGCCATATTCGATTTGATTTCGAAAGACCGTCCGCAGGTCGTCGTGATCGATTCCATTCAGACGCTCTACAGCGATGCCTACAGCTCCGCGCCTGGCTCAGTGGTTCAGGTGCGCGAGTGTGCCGCCGACTTGATTCGGTACGCAAAGGCGAACGGCGTGTCGGTCTTGATCGTTGGGCATGTCACGAAAGAAGGCACGATCGCCGGGCCACGCGTCCTCGAACACTTGGTGGACACCGTAATTTATTTCGAAGGCGAAGCGGGCTCTAGCATTCGAATCATCCGCGCGCTCAAGAATCGCTTCGGGGCGAGCAACGAGATTGGCGTGTTTAGCATGACCGAAAACGGGCTTCGTGCGGTTGCCAATCCCTCGGTTCTTTTTCTGCACAACACCCAATCGTTGAGCGCCGGAAACGTTGTTTTTCCGGCGATTGAGGGATCACGCCCGCTACTTGTCCAGATTCAGGCTTTGGTCGACCGCACGGCCGGCAATCCGAGGCGCGTTTGTAATGGCGTGGACGCACAACGGCTCGCCATGCTGTTGGCAGTGATGAATAGACATCTCGGAAGCCAACTGAGCGGATTCGACGTGTTTGTGAATGTTGTCGGTGGAATTTCCGTAGACGAACCAGCGGCTGATTTGGCGATCATCGCCGCTATTTGGTCGTCGCTCACCGGGCGCGTGTTGCCGAGCCAACAAGTTCTCTTTGGTGAGATCGGACTCGGCGGAGAAATTCGTCCGGTCGTGGGGGCGGCTATCCGAATTGGTGAGGCAGAAAAGCTGGGATTCGAAAGCGTTATTTGCGGCGATCTCGGAAAAACGTTGCGAACACGCGCTGGCCTCAAGCTGCAAACGGCAGCGCGTGTCGACGCCGCAATCGAGCTGCTCCGTGCTTAGCGCCCACCCTGGAATGGCGAGAATTTATATTATGTTAAATTACGGAAGTGGGACTGTGGGTCGACTAGTCGACATCGAAGTTTGAGCACAATCCACCTCCGCTTCATTGCCAATCGGCGAAAATACAAAGAATGAATTCGCCATCGCTATCTGCATCAGTATCAGCACTTCGCGCCGGAGACTTCGCCGCTGCGCTTCCTCTTTTAAGTCACGACGATTGGGCGCGCCTCGAAGCCCAATTCTGGAACGCATCGCACCCACTCTCAGACCAAGCGCGAGCCGCTTACACCGAATACCAACTGCACGCAACAACGATCTGGCAACGAATTGGCGCAGGTAGCGCGCGACCGCTTTCTGTGTTTCGCTCAACGCTTTCGACGCGCATTGGAATAGAAACTGCGCTCCGTGTTTTAGGGCGCATTTTCGCCGGCTGTAACCTCGCCTACGCGCCAACGCCCCCCGGTTTTTGGCGAACGGTTTATTCCATTACAGGTTTTACGGTTTCTCAGTGTCGTGACGGAAACGAACTCGAATACCAATTCGCGCGAAACCTTTGCCTCCAGCTTTGGCTGATGGCTTGGTTAAATCCACTCTCGTTAGTCGCGGGCAGATTGACGGTCGCGGTACGGCTGGTTGGCCTCCTTTCGAGAAGCTGTAGTTACTCGTTAGCCCCACCTACGCACGCCGGGTCAGGACTCGCAGCGGCAGACTTAATGGACGACAAGCCCCCCTCCCCGTTCGGCCGCCTTGGCACAGAATGGGCGCCACAACTTCCGCTCTATGTAAACGCACAAAGTGCGGCCTATGCGATCCAGGAGTTGCAAGGCAGCGTTACCGAACGTCGTCAGGGGGATATGTACGAAGCCTTGCTCGGCGCTGGCCGCCTCGCCGGATTGAGCGCGCCCGAAGTCGCAGACTTCGTTAAACGCGCACTTCGGGAATTCGGGCAGACCCACTCGCGCTCGATTCCGCGTATCGCGGCCAGTGGGGTGGTTACGTCCACCTTCGGTTTGATTGATGTCTGGAACGCGCTTCAGGAGAATCTTCCCGAAGAACCCGGTGGTACGAAGCTCGCCTACGAGTTCTCGGAAGCGAGCGTAGTCAATCATAGTGAAGGAGGATTTCTACTCCGCTACCGACCCCAAGCGCCGTCCCTCCGATGCGGATCGCTGATGGCGTTGCGAACGAAGCCATCCGAACCATGGGCACTTTGCGCAATCCGTTGGCTTCAAGATAACGGGCGAGATGTGCTTGTAGGCGTGGAGGTCATTAACAACTTCCCGGAACCCATTCTGGCGTCGATTGACTCCCCTGAGAGAGAACAAACCCCCATCATCAGTTTTGAACAGGACGGCACCCTGATTTTATTCGCCGCGCTTGATATGAGCGAATCAAGCAGCGTCTGTCAGTTAGCCGTGAGAGGCGAAATCTGGGTCGCCTCGGCGGTAAGGGAGATGGGGGAAGACTGGGAGTCGCGGGTGGTCCTAGATCGAGTGGCAGCGCAGAGGGAAACACGATACTGACGCTACTTACGGGGAGGAGAACTGGGCCAATCACGAGCCTGCCGGGGCTGGGACACTTTAGTACGTGCCGCACCAGCTGGTCGCACCTACTGTAACGACTCTAACCAGCTTGTTAAGTCGCTCCGGGTGTTGGTAGGCATCTGGCGACTCCGGCTAGCTAGCGTTAGTTCTTTTCGCACCCGTTCCGTGGAGTTGACTCGCTCCCAGTAACGAGCAAGCAAAACCCTCGGCTTCCAGGTGTTGGCTCCCGCGTCGTACATCAAGGTGTTTGTCGGTGTCGGGCATCTCAATGCGGCAAGCGCAAGCGCTCGCGCCTCCCGCACTTGCCCTTGACGGATAGCTATCTCGCTAAGGGCGCAAAGTGGTTCAGCTCGGGTTGCTTCTGACTCTACCAGTAGACGCTCTGCGAGCTCTGCACAGGAAGTTGCGAAAGCACTGGATTCGACAACTACTCGCAGCTGCCCCCATAGTGCTTGAAACCGTTGATCAGCCGACGTTGAAGCGGCGTACGCCCCCCTAAATGCGTCAAGGGCTTTGATCGATTCTGCGCGTGATTCGTACGTTCTAGCGAGGTAAAAGTATTTCCAGAAGTCGCGCCGCTCTTCAGCCGCTACCCTACCAAGAATCCGGACATCGTGTTCGAGGGTAGGGTCGCTTTTTCTTCGGCTTCCGTCGCTCCCGTAGGTTATCGATGCGCCTGGAATAATGGAGACCTCATCTTTTGAAAGGGCACCCAGTGTCTCGTGGACTTGCCCCACCCAATGCTTTCGAGCGTCAAGGCGTGCAGCCGCTATTTTTAGGAAGTTGTACTCATTTACCGCTGCATACCAACATACGATCGACTTAGCCGACGCGAGAAATTCGCGCAATATACCCCTAGCCAGCAACATGGACTCATCCGCATCCACAAAAAGCGCCCACACGTCTGGCTGGTTAAGTGTTGAAGTAACCTGTTCGCACAATTCGAGCGCCTGATTGCGATGCAGTGCGAAGTCACCGGTCCACTTTCTATGCTCAAATTTCCCAGGCAAGTCTTTTAGAGCGGATCGAGCCACAGAGAGCGTTCCGTCAACGCTGCCTGTATCAACTATTGCATAGCAGTCAATGGCGTCCTTAACGCTGTCGATACATCGCTTGATCGTCGACTCTTCGTCGCGGACAATCATCGTTAGGCAAATTGTCGGCAAGTGGTAGTCTCGCTTTTTGTCGGATTCGCAGGTTCATTCGTCGGCATTTCCGGCTCTTGCACCTCTGCGTGAGCCTATACTCGCCGCCACGGTTAGTTTGGAAATCGACATTATGAAAAACTCTAAGTTTGTTGGCGCAATCTTCCTCATAGCAGCTAGCGTGAGCGCAGCTACCAAGCCAGACGCCCCGCAAGCGCAAACTGACTCCCGCTGCTCGACCGTGTTGGGGCGGCAGCAATCTGCCGAGTTTTGTGCCCAGCAAGACCGGCAGCGTGTCACCCCGGGCGCTGCTGCTGCAGCGAACACGAGTCTTGCGGGTAAGGGAGTTGCTTCCGCTCCGCAGTTCACTGTGAATAAATCGATCGAACGAGACCAGAAATCGCAGCAGCAAGCGGGAACGAAGTAACGTCACCCGAAGCCACGATCAGCACGCTCCGCTCACTTACTCCAGCATTCAGATACGCTGTCTGAGGTGTTAGAACGTGACTTTACGCCCAATTGATCTATGGAAAGACTCCCACACTTTTTTGGAGTCCAACCAGTTTTGGGGTTCGCTGAAACAGTGTACGTGGCCGCGTTTAAATTCGACACTCCGATTGTGTACCACGTATCACCTTCCCTGGGCGCACGCGTCAACGAACTAGGAAGAGTCGCTCCCACATAGGTTCCACGTTCGGTGAACCATCTTTCCATGAATTGGCTTGCTTCCAAAATTACAGCCTTTGCATCATTACGTCGAGCGCGCTCGACGTAATCGGTGTATGACGGATAGGCGATCGCCGCAAGAATGCCCACGATCGCGATAACGATCATGAGCTCTATGAGAGTAAATCCTCTCGATCTTGTTAAAGGCGCGGATTCCTGGCTGCTCATGTTTCTGCTCACATTTGGCGTTCTCACTGTACCAGCCTCCAGCTTCGTCGTCCGAGCACGTTACGGAACTTGATTTCCGCAGCGGTAGTCCCTTTTGGTGTGAACGCTGTCGCGACATTTCCGCCGGTTACGGTTACCACGCTAACAGGATCGGAGAGCCGGATACCTGCAACAACGCGGTCCGAAACTTTATCGGCGTCGTTGACCACGTCGTCTCTATTCACGTCGAATACCGACGTAGGCGGCTCGGCTGCGGTAAATGGGTTGAGTCCAAGAAGTGTGCCGTCTTGGGTGAGCACGCACGGGTCGGTGGAGTCAGTGATCAACGTTGAAATGAGGGACACTCCGAAGACGGTCGCGGGTGCTGCGACTACTCGTTCCCCGGGCAAGGTGAGATCGATACGCCAACCACGATCGGCCCCTGCCCACCAGTTCCCAGCGGAGCTTATAAATCGGTTCGTTCCGGAGTCTGTCAGTGTGCCGGCCGCTAAGTTAGCGCGGCCAAGCCGAGACCAGCGCGACCGGTCCCATACGCCGTATAACGATTGTGTATCTCGATTCGCAGGGTCGGTCGTTTCAAAGAACTTCCCAGTACCAAAAACCAAGATGTCCCCACCTTCCACGAACGGAACAATGCTCGGTTCAGCCGTAATCGGTTGACGTATGTTGGACCGAATTGCAGTGAACAATGGGTTACCGTTGTAAGCAACTTTCGCGCTTGCAGCGGTGTTCGCTTTAACGGTGGGCGCAAGATCAAACTTCCACAAGTTGCCATTCAGATCGCCAACCCAAGCGGCGCGTGCCACACCGTTTATTAGTGCGATCGCCGGCGAACCGAGCCCATTCTTTACCGCTTGATCGGGGACAGTTAGGTTTGCCGACGTACCTAAGGACACTGCAGTAGGTGTCCCCGCCGCGAGGTCTAGCAGAAACAGCCGTCCGACGGTGGTCGTGGTTGATCCGGATACTCGGGCGCTTTCATATCCATTCGAGACTGCGACTACCCACCTGCCGTCAGCCAGCCTTACGACCTGCGGACGCCCCAGGACGAATCCGAGATCTTCGTGTGTGAACTCCCAAAGGACTTGTGGCGAGTTCGGGTTGGTCACGTTTATCGCTACGAGCGCTTTCCCGCCGGCACCCAGCGCCGCAACTACGACAGTTTTCCAAGAGCCTCCCCAGTATGCGTCTGATACAGCTATCTGGCCGTCAACAAAGTAGCGGTGTGAGTACGCGGGATCGACCAAGCGGTGAACTTCGGTTTGAAGAACGCGAGGGAGATAGGCCCACCGCTCGTTCCCGTTAGTCCCATCGAACGCGTGCAAAAACCCGGCATTCGCTCCGACGTATACAGTCTGCCGACTGCCTTTCGATGCGACGTAGGCTGGGTAACTCGTTGATTCCGGCATGGACGAAAAATCTCCCCACCCAAAGTCTGTTGCCCCTTGAAACGCAGGAGATGAGTTAACGATGTCCCCGAGCAAATTCTGCCTATTCCGGAATGTCCCGCCACGTCTGATTTCGCGGTTCCGCGCTCCAAGGAGGTAGAGGGCGACTTGGTCCGCGGTCTCATTACGTCGCTGCACCGCAGTTGCAGTTGGCCCGAGTGTCGCAGTAAGGTATGTAGAGAGCAAAGTTTGTGCGCTCGCGGGGGCGAGTGCATTACGAAGTGTTGTGTCAAAGTTTGCTGGCAAGAATCGAGCCGTTAAGTCCGTACCGATTGGCGTGTATACGACGCGTGTAGACGTTTTGTTCGCGGGATCAACAGTGCCGAAACTAGAATTCGAAACTGACCACCATGGTGTAAACGTGTTGTTCGCAATGTCGTACTTGCGAGCATCCAAGGTACCTTCCCAAATCAGCGATCCAGCCACGAGCCCAATATCTCCAGTGGTCTCGTCCGCCGCTGTGAGGCGACGCGTCTTGAAGCCCGGGAGATAGATACCACTCTCAGATCGGAGCGAACTACCGCTTACTGCCGCAGTAGTGGTCGGCGCAGAATCGTTCTGAATTTGCTGGAACGCATTGTTTAGTTGCTGGCGCAATCTCAAAGGATCGTTTACGAAGAAGTAACCGGGAACGGACTGCAACCCACCACGAGTCTCCTCTGCCGCTGGTGTAAACAGTCCGTCGGTGGAGACACCGGGCCCCCCCCATTTTGCAGCATAGAAAAGCGGGTCTCGCGGGATGTTCGCGTCAACCGCCGTACTCGACGCAGACGCAATGGAAAAGGTACGGTCATAATTAAAAGCGAGGCCATTTACACACTTCCCTGATCCAGTGGAATTAAGAGCGTCATCTAACGGTGAGTAGTTGCATCCACCGTCGACATCGCGGACGCCAAGGTACGATCCGTCTTGGGTGGTGCCTGAAATGACAAACCCCATGTGTTGGTCAATGCAACCCGCTGCGTATTGCGACTCAATTCGGATGCGAAGTTGGTTCGCGGCGGTGACCTCGAAGGTGTACATCGCGATCGCATCCATATCGCTATCGGTGCCCTCGATATTGTCCTCATAACTCACGCGGAAACGTCCCGATGCGCGTCCATTGTTAACGCTAGCATCCGTCGCGAATCCGGGTAGGTTTACGATGCGGTCAATGAAGAAAGCCGCAATTCGATTTTGCATCGGACTTGTAGTCCCGACACGGAAGTCGCCGAAGTTGCAGCCGCCAACGCTCTGCGCGAAGGGAATCAGCGAAACATTCGTGTCATTAACTTTGAACGAGAGTTTCGGAAGGGGGGCGGAAAGAGCAATGGAGTACTGGGTAACGTTCTGCGGATCGCGAGCAGCATTCATGTCCACCGTACGTCCATACCTCGCCACGGAGGCAGCATAGTAACTGCCCTCGCGCGTAGGTTCACCCGGCGCCAGTCCACGGATTCTCCCCAGCGACGTCACCGACTTCAGCGATGGAGTTCTGTCCGCAGCCGGCGTATTATCGAGGCTTTCGCCAATGAAGTATCGCCCCGAAATGCCTTCCGTTGCAGATATTGTTGAAGCGATGCTAGCGACGTTCAGCGAAGAAAGGCTCAAAGGGGAGGACGGCGCGGTGAAGGTTGCGAACGCGCTGCCAGGTAGCTGATCGCTATCGTAACTAGGGTAGACGTCACTGAATACCATTTGTATAGGTTTCGCGCAGTATGGAAAGCCTCCGGAAGCTGCGTCTCTGTAAGGGTTAGCCCAAGTAGCTTTGCGTAAACCAAGCGCATTGTCCACGGAGCCCGAATTCGTGTAATCGAATGCCGACGCGGGGCCCGTCCCCCCGCCAAAGTACCGAAGGCCCTCGTACATCATTTCAGCTGTCGGACTACCGAAGTCCTTACAGTTGCCAGCAAGACAACCGCCCGGATACCCAGGCGACCACTGCGCGATTCGGAAGCGGTCCAGATGATAAACGATTCCTTCGATTGACGAGTTGAAGGTCCCATTCGCGTTTACTTCGGTGTCGAAGTAGCTGATATTGCGCCGCAACACGCCGCCAGCGCGCTGGTTCTGATACGAACCCGAAAGCAATCCGAATGCAATCGACTTGTTCTCACCATAGTCGTGTAGCACACCGGTCGGCTTGAATGTCGTGACGCCGCCTGAGTCGTATCGCTTGCATTCCGCCTCCAGGGACAGCCCGGACACGCAAGCTTCAACCCTAACGATGTAGTCTGTCGGCGTGACCGACGCGCCCGAGCCGTCCAGTACGCCATCGGCAACTGGCCCCTCCTTAGCTACCCAGTTCCAGATACGCTCGGTACGATTGGTCAACACACGCAGGAGAGGTTCGGTCGCGCCGTTTCGCGTAGTGTTGGCAAAAAAGTGTCGAGTGCCAGTCGAAGGTTGCGCCAACGGCGTGTAGTCAGAGATCAGATACGCATCGACGTTCGGATCATACTCACGTCCCCAAGTGTGCAGGTCTTGCGGAATGTATTGGCGCTCAAGCACTGTGCGCGTGGCCGTATCGACAACCCTCCTTCCGCCGTACAGAACTCTACGAAGCGCATCCATTCGAGACGTGGTCAGGTAATTCAAAAAGTCACCGCTCCATGCCCCTGAGCAGCGCTTTGTCGAAGTCTCGCTGGTCGGGCGAAACACTGAATCCGCTGACACGTATGCGTAGCACTTATATGAATCAAAGTACCCGTAGTATTGGATATTCGGTTTGTAGCCAACGTCGGTCTCGCCGTTACCGTCAATATCGGTGTAATCGTTGTACGCGGGGAATGTCAGTTTCTCGTCGCGACCGACAGTGAGCATCACGAGCGGCGCCACCGATTGCGTAGAGATCAACGGTGCTTGCGACATCTGCGCATGAGCAGTCGACGGCAGAACTATGCAAGCCAGGGCTAGCCCCGACAAGAGTAGTGCCCATACCTTCAGGAAACAACTCTTTGACAATTTCATAGTGAGACTCAATTTGGAAACGTCCAGAATTGCTGGACGATGGACGAGGCACCGGTTGCCGAGTCAGTGGACTTCGACGACATCCGGGTAAATTGGAATTTGCACGCGCCGGGTCTGCCAACGTTGACATCGCATCCGGCGAGCTCGGAGATACCGAAGCTTTCCGTCACAGCGTTGACTGTCGTACTGCTCCGCGCCAACGAGGTAATCGTCCGCGTATTGGTCCAGGCTGGTGCACTTCTTAGAAACGTCTGTTCTGCAGAGGAGGCTTTGAAGCTCCTCCAGTTGGGGTCAGAGGCAGAGGGGGCTGCGACCACAGCGACCTGCGCACCGAGCTTGCTCTCCATTCGCGCCGCGGTTGATCGCAGGGCCGCTTCAGCGTCTTGCATCGAAAGACTTTTGAAATAGAGATTGCCCGCCATGCGCTCCTGCAATGAAGTGCTTCTCAGACTGGCAACACCGACGAGGCTCAATGCAGTTATGAGCAACAAAACGATAACCAGTGCGAACCCCCTCGCGTCGGGTGTGGGCATGCGGAACGCTGGGCGGGAAAATTTCATATTCTCGGATTTCGAAGCTGGACAACAAAAGTGCTGTTTAAACGAAGCCTTGTGTCTGTGACACTGGAGTTACCCACCGTCTGCGTAGTTGAATCAGTTCGAACAAAGTTGTCATCAGACACGACTGTGACGTCGATCTGGATCCCGGCTACCTCCGCCCAAGCTCCGGCAGCGCTTATCTGTGCCGCGGTTTCTAGAGCACCGCCGCGATTAGGTCGAAGATAGCGAATTTGAAGGCGTTCAACGCCTTCAACAACCACGTCAGTAGATACATTCCAAAGGCCGTTGTCCCCCGGCGTTGCCGAGTCCTGGGTGATTGCGACCCTGTGCAGGCTTGGCACGGACGCGCCATTCGAACCCGTAGCCAATCCCACAAAGTAGGAGACAGGTTCAAAGGTGGTTATGGTCGAGAGTTCGTTGTAGTACTCAGCTTTACGCAGGGTGTCTTGTTCATTGAATAAATCAGTTGCATTGTTAGCGGTGTTTTTATTGAAGCCATTTCCAACGTCAAACTCCAGTCCGCCATTCAGTACCGTAGGTTTAATAATCTCAGCATGTGAACAATTGGCGATTATCAGCGGACGTACGCGGTTGTTTGTCGTAACGCCTGGTAGCGGTGTCGCGATTTTGAAAGTTTTTTCGCCCTCCACTGGCCCGGTGAGATGGCGATAGTCGTCGCCAGCACGGACGACAACGATGGTATCTGTGCCTGCGAGACGCTTCGTTGAAATTGCACTGGGCACCTGCCAACCGGCTCCATCATCGTAACCACGGAGTATCGCGCCAGGGTCGAACTCTCGAGACTTGTTCGTTTGGTCCTGGTCTGTTTCAAGCCACGACGTATCCGCAGTCATGATTGGCTGCGAAGCGGTGATGCGTACGTTTGACACACCGAGATTTGTGTCAATGGTCGGTTTCACACAGCCAAAATGCCCCGCCATCAGCAAATCGCGACTGAGAAGTGTGTACACCAGCCGCGCGCTCTCTTGAAGCCTTGCCTGGTTATCCTGTACTCGGAATCCGTCTTTCCCTTGCATGTAGATGTAGCTAATGCCCGCCAGGATTGCAAGCGCGAGGGTCATCGCGACCATCAGCTCCACGAGGGTAACGCCGCGCGAACCTGCTCGCGTCATTCGCGAGAAACGATGAGGGTGAGAAGCGCGGCTCATATTCTGGTCTTCGTGACAAACTCTGTTGGCGATGAGCTACCTCCGACTACGTTGGACTCCGTCCAACGTAGTGTCACGGTGACTTCGGAGCACCTACTCACCGCAGGCAACTCGCATAACGAGGCATCTGTCGCAACCACCTCGATTCGTCCCTGTCCACCTGGCAACCGCGCGATCGCTGCCTTCCAGTCGCGTAGGTCTCTTTCGGCCTGTGTGGTGCTAGACGTTGCAGTTCCTGTAAATGTGGTGACGTAGCTTGACGCATTGAGTGGGTTCGCGCGCATCCGTTCGAGAATGTCGGATGCATACATGACACCGCTACTTCGCGTTTCAGCAACGCGATTTAGTTTGATTGCGGCAACTTGCGTCCCCGCTACGCCGAGCAGGCCGATTGCAACGACAACCAGCGTTACAAGGACCTCAAGCAAGCTGAAACCATTTTGGTTCAGATTCGCGCCATTAGACACACGTCGCAACATTAACCGCATCCCCCACTCTCATTGTCGGCCTTATCGTCGACCGAACGCACTCGTCCCGCCCAGCCAATACATATCGCTTCCTTTGACTTTTGAACGCCGCCACGCCAAACTGAAACAGTAAACCCCGTCGCTCCGCTCGCGCCGTTAAAGGTCGTAGCTCTTCCAATCGCATCAAAGTGGACAACTAAGGCACCGTCTGAGTTCTGGAGTGGGCTTGTGCCGCGGCGTCCAATGAATACTTCCGACGCTTCATACGCCTCGCGCTGAGCAACCAGCGTGGTGCTGCTTCCGCTTGAACTGTCGAAGAGGCCATTGCGGTTTGGGTCGACGAACACCCGCCACCCTCCTTGCAATGCCTCCGTTCCAGGAGCGACTGCGGCGAGTGTTACTGGGACTCCGCGCTTCACTGCTTCAGACCTTGCTAGGGCGATTGCTGTGGTGAACTCGCTGGCCACCTGCTGGCGCTGAGCGCGCACAAGGAAATCACTGAGGTTCGGTATCGCGATAATCGCGAGAATTCCGATAACAACTAAAGTTACCAATAATTCAACGAGTGTGAATCCCCGGACTCTTCGCGAGATCAAAGACGAGTTATGTAAAGCCATAAACATGCCTCCTATTGTCGCGACGATTCTTTCGGTTGGGCACCCGCGCAGACGAGCGGCAAAGCTTCGCCGAAGATCGCTTGCTAACGAAGCTACTTCGGCAGCAAGCTAGACCAGTTGTCCCAGTCCCGCCGGTAATTTGAACTCAACCATTTCCGGCTCGCCGTTTGCTGTGATAAGCGAAGCGGTTTGCGACCGGGTCAACGATTCAATCACGCCTTGCACCAAATGCTCAGGCGTTGACGCTCCAGCCGACACAGCTACCCGCGCGCCGTTGGGGACCCAATTGGTATCGAGCTCCTCCGCCGAATCGATCAAGTACGCTTTCGCGCCCTTGCGTTCGGCGACTTCGCGGAGTCGGTTGGCGTTGGAGCTGGCTTTAGAGCCGACAATGATGACGACGTCGGCATCTTCAGCAATTTCTTTGACGGCGTTTTGTCGGTTCGTGGTGGCGTAGCAGATGTCGTCTTTTCTGGGCGGACGGATTTTTGGGAACGTGGCTTGCAGGCTCGCGACAACTTTGGCGGTGTCGTCCACAGAAAGCGTGGTTTGCGTAACGAATGCGAGCTTTTCTTCGTTTTGGATCAAATTCGCGGCTTTTAGCGCTCGGACGTCATCTTCGTCTTCAACGAGATAGATGCCTTCGCTTGCCTGCCCCATCGTGCCTTCTACTTCGGGATGGCCCTCATGGCCAATCATCACGATCTGGAAGCCTTCTTTGCGGAGTTTGGCCACTTCGACGTGGACTTTGGTCACCAGCGGGCAGGTCGCGTCAAACACTCGAAAGTTGCGTACCTTCGCTTCGGCCTGAAGGGCCTTCGAAACACCGTGGGCCGAGAAAATCACCACGGCCCCGCCGGGAAGCTCGGGAACGTCGTTTAAATCTTCCACAAAGATCGCACCGCGAGCGCGTAGGTCGTCCACCACAAATTTGTTGTGAACCACCTCATGGCGAACGTAGACAGGTGCGCCAAATTTTTCCAAGGCGCGTTCAACGATAAGAATTGCGCGGTCCACGCCAGCGCAGAACCCACGGGGGTTGGCGAGCGTGACTGACTTCGGATGAAAGGTAAGGGGAATGCTTTGTGAGGCCATCGTGCAATTCTAAAAGTGCGGCGCAAAGCGACTGAGGCTCCCGTCCCGAGGATTACCCTCGCCCGACAAACGGAAGAAGTGGCCACTGAACTTTGTTCGGTAGCCGACGCGTAGGAGCGGCTGACAAGCGCTTCGGACAACACGCCGAAGCGACAGCGAGCCTTACTTGCGCTCGCCGGGCTGCGAGCGCGGAAATATCGCCGACCAAATCATGACGGCGGCACCGACGGTGATCGCGCTATCAGCCAGGTTGAACGCCGGGTAGTAGAAATTCCAAGGCTCCCAGTAGATCAAGATGAAATCGATCACCTTCCCGAGCCAGATACGGTCGATTACATTCCCAATCGCGCCGCCAACGATGAGCGTAAGGGCAAGGCGTACGCGTGAATCTGACTCACGCTTCATCCAGCGCAAACACCAGATCGAAACACCGATTGCGAGTGCGATGAAGAACCACCGCTGCCAGCCGCCAGCGCCCGCGAGAAAGCTAAAAGCGGCACCGGTGTTGTAAGTGAGTATCCAATCGAAAAACGGTAGAACGTTGACGCGCTCGAGGTAGCTGAACTGCGTGTGAAAGTAGAGTTTGGTAATTTGATCAAACGTGATAATGAGCACGATCAACGCGATCGCACGAGCGCGCACCGACGCACTCACGATTTGATCCGACCGCTCGAACGTCGAGTGACTTGCCATGAATATTCAGCTTTATTGTTTTAGCGCATACTCAATCGGGGAAAGCGCTAGATAAAATGGGAGTCAATAAGTTTATTAAAGCGCTTCTTACCCTATTTCAATAAGGGATATAGACGGTTAGTCACACCTTCTACGCGTAGACACGCGACTCGCCATCGCCGTAAAGATTGCTGATGCAACGTCCGCAGAGGCTCGGATGCGCCGTATTCCCGCCCACATCGGCTCGGTAGTGCCAGCATCGTTCGCACTTTTGATGAGCACTTGGTGACACCTCTACGTGTAACGCACTTCCCGGCTTGACCTTTACGCTCGACGTAATGAAAACGAACTTCAAGTCCTCGCCAAGCCGACGTAGCTGCGCGGCAAGCAGTTCTGGCGCCGAAATCACGACGTTTGCTTGAAGGCTCGAACCCACGGTGCCCTGCTCTCGCAATGATTCGATCGATTTGGTCACCGAGCCGCGCACCTCGCGAAGTATTTGCCAGGTCTCCAAGAGATTGCCATCTTCGCCGGGCACCACGTAGTCCCACGTCTCGAACAGCACGCTGGACTCATCGACAGATTTGCCCGGATAAAGCGTTGCCCAGATTTCTTCGCACGTGAACGAAAGAATGGGCGCGAGCATCCGTACCAGTGTTTGCAAGATGTGATGCAGCGCGGTTTGCGCGGATCGCCGCGCGGGGCTTGTGGCACCGCAGGTGTAGAGACGATCTTTCAGAACGTCGAGATAGAAGCCGCCGAGATCCTCGCTGCAAAACACTTGAATCTTTTGCGTTACCGCATGAAATTCGTAGCGCGCATACGCATCGCGGCACTCTCGCACGAGCTTACGCGTAATCGCAAGCGCGTAGCGATCTAGTTCGCTTAGTTGATCCGCCGCAACCAAGTCTTTCGACGCATCAAAGTCTGCGGTGTTGGCAATCAAGAATCGCAGCGTATTTCGCATGCGTCGATAGGTATCGGCCACCCGCTTTAAAATTTCGTCTGAAAGCGCGAGCTCCCCTGAGTAGTCGGTAGCGGCGACCCAAAGCCTCAAAATGTCAGCGCCAAGCGTGTCGCATACCTTTTGTGGCGCAACCACATTGCCGAGCGATTTGCTCATCTTTCGGCCGTTCTGATCCACAACAAAACCGTGCGTAAGCAGCTCGTTGTAGGGCGCGCGGCCGTTAATCATGCAACTCGTGAGAAGGCTTGAGTGGAACCAACCGCGATGCTGGTCCGAGCCTTCGAGATACATGTCCGCCGGAAATTTTGATTGCTCAGGATGCGATCCACGAAGCACCGTTTCGTGGGTTGTTCCGGAGTCGAACCACACGTCGAGCGTGTCCGGGTTTTTCACATAATCTTTCGCGTCGCTCCCCAGCAACTCGCTCACTTCGAGCGTTTGCCAAGCCTCAATGCCGCCCTGCTCCACACGCTTTGCCACCGCTTCGAGCAGTTCGCTGGTGCGCGGATGCAATTCGCCCGTTTCGCGATGAACCAAAAACGCCATTGGCACGCCCCACTGGCGTTGGCGCGACAGAGTCCAATCCGGTCGATTCGCGATCATCGCATGGAGCCTCGGTTTTCCCCACGCCGGGAAAAACTGGGTTGCTTCAACGGCGGCAAGCGCCGTTTCGCGCAACGAAGACGCGCCTGTTTTCGGCTTCACATCCATCCCAGCGAACCACTGGTTGGTGGCGCGGTAGATCACTGGTGTGCGATGCCGCCAACAATGCATATAACTATGCTGGAATTTCTCAGCTTTGAAAAGCGTGCCTTTCGTTGCCATGTGCTCAACGATTTTGGGATTTGCGTCCCAAATCGAGAGTCCGCCAAACTCAGCAAGCGACGCGGCGTACTTGCCATCACCCAAGACCGGCGTAAGGACGTCAGCATCCTTCATCCCGTACGCGCGGCATGAGAGAAAGTCTTCCACGCCATACGCGGGGGACGAATGCACGATCCCCGTGCCAGTGTCGAGCGTTACGTACTCACCGAGGTAAACCGGTGATAGACGATCATAAAACGGGTGAGCAAAAGCAATCAGTTCAAGCGATCTACCTTTGCATTCGGCAATCACTTTGCCCTCTAGGCCCCAGCGATCCATGCAAAACGCGACACGATCCTTCGCGAGCACGAGAAGCGGACGTGCTGCATCGTTGGTTTCTACTAATGCGTAGTCAAACTCAGGATGCAAGTTGAGCGCTTGGTTGGCAGGCAGAGTCCAGGGCGTGGTGGTCCAGATCACGATGAACCCAGTCGAGTGCGGCAACGCAGCCAACCCAAACGCCTTCGCGAGTTTGTCGTGTTCGCGGAATGCAAATCCGACGTCCACTGCGATGTCCGTTTTGTCTTGATACTCGACCTCGGCTTCCGCCAGCGCGGATCCGCAATCGAAGCACCAATTCACAGGTTTCAAGCCACGAAATACATAGCCCGCGTCGTAGATTTTGCGAAGTGCGCGAATCTCATCGGCCTCATTGCTTGGGTTCATCGTGAGGTAGGGGTTCTCCCATTCACCAAGCACCCCCAAGCGCATGAAATCCTTGCGCTGCTTCTCGATTTGTTCGTGTGCGTACGCGCGTGATTTGGCCTGAACTTCTTTCGCCGGAAGTCCTTTCCCGAACTTCTTCTCGATCTGAATTTCGATGGGCATTCCGTGACAATCCCAACCCGGGACGTAGGTCGCATCAAAGCCTGCCATCAACTTCGACTTGACGACGATGTCTTTCAGAATCTTGTTAACCGCGTGGCCAACGTGAATATCGTTGTTCGCGTACGGCGGCCCGTCATGGAGCACCCAACGCGGGCGTGAAGCGGCGACGCGTCGAATCGCGTGATAAAGCTTTTTCTGGGTCCAATCGTCCACCCATTTCGGCTCGCGCTTCGCGAGGTCGCCGCGCATTGGAAACGGTGTATCCGGCAGATTGAGTGGATACTTTGATTCAGGTTTTTCAGCCTTAGTGGCTTTGGGTTCGGTTTGCATTGAATTATTGCGGCAAGGGGACGGGCCGAGCGCGGCCCAAAAGCGGACGGAGTCATCGCAAGCTTGAAGCGCTTCGTGACCGAAGCAAAACGACTACTTCGAGGAACTTTTAGCGATGATTGGAGCGAAAAAACGCGTCGCGAGTATCGACGGCGTTTCGGCAGTTAGCCGCAAATTCGATAGTGGCGGGTTTGACGAGCCAAGGTTTTCACAGGGCAGCACTGTCCCATGCGGGTTGCAGCGGCTAGGCGCGCTTGAGTGGAGAAAACGGGTCGCATCGCTCTATTCTCGTCGAAATAGCGATTTCTCCCAAACAAACGTGGTTTTAAGCGCCAGGGAAACGGACGAGCGAGCGCACTAGGCAGCCGCCGCGCTGACAACGGCGCGGTTGCGGCCGCTTTCCTTCGCTCGGTACATGGCCTGGTCGGCAAGATCGAGAAGCTCATCAAGCTCACCGGGCGGCGAGCACGCGATGCCTACACTCGCAGTGACAAATAGTTCAGCCGCAAGCTTCGCCCAACTGTGTTCGAGTAAGTTGGTGCGAAACGCTTCGCAAAGCAGATTGGTCGCGCGAAGATCAGTTTCTTCGAGCACGACCACGAACTCTTCCCCGCCTGTTCGCGCGATGAAATCGCCGATGCGGAAGGTGGCTCGCAGCACAGCCGCGACTTCGTTGAGCGTGCGGTCACCCGTCAAATGCCCAAAGCGATCATTGATTGACTTAAATCGATCAATGTCGATCATCACAACAGACAGCGGACTCTCGCTCTCGCGTGCTCGCTCGACTGCTCGCGCCATACGCGCATCAAGGGCACGCCGGTTTGGCAGGCCGGTTAAGTCATCTTGCAAGGCAAGTTTTTGCAAGGCGGCCGCACGCTTTGCCTGTTGCCGAGCGAGTTCGTAGGCCTGCTCAATGCTGCGTCGCTTGTTTTCGTCCGCTTCAAATCGGGTCACCATCAATTCGGATTTGGCGCGCAGCTGCTCGATAGAGCGACGGCTTTCGAGGAGTCGAAATTGCTCGAGCTCGGCTAACGCATGAGAATCGTTACCGAGGGATCGATGCGCGACATAAAGCGCGTAGTGCAAACGAAGCTGCGTGGCTACATGCTCTCGTACCGTCTCCAACACGCGAATCGAGTCAAGTGTCGCAATGGCTCCGGAAAAGTCGCCGCGAGCGAGCAAGAGCTCTCCCTGCGAACACTTTACGCGACCTTGAATAGCCCGGTAGCCACGCGCGACCGCCTCTTCAAACACAGTGGCAAGTAGTGTTTCGGCTTCGTCGTACTCTTCGAGGTGAACCAACACCTCGCCAAGATTTCCACGAGTGAGCGTGAGGATAAATTGGTCATCAATCGTCGGCGCGAGGGTAACGGCCTCTTTCACGAGCGGATGTATGGAGAGAAGCACCCGCTCGGCCTCTTCCCGATCGGTGATCGAATCACGCATCGTGTAGAACTTGCCGATCAACACCGCGCCCAAATTGTTGAGCGAGGTAACCAATGGATAGGGCTCTTTCAACTCTCGGGCGAGATCGAGCGCGTTGCGCATGATGCGCTCGGCCTGCCACGGGTCACCAGACCGTTCAAAAACGCCGCCTAAGAGCGTCATTGCAATGATGCGCCCACGCATATCACCTTCGCCCTCGGCGATCCGATAGCTTTCGGTGGCCAGATCAATCGCAAGCGTGAAGTCACCTGTCTCGCACGCGCTAAAGCCCGTCCAGCGCAACACTTCAGAGAGATGGCTCGGGAGCGAAACGCGGCGCAGCAACCGCAAAACGTCGAGTCCAAAGTTCGCCGACTCAACAAGACGTCCGGAGCGATACATGTAGAAGCAGCGCACGTGCCCTGCCGCAGCGCGGGTCAGCTCATCGCAGCCTTCGCTGAGCTCCCAAGCGTCGGTCGAGAACACGTACGCGTCAGCCACAGCTTTCGCTTCAGTTGCACGAACCAGCAGCTCAAGGACTGCCCGGGCAATGTTGCCAGGCGGCGGCGAAATGGCGGGGTTCATGTACGTTCACTACCTCGTGGATCGCGTAAAAAAGGTCGCCGTACTGACGATTTATGTCACTTCAGGACATAAACCGTCCTCATGTGCGCCAGGGCGGACGCACATGACCAGTGACCTCCAACGGGCAAGACTGCCGATATCGAACGGTGTGTGCGAAGCACTCTTGCCTACGTCATGCGTCTTGGCTGCAGCAGGCCAACTCACATTACTTCTGCCTTGATTCGCCTGTTAGCAAATTCTTTGCCAGACGCAAGAAAAATGTGGGCGTCATATGACAAACCAATATTCAAAGAGCGCCGCTTGGACGATCAGCTGAGATTCGAGGCGTCGGGGGCTTAGATGTCAATTACTAAGCAGTGGCTACCCGTTCTAGCGCGCGTTCCGGAACACAGCACGGATCGCCTCGACGTCGCGATTCATCTGCACGACAAGTGCATCGAGAGAATCGAATTTCTGCTCATCCCGTATGCGTTCAACGAATTCGACCACCACACGCCGTCCGTAGAGCTCCCCTTTAAAGTCGAGCAAAAAAACTTCGAGCAGTGCGCGACCCGACTCCTTCACGGTGGGACGAGTACCCACACTTGCCGCGCCAAGAAGTGGTGAGCCGCCAGCAATATCGACGCCATAGACTCGAACCGCGAAAATGCCACGCAAGGGCAGTGGCTCCCAGAGCGGGATGTTAATCGTGGGGAAATCGAGCGTGCGCCCCAGCTTGTCACCGTGCGCCACTTTGCCCGAAATCCGGAATGGCCGCCCAAGGATCGCTGCAGCCGTTGTGCAATCGCCTTGGGCTAGCGCATCGCGTATGAGGGTCGATGAGAACCTAACATCCATCGCCTTCACTTCTGGCATGACGTAGCACTCGACACCATTTGCTGCGCACCATGCATGGAGATGTTTCACATCACCGGCGCGATTGCGTCCGTAACGGAAATCCTCGCCGACGATGACCCATTTCGCATTGAGTCCGTCGCGAAGGACTCGTTGGCAAAACTCATCGGGCGCAAGTGTGGCCATCGCCGCGTTAAACCGGGCGAGTTGAATATGGGCGATACCGACAGCCCAGATGCACGCAAGCTTGTCTCTCGTGCGCTGTAATCTCGTGGGGGGCGTTTTTCCCGCGTTCGCGGCGAAATATTCACCAGGCATCGGCGCGAAAGTCAGCGCCGTTGGCAGCAATCCACGCTGGGAAGCAGCTTTCGCTACCACCTCAAGCATCGCTTGATGGCCGCGATGAACGCCATCAAAGTTGCCAATGGTCACTGCGGTAGGACGATCTCTGAAGCGCTGAGGCATGAGGTCGCGAGCCAGCGTGGGGCGAGTAGCAGAATGCACGTGCGCAGTAACTTTCGGGGGACAGGTATCTTGGAATTGTAGGTCGGCTGAGGAAGGCGTAAGGCTGGACACGCAGCTAGTCCGATGCAGCCGTACCGGCAGTCGGTAGCCTGCTAACGACAATCCGCGCCTCGCTACAACACTTGGAATATGTCTAGCCGGGGGAAGTAGAGTGCTGCTTTCACTTCGCGTGCCGGCTCCATCGCCCTGAACAGCGCCACATACCGATTCATTTGCTGTCGATGCGGCTCCGCTTCGGCACGCGCTGAAAACTTGTAGTCCACGATCCAGCGCACTCCATCTGCAGCAACAAACGTCCGATCAACACGAAAGGTTGAATTTGATCGCGGGCTCGCGGAGCTATGCATGAGTAAAACTTCCTCGTGAACTGCCGCAAGCGGCGCTTCGTCGGCACTTTCTAGCTGATCGCTTGAATGAATGAACGCGAATGTGGAGCTCGACTGCATATGCGCTAGGCAATCTCGAAGAATACTGATCGACTCGTCCACTTGCGCCGCTGGGCATCCGCAGTCTCGAAGGGCGCGCCTCACGTGTCGCTCCTCAAAATCGAAAGAAGTCTTTGCCGCGCGCGCCCGTGCAAGCCCCTCGATGAGCTTGTGCCCCACAATGCCTAGGGCGATCTCTGCCTCACGCTCTGACGGCTCGCCGTATTTTCCCGGTGCTTCTAAATCATGCGGGGCATCCGTAATCGACAGTTCACGATTCTCACTGCCGTCTAGCACCGCAGGAGTCGTCGAATCGTTGAATCCAGGCAACCGATCAAGAGGAATACGACAGAGCGAGCCTGACATGAATAAGCGTTTGGAGGCCACGTGAACTGTGTCAACTGTATCGTCGCGAACTTCGGCTTGAGCCGAAGCAGTCGTATCGGCGACGTCAAGCAATCGAGCAAGAGACCCACGAGGATAGCCCGCGGCCGGGCGATGAGCGCTCGCAGAAATCCAGAGCCCCTCACGCGCACGCGTGACAGCAACGTAGAGAAGTCGTTTCGCCTCTTCCTCGCGAAGCGCCGCACCACGGTCGTTTACAAAATCAAAAACACTTCGATGAGACTTACGTCGCGCGTCTTTGGCGGCCACTAACAGCTGCGCTGCAGGTACCAAAGCGTTCTGATTGGATTGATAACTTTGATCAAACCGCCCATTTTTACCGGGCTTAGAACGCACAAAAGACCAAGTAATGAGTTGTCGCTTATCTGCTGGCGTGCCCTTATTAAATTGGGGTAGAAATACGTAATCCCATTCCAAGCCTTTGGCTTTGTGGATAGTGAGAATCTCCACAGCGAGAGGACTCGGGCGTCCCCCGCCCGTGTGTGCGGTGGCACGAGGCGCCACTGTGAAGCTACGATAACTTTTCGCTATTCGTGCCTCTAGGAGCGCGCGCGGTGGCAAAAACCCATCGGTACATACGTCGTCTAGAAGCGAGAGATACGCCTCGACTTCATCTTTCAGATCGGCCGTGGGCACAAGCGCTTCGCCGCCGCAGTCCAGAAACACTTGAAAAACGCGATTGGCAAGCGTTTCCATAGTGCTACCAGCGTGACTACGGGCGAGCGCAACTTGTGCTCCGGTGAGCCGAACCCGATCCTCTTGTGAGAGGCGGTCAAGTAAGGCGGTGTCGGCCACCCCTTGCGTGAAAAAACGCGGTGTCGCTAGCTCTGCAATATAAGAAAGCGCCTCCAATGAGAGTCCGACAACTGGACTTCGCAGCCACGAGTACCAAGAAAGTCGATCCTCGGCTTGCGCAAGCACATACGTCAGTGACACCAAGTCTCGAATCAGTGATCGCTCGGTCCAAGGCGACATCTCTTGCGCGGTGAATGCTATCTGCCGCGCCTCAAGTGTGCGCATGACGGCATCGGCATGCTGGCGCGCGCGCACGATCACCGCAATACGCGCCTGCCCCGATACCGCCTGCAGCCGCGCAATTTCGTCCGCAATCGCTTCCGCCTCGGTGTCGGGATCGGCGTACCAAACAACGCCGTCCGCGCAATTGACTCGCGCTAATTCGCTTCCCTGGTCGCGCGTTGCGAGCGCGCGGGCAAAGGGAACCACAGGTAAATCGACCCGCGTCGGCGCTTGCGTAAATACAGAATTAAGCGCCTCATTAACCCACTGGATGAGATTTGGCCTTGATCGGTAATTCGCGACCAAGGTGAGCGGAGAAAGCGCAACGCGGCGCAGACCCTGAGCCCACGCCTCGGTGAAGATACTCACGTCTGCATCGCGAAACGCGTAGATCGATTGCATCGGATCGCCAACGATGAAGAGCGTGTGGCTATCGCCCGGCGACCATGGATCAACCAACGCTTCGAGCAAGCTGAGCTGCGACGGGTTGGTATCCTGAAATTCATCTACCAAGATGTGCGAAATCTTTGAATCGAGGCGCGAGAAGACTTCCTCTCGATGATTGTTAAGTGCCACTTTGGCTGCAATGGCGATGCCCGAGAAGTCGGTGCTCGCGCGAGATCGCTCGATGAGCTGCAATTCCGCTGCCGCGATTTTGACTAGCCTTAGCGAGGCACGAAGCACTGTTTCTTGCCTTGCGATTGCCTGCAGATCAGGCAAGCCGCGCGCGCGATGGAGCAACGACGCGAGCATGCCAGTCGCATCCACCTCACGCAATGCGGCGATCACCTCGATCATTGCCGTTTTTGCGTCGCGCCTCTCGCTTTTTTGCTCACTGCCGAGCCCACTTTCGGAGTCTTTAGGAAAGCCGTCTCGCACGTTGATGCTTTTTCGCCACTCGCCTTTCTCGGTCAGCAAAAAATCTGCAAGCGATGTCCATTCGTCCAGGGAAGCCAACGCATTGGAAGAGAGCGAAGCGCTAGTCAGCCCGCGCAGCCCTTCGCGTTTGCTGGGATCAGCGACGTGACCTTCTGCATATGCCGCGAGCGCGCACACCCGCGCTGTTTCGGTGCTCGGCCATAAGGCAACGAGCTCACCCAGCTCCCGCTCAACACTTACTTTTATTGTCGTGCGAAAGTTTGCGATTGCGTCATCCGAATCGTCAACGAAGCGATCAATCCAAAGCGCGCGCTTGGAAAGCAGCGTCGCAATCGATTCGATGACTGACTCCACCCGATTATCAAGCGCGACGAGAAGTTGCTCTGCCGCATTCGCCGTCTCACGGTCTGACAGGTTATCTGGATCGAGTAGCGCGCGTCGCGCGGCTTCTCGATAGCTTTCGGAGGCATCTTCTTCGAGTGAATAGAGCGCCGGATTGGGCCCATCGGCTTCGAGCGGCGCAAGTTTCGCGATACGTAGTGAGAACGCATCAAACGTATCAATATTGAGTTGGGCCGGGCGATCGGTGATCCGCCACCCGCTTTTTTGATCGCGCGCCAGCACTTCGCGCGCGAGTTGCCAGCGTTCGCGCGCGGGAGAGGTCGCCGGCTCCGCTGACTGCGAAGCCTCTTCGAGCGCGTTGAGAACGCGCGCTCGCATCTCCCCGGCTGCCTTTTTTGTGAAAGTTATGGCTAATACTTCGGTCGGCTTTTCAACCGTTGCCAGGAGGCGAAGCATTCGCTGCACCAAAAGCTCGGTTTTTCCCGAACCCGCGGGCGCTTGCACAATGAATGATTGCGCGGGATCGAGCGCGCGCAGGCGAGCCGCCTGGTCATCCCCAAGCGCGGGCTGAAGTTGCGACACCGAGGTCATTGCACATCACCTTCGACGACATCGTCTGAGTCGTTCGCGAGCGCTCGTAGCGCACGGCGATCAACCAAACAGAAGCGGTCGAAATCGCATGTGCGACAGGTGATCTCCCCAGAGGCGGGGGCGATGCTAGCCTCGCCCGAAAGCAATTCGTTAGCAAGCTCTTCAAGCTGGCGCTGCCACTGCAGCTTGAGGGTTGCCCACTCCGGTGGTGGATTTCGCGTGTTCCGGCTCGCCGCAAATCCGCTCGCCTCGCTCCCAAGCGATGTAAAGCCCTGCTCATCGTCTCCCACTTTCGCAAACGCAACAGCTGCAACGTTGTCCATTCCCAAAGCCTGCGCGTAAAGCGGTAATTGGGGCAATGTGAGTCGCTCATCGTAGAGCTGCGCGCGCTGCACATTCCCAGACTTGAAGTCAATCACCGCGTACGCGCTTTGGTTCGCATCCCCATCCCCATCGCCATCGCTCTGCGACAGCGCATCAAGTCGATCAATTCGCATCGAAAGACGCAAGCCGCCGATTTCGCTGTGAATCGTCTTCTCGATGTCCAACACGCGAAACGGATTGCGACGCGCTTCAATCTCAATCACACTCGCGAACACTTTTTGCAGCCTGACTGACTCTGAAGTCCACACGACGGCTGGAATCTGCGGTAACTCACGACGCGATTCCTCGATTGACTCGTGTATCCAACCGGCGATCCCGGCGCGCATTCGATCAAAGTCGTTGTGGGTGCGCTTGAGCGCCTCACCGAGTCGCTGAGCCACTGCGTGAACAAGCTCGCCGCGCTGGAGTGGAGACAGGCCGCTTTGTGGCGTGGGCCACGGTTTCAGCCGGAGGCGCCCCTCCGCGAATCCGCGCCGTGGACAAAGCGCCTGAGCTTCAAAAGTGCGCGTGCCGCGAGACTCGTCCTCTCGAAGCAGCCAGCGAGGTGCTTTCTCATCGTTAACGCGCTCAATTTCAACGACGGCGCGAACCTCTGGCAGGTGGTTGACAGCATCAAACTCGCGCAGATGGAAGTCACGCCATAAAGGACTCCACTGCTGGGGCTCCCCAGCGCGCTCTAGCGGGATAGACGTACGAATGTCAGCGCAAAGCCCTTGCCATCCATGAAGCAATCGCGCTGCTCGCGCTTCACATTCATCACCATCGGCGAGACCCGCTCTCGCCGAGCGTTGCCAATATGTGGAAAGAAACGGATTTGCGCGCTGTCGCTCCGGGAGTACGCGATCGCTGCTCCCGCAAAACCACATCGCATCAAACGGCACACCCGCCGCCTCAAGCAGACCCATCACCTGTAGCGGTGCATCGCTACCTTCCGGCTGAAACGCACTCTGATCAGCAATTTCGATGAGCTCCTGCTGCGCTTGAACGAGCGTCACAGCAGGCAGCCAGTCATCGAGCTCGATCCAATTTTCGATGCTCTCCAAAAGCGAGGCTCTAAGCTGGAACGTGCCGGAATCGAGCGCGCTTTCACGCTCGGAAAGCGCATCGATCAGCTTCTCGAAAACAGAACTCCATTGGCCTCGACTGAGCCGCTCGCGCCGCAGGCTGAACGCCCCCAGCGCTTGCGAGATTCGATCGCGTATGGAGCGCAGCGCAGCCACTTGCTCCGAACAAAACTCATCGAGCGTGCATCGCGATACGCCGCGCTCGAGCAATTCCCGTTCGCGATACGAAATGGCGCGTAGCGAATCGCCTGTTCGCCCCCAGCGCGCATGACGCAATGCGGCGGAAACGATTTCCACAGGTACTGAACTTACAAGCGCTCCCACGAGCGTGAACCCGGCGGCCGCCCACGGGTGCTTCGATACCGGTAAACCGAGCGATAAGTTGTAATCGAGACGAGCAGCGCGAAGCGCTCTTTCCCACGCACTCCGTTCGCGCTGAAGCTCTGGAACAACGATGGCGATGCGCTGAGGATGTTTCGCGCTAACGTGACGTTGCAAGCGCTGCGTGGCCCACGCGATTGCGGCGCGGCGCTCTTCAAGCTCGGTAGAAAACTGATGCCTGCTGACCGACACGATGTCGGCGTTTGCTGTATTGACATTGTCTTTGTAGCCCATATTAAAATGGGGCTTGCTTGCATAAGATGCTAGTCTCGACAAAAATGCTTCTTCAGCGCTCCTCCTAATAAAACTTGGCGTCGTGATGATATGTTTATACGGAACCATCCACTCAACCCACTCACAAGCGTTGAGGTTGATGAGAAGTTCGGCCGCTGTAATCGCTTGTTGTCTCTGCAGGGCGCTCGCGAACCGTCGCCGTGCCTCGCGATACAGCTCGCCATTACTGCTGGGTGAAATCCTGTTCATCGATGGCGATTCAGCGGGCGCAACGTGAAGGTGCTCGAGCTGCCAGGCTTCTGCAAGACCAGCTGCGAGAACCGCGCTTTCGGCAGACGTTGCGCCCGTGAGTTCTTGGGCAAAGTGGCGCCAAAGCGCTTGTTCCACAACGGGGGCAATCAGGGTCCGAGGATCCTTATTCACACCAAATAACTGCGCTTCGCTCCACAGGCGCGCCGCATACCCGTTCAACGTGTCAAACGTTGGCAGCATCACCGCCGCTTTTCCTGCAGCACGCAGCGCCGCGTCAGCCCATAGCGCTGCGAACGCACGTCGAGCGCGGTCGCTCGGTGTCAAGACTAGAGTTTTGGCGGGAGGCAGTGCGAGAAGTTCGGCAGAGACATGGGGCGATTGCGCGTTCACACCCGCATTGTAGGAAAGCGCAAAAGCTCGGTCACAATCGAGAGTAACGCTGAGCGAACATCTTGCGCTCCTCGCGTACTGCCGCGCGGAGCCTAAATCAGCGTTTCACTCGCTTTTGTTTAGTCCGAAGGCACGCTAGCGATCCAGCCTTCAATCGGGTCGGCGCAGCTTGGAATGCCGTAGCGAACATCACCCGCCTCGAAAGCCCGCATGGACACTGCGGCTTGGATCGCGCAGAGCACTGCGTCAAGCGCGTCACCACTACCGTCGGCAACGCAATGTGTGATGAGTTCAGACGGAAGCGCAAGTTCAATTCCGTAGTGTGATTTGCAGTGCAGCGGCAACGAAGAAAGTATGTCGTGGCGTGCTGCAACGCGGGCCGGAATTGCGCCCTCTTTTCCGTCTTTCTTGTAGCTCTTACGAGTGAGCATTCGCGCCAAATAGCCCGGGTAGGCCTCGAGTGCTACGCGTTGATCGCTGCTCGGTGCGCAAGGAACAACGCTTACGCCACTCCAACACAAGCGCGCCGCGCCTTCATAAAACATTAAACCGACGGGTGGATTGACCAGCTTCATTGGCGAGGAGGAACCCGCGAGGCGATCACCCATCCGCTCGATGTATCGCGCACCCATCGGACGCGACTCACGCACTCGATTGAGTGCTGACTTAAATTCATCTTTGCCGATCCGTCGGACGTCTGTAACCAAGGCGCGCCAGTCGGAAGGCCAATTCAGCGCTTCGACGAGCTCGCGAGGTAGACCGAACGGAAAATCAAAGCCGCCGACCCAAGGGCCTGGGCGCTGCAAGAACGCATCAAACTCGGCGAATGTTTTCAGGCGCTCGATTTCTAGCATTTCAAGGCGCGCGTCGCGGAGCAGTCCATACGCGAGAGTAATTGACTTGGATTTCGTCGGCGACGACGTGAAATCAATGCCGTAGATGGTGTGTGCGGCCACGAGAAAGGTCCTCTTGGACAGAGCGAAATAATTTTGACGCCGCAATCGCCGGAAATCTGACCAAAGCTACGCATGCGGTCATCGCAAGCCGGACATGTGTGGACACGAAACGCCGCGTTCTCCTGTACCTGCGCGAAAAACAAAAAAGCCACCTTGCGGTGGCTTGATCGTATTGGCGTCCCCAAGGGGATTCGAACCCCTGTTACAACCGTGAAAGGGTCGTGTCCTAGGCCTCTAGACGATGGGGACCCTGTATTACCTGCGTTCACAACTTTCGCTGCGAGCCTTGCCGTTTTGGTGGAGATAAGCGGGATCGAACCGCTGACCTCTACAATGCCATTGTAGCGCTCTCCCAGCTGAGCTATACCCCCAGACAAGACCAAGATTATAACGCGAAAAAAATGTTTCGTGCAACTCGGGTGGGCAATTCAAGGAGCAATCACTCCAACGAATTTTTCGCAATCACCGCATCTCGCGCTTGCACCGCATGGGGACCATGGCGGATTAGCGTGACTAAGCGACGCCACTGCTCGTCGCTCAATTCATCCCGGAACCTCACGAACAATTTGTTCGCGAGCGTCGGATGGTCTTTAACTCGAAGCGCAACAACATATATGGTCGCGAAGCCCTGCCAGTGATAGCTGGGCTTCGCGTCGGGATCGAACAAGTCTCTCCCCGAAAGCGCGTAGCACCACTGATCGAATTCACTCGCGTCGATAGGAGCCGCACTTGTACGGCGCACGCAGTTCAACGCGGCGAAAAGCGACGCACCAGCGAGTGCTGCGCCGGTGACGTAGGCATGCGAAATCACTGAGCACAACGACCCAACCGCAGAAAGAATAGCGATACCCAACCAGGTGAACTTTCGTAGCGGCATCGCGCTTGAGTCTAAGTACTGGATTTCACGCGGCTTTTAACTTCGCGAGCATGAGCCACGTATCAATTGCCGCGTCAGGATTGAGCGAAAGTGACTCGATTCCGCGATCCACCAACCATGCAGCAAGATCGGGATGGTCAGATGGCCCCTGCCCGCAGATACCCACGTATTTCTTTTTTGCGAGGCACGCATCGATTGCGAATCCCAACATCTTTTTCACTGCGGGATTGCGCTCATCAAACGTTGCTGAAATTGGCCCGCCCGAATCACGATCAACCGCCAACGTGAGCTGCGTTAGGTCGTTAGACCCAATCGAGAACCCGTCGAAATATTCCAAGAATTCGTCAGCCAAAATTGCATTTGACGGGACTTCGCACATCATGATCAAGCGCAGACCGTTTTTCCCTCGTTCTAGCCCGTTGGCTGCGAGTGTTTTCACAACCGCAGCCGCCTCGTTGGGTGTTCGAACAAACGGGATCATGACTTCAACATTGGTCAAGCCCATCGTGTCGCGTACATAGCGCATGGCTTCGCATTCGAGCGCGAAGCATTCTGCGAACTCGGGCGCAACATAGCGAGACGCGCCACGGAATCCGAGCATCGGATTTTCTTCATGAGGCTCATACGCCTCGCCACCCAGCAAATTTGCGTACTCGTTTGATTTGAAATCGCTCATGCGCACGATTACGGGGCGCGGCGCGAACGCCGCAGCGATGGTTGCGATACCTTCGGCAAGACGTTGCACAAAATACTGACGCGGAGATGCATAACCGTGCATTTTCTCGGCGATTTTCTTTTGCAAATCCGGTGCAAGGCGATCAAACTCGAGAAGCGCGCGCGGGTGAACACCAATCTGGCGATTAATAATGAATTCGAGTCGCGCGAGCCCCACGCCGTGGTTCGGCACCTGCGAAAACTCAAATGCCAGGTCAGGGTTGGCGACATTCAGCATCACCTTGGTCGGCGCGGGTGGCATGTTGTCAAGCTGTACCTCGGTGCGCTCGAAACCAAGCTTGCCTTGATAGATCTTGCCCGTATCGCCTTCGGCACAACTGACAGTAACCACATCGCCAGTTGCCAGTAGCGAGGTGGCGTCGCCGCAACCCACCACAGCCGGAATTCCGAGTTCTCGCGCGATGATCGCGGCATGGCATGTGCGCCCACCTCGATTAGTAACAATCGCACTTGCCCGCTTCATCACGGGTTCCCAATCAGGATCGGTCATGTCGGCAACGAGCACATCGCCGTCTTGCACGATGTCCATTTCTGCCGCGTTTTTTACGATCTTGACTGCGCCTTGGCCAATCTTCTGGCCGATCGCACGGCCGCTGGCGAGTACGGCGCCTGTCGTGGTCATTCGGTAGCGAACCAGCGAGCGCCCCGCCTGTTCGCGGGACTTCACCGTTTCCGGACGAGCCTGCAGGATGTAGATCTTGCCGGTGGTGCCGTCCTTGCCCCATTCGATGTCCATCGGGCGACCGTAGTGATCCTCGATGAGTAGCGCGTAGCGCGCAAGCGTCTCAACGTCGGCGTCGGTGAGCGAAAAACGGTGACGGTCTTCAAGTGCAACGTCGAGCGTTTGGGTCGATTTACCTGCAGTCGCTTCAGTGCCAAACACCATTTTCTGTGCTTTGCTGCCGAGGGTGCGGCGCAGAATCGCTGGGCGATTTGCACGAAGTGTTTGCTTGTGGACGTAAAACTCATCAGGATTAACCGCGCCTTGAACGACCATTTCGCCAAGCCCGTAACTGGAAGTCACGAACACAGCGTCGCGGAAGCCCGACTCAGTATCGAGCGTAAACATGACCCCTGCCGCGCCGGTGTCGGAGCGCACCATCTGTTGGATGCCGGCAGACAATGCAACAGGCATATCGGAATAGCCAGTGTGCACGCGGTAGGCGATTGCACGATCGTTGTAGAGGCTCGCAAAAACGCGGCGCACAGCATCAAGAATCGCGGGCACGCCAACGATATTGAGATAGGTTTCCTGCTGACCGGCGAAACTCGCGTCCGGCATGTCTTCAGCAGTGGCGGACGAGCGAACTGCCCAGCTGATCTGCGAACCGGCGGCTGCTTCTAAATCCCCAACAGCCTCAACGATATTCGCCTCAAGATCAGAGGGCAGCGGCGCTGATTCGATCCATGATCGAATTTCGCGTCCTGCAGCAGTAAGCGCCGCGACGTTGTTGACGTCCAGCCCCAAAAGTCGCGCTGAAATTCGTTCGGTAAGGCGGTTTACGCTCAGAAAGTCGCGAAAAGCGTCAGCGCTGGTGGCGACGCCGCCCGGAACCTGTACGCCTTTTGACGAGAGATTACCCAGCAGTTCGCCGAGCGAGGCGTTTTTTCCGCCAAACTCACCAACATCGTGCATTCGGAGATCGTCAAGCCAACGGACGAGACGGGTATCGAGCTTCGAAGCGGTGCGCGGCATGTAGTCCCCAGTAGTTGCACTATTTCGCGAATTCTAGCTATGATTACGTAGAATTGTTGCGACGCACAAAAAAACTACTTGGGCTCAGCCTCTTCGCCCACGGCAGACTTGAGCTTCGAATACAAGTCAGGGTGCTGCGCTTTCAAAAAAGAGATGATCTCTAGATCCTCTTTGCGCACCGTTGAAATGTCTACGCCTTCTACGTGGACAAGCCGCAGCAGCTCAGTGACCGGTCGCGGCATTTCGCGCCCAGCCTCGTACCGTGACCCACCGCTCTGGGTAACACCAATTTTTTGCCAGAACTCGTCCTGATTTAAGCCAAGCTTCTGGCGAATCTCACGCGGGTTTCTAATTTTTTCGAAAAGTCCCATAGCTCACTCTCACCTGAGTACATGCATCGTGGCCCGTGCTGAGCCGCCGACGTTCACACTCCAGTCTCAGATTTGTAGCTAGCATATCAGTCGTTGACACGATTCGTTCCCAAAGCTTTTTACTTTCGCGAAATGCACCACGCGGACCTACACCTACACACCACAGCAAGCGATGGCGCGTGGAGCGCGTCAGAGGTCTTGCGGGTTGCTGCCGCACGCGGTGTGTCGCTGCTGGCAATCACGGATCACGACGAAACGAGGAGCACGGCCGAAGCGCGACACTGGGCACAACACCTCGGCATCACCTACGTTGCTGGGATCGAAATCTCAACGGTTTGGCGGGGCGTCGATTTACACCTTGTTGGACTCAATATCGACACTGATCACTCCGCGATAACGAGCGTGGTGTCGGACGCGAAGCGCATGCGCGAAGCACGCGGTCGCGCGATGGGAGAAGCGCTTGAGCGCGAAGGCATCAACGACGTCTACGCGAGTGCGCTTAAATACTCGCAATCCCCTGAGAACCTCTCTCGCACCCACTTTGCGCGAGTGCTGGTCGAGCGAGGCATCTGTTCGCATACGGGCGAGGTCTTCACGCGCTACATGAAGCCAGGAAAACCTGGCTACGTGCCCACCGAGTGGACCGCCATTGAGAGCGCGATTTCGGCAATCCGCGCTTCCGGCGGCGACGCGGTGCTCGCACATCCGGCGCGCTACGACTTGCAATGGGTCGGTGGTATGCCGGGTTTGCTTGCAGACTTTTGCGAGCTCGGCGGGAGCGGGATTGAGGTGTTTTGTGCCGCGCACACGCCGGCAGAGTGGTCTGTTTACGCGGCTTATTGTCGACGCTTTGGGCTAAAAGCCTCGCTCGGCTCTGATTTTCATTCGCCGAAAGAAAGCCGGCTCGCCATCGGCGATTTGCCACGCTTGCCGGGAAGTTTGACGCCCATTTGGGCCGATTGGGAAATTGCTCATGCCTAACCGTCGCGCGGTTTTTTATGTTTCAGACCGAACCGGGATCACCGCAGAGGCTCTCGGGAATTCGCTACTTACACAGTTTGACGCGTTCGAGTTCAAGAAGACGACCATCCCGTTCGTTGATTCCATGGAAGCGGCAGACAGGACGGTTGCGCATATCAATGCCACCGCTGCAAGCGAGCAACATCGCCCCATTGTGATCAGCTCAATCGTGGATGAGGCGATCAGCGCGCGCATCCGCGAATGCAATGCGCGCGTACTCGATTTTTTTCAAGTGTTTATCGCGCCGCTCGAGCAGGAACTGGGTGTGAAAAGCGCGCATGCAGCAGGTAGATCACACGGCTTGCGCAATTCGCAGGAATACTTCTCGCGCATCGAAGCCATTAACTTCACGCTTGCGCATGACGATGGGCAATCCACGAAGGAGCTCGGCAGAGCACAAGTGATCCTCGTTGGGGTGTCGCGGTGCGGAAAAACGCCTACGTCGCTCTATTTGGGCTTGCAGTGCGGCATTCGTTGCGCAAATTTCCCGCTTACCCCCGATGATTTCGAACGTGGCGCGCTCCCAGATTCGCTTCTGCCCTATCGCGACAAGCTCTTCGGTCTGACCATCGCCTCGGATCGGCTGCAGGCAATTCGTCAAGAAAGACGCCCCGACTCCACTTATTCAAGTGCCGAACAATGTCGGCGCGAGGTTCAGGCTGCCGAGCGACTCATGGAAGACGCCAATGTCCCAATGCTCAATACGTCGACAAAGTCAATCGAGGAGCTTGCGACCACGATTCTTTTGCAGCGCGGGCTAGATCGGCATATTTTCTAGCCCCTAACCTTAATCAGGGCTAGCGCTAAATTTCGTCTGAAAGTGACCGTGTTGGAAAAATGACGGTCGCCACGCAACCTACAGCATTAGACGGCAGGCTTTCAAAGTTTCCGTCGCTGCGATTGGTGAGGGAGAGTTCAGCAGAAATCTTCACGCAAATGTCACGACAAATGACAAGGCCGAGCCCCGTACCTGTGGTTCGGTTTCCGGTTGCAAACGGTTCAAACAAGCGCTTTCGCTGATCGATTCCAATTCCCTGCCCCGAATCCCAGACGTGCAGAATTCGCGCCACGTCTGTGACTTCGATCACGAAGCCGACCGCGCCCTCTTCCGGCGTGTGAGCGATGGCGTTGCTGAGCAGATTGCGAAGCAGTTCACGCAAGAGCCAGTCTGCGCCCCGCACCGGCTGCATTTCCTCCACCGCCCCGTCCAACGAGAAATCAAGATGTTTGGCCGTTAAAAGCGGTGAGCATTCAACGACGATATCGCGACACACGGCCACTAAATCGGTCGCGATGTAATTCGATGATGCATCTACCCGATCGCCGCCAAGTTCAGCGACCTTCGCAAGTGACAACATTTGGTTGGCCACACGTGTCGCGCGATTCACCGATTCCTCAATTTCCGCGAGCGCGTGATAGGGCTCGACCAATCCCTCGCGCGCGTTTTGCACCTGCACCTTCAACACAGCAAGCGGCGTTCTAAGCTGATGAGACGCGTCGCGAACAAAGCGCTGCCTGTTGTCGAGCAAGCCGCGCAATCGCAGCATCACCTCGTTGAGCGCCTCAACCACGGGCACAACCTCAACGCTCGTCTTGGCAGAGACTGGTTCGAGCGACTCCGGCTCTCGCGAGCGAATCTCTTCACGCAGCCGACGTAGTGGCTCAAGACCACGGCCGACGATGAGCCACGCAGTGAGGCCAAGCAGAATCAACATCGCGACTTGGCGATACACCGATTGCCGAATCGTTTGCCGCGCCACTTGCCGCCGCAACTCGAGCGTTTCCGCCACTTGCACGGTGGCCATTTTGTATTCATCGCCCACACCGACGGGTTGGAGGAGAGCAGCAACACGAACGGACTCGTTTTGAAAGGTGTCCTCGTAGAACGTCACCAGCGCAGCGTAGGGCGTGGTGGTACTGATCGTTCCTTGGAATGCCGGGAGATCCGCGTAACCCGATACGAACTTGCCGTCGAAATCGGCGACCCGATAAACCATTCGGCTTCGCACATCGGCCTCAAATACTTCGAGCGCAGGATACGGCAGCGCGACGGTAACTTGTTGATGTGCGTAGCGGACCCCGTCTCCAATCGCGCGCGCCGAAGCGAGGAGCGTCCGATCGTAGGCGACGTTGATTGCGGCGAGCGTATCGCGATAGTGAAACCATGCGTCAAATCCAAAAAACAACGCAACCGATGCGATGATCGGGAAGATCAATCGACGTCGAATCGATTGCCGTTGTTCCATGGCGATTGGCGCTGCGTTGCTAGTCGCGCTTCTCGCGCAACAAATAGCCGACGCCGCGGAGTGCGACCAACTCTACGCCGTACGCCGCGATTTTTTTTCGCAAGCGATAGGCCACCACTTCAATCGCGTCGGGTTGCGCTTCTCTGCCATCGGCAAACACGGCTGCCCACAGCCTCTCCCGCGTCACCGCATGTCCGGGACGTTCGAGGACAGCAATCAGCAAAGCGATTTCTCGTTGGGAAAGCTCCAGCGGCTCACCATCGCCGTAGCAGGTTCGACTTTGTGCATCGACGCGCAATCCACCGAGACCGCTTGGCAGCACTTCTTGAGCGACCTGACCACGGCGCAAAACCGCATGAATTCGAGCCTCAAGTTCATCGATATCAAACGGTTTGATGAGGTAATCGTCGGCCCCTGCCTTAAGTCCGGCGATGCGGTCCCCCACGCTGCTGCGCGCTGTCAAGACGACAATCGGCGTACTGCGCCCGGCTTCGCGAAGCTTTTGAAGCACTTCGAGGCCGTCGGTTTCTGGCAGCGACAGGTCAAGTACGATGACAGAAAATTTCTCTGTCATCGCGCGATGCAGCGCTGTGACACCGTCGGTGGCTTGCGCCATCGTAAAACCCCGCCGCGAGAGCGCCAAAGCGAGCGCGGGTGCGAGCGCGGGATCGTCCTCTACAAGCAGGAGTCGGGGTTTATCTTTAGCGTCTGATTGCATAACTGGATTAAAAGGCCAAGACACGCGGCAAGCGACAGCGAGGTGACAGAACTGATACCTACATTGCCCGCTTGCGTCCCATTCTATGGTTGGAGGAAATATGAAAATTCGTTTTAGTGTTGCGCTGCGTCATGCAGCGGTTGCCGTTGCGTCTGTTGCACTTGCGTCTCAGGGCTTTGCGCTCGACAACGTCAAGTTCATGATTGGTGCAAATCCAGGCGGCGGTTTTGACCAAACTGGCAGAAACCTTGGAAAAGCAATGGTCGAGGCTGGCGTTGCCAAATCAGTGCAGTATGAAAACAAGGGGGGCGCAGGAGGCACGATCGGCTTGGCGCAATTCGCCAATGCGAGCAAGGGCGACCCCAATGCAATGATCGTTACCGGTGCCGTAATGGTCGGCGCGATCGTTCAAAACAAGCCGCCAGTGACGCTCGCAAACGCGACGCCCGTAGCGCGACTTTTCTACGAATACAACGTGTTTGTTGTGCCTGCTAACTCGCCGCTTAAATCCATGAAGGATGTGCTCGAGATGCTCAAAAAAGACCCAGGCAGTGTGAAATGGGGCGGCGGTTCACGCGGCTCCGTTGATCACATCTCGGTGGCGATGATTGCGAAAGACGCGGGTGTGGATCCTTCAAAGATCAACTACGTGCCGTTTCAGGGCGGTGGCGAAGCCTCGGCAGCGATTCTCGGCGGTCATGTCACGGTTGGGACCTCGGGCTACTCAGAGATGCAGCAATTCATCAAGAGCGGCAAGATGCGCGCACTCGCAGTGACTTCGGGCAGCAAGCTACCTGGCGAACCTGTACCAACGCTCAAAGAGCAAGGCGTGAACGTTGAAATCGGTAACTGGCGCGGTGTGTACGGCGCTCCTGGCATCACTGAAGCACAGCGTAAGGCCCTCGCCGACGCCGTCGTTGCAGCGAGCAAGCAAAAGTCCTGGACCGATGCACTGGCTTCAAACGACTGGTTCCCAGCCGTGCTTACGGGTGAGGAATTCGCCAAATTCGTAGACGGCGAACACAAGCGCATCGAAGAATCGATGAAGGCCGTTGGGATGGTGAAGTAAACCGAGCTGCAGCACAAAAATGCTGCAGTCCGCCCGATTGAATGCGGGCTAGATTTCGATAAATAGATACAGCGAACTCGCAATAATTCGAGTCTAGTCCAAGAAAAACAAAGTCTATCTGCACAGAGCTATAGACGTAAAACATACAGGGAGGACGTGATGCTGAAGCATCCGGTGCAACTCGCAATTGCGATCGCATTCCTCGCACTCGCAGCGGTTTTTGCGATAGGTGCGAGTCAGCTACCTAGCGATGGCGGGTACGCGGGCGTAGGTTCTTCCTTCGTGCCCTGGGTAGTCAGCGCGTTTTTGGCCATTATTGGCCTTTTGCTCGCCTACCAGGCGGTCACCACTGGATTTCGAAGCCTCGATGCAGGCGACGCGATCGGTAGCGCAGACCGTCGCGGCGCGCTTTGGGTTTCAGCGGGGATTCTGCTCATGGCGGCGCTCATCACCCGAATCGGATTCGTCCCTGGCGCAACCATTTTGTTTGTCTGCGCCGCACGCGGATTTGGCTCGGTGCGCCCGCTGCGCGACATTGTCATTGGCGCGTTCATTTCGTTTCCGGTCTTCTGGTTGTTTACGCTCGTTTTAGACGTGAATCTACCGAGACTCATCAACGACTGGCTGTGAGGCTGCTCGCGGCCTCCTCCGCGCTTGATACGCACTTTCCCGCAAAGGTAACACCATGATCGAGACTTGGAATCTGCTACTCGGCGGCTTTGCAACGGCGATTCAGCCGGCCAATTTGATGTGGGCGTTTATCGGCTGCGTCCTTGGCACCGCAATCGGCGTACTGCCTGGCATTGGCCCAGCACTCACCGTCGCCATGCTGCTCCCAATCACAGCAAAAGTTGATCCGTCAGGTGCGCTCATCATGCTCTGCGGTGTGTATTACGGCGCGGCTTACGGTGGCTCCACGACCTCGATCCTGATGAATACGCCGGGTGAAAGCTCCTCCATCATGACCGCGTTGGAGGGCAACACGATGGCAAAACACGGTCGCGCGGGCCCCGCACTTGCCACTGCAGCCATTGGCTCCTTCATCGCCGGAACCATTGGCGTTCTACTACTTACGTTGTTCGCCCCCTTGGTCGCCGACTTTGCGCTCAAATTTGGGCCGGCGGAGTTTTTCTCTCTCATGGTGCTTGCGTTCGTGACCGTTTCATCGGTGCTCGGTGCGTCGATGGTGCGCGGCCTTGCGTCACTCTCACTTGGTTTGGCGATCGGCCTCGTTGGTATGGACGCGATCGCCGGTATTCCGCGATATACAGGAAACGTCCCCGAATTCATCGATGGGATCGAATTTGTACTGGTCGCCGTCGGGTTATTCGCGGTAGGCGAGGCGCTCTACAACGTACTTTTCGAACCAAAAACGGACCCCGGCACCCGCAACAAGCTGAGCTCCATCTGGATGACTCGCGATGACTGGAAGCGCTCGTGGCCGGCTTGGCTGCGCGGGACGGCGATCGGCTTTCCGTTCGGGTCGGTCCCAGCAGGCGGCGCTGAAATCCCCACGTTTCTTTCGTACTCTACCGAGCGAAAACTCAGCAAGCACCCGAAAGATTTTTCTAGCGAAGGCGGCAAAGGCGCGATCGAAGGCGTGGCAGGCCCCGAGGCAGCGAATAACGCCAACGCCGCAGGCGCACTCGTTCCACTGCTCACATTGGGCATTCCGACGTCTGCAACTGCTGCAATTCTTATCGGCGCATTTCAAAACTACAACATTCAACCCGGCCCCCTGCTCTTTCAAACGAGTGGCCCGCTTGTTTGGGGACTGATCGCGTCGCTCTACATCGGCAATTTGATGTTGTTGGTCTTGAACCTTCCGCTAGTCGGCATGTGGGCGCGCCTGCTCACCATTCCGAAACCGCAGCTCTATGCCGGCATTCTCGTATTCGCGAGTATTGGCGTCTACGGCATGCGGCAGAGCTCGTTCGATCTGTTCTTGATGTATGTGATCGGCGTGATTGGCGTCATCATGCGACGCTTCGATTTCCCAGTCGCACCGGTCATTGTGGGGATGATCCTCGGGCCGATGAGCGAAAAACAGCTGCGAAACGCACTCTCCATTTCGCAGGGCGATTGGCTGATTTTTTTCAAGCAACCCATTGCCTGCACGTTCATGGTTCTCACGATTCTCGTGATGTTCGTACCGATGATTTTGCGCAAGCGGGGCGTTCGGCTGTCAGAAGACGATTAAAGGAGCGTTATCCGGTAACCATCGAATATCACGCTACCGCGCTACCTTCAGGAGCGCGAGCAGCGCGGCTTCGTCGAGCACTTCGATCCCGAGCTCACGTGCTTTTTCAAGCTTGCTGCCTGCCTCCGTGCCGGCGACGACATAGCTTGTTTTCTTCGAGACGGAGCCCGAGACTTTGCCACCGGCCGCTTCAATGAGCGCGCCTGCTTCGTCCCGCGAGAGCGTAGGCAGCGTGCCGGTGAGTACGAATGTTTTGCCTGAGGCGGCAGTGAGCGCGGCGCTCTGCGACTGCGTTAGCGGCACTGTTGGCGAAATGCCTGCGGCGAAAAGCGCATCAAGCGTTTCGAGATTGACCGGTTGCGCGAAGAATTCGTGGATTGACGCGGCGACGATTGGGCCAACATCAGCGACTTGCGTGAGCGCCTCAAGTGACGCCGAGCGCAGCGCGTCAATCGAACCAAAATGCCTTGCGAGCGTTTTTGCCGTCGCTTCGCCGACATGTCGAATACCGAGCGCATAAATGACGCGATGCAATTCGCTCGCTTTGGACTTCTCGATTTCTAGCACAAGGTTATTCGCGCTCTTCTCGCCCATGCGTTCCATGTTGGAGAGCGTCGCTGCATCCACCGTATAAAGATCGGAAATGCGGCGAACGTGGCCTTGAGCGATGAGTGCATCAGCGAGCTTGTCGCCGAGTCCCTCGATATTCATCGCCTTTCGCTGAACGAAATGCAATAGCGCGCCTTGGAGCTGCGCCTTACAGGCGAGCCCACCCGTGCAGCGCGCCACCGCCTCGTCCGCCTCGCGCACAATGTGCGATCCGCAAATCGGACACGCGCTTGGCATCACGAACGGCATGCGCCGCTCATGCCCTTCTTCGGAAACAACACGAACCACTTGCGGAATTACATCGCCTGCGCGCCGAACGATCACGCGATCACCGGGGCGCACATCGAGCCGCGTGACTTCATCAAAGTTGTGGAGTGTCGCGTTTGATACCGTGACACCACCCACCATTACAGGGGCGAGTCGCGCGACAGGCGTGATCGCACCAGTTCGGCCCACCTGAACCTCGATTCCCTCAATCGTCGTCGCCATTTCTTCAGGCGGATATTTGTGGGCTACGGCCCAGCGCGGCTCGCGGGTGACCCAGCCGAGTTCCTGCTGCAGCGCGCGATCATCAACTTTGTAGACGACGCCATCGATATCAAAATCAAGTGAGTCGCGCACCGAAAGAATCTCCGCGTGAAAGCGAACGAGTGCATCCGCGCCCTCGGCTGTTCGCGCGTGAGCATCAACCAAAAATCCGAAGGATTCGAGGGCGTCGATAAGCTCGGTTTGCGTTGTGGGCTCAGTCCAACCTGAATATGCACCTATTGCGTAGGCGAAGAACGACAGCGGTCGCGATGCGGTTACCTTCGCGTCTAACTGGCGCAAACTGCCAGCGGCCCCATTGCGCGGGTTCACCAACGTTTGCGCACTGCTCGCACGCGCGCGCTCGTTAAACGTCTCAAACGCGGAACGCTTCATGTACACCTCACCGCGGATTTCGATCGCGGCGGGTGCTTTGCCATTCAGTCGATGCGGAATCTCCGAGATCGTTTTTACGTTCGCCGTCACGTCTTCGCCGAGCTCTCCATCACCACGCGTTGCCGCCTGCACCAGGAGACCACGCTCGTAGCGCAACGAGAGCGCGAGACCATCGAACTTAAGCTCCGCACGGTAGCGAACAGGCGGATCGATGTCTGTTAGTTTGAGTTCCTTTCGAATGCGCTTGTCAAAGTTGCGCGCGCCATCAGAGCTTGAGTCCGTCTCAGTTCGGATCGAGAGCATCGGTACGCCATGACGCACCGGCGAAAAGGTTTCCGTCGCACGCCCCGCGACTCGTTTTGTGGGCGAATCAGTGCGCACCAGCTCAGGGTAAGACGTCTCTAACTCGATTAATTCACGATAAAAGCTATCGTATTCGGCGTCAGTCAGAATTGGGCGGTCAAGCTCGTAGTAAGCTGCGTCAGCTTCGTTGATTTTTCGAACCAGGTCCTGATAGCGCTTGGCTTGCTCGATTGAGGCTGTAATCACAAATCGGTGCCGTTCAACAGGGAAAGCTAGCGAAAGAGCGCTCGCGCAGCGGGTGAGCCGCACTCGATGCCCGCCTCAGACAGCGCAGCGCTTCCGGCTACAACCTCTTCGCGCAAGGCGGTGAACTCGGTGTCGCCAACCACTGCACCGCCGCTATCTTTGATTTCCGCCTCAAGCAATCGGGCGAGCGCACGAAGCGTCTGCCGATAGACGTCAAAGCGCGCGATCGGATGCTCAACGTTTGAAGCTTCAAACACCAAGCGCAGCGCGGTGACGTTTTCAGTACGCAATCGCTCTGGGCTGAAAGATCGTTCAAAGCCATCGACCGCAGAGAAGATTGGGGTTTCGCTTTCCACTTCGAAATACACAAATCGTCCATCGGCCTGCAATCGAAAACCATTGGCTTCGAGCGTGCCGCGAAGGCGCGTGCCCGACCAAGCGCCGGAGTCTTTGCGCACGAGATAGAGCACGCAAATGACATCCGCTGCGGCGAGAAACTGATCCAGCTCATGCGCTCGTTCGCCGACACCTAAGTCACCGCCGAACGTCACGTCGAACTCGCGTCGATCACAAACTGCGGTGATCGAGCGCTTCCATTCGATTGCGTCGCGGTCCGTTAATGGTCCCGCGCGGGAGGCGATAGGTAATGCCAAACAGAGCGACTGCACTGCACCTCCGTGCCCGATCTCTTCAATGACTTCCCACGCGCTCACTCTGAACACGCGCCCCCATGCGAGGGTGCGCTCGGCAACATCAACAAACTCTTCGCAGTCGATCGCATGGCCATCACGCGCCGTCACCACTGCAAACACATTAAGCCGCTCGTCAATCGGAAGTGCCGTAACTGGCGCGACAGTTTTTGGCGCGAACATGGCCGCTGATTGCGGCGTCGTTGGCGCAAATGCAGGGCTCAGGGCCTCGCGCTGGAGCTCGGCCTCCTGCACATGAGGCTCGGCCGGTGGCGTGATCTGATCGGCGATTGGTACGCTCGTCGCGTCAGCGCTAGCTTGCTGCGTCGCATTCAAATCGGCTCGATACAGGGTTTTAAGCTCCGCATCTTCCGTGTGTCCGAAAGTGGGCTCTGCGCGCGCTCCGACGCGCGCCCGAACGTCACTGGCAGAGTCTGACTTGACAGTGGGCTTTGCCTGGCTCTGGAACGGTGGCGTCGCGAGTGCATCTGTCGCCGGGCCGCTTTCGCTCGGCTTCGCATTTCGCGCGTTGCGGCTACCGCGCCATGCTTGCCACCACATCCATGCGGCGAACAGCGCGATGACGAGCACGCTCACACCAATCAATCCGGCTTGCAACGAATTCACGTCCTCGCTCTCCTAGCTGTGTGAGGGATACGTATGCGCATCAACTAAGCCGCCTCTGCCATGCGCAACGCCTGCGAAACGTCAACGCCCACGATTCGTGAAACGCCTGGCTCATTCATCGTGACACCAATAAGCTGCTCTGCCATCTCCATCGCAATCTTGTTGTGCGAGATAAAGAGGAATTGTGTAGCGCTCGACATTTCGCGAACCAGCTTGCAGAAGCGCTCAGTGTTCGGATCATCAAGGGGCGCGTCCACCTCGTCGAGCAAACAAAACGGCGCAGGGTTAAGCTGAAAGAGCGCGAAAACCAACGCCGTTGCGGTGAGCGCTTTCTCGCCACCAGAGAGCAAGTGGATGGACGAATTGCGCTTGCCCGGCGGTTGCGCCACCACCTGAATGCCTGCATCGAGAATTTCGTCACCGGTAAGCACCAATTTCGCCTGTCCGCCGCCAAAGAGGGTCGGGAAAAGCCGACCAAACTGGGCATTCACCTTGTCATAGGTTTCCTGCAACAAGGCACGGGTCTCACGATCAATTTTTCGAATCGCGTCTTCGAGCGTGTTCACAGCATCGTTCAAATCGCCGGCTTGCGCGTCGAGGTACTGTTTGCGTTCTGCTGCCTGCGCTAGTTCGTCAAGCGCCGCAAGGTTGACTGCGCCAAGCTGAGTGATGTCTGCATCCAGCTGGACGATTCGCCGCTGCAATTCGGCGACACGCGGCGCGCGGGTGAGCGCCTCTTCGAGCCACGCCGATTCAAACTGAAGCGCCTCAAGCTGCTCGACAGCCTGCTGTAGATTCGCCTCCGCAGAGGCTTGCTTGACGCGAGCGTCTTCGATTTTCTTTCGAATCGGATCAAGCTCGCGCTCGATGAGGAGTCGACGCTCTTCGACTTCGCGCTGTGTCGTGTTCGCCGCCTCAACCTCATCGCGCGCGAGCTTCAGCGCCGCCTCGCGCTCGGTTCGCGTGTTGAGCAATGCCTGCAGCGAGGATTCGATCGGCGTAAGCAAGATGCTCGACTGCTGTTCGCGCAAGCGCGCGATTTCAGTTTGCAGATCGGCTGCTTGCTGGCGGGTCGACTCAACCTGTCGTTTGAGCGACTGCACCTTTTCCGTAGCGCTTCGCTCAGCGTACATCAGATCGCGCAGCGAAATTTCGGCGGCACGCAGCGCTTCACGCGCCTTTACAAGCGCAACGTCAGCTTCGTTACGTACGCCGCGCTTTATTTCGCGCTCGGTGTGTTCGTCTTGCTTTTTGCCTTCGATGAGCGCGTGTGCCTCGATTTGCTCCTGCACAACTGCGAGGTCTGATTCGCGCTGAACTTGGATGTCGGCTACCTCGGCATCGATCGCCAGCACGCGTGCATTGGCTGCTTTTCGAGACTGCTCGAGCTGCATGCGCTCGATGGTGAGGTCCTGGACGCGACGCTGAATGCTCGCAATCGCGGAGCGGCGTTGCTGCGCTTCGATGCGAGCGTTTTGATAGCGACGTTCGGCATCGTTAAAGGCTTGAGAGGCGGTTTTGTGCGACTCCGTCGCTGCACTGACTTTCCCCAAAAGCTCTTCGAGTTCGCGACGACGTGCCAGTGCGCCATGAACGGCTTCATCTGGCGCGAAGTAGGTGGTTGAGTTCGCGGTGACGACGTGCCCAAGGCGCGTGACAATGGATTGACCGGCGCTGAGCTGGGAGCGGCGATGCAGGGCCTCATCAAGCGATTCGGCAGTGGAAACGCCGTGAAGCCACATAGAAAGCGCAGCGCGAACATGCGATTCCGCGCTCGAAACTTTCGCGAGCAACGCGGCGGGGTCATTTGCCAATGAAGCACTCGCTTCAACGTGCCCCGCGCTCACTAAAGTCAGGCGAGATGGTGGCGTGCCCCACGTGGCGGCCCCCTGCAAATCTTTGGTAAATGCTGCGTTGAGGCGGTCACGCAAGAGCGCTTCAAGCGCATCTTCCCAGCCCGCATCGACCTTCAGAAGCGACCAGAAACGCGTATCGCCCACGCCCTTTGCGCGCAACCAATCGGCAATCGCGCCTTCGCCGCCATGATCGAACTTTGCTTGCTCAGCGGCGATAAATTTCTGACGATTTTGCACATCGGCCAAGGTGCGGGCTGCGCTTTCCATCGCTTCGCGCAAGCGCTCGCGATCGCCCTCTGAGGACTCGGCGATTGCCTCGGCTTCAGCGACGGCCTCTTCTGACGCAACGAGCTCGGCGGTTTCGCTCTCAAGGGCCTCGGTGATGCCATCGAAATCGAGCTGACCCGGCGCATTGATTGAGGATCGCTCCTGCTGCAGCCGCTGGACGCGCATGTCGAGCTGCGCAATTGCCTTCTCGGCTGCGGTTTTTTTGAGTCCGACAATTTGCGCCTCGCCATCGAGTGCAGCGATCGCTTGCTGAACATCGGCCAAGGCCGTGGCAGCAGTGCGAAGTGCCGTCTCTGCAATGGGCAGCGAAGCGGTGGCGTTCTCAACGAGTTCTTGCTGGTGTTCAAGTTTTGCAGCCGCTTCGGCAGAACCCTCTTCAGCCGCACCAATCGCGTCGCCTAGGCGAACGAGCTCCTCGTCGCACCAAACGCGCTTTGCCTCGCGCGCTTCAAGCTCGGCCGCGACGCGCTGCGCGCGATCTCGCTCGTAGTGAATCTGCTGCTCAATCCGGCTCACCTCAGAATTGATTTCGTAGAACGCGCCCTGCGCCTTGTGTTGCGCTTCATTCTTTGTGAAAACGTCTTGCCGCAGCCCCTCAATCTCGGTGGCGATGCGTTGGAGCTCGGTTTCTTTCGCGATGAACTCGGTTTCATTCTCGGAGAGCACGCGTGTAGAGTTGTCGCGCTGTTTCGTCGCGTCATCGCGGCGAAGGGCATAAAGCACGACTTGAGACTCTGTTTTCTCTTTAGCAAGCTCTCTGTAGCGCGAGGCGACTTTGGCTTGAACTTCCAGGCGCTCGACCTGAGAGGTCAACTCGGTCTGAATGTCGCTGACACGGGCAAGATTTTCGCGAGTATCAGCAAGGCGCGATTCGGTTTCTTTACGGCGCTCCTTGTAGCGCGAAACGCCCGCAGCTTCTTCGAGAAAAACGCGCAATTCTTCGGGTTTCGCTTCAATAATCCGCGAAATCATCCCTTGGCCAATTACAGCGTAAGCCCTGGGTCCCAGGCCGGTTCCGAGAAAAACATCGAGAATATCGCGGCGGCGAACTGGCTGATTATTGATGTAGTAGCTGGAACCCACGTCGCGCTGCAATACCCGCTTGACGGAAAGCTCAGCGTATTGGCTCCACTGCCCGGCCGCACGGCCCGATGCGTTATCAAAAATGAGCTCCACGCTTGCGCGGGCAACAGGCTTTCTCTCACCTGCGCCATTGAAAATCACGTCGTCCATCGATTCGCCGCGGAGCTCCGATGCTTTGCTTTCGCCCAGCACCCAGCGAACGGCGTCGATAACGTTAGATTTTCCGCATCCGTTCGGGCCGACGATGCCCACCAGTTGGCCTGGCAGCGAAATAGTGGTGGGGTCAACGAATGATTTGAAACCGGCAAGCTTGATCGAAGTAAGTCGCATGCTCTTCTACGTGGCCCTTTCTTGTGGCCGCTCCCTGCTTGCGAGCGGCGCAAATGCGCCGCGCACAAACGTCATGTATCTGCGTCTCAAGCTTAGGGCGCAGCATTTCGCCGCTCCGTGTTTGCATGAGACATAAAATCGTCTGATTATAGTTTTCAGCGACGTGCGCCCCGCCGTCCGAATTTAGCGTCGCTTGTCGCTACATCCCGACCAAACGACGCCTGCTTGTTTGAACATGAAGAAAAAATCTACTCCTGCGGCCACCGAGCCCACCAAAGCGACGTTTAGCGAGCGCGCGCCGTCGCGACCCAGCGCTCCAAAATCAGAATTTGGCGGTGAACTCGATACGTTTGTTAACTCACATCCTGACCGAGATTACCTGATTCACATACAGGTGCCCGAATTCACGTGCCACTGCCCCCTAACCGGGCAGCCAGACTTCGCACACATCACAATTGACTACGTCCCGGATAAGCGCTGCATCGAGCTTAAAGCGTTGAAGATGTACATGTGGGGGTTCCGCGATACCGGTGCATTCCACGAGAAGGTCACCAACGACATCTGCGACGCGCTGGCCAAAGCAATCAAACCCCGCTTCATGCGCGTCACAGGCCGCTGGAATGTCCGTGGTGGCGTGTATACGAACGTTGTCGCGGAACATCGCATGAAGTCGTGGAAGCCGCAGCCGAAAGTTGATCTCAGCAGCTTCGGTCTCGCCAATCCGGCGGCCGTTTAGACGATACCCGTCTCAGAAAACCCGATGCACGAGGCCTCGAAAGACCCGATTCAGCCATGAAACTTCTTCCCGTGATCCTCTGCGGCGGTGCGGGCACGCGCCTGTGGCCTCTCTCCCGCGAGCTATCGCCTAAGCCGTTTGTCCATCTTCCGGATGGCGAAACGCTTTTCGCGAAGACGCTAGCGCGCTGCGCAGCGGTGGCGAACGCGCTCGCCCCCGTGGTGGTAACGCACAAAGACCACGCGCATCTGGCCCGACATGCCGCCAAAGAAGCGGGGTTTTCAGCGCCGCAAATGCTGATCGAGCCGATCGCGCGCAACACCGCAGCCGCCGTCGCGGTCGCCGCCGTGCATGCGAAGGAAACGTATGGTGAGGACGTCGCACTCTTCATCTTGACGTCAGACCATCTCATCGCACCGATCACGCAATTTGCGGAAGCGGCAGAGACGGCGCGGATAACCGCAATGACAGGCAAGCTCGTTACGTTCGGGATCACGCCAACGCGCCCAGAGACTGGCTATGGCTACGTGGAAGCGGGCGAAGCGCTTCCTACCGGGGCGCGCCGTGTAAAACGCTTCGTCGAAAAGCCGAAGCTCGAAGTCGCGAAAGAATACGTGGCGAGTGGCCGATTCTTTTGGAATTCCGGCATGTTTGTTTTGCCGGTCGGGCAGCTGATCGCAGAGATGCAGCAACATTGTCCTGATGTTCTAAACGCATCGCTACACGCTTACCGGCCCTCTTCAATTGGGGCTAGCGACTTGTTTATAGATCAGTCTCACTATGCAAATTCACCCTCTATATCGTTTGACTACGCGGTGATGGAGAAAAGTGCTGAGGTTGCGCTGGTGCCCGCGAGCTTTGCGTGGAGCGACATCGGATCGTGGAACGCGTTTGCCGAAATGTTGCCCGCTGATGACACCGAGTCACGCGTGTACACCGCGCCGCTCGACCCAGGGCGAAGCCGCGCTGGGGTGGCCCCGCGCGTGATCGCACACGACAGCGCGCGAACCTATGTGCATACGAACGGACGCTTGATTGCCACACTCGGAGTGAGCGACCTCACTATCGTCGACACAGAAGACGCGCTTTTAATCGCAGCCAACGACCGTGCGCAAGACGTGAAACACATCGTCGATGCGCTCAAAAAAGAAGGCAGTGACCTCGCAAGACTGCCGCTCGTCGTGCGGCGTCCGTGGGGCACCTATGAGATTCTGAACGAAGAGCCTGGTGTGAAAGTGAAGCGCATCGTTGTTCACCCCGGTGCATCGATCTCATTGCAGTTGCACCGTCATCGCGCAGAGCATTGGACCGTCGTTGCCGGCAGTGGTGAGATCGAGATCGACGACAAGAAAATCGTCGCAACACGTAACACCACAGCATTTATCCCGCTGGGGGCAAAACACCGCATACGCAATACTGGAAGCGAGGACATCGTCTTCATTGAAGTGCAAACGGGCGACAAGCTCGTGGAGGACGACATCCAACGCTTCGAAGACCAGTACGGGCGGGCTTAGCGCAGCCTCGCCGAGCTGACGCGAGATAGCGGACAGTAGAAAAGACGCGTTTTTGCATTGCGTCTAGACAGCAACACTACGCGAAAAAACGACCGCAATCCATGTGTCGGCCAGAGACAGACGCTAGCGTTGCCGGCGCTTGAGCCAATACGCAAGCGACCACACCGATGAGGCATACATCCGAGAGCGGTTGTAGCGCGTGATCACGTAGAAATTCTCGAACGCCATCCAGTATTCGTTGCTGCCGTCGGGACGGTCAAGCGAAATCAGTCCGACCAAGGCATCGTCTGGCGGCATTTCCACCCCGGCATCTGCTCGAGAGATCTTCACGCCCTGCTCTTTCCACCAAGAAAGCGGTTTGCGGTCAGTAAGTCCACCATTGAATAGCTTTTGCAGCTCATCGCTCGGTGTGTCAACTGGCAGCATCACTACGCCGCCGCGCTGCCATCCGTGCCCCGCGAGAAACGCCGCCACCGAGCCCACAATGTCTTCGCGCGAATTCCACAAATCGACCCGACCACTTCCATCGAAATCCACCGCCCAGCGCCGCCAGCTTCCCGGCATGAACTGGGGCCACCCCATCGCTCCGGCGAACGAGCCCTTCGCGTCAAGGGGAGATTTACCGAGCTCCTTGCTGAGAATCAGGAATTCCCTCAATTCGCTGCGGAAGAATTCCGCACGTCGCGGGTAATCGAACGCGAGTGTCGCGAGCGCGTCCAAGACGCGCGTGTTGCCAGTGATTCGGCCAAAGATCGTTTCCACGCCCACGATCGCGGTAATCACTTCAAGCGGGACGCCGTAAACGCTCTGTGCACGCTCCAGCGCGCTTCGATTTGCCTGAATGAACTCGACTGCACGCTGTGGACGGTCACCGCCGATATGACGAGGCCAGTACACGTGCCATGGCGTCGGCGCACGAATTGGGGCATCCATCAAAGTAATCACGTTATCCAGCCGCTTTACGTTTGCGAAAACCGCGTCAAGCGCACTTGCCTCATAGAACTGCTCAGCGACGAGCTCGGCGCGGAGTTTTTGGTACTCCTCACGCTGCAGATAATCCTGCGCGTAACCAAACGATGAAAGCGCCCAGCACGCAAGGCAAAATAGCAATCGAAAACTCATTGCTGAATCATAACCAGATGCTCTATTCCCTTGCCCGCCCGATCCTTTTTTGTGCTGACCCAGAAACCGCGCATCACTTGGCGTTCGTAGCACTTGATACGCAGGCTAAGCTCGGGCTTGTGCGCGCGTGGGCCGGCGTGGTGCCAAAGAAGCCTGTGCACGTGATGGGGATCGATTTCCCCAACCCAATCGGGCTTGCAGCGGGTCTCGACAAGAACGCAGAGCATCTCGATGGGCTCGCTCAGCTCGGATTCGGCTTCATCGAGGTTGGCACGCTCACGCCGCAACCTCAGCCGGGCAATCCACAGCCTCGCATGTTTCGCTTGGTTGAGCATGAGGCGCTCATCAATCGTCTAGGGTTTAACAATCGTGGGGTCGCCGACGCGCTGCCGCGGCTGACTGCGCGCTCCGTCAAGGTTCCTGTCGGTGTAAACATTGGCAAAAATGCCGTTACGCCGATCGAACGCGCGACCGATGACTACTTATCGGCACTACGCTCGGTCTATGCAGTTGCTGACTACATCACGGTCAACATCTCCTCGCCGAACACTAAAAATCTGCGCGACTTGCAAGCGAGTAAAGCGGTTGCGAAACTTGTGAAAACGCTCGTTAAGGAGCGAGACCTTCTAGCCAAAAGTCGTGGCAGGCGAGTTCCGCTGTCCGTGAAAATCGCGCCCGACTTGAATGATGATGATCTCATTGATACCGTACACGCCATTTGCGCAAACGGCGCCGATGCCATCATTTCTAGCAACACAACCCTTTCGCGAAGCGGCGTCGAATCGCACCCGCACGCGCACGAAATGGGAGGTTTGAGCGGCGCACCGCTTACCTTGCGTGCTGATCATGTACTAGAGCGAGTAGTGAAGGCGGCTGAGAGCGTGCCCGTGATCGGGGTTGGTGGCATCATGCGCGTCGAAGACGCGCAACGAAAGCTCGATTTGGGCGCAAAGCTAGTGCAGATCTACACCGGCATGCTCTACCGCGGGCCAGGTTTTGTTGGCGAATTGGTTCGCGGAATTCGAGTCTGAGAACGCCTGCGAAGCGACGAAACATCACCAACCACGCTCGCCAATCGTCCGGCACGTAGCTGCGCTCCGGTGTTTCCGATTACTTGTTCCTCGGGGAATGGAGCTCGCCAGTCCATGCCGCGGGCGTAGAAAAACGAGGCTACGCGTCGTCTGCTTGGAACATGCCCGCGAGCGCACGATCAACGATAGGTTCTGACTCAATCAAGCGAGCTTTGTCGGTCCGGAACCACTCGGCGAGCTCGCCAGGCGAGAGCGAGGCGGCCTTTCGCCCGTGTCGTGTGGTGAATAAATACGTAGTTGCTTGTGGGCTGATCCAAGCGAGCTTGGCGTAGGTAAGCGCGCCCTTATCGTCGCTGATTTCAATCCACTGATTGCGTTCAATGCGCTTCACAATTTCTGTGAACGGATCGAAGTCTTCGCTCTCGGTCACTTCTGGCATGGGTTCAGGCTCAACGTACGCAGGCTTGTTGCCCTTTAGCAAACCCGAGTGAACCTCAAACAGACGGTCGAAGAACGGATTGAGTGCATCGTCGGAGAGCGACTTGAGCGACGTGCGCAGCCGCTTCACCAGCGTAGGGAGGCGTTGCCCCAGCTGCACGCGTTCAGCCGCATGCTCTTTCGGGGCGACGCTCCAAATCAACTCGTCGAGCGCAGTGACTGCATCTTCGTACTTTTTGCTGTCCTTGCCATCTTCGAGCAACGCATCTTGTAGGTGCGGCTGCCAGGCAACTTCAATGAACTCGCGCACTGGCTCCGGCAGGGCGTGCTGGGCGATACGCGTTTCAACCGCCTCTTTAGCCGTCTGCAGTGCGACGAAGTGACGATCTGCGGTTTCCGCCTCTTTCGTCTCGGCTTCGATCGCAGGTTGTGCATCGAGTTCGAGCTCACCTATAAATTGCTCTACCTCAACGAGTGCGGCGGTGAACACGCCCAGATCGTCGGTGAAATCTTTGTTGACCTGATCAACAATCTCGCGAATCTTTTTGTAGACCGAGTCGTCCGGCCCATCCTCCGGATTCCAGCCGATACCTAGATCGGCCAATCGATTAAGTAGCTGGCGCCCCGGGTGATTTTTGCGCGAGAAAAAACCGCGATCAACCATCGCGCCCTTGAGCATCGGGATCTGCAAGCGGCCAAGTAATACCTTGATTTCGTCACGCAATTCGCGACGCGCGAACACAAACTCAAAGAGCATCGCCACCAATTCAGTGGTTGTTGCGTCGAGCACAGAGATATCGCCCGACGCATAGCCCGGAACGACTTCACGCAACACCGAAGCACGCGGTGGTGCAACGCCCATGCCGATGGGCATCACGGCGGGTGTGGCTGCTTGTAGCGCAGTGAGCGTCGTGATCAGATTGCGATCATAGCTTTGAGTGATGGGCGAGCGGAAATTGCCATCGGCGCCAAATCCAAGCGCGGAGCTTACCTGGAGCGCTTCTTTGCCCGCCAGCATGGCCGCCAAAGAGGGGTCGTTTGCGACTGGCCCACCAGCAATACCGGGTACCACAGACTGTAAACGTTGAACCAAGCCGATGAGGTTGTTGGCAAGCATCTGCATGGGCTGCATGTCGCCCATCTGAGCCGATGAAAGCGCTTCGTTGACGGCGGCAGCACTCATCGAGGCGTCGCCACTGGCCACGCCGCCCGATGCATTTTGCGCTTGCGTGCCGCTCATTCCGCTCGCCGCCGCAGCAGCGGCAGCAGCAGCGCTGCCACCGCTCCCGACTCCCTGTGAACGGTGCTGCGGTAGATGTACCCCGCCATCCACTAGAAATCGATTCATGTCCGCGTAAACGTCTCTGAACCCGAGCCCGCCCATCAGGGTGAGCCCGCGCAGCCACGTGACACGCATGTCACCGTCGTCGGTGATCGACTGCATTGCATCCAGTAGGGCGCCGATGACCGAAACCGGACCAAACACGTTTTCAGCGAGCGTTAAAGAGCCGTCTCCGTGCAGCACGGCGATCCGTTGATGGAATGGCGGTAGATCCCCAAGCGCCGAACTCTCGATCGATTTTGCGAGCGACCGTGCAGACACCACTTCATCGAGCACTTCAACGCTCTGGAGCTTCAGCTCCCCCGATTGAGTCGGCGGCCCACTAATTTCCGGGGGCACTTTGCCACTGAGGCGGTCCTGCAGAGACGCAGAGAAGTTCTCAGAGAGGCTAGCGCGCTCACGTTGCAAAACCGAACGAGCTTCCATCAAACCACTGACAACCTTGGGTTCGAAGGACTTCGATGCGTTCTCGATCAATACCTCAGCGAGCCGATCAAATGCGGTCGCAAGCTGCAAGCGCGCGCGATGCAGCATCAGATCGCGGCAACCGCCAAGGAGTACCTTGCGTCGCTCGGCCGACAGAGGTTGTTGATTCATTCCCTACCCAATCCCGTGTTGCGTCGGCCTGCGGCGGAAAATGCCTCCGAAAAGCCGACTGCTCATTGTCCTTATTTTAAGAATCTAGCACAACAAATTGTGCCAACTCATTCAAAACTCACGAAAAAACAAGGTAATCGAAGACAAAAACATCGCCTGCAACAGCCCGCCCAGCCAATCTGTGATGCCGCTCACACCGAACGAAGGGCATCAGCGAGTAAGCTCGGCCCAGCGCTTCTCTAGTCGCTTCGCGGAAACGGGAAATGGCGTTTTGAGCTCCTGCGCGAAGAGCGAGACGTTTAGCTCCTCAATCAACCAACGAAAATCTCGTAAGTCGCCTGACGCCTCGACACCGAGCCGATCCATCTCCGCGCGCCATTGCTGCCAAAACGCAACCAATAACGGGGCATGGCGAACCTCCCGCTCGGGCATTTCACTGAATTTCGCGAGGCGGCGTGCCAGTGCGCGCAGGAATCGCGGAATGTACTGAAGTTGTGCCCACGGCGTAAGCAACATGAATCCTGGGTATAAAAGCCGCTCACGCCATTGTTGAAGCACCACGATAACCTGCTTTGCACGCGGTCCGGCCCGATGCAAATCAGCCTGCAGCGCAGCGTAGGCCTCGCCAATGGACACCAGCGCGCGCCCAAGTGCATCGGCAACGACCGGTATTCGCTGTTTCGCCCGCCCAACTTGATCGCGAAACGATTTCTCATCGCGCGGAAGCTCGTCGTCGCCGATGAACGCACGATCCAGTAAGCAGGCAATGAAATCTTGCAGCAACGCATCGGTGGCAATCGCGGTCTTCAGCTGCAATGCGACCTGATTGAAGCTGGCAGGGCCTTTTTCCCAGTTTCTCAGTTGTGCCTTAAGCTCGAAGCTCATCAAACGGACAACACCTTTTCTATGCGCCGCCCTGGCCTCTTCTTCCGTTTCAAAAAGTTTGACAGATACGCTAGCGCCTTCATCCACGCACGCCGGATACGCTGAAAGATTTCTCCCCGCGCGCTTCACGGCGATGGAATCGGGCAATGTTCCCAGCGTCCAACTCGTAATCCCGGTCCTTTCAATTTCAGAGGTTGCCCCACCCGCTGCGCCCTGAAACGCCATGCGCGCGGCTTGACCGAGCTCTTTTTGCAAGAGCACTAGGTCGCGCCCCATCGCGACCTCGTTACCCTCGCCATCCATCACGCGAAAATTGATTGTGAGGTGCGCGGGCATCTCAACTCTCTCAAATGTGCTCGACGGCAACCTGAGGGAGAGGAAATCGCGAAGGAAATCAAGTATTGCGGCATCTAGCGGCTTCTCGCGTGGGGTTGCGAGCTCGAGAAATGCGGTCACAGTGTCGGGGATCGGCTGTACTCGACCACGCTCCGCCTTCGGCAGTGCTTTGAGCAAAACGGCAATCTTTTCGCGCCACAACCCGGGCACGAGCCAGCTCGCAAATCGATCCTCAATTGCATTGAGCAGCGGCAACGGGACCCGGGCGGTGATCCCGTCCATGACGTGTCCTGGCTCGAACCGATAACTTAACGGGACCTCAAAGTCTCCGAGCTTGAGCATTTTCGGAAACTGCGCTTCCGTGACGGCCTCTGCGCCATGACGCATGAGCATTTCGCGAGTAAAGTGAGCGACTCTGGCATTTTCAGCCGCCTTGTCCCATTGTTCTAGGTCTTTGCGCGTTGAAACTGTATCCGGAACGTGTGCTTTGTAAAACGCAGCAAGCGTTTCTTCGCTCACCAGCACGTCGTTGCGCCGCGCTTTGTCTTCCAGCAGCTGAACTTCTTTGATGAGCCGCTGGTTGTGTTGATAGAAAGACGCGCTCGTCTCTACCTCTCCCATGGCGAGCGCTGCGCAAAAAATTTCGTGCGCCTCGATTGGTGCGATCCGCGAGTAGTTAACTCGGCGACGCGGCATCAAGGTAAGCCCGTACAGCGAAACGCGCTCACTCGCCACGACTTGCCCCGACGCGTTATCCCACTTTGGCTCAAAATAATTTTTGGTTACTACATCGCCTGCGGCTGACTCGATCCAATCGGGTTCAATCTTTGCGAGTGTGCGGGCATACAGTCTCGAAGTTTCGGCAAGCTCAGCCGCAACAAGCCACTTCAAGCCCTTTCGGTCGACGCCCGAACCGGGGAACGGATGAAACTTGATGCCTCGGGTACCAAGATAGAAATCGCCTTCGTCACTTTTCACGCCAACGTTGCCCAACAAACCGGGCAATAGCGCGCGATGAAAATTCTCGAATGGCGGCTCTTTTGAGAGCGCCGTTTCAACGTTCCAGCTCAGCTCTCGAAGCGTCTCCCTCAGCTGTGAATGCAGGTCGCGCCATTCGCGCAATCGGAGCCAGTTCAAAAACTTTTCGCGGCACGCCTGAACTTGCTTCCGATGCCCACCCTCTTCGCGAAGCTCATCAAAGAATTTCCATACGTTGAGCAGCGAAAGGAAGTCACTTTTCGCGTCTTTAAACCATTGATGCGCACGATCTGCAGCGTCTTTTGCTTCAAACGGACGCTCGCGAGGATCGGGCACCGAAAGCGCGGCCGCAATCACCAATACCTCTGCGAGCACGTTTAATTTTTTCGCTTCGACCAACATGCGCCCGATCCGCGGATCAACGGGGATGCGCGCGAGCTCACGGCCTATTGCCGTGAGCTCGTTCTCGCTGTCGAGCGCACCGAGTTCCTGCAACAGCGCTATACCGTCGGCTACAGCTCGGTTGCTCGGCGGCTCGATGAACGGAAAGGTCTGAACCGCGCCAAAACCAAGCGACGACAACCGCAAAATCACCCCCGCGAGGGAAGAGCGCAGAATTTCCGGATCGGTGAATTCGGAGCGCGCCTTGAAATCTTCTTCATCGTAAAGCCGAACACAGACCCCCGGACCCACCCGGCCGCAGCGACCGCTACGCTGGTTTGCGCTAGCTTGCGAAATCTTCTCGATTTGCAGCATCTGCACTTTGTTTTTGACGCTGTAGCGATTCAGTCGCGCGAGGCCCGTGTCGACGACATAGCGAATACCCGGCACGGTCAGCGAAGTTTCCGCAACGTTGGTGGAAAGCACCACGCGCCTGCCGCTCGATCCGGAAAAGATCTTTTGTTGATCTTGTACCGATAGCCGCGAAAAGAGCGGCAGGATTTCAGTCCCAGGCTTTAATCGACGCCGCAAGATGTCTTGGGTTTCGCGAATCTCACGCTCACCTGGAAGAAAAACAAGCACGTCGCCCGGGCCGCGCAGCCAAAGCTCGTCGATCGCATCAGCAATTGCCTCCTCCATTTTTTCCTCGTCATCCGCCTCGCTCTGTGTAGAGCGATAGAGAATTTCAACGGGATAGGTACGACCCGAGACGTGAATCAATGGCGCAGGTTTGCCTTCGCGCGATTGGAAATGCAATGCAAACCGCTCTGCATCGATGGTTGCAGAGGTAATAATGACTTTTAGGTCTGGCCGCTTGGGAAGCAACTCCCGCAGATACCCCAACAAAAAATCAATGTTGAGAGAACGCTCATGCGCCTCGTCAATGATGATCGTGTCGTAAGCGTTGAGGAATTTATCGGTTTGCGTCTCGGCAAGCAGAATGCCATCAGTCATCAGCTTGATGAAACCATCCTGTGCAGCTTTTTCGGTGAACCGAACTTTGTAGCCAACGCTCGCACCCACCTCTTCGCCCAGCTCTTTTGCGATACGTGTTGCAACGCTACTCGCAGCGATCCGGCGAGGTTGCGTGTGTCCAATCAAACCGAACCTACCTCGGCCAGCGGCGAGCGCGATCTTCGGCAACTGCGTTGTTTTGCCCGATCCTGTCTCGCCGGTTAGCACAATGACTTGGTTCTTTCGCAGCAAGGACGCTATTTCGTCTGCGCGATCCGAAACTGGGAGACCTTCGGTATAGGTGATCGCTGGCGAGCGCTCCAGGCGTGCACGAAATCGCTCTTCCGCGCGCGCCACGTCGGCGGCTAGCTGCTCAAGCTTTAGCTGTTTCGCCCTACGTGAGATTCGCCAGTAATCGGCGAGAAGCATGCCGTCGCGATTGATCGCGCGGTGCGAAACGGGATGCGGAGCTGACACTATCGCCTTACGTTGAGCCAAATCGAAATTGTATGCGCCTCAGTAGTAACTATCTGTTGACAGGCAATATATATTGAGGCGGCACGTTAATTGAACCAGTTATCGATATACAACTTTTTCGACTAATAGTCCCGATAAAATATAATTTTAGCGAACTGCTGTAGTTTTGGTTTCCCGTAAAAAAGAGCACACGGGCGCGCAAGAAAAGCGCCGCTTAAGTCTGCGTGATGCAGCACGCGGCGGGTTGGGATGAGCGAAAGTCCAAGTACGGCGCTGCGATGATTGGGCGTGACTTGTTCAGCTCTACAGGAGCGCCGCGCGGTGAACGATCAGCGTCATGGCGTCAGGCCAAAATGTTTGTGCGGTGTCGTTCCAGTCGCTTGCCCATGTCGCGGATTCCCCGTCGTTGCCAGATGAACGATGAGTGGAGGGTCGGAGGGGCGCGTTTTAACGGCGATATCTCCGCAACCGCATTCGCTTTCCATGCGCCAGCCGCGTGGCCGTACACAGTCTCGGGCGGCATGCCAATGACATAAACAGTTCTTAGCTCCGCAGCCGCGAGCTCGATATTGACGTCGTTGTAAGGCAATACAGTGACCACTTCGCCGGGGCGGAGTAAGCTGGGTTCGCAGAGAAACGCAGATCGAGGAAAACGGCGTGTCAGCTCGCGCGTACGCAGCTCAGGCGATCGGAAAAAAACGTCTCAATGTCGCGTTTAAGCCTCCGGTTTCGTTTGTGGAGTGTGTAAAACTCAAACGAATGTCCGTGGTGCGCGCGGGGCTTACAGTGCGGTTCGCACTTCCGGGCGTAAATGATTCAGCAAAATTTTTGCCTGCTGTCACGCGCGCAAAGATGCTGACCTGAAAATCGAACTTTGGGCGCGACACCACAGCTTCGAACGAGCCTCGCTCAACTAATCGCAGATACCGAACTCTCCGGGGCTGGTCTTTTTTCCCCACCCTCGCGCTTGCGAGCGAAGAACTCTGAAACTGACGATACCCGTTTTCCTCTGCCCCACACACGCATCCTCATGAAAATCATCTTCTCCGTCGTGGTCGCGCTCGTTATGTTGGCGAGCGGGCCGGCAATGGCAGCGCCGACGATTAACTACTCGCCGTTCGTATTGACCGCGCAAACCACTGATCGCGTGTTGTCGGTCTCGCTAAGTGATGGTCTCGGCGTGGCGACCGGCGGACTCGCGCCGCGTATCTATTTCCGTAAAAACGCGAATGCACTCTTTTCACGAGCGTGCACGCTTGTGAGCGGGACGGTTAACAGCGGCGGATGGAACTGCAGCATCAACAACGCCGATTTAGGTGGCGTGGCAATCAATGATGTCGTTAGCTACTTTGTCGTCGCACAAGACACAGCGGGCGCCGTCGCTTCGAATCCAGCGGGCGTGGTCGCGACGAACGTGAACTCGGTGTCGAGCCCTCCGCCATCGCTGTCGAGCTACACAATTGTCGCGGCAGTGCCGAGTACAGTAAACGTAGGCCCGGGAGAAGCGATCACGTCGCTCACCAACGCGGGCGGGCTGTTTGCGCTGATTAACAGCGGCGTTGTGACGAGCAACGTCACCGTCAACATCACCGGTAATCTGACGAGCGAACTGGGCACCCATGCGCTCAATCAATGGGCTGAGGAAGGCGCGGGCAGCTATACGCTTCTAATTCGCCCGAGTGGCGGGGCGCGCACAATTACCGGCAGCAACTCGAGCGCATTGATCCGCCTGAACGGCGCGGATCGCGTCACCCTTGATGGCTCTACGAGTGGCGCAACGGCGACCGGTATCGGTGGTAACGCCGCGTTGCGTGAGCTGACGATACAAAACACGAACGCGGGCACCAATTCTGCGGTTATCGCTTTGCAAAGCGATGTCGGGGGGGCGCAGAACAATAGGTTGAGAAATCTAAACGTGCTAGGCCAAGACCCAACCACAACGTTAATCGGAATCGCGCTGGGCGGTGCCACGCCTGGCACAGCAGGCACCAACAATCATTTCAATCGGATCGAAAACTGCAGCGTGCGGCGCGCGAGATTCGGGATTTATTCTGCCGGGTCAAACGCGACTCTAAACCTAAGCGCAGTGATCACCATGAATGATCTGTCTGCAACTGGCGCAGAACGCATACGGCGGGTTGGCATCTTGGTTTTTGCTGACAATGGCCTACAGGTCACACAGAACAGCGTGGGGGGGATCGACACAAACGAAAACGCTGATGCCATCGGGATCGGGCTCGGTATTCAGGAAGTGAACACGAGCGTCGCGACTTCCGCCAGCCCAGTAATCGAGGCGCTAGTATCGATGAACCGCATAAACGGCATCCTCAACCAGAACACTGCGGGGTATTCAGCGGCGGGGATCGCAGTATCGGGGCGCGATGGCGGTGTCATTCGAATACAGAACAACATGGTTTCGGGCGTCTCCTCGCAAGCCACTACAACATGGTTTCGGGCGTCTCCTCGCAAGCCACTACTCCCGATCTGGTAGCGGGCATTTTCACTGCCGGCGTACCGCTCTCCTTCACCGCGCTATCTTTCAATTCGGTTTCAATGACCGGGGAGCGCGGCACCGTCGCCACGCAGTCTCCGAGCTACGCCGTGGCCATCACCGGTACAAATCCGTTGGTTGAGCTGAAAAATAATGTCTTTCACACCACTCAAACGAGCGGCGGTGGCACGAACGCCAAAAGCTACGCGATCGGCACGGTCAGCACATTTCCTAACCTTAGTAATCTCAACAGCAACCACAACGCTTATTTCAGTAGTGGTGCGAATGCGGGCCATTTTCGTAGCGGATCGCTCGGGACGGGTGCGGGGTCTGACTTTGCCACCCTAGCGGCGTGGCGCGGAGTGGTTCCCGGTGACGCCAATTCGATTCAGATCGATCCGCTGTTCGTCTCCACCTCGGATCTTCATTTGCAGCCGACGAGCCCGCTAATCGGAGCCGGAACGCCGGTGCCAGGGATCACACTTGATTTTGACGGCCAAACGCGCTCCATCACAGCGCCTACCATCGGCGCCGACGAACTCGTCGTCGCAGCAGACTTGCAAATCAGCAAAACCAACGGCGTAACGATCGTCGCTGCGGGAGGAAGCACCACATACACCATCGTAGCCAGCAATTCGGGGCCAAGCAGCGTGATTGGCGCGACCGTTGCGGATACCTTTCCCGCAAGTCTCACATGCACTTGGGTTTGCTCGGGTGCCGGCGGAGGTACGTGCACTGCTGATGGCACGGGAAACATCAATAACCTCGTCAACCTGCCCGTCGGCGCTAGCGTGACCTACACCGTGACCTGCGCAATCTCGCCGTTTGCAACCGGTACGCTGTCAAACACCGCCACAGTGAGCAGCACCGTTGCTGATCCCGTATCCAGCAACAACAGCGCCACCGATGCTGACACTATCACCCCTCTCACCTATGTGATTACCGCTGCGGCCAACCCTCTCGCAGGCGGCAGCGTGACGTGCGTACCCAACCCAGTCAATCACGGCTCGAATAGCACTTGTACGCAAACGCCCAATCCCGGCGCCACGTTCACCGGATGGTCTGGCGCGTGTTCAGGTACAGGTGCGTGCGTGATCAGCGGCGTCGTTGCCAATCAATCGGTCACCGCAAACTACGCACAAACAACCTACACCATTACAACCGCTGCAAATCCTGTCGGCGGCGGTATGGTTAGCTGTTCGCCCAACCCGGTCGCGCAAGGTAACAACAGCAATTGCAGTCAAACACCCAACGTGGGTTTCACTTTCACAGGCTGGTCAGGCGCGTGTACAGGAACAGGCGCGTGCAATTTGATCAACGTGACGTCTAACCAGACGGTGACCGCGAATTACGCAGTGAGCACCTACACGATCACAACCAGCGCGAACCCTGCGCCGGGCGGGAGCGTGACGTGCGCGCCGAACCCAGTCAGCCACGGCTCGAACACGACCTGCACGCAAACGCCAAATCCCGGCGCAACGTTCACCGGCTGGTCCGGCGCTTGTACAGGCACGGGCGCTTGCACTATTGCGAATGTGACATCAAATCAATCCGTCGTGGCAAATTACAGCCAAAACACGTACCCGATTACGTCGAACGCGATCCCAGCTATGGGCGGCAGTGTGAATTGCACGCCGAATCCTGCCGTCAACGGCGGAACGACGGTTTGTACCGCGGTACCCGCGAACGGTTTCGGTGTGTTCAATTGGTTTAGCCCCTGCGGCGGAACTGCGAGCGGTGCTGGTGGCGTGAATTTCACCGTCACCTCAATCACTTCGGCGTGTTCGGTGACCGTGTACTTCGCAACGCCTGCGCTCAATATCGATAACAGTACCGGCACCACATACGACTCTGCCACTGACGGCGCGCTTCTTCTCCGCTATCTGCTGGGCTACCGCGGCAATCGCCTCACTGGTGGCGCTCTCGGTGAAGGCTCGTCGCTGCGCGATGCAACCGCCATTGAAGCTTACTTGGCTGCCAGACTGGCTTTGTTTGACGTCGACGGCGACGGTGAAACTCGGGCGCTTACTGACGGGCTCATGATCTTGCGCCGCTTGCTCAACCCATCAGCCCCACTCAACAATGCGGCGGCGATGAGTTCGATCACAAACAACGCGAAACAGGGGACGCGATCAGATGCTCAGGTGGTGAACACCATTGATGCACTGAAGCCGTAGTACAAGATCGATTCACCCAAGTACCCCGCGAGCACGACAAGCTCAGCGCGCTTGGCGCGCGCGGAAGCGAAATCGGCGTGCCGTGTGAGATTATAAAAAACGCCCTAGCTCGCCAATTTAATAAAGCTAAACGAGATTAATCTCGTTTACGACTTCCACGCTTTTTGTTTTCTAGCCCTTATTGGGAAGCGTCTATTAAATTCTATCTACGTAGATGGGCATCGCTGGAAGCCCCGCCGCTAGAGGCATCTAAATACGTTCGGTGGTTCGGGTGTTTCCCTGCATGCGTAGGAACGGAAGTGGCTAAACTCAGTGAGTCTTTATTACTTACAGACAACAACACATGAAACGTCTATTTACTATTGCCGCGTTGTCTGCGGCGCTGATCGCTGCGGGAGTGCAAGCGGTGCCGTTCCGTTGGGCCACCACCGGTGATGCACAAACCATGGATCCGCACTCGCAAAACGAGGGTTTGACCAACTCTGTGAACTCGCAGGTATACGAATTCCTGATGATCCGCGGTAAAAATTTGAAACTCGGCCCGGGGCTTGCGACTGAATGGAAACAAGTTGACGCGCTGACTTATCAGTTCAAGCTGCGCCCGAACGTGAAGTTTCATGATGGTGATACGTTTAATGCGGATGACGTTGTGTTTTCGATCAACCGCGCGAAGCACCCGAACTCCCAAGTAGCCGTTTACGCTAACCAAGTTGGGACGCCACGCAAAATTGACAACCTCACCGTTGAGTTCAAGCTCGCTGAGCCGAATCCGATCTTCTATGATCACCTGAACTCGATCATGATCATGAGCAAGGAGTGGTCCGAAAAGAACAACGCCGCCACGCCGCTCGATTTCAAAAATAAAGAAGAGAAGTTCACATCGCTCAACGCGAATGGAACCGGCCCTTTCCGCCTGGTAAGCCGCCAACCCGACGTGAAAACGATCTGGAAGAAATTCGACGGCTGGTGGGGCAAGATGGAGGGCAACATCACCTCCGTCACCCACACTCCAATTAAGGCGGACGCCACTCGCGTCGCAGCGCTTATCTCAGGCGAAGTAGATTTCGTCCTCGATCCGCCGCCGCAAGACTTGGAGCGCCTGGAAAAAACCGCATCAACCAAGGTGGTCAACGGCGTTGAGAATCGCGTCATCTTCATTGGTATGGATCAAGCGCGCGACGAGCTCCAGTATTCAAACGTCAAAGGCAAAAATCCTTTTAAAGACAAGCGCGTTCGACAGGCGATGTATCAATCGATCGACATCGAAACGATCAAAGCGCGCCTCATGCGTGGTCAGGCCTATCCAACAGGTGGAATCACACCGTCTCCGCTTGGCGCGTTTAGCGACCCTGCAATCGAGAAACGTCGTCCGTTTGATCTGGCAGGCTCGAAGAAGTTGATGGCTGATGCAGGCTATGCACAGGGCTTCGAAGTCACCATGCACTGCCCAAACAACCGCTATATCAATGACGAGAAAATCTGCCAAGCGCTCGCAGCGATGTGGGCTCAGATCGGAATCAAAGTGCGTGTCGATGCAACGCCGCGTGCGGTTTACTTCCCGCGCCTTGAAAAGCTTGATACATCCCTCTTCATGCTGGGCTGGGGCGGCGCGATCACTGATGCGGAAACGACTTTGACGCCAGTGCTTCGTAACCGCGGTGAAAAAGGTGTCGGTGCCTACAACTACGGCAACTACAAGAACGACAAACTTGACCGCGCTGCCGCCGCTTCAAGCAAGGAAACTGATCCAAAGAAACGCGAAGCGTTGATCAAAGAGGCGCTCCTCGCGCATAACGATGAGATCAATCATCTTCCATTGCATCGTCAGGTGATCCCATGGGCAACTGCCAAAGGCGTTACCGTGACTCACCGCGCGGACAACTACCTGCAGTACGAGTGGATTTCGGTGAAGTAACTAACCGAAGAGCGTGCGCTAGAAAGCGCGCGCATCACTAAATCAGGCCGCATAATGCGGCCTGATTTATTTGGAGCGTAGTTATGCGTATGCGTGTTGCTTGGTTCAACGTAGAGAATTTGTTTACACGCTACGCGTTCGCAGGCCCCGATGCCGATGGGCTGCCTTACGACCGACAGGTCATCGCGGTAGGCGTAACCGCCCTGGACCGCGGTGCGGGTAATGAAGGTGAAGCAAACATTGCGCTTGCGGGTATGCAACGCGACAACACAGCTCGTGTGATCCTCGACATGATGCCCGACGTGCTTGGTGTTGCAGAAGTCGAAAACATCGAAGCGCTGCGAATCTTTAATCAGCAGTACCTCTCTCACTATTTCGACCGCATCTTTTTGATGGGCGGAAACGACGGGCGCGGTATCGATGTAGGCATTTGTGTACGCAAAGGATTCTCGGCAAAAGTGCTCGGAGTTCGCACGCACGCGCACGAGACGCTACAACCCGGACAGAGCGTGCAGTGGGGCGTGGTGAGCGATGATTCCGGCCCCACCTATCTCGCACGAAATGCGCTTTTTTCCCGCGATTGCCTTGAGCTCGATCTAGAGATCAATGGCCGAGTGATCACTTTCATGGCGAACCATTTCAAAAGCCAGGCGAAGGGTTCGCGTCGCGATTTGCTGAGCCCTGATGAATGGCGATTGCGCCAAGCCTCGCGCGTCGCGGAGCTAGTCGCAGAGGCAGCCCGAGCTGGAAAACTCCCCATCGTTTTCGGCGATCTAAACGTCGACGACGCGAACCCGCAACGCGGGCAGTCCATCGCGCCGGTGCTGAACTGCGGTTTGGTCGATCCGTTCGCGAAACTCCCAGCGCAGGAGCGATGGACGCACTATTTCATGGTGGCGCAGGAAGTCTCCCGCCTTGACTACATCCTGCACCCACCTGAGCTCAGAGTCGTAAGCAAAGAAATCAATCGGAAGGGCATTTCACTGAAGTGCCGCCAGTACACGGGTGAGCGCTACGCAACAATCGGCTACGCGCACAACGCGGCGAGCGACCACGCGGGCCTCGTTGTAGAGTTTGAAACGTAATCCATGCAGTCCAGCGAAAGGTTTGGCAGCCGGAATTGGGGTTTGGTCGCAATTTTTGTCAATTTGTCGCGGTCATATTCGAAATGCGAAAGAATCCGGGTTGACCGAAGGTTTTTGATTTTGGAGTTTTGACCCATGAATTATTGGAGACTTGCTGGAACCACCGGGCTCGTTGGAATGCTCGCTTCGCTGCTGATATCTAGCAACGCGGCAGCCCAATCGACCGTTACCGTGGTTGAGTACATGAACACGCAGGCAAATTTGCGTTTCATCACTGGCCGCGCCGACGAGCAAACCTTGCTTGATAGTACGCCCGTATTCCGGCGAACCGGATCGACGTTTGTGGCGCGCCCCGCATCAGCTGCGAGCGGCAATTTCCAGCCCGTGTGCCGGTATCGGATTCAACTTACGCCAAGCTACGCGACTCATTTCTATGGGTTACCGGCCGATTGCGCGATCGTTCAAGATGCCATCAACCGAGGGCTGGTGACTAACTTTTTCAGCGAAGGCCTCGATTTTGCTGTCGAACCTTCCGTGAATGGCGTGTGCCCGAGTGGCTCGCCGATTCCGGTTCGCCGCGCACTTCGCCTGGGCACGCCCGTTGAAGCTTCTAATCATCGATACGCCACGACCACCGGCGACTACCAGGACGCATTGGTCCAGGGCTGGGCAGGCGAAAGCGTAGTCTTCTGCGTTGCCTCTGCCACCGCTGAAACGCCGCGGGCGGATTTTTCGTCGAATCTCGGTAAGCTCAATTTCTGCGAGGCACCACGCACGGGCGTGAGCCCAAGAACCGGCCAAGCGTATCCTGACGTACAGGGCGTTCGCCAGGACGAAAAAGACTACATCCAAGCATGGGTAGATCGAAGCTATCTTTGGTATCGTGAAGTTCCAAACCCATCGACGAACGATGGCGAATCGGTTGTGAGTTACTTTGCGAAGCTTAAGTCTCCAGCGATCGCTGTTGCGGGGGGCTTGAAGGATCGTTTCAGCGGCACAACTTCGACGGCATCGGTTGACAACACGAACGCGGGCGTTGTGTTTGGTTACGGAATCACTTGGTCTGCGCAGTCTACGATTCCGCCCCGCCGATTTGTGGCCTCTGTTGTCTCTCCCAATTCTCCGGCTGCCATTGCAGGCGTTCGTCGCGGCGATTCGATTGTCAGCATTGACGGTGCTGATTTCGTGTTCGGTAACAACGTTGCGACGCTCAACCGCGGGTTGTCGCCGCCCATTGTTGGTGAGTCGCACACCTTTGTACTGCAGCCAGCCGACGGATCAGCCAACAAAACAGTCGTGCTGCAATCGGCGTCGCTCCCACTCGTATCAGTGCCGGTTTCAGGCGTAGTCAACACACCGACTGGGAAGGTCGGCTACATCGCGTTCACCACATTTAACTCATTTACGGCAGAGAAAGCGATTGCCGACGCGGTGGCAGGTCTGGCGCCTCAGGGGATCAGCGATCTCGTGCTTGATCTTCGCTACAACGGTGGCGGCTACGTCTACATCTCAGCTCAAACAGGCTACATGATTGCTGGGCCTTCGCGCACGAATGGAAAAGCATTCGAGACTACGAAGAGCAACGATAAAAAGCCGTTTGGTCCCGATGATGTCTACCCGTTTTACAACGCCGGTTCCGGATTCCCAGGCGGGGTCGCTTCGGGCGCATCGTTACCCACTCTTAATCTGCCGCGCGTGTTCATTCTCACCACATCGCAAAGTTGTTCGGCAAGCGAGTCACTCATTAACGGCCTGCGCGGGATCGATGTCGAAGTCATTTTGATTGGCGGCAACACCTGCGGCAAGCCTTATGGGTTTATCGGACGCGATAACTGCGGAACCACCTATTACCCGATTCAGTTCACTGGCGTGAATCACAAAAACGAAGGTGACTTCATCACTGGCTTTGCCGCACGTTGTGCAGTCTCTGACGACCTCACCAAATCGCTGGGCGACCCGACCGAGCGCATGCTGGCGACCGCGCTCAACTTCCGGCAAACGGGGACCTGCGGCGTGGCGGCATCTGCTACCGAGTTACCAACGCTGAAGGCAAGTGATCGCGACGCCTTTAACGGCGGGCTCGCCGATTTCCCTAGCCTGCAAGCGCAGTCGTTGAAACTGTTGGTACCCAGCGACACGCGCAGAGATGGCAATGGCGTCATCGCACCCCGGGTTCCGCTCGACCTGGATCGAACGTTCGGCGCTTCCCGCGCTCGTTGAGTCGGCGCGTACGCTGCGCAGCGTATGCGTAAGCGTATTGCGTGTGCAGCGAAGAACCCCGCTCCGGCGGGGTTTTTTGTTGCGGCTGAACCCACCCAGGTCCAAAACCGTCGTCGCAGGGCGCTTAAAGCCCGCGACCTAGCTTAGCCTTCGGGCTTACGTTACGCGACAACATTTTTAGAACTGCTGTTTCCACCATGACTGCCTACCCCAATCTCCTCAAGCCGCTCGATCTTGGCTTCACAACACTCAAAAACCGCGTGCTCATGGGGTCGATGCATACCGGGTTGGAAGACAAAACCGACGACATTCCAAAGTTAGCGGCCTACTTTCGCGAGCGCGCTCGTGGCGAGGTAGCGCTCATGGTCACGGGCGGATACGCCCCCAACATCGAAGGCTGGCTGTCACCGTTCGGGTCGCGCATGGCCACCTCATCGCTCGCCAAAAAGCACCGTCTTGTGACCGATGCTGTACACCAGGAAGGCGGGAAAATTGCGCTGCAGATTCTGCATGCGGGTCGGTACGGCTATTCGCCACTGTCGGTCGCGCCATCCAAACTGAAATCGCCGATCACACCGTTTACGCCGCGCGAGCTTTCCGTGCGAGGGATTGAGCGACAGATCAGAGCGTTCGTTCGCGCCTCGGTGCTTGCACGCGAGGCTGGCTATGACGGCGTCGAAATCATGGGCTCCGAAGGCTATTTCATCAACGAATTTTTAGTGAGCTACACCAATCGGCGCACCGACGAATGGGGCGGGAGCTACGAAAACCGGATGCGCTTGCCCGTGGAAATTGTGCGTCGTGTGCGCGAAGCCGTTGGCGCAGACTTTATCATCATCTACCGCCTTTCGATGATTGATCTCATTCCGGGCGGTAGCAGTTGGGACGAAGTGGTTCAGCTCGCAAAGGCCATCGAAAATGCTGGCGCGACGATCATCAACACCGGGATTGGTTGGCACGAAGCCCGTGTACCAACGATTGCGACATCGGTGCCGCGCGCAGCTTGGACGTGGCTCACTAAGAAGCTTAAGCCCGAGGTTTCCATCCCGGTGATTACGTCGAACCGGATCAACGTTCCGGAAGTTGCTGAACAAGTACTCGCCGACGGATGCGCCGACATGGTTTCGATGGCGCGGCCGTTCCTCGCTGATCCGGAATTTGTGAAGAAAGCGCGCGAAGGACGTCGCGCCGAAATCAATGTGTGTATTGGCTGTAATCAAGCCTGTCTCGATCACATCTTTAATCAAAAACGCTCCTCATGCTTGGTCAACCCGCGGGCATGCCATGAAACAGAGCTCGTTTTCAAGCCAACTGAAAAGCGTCGAAAATTTGCGGTGATCGGCGCTGGCGCGGCCGGAATCGCAGCCGCGTCGGTACTCGCTGAGCGGGGGCACTCGGTCGATTTGTATGAAGCCGCAGACAAGATTGGTGGCCAACTCAACATGGCGGCGAGTATTCCGGGCAAAGAAGAGTTTCACGAGATGCTTAAGTATTTCGCGACTCGAATCAAATTGTCGGGTGCAAACTTGCATCTGAACACACGCGCTAGCGTCGAATTGCTGAAGGACAAGGGCTACGAGGAGGTATTCCTCGCAAGCGGGGTCGCCCCACGCACGCCGACCATCCCGGGGCAGGATCACCCAAAAGTGCTCTCCTACATCGACGTCCTCGCCCACAGAAAGCCTGTAGGCAAGCGTGTGGCGATCATCGGCGCGGGCGGTATTGGTTTTGACGTCGCGGAATTTCTCGCTAAGGGCAACCATTCTCCTACGCTCGACCTACCCGCTTGGCTCGCCGAGTGGGGTGTGATCTCTCCAGAGCTAAGCCCAGGTGGATTGGGCAAGCCGTCAATTGAAGCGCCTGATCGACAAATTACGTTACTGCAGCGTAAGCCATCAAAAATGGGGGCAGGACTCGGAAAGACAACCGGATGGATTCATCGTACCGAGCTTAAAACACGAGGCGTGGAGATGCTTGTCGGCGTCAACTACGAGCGGATCGACGATCTCGGCTTGCACATCACGTTCGGTGAAAAGCGCGAAAACGCCACCGTGATTGAGTGCGACCACGTCGTCATGTGCGCCGGACAAGAGCCGCAACGCGAACTGCAAGCGCCGCTTTCGGAAGCCGGGCTAAAGGTAACCCTAATCGGTGGCGCTGACGTGGCGAGCGAGCTTGATGCGAAACGTGCGATCGACCAAGGGAGCCGAGTCGCGGCGGCTGTTGCGTGATTGGTTGCGCAGTCACGACATGCGCTAGATTCAAACGCATTGCACTCCATTCGGGAGTGGCGATGCGCGGCCCAAACGCCTACTATTGCAACGATAAGGTGCTCGTCCGGGTTGGCAACTCTGCCTGTCGTGCGCACACAGCTTTCCAGAATTCCACAAAGGAGGACTTATGAAATTTACTCGCTCGCTCGGCCTTGCCGCGCTCGCAGCCGCCGTACTCACGGCGTGCGGCGGAAGCAGCAACGACGTGTCACCTGGCCCAATCGTTGATTCGTCAATTCCGAATGCACGCGGCACATTGGTGGCGAACCCGCCGCCGGTGCTTACTGCATTCACTGCAGCTGAATACACCGCAGCGCTCAATGCTTCGGCCTCGGGGCGCAGCCTCCTTCAGCTCGCTGGCACGCCTAAGTGCGGCATCAACTTCCATTACATGGAATACAACACGGTGGGGGGCGCAAACGAAGCTACCAACGCGACTGGCGGCATCATGGTTCCTACCGGGACCGATGCGGCTTGTACGGGTCAGCGTCCTGTGCTCCTCTACGCACACGGCACAACCATTGATCGCAACTACAACATCGCCAGCCCCGCCAACAGTGAAGCTGGTCTGGTTGCTGCAATGTATGCAGCGCAAGGCTTCATCGTCGTTGCCCCGAACTACGCTGGCTACGACGCATCGCGCCTGACCTATCACCCTTATCTCAACGCAGAGCAACAGTCGAACGACATGGTCGATGCGATGCGCGCCGCAAAACGCGCATTCCCGAACATCGCGGCAAATGCGTCAGACAAGCTCGTGATATCGGGCTACTCGCAAGGCGGTCACGTCGCAATGGCAACCGCTAAGGCCATTCAAGAGCGTTATTCGAGCGAGTTCAAGGTCACCGCGTTGGGTGGAATGTCCGGCCCTTACGCGATGACTAACACCCTGCAGACCGTGTTCGCGGGTGGCGTAAACGCAGGCGCAACGATCTTTTCGCCTCTGATTTTTACGAGCTGGCAGAAAGCGTACGGAAACCTCTACAGCGCGACGTCAGATGTTTACGAAGCACCGTTTGCAACCGGCATCGAAACGCTGCTGCCAAGCACCACGCTCAACACGACCACCGTGTTCACGACCGGCCGTCTGCCCACGAGGCTCTTCGCGACGGGCGCGCTGGTCACGCAAGATCCTGCGCTTAACGCGTTGTTCGCTTCCGGGATCGGGACTCCAAACCTGATTAAGCAAAGCTACCGTCAAGCAGTGTTGAGTAATCCATCACACCCTGTGTTCACAGCGGCAGCGAAGAATGATTTAACAGGCTGGACTCCAACGCGCCCTGTGGCGATGTGTATGGGGGCCGCTGATCCAACGGTCTTCGCGAGCAACACCTCAGTGGCCGCAACCGAATTCGGGAAGCGTGGCGTGAGCGCGCTCGTCAGCGTGTTTAACGTCGAAGACGCAGCAACGGTCGGCCCGCAGGTCGCAGCCGGATTCCAAGCGGCGAAAGCGGCGACAGCTGCCGATCCAAACGCACCAGGCGCGTCGCCAGCAGAAAAGGTTGTTCAGGCGTACCACGGCGGCCTCGTGCCTCCGTTCTGTAATGCTGTGATTCGCGGCTACTTCCAACAAGTGATCGCGTCGAATCGGTAAGTTGTAGCAACACACTGCTACATCAATTTAAAACGGGCCTTCGGGCCCGTTTTGTTATGTATCGACTAGGTACACCATACCTATCTCGCCCCGCCAAATTTAGGGCTAGACAGATAATTTTGATACCCAATTGCAGCGCGCAGTGACTCACATACGAACCCGCTATGATTTTCGAAGTTGCTGATATGCCGCGTCGTCGGTTGATGCACACTCGCTCGGCCTAGGTCCGGCGTTGAAAAAGGAAAAAGAGGCCCCGTCTGGCTACCGCCAAAGAAATTGATCAGTTTCTCGCCTCGGTCGAGCGCCGCGCGTTCAAGCACGCCGCCTACACCACGAGAGATGACGACGCTGCGCTCGACATCGTTCAAGACTCCATGCTGAAGCTTGCCGACAACTATTCGGACAAGCCCCCCGGAGAGCTGCCGATGCTCTTTACCCGGATCTTGCAAAACACGATCCTGGATCACTTTCGCCGCACGAAAACACGAGCCCAGTACACCACCAATTTTTCGGATCTCGCCGGCAGCAACGCGGACGAGGACTTCGATCCATTGGAAATCTTGGAAGCCGAAGACGGCGCCATCGGACGCGACCAGCCGTTGGCTGCCCTCGAACAAGTGCAATCGATGGCGGCGATCGAAGAAGCGCTTACAAAATTGCCGGCTCGTCAACGCCAGGCATTTTTGTTGCGTTATTGGGAAGACCATGACACTGCTGAGACGGCCCAAATCATGGGTTGCTCGGAGGGAAGCGTGAAAACCCACTGCTCCCGCGCAGTTCAAGCCCTACAAGGGTTGCTGCGCCAGAAAGGAATCGCCCTATGAAAAAAGAATACGTACACCTCCTGGATCACGAGGTCGATCAGGCGGGAAAGCGATTGCGACCGCTTCTGGATAAGGCGGCGGCAGACGCATCGCCCAGCATCAGCGCGAATCTCGCCGCAGCGCGTGCCGCGGCTGTCGCTCGCGTAGCCGCGCTTGAAGCCGAACGCTCAGCTGCTTCTACTGTCGTCGCCAACGGCTCGACACTCGCAGTTAATGGTGGTGGCCTGCGTGAGCGAATCTCCGATTGGCGTTTCTGGGCCACGGGAATCGTTGTTGCGGGGCTGGTCGCGTCATATGCATTCAGCCAGTATCGTGAATCGAATGTCGCGCGTGAAGCCGCTGAAGTGGAACTCATGATTCTGGGCGATGATGTACCCGTCGATGCCCTGCTCGATAAGGGTTTCAGCAGCTACCTTCGTGAAGAAAATAAATAACATTTTCAATTAGTTATCGGCACATCCTCTAGTGATTTCTAGGAAACCCTTTGCTCTATTTCGGTTCGCGCGACATTGCGTTGCACTCGCTTTCGCGCTTGCGATCGGTGCGCCGGCGCTCGTACACGCACAAAAGTGGAGCGAACTGAAACCAGACGAGCAAAAGGCGCTCGCTCCGATGCAGAAGGAGTGGGACAGCATGTCCGCGGAGCGTAAGAAGAAGTGGCGCGTGGTGGCCGAGAAACAGCAGACGCTGCCGCCCGAGCAGCGCGAACGCGTGCAACAGCGCATGGAAAACTGGAGCCGCCTCTCCCCCGACGAGCGCAAAAAGGCGCGCGCTGGTTACGAAGAGATCAAACAGCTACCGCCAGAGAAACGCGCCGTAGCCCCGCAAAAATGGGACGAATACCGCAATCTCCCGCCCGAGAAGCGGGAAGAGTTGCGCAAGAAAGCCGCAGCAGAACGCGACGCCCCGAAAAAATAGTCTCTGCGGCGCAGCGCGCACTTCTAAGTTGCGCCGGATCTACTCGCACCTGACGCTAAATGAGTTCCTTTTTTGCCGCACCGCGCCACCGAGCTCGCTGCGCACCACCGCCCCGACACGCGAAGAAGTGTTGCGATCAAGTTCTCGCTAACATTTCTTGATGCAGTCCTCACCACCGCCAGTCGGCATCCCACCCAACCCAACTACAACGACACCACAACGCGCAGGCCTCTGGCGGCGTTTCGGCGCATTTGTTCACGAGTTACTTTTTCTCGTGGCTTACCTCTTCATTGTTGGCTTGGTCTTCGCAGCGTTTTCCGGCGAATCGATGCAAGCTGGCCGTCCACAGATCTTGACCGGGCCAGTCGCCGTGTTGCAGCAGCTCTACTTACTGGTCACGATCGGTGTGTATTTCGTCTTTTTCTGGACTCAAGGTCGCCGCACGCTCGCATTCAAAACCTGGCAACTTCGCTTGGCAGACGCCGCATCTGGTGCGCTGTCACCGACCCGCAAGCAAGCCATCGTGCGCTATGTTGCCGCTTGGATCGGCCCGGCGCTTGCGCTGCTTGTGTTTACGTTGATCGGCGGAAAGAGTGGACCCCTCTGGTTTATCGCCCTGATTTCGAACTTCGCCTGGGCCATCGTTGATCGAGATCGCCAGTTTTTGCATGACCGAATCGCCGGTACCCGCATCGTCTACGTGAAGGAATAGTCGCTCGCCACGCTCATGCTGGGCCGAATTCGCGTTCCGACGGCTTGATGGCGCGTAACGCATAGCCTCAGCTACATACGTAGTGTAATTCGTCATCGAATGAAAACGAGCGTAGCTTTGGTCTAGATCACTATTTTGTTTAATTTCGCTTTTTACGTTATAGGCTTCTACGCCGAATTAAATAAGGCGAAAATGGCTTTTTCTACATCAATCAATCCGTTGATCGATGGACTGAAGGCGTTCAGTAGAATTCGTTGTCAATAACTCTGCTGTCGTGACGTGCTCTGTGCGGGCTCCGTCGAACAGCCTCCCGAAGCGCCATGCGCAAATGGGTTCTCCCCGATTTTGTTGAAGACGTCTTGCCGCCCACCGCGGCCAAGATGGAGCAAACGCGTCGTGCGTTGATCGACACCTTTTCGAAGCACGGCTACGAATTTGTCAATCCGCCGCTCGTCGAGCATCTAGACGCACTTCTGACCGGCACTGGCAAGGATCTTGAGCACAACACGTTCAAGCTGATCGACCCGCTTTCCGGAAAAATGCTTGGGGTTCGCCCCGACATTACACCGCAGGTTGCGCGCATTGATGCCACGTATTTCCCGGACGACGCGCCGCGCCGCTTTTGCTACGCGGGCGAGGTTCTGCGCACCCAAGCGAGTCTCGGTGCGTCGCGCGCACTGATGCAGGTGGGGGCAGAGCTCTTCGGCGAAGCCGACGTGAAGGGCGACATTGAAATCGTTCAGCTCATGATTGAGGCGGCACGCGCGGCGAATGCCTCGCCTCTTCTGCTTGATTGTGGGCACGTGGGCGTGTTCAAAGCGCTCGCGAAACATTTTGAGCTATCTTCAAAAGCGACCTCTCTTGTCGATGAAGCGCTTGCGGCGAAATCCTCGAGCGCGCTTGCAGAAATAAAGTCGCTGTCCGACGAAGCCCGCAGCGCGTTCACCGCGCTCGCCAGTCTTTTCGGCCCGGCCAAAACGGTGCTCCAGCGCGCACGCGCAGCGCTCCCGCGCAATGCGACCGTGAGCGGCGCGCTCGATCAACTCGAAGCCGTGTCAAGCGCGATTGAGGCAGCGGGTGCGCAATGCTCACTCGATCTGGCCGATTTGCCAGGGCTTGATTACCACACGGGTCTCGTGTTTGTTGCTTACATGCAAAACACCAGTCACGTCGTTGCTCGCGGTGGTCGCTACGACGGCGTCGGCGAATCGTTCACGCAAACTGGGAAAGGTCGCGCCGCAACAGGATTCTCGTTCGTCGACCTACGCGCCTTAACGGAAGTGACGAGTGAGAAGTGATTTCTTGCTTGCCTCCTCGCGAACGCGGGGACTCAGGCCGACACGTTTGCGCTGCGATCGACGCTGTCGCACAACAAACTTTTTCAGGGACTGTGTGCCCGCCCTCGCGGGGATGACGGAACCACCTACTTTCAAACCATTTATAACTTCTGGATCAAACTATGCCACGTAACGTCGTCGTCATCGGCACCCAATGGGGTGACGAAGGTAAAGGAAAAATCGTCGATTGGCTCGCAGAACAAGTGCACGGCGTTGTGCGCTTTCAGGGCGGGCACAACGCGGGGCACACGCTCGTAGTAAACGGCAAGAAAACGGTGTTACGACTCATTCCCTCCGGGATGTTGCATCCGCATACCACCTGCTTCCTCGGTAACGGCGTGGTCGTGTCCCCGCCTGATCTCATGAAAGAGATTGGTGAGCTTGAGGCCGCTGGCGTTGAAGTGCGCTCGCGCTTGAAAATTGCACATGCTTGCCCGGTCGTTGCCCCGTATCACGTGGCAGTCGATCAAGCGCGGGAAGCCAAACGCGGCGACGCGAAGATCGGTACCACCGGCCGCGGTATCGGCCCGACGTATGAAGACAAGGTCGCACGTCGTGCGATTCGCTTGCACGACTTGCTGGAACCCACACTCGAAGCACGCTTAAAAGAAGTGATGGACTATCACAACTTTCAATTGAAGCATTACCTCAACGCGCCCGAGGTCGATTTCAAACAAACCTACGACACCCTGGTCAAAGCGGGCGAGCAAATTGCGCCGATGCTCGCGGATGTTTCGCATTTGCTCACCGAAGCGCGCCGTCACGGCAAACCCCTTCTGTTCGAAGGCGCTCAAGGAACGCTGCTTGATGTCGATAACGGGACCTACCCGTTCGTTACCTCCTCGAACTGCGTCTCCGGCGCTGCAGGCCCTGGCGCAGGCGTCGGCGCGCGCATGATCGATTACGTGCTGGGCATTACCAAGGCTTACACCACGCGCGTCGGCGCTGGCCCGTTCCCAACTGAGCTTTTCGATGACGTCGGCGCAGGGCTCGCCAAGCGCGGCAACGAATTTGGCAGCGTCACAGGACGCCCCCGCCGCTGCGGTTGGCTCGACATTCCTGCATTGAAGCGTAGCTTTGAAATCAACGGGGTCGATGGCATGGCGATCATGAAGTTAGACGTGCTCTCGGGCATGGATGAGATCAAGATTTGCACTGCCTACGAATTCCGTGGCGAAACCATTGATCGTCTGCCCTACGGCTCCGCCGCGGTTGCCGACTGCAAACCCATTTACGAATCGATGCCGGGCTGGAAAGAATCGGTGTTCGGCATCCGCAAGTTTGAGCAACTGCCGATGAACGCGCAGAGCTACTTGAAGCGCATCGAGGCTTTGACGGGCGTTCCGATGGCGCTCGTGTCAACCGGTTTCGAACGGGACGACACCATCCTCATGCAGCACCCGTTGAACTGATCGAGCCGCGATCAGTTCAGGACGTCGCGAAGGTTGCTCGCTTGGACGGAAACCGATTTCAGCGGCTCCGCTTCGCACAAACATAGATAGACTTGTAACACCAAATTTAAGAAAGCTTTGCGTCTTAGCGACCAACGGGAGCGACGTCTTGGCTTGCGAATGCAAGCGTCGTCCTAGCGCCGTAAGGTGCGTCGTCCTAGTGAGCGAAGCGAACGCCGCCATGACTGATACCGGACACCTCTACATCACCTGGGAAAAATACCATCGTTTGATCGAGCAACTCGCGTTGGTAGTACACGATTCAAAGTGGGAGTTCGATCACATCATTTGCATCGCTCGCGGGGGCTTGCGTGTGGGTGATCAGCTTTCACGCATTTTCGACAAACCGCTCGCGATCATGAGCACCTCAAGCTACGTGGAAGAAGGCGGAACCGTGCGCGGCAAGTTGCTGGTGTCTGAACACCTGACGATGACCTCGGCGAAACTAGGCGAACGCGTGCTGGTTGTTGATGACATGGTCGATTCGGGACACACTCTGCACGTAGTGAAAGAAGAGCTTCCCAAGCGTTACTCGCACCTGACCGACGTGCGAACCGGCGTGATCTGGAAGAAAGGCGTGTCCACGTTTCATCCGGATTTTTTCGTCGACTACCTGCCCACGAACCCGTGGATTCATCAGCCGTTTGAGCATTACGACAATACCCGGCCCAATCAACTACCGCGCTAGTCGCTTTCAGTCGTTACCTTTCTCGCGCAGACTTCGCTTTTCTTTCTGCCCTAGTCAACTGTACTTTGCATGATTTGCGGAGGTCTGTATGCCCCAAGCTCGTCTCTTTCGGTATTTGGTAGCGTTTCTTGCGCTATTCATTTGTACAACGACGATGGCAGCGACGCTGTGGACCGACATTTCGGCGCGCGGCATAGCGACTGCAGGCGCAAGGGACATCTTGCCGACGAAATCCCGGACGATGTCCCTCAATTTGGCTGAGATGCAAAGCCTTCTCAGCCAGGCGCCAAGAGAGAGCGAGATCGCCGTCACCCAAAGCAAGTTTGAAATTGAACTGCCCCTCAGCGAGGGCGATTTCGCAGTTTTCCGCGTGGTCGAAACTGCGGTGATGGCCCCCGAACTTTCCGCACGCTACCCAATGCTCAGAACCTATTTGGGGCAACGCGTCGATGAGCCGTCCACCACCGTTGGGTTCGATTTAACCAATCGCGGTTTCCGCGCTCAGTTCATCGCCAACACGCACACCTCTTACATCGAGCCATTTCAGCGCGGTGATGTCCAACACTACAACGTCTTCAACAAAGCCGACTACCCGCTTGACCGGGAGCCGATGCGCTGCGAGGTGACGGGCACGGAGATCCGTGCAAAGTCCAACCTGTTGAGTCGCAACGATGTAAGCCTCCTCGCCTCTGGGGCCAACTTGCGCACTTACCGCATCGCCGTAGCTGCGACCGGGGAGTACACGGCAGCACTCGGCGGCACAAAGCTCGATGGCTTAAGTGGCATTGTCACCACCATGAATCGCGTCAATGGAATCTATGAGCGTGAAGTGTCCGTTCGTATGCAGATCATCGCCAACAACGATCTCATCGTCTACACCAATGGTGCGACGGATCCCTACACGAACAATAGCGGCAGCACAATGCTGGGAGAAAACCAAAGCAACCTCACCACGGTCATCGGCAGTGCTAACTATGACGTCGGTCATGTGTTTAGCACCGGCGGCGGTGGGATCGCGTCGTTGGGTTCGGTTTGCAGTGCGTCGGCGAAAGCGCAAGGAGTGACGGGCAGCGGTACGCCGCGAGGCGATGGATTTGATGTCGACTATGTCGCACACGAACTGGGCCACCAATTCGACGGCGACCACACTTTTAACGGTACGACCGGAAGCTGTAGCGGAAACCGCTCTGCCGGGTCTGCCTACGAGACGGGCAGCGGTAATTCCATCCAAGCCTATGCGGGAATTTGCGCCGTAACAAATATTCAAGCGCTGAGCGACCCTTACTTCCATCGGCAAAGCCTCGACCAACTACTCGCATTCACAACCACTGGCGGCGGAGGCACCTGCGGAATTTTGACGTCGACGGGTAACACGCCACCGACGGTAACGGCACCCGCCGCGTTTTCCATCCCTCACTCGACACCATTTCAGTTGACCGCCGTCGGCAATGATGCCAATCCCGACACGCTGACGTACGCATGGGAGCAATTTGATCTCGGTGCCGCTAATACAACATCATCACTCGCAGCCGCCACCAATGGGCCGATGTTTCGCAGCTTCGCGCCCTCGCGATCCCCAACGCGCCTTTTCCCAAGTTTGCGCTACATCCTAAATAATGCAAACCTCGTCCCCGATCTTGCTCCCGTTGAGGGCACAACGACGCCAGACTTTTTCACCGGTGAGCGTTTGCCGAGCGACGGCCGCACCATGAATTTCCGCGTGACAGTCCGTGACAACCGACCCGGCGGGGGCGGCACCGAATTCGCATCGACTCAAATTACGACCGTCGCAGGGGCAGGTCCATTCGCAATCACGTCGCCCAATACGGCCGCGAGCGCATGGGCCACCGGCGCGACACAAACCATCACGTGGAACGTTGCAAACACCAACGCAGCGCCCATCAGTACCGCCAATGTAGATATCGCACTCTCCGTCGATGGCGGCTTTAGTTTTCCGCACGTGATTGCGTCGAACGTTTCGAATAACGGCAGCTACTCGTTCACACTTGCCGCCGCGATTCCAGCGACGACTAAAGCACGCGTCCGCGTCTCTGCGGTCGGTAACGTCTTTTTCGACATCAGCGACGCGAACTTTACGATCACCAGCACAAATAGCGTGCCGAACATTTCAGTCACGGGATCAATCAACGTTACCCAGGGCGGAGCGCCGGTGACCACGCAAGTTGCGACCGTCAGCGATACACAACAGGCCGCTGGAACGCTTGGCGTAACTGTTGGCAACGTGCCACTCGGCATTTCGGTCACGGCCAATAACAGTAATGGCAACGTGTCGTTCACAGCGAGCGCAGATTGTTCTGTGTATGCGCCCACCTCCGGCAGCAAGCCCTACCCTCTTTTGCTAACAGTGACCGACAGCACGGGCGCGACGAACGCCGCGACCGTCAATTTGGTCATTACTGGCAACTCGATGCCCACCCTCGGGACCTACAGCAACCAAAGTATTGTCAGTGGCGCATCGGCGACCGTGGTCCCATCCGCGCCAATTGCCGATGCCAATGGCAATTTAACGAGCAGCACCGTGACGCCCGCTGCACTGCCCGGTAGCTCGCCCGGCGTGAACATCACGCTTGCTGGCAATGGCAGCGTGACCGTCAACACCGATGCAAACACCACGCCCGGGACCCATGCTATTCGCGTGCAAGCCACCGATAGCTGCGGCGCTGCACGTATTCGGGAATTCGCGGTGACCGTGGTGCCAGCAGGCGCATACCTGCAGTACGCGAGCAACGCCCTACCCGCGGGCAATGGCGTTATCGAGCGCGGTGAATGCAACCCGCTTAACGTATCGCTCACCAATATTGGCACAGCCGCTGCGACAGGCGTGAGCGCGACTCTTTGGAGCAACACACCGGGCGTGGTCATCACGCAGCCGAATGCTTCGTTGCCAGATGTCGCGGTAACGACCACGCAGAGCACGAGCGCGCCGTTCCAAGTGAGCACGTCAAACTCGTTCGTCTGCGGTGGGGACGCGAATTTCACCTTGGTCGTCAACAATTCCGGGGGCAGTTCACCGCGTACGCTGACATTTAGCGTGCCCACCGGCGTTACGGCCCCTGTATTCAGCGAGACCTTTGACTCGGTCTCCGCTCCTGCGCTTCCTGCCGGGTGGACAGCGCAAGTCACAGGCGCGAGCCCACCCGCGTTGTGGGCAACCGCGGCCACGGGTGCAGATACAGCGCCGAATGTTGCCTTCACGAACGGTGTAGGAACCGTTGCCTCGAATAGTCTAATTTCGCCGTCGATCACCGTGCCAGCAGCCGCCAGCGCGGCGACCTTGACATTCCGAAGCACATGGAACTTCGAGAACGGCTACGACGGCGGCGTGATCGAGGTTTCCACTGATGGGGGCGCGACTTATAACGACGTCACGTCCCCGAGCGTTGGAGCAAGTTTCATATCGGGCGGCTACAACGGCTCGCTCAGCAATTTGTACGGGAATCCAATCGGCGGGCGCTCGGCTTGGACCGGCGCACAAGGCACTTTCATTACGACGACAGTGCAACTGCCCGTTTCGTTGAACGGGCAATCCATCCGCTTGCGTTTCCGCGCAGGGTGGGACAACTCAACCTCGACAGCGGGCGCAAATTGGCGCATCGACGGCTTAAACGTCGTCTCGGGCCGCACATGCAGCGCCGCTGGACCGGGCACGTGCGCCGCGCCAGCGATCCTCAATGTAGACGACAGCGCTGCCCCAGACGTCTACGCAAGCGCAACGGATGCTTTGATCCTGATGCGCTACCTTTTTGGCGTGCGCGATGCCGCACTGATCGCAAATGCACTGGGCACGAATCCTCAGCGCAACCCAGCGCAAATCGCCACGTATATCAATACGAACCTCGCTCGGTTTGACGTAGACGGTGACGGATTTGTACGCCCCCAGACGGACGGGCTCATGATTTATCGTCGTCTACTTGGTTTATCCGGTAGCGCACTGACCGCTGGTGCGAAGAACTCCGCAAGAACGGACACTGAAATCGTAAACGCGATCGACGCGCTGCGCCCGTAACGCATCTCAGCAATAAGAATAGATCGCTTCGCCCCATTAAATCTGGGCAAGCGATTCATTATTGTTATGGTTAGCTCGACTCTTTTCACCGCCTTCGCCCTAATTAAATATACGTTCTATTGAATATTCAGTTGGAAGAGTCATGGCTGGAATTGCGCGAACCCCAGAGTAGCTCGATATGCGCTTTGATCCTGCTCCCTATTGCTACCGGGCTACGACGCATATCCGTCACTTTTCGAGATCGCTACTCATTACCGTCTAGCCCTGGTTATTTAGTGTTTTCACTGATCTTTTTGAGCACCCAAACTAGAGCGCTAGCGGCTATGATTTCGAAGCTTTTTCTCACGGCTTTGCTCACTATGCCTCGGCTACTTTCGATCTCGCTTCTGTCACTTGCTGCGCTTGTCTCCCATTCGGCGTACGCAGATCGCGCGTTTTGGTCAGAACTTGATCAATCAAAGGTTCCAGCCGTCGCCGAGCGATTCACGCCTGCCACGACTGGACGCACGCTATCTCTTCAGCATTCCGCGCTCGCCGCTCGACTGCGCGAAGCCCCTGAGGAAAAAACAAAGCGTGTTCCAGAGAGTAAGTTCACGCTCGAGCTGCCGATGCCCGATGGCAGCTTTGATACGTTTCGCGTCGTCGAAACGGCAGTGATGGCCCCCGAGCTCGCGGCACGTTACCCAGAAATCAAGACCTATCTTGCGCAGAGCATCTCGGACCCCGCCACGACCGCGCGGCTCGACACCACGTCCCTGGGCTTCAGAGCTCAGTTTCTTTCGCCCAGAGGCAGCGCCTACATCGAACCGATGATGCGCGGCGATGTGACTCGCTACATCGCATTCCGAAAAGCGGACGACACCTCCGAGCGTCCGCCGATGCGCTGCAGTGTGACGGGAGAGATCTTCAAAAGCACGCCCGATCTGCTTAGAAAAAATGCGATCGAGCCTCTTGCGACGGGCGCTAACCTGCGCACGTATCGACTAGCGGTCGCGACCACAGGTGAATACGCCGCCTCGTTCGGCGGCGCAAAAGCCGATGCGTTGGGCGGCATCGTGACAACGATGAACCGTGTGAACGGAATTTTCGAACGCGAAGCAGCAGTGCGCATGCAACTGATCGCGAACAACGATCTCGTGATCTTCACCAACGGTGCGACTGATCCTTACGACAACAACGACTCGCGCGCAATGCTCGGGCAGAACCAAGCGACACTTACCTCCATCATTGGCGGCGCGAACTACGACATGGGTCATGTGTTCACCACCGGCGGCGGCGGCGTTGCGAGCCTCGGGTCTGTGTGTAGCGCCACGCGTAAAGGGCAAGGCGTCACCGGATTACCAACCCCTCGCGGCGACTGGTTCGATGTCGATTTTGTATCGCACGAGATGGGGCACCAATTCAACGCGCCGCATACGTTCAATAGCGAATCCAACAATTGCAGCGGTGGTAATCGTAGTGCCAGCAGCGCATACGAACCCGGAAGCGGCTCTACGATCATGAGCTACACCGGCTCATGCTCTCCGCACAACCTTCAAGGCGACAGCGACGATCATTTCCACGGCGGCAGCCTCAACACCATTCACGCGTTCGTCGCGGGCGGCGGAAGCGCGTGTGGCACCTTGGCGTCCACCGGGAACTCCCCGCCGACAATCTCTGCCCCTGCCAACAACACTGCCTACACGATCCCGTCACGTACTCCGTTCATGCTCACGGCGACTGCCGCTGACGCAAACAACGACACGCTGACTTACAACTGGGAACAGCTCAATACGGGCGATGCAAACATCATCAACGATCCGCAAAGTTTCTTTGACACAGGCAACAACCCCATCTTCCGCACGTTCGCGCCCTCGCGCACGCCCACGCGATTGTTTCCAAGCCTCCGATACATCCTAGACAACGCAAATCAGCCGCCTTACAACGCGCCACTGCTTGGCACCACGACGCCGAACTATTTCACCGGAGAAACGCTTCCCACGACCAACCGAACACTCGCTTTCCAACTGATGGTGCGTGATAACCGCCCAGGCGGCGGTGGAACAGAAAACGTGGCGGTGAACGTCACTGTAAACGCTGCGTCCGGCCCGTTCGCCGTCACCGTGCCCAATACAAACGTTTCCTGGGCAGCAGGCTCAAGCCAAACGGTGACCTGGAACGTTGCAAATACATCCAGCGCCCCGGTGAGCGCGGGCAACGTGCAGATTGCTTTATCGACAGACGGCGGATTCACATTCCCAACCATTCTCGCAACGAGCGTGCCCAACAACGGCAGCGCGAACGTGTCGATTCCCGCCAACACGCCGAGCACCACGCGCGCCCGTATCCGCGTGATGGCGGTCGGCAATATCTTCTTCGATATCAGCGACGCCAACTTCACGATTACGGGAACTAACACCGTTCCCACGATCACCGCTACCGGTACCGTCAGCGTTTCGCAAGGTGGTCCCTCGGCCACTGCGACTGTCGCCACGGTGAGCGACTCGCAAGACGCAGCCGGCTCACTCACCGTATCAGCCTCGCAAGTGCCACAGGAACTAAACGTGAGCGTTGTGAACAATGCAGGCAACATATCCCTGACGGCGACCGCCGCGTGCAGCTTGTATGCGCCACGCACCGGGACCAGCACCTACCCGATTCTGCTCACCGTCACCGATAGCGCAGGCGCCCAATCAACAGCCTATGTAAACGTTTTGGTCAGCGCCAATTCAGTGCCCACGCTCGGCGCGTATAGCAACGTGACCATCGTGCGCGGCACGACCGTGAGCGTGAATCCGGCCAGCGCGCCAGCAGACGGCAACAACAACGCAAATGCGCCCACCGTTTCCGTGAGCAACCTTTCGGGAAGTGGCCCCAGCGGCAGCGTCACCGTCGCAGCAAACGGAAATGTGTCGATCGTCACCACCGCTACGACCGATATCGCGAGTTTCCCCATCCGCGTAAGCGTTGCCGATAGCTGCGGCGCAACGCGGATTCGTGATTTCACGGCTCGCGTAGTGCCGCCCGGTGCGTATCTTGATCCTGCGGGTAGTCAGCTCATTACCGGCAACGCACTCGTCGAGCCGAACGAGTGCAATGAACTGAACTTCTCCGTAGCGAACGTAGGCAATGCCTCTGCGACGGCGGTGGGCGCAACGCTTTCAAGCAGCACGCCGGGTGTGAGCGTTACGCGCCCCGGTGCAACGTTTACCGATATCGCGACCGGTCAAACCCGAACCACCACGGTGCCCTTCCAGTTCAGCACCACGAATTCCCTTGCGTGTGGAAGCTCGGCTAACTTTAACGTTACGGTGAATTACACGGGCGGCAACGCTCCACAATCTTTCCCGCTGAGTTTCTTAGTGGGCACACCAAGCGTCGTGTTTACGCAAAATTTTGACGCCGTGACCGTACCTGCGCTGCCAGCCGGTTGGACAACCGCGCAATCCGGAACGCCACCCGCAGTCTGGGCGAGCTCGACCACCAGCCCATCCTCTGCCCCCAACGCAGTCTTCACCAATGGCGTCGCCACGGTCGCCTCGAATGACTTGATCTCGCCGAGTATTGCGCTACCGGCGTCAAACACGGGCGCGTCGATCGAGTTCGCGCACACGTGGAACTTTGAGGCCGGCTACGACGGCGGCGTATTAGAAATCTCTACGAACGGTGGCTCCACTTACAACGATGCGACGTCGCCAACGATCGGTGGCACCTTCGAATCGGGCGGATACAGCGGCACGGTGGACCCGAACTTCGGCAATCCGATCGCCGGACGTACCGCCTGGACGGGTACCCAAGCCACTTACATCACATCGCTGCTTCGGCTTCCGGCGACATTGAATGGCCAAACCATTCGCTTGCGCTTCCGAGGCGGGTGGGATAGCGAAGTGGCGAATAGCGGTGTCAACTGGCGTGTTGACAACGTCGTCGTGCGCTCCGGCTTGCAATGCGCAGGACCCGGCGCAGGCGTGTGCGCTGCGGCGTCGTACGCAATCGGCGGCACGGTCAGCGGATTGACGGGGACCGGGCTTGTGTTGCAAAACAACGGCGGAAACAATCTTGCCGTGAACGCTAACGGCAGCTTTACCTTCACCACCCCCGTGGCATCAGGCAGCCCCTACAACGTAACCGTCCTCACCCAGCCAAGTGGTCAGGCATGCACTGTTTCTGGCGGTAGCGGGACCGTCGGAAGTGCACCAATCGCAAGCGTCGCAGTCACCTGCTCTAGCGGACCATTCTCGATTTCAACGACGGCGTCCCCTGCCGCATCCGGCACACTCAGTTGTTCGCCTAACCCCGTTGCGCTTGGCGGCAGCAGCACCTGCACGGCGACACCCGCCCTGGGTTTCGCATTCGGTAACTGGAGCGGTGATTGCACGGGAGCGAGCTGCACCTTGTCGAACGTTGTTGGCCCGAGGTCAGTGACGGCGAATTTTGTTGCCCTACCGCTGCTCAACATCGACAACAGCGCTGCGCCGACGGTTTATGACGCGGCCACCGACGGCTTGCTGCTCATGCGTTATCTGCTTGGTCTTCGCGGCGCAGAACTCGTGGCTGGTGCGCTCGGCACGAACCCATTGCGAAACGCCACTCAAATAGAAGCGCATATCCAAACCTATCTCCAGCGCTTCGACGTTGACGGCGATGGCCTTGTTCGCCCACAAACGGACGGACTGATGATTTACCGACGGCTCTTAGGGCTCTCCGGAGCGGCGCTCACGGCCGGTGCAAAGAACTCCAGTCGCACGGATCTCGACATCGCAAACGCAATCGACGCGCTGCGACCGTAGAAGGTCCAGTTCAGGATAACGATAGCAAGCTAGCCTCGTTTTAAACGGGGCTCGACCGCACTTTTAGTTGCAGTAGGTCTTACCTATTTTTGAGCCTTAGCCCCGATAAAAAAGGGTTTAGCGCTTCAAGCTATTGCTTCGCAACTATCGTCCAGCGCCCCGCACGCTGATTCACACTCGCACAAATTCGCGAATTAGCGACAATTTTTTGTACGAATCAGAACTAATTCTGTGCGCCGCAGTCACACCGCATCGCTTCGTTTCCCCGATCTGTCACGTGACTTCAGACCGCGCACGCTACAACTCCGTCGCCATCTTTCTTCATTGGTTACTCGCCATCGCGATTATCGGCTCGCTTTGCGTGGGCCTCTACATGACCAACATCCCGATGTCGCCAACGCGGCTTAAGTTCTACAACTGGCACAAATGGGCGGGCATCCTGATTCTTTTACTTTCTGCCGCGCGTCTCTTGTGGCGACTGCTTCACAACCCGCCGCCATTGCCGAATTCAACCCCTTCCTGGCAGCAATTGGCCGCGCACACGGGGCACGGCGCGCTTTACGTGCTCTTCTTCGCAGTGCCACTGGCTGGTTGGGCCTACTCGAGCGCTGCTGGCTTTCCAATCGTTTTGTTCGGCGTAATTCCGCTGCCTGATTGGGTTCCGAAAGATCGCGAGCTCGCCGAGCTTCTCAAGCCGATTCATCAATATCTCGCCTACGCGCTCGCCGCAACGATCATCACGCATGTCGCGGCGGCGCTCAAACACCAATTCGTCGATCGCGACCGAATCCTCGCGAGAATGGGGCTCGGCAAGTAGCGAAACGAGCAATCAGACGCAGATGCAGAACCTCTGCTGCCCTCGAAAATACTCACTTACTTTTCCCGTTCGCGCTCAAAAAACTATCTCTTCTCCTCAATGAAATCTCTGATCCGTAACCTACTCATCGTCTCCACCATCGCAGCCAGCGCTGTTGTGTCAGCGCAGCAAAAAATTCTCCCAGCTCAAAGTGAGATTGTGTTCATCAGCAAACAAATGGGTGTGCCTGTTGACGGCAAATTCAAAAAGTTTGATGCGCAAATGAACTTCGACCCAAAGTCCCCGCAAACGAGCAAGGTCTCGTTCACGGTAGATCTTTTGAGCGCCGACATTGGCAATGCAGAAACAGAACGTGAACTCAAAAAGCCGGGGTGGTTCGATAGCGCAAAGTTTCCCCAAGCCACGTTTGCCTCCACAGCCATCAAGGGCCTTGGCGGCAGCAAATTCGAAGTCGCGGGCAAGCTCTCGATCAAGGGCAACGCGCGCGATATCGTCGTCCCAGTGAACGTGACGCAAGCGGCAGGCGTGTCTACGGCGCGCGGCGAATTTACGCTCAAGCGCCTTGAATTTAAGATCGGCGACGGCGAGTGGAACGACGCCTCCATCGTTGCCAATGAAGTCGTCGTCAAATTCAAAATCGCAGTCACGGGAATGAACCCGCTCTAGACAATAAACGCTTTCACGCTCACGCGAGCGTTCGCGGCCGCGTCCCTCTGCGCTGCGCTCGCTCGTTAGTGATCCTTTTCCTCCTCACAACCCCTCCTCGGAGCTTTCTATGAAACTAAAAACACTCTTTGCAACGCTTGCAATTTCGCTCGCGACCATCGCCAGCGCGCAAGACGCAGGCGTCAACCGAACCGCGCAAGGCACTTACAAAATTGAACCTACTCACACGTTTGTTACGTGGGAAGCCAAGCACTTCGGCGTGTCCACCAGTCGCGGCCGTTTTGACAAGAAAGACGGAACGATTGATATTGATGCAGTCGCTAAAAAAGGAAAAGCTGAAATCACCATCGATATGAAATCGATGAATACAGGTGTTGCGCCGTTCGACAAGCACCTCACCAGCAAGGACTTCTTCAACGCTGAGGAATTTCCAACGGCGACTTTCAAAGCGGACAACTTCAAATTCGATGGTGATCGTGTGGCGGAAGTGATCGGCACCCTTACGATGCTCGGCAAAACGAATCCCGTCACACTGAAAGGCTCGCTCTTCGGCTGCTACATGAGCCCAATGATTCGTCGGCAAGTGTGCGGCGGCGACTTCGAGACCACGATCCAGAGATCGCAGTGGGGCATGAGCTACGGCGTGCCCGCAATCCCAGACAGCATCCGTCTTCTGATTCAGATTGAGGCAATCAAGCAGTAACGTCCGCGCGTGCATGAGAAAAGCCGCCCGAGGGCGGCTTTTCAATCTTCTGCAGCGCGTTTGCGCAGCGACCGAATTAGCAGCCGCGCGCGACTAGCGAATCTCAATCGTAGCGCCGGTTTTGAACGCTCCTCGCGCCGCATTCCAGCCTTGCGCCGCCACGACGTTTTCGGCGTTCGCAAACCGAATCGAATAAGCGCCGTTCTGAGCGATTGTGGGCGCGGCGTCAGGCGCAGCTACAAACACATCGTACACACCTGTTGTCGCGTCGGGCGGAATAGTTACTTGGAACAGCACGTCGGAGGTTTCACCCGGCTTGAGCATTCGCGGATCGCATGCTGTGGTGGCGATGATCGCGGGAGCATTCGGATTCGCGCGACTCACCAGCTGCAAAACGATACTGCGCGCGTTGTAGAGGCGCGCCCATCCAACATTTTTGATCGACAGCGATGCCTGGAGTATCCGAGATCGAATCGCTACTTTCGGAGCAGCAAGTTCATTCAAAACCCAGCGATAGCCTAGGTTCTTCGTGATCGATTCAAAGCAGCCTTCGCTTTGCCATTGCGCATGAAACGCGTTGTAGTACGTGCGATTCAAATAGCTCATGTGAAACTGTGGCCCTTCGCTCATGATTGCACTGCATGAGCGTCGCTGTTGGCTCGCTACAGCCGCGTTACATGTTTCACCGCCAAACGGTGCAATCGCCGAGCGCGCGGCAACGTAGGCACGCTGCGTTGCGCGAATCGTCGGATTATCCGAATAGGTTCCAACATCCGTGTCGCTCGACATGAAGCAATCGTTGTACATCCCCATCCGTGCCTTTCGCGTGTTCCCAAACGCATCGGCTTCGTCACCGGGCGACGGATCCCACGCCATTTGATCCGGCGGATAGCGCCACATGAGGAACCTATCAGGCGGCAGCTCGCTAAGCAGGGCATCACGAATCACGGCTTTACTTGCGGCGCTATCGAGGCCATTGGTTGAGCCATGCCCCTCGCCCCACAATCCGATAAAGCCAGCTTGCCACACATAGATAACGTCTGCGTTTGCACGAACTAGTGGCCCGAGCTGCGCGATATGCTCAAGTACGCGGGGGAGCGGTGCGTCATCAACAATGGGGGTCGCTTCCCCCGCTGGGTAGTTGTACGCAAAACGAAGGATCAACTTGATGCCACGCGCTCGCGCACGCGAAAAGGCAGTGTTGAGTCCATCGAGAAACGCTTGTGAGAGCGTTTGGTTTCGAAAGGCGTCGAGCCTTACCACGGCGTAGCCGAGCGTGATGTCAGGGTAGGTCGTTTGAAACCATCCAAGATCAGCTTCAGTCGCATTTGCAAAGTTGTCGGTCAGGAACACCCAGAATCCGCGTTCGGGATTTCGTATCACTTCGCTGGATTCGGTGAACGTAGCTTCATTCCACACCGACTGCGTTGCAGTATTTACCGGACACCCTGTGTCGAAATACGTCTGAAGCGCGGCCGACGATTCACGTACGCCTGCACCTGATAACGCGAGCCCTGTCGTCAGCGCCTCGTTACGAAAACCCAGCATCACGCGGGCGATGATGAGCGAGTCAAGCTCATCGAAGCGGCCGTCGAGCGTGACATCCAGTTGCGGGAGAAACATTGCAACGTGGGCGCGTTCATTTAAGCTGGATATGCCGCGTGTATGAGCGAGGAGCGCGCGTGCATCGCGCGTTGCGGTCGCCGTTGTATTTGGCGCGATCGCAAATGGACAAGCAGCCATCGCAGCAGTTGTGACAGCTAACGCTGCGGCAGCGGTGGCAGCACTCCCAATGCGGCGGACAGCGCACCACGAGCTTGTGCGCGAAGTTCGGCGAAACATAATGCAAATCCTCCTGCATTCAACAACGAATGCGCGAATTGTGATGATGTCATGCTGACTCGATTCTTACGTCCGAAACACACTCACAGCCATCAACTATCGTGCACTAGTCCAAATTTTTGCAGGGCTAAAGGATAAGCATCAAGGTTTTTGTTTTATATGAAAAACAGTCGCTAGCCCACGTTTAAAGGGCGCATCGCAAATAAAGCTTGATTAGTTTTCTAAGCCACCAAACGCTTCGAAGTAGGTCGGGAAAGTTTTGTTCACGCACTGCGGATCGTTGATGCGAACGGGCACGCCGTGGCTGCCGAGGCTTGCTAGAGAGAAACACATGGCGATGCGATGATCGTCGTAGGTGTCGATCGCGGCGTTCGCGATAAGCTTCGCGGGCGCGGTGACGGCGATGTAATCCTCGCCCTCTTCAACGCTTGCGCCGAGTTTGCGCAGCTCAGCGGCCATCGCTGCGATGCGATCCGTTTCTTTCACCCGCCAACTGGCGATGTTGGTGAGCTTGGTGGTGCCTTCCGCGAAAAGCGCAGCGACCGCGAGCGTCATCGCGGCATCGGGAATGTGATTCATGTCCGCTTGAATCGCTTTCAACGAGCCCGACGCGGGCGAGCGCGCGATGATCGCGTTGTCTTCATACGAAATTTGCGCGCCCATTTGCGCGATCGCGTCGGCAAACTTCACGTCACCCTGCAGCGCGTTTTGTCCGACACCTTCAACGCGAATCGGCCCGCCGCCAATGGCGGCAGCGGCGATGAAGTACGAAGCGCTTGAGGCATCGCCTTCGACTGCGTAACTTCCCGGCGAAACGTAGTGCGCAGGCGGCACGATGAAGCGCTGCCAGCCGTCGCGCTCAACGCGGACGCCGAACTGCGCCATCATCGCGAGCGTGATCTCGATGTAAGGCTTGCTGATGAGTTCGCCTACGACTTCGATGGTTGCCGATTTGCCTTCGCGCGATGTCACCATCGGCAGAGCGATCAAGAGCCCCGTCAAAAACTGCGAAGACACATCGCCGCGAATGGGAATCGGCTGGTCGATTCGGATGGCGCCGCCTGAAATCACGAGCGGCGGAAATCCTTTGTTCTGCGAGTATTCGATCGATGCGCCGATTGCGTGCAAGGCATCGACCAAGTCACCGATCGGTCGCTCACGCATGCGCGGGACGCCGTCGACCGCGTAGCGCGCGCCCTCGCGTGCGGCAAGCGCGAGCGTTGCAACGAGTGAGCGCGCGGCGGTGCCTGCGTTGCCCACGAAGATGTCGGTCTGCGCCGTTGGAAACTTACCGCCACCGCCGCTGACGACGATCTCGCCTTGCGCTGAAAGTTCGGAGCAATCAACGCCCAGCGCCTTCAGCGCGCCGCGCATGACCCGCGTGTCATCGGAATCAAGTAATCCAGTCAGCGTTGTCGTGCCGCGTGCGAGCGCGGCGAGCAGCAGCGCGCGATTAGAAATGCTTTTTGAACCGGGAAGGCGAACTGTGCCGCTAACGCTCGGGCGGGGACTGAGATCGATGTACTCCATCACTCCATTTTACGAAGCGTAGTCCCCTGTGGTGTTTGGACCGAATAGGCGCATTCACACCGCTTAGGCGCTGCTTACGCGTTCGCTAGAGTCGACGAGACGATGTTCGACGTCGCGACGCGATTCCGGTACACAGCAAGGCGACGATCAAAAGCACACTGAACTCCATCCCGTTACGCCCGAGGCCAACGACGAACCAACCGGCGGGCGCATGAACCATGATGATTCCGGTCACGTAGATTGCGGAGAACAAAAGAGCCAGTGGCAACGTGAAAATTCCAGCGGCAAACGCGATTGATCCAACCATCTCAAGTATCGAAATCGCCCAGGCGATGCCCCATCCAAATGGTATGCCCTGCGATTGCAGCCACGCGCCGAACGGGTCAATCCCGCCATGAAACAGCCTCGCCCAGCCATGCGCGGCGATCAATCCACTGAGCGTGAGGCGAAGCACGAGCCAAAGCATGCGATCAGAAACCACGGATACTCCACACAAGAAGAAAAGGAACAACCGTAGGGCGAGGCGCTTCATCGCGCAAGGCGAAACTACTTGGCGTGAGCACGAAACCGGCTAGGCCTCGGCGACCTGAGGGTTCACACCTCTTGTTGCGACTGCGCGGCGACGCTAGGTTTCGCCGCCAGCGCTGAACTTCGGCAACGGCTCGCCATGTTCAATATGGCGCTGCCACGCGTTGCGCGCTGCGCGCGCGCGCGCGTAGGACGCCTCAATCTCAGCGACGCTTCCAGCGCTCGCGTTCGCTAACCATTCATCGAAGGCATCTAGGTTTTTTCGATAAGCACTTAGCTGTTCTCGAAGCGCGAGACGATTGGCAACGCTAATGTCGCGCCACATTTCAGGCGAGCCTCCGGCGATGCGCGTGAAGTCTCGAAACCCGCTCGCGGCGTAATTGAAATACTGATCGGCACGCGGCATGCCTGCGAGCATGTCGACCAGCGCAAATGCGAGCAAATGCGGTAAATGACTCACCGCGGCGAACACGTCGTCGTGTTCGGCGGCGCTCATTTCATGAATCTCAGCACCGGTCGCACGCCACATCTGGGTCACGCGCACGTGCGCCGCGTCGCTTGTTTTCGCTTCGCAGCACACCACTACTTTTCGCTTTTCGTAGAGCGTTGCAAATGCGGCCTTCGCACCAGTTTTCTCGGTGCCCGCAATCGGATGCGCAGGAACGAATTGCGAGAATTTGTCGCCCAAGTGCTCACGCGCGGCAGCGATTACGTCTTGCTTCGTGCTGCCGCCGTCCGTGACAATCGAATTCGCACCCAGGTGCGGTTTGAGCGCAGCAAACACTGCGGGCATTTGCGCCACCGGCGTGGCGACGAACACCACGTCTGCTCGCGCTGCGTCTTCGAGCGATGCAACCTCATCGATGATGCCAAGCGCGAGCGCTTCATCGAGATTCGCTTTTGAACGCCCCACGCCGATCACGCGATTCACCGCGCCCTTCGCTTTCAATGCAAGCGCCAGCGAGCCGCCGATGAGGCCAACGCCGATGATCGCGAGGGTGTTGAACTTTTGCGCGTTACCCGCGCCCTCGATTTCGCTTCGCTCCATCGCGGCTACAGTACGGCTGCAGGATAGCTGCCGACAATCTTGAAGTAGCTCGACGCTGCTTTCACATCTTTAAGCGCTGCGGCCACGTTGGCATCAGTTGAATGACCTTCGATATCAACGAAAAAATAGTATTCCCACAATCGGTCGGGCGATGGCCGCGACTCTAGATGAGTCATCGATACGCCGTGGCGCTTGAGCGGTTCGAGGATATCGACGACTGCGCCGGGTTTGTTCGGCGCAGACAAAATCAAACTCGTTTTGTCTTTGCCAGATGCACCGACGTCTTGCGTGCCGAGCACCCAAAAGCGCGTGGTGTTGTTTGGCGAATCTTCGATGTTACGAAAGAGGATCGGCACGTCGTAGCGCTTTGCTGCGAGTTCACCGGCAATCGCGGCGCTGCATGGGGTTTCCGCGGACAAACGCGCCGCTTCGGCATTGCTTGCCACGGGTACGCGCTGCGCGCGTGGCAAGTGGCTTGCCAACCAGTTTGCGGTTTGTGCAAGCGATTGCGAATGCGAATACACCTTGGTGATTTTGTCGAGCGCGTCTTCGCGGCTCATCAAATTCTGCTGAACACGAAAATCGATTTCAGCGCATACCTTCACCGGGGAGGAGATCGAGAGATCAAGCGTGCGCCCGACGAAACCTTCGGTTGAATTCACCACGGGAACGACCGCGTAATTGGCGGTGCCCGCTTCCACCACGCGAAACACTTCATCAATCGTGGGGTGCGGTTCAAACGTAGGTGCACTCCCGAAGTGCTTTGCCGCCGCCGCGTGACTAAACGTGCCCTCCGGCCCCAAGAAAGCGATGACTAGAGGCTGCTCAAGCGCCATGCAATTGCTGATGACTTCCCGAAAAATCCGCGCTACTGCATCGTTGGAAAGCGGACCCTTGTTCGCCTCTTGAATCCGACGAAGAATCATCGCTTCTCGTTCAGGCCGATACAGCGGCGAGCCCGGCACCTTCGCGTGCACGACCTCTTGCGCAATGGAGGCGCGCTCGCTCAAGAGCTTGAGCAATTGGTCATCGAGAGCATCGATTCGTAGACGGAGAGTAGAAAGATCGGGCATTTCAAGTGCGACGAAGGACAGAGGAGAAGCCGCGGCGAGTCTCGTACAGGCTACGCCAGGCTAGTCTCAAATTCTCGCATGGCGGCAACAAGCGTCTCGATACCTTCAATCGGCATCGCGTTGTACAGGCTTGCGCGCATGCCACCACGTACACGATGGCCTTTGAGTGACAGTAAGCCGCGTGAATCACAAAATTTGACGAACGCGGCGTCGCGCTCTGGATTGCCGGTATCGAACACGACGTTCATGCGCGAACGATCTTCGTTTGCCACCGGCGCCGTGAATACCTTTGAAGCATCAATCGCTTCATAAAGCATTGACGAACGTGCAACCGCGCGGCGCTCCATTTCGGCAAGGCCACCTTCTTTTTTGATCCACTTCAACGTGAGCGCAGTCACGTAAATCGAGAAGACGGGTGGCGTGTTGAACAGCGACTTGTGTTTCGCCATGTGAGCGTAGTGCCACACGGCGGGAATTGCTTTCGGCGCACGATCTAACAAATCATCTCGCACGATCACGATTGTGACGCCAGCGGGGCCGATGTTTTTTTGCGCTCCTGCGTACACCAAACCCACGCCTTCGAAATCGATGCCGCGCGACAGAAAATGCGATGAGGCATCAACGACCAGCGGCGCGGGAAGATTTTTCGGCAGTGAGTGCGTCTCGTTGCCGTAGACCGTTTCGTTGGAGCACAGATAAAAGTAGCTCCACGCTGAATCTGCCGATTTATTAGGGCTAGACGTGCCTTTTTCGCTATTTTCAATAAGCGATCGATTCAGTGCTACAGCCCTATTGAAATGGTCACTTTCGCTTGAAGCTAATACGGAAACCTCGCCGAACTTCTGAGCCTCTTCCGCCGCGCTCTTCGACCAACCACCGGACACCGCGTAGCCCGCGCGCTCACCGGGGCGCAGCAAGTTCATTGGCACGCAAGCGAACTGCCCCCATGCGCCGCCCTGCATGAAGAGCACGCGATAGTTGGGCGGTATCGCAAGCAGATCACGCAAGTCCTGCTCGGCCTCATCAATCAGCGCTTCAAACGCTTTGCCACGATGGGAAACCTCCATCACGCTCGCGCCCTGTGCCACACCATGCCAATGCCACTCGGGCAAATCAGCTCTGACTTGTTCAATGACCTCGGGCGGCAGCATCGCAGGCCCAGGCGAAAAGTTAAAAGTACGCATGTGTTGGCAAACGGTTCTTGTTGCGCCAATTGGCGCAGCGCAGCAAGAATCTTAGCAGCGCCCCCGTTCACGTACAGACAGCGCTATTCGCCTCTCAGTGCTGTGAATTCACGCTAAGGGACGGGCCAGTCAGTTCGGCACATGTCAATCGTCTTCAGTACCGATCGGTTGAGCCACTATCGACTCATCGCGATACACAAGAATTGGAACACTGCAACGAGTTAAGAGACGCGTTGTCACGCTACCCATGAAAAATCGCGCGACCGCACCCCGCCCGTGTGTTGCGATCACCACCAGATCGCAATGCTTTGCCTTTACGACTTTGGCGATCGCCTCATCCGGATGAGCATGGCTTTCAAGCGCACGTTCTGTTGGGACGCCCTCGGCGCGTGCAACCTCTTCGACCGTATCGAGAATTTGCTTTGCGCTTACACCGATACGCTCCTCGTAGAGCTTCTCGCTCGTGGAATCGACCATCGCGATTTCACCCGCGTACTGCGGAACGTAGGGTAACGTGACATGAAGCAGTACGAGCGACGCACCGTGCTCGCGCGCGAGTGCCATCGCCGTCTTAGCGGCACGCGTTGAAAGCTCCGAACCATCGACCGGCACCAAGATGCGCTTAAACATTGACCTCTCCAGTTTAAAAGTTTGTTTCTTTAGTGAGACATGAGCACGGGTACCGTCATGTGCTCCAAGATTGAACGTGAAACCCCGCCCATTACCCATTCACGCAACCGCGAGTGCCCGTAGCCACCCATCACGATCAAATCGCTTCCGAAGTCAGCCGCACGCGAAAGGGCGAGCGCGCCGATTTCCACCTCGCCAATCGGTTCGCGTGCCACATTGACGTTCGCTCCGTGGCGCGCGAGATAGTCACCGATATCACCAAGTCCAGACGCAATGGCACCCTGTTCACTACGTTTCGAGTCGAACGCAAGCACGTCGACTTGCTTGGCGGCTTGCAGAAACGGCATCGCGTCGCTTGCCGCACGCGCGGCCTCGCGAGTCTCGTTCCACAAAAGCAAGACGCGCCGACCAACATGCGCAAACTTGCCAGCGTAGGGAACCACCAAGACGGGCCGTCCGGTGCCGAGGACGACAGCTTCCGGTAGATCATTGGGCTTGGCGGGCGTTGTGTGTTGGCGATCCGTTTGGCCAACAACAATCAAATCCGCATACATCGCTGACTTCTTGATCACGTAGACCGCGTCGCCTTCACAGGATCGCGCATCATAAGTCTGGAGTCCGGCGGTTTTCGTCTTGGCGTGGAAACGTTCAACCGCTTGCTGCGAAAGTCGCGAGAGCTCATGCATGACCTCGGCCGCGTAATTTCCGAGGCCATCAGCCGCTCCGGTGTAAGGCAATAGCGGGCTACCAGCTGGCGCAATCGCGGACAGATGCGCAGTAAAGCGCTGCGCCAGATCGATCGCAATGTCAGTCCGCTCGTAGGAGCGCTCTGTATAGTCGATATGGACCAAAATTGATTTGTAGCTCACGTCACTCTCCTCGCGACAAAGTTCACTTGGTGTAGACCGCACGATACGACGATGGTTGCACGCGAACCTTGATCCCGCGCAACAAACAACGAAAGTCATCGACCGATGCGTTTTCTTGTAGCGGGTGCGGCCACTTGGAACACGCTGCGTGCTCGCAACCTGTGTGAGCGAAACACCGTGACTCGGCTTGTCTACGAACGCGGAGCGTGATCGATGCTCAAGATCTCCACAGAAAATGCAGCACCCAAGGCGCGCCCGCGATGATAGCCAGGCAAACACCCACCTCTACGGAGTACCTGGATAGCCCCGCCGATGCAAAAGTCGCCACTGTTTTTGCGAATGCATTGACCAATAGGCACAACAGCAATGGAACAACAAGAGAATCGTTGGTCGTGTTCGCTTGACTGATGAGCGAAGCAATCGCGACGTGGACATCTACAGTCGCAGCAAACATTGCCGCCGCCCATCCCGCTGCCTCACCCCACTGCCGATTCGCCCAAAGTGATAGCCCAGACACCGAGGTGAGAAGGACGGCAAACAAAAAGGCTTGCCAGAGGCTGAATGCGCGATCTTCGGACTTTGTTTGGACGTTCTCGATTCGACGAAATGCGAGCCCGCCGCATACGGCCGCTGCCACGATCATCGTCGCCAAGTACGGCACGAGCGACGCAAAACGCGCCGGCGACGTCGCCAAAACAATCACCATCGCCTGCACGCCAGTCGCCACATTCGAGAACACCGCAGCCGACATATAGGCACGTGAGCTCTCTGGATTCGCGCGCGCGCGCGCCCCCATCGCCGCATGCGTTGCCGTGCTCGACACGAAACCCGACATGAGACCCGCCAGCGATACACCGGCGCGCTGTCCGAACATGCGAAGCATTACGTACCCAAATGCTTGAATGGCTGACATGATCAGCACTAGTCGCAACAATCGGTTCGGATTCACTTGGATCGTCGTTGAGAGGTCACGATCAGGAAGCAACGGTAAAAGAATCAATCCGAGTGAGAGCAGGATCACTGCATCCGTGAACTCGCGCTCGGAGAGCACGGTTACAGCAAAGCGCTGCACCGACGCGCGCAGCAGCAGGAGCCCCGCCAGCGCGGTGGCCGCGGCAGCGGCAAGCGCGGGTGTTGACATCGATAGCATCCCGATCAGAGTCGTTGCGATCAACGCGATCTCGGTGGTCGCGCCTGGATCATCGGAGGTGTCGCGTAAGTGTGAAACCACCGCGAGCGCGGAAACACCCGCAAGGGCAGCCACTGACACGAACACCGAACCGAAAAGTGTCGATAGTGCGCCAGTGAGTGACGCGATGGCAAACGTGCGGACACCGGCAAACGCGCGCGTTCGGCCCGCCCCTTTTCGCCTTTCGCGCTCAATGCCGATCAAAAGCCCTGCACCAAGAGCGATCGCGAGCCCGAGCCAACCCTCAACGCCTGAGTTCATAGCAGAAAGCTTTTAGGCGAGCACGTGTTGCATGTGTTCCACCGTATCAGCTGCCCAACCCAATTCGTCGCGAATCCGCAAGCGAAGCGCGTCGCTCGCATCGCGCTCCCCATGAACGATAAACACCTGACGTGGTGGACGGCGAAATTGCCGCAGCCAGTGCATGATTTCGTCTGCATCGGCGTGACCGGAAAGCGATTGAATTTGGCTCACCGACGCGTTGACATCAACGTAACTCCCGTGAATCTTTGTGGTGCGCTCACCGGCGAGGAGCTTCGCGCCGCGCGTGCCGAGCACCTGGAACCCAGGCAGCACAATGTGATTGCGGGGATTGGGTGCGAAGGTTTTTAGATGATGAAGAATTCGCCCACCGGTTGCCATACCGCTTCCTGCAATGATGATGGCAGGGTAGTTGAGTTGACTTAACGCTTTTGATTCATCCGGCGTGGCAATGTTCTTCGCGCACGAGAGCATAACTTTCATGTCGCCGCTACTAATTCGAAGCTCGTCCGCATGTTTCTTGAACACTTGCGTTGCGCGGCTTGCCATAGGGCTGTCGAGAAACACTGGTAGCTTTGGAATTCGGCCCTCTCGTATCAGCCGCCCAATATGAAGCATGAGTGCCTGCGCACGCCCCACAGCAAATGACGGCATCAGTATCGTCCCGCCGCGTGAGGCCGTCTCTCGAATAGTGCGCGCAAGCGCTTCAGCCGAGTCTTCAGGTGGATGCCGGCGATTACCATAGGTCGATTCGAGTAGCAGCAGATCAGCCGCAGTCGTCGGCTCCGGTGGTCGCATCAACACGTCCTGATTGCGCCCTAAGTCACCGGAGAACACGAGCACACGCTTCTGAAATGAAATGCGAATGATCGCCGCCCCGAGCAAATGTCCGGCCCGCGAGAAGCTTGCCTCGACGCGGCCGATTTGGATTGGACGCCCCCACTCAACCGCATGAAATCGCTTCAAAACGCGGCGCACGTCGTTTACGTCATACAGTGGTCGCGCGGGTTTGTGTTTGCTGTAGCCGTGCCGATTCGCAAAGTTCGCCTCTTCTTGTAGAAGCTGGGCGCTATCGAGCAACATGATTTCGGCGAGATCGCGAGTCGGTGCCGTGCAGTAGATCGGCCCGCGAAAGCCTTCACGACAAAGCACCGGCAAGAAACCCGAGTGATCGAGATGCGCGTGACTCAGAATGACAGCATCGATCTCGTTCGCCGGCACAGGGAACGGCAACCAGTTACGCTCCCGCAGCGTTTTGAACCCCTGGAAGAGTCCGCAATCGAGCAAGATGCGTTGATCACCGATTTCCACGAGGTGGCGCGATCCAGTCACGGTGTCGGCAGCGCCCGCGAAGGTGATCTTGATTGCGTCTTTCATTGTGCTCTCCTTGATTCGCGCATATTGAGGCGTTCGCGCGCTCTTGTGAAGCACTCGATGCAAATTCGCAGCCGCAGTTGACGCAGGTCAATTGCACGGGTGAACGCATTCGCAGTTCTAAGGTCAGTCAATGCAAGGCATTTCGCGTTTGGTGACGATACATGCCGAGCGCACGTGGAACGTACTCGAACTCATCAACTTCTATCTTCGGAACATGGCGAACTTAAACCTTTTCGACCCAACGCGCAATGAACTCATCGATTGGTTCTATCGCCGCGTCTTTTCCCCTCGCGATCTCCAGATGAGACTTGACAACCACGGGATTCGGTTGGACGTCTCAGCGACGACTGGGGGCTGCAAGGCGGAGTCCCACGTCGGCCGCGTGAAGAAAAAAGACCTTCGTATCCGCGCTAATTACGAATCGTCGCAAAATGATTCAACCCCGAATACGGAGAAAGAGCACAACGACAAAAGTGCTCGCTTGATACGTGTCGGGCGCGACAGAGCTAAATTCTCGCGCGTGTTCTCGCTCGCGCTAGACGCGCGCGTTCCAAAATTCAGTGCGAAGTTCGACGCCCGCGAACATACCCACGAATTCGCGAAGAAGACCGCCGCTGACGCGAAAGTGCGCCGTGCATTAGGCGAAGTGAGATGAACGCGGCGAACATGAACGTCAGCGACATCGACCGAATCGCACGGGTGGCAATTGGCGTCGCGCTGCTCGCTACGGTGGTTGTGTTCGATCATCCGATGCGCTGGTTCGGTCTCATTGGCATCGTTGCGCTGGGCACGGGTGTGGCGGGCTGGTGTCCGCTCTACGCTTGGTGGAGTCGAGATTAGCATCTAACTTTCTCGGCTTATTCCCTATTCCAATGGGCTTAGATGAATTTTTTCGTATTTCTCACTATACGAATAGTTCCCCTTCCAGCCCAATTTATAATGGTTTCTTTTGATTTAGCCACCCTTCATTTTGCGAACAGCAGCTCCATCTCGCGACGAATGCGATAGGCGTGGGTCGTAGTGTCAATCACAACGTCATCCCAGGTGAGAGATTGACCTTGTGCAACCGCGCGAACGAGTTTCACATCGTGCGCTAAACCAAGCGGCAACCCGCCCATCGCGGCGGACTTGTTCGCGGGTAGCAACTTGCCCCACACCGTGTAGCCGCCTTCGCCATCGAGCGTTTCGCCAGGCCGCAAGTCGCGTTTGGCGGTCGCAACGACATCCGCATCCCATGCGGTAGCCACACCGGTCGGCTCGCCACGCAGCGCAACGCTTGCCACGCTCACGCCGACTTCCAAACCAATCAAGTGCCAGCGTTTGTAAAGTGTGAAATAGCGACCGCTTGGATCGGTGTGCGCGTTGTATTCCTCAAAACAGTTCTTGATGTAGTCTGTTTCTGCTTCGACCGTGACCCACACGCCCATGCGAATGTCGTACGGAATCTTTCGGCCATCGGCTTCAAGCGAAGAGATCACTTCGACCATGCCTTTTTTCTCAAGCACGCCGCCTTCACTTTTTGGGCGCGTGACAAACGGAATGTCTTCCACACTCGCGGGTGGATAAAGCAAACCGTTGCTCGGCACTGCGAGAGCGGTCGCGTTCGATACCGCAGTGCTTTCGATCGACGGTTTCGATCCATCTAAAAAACTGTTGAACATCTTCGGATTGAGACCACCGCGCGCGGCTTGCTCGGGGGTGAGCCCGTAGTAGCCCCACACCGTGTCTGGCGTGCTCTGCGCGAAATGCGGCAACCACTTGTGGCCACGCCCGGCAGCAACCACCGGAAATCCGCAGGTGCGCGCCCAATCCACCAAATCGCAGATCAGTGCGGGTTGATCGCCGAACGCCATCGAGTACACGACGTTCTTTTCTGCGGCTTTTCTCGCGAGCAACGGTCCGCAAAATGCATCCGCTTCAACGGTGACGTTGACCACATGCTTGCCATGATCAAACGCGGCAAGGCAATGTTCGACCGCTGCGATGGGGTTGCCCGTACATTCGACGATCACATCAATGGCCGGATGTGACACCAGCGCGCGCCAATCATCCGAGACAAACGTGCTTCCCTGTTTGACTGCATCGTCAAGCGAACTCGCCATCGTGCGCTCGCGCGCCCAACCCACGCGCGCCAAGTTTGCTCGCGCAGCGTCTGGGCTCAAATCAGCGATGCCCGCCAGATGCACACCCGGCGTGCGCGGCACCTGTGCGAGATACATCGATCCGAATTTGCCGGCACCGATGAGACCAATACGAATCGGCTTGTTTTGCGCGGCGCGATGTTGCAGTTTGGTGTGAAGGTTCATGAATTTCTAGCGCGCGCACGGCGTGTTTAGGTCGAGGCGAGAGCGTAATGCGCTGCTGCTGTCGCGTGCAAGTGCGTCGTGTCCAGTAACGGAACTGTCGCATCATCGCCTGAAACCAACAGCGATATCTCTGTACAGCCGAGAATGATCGCCTCAGCGCCTTGCTCTACCAGCCGACGCATCACCGCGCGGTAGATCTCACGCGATTCAGGCAGAACGTGTCCCTTGCAGAGCTCGTCGTAAATGATGCGGTGAACTTGTTCACGGTCCAGCGCATCAGGTACCAGCACGTTCAGCCCATGCAGCGACTCGAGTCGCTCCCGATAAAACGCCTGCTCCATCGTAAACGCGGTGCCAAGCAAACCTATAGTTTTGATGCCCAATTTCTTGGCAGCTTCCGCCGTCGGGTCGGCAATGTGAAGGAGCGGAATATCGACCGCGCGCTCAATGTCTTCTGAAACACGATGCATAGTGTTTGTACAGAGCACCACACATTCAGCCCCAGCCGCGCGCAACGCCGTTGCGGCCGCAGCCATCGCTTCGCCCGCTTCGTCCCACGCACCTACACGCTGCAGGCGTTCGATGTCATGGAAATTCACGCTATAGAGAACAATCCGCGCCGAGTTGAGGCCCCCGAGCGTGCTTTTCACGACCTCATTGATCTGACGGTAGTACGGCATAGTCGATTCCCAGCTCATGCCGCCTATAAGGCCGATAGTCTTCATTGCAACTTCGCTTCTATTCAGGTGAATGACGTTGTAGGCGCAGGCTTGACCGCGCTCACCGTGGAAGAGGTCGACTCGACGCGTCGGTTAAGGGAAAAGCGCGGTCAAGCCCGCGCCTACAAACCGCGCTTTGCCGCAGCAACGATACTGCTCGAATTAACGCCAAAGAATTCTCTCAGCGCAGCACGAGTATCGCTGCGACCAAATCCATCAGTGCCAAGCGTGGTGTAGCGGCGACCTTCGGGTACGTACGCGCGCACGCTCTCGGGAACGAGTCGCACGTAGTCGGTCGCGGCGATGATTGGACCGCGGGTCGTATTCAACACATTCGTTACATGAGGTGTGTCGTTACCTCGTTCCGCGCTTGCGCCGTCGCGTGCGAGTTCGCTCCAGCTCGTCACTGAAACCACGGTCGATGCGATCCCCTCTTCTGCCAACTGCTTCGCTGCTTTGATGACTTCGGTGAGGATTGCGCCGGAGCCCAATAAGGTGACCTGCTGCTTCGCGCCCTTCGCTCCAAACTCGCCGAACACATACGCCCCGCGAATCAAATGTTCGCGCGTCTTCTCATCGAAGTCGGGCTGCGCGTAGTTCTCGTTCATCACGGTGACGTAGTAGAAGACGTTCTTCTGCTCCGTCATCATTTCGCGCATGCCACGATCGATGATGACCGCCATCTCACCCGCAAACGCCGGGTCATACGCTTTGCAGTTTGGCACCGTCGCTGCCCACAGATGGCTCGTGCCATCCTGATGCTGCAAGCCCTCGCCGCCGAGCGTAGTACGGCCCGAGGTCGCACCGAGCAGGAAACCACGCGGTTGCTGATCCGCCGCCGCCCAAATCAAATCGGCGACACGCTGGAAGCCAAACATTGAGTAATAGATGTAGAACGGCAGCATGGCAAAACCATGCACGCTGTAGCTCGTCGCCGCAGCGGTCCACGATGAAATCGCGCCCGCTTCGCTAATGCCTTCTTCAAGAATTTGGCCATCGAGCGCTTCACGATAAGAGAGCACGGAGCCGATGTCTTCCGGCGCGTAGCGTTGACCCACGCTTGAATAGATGCCAACTTGCTTGAAGAGATTGGCCATCCCGAACGTGCGCGCTTCATCAGCAACGATCGGCACGATACGTGGCCCGAGCGTTTTGTCTTTGAGCAAATTCCCGAGCATGCGCACGAAGGCCATCGTGGTGCTCATCTCTTTGTTTTCTGGCGCGAGCGCAAACTGTGCGAAAGAAGCGAGCGGAGGCACGGATAGTGCCTCACACGCGGTCTGCCTTTTGGGCAAATAGCCACCTAGCTTCGCACGCCGAGCATGCAGGTATTGCATCTCGGCGCTGTCTTCTGCCGGTTTGTAAAACGCGAGTGAAGTCGTTTGCTCATCGCTGAGCGGAAGATTGAATCGGTTACGGAATTCGAGCAACGCCGTTTCGTCGAGTTTCTTCTGTGAATGCGTGGTCATCTTGCCCTGACCGGCGCTGCCCATGCCGTAACCCTTCTTCGTGTGCGCGAGGATCACGGTTGGCTGACCCGAGTGTTTCGCGGCAGCTGCGTACGCCGCGTGTATTTTCACGATGTCGTGCCCGCCGCGTTTTAAGCGATCAATCTGTTCGTCGGTCATCCCTTGCGCAAGGCGTGCGAGCGCTTCGTTCTGTCCGAAAAAGTTTTCACGGTTGTAGCGACCGTCGTTGGCAGCAAAGGTCTGCATTTGCCCGTCAACGGTGTTCGCAAATGCGGCGAGCAATGCGTTGGTTTCGTCGCGGGCGAAGAGCCCATCCCAGTCCGATCCCCAGAGTAGTTTGATCACATTCCAACCCGCGCCGCTGAAGAGTTTCTCCAGCTCATCGATCACGCGACCGTTGCCACGCACGGGGCCGTCGAGTCGCTGCAAATTGCAGTTGACCACCCAGATCAAGTTGTCGAGCCCTTCGCGCGCCGCGAGTGTGAGCGCGCTCATGCTCTCGGGCTCGTCCATCTCGCCATCTCCAAACACGCCCCAGACTTTGCGCCCGCTGCAATCGAGTAACTCGCGATGCGAGAGATAGCGCATGAAACGGGCGTGATAGATCGAGCTGATGGGGCCGATACCCATCGAACCAGTCGGGAATTGCCAGAAATCTGGCATCAAGTACGGATGCGGATAGCTAGACAATCCTCGCGAGCTGTTTATTAGGGCTGAAAGCTCGCGTCGATAAAACTCAAGATCGCGCTCTGTGAGCCTTCCCTCCAAATAGGCTCTGGCGTAGACGCCCGGAGCGCTATGTGGTTGGAAGAACACGAGATCGCCGCCATGGTGGTTATCCGGCGCGTCGTTCCGAGCGTGAAAAAAGTGGTTGAAGCCGACTTCAAACAGGTCAGCGGCGCTTGCGTAACTCGCGATATGTCCGCCCAACTCGCCGTACGCCGCGTTGGCTCTCGCCACCATCGCAAGCGCGTTCCAACGCATGAGCGAGGCAATCTTTTCCTCAATGGCAAGATCGCCAGGAAACGTCGGCTGCTCATGCACGCTGATCGTGTTTTGATAGGGCGTGGCAAGCTCTGGCTTCCACGCGATCCCGCTCGCTCGCGCGTGAGCGACCAGCTGATCCAGCATGAACCGCGCGCGATCAGCGCCGTAGCTCGCGACGAGCGCGTCGAGGGCTTCGCGCCATTCCTGCGTTTCTTGCGGGTCAACGTCGAGGGTGGAAGGTTGCGTGGGCATCAACATCAGGATCGCCTTCAATTCGGGCATGAGATTTTGATCCGGGCCGATTGGCATTAGGTTTCGCATAAACTTAAAAAACCGCAAAGCGCCGCACTTTCTGCCGCCTTAGAGACGATTACCAGAACAAAAATGATTGCAAACGCCTTAGACGTCATCGATTTACGCATCCTTCGTGAACTTCAAGCCGACGGCGCGCTCACCAACGTGGAGCTCGCGCGGCGGGTGAATCTTTCGCCATCGCCGTGTTTGACGCGAGTGAAAGCGCTCGAGTCGAGCGGCGTAATTGATCGCTATGTGGCGATTGCCAATCCGCAGAAACTCGGGCTTGGCTTGAACGTGTTCATATCGATCAGTTTGAAAGAGCAGAGCAAAGCCGCACTCGCATCATTCGAAGAGCGAATTTCTGAGCACGACGAGGTGATGGAGTGTTACCTGATGACGGGCGACAGCGATTACCTGATCCGCGTTGTTGTGCCGGACATTCAAGCGCTGGAGCGGTTTATCCTCGACAAACTCTCGCCCATCAGCAGCATCGAAAAGATTCGCTCAAGCTTTACGCTCAAACAGGTGCGCTACAAAACGGCGTTGCCGCTTTAGCGCTTAGCGCCGAGCGACCCGATTCGAGAAAGCAAGCCACGTAGCGAGAGCTGAGCCAATGCGTCCGCACAATTGAGTCGCGCAAGCGTAGCTCGCCAACCACGCGCATCCTCAGCTAAACGCAAAAGTCGTTGACATGCCCATTGCCGCATGGAAGCATTTTCGACCATGGCATATCGAAACTTTACGGCGAATAAAGTCGTTGGATCACCGTCTCAACGGCGCTCTGTCGTTCGCAAGCGCCACCACGACTCCGGTCGTCGGAACAGATTCGCCGCGTCAACGATTGCGCCCCGGCGCCGAGGAATTTAAGTGCCCGAACCACAGACTGCTGACGCGATGACCCAGCCCGCGAGCCACCTTGGCCCAGCCATTAGCCGAAGATTCAGCTTGCACTCGGACAAAGCGGAGGACAGCGAAATCGAACGTCGAATCCGCGACGGTGTCGATCTTGCCGGTGCGACGCCGTGGATCCTGATCTTCGCCATTTTCATCGCGTCAATCGGACTCAACGTCAATTCGACGGCCGTGATCATTGGCGCGATGTTGATTTCGCCGCTGATGGGTCCGATCGTGGGCGCCGGGCTAGGTGTGGCCACCTATGACTTTGCGCTGGTGAAGCGCGCCCTTCTGAATCTTGCTATCGCGACGTCCATCAGCCTTGCCGTCTCAACGCTCTACTTTCTGCTCTCCCCACTGCAAGACGCGCAATCTGAACTGCTCGCGAGAACGACGCCCACCATTTGGGATGTGTTGATCGCGCTCTTTGGCGGACTCGCCGGCATCGTGGGCATCAGCAGACGAGAGAAGTCCACGGTGATTCCGGGCGTAGCAATCGCAACCGCATTGATGCCCCCCGTATGTACAGCGGGCTTCGGGATCGCCACCGGAAACTGGAGTTTCGTCTTTGGTGCGCTCTATTTGTTCGCCATCAACAGCGTCTTCATCGCCCTTGCGACAGCGATCGGTGTTCGCCTTCTTCGTCTTAGGCGACACACGTTTGCCGACGCACGTGCGCGCTGGAAAGTCAAACTTTCATTGCTGGCGATCGCGCTGGTAACCGCCGTTCCCAGCGTGTACCTCGCGACGCATTTGGTACGCGAAGAAATGTACAAAGCCAATGCGCGCAAATTCATCGCCCAGGAGTTTGCTTTAAAGGATACGCAGGTTGCCGATAGCAGGATTAACTACCAAACGCGTACTCTGGAAGTTGCTTTAGTCGGCCAAATCATTCCGGAGACGGAGCTACGATCAATCGAGAGCCGATTGCCGGCCAGGAAACTGAGTGGATCGAAAATTGTGGTGCGCCAATCGGGTGGAACTTTGCCCGACATCGCTGGGTTGAAGTCAACGATCAGCAGGGATCTGTACATCGAAAGCCAACAGGACTTGCAACGCCGAGACGAAAAGATCAAACAATTGCAGCGTGAGCTCGACGCGAGAAACGCGGTCTTTTTGAGCGCGGAGGACATCTCCGCAGAACTGCGCGCGCAGTATCCGTCCGTTTCTTCCGTCTCTATCGGCGATGCCGTCGAAGTGCGTGCCGATGCAACGAAAAAGCCGCTCGTCCTTTTAAGCGTCAAATCAACGAAGCCGCTCTCAACCGAGGAGCGACTCCGAATCGAAAACTGGTTTAAGGTACGCACAAAGGCCGACGCAGTTTCGCTTAGTTTTTCAACCTGACGTTGAATACACGGATCCAACCGAACGCTTCGCGAAAGTGATGCTTTCATTTGCGCGCTAACATCTCTCTCATGCAATACGCTGATCGCCTTAACAACGTTGAAACTTCTGCCATTCGCGAGCTATTCAAGCTGCTCGGAAAGCCCGGCATCATCAGCTTCGCGGGTGGGTTCCCCGACGCGGCGCTGTTCGATGTCGAAGGAATTTCACTCGCGTCCCAGGCCGCGCTTCAATCCGATCCAGGCGCTGCGCTTCAATACGGCGCAACCGAGGGCTACCAGCCGCTTCGCGAGGGCATCGCTTCGTTGATGACGTCGAAAGGCGCCCCGCTCAAAGCAGAGGAATTGATCGTCACCACCGGTTCGCAGCAAGCGCTTGACCTCATCGGCAAAACGATGATTTCGCCGGGTGACAACGTGATCGTTGAAGCGCCGACCTTCCTCGCGACCATTCAATGTTTCCGACTTTACGGCGCAAATCTCATCAGCGCGCCCATTGACGCGAACGGCGTCAAGGTAGACGAGCTGGAACGATTGATTGTTGAACACAAACCGAAGCTCGTTTACCTAATCCCGACCTTTGGCAACCCAAGCGGCGGCATGCTCACGCTTGAGCGCCGAAAGCGGGTGTTGGAGCTCGCCGCGAAACACCAAACGCTAATCGTCGAAGACGATCCGTACGGCGATTTGTATTTCAACGCTGCACCGCCACCGTCGCTTCTCTCGCTCTCGTCAGAAGTCCCCGGCTCGCGCGAGTGGCTCGCGCACTGCGGCAGCTTAAGCAAAGTGCTGTCGCCTGGTTTGCGTGTCGGCTGGATGGTCGCGCCGCCTGCCCTCCTCGGCAAAGCGGTGATGTGCAAACAATTCAGCGACGCACACACGAGCACGTTCGCGCAAGCCACCGCCGCGCAGTATCTCGCCAGTGGACGAATGAAAGCCGCGCTTGACCGTGTGCGCTCGACTTATGCGAAGCGCGCAACGCTGATGTGCAGTGAATTGACTGCGAAATTGGGTGACGCGGTCGCGTTCGCCGCACCGCACGGGGGCATGTTTGTGTGGTGCCGCCTCACCGGAGCGAATGGACGCATCACGAACTCTGACGATTTCGCCAAACGCGCTATTGAAAAAGGCGTGGCCTTCGTGCCAGGTGCGCCGTTCTACGCGACGAACCCTGATCGCGCAACGTTCCGCTTGAGTTTCGCGACGTCAAACGAAGAGAAAATCGTTGAGGGCGTTGGCCGCCTAGCGGCAGCGCTGCAATAAGCAACAAATCACTTGGGCTTCGGCCAAGTGATTCGTAATTTCGAAAACTAAGGATTTCACGGCTAAGCCCATTATCTAGGGGCTTAGCCGTTATTTCCTAACTGCTAGACCAACTCGCCTTGCGCGCCCGGTGCATCATCATCGTCCGCCTCTTCGATACGTTCAAGCATCGAGAGTTTTTCGCCGTCACCCAAGTTGATGAGCGTCACGCCTTGCGTGGAGCGGCCTGATTCGCGAATCGATTTCACCGTCGTGCGAATCAACACGCCGCCGGTGGTAATGAGCATCACCTCGTCGCCCGGATTGACAAGCGTTGCGGCGACGACTTTGCCGTTACGCGCCGATTGTTGAATCGCGATCATGCCTTTGGTGCCGCGACCATGTCGCGTGTATTCGATGATCGGCGTGCGTTTGCCAAAACCATTTTCAGTCGCGCACAAGACTTGTTGTGATTCGTTTTCAGCGACCAGCATCGCGATGATGCGTTGATCCTTCTCGAGCATCATGCCGCGCACGCCGCGCGCGTTCCGCCCCATGCTGCGAACGTCATTCTCATCGAAGCGAACGGCCTTGCCGCTGTCAGCGAACAGCATCACGTCGTGCTTGCCATCAGTAAGCGCTGCGCCGATCAAGTAATCGCCGTCGTCCAAATCCACAGCGATGATGCCGGTTTTCTTCGGACGCGAGAAGTCTTCTAGCGACGTTTTCTTCACGGTACCCATGCTGGTTGCCATGAAGATGTACTTGTCTGGAGAGAATGTTTTCGTTGAAACGATTGCGGTGATCTTTTCGCGATCTTGCAGCGGGAATAAGTTCACGATCGGCTTGCCACGCGAATTGCGGCCACCTTCGGGCACCTCATACACCTTCAACCAATACACGCGACCTCGATTGCTGAAGCAAAGGATGTAGTCGTGCGTGTTCGCGATGAAGAGCTTTTCAACGAAGTCCTCTTCTTTAGTTGCGGTAGCCTGTTTGCCACGACCGCCGCGCTTTTGCGCGCGATATTCCTCAACCGGCTGCGCTTTGAAATAGCCGCCGTGGGTGAGCGTGACCACCATGTCTTGCGGCTTGATGAGATCTTCGATGGAAGTCTCTTCCGCATTGAGCACGATTTCCGATTTCCGCTCATCGCCAAACTGCTTTTTGATGTCTTTCAATTCGCCCGCGATGATTGTTGTGACGCGCTCTGGCTTCGCCAAAATGTCGAGTAAATCTTGAACGGCAGCAATCACGTCTTTGTATTCGCTGAAGACTTTGTCGCTTTCCATTGCGGTCAAGCGTTGCAGGCGCATTTCCAGAATGGCTTTGGCTTGCACATCGGTTAAGCGATAACCGTCTTCTTTTACTTGCCAGGTGTATTCCGGGCCGATGTCTGCTGGGCGCAAGAAATCCGGACCTGCTCGCTGCACCATTTCTTTAACGAGTGGCGATTTCCAGAGCTTCGAGGTCAATGCCGCTTGCGCTTCGTCGGGCGTCGCGCTCGCCTTGATCAGTTCGATGATCGGATCAACGTTTTCAAGCGATACCGCAAGGCCTTCGAGAATGTGGCCACGGGCACGCGCCTGCTTCAACTCAAACTGCGTACGGCGCGTCACGACTTCGCGACGATGCAGGATGAACTGCTCGAGGAAATCCTTCAAATTCAGAACACGCGGACGCTGATCGACCAGCGCCACCATGTTCATGCCGAAGCTGTCTTGCAGCTGGGTGTTTTTGTAGAGATTATTGAGAACGATGTCCGGGATTTCCCCGCGCTTCAACTCAATAACGACGCGCATGCCGGATTTGTCCGACTCGTCGCGCAAATCCGAAATGCCTTCAAGGCGCTTATCGCGAACCAGCTCACCGATTTTTTGAAGCAGCGTCGATTTGTTGACCTGATACGGAATCTCGTCAACGATGATGGCCTGGCGATCGGTTTTGCCGATGCTCTCGAAGTGCGTTTTCGCGCGCATCACCACGCGGCCGCGCCCGGTGCGATAGCCCTGATGAACACCTTCGAGGCCGTAGATGAATCCGCCGGTAGGGAAATCCGGCGCTTTGACCAGCTCGATGAGCTCGTCGATGGTGGCTTCGCCCTTCTTCAACAGCAAAAGCGTGGCATCGATCACGTCGCTCAAATTGTGCGGCGGAATATTGGTAGCCATGCCCACCGCGATGCCCGACGAGCCGTTCACCAACAGATTCGGGAATTTCGCTGGCAGAACGGTCGGCTCTTGTTCTTTGCCGTCGTAATTTGGTTGGAAGTCAACCGTCTCTTTTTCCAAATCTCCGAGCATTTCGGAGGTGATTTTTTGCAAGCGACACTCGGTGTAGCGCATCGCCGCAGCGTTATCGCCGTCCACGGAGCCGAAGTTGCCCTGACCATCCACGAGCTGGTAGCGCATCGAGAAGTCTTGCGCCATACGAACCAAGGTGTCGTAGATCGAAGCGTCGCCGTGCGGGTGAAACTTACCCATCACCTCGCCCACCACGCGCGCGCACTTCACATAAGGGCGGTTATGGACGTTATTGGTTTCATGCATACCGTAGAGCACGCGGCGGTGCACGGGCTTAAGCCCATCCCGTACGTCGGGCAGCGCGCGCCCAACGATCACGCTCATTGCGTAATCCAAATAAGAAGAGCGCATTTCGCTCTCAAGGCTGATCGGTAGGGTTTCTTTGGCGAATTGGTCCATTGTTTCCGCTGTATCTGGCTTGGAGGCATCTCACGCGGTTCCCCGCGCTAGCCTCTGTTGCCGGTAGACGACAAAATGCCGCGACGACAGCGCGGCAATGCTGTATTTTAGTCCAGTCTGTCGTTGCACCCCCGCCACAAGACTTGGCTGAGTTTCGCGACGGATGATCCTCGATTGCACTCGAAAAAAGCGGAGTGATATATTGGTACGGGAGGGGATTTTGTATCCACGAGCGCTGCAGCGTCGCGTGGACAAAGTCTCTGTGACATCGTCCGAAATGCCTAAAGGGGTAAATAATCAATGAAACTTCGCATCCTTGCCAGCGCTATTACAGCGGCTGTGGTTGCGTTGTCGGGCGGCCAGGTGCTTGCGCAAGCAACGCCCGGCAGCAGCGGCTACGTAATCTCCGCGACTGGTGACGCCAAAAACAATGTAGTTCGTAGCGGTCGTTACGGCACGAGCAACGCATCTTGCAACCTTTGCTGGCGTACCGGTTTCTGGACGCCCGCCATGGCGATTGCGGAGTGCGATCCCGACCTTGTGAAGAAGGCGGCTCCACCTCCACCACCACCTCCGGCACCTGCGCCGCCACCCCCGCCACCTGCACCGGTCGCACCACCACCGCCGCCGCCAGCACCACCAGCTCCTCCACCGCCGCCGCCCGCGCCGTCTGTGCAGAAGATCACCATCGCATCGAAGGCTCTCTTCGATTTCGATAAAGCGGTGCTGAAGGCTGATGGCCAAGCGGTGCTTGATCGTGAGATCGTGGCTCGCATCAAGGAAGTGCAAAAGCTTGAGCTCGTCCTCGTGACGGGGCATACTGATCGCCTGGGTTCGCAGCAATACAACCAGAAGCTTTCCGAGCGTCGCGCAACGGCAGTTGCGAATTACCTCGCAGGCAAAGGTGTCGCCAAAGACAAGATTGAAACGCTTGGCATGGGCAAAACCCAGCCGGTTCCGGGTGTTGTGTGCGAACAGAAGAACCGCAAGGAACTCATCGCATGCCTGCAACCGCATCGTCGCGTTGAAGTTGAAGTTAAGGGCGAAATCGTTATCCGCCGTTAATTGCGCGCAGAAAACGATAAGTTCTTCGAAAAGCCCGCTTCGGCGGGCTTTTTGTTGCCGTTCGTTTTTTTCAAATAGCAAAGTATCTAGGCTATTTCGTGGGCACTTAGCGACTAAAACTTATTACTTGCGTACTGAAGTATTGTGCTCAGAGCCCCAAATAAATCAGGGTTAAAGTGCAATTCCTATGTTTTCTGCACGACAGCGATCTCGAAACAGCGCAGAATAGTGTCTTCTCCACTAAGAACGATTTCATGATCCGCGACGCAACTTTTCCGATTACGCTGATCGTTGGCGGTTTTGCTCTACTTGCGTGGAATTTCGGCTGGATCCCAGACTGGAATACGCTCATCGCGCTCGCTTTCGTAACTGCCGGACTGGCGATCCTCGTTTTTGACGGTTTAACCAAGAAGTCAATCGTCACCGGGCCAGTATTGGTCTCGCTTGGGGCCGGTTGGTATGGTTATTTCGAACTTGGCTGGCGCTCGCGACTCATCATTCCGCTCCTGATGATCTTTGCCGGGCTCATGATGTTGATCGCGCGCTTTGCGCCACTTTCAGATTCCAAACAACATGGTGTGCTCGCACCGCGCGAGCGCAACGACCATTCGTTCAAGTGAATCCAAGGCCATAAGACACCGTGTCGCCGAATGGCGACGGCTCGACCCGCTAAGCACATAGAATTCGCGTCATGGCAAAACAACACTATCTCGATTTTGAGCAGCCCATCGCCGAGCTACAGGCCCGCATTGATGAACTGACCGAACTGCATAACGGCGTCGATCAGCTCGACGTGTCCGATGAGCTCAAGAAACTCCGCAAAAAGTTGATCGAGCTCAGTAAATCGATCTACGCAAAGTTAACGCCTTGGCAGATTGCCTTGGTCGCGCGCCACCCACAGCGGCCTTACACCCTTGATTACGCCAACGGGCTGTTCTCAGAGTTCGTCGAGCTGCACGGTGATCGCTCGTTCGCGGACGATCACGCAATCGTTGGCGGTTTCGCTAAGTTCAACGGTCGAAGCTGCATGGTGATCGGCCATCAAAAAGGACGCGACACCAAAGAAAAAGTGCTTCGTAACTGGGGAATGCCGCGCCCAGAAGGCTACCGAAAGGCGCTTCGGCTGATGAAGTTAGCCGATAAGTTCGGTCTACCCATCTTTACCTTCGTCGATACACCCGGTGCCTATCCGGGCGTTGACGCGGAAGAGCGCGGACAATCGGAGGCCATTGGGCGTAACCTCTTCGAAATGGCCCAAATTCGCGTGCCGATCATCGTCACTATCATCGGCGAAGGTGGCTCCGGTGGCGCGCTCGCCATCGCCGTTGGCGATACGACGATCATGTTGCAGTACTCAACCTACTCGGTGATCTCGCCCGAAGGATGTGCCTCCATTCTGTGGAAAAGCGCCGAGCGCGCATCGGACGCGGCAGAGAGCCTGGGCATTACTGCAGCGCGACTAAAGGCCCTTAATTTGATTGACTTCGTCGTGCCTGAGCCCGCCGGCGGCGCTCATCGCGATCCAGTTGGCGTGATGGAGCAACTCAAACCGATCCTCGAAGCTGAGCTCGCACGTTTGTCTCCGCTTACCGCGACCGAGCGGATCGCGCAGCGCCGAGCGCGCCTCGCCGCCTACGGCCCGGTGAAGCTCGCGGCTTAGCGAAACGTCCATGCTCCTGCGCGCAGGCACGCGTGAAAACTGAGCACGGGAATCTGCAGTCGCTGACAGATGCCGCGAAACGTGATGCGGCCGAACGGGTGCGGAAGCGAATCTCCGGTTGGCTCGCAACCAGCGCCCACGATCTCTGCGTTGCCTACTCAGGCGGCCTAGATTCAAGTGTTTTGCTTCACGCACTGGTCACCGCCCTCGCCGAGCGCGGAGAGATCAAGCGCCTTTCGGCGCTGCATGTCCACCACGGCCTTCAAGCCAATGCCGATCACTGGCGCGAGCACTGTGCACGCGTTGCCAGAGCGCTTGGCATCACTCTTTATTTGTACGAAGCTCGCATCAATCGCAACGATTCGCGAGGCATTGAGGCAGCGGCGCGAGACGCGCGCTACGCTATCTTCGAGTCGCACCTGAATGCACACGTCCAACAACGGCTGCTGATCGCGCACCATGCGCGAGACCAAGCCGAGAGCGTGCTGCTGCAGCTGTTGCGAGGTGCTGGACCCTCCGGCTTGTCGGGTATGGCTTATGAAAGCACAAAGTGGTCGCGCCCCCTCCTCAATGTCGCAAAGGCTGATATCGATGCCTACCAAATCGTGCATCAAGTCGCGCACGTTACCGATGACAGCAACGCCGACACTCAGTTCGCCCGAAACCGCTTGAGGGCGCGCGTTTGGCCTGCCTTAGTCGCCAACTTTCCCGCCGCCGAGGCGACCCTCGCACGCGCGGCGCGATGGCAGCAAGAAGCAAGCACACTCGCCGATACGCTCGCCGAGCTTGATTTCGCAGCGTGCAAATCGCTCTGGGGCGTGTCGATTTCGAAATGGGCGCAACTCAATAGCACGCGTCGTAGGAATGTGTTGCGATACTGGTTTTCCAGACTCGCCCTCCCCGCGCAGGGGGCAGCCCGATTGTGCGAATGGGAACGACAAATTGAATCATCGGGCGCTGATAACTCGCTCGAGCTCTCTCATTGCTCGTTCGTCGGTTGCTTTCGTCGCTACCGCGATGATCTTTGCTACGTTGCACCTGTTCACACACCGGATTTGCAGTGGCGGTGTGAGTGGCGTGGCGAAACGCGACTGTCCTGGCCGCACGGTGTGTTCAATGCGGCGTGTCACGAACGTGCTGCGGCTACGCAAAATGTTGATATCTCTTCGCAGCTATCCGCCGCTTTATTAGGGCGAAGCGCAATTTTTCGATATTGGCGGTCAACAGATTTATTCGAGTTTAGTCCCAAGGAAAAAACAAGTTCATTAAAAAATCTGTTTCAACAGCACTCGGTGCCTGTGTGGCTTCGTGCATCTTGGCCGGTTCTGGAAATTGATGGTGAGATCGCCGCCATACTCGGGCTCAAAATCGCCTCCAGGTTTCGTGCCCCGCCTGCGGAAGATTCGCGAGCCTCAGACGGCGCGAAAAACGATCAACGCATCGGGTTGCGCTGGATTCCGCGCGGTGCGCCAGACGGCGTCGTTTTCGAATGTGAGCCCATCGTCATCACTCCGAAGGGGCGCGGGATCTAGAGCCCGGTTCATAGCGCCGATCAACCGACCTTGCGCCGCCAGGGCAGGCGCCGGGCACGTTTTCTCTCTTCGCACACAAGCGCGACGGTTTCGTGAAAAGAAACACGAGGTGCGCCCTACATAAGTCTCCGTTTCCACGCGATCTACCAAGCGTTTTCAAAAGACCTCCGCAGAATGTGGCGAGCGCCACTCATACGAAGAAGAGTGCAGGCAGCGCTGACTCGTAGTCCTCCTGCTGAAGTCTTTTCAAATCGCTGATTTCGAGACGCCCACTCGCAACAACCCTGACAGCAAGCTGAAAAGCCGTCCCTAGAATTCGTGTCAACGCGCGTTTCGTGCGCAGCGTTCGCGTTCTCAGACCGGATCACGGCAGCCCAAGTGCCGCCGTTGAACGCGACAACAAACCACACGCTTCCTCAAGGAGAGACAAGATGATTCGACGTTTGAGCCGCATTGCTGCGGTGACATTCGCAGCGGTTGCCGCAGCGACTGCCTTTGCGTACCCCGATAAACCCGTGAGCGTCGTCGTTCCGTTCGCGGCAGGCGGCCCCACCGATGTGGTTGCGCGCTCGCTTGCGCAAGCACTCGGGACGCAGCTCAAGGGCTCGTTCGTGGTCGAAAACGTGGGTGGCGCTGGTGGCACCATCGGCGCGGGCAAAGTCGCGCGCGCTGCGGGCGACGGCTACACGCTGCTCTTTCACCACATCGGCATGTCGACTGCCCCGTCGCTCTACCGCAAGCTCGATTTCAAACCTACCGAGGACTTGATCCCGATCGGCGCGGTCGTTGACGTCCCGATGACGCTCATCGCGAAACCGCAGATGGCGCAAGCCAACTTGAAAGACGTGCTTGCGTACGTTCGCGCCAACAAAGACAAGATCAATCTCGCCAACGCGGGTATCGGGTCAGCGTCGCATCTGTGCGGCTTGCTGTTGCAAAACGCGCTCAAGACGGACGTCACCACCGTACCTTTCCAGGGAACGGGTCCAGCGATGACCGCGCTCCTCGGCGGCCAGGTTGATCTCATGTGTGATCAGTCCACCAACACGACCGGGCAAATCAAAGGCGGCAAAGTAAAGGCCTATGCTGTGACCAGCAAGGGAAAACTTGCGAACTTCCCAGAGCTGCCAACGCTTGCCAGCGAATTGCCAGGTTTTGAAGTGGGCGTTTGGCACATCCTCTACGCACCGAAAGGCACGCCGGCCGACGTGATCAAGAAGCTGGAAGCCGGATTGCAAGCAGCGATCAAGGACCCAGGTTTCGCAAGCAAGATGAAAGATCTCGGCGCGGAAATCATGCCGGCGGACAAGCAAACGTCAGCGGGCGCAAAAGCCCACCTGCAAGCTGAAATCGCAAAATGGAGCCCGATCATCCAGGCTGCCAAGGCCTACGCAGACTAAAAGCTGCGCGCTCGAAAAAGCGGCACCTTGCGGTGCCGTTTTTTTTGGGACGACGAGGTAAGCCAATCCGAGCTTTGTTATGGACTAAGCATGCTAATCGCGCCTAGTCGATACAGCGCGGACTGCGCAGCTAGCCCAGCTAGATAATGGCTTTGTCGTAGATAGGTAATATTGACCGACGAACGTTCGCGGCGGGATCGAACCTAAGATAGGCGCTGAGCAAACCGAAGACGGATAGGTGCGGTGGGATGCTTGCGTGGGCGCGTCGGCGCGTATGCACGTAAGCGCGCCGATAAGTGGGCTATTCGCCGCCGGTACCTGTTTGCTCAACCGCAACTGACTCATCATCGCCGCCCTTTTCGAGCAGCTTGGTGAGGCAGCCGGCGCACGTAAACACCGTACGACCGGCGACCTTACGTGTTTTCCCGCCACGAATAATGGCGGGCTGCTTACAAGTTCCGCATAAGCGGGTCCAGCTTCCGGCTACAGAGCGCTTTCGAGGCGTAGCCGTTTGTTGGCGAAATTTAGCGATCTGGTTTGCGTCGAGAAAGCTCATCGTCACCCTGTGTTCCGCCAGTCTCCCTCCGAGCCACTTCACGTTCAACCACCGGAAAACCCTGTATTCGAAGGCAATCCAAAGACGTGTTATAAAACTCGGTTACGCTGGCGTGCGTTTTCCAACAGCCGCAATTATGTCTCAAATTCGAACTTTTTTCCAGCGTCCACGTCCTCATAAGCTTGCGAGTCAGTCTTCAACACCTTCGCGCCAGCGTGGCGTGGCTTGGCTACTCATCATCGGATTGATTGCAGTCGCGCTTGCTTCGCTGTATGCGCTTGTCGTCTGGAAGTGGAGCTATTCAAGCGGTGAACGTGTTGGCATCGTGCAGAAGATTTCGAAAAAGGGCTGGGTCTGCAAAACCTGGGAGGGCGAGCTCAACATGGTGGTGCTGCCTGGCGGAATCCCCGAGAAGTTCTTCTTTACGATCTGGGATGATGCGGTTGCAACTTCAATCAACAAAACGATTGGCAAGCGCGTGACACTTCATTACGAAGAAAAACTGGGTCTGCCCACCAGCTGCTTCGGTGACACGCGACACTACGTCACCAAGGTCCAAGTTCTAGAGCCTTAAGCGCGCGCCCACGCTCGCGAGCTCACGCGACGCTGCGCCGAAGCCTTTCGTAATCCTCAGGCGTATCAATGCCTGGCGGTAGCGCCTCGTCCACCACTCCTACAGCGATTCGATACCCATGCGCGAGCGCGCGCAGCTGCTCGAGCGATTCGAACCGCTCAATCGCCGGAATTTTCAGCTGTGGGAACGCGCGTAGAAATGTCGCGCGATACGCATATAAACCGATGTGCCGATACACCGGTATCTCCGGCGCGAGCTTGCTTATGCCATTGCGCCATCCATCACGATCAAAGGGAATCGTCGCCCGCGAGAAATAGAGTGCGAAACCGTGTTCATCGAGTACACACTTCACCACATTCGCGCTGACCACTTCGGCAAGATCGCTGATCGGATGGGCGAGCGTTGCGATACTTGCAAGCTCGCGCTGCCGAAGCAAATCCGCCACGCGAGAAACTGCCGTCGGAGGAATCAGCGGCTCATCGCCCTGCACGTTTACGATGATCGTTTCATCGGCAAGGCCAAGTGCGCTGACCACTTCGCTGAGCCGATCTGTGCCTGTCGGATGATCGGCGCGTGTCATTAAGGCATCGACACCGTGTTCACGGCACGCAGTCACAATGCGCTCGTCATCGGTGGCAACCACCACGCGCGACGCCCCCGCGCTCTGCGCTTGTTCCGCCACACGAACCACCATCGGCTTGCCGGCAATATCAATCAGGGGTTTGCCAGGAAACCGCGTTGATCCAAACCGCGCAGGAACGATGGCAACAAACGAAGAATCACTCATGAAGAAATCATGGTCAAGGGTCGGCTTCCGCGCGGGTTATGCGCGACGATTCAGCGCGTCGAGTTCGGCATCGCTTAGCGTGCGGGCCTCCTCCTCGAGCATCACCGGAATGTCGTTGCGGATCGGGTAGGCCAATCGTGCAGATTTGGAGATAAGTTCAGACGCACTCTTGTCGTAGATGAGCGGCCCTTTCGTGACAGGGCACACGAGGATTTCAAGCAGTTTGGGATTCATTTTTCTTCGGAGCGGGCTCGTTTCGCGCGTGCTCGCCCTCTTCCAGTGATCGCATATCCAGGCGGTGGCCCGTAATTGCGCTTAGTTTATCGAGGAGCTTGCGTTTCGTTTGCGGCGCGAGGTGCACGCTCATGGGGACTACCCACATGTTGGGCTGGGCGAAGGATTTGCATTTCACCGCGTCTTTTTCTGTCATAAGAATCGGACGCGACTCCAAGGTCGCGAAATCATTCCACGAAAAATCGTGGTGATCGGCAAACGCGAGCAATTTTCCGTCGATGCCTTGGCGTTTGAGCGCATCTGCAAACTGCCGCGGATTAGCGATCCCTGCTGCGATGTAGGGGCGCAAATTGTTGAAGTGCGAGAGTGAAACAATCTTGCTGGGATCGGTAAGCAAGTAGGCCTTTTGCAGCTTTCGCACGGCAACGTGATGATTGCCGTCCTTGTAGCCGCTACTCGGTGGGTTCCATGCGGTCGTGATGCGCAAATCGCACTCGCGCGCTCGCGAACGCGGCTCGCGCAACGGCCCGGCGGGCAGAAGTTCACCATTGCCATAGCCACGCTCTTGGCTGATGACCTCCACCTCAATATCGCGAAACAATCGATAGTGCTGAAGGCCGTCGTCGGCCACGATCACGTTCACGTCCGCGTAGCGTGCGAGCAGCTCGCGACAGGCCGCAACTCGATCTGCGCAAACGACAACCGGCACGCCCAGCGCTGCGTGAAGTAAAGGCTCATCGCCGACGGCTTTAGCGGAAGACTCTGGGCGCACGATGATGGGACGTTTCGGACTCACTGGATAGCCACGCGAGACAACCCCTGGTCGATAACCAAACTGCTGCAGGCAGCGCACGATTGATTGCACGACAGGTGTCTTTCCTGCGCCGCCAACGACCACGTTTCCCACCGCGATCACCGGCACGCCTACATGCTCCTGCTTACGCAACCCCTTGTGAAAGGCCCACGTACGCGCACGCCCGACCGCGCCGTAGACAAACGCGAGCGGGCGCAGCAACACGACACCGGCCCCAGCGCGGCTACGCCACCAGTTACCCTCAACCCACGAACGGATTCCCAAATCGAACCTCTCTTGACAATAAGACTCCGGTTCAGAATATATTGGGCGTAGATCACCCTTTTCGATACTATTGTTTTAAATCTAAATTTGGCGCTAGCCCTATTTAGATGGGGCTTGTGTAGCAAACGTTATGTTCGGAAAATTCGCTGCGCGCGCCGCCTCCATCACATAGACAACGTCTTGATGTTTTGCGTTTGCATCCGCGTTGATGATGATGACGGGATCGGTCGCACCTGCCGCCGCAGATTTCATCGCATCGGCGAGTGAGGCGACGCCGGTGAAGTTAAACACCTGCTGATTCACCGCGAAACGGCCTTTGTCATCCACGCCCACTTGGATTTCCTTGGGACGTTGCGCTTGCTTCTCGGCTTCAGCCTCGGGCAGCGTAATTTTCAGTTCGGTGAACTTACTGTAGGTCGTCGATGCCATCAGAAAAATCAAAATCACAAGCAAGACATCGATCAACGGAATGAAGTTGATCTCTGGCTCTTCGCGGAATCGACCACGACGGAAGTTCATCGCAGCCCCTCGTGCGACACGCGTGAAACAACTGGCGAGCTTCGCAGAGTGTTCAGCAGCTTCAACGTCATGCTCATTTGGCTCGATCACCATGAAGGATGTCGACCATTCTCGTCGCCTGCTGCTCCATCTCGATCAGAAGCGAATCGACTTTGCCGCGGAAATAGCGGTAGAACATGAGCGCAGGAATCGCCACGATAATCCCCATCGCGGTGTTGTAGAGCGCCACCGAAATGCCGCTCGCGAGCTGCGAGGGGTTGGTGCCCTGCGCGCTCTGCGCACCGAAAATTTCAATCATGCCGATGATCGTGCCGAGCAAACCCATCAGGGGCGCTGCCGCTGCGATCGTGCCGAGTGCGTTCAAGAACCGTTCAAGGCCGTGTCCGACGACGCTACCGGTTTCCTCCAGCGCTTCCTTCACTACGGGGCGTGGCGCGCGAATATTGGCAAGCCCTGCGGCGAGCACTTGCCCGAGCGGCCCTTGACCCGCGGTCAGCGTCACCAATTCCTGAGTGAGCCCCTTTTTTCTGTACTCGTCGATCACCTTGTCCACGAGGCCCGGTGGAATCACTTGCGCTCGACGCAGCGACCAGCATCGCTCAATGATGAGCGCAAGCGCGACGATTGACATGAAAATAAGCGGCCAGATAGGCCAGCCTGCAGCTTTGATAATGTCCCACATAGGGTGCGCTTACCCGCGAAATCAATACAGCTTGCGAGTGTAACTGGCGAATGCGTCGCTGCGAAGGGCGCGCCGCATTTCACGTCGCTGCTCTAGGGCTAGGAGAGTCAAAGCAGCGCGTAGCCTAGGCGACGAGTTTCGCCGCCAAGGACCTGAGCTAGGGCTTCCAGCCGTCTTTCAACGTGACCGCACGATTGAAAACAAGCACGCCCCGCTTCGACTCGACACGATCCGGCGTGAAATAGCCGTTACGTTCAAACTGAAAACTCTGTCCAGGCTCCGCATTGCGCAAGCTCGGCTCGCACCACGCGTTGACCTTCACGAGGGAATTCGGGTTCAAATAGTCTTTGTAATCGCCCGGCTGATCGTCGGGATTCTCAACCGTAAACAAACGATCGTAGAGCCGAACTTCCGCTTGCAAGCCGTCGCTCTTCGAAACCCAATGAATCGCACCCTTGACGTTGCGGCCGCCCGGCGTGCCGCTCTTGGTCGCCGGGTCGTAGCTCGCGTAAATCGTCGTGACTTTGCCGCTCGCGTCTTTCTCCAGGCGCTCGCACTTGATGATGTAGCCATAGCGCAATCGAACCTCGGCGCCTGGTGTCAGGCGAAAGAAGCCTTTTGCTGGCGTTTCCATGAAGTCCTCACGCTCAATGAAAACTTCGCGCGCAAACTGAAACGTTCGGCGTCCCCGCGTTTCGTCTTTTGGATGAACCGGCGCTGAACACTCTTCGGTCTTTCCCTCAGGCCAGTTTTCGATGACCACGCGAATCGGATCGAGCACCACCATTGCGCGCGCAGCGACCGGATCAAGATCCTCGCGAAGCGCGCCTTCTAAGTCGGCCATATCAACCCACTGATGGGCTTTCGATGCCCCGGTGCGCTCGGCAAACAAGCGAATGGAGCCCGGCGTGTAGCCACGGCGACGCAAGCCAGCGAGCGTCCAAAAACGCGGATCGTCCCAACCGTTCACTGCACCCGTTTCCACCAATTCGAGCAACTTGCGTTTGCTCATCACGGTGTAATTGATGTTTAGTCGCGCAAATTCGATCTGTTGCGGGCTGGGCGAAGGCAATTTGCCGCTCTCGACCAAACGCGCGAGCACCCAGTCGTAAAGAGGGCGATGCGCCTCAAATTCGAGCGTGCAGATCGAATGGGTGATGCGCTCAATCGCATCCGAGATGCAATGCGTGTAATCGTAGAGCGGGTACACGCACCACTTGTTGCCCGTGCGCTGATGCTCTACGTGTCGAATCCGATAGATCGCCGGGTCGCGCAAATTCATGTTGGGCGAAGCCATATCGATCTTCAACCGCAATACGTGCGCCCCGTCGGCATGTTTGCCATCGCGCATCTCGCGAAAGAGCGTTAAATTTTCGTCCACGCTGCGATCACGAAACGGCGAGTTCACGCCGGGTTTCTCGAAGCTGCCGCGATGAGCGCGCATTTCCTCGGCATTCTGCGAATCAACGTATGCGAGACCGCGCTCGATGAAATGCTCCGCAAACGCATAGAGCGTGTCGAAATAGTCGCTCGCGTGAAACAGATTGGGTTGATACGTGAAACCCAGCCACTCGACCATTTCTTTGATCGAGTTTTCGTAGATCACGTCTTCTTTGACGGGATTGGTGTCATCAAAACGCAGGTGACAGACGCCACCGTAATCCTTAGCAATCCCGAAGTTCACGCAGATCGATTTCGCATGGCCGATGTGCAAAAAACCGTTTGGCTCGGGCGGAAAGCGGGTAACGACCTTTCCGCCGTGTTTGCCCGAGGCGTTGTCTGCCTCGATGATCTGGCGAATGAAGTTCGAGACCACGGGGGCGACCGTTCGCGCACCCTTTTCGGTTGCGTTCCGGGCTGGATTAGGTAGGACAACGCGACCTGTTTGCTGCAACCCACCCTGCCCGTTGGACATTGGTTCGGCATTTGGGCTTACAGGCTCGGTCACGGATTTCATTGTGGATTGGACAGGCGCAGTTGTGCGAATGCAGCATTGTAACGCTCAGAAATACGGTGAACCAAAATCGCTAAGCGCTTGAAATACATGGATTATTGGCGCGGCGGGTGGGCTCCTAGGAAATACCTTCCACTTTCGGAGTTGCCCACAGAGCCTGTGGATAACCTTATTGATAACGTTCGTGATTCACACCAAACCCGCATCTAGCCGTGTGTTTTTCGGTTGCTCAGCGAAACGCAGTCAAAAAGTTTCTTGATATCAATGACTTAACTCGAACATGCTCGCATCTGGCGATGTTGTCGGAGCAGTACATCGCTCAACGCAGCGTGCCACTGCAACAAGCACCCTGTCGTAGACAAAGCCTCTGCGTGTTCCGAAGATTCCTACCTGCTCGACACGAGCGGTGCGCCCGAATTCGAACCCCGTCAGTGCCTGGCGAAACCGCCGCGCTCGCTATAGTTCGGCTCGTGCAACCTCAATTGAATTCTTCTGTGACCGTTAGCGAGCTTTTGTTCGCCGTCCGAAGCGCGCTCGAACGCGAAATCCCATTGCAATGGGTGACAGGCGAAATATCGGGCTTCAAGCGCGCGTCTTCGGGGCATTGCTACTTCGATTTGAAAGACGCGAACGCGCAAATATCCTGCGCCCTCTATCGCAATCGCGCGGCACTGGTGGGCTTTGAGCTGAAAGACGGTGCTCAGGTTGAGCTTCGCGTCCGTCCAACAATTTACGAGCCTCGCGGTAGCCTCCAATTCTCAGTGGAACAAGCTCGGCTCTCGGGCATTGGGCAACTCTACGAAGCCTTCATGCGGCTCAAGGCGAAGCTCGAATCTGAGGGGCTATTCGATCCAACTAAAAAAAGAACGCTACCCCCGATTCCACAAAGAATTGGTCTCATAACCTCGAAGCAAGCAGCTGCACTCGCCGACATGCTACGCGTGCTGAGAGATCGCTGGCCACGCGCCACGGTGATTGTTTACCCTGCAAGTGTTCAAGGGGTCAACGCACCAGCAGAGCTGGTACGCGCATTGTCTGCGGCAAACACACGCCGCGAGTGTGACGTACTAGTGATCGGCCGTGGCGGTGGCAGCCTTGAGGATTTGTGGGCGTTTAATGACGAAGCATTGGTTCGCGCCGTCGCAAAAAGCGGAATTCCGATAGTGAGCGCAGTTGGCCACGAAACCGACTTCACACTCTGCGATTTCGCAGCCGATGTGCGCGCGCCAACGCCTACTGCAGCCGCGGCGCTGATCGTGCCCGAACGTCGCACGTGGCTTAACCAGATCGCGCGGCTGTCCGCGCAAGCAAGACGCGCTTTCGAACGAACCCGCGACACGCTCGAGCAGCGCCTCGATCGCGCGCACGAACGATTGCGCAGCAGTGATCGGGCGCTTGCTGCCTGGCGCACGCGCCTTCTCGCAGCCGAACATCGACTTGAACGTGTGATCCGCACCCTTCCGCAAGCGCGTCGCTCGCGTATGGACGGCATCAATTTGCGCTTCACGATGGCGCTGCGTGCAAGACATGGCCTGAGCGAGCCCCGCTCTCGCTTCGACTCAGCTTTGACACGGACAACATCGGCGATGGCCGTGAAAATTCAGCGCGAGCAAACGCGATTCGCCCGACTAAACCAAGCGATGACGCATCTCAATCCGCAGAATGTTCTCGATCGTGGATACGCAGTGCTGTTTGATAGAAGAGGACGCGAAATCACTGATGCAACTCACCTCGTTTCGGGTGAACTCTTTAGTGCGCAAGTCAAGCGCGGCGTGGTTGATGCGCAAGTGGTGGCCACAAGAATTGATTCAAACGAAAACCTAGCGAAGTAGTGCAACGCCGCTAGATTCAGCGCGGCCTTCACAGCCCAATGCCGTGAGATATCGAACATGAAAGCTCTCGTCCTACTTCCCTGCGACAACCGTATCCTCGGCGGCCATCCCATGCATGTGCTCGGCCAGAAATACGCCGATGCTGTGCGTGACCATGCGCGATGTCTTGCGCTCGCCCTACCGACGACGGGAAACGAGGACATTGACGCTTACCTTGACGTCGCTGATGGGGTGTTGCTCACGGGTTCGCCGTCGAATGTGCATCCGTCACACTTCGATCAGGCTATTCACGACATTTCGTTACCGCTCGATACCTCTCGCGACTCGATCACGCTACCGCTGATTCGCCGCTGTATTCAACTTGGGATGCCATTGCTCGCGATCTGCCGAGGTCTACAAGAGATCAACGTCGCGCTCGGTGGTTCGCTTCATCAGGCCGTGCAGGAAGTAACAGGCAGAATCGACCATCGCGGCGCACGGGGACGCCCAAATGCGAGCAAGGACGAGGCTTACGCGCCTGCACATACGGTTGCGGTCGAGCCCAGCTCGCGTCTTCACGAAATCGTACTGAAGGCCGAGCTCACCGTTAACTCGGTGCATGGTCAAGGTATCGACCGCCTTGCAGCGGGTATTACCGTGCAAGCACGCGCACCCGACGGCCAAATTGAAGCGATTACTGTGGACGCGCATCGCGGGTTCAACCTCGCCTTGCAATGGCATCCGGAGTGGTGCGCCACCGAAAACGAAGACTCGATCAAAATTTTTGCAGCGTTCGGTGAAGCGTGTCGAACGTGGCGGACGCAAAAGTACTCGTGAAGCGGCTGCCAAGGGATGCGTCAACAAACTAACCAATGAGCGAACGCACGAAATTCGGCAACGCGAACACGGCGCGGTGCATCGCGCCGTTGTAGAAGCGCAAATCACGAATGTTTCGTTCCGCGATTCGCTCGTCCACGTCGCATTCATTTAGCGAAAGCGGGTCGGTCAGTCGCGACGCACACACCATGCCCCACCACGCACCGTAAAGCGGCACGTGCACAAGATACGGCCTCACGATTGGAAACACCTTGCGAAGTCTTTCCACGCTAGTCGCAAAGCGCTCTGGGTGGAAAAACGGCGAGCCAATGTGCAGCGTCAAGGTTCCAGCATCGCCAAGCGCGCGATCACAATTTTCGAAGAAGTCAACGCTGTATAGGACCTCAGCCGGACCGATCGGGTCAGTCAAATCCATCACAATTGCGTCGAACTTCTCGTCCGTTTCACGCAAGTAGGCATAGCCGTCTCCGATACGAATCTCTACGCGCGGATCATCGAGCGCGCCGTGATGTATCGCTTGAAAATGCTCGCGCGCCACGCGCACAACGTCAGGATCGAGTTCCGCGACGACGACGCGTTCAATTGAAGGATGCTTAAGAATTTCTTCGGTGGAGCCCCCATCGCCGCCGCCGATCACGAGCGCAGCGCGAGGATTACGCTGAGCGATGAGCGCCGGATGCACGATGTTCTCGTGATAGAAAAACTCATCACGTTCGCTCGTCATGTTCGCGCCATCGAGCCGAAGAACTTTCCCCAGCTCCGGCGTTTCGTACACAGTTAGCGATTGAAACGGTGTTTGAATGTGCGCGAGCTTCTCCGTCGCCGAGAAAAAAACGCCCGCGTTCTCGTTCAACGCCTCAAGCAAGCGATCCGGCAAATGTTTCGGGTCGTCGCTCACGAGCGATCAAACCGCCGCAGCGGCGTAGCGCTCGGCGATCACGCCGCGCTCAATTTCCTTGATCACAGGGTTCGCCGACGCAAACACTTCGATCAGCCCCTTCGCGAGCGCTCGCGCTTTCTCGCGGTTGTCTTGCGTGTGATTACAGATGTAAACATCAAGCGCCACCATCTCGAATTCCGGCCAGGTGTGTAGCGTTACGTGTGACTCAGCCAGCAATGTTGCGAGCGTGTACCCACCGCCATCAAACTCGAAAGCACGCTCGCCAACGACGGTCAGTCCGAGCGCCTCGCACAGTGCCCGAACGCGTGCGAGCGGCTCGCTAGAGCGCTCCAAAAGAAGCGGATCACACGCGCATTCGTAGAGATCACCAACAAGATGTAGTCCATTCATTGCAAGGGAGTGTATATCGTGAACTTTTCATCCATGATTCTTCGCCGAAACGGCGAAAATCCGTGCGACTGCATTTCGATCTAAGAACTGTTATGAATGCTCCGATTGACTTTCCACAATGGCTGACCGACAACGCGCACTTGCTCAAACCGCCCGTGGGCAACCAGCAACTGTGGAAAAACACCGATTTCATCGTCACAGTCGTTGGCGGACCGAATCAACGCACGGATTTTCACGATGACCCGTTCGAAGAGTTTTTCTGGCAGTTCAAAGGCAATGCCTTTCTGAACATCATTGATCGCGGTAAGCGCGATCGCGTTGAACTCAAAGAGGGCGCGATGTTTTTGTTGCCGTCCCACGTCCGACACTCGCCGCAACGACCTGAAGCCGATTCGCGCTGTCTGGTCATCGAGCGTTCTCGGCCGGAGGGCGAAAAAGATGGCTTCGAATGGTATTGCCCGAAATGCGACGGCCTCGTGCACCGCGTCGAAGTGCAACTCAAAAGTATCGTTGACGATTTACCGCCGCTCTTCAACGCCTTTTACGCGAGCGAAAAACTGCGTACCTGCCCGCACTGTGGGCACGTGCATCCCGGGAAAACACAATAACTGTGGCAACTAGTCCTCGTAGGGTGCAATCTCATTGCACCTCTTACTGATACGCGCGAAGCGCTATTCTTCAATGCACCTTGGTTGGTATCAGTTTGCGGTGCAATGAGATTGCACCCCACCGACCTCACAATTCAACGCAATGACCCAACCTTGCATCGACATTCATAGCCATTTCTTCCCGAAGAACGCCCCCAATTTCGCGGAGAGATTCGGTGAACACTCCGGCCCCTGGACAACGCTTGAGGATCATGGCGACGGCACGGGCATGATGAAACTCGGCGGCAAGCCGTTTCGCCCGGTGCACTCAGCGCTCTGGGATACCAACGCGCGACTCGCAGAGCTGGACGAGTCGAACGTGTCGCTACAAATTGTGTGTGCGACACCGGTGATGTTTGCGTATGGCGCGCCTGCGGATCAGGCGGCTTACGTTGCCCGTGCGTACAACGATCTCGCGCTGGAGTTCTGTGAAGGGTCCAACGGCAGGCTTAAGGCGCTCGCCCAAGTGCCGTTACAAGACACCGATCTTGCTTGCAGCGAACTCACGCGAGCGATGCGCGCTGGATGCATCGGCGTTCAGATCGGCAATCATGTCGGTGACCGTGAAATGGATGACGAAGGCATTGGCCGCTTCCTCGCGCATTGCGCACACGAGGGCGCGCCGGTACTCGTGCACCCGTGGGACATGTTGGGTGGCGATCGTTTGAAGCGCTGGATGAGCGCATGGACGGTTGCGATGCCGGCTGAGACGCAATTCGGCATCATGTCGATGATCTTGGGCGGCGCGTTTGACAAGCTCCCACGCGACCTAAAAATCTGCTTTGCGCACGGCGGCGGCAGCTTCCCCTACCTGCTCGGACGCCTAGAAAATGCTTGGCATCGCAGAGACATCGTTCGCGGCGAATCGAAGCATCCGCCATCGCACTACCTGGATCGATTCAGCGTTGATTCCGCCGTTTTCGATCATCGCGCGCTCAGACTGCTGATCGACACTATGGGCGAAGACCGAATCATGGTCGGCTCCGACGCACCGTTCCCGCTCGGTGAGGAAAAAATTGGTGGACTTGTTCGCGCGTCACTCGATGACGATCCCGGTGCAAGAACGAAACTGCTCCAGCGCAACGCTGAGCAGTTCTTTTGCGTTTCTGCGTAGGCTCGTTTATTGCCAACGCACCAGCATCAAGTGGCATAGTACGCTAGGATTCGAGGCTGACGCGCGAGACGCCCAAGCGGTATCACGGTCTCTCGCTCGTGAAAACGAGAAACTGCGAGGGGAACCATGGGCAATTCAACAATGCGTTGGGCGGTGATCGCCCTCTTCGTAGCGTGCTGCGGTATCAGTGAGGCCGCACTCAATGTCGACATACGAAATGTAGGGTCCTCTTCCGGCGGCACCTGGTCGGGCGGTGTTTGGACGCCGACGACGAGTCCGTCAACTATCGCGATCAGCGATTTGCTCGCGCGACTCGTCGCAGGCAACGTCACCATCGGCACCGGTACGACTGGCGCTGAGGCGGGCAATATTTCGTTTATCGATCCAATCAATCGCGCGAACACAGCAACAACGTTCTCGCGAACGCTTACCTTAAATGCAGCGGGTGGCGTCACCTTCAATGCCTCCCTCAATGACCCCTCGGAATCGCGCGAACTCAGTTTGGTGATTAACACCGCGAACACATCAGTCGCTACTTTCGCCGCAGATGTGAGCACGAGTGGTGGCAGCATCACGACAAATGGCGGGAGCGTTTCGCTCAGTGCAAGTCGAAGCCTAGTTACCTCAGGCGGCAATATCACCCTCACAAGCGCGGGAGCGGTACTGCTCAACGGCACGGCCGTGACGACCTCTGGGGGCAACCTCACCGTCACGAGTAGCGCGGACTCGTCTATCGCCGCAGCCGTCACTACCTCTGGCGGGAACGCCAGCGTGGTTGTATCTGCCGCGGGTGCAGATCTCACTGCTAGTGGCAGCGTCAATGTCTCTGGCGGCGCGGGCATCGGCACGATCAATCTTCGTTCTAACGGGGGCACGTTCACGCACAGCAGTACGAGTGTGCTCACGACTTCCGGCGGCACGGTGACTCTGCGAGGCAATACCGCGATCACTCTCTCTGGCGATGTGAGTGCGCCCGGTGCATTGGTCGATATTGATTTGACGGGTGCGGGCAACCTCTCGGTCGCGGCAACAGCCTTCATTTCTGCGGCAGGTGGCGCGAACACGGGATCGGTCAATCTGCAGACCGCGAACGGCTCAGTTTCAATGAGCGCTGGCAGCCAGATTAGCTCGGGGAGTGCAGGCAATCTGATCGTGCGCGCCATCGGCACGGGTGCAACCATTACCCACGGCGGCACGCTGACATCGGGTACGGGCGCAACTGGGCTCTCGCTTCGCGCAGACGATGGCGTTGTTTATTCAGTGCCTATCTCCGTACCAGGTCGCCTACTGATTGATGCCAATGCAAATAACAACGCAGTGGGATCGCTCACCTTAAACAATCCGGTAAACGCGGCGCAAGGCGTAGAGCTTCGCGGTCACGGAATCAGCGGTAATGCGAGCGCCACGGTCACCTCAACCAATTCGCCAATTCTCATTCAGTCAAGCGCAGCAATCGATATCGTTGACGTCATCCAGTCAAATGGCGGCACAATCACACTCAACGCAGGAACCACGCTCAGCGTGGGTACGGGACTGCTTAATAGTGGCGGCGGAAATATTTCGATCACTAGCGCTAACGCGATGACGTTCTTCGGGCCTATCACTTCAGGCGGCGGCACCTTTACCGCAACAACTACAGGCAGCGGCGCACTCTCGATTCAGAACGACATCACGACGAGTGGCGGCAACATCTCGATCACGGCGGCCAACGGGCTCTTGTCAAACACGGCCGGCTCCGTGCTCGATGCGCGAGGCGGTGCGGGCGCGGGGCAAGTGATTCTCGAATCCGCCAACGGCACTCAAAGTCTCACCCTAGCAGCGTCTGCGTTCGCGGGCAGTGGCGGGATCACGCTACGCGCGGGTGAAAACATCAGCATCAATGCCTCGGTGAGCGCATCGGGCAACATCACCATTGCCGCTGACACCAACAACGGCGGTGCCGTCGGCAACATTGCCATCAGCGCGCCGCTCTCAGCCACTGGCTCTGGATCGATTTCAATGACTGGCATTACGCTCAGCCAAAGCGGTACGGGAACCATCGCCACCGCCAGCGGACCGATCAGCGGCATTTTCGCCAACGCCTTCACCATCAGCCGAACGATTACGTCAACGGCCAGCAGCGTCCTGATGCGAAGCATCAACTCGACGCTCACCGTTGACGCTGGCGTGAGCGGTGCACAAGGCGTGGAGCTCCGAGGAAGCGGGATCACTGGCAAAGCGGGTGGCACCATCACCTCGACCAATTCCCCGATCCTCGTTCAGTCAAGCGCCGCTCTGGATTACGTCCCTGCCATTCAATCCGGGGGCGGGACAATCACGTTGAACGCGGGGACCACGCTCGATGTCGGCGCGGGGCTGATTAGCAGCGGCGGCGGAAACATTGTCCTCACCAGCGTTAACGCCTTAACACTCTTCGGCCCCATCAACTCTTCCGGCGGCAATGTCACCGCATCGACGACGGGCGTGGGCGTGCTGTCAATTCAAAATGACATTACGACGAGTGGCGGCAACATCACGATGAGCTCCGTGAATGGGCTTATCTCCACGAGCGCAGGCTCCGATCTAAACGCGACGGGTGGCGCGGGCACGGGTCGCATCGCACTCGATTCCTTAGCCGGCTCTCAAGGCATCACCTTGGCGGGAGCCGTATCGGCCGGAAGCGGCGGAATAGCGCTGAGCGCGGGCGGCAACATCGCGATCGACGCTTCGGTGAGTGCACCGGGCAACATTTCCATCGTCGCAAACTCCGATAACGGGGTCCTGGGTGGGGTCAGCATCAGTGCTGCAGTTTCTGCCACCGGTGCGGGCACGATTTTGATGAGTGGAACTGGGCTCACGCAAGCCGGCACTGGGACCATCAGCACCGCAGGTGGGACGATCACTGGAAACTTTAGCGGCGCATCGACCGTAAGCCGGGCGCTGACCTCGCTCGGCGGCAACGTAGTCTTGCAAAGCCAGGGCGGTCTGACGGTCAGCGCTGCGGTTTCGTCCACGTCCGCGCAGCCCGCGAATGGAACGCTTCGCTGGTATGGCAACGTCACGGCCACCGTGCTCCCAACGGTCGGCAGCGGAGATGTCACACTCGACGGTGGCGGCAACGATCTAATCTTGTTCGCTCCGATTAACGTAACCAGTCACACCGAATTTGGTGCGAACCGCGACGTGATTGTGACGGCCGCGATGGCCACACCATCGGCGAAGAATCTCTACATCACGGCAGGACGCGCGAGCGCCAACGCCGACGGCGGCGTCGTAATCAGCGCCGCGGGCTCGCTCAACTCAGGCGGAAACCTTGTCGTGCAGGGACGCCGTGCGATTGACGCAAGTGCGTCTAGCAACGCAATCTACAGCGCTTCATCGAGCAACACGATCACCGCGGCGGGTAACGTCAGGATCGCGGGCGCAGCTAACTCGCCTCTCGGCGCAGGCGTGCGGCTGGGCGGAAGCGTCTTCGCCAATTCGGGCTCACTACATATTTCAACGCCGCGCACGTTGACGCTTGCGAGCGGCGCTGACTTAACCGCAACGAACGGCACCGCACTTTTAAGCGTCGGCGAGCAACTCATTCAAAGCGCCGGTAGCGTGATCGAAGTCGTTGGTGGAAGTAACTTGCTAGTCTCAGTCGGCGGCAGCGCGACGCTTGAATCGCTCAAGAACTCGTCGCCCGCCGGTGCGATCACGGTGAGCGTGACTGGCAATATCGTGCCAAGAGCATCCGGCGTACTGCATCTCGCCGGCGGACAACTCTCGCTCTCAAGCAACGGCGCGATCGCTTCGAGCGCACTTCGTCTTCGTGTGGATGGCCTCTTGCTCGCCGCGCGATCAACAAGTGGCACCGCCATCGAAACCCTGGTCGCGCCGCGTGCGTTTGTCGTCGCCAACTCGACGCCTGTTTCTGCGCAGGAAGTCTCGCTCGCAACCGGAAACGCTGGCCCAAATTTCACACTGCCAGCAATTACTGCCAGCAACGTCACTGGCACGGGCGACTTTCTTGTGACCCACCCCACAACCGCGCAGCTACGAATTGACCACCCGGTCAACGTGAGCAACGGTGCGTTCGCCTCTAGCAGTGGCGGCGTTTTGGTCAACGCACCGATCACAGCGGGCACCGTCACGATAAGCGGCACTGGCTTTGATCAAGGTAGCGGCGGAAGCATTACCGCGATTGAAGGCACCCTCGATGCGCAATTCTCTGGAAGCGCCATCATTTCGCAGCCGCTTTCAAGTAACGGAAACCTTATTCGCTTTTTCGCAAACGGCGGGCTCACCGTGAACGGCGCGGTTTCGTCGGCGCCGCCGGTCGGTGGCAGTGGCGTGCTGCTCGTCAATGGTGGCGTGGTGCTAAACACCCAACCCGTCGTCGGCGATGGCGACATCCTTCTTCGCGGCTCGCCCTGCGCAGCGCTCTACTCGACAACGACCAGCTGCGATCTCGACATCGATGGCGATGCTCAACTGACCGCTCGCGACACCCTGCTCGCCATTCGCCATATGCTCGGCATGCGCGATTCGGGCCTGCGTGCGGGGCTCGCATTTGATAGCTGCAACACACGCTATACCACCAGCGCGATAACCGCGTTCTTAACGGCGCGCAGCCAGTTCGATTCGTCGATCAACGGACGCGCTTACGACTTCGATGGCGACGGTGCGATCCTCGCAACCACCGACGGAGCGTTGTTCGCCCGCGCCGCTGCGGGGCTGCCAGCAACAACACTCACCAGTGGCGGCGTCGTAAAGCCCGGCGCACCGCGATCGAATCCGACATCAATGCGTACCTACTTAAACACAACGTGCGGCCTATCCATCGCGCCGTAATTCGGTGCGATGCTGCACTTTCGTGCGCACTCTGACAATCGCGAAACGCCATCAAGAACGGTTGCGACTGCACACACTTGGAATTAAAAAATTGGCTTAATGACTTAATTTAACAGGGCATTAATCATATTTTGTGTTTTTTTGCAAAGATTGATAAACGGCTTGTAGCCCCAATTAAATAGTGCTTTAACTCACATTTTTACTCGGTTATTCGCTACGCCCGTCAACCGCTGTCATTTGCAAAGCCACTGCACAGAACGTAACAATCGAGGGCACACCTGCTCGCACTAGGGAAACTCGCGAAAGAACATGTCCGCGTCCAAGGAAACGCTCACCTTCGCTCGCACGAAAATCCAGCCGCCCAGATTGCGCAGCGGCCTGCTCGCGCGCACGAGCCTTAGCGAGCGAATCGCAGAGGGATTGCTGCATTCGCCGCTCACGCTCATCTCAGCTGCGGGCGGCTTCGGCAAAAGCTCTGCCGTTGCACAGGCGCTCTCAGCGCACGCCAGCGCGCTTCACTTTGCATGGATCAACTGCGAAACAAGCGACACACTCGGTCGTTTTGCGAGCGCGCTGGTTGCTGCACTCGACCCCTTCGATCCGCCGTGGCGCACCTCGCCTGATGCGCTGATCTCGGGGCTTGAAGCCGCCGAAAGTCGCCGCGCGTTTCGCGATGCGCTCATCAACGCGCTTTCCTCCACAGACGTGACTCGCGCGGTGATCGTGCTAGATGATGCACACCGATTACAAGATGATCGCCTGCACGAATTTCTAGCTGACCTGCCCGAACATTTGCCGGAGAACTGGTCGATCGCGCTCGTCACCCGTGAAGATCCGCCGTGGTCACTCGCGCGATTGCGCGCGACCGGACTCCTCGCTGAGTTTCGTCAAGACGATTTGCGCTTTGATGCCGCAGACGTTGAAGCGCTCGCCAAACAATCGGGAAAGCAAGCGTCCGCCGAAACGCTCATGTCACGCACCGAAGGCTGGGCCGTCGGCATCGCACTCGCGCTCGCCTCCGATGGCAAAACTTCGCTCGTGCGTAGTGAACGCCATGCCATCGAATACCTGCAATCCGAAGTGCTCGCAGCGTTGCCGGAGCGCTTGCATTCGTTCCTCGTGCAAACCTCAGTGCTGCCGGAGCTCACCGCATCACGCTGCGCCGCAGTCACTGGGCGCGAAGATAGCGACGAGTGTTTAAACGAGATAGAGCGTCGCGGCCTCTTCTTTCAGGAAGTGGAAGGCCATGATCGCGCTATCCGCTTGCATGACATCTTTCGCGACGCGCTCGCCGCCGAGCGTGATCGCTTGCCGCAAGATGAACGTCGCGCGCTATGGAAGCGCGCCGCCGAGAGCGAAGCCGACGCCACGCGGCGCATCGAATACCTGATCGCCAGCGAAGATTTCGACGCCGCAGTCGCCGAGTTTGCGTACACCGCGCCGCGCCTGATGACGGCGGGCCAGACGAGCCTCGCTCGCACCATGCTTGCGCGCTTTCCAAAGGCGGTGAGCGACACCTCCAGCGAGCTTGCGATCCTGCGCGGACTCATGGCGTGGGAGGCGATGAACATCCGGCTCATGATCGACGAGATGAAAGCCGCGCTCGCGTATAGCGAACAAAGCAGCAACAAAGCGCACCAACAGCTCGCCAAGGCGTATGTAAGCCTCGCACTCGCAAACTATGCACCCATTGGCGAGAATCGTTTCGATGAGCGCTTCGATGTTGCAATCGACGGAAACACCGACGCACGCACGCGCGTGATCGTTTCGCTCAAACACGCGACCCGCGCATTCGACACTGCAAATTTCAGCGACGCCAATACGCACTACAGCGAAGCACTTTCGCAAGTGCCGCACGCGAACGACCCATCGCTCTGGTTGCAATTGCTTCCCGCGTCTGGATACGTGGGTCTTCGTCAGTTAGAGCCGCTGATTAGCCGCTATTCCAGCGGCGCACTCGCCGTCGCGGGCGAGGAATATCCGACGCTTCGCGCCGTCGCGCTTGGGCTTCGCGGATCGATTGCGATGTGGCGCGGCGAACTCGATCACGCCCGCGCCACGTTTGACGAAGCCGCATCGCTCGCCGGGTGGATCAATCATCCGATGAACGTCTGCTTCTATACGCATGTGCCGCATTTATGGTGCCGCACCTTGCAGGGCGAAATCGACGTGGCAACCGAAGACCTTCGACGTATCGCCGATCACGTGACCCGCACCTATCAGTCGCGCGGCACTGCGAGCTGGTATTTCTATTGGATAGAGCTGCGCGCAGCGATGCTTGCAGACCGCGAAGACATCGCACGGCGCGCGATCGAATCCATTCGAAAAACGCTCACCCAGGAAGAAGCGGAGCGACTGAAAGGCCCCGCCCTTGCGATCAGCGGCATCGAAGCCATGCTTGATCAGCGCGACGGCGACGCGCGCGGTCTCTTCGCCCGGGTGCTCGCGCAATACGGCAGCAACGATGCACACGGCATGACGACCGCCACCAACCTGATGCTGGCGAAGATCGAGCTCGCCTCTGGCAACAGCGCACAAGCGCTCTCGCTTGCCAAAGAAGCGCTCGCCACCATTCGCGCACGCGGCTACCCGCTGGCCGCACGCTTCGCAGGCGCAAGCGCGATTCGCGCAATCAGCGAACCCGAATTCACGCGCCATTACAACGAAGCTGAACACGAAACACTCGAAGCGGTTCGACAGTGGTTGCCAGAAATGATCGAAGCGCGCATAGAAGGCGGCGAACACAGCGCCGCGACTCAACGCAACGACGTATCTGAACAACGGCAAACATCACGCAATCCACAAAGCGCCACGAACACATCAAGCGCCGAAACCGTCGTCAACGCATCGCGTATCGCGCAAGAAGCGATCAGCCCACGCGAAATGGAAGTGCTCGAACTCATCGCGGCCGGCGAAAGCAACAAAATCATCGCGCGACGACTCGACCTCTCCCCGCACACCGTAAAACGACACGTTGCCAACATCCTCGGCAAACTCGGCGTCGAATCGCGCGGGCAAGCGGCGGCTAGGTATCGCGAGTTAATTGAGTAAGCAAGAAAAAAATGGCCGATAAAGCAACGCAGGCTCGCCCCGTTCCCACCGAACAAGAAGTCAGACGCGATCTTGCAGCCGCATTTCGCTTGGCCGCGCTCTACGGGTGGGATGACACCATTCACACTCATATCTCCGCTGCCGTGCCCGGCGAAGCGGGCTGCTATTTGATCAACGCTTTCGGGCTTGGCTTCGATGAAGTCTGCGCATCAAACTTGGTGAAGGTCGATCTGCAAGGCAACGTGATCGCCCCGACGAACGCAGTGGTCAGTCCCACGGGATTCACCATCCATAGCGCTGTCTACCGCGCGCGCCCGGACGTCGCCTGCGTCGTGCACTTGCACACCGACGCAGGTGTTGCCTTGTCGATGCTTGGCGAGGGATTGCTGCCCGTTTCGCAATGGGCCATGCGGTTGCACGGACGTCTTGGACGCCATGCGTTCGAAGGGCTCGCGCTTGGCAGCGCTGAGCAGGAACGGCTCGCGCAAAACCTTGCGCAACACGACGGACTGATCCTCGCTCACCACGGCACATTAACGGTCGGCCGATCCGTGCCCGAAGCTTTCATGCTGACTTACTTGCTTGAGCGCGCCGCCTCCGCGCAGCTCCGCGCGATGGCGGCCACGGGCGGTCGCCTCACGCTACCGCCTGCCGAAGTGATCGAACGAGCCCAACAACAATGGATCGGCGACGGCACAGAATGGGACGGCGATCTTGAATGGCCGCAATGGCTTCGCAAGCTCGAACGCATCGCCCCCGATTACCTGCAATAAAACCTAACTGTCTACCCAACCAAGGAAACCACGATGCCCACGATCCGAATCGAACTCTTCGAAGGCCGCACCACCGCGCAGAAGGCCGAACTCGCGCAAAAAATTACGCAAGCCTGTGTTCAGGTGCTGGGCGGAAGCGCCGACGGCGTTGACATCCTTTTCTTCGACATCGCGAAGAGCGATTGGGCGACGGCGGGCGTTTTGTGGAGCGAAAAGGCCGCGGCGTCGAGCCCGCCGAACGGGTCATAACGCGAGCGTTGAAGTGACCATCGAGTCACACGTTTGACGAGCGGCCACGGAACAGCTAAATCCCGTACGCGACCTTTTCTTAAGGGCGCGCACTCATAAATATTTAGTTTTGAAAAAATACTAAAACAAGATCGAGCCCTGATAAAATGAGCCTTCGTGCTTAGTGCCTGTAGACTGCGCGCAACTGATACGCACGCAGCGGGAGGGCGCTCTGCACGACGATTGAAGCCCTGAAACGCAGCAATAACAATCGATAGAGCGTCGTAACGATTTCAAGCGCGCCTTACTGCCCTTCCGGCGGCTCCCACAACTCCACCTTGTTCCCCTCCGGATCGATCACCCACGCGAACTTGCCGTATTCGGATTCGTCGATCTTTTCGAGCACATTGCAGCCTTCGTCTTTAAGCGCCGCTACCAGCGCGCGCACATCGGCAACGCGATAGTTCACCATGAACGACGACTTGCTCGGCGCAAAGTAATCGCCCGTGTCCGGCCCCACCGACCAAATCGTCGTCCCGCCGGTCGGCTTGCCATCCGCATCCGTCCAGCGAAACGCCGTGCCGCCCCATTCCTGAACATCAATGCCAAGATGCCGCTTGTACCAAGCCTGCAACGCAGGCGCATCCTTCGCCTTGAACATGATGCCGCCGATACCCGTCACGCGTTTCATAGCAATCTCCGAGGTGGGTTGAACCCGTTTGGGTGGATACAACTTCTGTTCGCGAATATGCGTGACGAAGCGGCGGAAAGCAATCACACCCCGCCGTTCTGACGAAGCTGCGCAGACCACACTGTGACAATAAGCCGCTGGTTGAAATCATGCTCGTTGATTGGGGCCCTACGCTTTGTATGCTTTAGAAAACGCCCGAAACAGCACTGGTACAAATGATGGTACATTAAACATATTGACGCACCAAAAGTGGCAAACACCTATATAAATCATGGTTCATGTTGATGAAAAAGAATTGTCGCTGTTGTTCCATCAAGGCATTCAAGGCAACGCTTCTAGCTTCGTTTTGCTAGCGCGGCGTCTCGTAAGCAGACTAAAAAAGAGCGACCCCACCGCCGCTATTCTCCTCGCAGAAACCCTCGCAGCGATGCCTTCAAGTACTCGTTCTGTAACCCAACCCGTCGACGCGGACAGTCGGCGGGGCTTGCTTCGAGAAGACATTACCGTTGTTCTGGAGCATGAACCAATATGGTCACCAGAGCTTGCATCAAAACTCGGACGCGTCATCGAGGAGCGAAAGCTTGCAACAAAGCTGCGTCTTTCAGGTCTTGAGCCGATGAAGGCGCTACTTTTCAAGGGGCCACCTGGCGTTGGCAAGACGATGGCTAGCCAGTGGATCGCCCGTGAACTGGGCCTTCCGTTACTGACACTTGACCTTGCGTCTGTGATGAGTAGCCTCCTCGGTAAAACTGGTACGAACGTGCGGGCTGTTATCGACTACGCACGGGGATTTCCTTGCGTTCTTTTGCTAGACGAGTTTGATTCGATTGCAAAGCGCCGAGACGACGAACGCGACGTCGGAGAACTAAAACGTTTGGTGACTGTTCTGCTACAGGCCATTGATGAATGGCCCTCGACGTCATTGTTAGTGGCCGCGACCAATCACGCTGAGCTTCTTGATCCGGCGGTCTGGCGACGCTTTGATCTTCTACTCGACTTCGACAGTCCCTCCGAATCGGCAATCGCTCAGTTTCTTAGAGCCGAGGATGTCCACGAAACGGCCGCAGCTGAACTGGCAACAATCTACGCAGGATCGTCTTATGCAGATCTTCGCCGTTTTGTGCAGAGCGCCAGGAAAACGGCGATTCTTTCTGATCGCTCTTTTGAAGAGGCTCTAGCTGAAGAGTTATTGATCACGACGGCTCGTTCGACGGACCCAACACTCCTTCGCGACGCGAAAATAAAGAGGCTCGCTGCTGAGGGTGCGTCGCACCGAGAGATTGCGCAAAAACTCGGGATATCACACCCTACGGTGGGCCGTCGGTTAAGAAAGGTAAAGGGGAGCTGAGTTATGGCGACGAGAAATCTATTGCTCGGTGGAGGTGAAAAACTCGCGGCGCGCGCCGCAATCGTGCGTGGCGGCGGCAAAAAGAAAATGCCTTATACGATCTCAGAAGTACGCGCTCAGTTGCTTGCGCCCGTTCAGAGCATCGTTAACGTTTTACGGGGCGTTCCCGTCAACGCAAAGCCACGCGGAGAAGGGGTGTTTGAAATGACCCTGCATCCCTCGTTTCTTGCGAAATCCTACTACCCCGCAGAGCTATTGGCCGTCACTGGCCTACGCGACGTCGGAAGTAAAGAACGAACGATCGTTCCCAGAAAAGCGTCAGAAGCTCGACTAGAGGGCAAACCTCATGCCACTGCATCTATTTTTGTAGCCGGCAAGGAAGAGAGTATCGGCAGGCTAGCTTCGTTCCTTACCGCTGACAGCGTCCCGCAGTACATCCAAAAACAGCTCTTGGAAATCGAGTCGATCCAATGGCTCGCGTCGGAGGATAAGGTGCGCGGCGAACTTCCTTCGGATGAAGCTCGTCACCCATTTGAAGTCGCCTTGCACGCTGGCGCCAATGAAGACGACATCGTCGTCGGCTTCCAGCGATTCGCATTGCAGTTAGGTGCCGATGTTGACCTGAAACGCCGAATTAGGGTTGGTGGCCTAACCTTCGTGCCGGTTAGTGCCACGTCGTCGCAACTGTTAACTCTCTCGCAGTTCACTTTTCTTCGTGTCGCTCGCCCGATGCCTGCGCTACGAATCGCAGTGCCGCATGTAGCGCGTCAAACGATGAGCGCGATCCCATTCACCCTTCCCTCCGGCGGCCCAATACACGCTAGCGAGCGGGTCGCGATCTTTGATGGCGGACTTGGGACTGCTGATCTAGCGGAATGGGCGACCGAGCACACTTTCCCTGAAACTTCGGATACCTCTGGCGCACTATTGATGCACGGTAGCGAGGTGACATCGACTTTTTTGTTTGGTCGGCCCAAAGCAGGAGTAGTACCGAAACGACCATTCATGGGGGTTGATCACTTTCGCGTACTAGCACCGACGTCGGGCCGCGATCCTGATCTGTTCGACGTTCTGCTCAGGATAAAGGGAGTCCTCGAAGCGGGCAGACACCGCTTCGCAAATCTCAGCCTTGGCCCTCGCATGCCAATCTATGACGATGAGGTGCATGTGTGGACAGCTACCTTAGATCAACTGTGCGCCAACTACGATATTTTGTTGACGGTTGCAGTCGGCAATGACGGGGAAGCTGTCGGAGCAGATCGCATCCAACCACCCGGCGACATGGTCAACGCGGTCACCGTCGGCGCGTCTGATTCAGCTGGTGCAAAGTGGAAGCGCGCGTCGTATAGCTGCGTTGGTCCAGGACGTAGCCCGGGATATGTCAAACCCGACGGCGTAGCGTTCGGTGGCTCTTCAGGAGAATTATTTGAGGTATTTAACCCCCTGCTCGGAAGCGTGGTGGGCGTGTCTGGAACCAGTTACTCGTCGCCACTAACACTCCGTACTGCAGCTGGAGTCGCAGCAACAACAAACTACGAACTTTCATCTATCGCTCTCAAAGCGTTAATGATCCACCATTCAGAGCATTCACCGCGGCTTCCTCGCGCGGAAGTAGGTTGGGGGCGATTTAGCGAGGATAGTTGGGCTTTACTTGAGTGCGGCCCAGAATCCGCGACTGTCATATTCCGCGGGGCGCTTGCGAAAGGCGAGTTCCGACGTTGCCCTGTCCCGTTCCCGGACGCTGTACTCCCAGACAAAGTGACAATAAAGGCGACGTTCTGCATTAGCGCGCACACAGACCCGGAGCACGCTATCAATTACACACGCTCTGGCATGGGCGTCACGTTCCGGCCATTGCTAGGCATAGGCGACGAATCGCCAACCGAATTCTTCGGTATCAAATCACAGTACAAAGCCGCTGAGCGTGAAATGCGTGACGCTGGCCACAAATGGGAAACGGTACTGCACCGAAGCAGAGAATTCACGGACGGCGGTTCGCTCTCGTCACCCGTCTTTGACGTGGAGTACCACGCGCGCGAGGCAAGTCGCGCCATTCCACCCGCGTCGGCTCCAGATGTTTCGTTTGCACTTGTCGTTACGGTAAGGGCCACAGGCGTATCCAACCTTTATGACTTGATCAGGCAAAAGTACCCAGTACTACAACCGGTTGAACTTCGCGCTGATGTCGTTATCGGCACCTGAGCCGCAAGGTAGTTCCGTTCGCCTGCCGACCAGACTCGCAAGTTAACACTCAAGACGCTTTAAAGTTTCGCGAATTGCGCATCGTTTCCGGAAACACGCTGTCGGGTGCAACGCTACGACATACTCGATGTAGTTTGCTACTTCAGCCGAACGCGCCAATAACTCTCATGATCGTTGCGAATTCGGGATTGCCGTCGGGCGATAGCGCTTTGTAGTGGCTTTCACGCCCGAGACCCGCGTCTCGCGCGATCTGCGCGATGCCTTCCGCGCGGGCCACGTCGCCTAGTGCGGCGGCGATGAGCGGCGGGTCGCCTTCTTCGAACGCGGCGTTGATGTAGGCCACGGTGTCCGCCTCGGTTTCGTGGTGTTCGGCGGGATCCCAAATGCGGGTTTCTAGGGGGCTTGCCATGGCGTGCCGCTACACGCTGCGCGGGAGTTCAAGTGCCGTTTTGATGTCACTTGCTTATGAGCGTCAGTCGCATCCCGCGAGAGCCGCCGCATGCAGCTCGATCGTGCCGTCAACCTTTCTGTATCTGTTGCTGCAAAGTAATCTCAATGAACTCGGCCGGGCGGGTCATTGCGACGAGTACTATCACCCGCAATATCCCCTCGCCGACCTCTTCAGACGTCATCGTTTCGTCCAATCCCACGTGTACGCTAAACGCGTCTTCGGGCATCGCGCCTGCCAACCCGCCGCGCTTCCAAACACCGGTGAGAAAGCTGGAGATCATCGCCTTTGCCGTAGCCCAAGTGTTGGCTGTGTTGGGTTCAAACACCAATGCATTGAGCGCAAGGCGAATCGATGCTTCGAGCATCATGACGGTTCTTCGCACATTGATGTAGCGCCAGTCCAAACTGTTGCTGTCGAGCGTTCGCGCGCCCCATACAAGTGTTCCCTGCCCAATGAATGTGCGAATCGCGTTGATCGATTTGCCTTGCAGCGATGCGTTCAAGTCCTCTTGCTCTTCATGCGAGATCGCAACTGCGGGGGTCACCACGTTGTTGAGGCCCACGTTCGCGGGCGCTTTCCACACCCCGCGAGTGTTGTCGACCATCGCAAGAACACCCGCCATCGCAGCCGAGGGCGGCAACAGATTGAGGCGTTGGGTCATCTCGGCAATTAGCGATTTGTAAATCATGCTGACAGTCTTTAAAGTGTCTTCAAGTTGTGCGGTGTCCGCAACGTCGAGCGCATTTCCAAAACGATCCATTTCGGCTTCTACTTCGACGCGCTTTGCGTCACCCATTGACGAAGCGGCCATTTCCGATTTGATGTCGGCCATCAGGATTGCGCGGCTCGTCGTGTCGACCAGGTTTCTCAAGCCCAGCTCGCGCTGCTCCACCAGATTCGTATTGAGCCAAGGAAAATACGCTGCGCCGTTTGCGAGATGATTGATGCCGATGCCTTCGCGAAACGCCTCGATGACGTCAGGGGCATGGCTGCGCGAACGATAGCCCTCCCACACGTCGAGAATTGCGAAGCGATTGTGCATCTTCTGCCCGCAATGCAAGAGCATTTCTTTCTGCACTGCGTAGCACGCTTGCTGCGACAGGAGTACAGCGTCAGGAACGACTAACAACGCCGGTTCGAGCGCCTGTGTCAACGTTTCGATACCTGCAATGAGTGGCGCAGTCTCGATCGGGTCCCCGTATTGGCCGACGGAAACGATGTAGCAGGCGCCACCACCGTTTTGAAAGAAGAGCACCATGGAGTGATACAAAAAGTATGCGCCGCTCACTTGTTTCAGCGTGTATTGCTTCGCTCCTAGCAGTAGCGGAACGGCATCGCGGACGGATAACGGAGCGTCGGAAACAGCCGACGCCGTGGGACTCGCCGCCCGAGCCAGCGTAAAACGCACATGCTCGGAGATCGGTGCGGCCCCAAAGCAGGTGTGGAACTCAACCAAGGAGGTAATCCGAAACGGCTTCTGGTGCAACGATTTACCGGCGTGCTCCGCGCGCTCAGTCCAGCCAACAAACGCAGGCACCGCCGTGGGAGCTTCCACCACAGAATTCGGAAACGCGTTCTTCTCGACGATATAGACCCCCGGCGTCTTAATGGTGCCCATACCCTACGACTCCTCGGTGCTTGATGTGCGCGAAGCGTAGCTCAACTCGACGAGCTGCAACGAATTCGCCGCAATCGCCCGAAATGGCTCCCCGCCACCCATCGCAATGGCTCTTTTGGGTGATTCGGGGTTAGCCCTAAATCGATGAAATGACGTCTATGCGCTCTGCCGGAATTCTCGGTGTGACGCGCCCTCTTCTAGTTTTCTAAACCGTCATTTCTATTTCGAAGGATTTCTCATGTCTAGCCAAGTTCAAACTCGCGAAACCCCGTCTGTTACCGCTGCGCCTGCGCCGCGCTTCGATCTCTATCGGATGATCCATAAAACGCTGCGCAAGATGATGTTTGACACCGTCTATGCGCTGGGCTGCGCGGATGTGGCCGATGATCGCGAATTTCATGCAGCGCTTGATCAGGTGCTCGCGCTTTGCGAGGCTTTCGATCATCATTTGCAGAAAGAGAATCATTACGTGCATCCGGCGATGGAGGCGCGCTCGCCCGGCAGCACGCGGCAAATCCTTGATGAGCATTTTGAGCACATCGAAGAGATCGATTTCATCCGCACGGAGGTGGCGCGGATTCGCACAGTGGCGAGCGATACGCGCGCGACGGAAACGCATCGCCTTTATCTGCACATGACGCATTTCGTGGCGGATAACTTGAAGCACATGCGCCATGAAGAGCTGGAGCACAACGCGACGCTTTGGGCGAAATACAGCGATGCGGAATTGATGGCGATTGAGCAGCGCATCATTGCGAACATCGCCCCCGAAGAGATGATGGCGATTTTGAAAGTGGCGATTCCAGCGCAGTCGCATCAGGAGCGCGCCGGAATGCTGGGCGGCATGAAGCAAAGCGAGATGCCGCGCCAGGCGTTTGAGGCGATCGTGCAGATCGCGCGCGAAGGGCTGGCAACGCGTGATTGGGACAAGTTGGCGCGCGCAATTGGCGAGCCGCAGGTGCCGGGCCTTGTTGAAGTCAGCGATACGCGGATGTCTTGGTAGGCGGTTGCGTCCGCACTTGGTTGCGGCCTCGCGATTTTGATTCGGTTGACGCGCGGCAGCCGCGGCGCCAGCCGCTTCCTCCGTTCGGGCGGCGCATCGGTGAAGGGCCTTAATCATTCAGCAATACACGCTTTGCCCATTATCTATGTGGGCTAGAAAGCCATTTTTCTATTTTTCACCAATTATGAATAACTACCACTTGCCCAAAGAAAGTAAAGCGTTAATCGATGTAGATGCTGCCGCATTGCTTGGAATTATCTTCGGTGTTTTGCTGCACATTTTGATCCTGTTCTCCGCGCTGATGATGCCAGCAGCGGCGCAGGCAGAGGTGGGTGACTTCCGCAGCTGGGGCGTCGGTGGACGAGCCCAATTTAGCGTGGGCACGGGTGCCGAGGTCATTCCGAGCGATGTGATTGCACTGCGCGGCGGCGCGCTTCTGGTCGCAACATCCTGCAATGAACAGCCGTCTCGCGATTGGTGTTTCACAAAACTCAACTTCAACGGCAGTGTTGATACGACGTGGGGAACGAACAATTCAGGCTCCGTGATGGAAATCACGCCCGCACAGGATTTTGTTCGCGGCATGCTGCCGTTGGATGATGGCGGCTGGTACGCGTTTGGCTCATGCGGCTCTCAGAGCTGCATCGGCCGCTATCACGCCAACGGTGCAAGAAACACTGCGCTCGGCGGCTCAGGGCGCATCACGGCAGCTGGCTTGAGCATGATCGACATCGAGGTGCTGGGCGATGGGCGCATTCTGTACGCTGGAGAATGCTTTGGCGGCGGGATTTATCGTGCGTGTGTGGGCCGCCTATTGGCGAATGGCAGCGCAGATCCATCTTTCAATAACGGGCAAGCGCTGGTGTTCACGATGGGTGAAATCACTGGCAATAGCAGCTACCAAGCAAACTCGATCAAATTCGACGCCGCGCAGAATCGCTACTGGGTGGGCGGTCGCTGCCAATCAAATGGAAAGTTTGACTTTTGCATTGCGCGCGTCACCGATGCCGGACAACTCGACACCTCGTTTACACCGAACGGCTGGTTCCGCTTCTCGGTGGCGAGCATCGAGGACATCTCGCAACGTCTTCTGCTGCGCCCCGACGGCTATCCGTTGCTGGTTGGTCAGTGTCGTACGAGCGTCGTGGATCCGTTCCTGACGAGCTATTGTGTGGCGGAAGTGCTGCCATGGACGGGCGTGCTCAACAGCGCGTTCGGCAACAACGGCACACAACTGATCAACGTTCAGGCCGATGCGCAGCACAGCTTGCAAAATCGATCAGCGTTTCTGCAAGCGGACGGCAGTTTGGGTATCGTTGGTTCGTGCATTGCTCGAAGCTCAACGCAGCGGGCCTGCTTCGCGCTACTCGCGGCAAATGGCTCCGACGATTTACGTCTTCGCAGCAGCCGCGCAGTGCAATATCTTGGCAGCAGCGATACCTCGCCGACCCGCCTGGTCGGTGCCAGTCGCGTTGTGCGTGGCGTGGGCGACGCACGCACGCTCTATGCGTTTGGAAGTTGCGGCGTCACGGGAAGTGGTACGCCCTGTCTCGGCCTGATTGAGTGGGCTACGCCGCGCGGCGGCGAATGCACGCTGGATGTCGATGGTGACGGGCAGGTACTGGCCACAACCGACGGTGTGCTTCTTACACGTATTGCAGCGGGAATGCGTGGCACAGCCGCAACCGCGAACGCCGTCGGCCCAGGGACACGACAAGCGTGGGAGACAATACGAAGCATGCTTGCGCGCGATTGTGGGATGACGATCGCACCTTAGCGCGAAGCGTGTGCCGCCAGTCGAACACACACCGGACCGCAGGCGCGTCGCTGTAGTATCGTTGTGTGCTTGAGTCTTTACAGACTGACAACGGTTCGCCCCTCCTTTTTCATGATCGACGCTATCCATTCCTTTTCCAGCAGCTACGCCGAGGCACGCGAGAAGTTCCTGCGTGCCGCCACGCATGCAGGGCTTCCTGTTGAATGCCTGCAACATCCGCTCAAAGGCCGCGATGGCGAGGAACTTGCGCTTGATGCGGTGCGCGAAGGTCCGATGGATGCCGATCGCGTACTGATCGTTTCGAGCGCGTGCCACGGCGTTGAAGGCTATTGCGGGACGGGTGTTCAGGTCGCGGCGCTGAACGATGCGACATGGCGCAAGGCGGCGCGCGACGCAGGCGTTGCCGTCGTCTACATGCACGCGCTGAACCCGTATGGCTTTTCGCATTGGCGGCGGGTGACGCATGAAAACGTCGATCTCAATCGAAATTTTCATGAGTTCTCAAAACCGTTGCCCGTGAATGCCGCGTATCGAGAATTGCATTCGATACTGCTTCCCGATCAATGGCCGCCGAACGATGAGAACGTGAAGGCAACGGCGAGCTTCATTGCGGAGCGCGGTATGTCTGCGTATCAAGCCGCGATTTCTGGTGGGCAGCATGAGTTTCCAAATGGCCTTTTTTTCGGCGGACACGGGCCGACCTGGAGCAATCAAGCCGTACGAAAAGTCTTGCGTACGCATTGCGCAAGCGCAAAACGTATCGCCTGGATAGATTTGCACACGGGTCTTGGCCCGAATGGACATGGCGAGCGGATTTACGCGGGCTTGAACGATGCAGCAACGATCGCGCGAGCGCGCCGCTGGTGGGATGGCGGCGGCACGACGCCGATCACTTCGACCTACGACGGATCGTCAACCTCTGCGCCACTCACGGGCTTGATGTGGTTTTCCGTGCACGACGAATGCCCGCAAGCTGAATACACCGGCATCGCAATGGAATACGGCACGCAGCCATTGCCCGATGTCTTGCAAGCGCTGCGCGCCGAGCAGTGGCTGCAACTTCACCCGGACGCGTCGGCGACGCAACGCGACCAAATCAAGCAGCAATTTCTGGCAGCGTTCTACACCGACACCGACGAGTGGAAATCAGCAATCTTGCGTCAGGCGCATGAGGCCATGCTGCAAGCAGTGCAGGGGCTGAATGAGGCGTGAATGCCTCTAAATTCGTAGGCTCAGGCTTGGCCGAGCAGTTCCCACTCCTCTCCCTCTGGGAGAGGTCGACGCGTAGCGTCGGGTGAGGGAAAAAGGCGTTGATCCCCGTCTGCGCAGGGGCACGCTTCCAAACGGACGTGTACGCGTACTACCCGGTCGTTGCAGCACGCGCGGGCGTCTCTTGAAACAGCAGAGTAAGCGTATCCCGCAGCCATTTGTTCGCGTCGTCTTTCTGTACGCGACGATGCCAGAACATATTTACTTGAAATGAAAGATCTGCAATCGGTGGCGTTCGCACGACCAGTCCAAACGGTTCAGCCGCTTCCAGCGCTAGTTTTTCAGGCACGGTAACGATCAGTTCGCTATCGCGGACGACATAGGGAACCGCAACAAAATGCGGTAGCTCCAGCGCAATGAATCGCTTGATGCCGCGCCGTTGCATGATCGCCTCTACACGCGCATGCCCGGTTCCTGCCGAGGTGACGACGGCATGCTTCGCCAGGAGAAAGCGCGGCAACGTGAGCGCACCTTTGGCGAGCGGGTTCGTTGCCGACATGAGGCAGCGATGATGTTGCTCGAACAAGCGCTTCTGAAAAAATCCTGTGCCGAGTTTCGGCAACCACCCAAGCGCGAGATCGAGATCGCCACTCGCAAGCTCGTTGGCAACATCGATTTCACTGTTGCGAGCCGTGGCAATGGTCACGTTTGGCGCGTGTTGTTCCAGGTGTTTCAGCAGACGCGGCAGAAAGTAGATCTCACCAATATCCGTCATGGCGATTCGGAAACGGCGGGTGCTCTGCTGCGGATCGAACTGTGCGCGCCGCTCCAGCGCGCGTTCTATGTTTTGAAGCGATTCGCTAATCACTGGCGCTAGCAGCAGCGCATACGGCGTGGGCTGCATTCCGCGCGGTGAACGCGTAAACAGCTCGTCCCCCAATGCGGCGCGCAAGCGCGACAGAGCGTTGCTGAGCGCGGGTTGAGTGATCCCAATGCGATCGGCTGCGGAAGAGACCTTCCGCGTTTCAATGAGCGCATCGAACGCTCGCAACAGATTCAGATCTAGCTTCATGGCGTGTGATTCTCACCGCGTTTTTATATTCACAGCATCAATAATGTCAGTCACTATTCCTTTATCCCATAAATAATTGCCTTGCGCAAGAATATCGACTACGCAGCGCGATGAGTGCTCGCGAAACATAGCCCGAGGAGCATTTCAATGAACGCGATCGACGCAACGCTAACTCAGTTGCAAAGCTCGCCTAGCGCGCTGAACTGGTACGAGAACGGCACCAGCCGGATTCCGTTTCGCGTGTACACCGACGCGGAACGCCATCGGAAAGAGCTCGAAGCGTTTTTCTACAAAAACCACTGGTGCTATGTGGGGCTCGAAGCCGAGATTCCGAACGTGGGCGACTTTAAGCGCACCGCGATTGGCGAGCGATCCGTGGTGATGTCGCGCGCGGAGGATGGCAGCGTTCACGTCTTTGAGAACGTGTGCGCCCACCGTGGCATGCAGTTTTGTCGCGAACGGCATGGCAATCGAAAGGATTTCGTGTGCCCGTATCACCAGTGGAGCTATTCGCTCAAGGGTGATTTGCAGGGCGTGCCGTTCATTCGCGGCGTGAAGCAAGACGGCAAAGTCAACGGAGGTATGCCGCCCGATTTCAAGAAGGAAGAACATGGGTTGACCAAGCTTCGCGTGGCAACGCGTGGCGGCGTTGTGTTTGCAACGTTCGATCACGCGATGGAATCGTTTGAGGATTTTGTGGGCGAAGCGGTGCTTCACTACTTTGATCGAATGTTTAATGGCCGCAAACTGAAGATTCTTGGCTACAACCGTCAACGCATTCCGGGCAACTGGAAATTGATGCAAGAGAACATTAAAGACCCCTATCACCCCGGCTTGCTGCACACGTGGTTTGTGACCTTCGGGCTTTGGCGCGCGGATAACAAGGCGGAGCTCAAGATGGATCGCCACTTCCGCCACGCTGCGATGATTTCTACGCGCGGCAATGCGCAAGCGGCGAACGAAGTGAGCAAGGTTTCGAGCTTCAAGGAAACCATGCAACTGCACGACGCGCGCTTTCTGGATATCGTGCCCGAAGCGTGGTGGAACGGCCCGACTGCCGTGATGACGACCCTCTTCCCGAGCGTGATCCTGCAGCAGCAAGTCAATAGCGTTTCAACACGTCACATTCAGCCGCGCGGCAACGGCGAATTCGATTTTGTGTGGACGCACTTCGGCTATGAAGACGATGCGCCAGAGATGACCGAACGGAGATTGCGGCAATCTAATTTGTTTGGACCCGCAGGATTTGTGTCCGCGGACGACGGTGAAGTGATCGAACTCTCGCAGAAAGGGTTTGAGCAAAAGCCCGATCACCGCGCGCTAGCCGAGCTGGGCGGACGCGACGTAGGAGACACCGATCACATGGTGACCGAGACCCTGATTCGCGGGATGTATGCGTATTGGCGGAAGGTCATGGGTGAATAGAAAAGCGATGAGCACGGGCTTCTTTTGACGCAAATTCACGCAGATTTGCGCGGACTCTTTGTCAATAGAAATCTGCGCTAATCAGCGTTAAATCAGCGGAAATCTGCGTCAAAAAAACACTGAACAACATGAGCGAACAATTAGAGACGTACTTCGCAGTAACCCAACTCCACGCGCGCTACGCAACAGTCGTGGATGCGAAAGATTGGGATGCGTGGTGTGAACTTTTCGTCGATGATTGCGTGTATCGCATTCAGCCGCGAGAAAACTACGAGCGCGGTTTTCCTTTGGCAACGCTCTCATTCACAAGCAAGGGAATGCTCAAAGACCGCGCCTACGGCATTCGCGAAACGCTGTTTCATGATCCGTACTATCAACGACATGTCATCGGCGCGCCGCTCATTCTCGAAAGCAGTGCAACACACATTGATTGCGAATCCAATTACGCAGTGTTTCGCACAAAACTCTCAGAGCTTTCGACAGTGTTTAATGTCGGGCGCTATATCGATCGAATTGTCCGCACGCCGGAAGGGCTTCGATTCCAATCGCGCCAATGCGTTTACGATAGCGAAATGATTCCAAACTCGATTATTTATCCAATCTAGTCCCTCCCCCTTCAAGGGGGACGACGACACACTTGTCGTCAAGACTGACGACGGGAGGGGGATGGGGTTCCACTCCAAACAGTCGAATCCCATCCCCACCCCAACCCTCCCCTTGAAGGGGAGGAGTTCTTACGAAACAGCGCCAATCAATCAAAGATGAACTCTAGTGCTTGGACCGAAGTCGCGGTCGAATTCGACATCTCCGAAGATCAAATGACGCTTGGCGTCGAGCTGCCAGATCGAGAGATTGCGCTCTATCGCGTGGACGGCAAGGTGTACGCCACCGACGGCATTTGCTCTCACGGCAACGCGCGTTTATGCGATGGTTTCATCGACGGGCACGAGATTGAATGTCCGCTGCATCAAGGCAAGTTCGACGTGCGCGATGGGCGAGCGACGTGTGCGCCGGCGACGGAAGACATCAAAAGCTATCCAGTGAAAATCGAAGGCAGTCGAGTGTTTGTTTGTCTCGATCCCGTGTAGCTCATGTCGATGATTAGTTAAATTGCCTGAATTACTTTTTAATTTGGGCTAGAAGCGATTTTTCACAATAATCGTTATTGATTATTTATGGCGCTTAGCCTTTCTATTTCAGGCAATCGACAGAATTTCTTCTGGGGAACTCATTCAGCTTTTTTTGACTTCCGCGTCGATCAACCGCAGGTTCACACAGGCGCGAATCGAGCCGCGAGACTGGCCGCACTATCCCGCAACAAGTTCTGATCGGCACCCACCGCCACAAACAATGCGCCGTTTGCCGCGAAGTGTTTCGCAAGCGCCTCATCTCCGATCAACACGCCCGGTGCTTTGCCGCATTTCAAAATCACCTGAAATGCGTCAACCGTAGCCTTCACCACATCGGGGTGTTTTGGATTGCCGAGATGGCCCATGGCAGCGGACAAATCACCTGGGCCAATGAACACGCCATCGATGCCCGGAACGCTCGCAATGGCCTCTAGATTGGCAATGCCCTCGAGCGTTTCAACTTGCACGAGTACACAAATTTCTTCTTGCGCGCGAACGGCGTAATCCTTCACGCGACCGTAGTGGCTTGCGCGCGGCGCGCCTGCGTAACCGCGCACGCCAAGCGGCGGGTAGCTGCAATAAGAGACCGCATCGCGCGCTTCTTGCTCGGTTTGCACATACGGAATCAATACGGTTTGCACACCCACATCAAGCAAGCGCTTCATCACCACCATGTCGTTCCATGGCGGACGCACGATCGGAGAGGTTTTGCTGCCCTTCATCGCTTGGAGCTGGCTAACGATGTGGGGCAGCTCGTTGGGCGAATGCTCCATATCGAGCAGCAACCAATCAAACCCACAATCAGCAAGAATTTCGGTTGAAATGTGGCTACATAAGTGCGACCACAAACCAATTTGCTGCTGTTTTGCTTTGATCGCGTGTTTGAAGTGATTGATGGGTAGATCCATATTTTCGTTACACCACTGAATCGTTGATCTATTGCCGCACGAGGCAAGGCATCTTGTTATTGAACTTCCAATTCGGAATCAGATACTGCATCGCAATCGCATCGTCACGAGCGCCGAGGCCGTGTTGCAAGTAAAGCTGATGCGCACGCTCGACCGCCGCCATATCGAGCTCCACACCGAGCCCAGGCTTTTTTGGCACACTCACAAAGCCGTCTTTGATCTGAAGCGGCTCCTTGGTCAGGTATTCGCCGTCTTGCCAGATCCAGTGTGTGTCAATTGCCGTGACTTTGCCCGGCGCAGCGGAAGCGCAATGCGTGAACATCGCAAGCGACACGTCGAAATGATTGTTCGAATGCGAGCCCCAAGTGAGGTCATACGTCTGACAAAGTTGGGCGACGCGAACGGAGCCTTGCAGAGTCCAGAAATGCGGGTCAGCAAGCGGAATATCGACGGATTGCAACTGAATCGAATGCGCCATCTCGCGCCAATCGGTTGCGACCATATTGGTCGCCGTCGGCAGCCCCGTCGCGCGACGAAACTCAGCCATTACTTCGCGGCCTGAGAACACGCCCTCAGCCCCACATGGATCCTCAGCGTACGCCATCGTCTCACGGTGATCGCGAAGCAGACGAATCGCGTCTTTTAGGAGCCAGCCGCCATTAGGGTCAAGCGTCACGCGCGCATTCGGGAAGGCTTCATGTAGCGCGATGATCGCCTCCACCTCTTCTTCACCACGAAATACGCCGCCCTTCAGTTTAAAGTCTTGAAATCCATAGCGTTCGTTCGTAGCGCGTGCGAGCTTCACGATGGCCTCGGGCGTCACCGCTTCCTCGTTACGTAAACGAAACCACTCGTTGTCGGCATCAAGCTCGGCGCGATATCCCAAATCCGTGCGCTTGCGATCGCCGATGTAGAACAAGTAGCCAAGCATCTGCACGCGTTCGCGTTGCTGCCCCTCGCCCAAAAGCGCGGCGACCGGCACGTTGAGATGCTGCCCAAGCAAATCTAATAGTGCACTCTCGACGGCTGTCACCGCGTGAATGGCCACACGCAGATCAAAGGTCTGCTGTCCGCGCCCACCGCTGTCGCGATCAGCAAACGCAGCGCGCATTCGATTGAGCACCGCGTTATACGCGCCAACGGGTTGACCAACGATCAACGACGCCGCATCTTCAAGCGTCTTACGAATCTTTTCACCACCGGGCACTTCACCTAAGCCTGTGTGACCGCTCGAATCGGTCGCAATCACGATGTTGCGAGTGAAGAACGGCCCGTGTGCACCACTCAGGTTTAGCAGCATGCTGTCGTGCCCGGCAACGGGCACGACTCGAAATTGGGTGATGACGGGATATTTGGACATAACCAATATGTAGCGCTTTTTCGCTGACGATGCACCCGCGGCTACGACTGGACCGGGTCGAGTGAAAAGTTCGACGCAGCCTCAAGCACTTTGATCAACGCAGAGTGATCCCAGTTCGCGCCGTCCTGAGCCACACATGCGTTCATCATTTGCGCCACGCTCGCCGTATGCGGGAGCGACACACCCAGCGCACGCGCGCCGTCTAGCGCGAGGCGGATGTCTTTCTGATGCAAGCCGATGCGAAAGCCTGGCGCGAACGTACGCTTAATCATGCGCTCGCCATGAACTTCTAGAATTCTGCTCGCGGCGAATCCCCCCATCAGCGCCTCGCGCACCTTGGCAGGATTCGCGCCCGCTTTCGCGGCGAATAGCAACGCCTCGGCGACCGCCTCAATCGTGAGCGCAACGATGATCTGATTTGCTACTTTACACGTTTGTCCAGCACCGTTTTCGCCCACGTGCGTGATGTTTTTTCCCATCAACGCGAATAGCGGCTTCACGCGATCAAACGCGCTCGACTCGCCGCCCACCATGATGGTGAGCGTTGCAGCCTTGGCACCCACTTCGCCGCCGGATACCGGCGCATCGAGATATTGAGCGCCGAGCGTCCTTACTTTGGCAGCAAACTCCTTTGTCTCGATGGGCGAGATTGAGCTCATGTCAACGATGATTTTCCCGGCAAGGCTCGCTTCGCACACGCCGTTTGCGGCAAACAGCACATCGTGAACTTGCGGCGTATCCGGAACCATGATGAAAACGATGTCGGCGGCGGCAGCGACTTCTCTCGCGCTATCGAGGACTGTCGCTCCCTTTTCGCGAAGCGAAGCTGGAAATTCTCCTTGGGTATTTGCGTAGAGCACATAGCCCGCGTCAATCAAATGCGTAGCCATGGGCGCGCCCATGATCCCTAAGCCGATAAATCCAATCTTCACTCGTGATCTCGCTTTCTCTTGTTCATTTGTAAGGTCTGAGCCAGCAATCGATTTAGCGCTTTAAGACCACAGCAATGACACTTTGCTTGACTTCACGCTGCTCGCGCGATGTGTTTGATAACGGCCAGGGGCGCAGCCTCATTCGACTGCATTCAAGTCGCCCGCAATCTAGTGATCTCTTATCTGATGTCTGACATCATATCATATTGCAGCGGACAAACCCTAACCGACACTAAGCCGTCAGTGAGGAACGCCGTACGAGCCCCCCCCCCACCGCCGCCGAGCAAACTAGGTAAGACTTATGCAACTAGTTCGCAAGAATCGTGACCAGCTCGTCTTTGGTGTCCGGATTGGTCCAGTATTTCTGAAGCAGTGGCTTCATTCGAGCCACATAGGCGCCGTATTCAATGGGTCGATCAAACACTACGCCGGCCTTCCGAGCTACAACCTTCGCTTCCTCCACCTGCTTAACCCAGAGCTCACGCATCTTTTTTGCGGATCGCTCACCTGCGGCGAGAAAAAGCTTTTGATCGTCGGCCGAGAGCTTTCGCCACGCGCTCGAAGAAATCACCAGCGCTTCCGGAGTGATCACATGCTCAGTTTGAAAAAAGAAACGGGCGCTTTTGTAGTGCCCCGCTGAAACAAACGATGGAAGGTTGTTTTCAGCACAATCGATTTTGCCTTCATCGAACGCCGTCTTCACTTCTTTGTATGGAACACCCATTGGAGTGGCTCCGAGAAGGGTGATCATCTCTTTGAATACCTCCGTCCCCTGCACTCGAATCCGAAGCCCCTTGAAATCGCGTGGGCCCGTCAACTGCTTGTTGGTGCAATAAAACGACCGTGCACCGCCGTCATACCAACCTAAAACAACGAATCCAGCCGCAGCGAGCCGCTCACGGAAGCGAGCTCCCAAGGCTCCGTCGAGATGCCTAAACATATGCGCCGTGTCTTTAAACAGAAACGGCAGCGTGATGGCCTTCATACTCGGCACCGCTTCCGTGAGCGGAGGCAAGCCGAACTCTCCCATATCGAGCTCACCAGACTTGAGCATCGACACCGCCTTGGGCTGATCGCCGAGCGTGGCATTCGAGAAGACCTGAACGGAGATTCGCCCTTTGGTTTGCTCATTGATCTCCGCAGCGAAGCTATCGAGCGCTACCGTCACGGGATAGCCTTCCGGATGAATATTCCAAAGCCTGAGACGTACGGCTTGAGAGTTTTGCTGCGCTTGAGCGTGCACAGCTGGCAACGCGCCAAGCGCAACTATGCAGATAAACAATAAAAGAAAGAAATAGCTTGTCCTCGAAATCATGTTGTTCGGTCCTCCTTGAACGTAGTTGATCTACAGACACCCTAGTCACCATCAATCCGCTTGCTGCGCGCTTTGCAGAGCGCGAGCGGACTCCGCCCTTTCATATCGAGGGCTTTTTATTTAGTACGAATGCAAACTTATGATCGTTCGCGACTTTCTCGCGAGCCGCAGTCGTGCCCGCACCAACATGCCCGCGCAGTCGCGTCGTAAGATCAGATGCGGATGAGAGCTGATAGGGATAGGGCACGTGCCATGTTGCGCGGGAGGAAGTGATCGCTTCTTCACTTGGCGGATCAACCTTCAACGTACGCCATTGGCCATCGATCAATTGCACGTTGTCTCGAGCGGCTAAGCGATCACCGCGCAACCAACGAAATATTCGCGAGGAACCATCACGTTCCAAGATGAACGCATTGGCCTCAGCGAAGATGCTCGAGCCGATGCCAACGCCAATTGAGTAGCCGTAATCGTAATCAGCGCCTTTGGTCGCCGTGTACAAATTGTTGTACACATGAACTTGTCCGTAGCGAACGCGCGGGGAGCGCTCTTTAACATTGTCAAACCAGTTGTTGTGGAGTGTTACGCGCAAACGGCCCGCGTCGTCTTTCCGCGAATCGCTGTTACCGATCAAGAGCCCTTTGTCATGATCGCGAAAATGGCTATTCGAGATCGTGACTAAATCTGATCCTCGAATTACGTCAACCAATCCATCATGGAATTGCATTGGCCGATTCAGCAGAGTTCTGTTCAGCCGATCAGGGCGGACGCCGTCGCTAAACGTACAAAAGTCGATCCATACTCGCCGCGAATTCACGACGGAGATATTGTCGTAAGCCGCGTTCCATTCGCCATGGCCGTTGTCCGCTGGGTCCCACGCCGGAAAGTAATCGTAGGCGTCCTCAAAAGCGATATTGCGAATGATCACGTTCTCAATATCGAGAAGCATCAAGCTACCGTTCTTCAATACCGCTTTTTCGCCCACCCCCACCAACGTCGTGTTTGACCCTACGCGAACCAGCACAACCTTTTCTTGGTTCCGCGCAGACCGTTGTCGCGCAATCTCTTGCGATCCCTCAGGCTTGCTTCTACCCCATGTGGCGGGCGAAAAAGCGGCAACATACTTATCCCAGCTAAATGCAGGATCTTTGTAGTCGGATTCAGTGAGCGGTAAATTGGAATCATCGACGCTAAGGTCGATCACACCCTCAATACGAATAATCTTTGCTTCGTGCGCGAGAATCTTGTCATGGGCAGCAAGTGCCGCCACCAACTCGCGACGGCTACGCACGGTGTAGGTTTTCTGCTTACCGGCAAGAGCCCCGCCTGTCACAGGCTCAGCGTGCCCCGCCCACCCAGCATCGGTCGTGTTCGTCCAAGCAGCATTCGCTGTTGCGCTAACGCTCGCTGCGTTTTGTACGCCTCCATCAACAACCGCGCATGAAGACGCGAACGTGGCACAAACTACAAACAGCGCCCCACGCGCTGATTTGAAAAAGCGCGCGAGGTTCTTCACTACAAAGAAGCTAGGAACAGCGCGGTACTGCCGTTGCAATCAGAGGAATAGAGAATCGATTTCTCGTCGGGAGAAAACGAGGGATGTGGGTGCGTAAGCTGTCGGTCACCCTTGACAACATCCCAAGAGGTGTCGTGCCGCGCGACTTTTCTAGACGAACGATCACGCGTGTCGAACACGTGCAAGTAGGGGTTAGGTTCGACGATATGCGCTGAAGTATTGCTTACGTCGGCAGGCGTATCGCAGCCGTCCCCGACGATGAGCGTGCCGGTGTGGTTGCTCATCAGATGCGAGCAAGGCGGCATCGTGATGATGAGTTGATCATCAAGCGTCGTTGGATCGAGCGAGCGGATATAGCGATTTGGATCGCCTTCCTTGTACGAAACGTAAATCATTTTCGAACCGTCGGGTACAAAAAATTCGTGCGTACAGCTCTCTCCGTGTTCATGAGGTTTGCCACAGCGGATATTGGTACCGTCTTCGTTGATAAACCACATCCGCGCATCGATCATGTCGTGCGGCCCCTCGTGACAAAACGCAACAGTGTTGTCATCACCTGGTCGGTACAGTGGATGGCCGAGCCAGAGCTTTTCTTCATGAATTACGGTGCGTTCGCCACTTGCCAGATCGATACGAATCAAGCGGCAGCGCGGCTTCCTGAGAAACATCTCGCGGAATTTTGTCCAATCAGAGAGAGGGAACCAATCGTCCTTCGATATCTCAATACCGACGAGCTTGGTGCACGCACTGTTGGCCACCCACGTTCCGTAACTTACCCAATCAGCGGGTGATGTATAAACAATCTCTTCGGCCAGTGAATCAAGGTGAACGCGAATGAGCGAGCGCCCTCCTCTCACCAAGTAGAGCAATTTGTCATCCGGGCTCAGGAATCCGCCAAACGCATTTTCACCTTCGCCTTCAGTGAGTTGCCGCGCCGTTTTCTCCGCGAAGTTGAGCATGTAGTAGTTGCGACGCCCATCAAATTCACCCGCGAAAAGTAGCCTCGAACCGTCGTTCGAAAAGCATTTTTGGTAGAAGTAATTCCGGTGGCAAACCACATCCTGCGGCGTGAGTTGCGTGACGGTTGCGCCAGTGTCGCGATCAGCGTACACATTGAATTTCAATTCGTGGACTGTATGTTTCGGCATGACTTTTTTCAGGTGAATCTAGGGCATGTTCACGTTGCTGCGCGACGATTACCGACACCCACTAAAGGCGTTGGAGAATGGTTGCGCCTTGCTCACTTAGCTGCTTTGCAGCTTCATCGGCACTGATCTTTCCGTAGCCGATTTGCTCAAAAACTTCACGCATAAATTTCTGAACACGGGGGTGCTCAAACTGCGCGGCAGGCAGCGAAATTGCACCCGCTTTTTGCTGCGTTGAAATCCGCGCGTAGGCCTTCAGCTCAATCGGGCGTAGTCGATCTTCTTTTTGGAGCTGCTGGAATGCGCTCAACGACGCGGGAGTGCCGCGAGACATGTCGATGATCCGAACCGCCTCTGGGTCCGTCAAAACAAAGTTCACAAACTTCGCTGCGAGTTCAGGATGTTTGCTACGTTTGGAGACAGCATAGACCAGCGATGAGCGTCCAAACATGCCTGAATTTTTAGCGCCTGGTAGCGTGAGAAAGTCACCGACATCAAGCTCTTGTCCCTTGCTCGGCAATGTGCTCCCAATTAATCGAACCGTGGAATCCCAGGTGTACACCCCAGCCCAGTTGCCGTTTACCCAATCCGGCTGTTGCTCAACTGGCTTCTCAACGCCACCCAAGCTCGCTCGATACGGCAGCGGTGTCACGATCTTCTCGTCTTGCAAACGCTTGTAAAACGCTGCCCAGTCTTTGAGCGCCGCGGCACTCATCGCAATTTTCCCTGTCTTCGGATCGATATAAGGCGTGCCATGCTTTTGATACGCATACGCATGGCTCAATAGAATCAAGTCGTACAGATTGCCATCGAGCAGGTAACCTTTGTCACCGACTTTCGCGCGAAACGCTTTGCCAGCCGTAAAGAGCTCGTCCCAATTTTTCGGGGGCTGGACTCCCGCTATAGCTAAAACCGACTTGTTCCAATAAAAGATTCTCGCCGCAAAGCCTACAGGCATAGCGTTCAGTTTTCCGTTGATGGTTGTGAGCGCTAAATCTTGATCTGTGAAGTCTGTCAACTTCATCGAGACGGCACTCTTACGTAGATCGTAGAAGCCGTCTCCGCCTTTGGAGAATGCCGACAACCAAGCCCAGTTGAGCTGCATCACGTCGGGCTCATTACGACCCGCAATCTGGGTTGACAGACGCTCCTGATAGCCCTGGAAGCCAGAGTACTCTGCCTTAATCTTTACGCCAGGATTTTTCGCTTCAAACAGCTTCGACGCCTTGAGCATTGCTTCGTGTCGCTCGCCGCCACCCCACCAAGAGAAGCGCAACTCTTGAGCAGCGGCGTTTGCAAACATGCCCGCAGACACTAAGCTCGCGCACACAAGCGCCGCAGACAATTTTTGAACAGAAAATTTCATGTGTACTCCTTCAACCCGACGCGACTTTTAGTGCTGCTTTTTAAGATTGGACCCACTGGCTGCGTCGAACCAATGCGCATGCGAAAGCTCAAGGCCCACGCGAACACGGTCACCACGCTTTAACGACGCGAGCTCACCGCTTTGGCTCGCGGGAACACGACTGGTAATCGCGGTACCCGCAACCTTGAAGTACGCGAAAACTTCACTGCCCATGTACTCAATGTGACTCAGCTCAGAATCAAGCCACATGACGCCAGTCGCATCACTTGCGTTGACAAGTACGTTCTCCGGGCGCAATCCGAGCGTCACGGTTACGTCAGTCAGCTGGGGCAAGCCTTTCGACGAAAACGACGTGCTCGCCCCGAGAAGTGCGGCAGATGCCTGGCTATCTGATACCGTCAACCGCGCCTCGAGCATATTCATCTCAGGCGAGCCGATAAAACCAGCAACAAAGGTGTTCGCGGGCTCGTTGTAGAGCATCGAGGGCGTGTCGAACTGCTGAATGCGCCCCTCTTTGAGGACACAAATACGCTCCCCCATGGTCATCGCCTCGACTTGATCATGTGTGACGTAAATCACTGTGCACGGCTGACCTGCAGCTTTCAATTGCTGATGCAACTCGGTAATTCGTACGCGCATCGAGGCGCGCAGCTTTGCATCAAGGTTTGATAGCGGCTCATCGAACAGGAAGACTTGTGGCTTCTTCACGATCGCGCGACCCACCGCAACGCGCTGCGACTGGCCACCGGAGAGCTGCCGCGGATATCGATCTAGGAGCGGCTCAATTTCTAAAAGCTTCGCGGCATCGTTCACCCGTGCTTCAACCTCTGGCTTTGGCAATCCCTGCAACTTCAATCCGAATGCCAGGTTGTCGCGAACCTTCATGTGCGGGTAGAGTGCATAGTTCTGGAACACCATCGCAGCGCCGCGCTCTTTCGGGGGCAATCGATTCACCACTTTGTCGCCGATCACAAGTTCGCCCCCCGTGATGCTTTCAAGGCCAGCCACCATTCTCAGCAAGGTGCTTTTCGCGCAACCAGACGGCCCAACAAGAACAACGAATTCGCCATCGTTGATCTTGAAGTCAATTTCGTGAACCGCTTTGAAGCCGTTTGGATAAACCTTCGCGATCTTATTCAGTGTGACACTTGCCATGTTGCTCGTTCCGTATAGTTTGCGTTAGGTTCAGCCTTTAAGGCCCGTGCTCGCGACGCCGTCAACGAAGTGCCTCTGCGCGGCGAAGAACACTGCCACCGATGGCACCAGTGCGAGTACCGAGATCGCAATTACGCTATTCCATTCAACCTCTTCTGTGGCACCAATACTCAGCTTCAATGCGAGCGACACGGGGTATTTCTCGACGCTTGATAGATATATCAGAGGACCAATAAAGTCGTTCATCGTCCAGATAAATTGGAAGACGATGACCGAAATGATCGCGGGTTTAAGCAAGGGTACGATGATGTACCAAAGCATCTGAAGGGAATTGCAACCGTCCATCTGCGCCGCCTCTTCCATATCACGCGGAATACCTCGCAAAAATTGCACAAGCATGAACACGAAGAAGGTGTCCGTCGCGAATGCGGATGGCAACACGAGCGGCGCGTACGAATCAATCATGTCAAATTGCTGAAACATGATGTATTGGGGAATGCGCAGCACAATCTGTGGCAGCATCATCGTTGCGACCATGATGGCAAAAAGTATTTTTTTGCCGAAAAAGTCAAAGCGCGCAAACGCATAGGCCACCAGCACACAGGAAATCACCGTTACGATAATCCGCGGAATTACGATCAGAAATGAGTTCGCAAAGTAGCGCGTGAATGTGTACTCGGTGCTCGTCTTCCAGCCCTTGACATAGGGCTCCAGCTCGAACTTCGAAGGCCAGAATCCCACTTGTGTAAAGATTTCAGCATTGGTTTTGAATGAGGCACCGATCAGCCAGATTAGCGGGTAGAGCATTACCAGACCTACTGCAATCAGTAGGGCGTAGCGAATGACGGAGTTGATTCGGTCTCTGCGGATCTGATACTGATCCACGGAGCTATCGAATCTGGTGGATTCCTGCGAGGCAACTGCGCTCATTTGCCCTCCTTTTCACCGGCGTAGTACACCCAGTACTTAGACGAATAAAACGCAATAGCGCTCAAAGCGGCGACGAGTACAAACAACACCCAGGACAGCGCAGTGCCGTAGCCCAAATTGAATAGCTTGAAACTTTGCTCGTAGATGTAGAGCGAAAGCAAGTAGGTAGAGTGAAGTGGACCGCCCTCAGTCACCATATACGGGCCGTTAAACTCCTGAAATGCGTGCACGGTCTGCATAACGAGATTGAAGAAGATCACCGGCGTAATTAACGGCACCGTGATGCGAAAAAACACCGTTCCTTTGCCTGCGCCGTCCATCGCAGCCGCCTCGTATAGAGATTGCGGAACGCTTTGCAGCGCTGCTAAAAAGATCACCATCGATGAGCCGAACTGCCAGACGTTCAACAGCACAATCGTCCACAGCGAGTACTGTTCGTCGGCGAGCCAAAGGATTGGCGTGCCGCCCAGCGCCACAATGATTTGGTTAATCAAACCATCGCGGGAGAAGATAAAGCGCCACAAAATACTTACGGCGATTGAGCCGCCGAGAATAGACGGCAGATAAAAAGCAGAACGGAAAAAATTGATCCCGCGCAACTTGAAGTTCAAGATTTGCGCAACCATGAGCGCAGCCGCTAGCCGCAGCGGAACGGTCAGCACGACGAACATTAGGGTGACGCTCAGCGACTTCGGGAACAGTTTGTCTGTCGTGAACATCTCGCGATAGTTCTCAACACCTATGTACTTTGGCGGCTCAATCAGGTCGTATTGCGTAAAAGACAACGCAAACGACATAACGAACGGAAACAGCTTAAACAGTACGACCCCGATTACAAAGGGCAACACATACATAAAGCCAATACGTCGATTCTCATACACGGCTTTGGGCCTCCGATTTGAGCGTTCGCGCGCACTGATCGTGGCTGACACCACCTGCTATACGGCCACTAACCACATTCGCTCCTTGTTTCATCAGTGTCCGCCAAGCTTTTTGTTTTTTGTGCGGCAAAACGAAATGTAGCATACTTATATGATGTCTGACATCCTATTTATGTTTACCTCTCTTGAGTTAAGTACAAGCTATGCACACCACACGCCGACGCTGTTTCAGCATGCCCGCCGCTCTGGCAATGACCTCCATCTTGAGCGGATGCAGTTGGCTCCCAACAGCGATCAACGCGCCCGGTGACGATTCGATTGCGAACGCTGTCGTAGATGAAAAATTTTTCGGTCCAACAGGCGCGCTCATCCGCGGGGTTCCGTACTTTCGCACGCTTCAACAGGCTTTAGACGCAGTCCCCGATCAACATGCGCACGATGTCTGGCGCATTGCAATCCGAAAGGGCCGCTATCGCGAGAAACTTGAAATTCGAAAGTCAAACGTTCATCTCATTGGCGAGGAGCGCGAATCCACCGTCATAAGTTTCGATGCGTATTCAGGACAGACGCGTCCATCGGGCGTGGGAACATGGACGACCTACGGCTGCGCAACGCTTACGGTGCGCGCCCCGGGATTCGCAGCATCGGGCCTCACCATTGAGAACAGTTTTGACTATCTCTCGAATGATGCAAAGTTGCCCACCGATCCGACCTACACCAATGATCCGCAAGCGGTTGCGCTTATGCTCGCAAGCGGCTCTGACAAAGCGGTGCTGCGAAACGTGTCAATGACCGGACACCAAGACACCCTATTTGTCGACGCAGGGCGCAGCTATTTCAGGGACTGTTCCGTGAGCGGAAATGTAGATTTCATTTTTGGCGCAGGACAGGCAGTGTTCGAAGCCTGTGACATTGTGAGCCGACCACGGCGTAAGCACAACGTTTCGCCACATGGATACGTCACGGCACCAAGCACGCAATTGCAAGAGCGCCACGGCCTCCTGTTTCTGCGCTGCAAACTCATCCGAGAAAACGCTCAAGTGCCCGCCAACTCGCATGCATTAGGACGGCCGTGGCATCCGGCCGTGACTTTCCCAGATGGTCGATATGCTGATCCAAACGCGGTCGGCAGTAGCGTTTTCATTGAGTGTTTCATGGATGACCATATCACCGAGGTCGGCTGGTGGTCGATGACTGGGCTGCAGAAAAGCGGACCAACACGAACCGTATTCTTGCCCGAGGATTCACGCTTTTTTGAGTATCGCAGCAGCGGACCAGGCGCATCGAAACCAGGAAACGTTAAGCGTAGACAGCTAAGCCAAACCGACGCTGCGCGCTACACACTCGCCGATGTGTTCAGCGATTGGAAGCCTTAAGGGAGTGCTCAAAGCGCCTGTCGGCACAATAGCGTTCTTGCGACGTGTTCAAGGCGAATTCTGCGAGAGCGAAGCTTATAAGCCGAGTTGAACGCCCGACGCAGCAGATACGAACGCTAGGAATCTACTCGCCCGACAGTCTAACGGCGAAGATACCTAGCGAGCGCGGGCACGTATACATTGATTTCTTCTGCCATGATCTTTGCGAAAAGTGCCGCACCTTTTGCACCGAGATGCGTATAGTCGAATCGGCTTTTGACCCCATCCGGTAGGGTAGCTTGAGGTCGCGGCTCCTCAGCAAGCGTATCCGCCTCCGTGCTGCCCATCGCCGCGACAGCTGCATAACTTTTCGCATTCAAATCGATCACGGCGACAAACTTATCTTGCGCAATCTTGATCACCGACTCAGCCCATGGGCGTAAATCATTCTGTAGCGTACCGTCCTTGAAGCTTCGACGCGTCAGTGGCGTCACCAAAACCGCCTGTCCGCCGCCCGTTTGGACCTCTTCCACGTAGCGTGAGATGTTGAGCGGAAACTCGGTTACGAGATCGGTGGATCGGCCGAGTTTGCCAGGTTGGTCGTTGTGGCCAAATTGAATCAACACAAACGTCGTTCGCGGACTTCGGCTCGTACGATTGTGGGAAAGAATCGTCTGCACGTTGTCCCACAAGCCCTCTGCGCGGAAGCTTTTTGAGCTACGCCCGCCGCGCGCCAAGTTGACACATTCCACCTCTGCAGTAAAGAGTTTGCAGAGGGCATCACCATAACCTGTTCGCGTGGCCATGGTCGAGTCGCCCACCAGCACGACGCGCACAGGTGCAACACTTGTAATTGCGACCGATTCATCTTCATTCATTTTTTCTGCGCTCACCGTTGTTGAGACACCGAGGAAAAATGTCGCAATTGCGCCTGTCGCGCCAAGAAAATTTCTCCGTTTTTTCAATGGTTAGACTCCAAAAAAATACCGCGCTACAGTCACCTGGAGCGCGGCGTTCATTCACCAACCTAGGCCGCCTGACTGGCCTAGGCTTGCGCTAGAACTTATAGCGGAACCCTGCGAGGTACTCGCGGCCGGTAACGTTGTTTACGACTACCCCATTGCGATCACGGCTCACAAATTGGTCGTTCGCCTGATTGGTCAGGTTCGCGCCCTCTAAAGTGAACTCAAGCTTGTCGTTCCATTTGTATGACATCGAAACATCAACGTTAAAGGTCTTGTTCTTGCCTTCAACATCGTTATTGTTTTGTCCAGGAACGCGCGTCAGGAATGCGCTACGGTGAGTGCCCGTCACCCGTGCGCTTACACGGCCATTGTCGTAATAGAGCGTGGCACCGTACGAGCGTGGCGACAAGTTCAGCAGGTCATCCGTGATCGTTGTGCTACTCGTTGGCGATATCTGGTAATTGATTCGACTTTTCACAAACGTGTAGTTCGCCTGAATTCCGAAGTTCCTAAATTCACCTGGCAGGAACGTAAACGGTTGCTGATAGTTGATCTCAAAGCCGTTCAGTTTGCCGCCCGGGGTATTGACTGGGGTCGTCACCTGGAACACTTCGCTGCCGTTGAAGTTCGACGGCAGAAGCGAAAGCGGCAATCCCGTCTCATTGAACGGAACGTTCACGCGCAAGTTTTGGATGTAGGTGTTGATATCTTTGTGGAACAAGCCCAAACCGAGTAGCGCATTCTTCCCAAAATACCACTCGAAGCTTGCATCAAGCGTCTTCGCGCGGAACGGCTTCAACAACGGATTTCCACTGGTTACCGAAAGCGTACCGGTGGTGCTGATCGAACCGCCCGGGCTTAAAAAGCCGAGCTGCGGACGCGTCATTACCTTAGCGGCCGCCAATCGCACCACGAAATCTTTCGTTACGTCAATTGCAATGTTTGCCGACGGCAGGAAATCATCGTAGGAGTGATCGACTGTCACGAGCGCACCGCCGCCTGCGGCTTGATAGCCGTACGCAGAAACCTTTGTTTGCACGTAGCGCGCGCCGATGTTGCCGCGGACTTGTCGATTAAACAGACGTGCGTTGTAGTCCGCCATGAACCAGCCACCGGTGTCGGTCTCAGTCACGCCACGGTTGTTTCCGCGTGCGTTGCCGTTGGTGATTGAGGACAAAGTGAAGTCCCCAGGGCCGCCGGCCGGACCGCTGATGATGCAGTTGCAATAGATGTTGTAGGCCTGTGCAATCGCGTTTAGATTGGGAATCACCCACGACGTTGGCGTCCCAGTCGGAAGATTCAGGCCGCGCCCGAAACCTGTCAGCGTTGTAGTTAAGCTCGCGACAGACGTCCCTGCCGGCGGTGCGAAGATTGTGTCGTTCTGATTGACCCGGCGGAACTCATAAGTATCGAACGAGTATTTCTTAAAGTCAGGACCAAATTTAACCGTCCAGTTATCGTTTGCCTCCCAAGCTACGTTGAGTTGCGCGACGTCATTGCGATTATTCGATCCCTGGGGTCGAATCCGAATTTCACTCGCAGTGGTGTTGGCAATCGTACTCGGCTGTGTGCCAGATGCCACTGTGGGCACCGACACTAGCGTCAAAACACCGCCTGGCTGAGTCACATCGAACGGGTACTTGATCGCGGGAAGTCTGTCGTTACCGCGGAAGTCGATCTCGTATCCGTTTACGTTAAGCGCATCGAGCGTTGTCGTGGTCTGAATTGGGTTTCGGAACTTCGAGTCAGCGCGACCAAGCTTCGCGGTCAGCTTTAACGTGTCTGAGAAGGAGTGTTCGAACGTAAGCGTAGGCTGCGTGAACTCCGTCGTGAGTTTGTCGAAGCGCGATTCAGCGCGAATATCAACGCCGTTGTACACACCACGCAGCAGTCCGCCGTTGGCTGCGTACTGAGCGGAAACAACGCTCGTTTGCGGTTTTCCGCCCTGGGCCGCAGTCCGGCTAAATGACAAGGCTTGAAGGAAGTCTTCTTGGCGTGTTGCATCGAGCTTCGAATACATCATGTCCAAGGTCATCAGCGTTCCAGCGCGGGGGCGCCACTGAACGGAACCCGTGAGGCCGAGCCGGTCTTGGTCATGTGTCAGGCGCCCGTAGCGCGGGAGCCGCGGATGGAAATTGCTCGCGAGACTCGCCTGGTTATACGCATCAGTGGCGGCTGTTGACGCAGGCAAACGCGCTACATTTTGCGCAGCGGGTCCGCACGTGGTTGCTGTTGACGTGCTTGGATTTGCAGTCAAGCCTTGCGGTGCGCACCACCCCCCTGATGAGGGGCCGTTGTCCCAGCGAACTGTACTGAAGCCCTCTTCGAGCGTTTGTCGCTGAGAGTAAGCCCCTGAAATTAGCGCGCCAAACGTTCCGTTTGCCCATGTGTTTGAGAGCAAGAATGCGGCGCGAGGCGCAGTCTTTTGCGATAGATCGTTGTAGCGCTCTTTGATTGAGAATGCGGCGCGGAATCCCTTGGAGTCAAATGGGCGCGCGGTCTGGAGATCTACGGTTGCGCCAAGCGATCCCTCGTCGACATCCGCCGACGCGCTCTTACGAACCGTGATGGAGTTAAAGAGTTCTGCTGCGAAAACGTTGAAGTCGAAGCCGCGTGAACGGTTATTTCCGCCGGAGCTATCGGTGCCGCCCGTGGTGGCGAGCCCCTCGATTCCGTTGATCCGAACACGGGTGAAATCCAAACCCAAACCGCGAACAGTAATGTTGCGACCTTCACCAGCATCCCGATCAATCACTACGCCTGGAATGCGCTGGAGCGATTCAGCAAGGTTGGTATCCGGGAACTTGCCGATATCTTCGGCCTTGATGACATCCACGATCCCCGTCTCTTCGCGCTTTGCAGTCATCGCACTTTCCAGCGATGCGCGAAATCCGGTGATGACAATCGCCTCAACTTTACTTGGCTGCGTCGCCGAATCAGCGCTCGAGGAAGAAGGCGCATTTGCTGCGCTCGGAGTCGCGGGCGTTGCTGGCGCTGAGGGCGGAGCGGCTTGTTGCGCTGAGGCTTGCCCCCACGCGATTAAGAGTCCGAGGGCGAGCGGCGACAAGCGCAGCGAATGGGGTCTACTCACGGGGCGATCCTCCTATGTTGATGCCTTATGTTTCGTGCTTCCTAAGAGCGCTGTGATGCGACGTGTCAGCCAATACGGTCGTCGCTGCGCGAGCTGAATACAGTGGCCGCTCTGCGGCCTTGCCTTATTTCCACTCACCTAGCGTTCGCCACAACCGCGACCGTCCTCCAGTAGCGTGCACCACAACACAACTCTCTTAATGAAGCATAGCATAGTCATCATACATCTTACAACCGACAACCGATGATTCGGTTCATTAGCGCCGACGGGGGTGCGGAAATCAACATTCATGCGCGGTTGGCTCGTTCGAAGGCACCGGAGGGCGAACCGCGAGTAGCCCCCAGCTTTAAGGGGACGATGGCGTGTCGATTGAGTCGTCAGGGCCTGCTAGCACTGACACGCGCTTGAGCGTTAGACGCGCTGAGCGTTTCAAGGTTGGGAGTCCTTGCAGTAGGGTGATGTGGTGTCCACGTGAACGAACGCGCACGTCGCGAACAACACGCTTACCCGTCACCGCCCCCCTGCTCGTCACCATGGGGCGGAGTCGCCTGGGTATGCGCTAGACGCCGCTCACAGTAGTTCTCATCCGAAACGAGACGTCAGATGGGAAATGGAAACGGCATCGGCGCGCAAAATTTCAGCGTCTGACCGATGTCCGAGCCCGTGCCCGACTCGGCTATTTCGTGGCGTTGGCAGCGGCGGCGTCAGCCTCTGCTGCGCGACGGAGTCGCTCGCGACTGTTAATCAGATGCAGACGCATCGCGGCTCTCGCGGACTCAGTATCTCCGCGCGCAATGGCATCGCATATCTCCCTATGCTCGCGGTTTACGCGCTCTAAGTAAGCCAACTTGTCTTCCATGACAATCTTTGGCGAGTTGAGCCGCGCTCGCGGAATGACTGTTGTTCCGAGGTGTCGCATCAAACCGTAGAAATGCGGGTTTTGTGTTGCCTCGGCAATTGCGAGGTGAAACTTGAAGTCGGCGTCGACGGTGTCAACATCACCGCGCGCACTTTCTTCGAACTCGTTTAGCGCCTGATACATCTGCGCGACTTGAGCTTCAGTCCGTCTTGAGGCGGCCAGTCCTGCTGTTTCCGTTTCGAGACTCGCCCGCAATTCCAGTAAATGCACCACATCCAAAATCGTCTCAATCTCAGCTGGCGAGATATTGAAACCCGTGTCCCGTGGCAGCTCCTCTGTGACAAAGCTTCCAATGCCGTGACGCGTGATGACGAGTCCAGCCTGTTGTAGCCTTGACAACGTCTCGCGCACAACTGTTCGGCTCACGCCATGCTCCAGCATCAATTCAGATTCGGTGGGCATTCGGCCACCGAGGGGGTAGTAGCCCGTGCGAATCCTCTCGTCCATCAAGACAAGTAGATCTTGTGCAAGACTTCGTCTGGGCGGGCGCGGGGCGGTGATAGCTGACATATCCGTTTGATCTTTTCGTCGCTTTGGTGACGGCGTGTTAGCGGTCGATTATCGTTGGTCCAGGCAGTGGCGCTGGTATGGACGCATCCGAAACCGCATAACGACTTGTTGTATGATATCGGACAATTAGGGGGAACGGATGAAATTGAAGCGTATTCTGCTGACTGGTGCGGGTGGCGGCCTTGGAAAAGTCTTGAGACCCAGGCTCGCAAAATATGCGGAAATCGTTCGAATCTCCGATGTCGAACCCCTGGAAAACAAGGAGTCAGTCGAAGAAATCGATCAGTCCGATCTCGGAGATTTTGACGCTGTAGCCCAAATGGTGGCAGGGGTCGATATGATTATTCACTTGGGCGGTATGTCGCTCGATGGCCCCTTCGAACCGATCCTGAACGCGAATATCCGCGGCGTTTACAACCTGTATGAGGCATCGCGGATTGCGGGCGTGAAGCGCATTATTTTCGCGAGCTCAAACCACGTGATCGGTTTTCACAAGCAGTCTGACCTGCTCGACGACAGCGCACCGATGCGTCCGGACGGAAACTACGGTGTGAGCAAAGCGTTTGGCGAATTGCTCTCTCGCTTCTACTTCGACAGGTACGGCTTCGAGTCGGTATGCATCCGAATCGGCTCATCGTTCCCTAAGGCGCTTGACCGAAGAATGTTGAGCACTTGGCTTAGCTACGATGACCTCGAAGCCTTGATCGCGCGCTGTATCGCCGCCCCTAAGGTCGGACATACGGTCGTCTATGGTGCGTCGAATAACACACCGCGCTGGTGGGATAACAGTCACGCAAGTTTTCTTGGCTGGCAACCCGCCGATTCGTCCGATCAATTCCGCGAAGAAGTGCTGAAGGGGCCGCCACTTGACCCCGCCGATCCAGCCGCGATCTACCAAGGCGGTGGCTTCGTGAAGTTTGGCCCCTACCCGCCGAAATAGCGACGCGTCGATGAGCACTCCTGAACTGGTCTACAAAAAACCTTGCGCCGTCGGCGAGTCTCCGGTTTGGGATGCTCAGGCGGGAGCACTTTGGTGGGTGGACATCGTGCGCAAAACGATCCATCGGTGGGTGATGCGCAGTGGCGAGCATCAATCGTGGTTACTGCAGGAAATGGTCGGATCAATCGCCTTGGGTATCGACGGCTGCGTAGTTGCGGCGCAAGAGACTGCCATCGAACGCATTGAACTTCTGGCGGGAGGCGAAATCCGGTCAATTCGTAAGACTCCAGTGGAGCACGCCATTCCGGGAATGCGGTGTAACGATGGGCGATGCGATCCGTGCGGGCGTTTTGTTTGCAGCACAATGTTTAACGATATGTCTGCTGGCAAGTCAGTTGGCGCGTTTCTGAGTCTGAAAGGCGACCGCATCGAGCGATTTTTTGAACCTTCGGTTATCGTTGGAAATGGCTTGGCGTTCTCATTGGATGGGCGGAGCATGTACGTATCCGATTCCCATCCTTCCGTTCAAACAGTATGGGTGTGCGACTATGACCTCGGCACGGGATACGCCTCACGCCCACGGGTGTTTGCCGACTTCAAAGCGCTCGATGGGCGCCCAGACGGCGCCGCAATTGACGCTGACGGCTGCTACTGGATTTGCGCAAACGATGGCGGAGCGGTCTACCGATTTACGCCAAGTGGGCAGCTGGACCGCCGCGTTCCACTTCCGGTAAAAAAACCGTCCATGTGCGCGTTTGGTGGCGCAAACTTCGACACGCTATTTGTTACCAGCATTCGGCCAGAGGGTATTGATCTCTCAGATCAGCCACTTGCCGGTTGCGTTTTTGCGGTTAACCCAGGAGTCAAGGGGCGCGAAGAACCCAAATTCGCGACCTAGCACTCGAGTATTTGCGAGCGTACGTCACATCAGTGATCGACAATTTTTTGATTCATTTAAAGGAGGCAACAGATGAAACAATTTCCCATCACGTTAAAAACGCGCCAACTCGCCGCGCTGATCTTAGGATCGCTGGCGCTGAGTGTGAGCGCCCAAACGATGAAGGCGGCCGACGTTCACCCGGCCGGTTACCCTACTGTCGTAGCGGTAGAGAACATGGGCAAGAAGCTTGACGCTGCGACTCAAGGCCGCATCAAGTTCCAGATGTTCCCGGGCAGCGTGCTCGGCGGCGAAAAGGAAATGATCGAACAGACGCAAGTCGGTGCGATTCAGATTCTGCGGACGTCGCTCGGTCCGGTTGGCCCAGTAGTGCCCGAAGTAAACGTGTTCAACATGCCGTTTGTCTTCCGCGACATCGCTCATATGCGCGCTGTGATCGACGGACCCATTGGCCAAGATCTCCTCGACAAGCTGACTGCTTCGTCCGCTCGTCTGGTTGGCTTGGCATGGATGGACGGCGGATCGCGTAGCCTCTATACGAAAAAACCAGTGCGTAAGCCGGAAGACCTCAAAGGTCAAAAGGTTCGCATGATGGGCAACCCCCTCTTCGTCGACACCATGAACGCGATGGGCGGAAATGGCATTTCAATGGGCTACGGTGAAGTGTTCACGGCACTCCAAACCGGCGTTATCGACGGCGCAGAAAACAATCCTCCAAGCCTGTTCACAGCAAACCACTTCAAAGCCGGTGCGAAGTTCTACACGCAGACCAATCACCTCATCATCCCTGAGATTCTGGTGATGTCGAAAGTGGCGTGGGACAAGCTCTCGCCTGCTGACCAAGCGCTGGTGAAGCGTATGGGCCGTGAAGCGCAAATGGAGCAGCGCAAGTTGTGGGATGCCGCAGTGGCTGACTACACAACGAAGTTAAAGGCTGAGGGCGTTGAGTTCATCAACATCGATACCAAGCCATTCTTCGATGCAACCGCACCGGTACGTGCGAAGTACGGCGCAAACTACGCAGACTTGATGAAGCGTATCGCGGACGTTAAGTAACGAATCAGTCCGTCAACGCTACGACTGCCGTAACGCCGCAGTCGTAGCGTTTTTTCTATCTGCCCTCGCCTGCCTCGCCGATGAAAACAAGCTTCGTCTCCTTTCTTGACCGCCTCTACCTCTTCTGTATTTGGGCAGCGGGCATCGCTATTACCGGTATGTCGCTCATCATTCCTTGGGGGGTGTTCACGCGCTATGTGCTCGGTACAGGCTCGCAGTGGCCGGAACCCATCGCAATCCTACTGATGATGGTGTTTACATTCATTGGCGCCGCCGCCGCGTATCGCGCTAATGCTCACATCGCCGTCACGATGCTCACTGATCGATTGCCAATTGCGGGTGAGAAGTTCTGCGCGTGGATTGTTGATAGCCTGATGCTGCTCGCCTGCGGATTCGTCGCGTACTACGGCACGAAACTCTGTATTGGCACGATGCAGCAATCGGTGAGCGAGCTGCCTTGGCTTCCTGTCGGCGTAACGTATGCATCGCTTCCGATTGGCGCTGCGATCACCATCTTGTTTGTGCTCGAACGTCGATTCATCGGCTCTCAAGCCCATCGCAAATTGATGCGGTTTGAAGACGACAGCGTACCTGCTGAGGGAGCACACTAATGGACGCCTTTGTACTCATCGGCAGTTTTGTTATTTTGATGATGATCGGCGTGCCGGTCGCGTATGCGCTCGGGTTAGCAGCCCTCGTTGGCGCGCTTTGGATCGATATCCCCCTCGACGCGGTGATGATTCAGATCGCCGCGGGCGTTAACAAATTTTCGCTGCTCGCCATTCCGTTTTTTGTTCTCGCCGGCGCGATCATGGCCGAAGGCGGCATGGCCCGGCGCTTGGTTGCGTTCGCGGGCGTGCTCGTGGGCTTCATTCGCGGTGGCTTGTCGCTGGTCAACATCCTGGCATCGACCTTCTTCGGCGCAATTTCGGGCTCGTCGGTCGCGGATACCGCGTCGATTGGCTCGGTCCTGATTCCCGAGATGGAGAAAAAAGGCTATCCCCGTCCGTTCGCCACGGCCGTAACAATCAGCGGCTCGGTTCAGGCGATCCTGATCCCGCCGAGCCATAACGCGGTACTTTATTCGTTAGCGGCGGGCGGTTCTGTATCGATCGCTGCCCTCTTCATGGCGGGCGTATTGCCGGGGCTTTTGATGGGGCTCACGTTAGCGATCCTGTGCCTCTACAAGGCGCACAAACATGGCTTCCCAAAGGGCGAGCCCATCCCGATGAAACAGGCGCTCAAAATCACCGTTGAGGCGCTTTGGGGACTCATGACAATGGTGATCATCCTCGGTGGCATTCTCTCGGGTGTGTTCACAGCAAACGAATCGGCATCGATTGCGGTCGTCTGGGCCTTCTTCGTCACGATGTTTATTTATCGTGATTACAAATGGCGCGATCTCCCGAAACTCATGCACCGCACCGTCAAAACCGTCACGATCGTCATGATCCTGATCGGCTTCGCGGCAGCATTCGGCTACATGATGACGCTGATGCAGATTCCGCTGAAAGTGACCGCTTTCCTGACCGAATTCTCGGATAACAAATACGTCATCCTCATGCTCATCAACGTGCTCCTTCTCTTCCTGGGCACGCTCATGGACATGTCCCCGCTGATCCTGATCCTGACGCCGATCTTGCTTCCGGTGGTGAAAGTGCTTGGGATTGACCCGGTCCACTTCGGCATGATCATGATGGTGAACTTAGGCATCGGCCTGATTACGCCGCCCGTAGGCTCTGTGCTTTTCGTCGGCAGTGCGATATCCAAATTGAAAATAGGCGTTATCACCAAAGCGATGATGCCTTTCTTCGTCGCGCTATTCATCGTTCTACTGATGGTGACGTATTTGCCGTGGCTGTCTCTCTGGCTGCCGAATTTAATGGGCCTTTAGCTCGTATTAGGCGCATAAGGTGCGTTCGGCGCGTTAGGTGCCTCGCGCGCACGCAATGCGACAACGCGCTCAGCGCGCCCTACGCCCTTAAGGGTTTCTTACGTTCCCTATCAACGCGTTTCCGTTAAATTACGCGTTAGATCATTTCCAAGGAGGAACAATGAAACGCACTCTTATCGCGGCGGCCCTCGCCCTTAGCTTGTCTGCTGTCGCATCCGCACAGCTAAAAATCGGCTTCGTGGGAGAGCTGTCTGGGCCGCAAGCGCCGCTCGGACAAGATCAATACGATGCGCTGATGCTCTTGATCGAGCAAAACGGCGGAAAACTGGGCGGTGTCCCGGTGCAGGTCATCAAAGAAGACTCCCAACTTAAGCCCGACGTCGCCAACCAAGTCGTCGATAAGCTGCTCGATAAAGACAAAGTCCAAATCATCACCGGCATCACGTTTTCGAACATCATGATGGCAGTGCATAAAAAGATCACCGACAAGGGCGTATTCCTGATCGGGTCGAACGCCGGTCCATCGCCCGTCGCGGGCGCACAGTGCTCGCCCTATTTCTTCTCGACTTCGTGGCAAAACGATAACCAAGCTGAAGTGGTTGGCAAATTCGCAAGCGACAAAGGCTATAAAAACGTGATCGCGATGGCGCCTAACTATCAGGCTGGCAAAGACTTCATCGCAGGCTTTAAGCGCACCTACAAAGGCGGCACGATCATTGACGAGATCTACACACCGCTTAACCAACAAGATTTCTCAGCTGAGCTCGCGCAAGTTGCCTCGAAAAAACCAGATGCGCTCTATGTGTTTTATCCAGGCGGTCTGGGTGTGAATTTCGTGAAGCAATTTCAGCAAGCGGGATTGAATAAGTCGATCACGGTGATGTCGGCCTCAACGGTTGACGGAACCACGCTGCCCGCGCTTCGTGAAGCAGCGCTTGGCTGGCTCTCAGGCACGTTCTGGGGCCCGGACTTCCCGAACGACGCGAACCAAAAGTTCGTCGCCGCTTTCGAGAAGAAATACAACCGCATTCCTTCGCAATACGCAGCGCAGAGCTACGATGCGGCGCAACTGCTCGATAGCGCCATTCGCAAGGTGGGCGGTAAAGTAGAGAACAAGAAGGCATTCCACGCTGCGCTCAAGGCGGCAGATTTCAAATCAATTCGTGGCAACTTCAAGTTCAATGCAAACCAGTTCCCGATTCAAGACATGTACGTGTTTGATGTCGCGAAAGACAGCAAGGGACGCGTGAGTTTGCGCACGGTATCGAAGCCGCTAACGAATCATCAAGATTCGTACGTCGGTCAGTGCAACATGAAGCCGATCTAGGTCGCGCTGATCCCGAAGAATGAGCCCGCGAAGGGCTCATTTTTTTACGATGAAACTCATCCGAAATTTCGTTAACGGCGAATTCGTTACGACGCATGGCGCGCGCTTCGCCAAAGTTTCCCCGGTGACGGGAGAAATCGTCGCCGAGATCGAATCCGCCGACGAAGCGCTGGTGAATAGCGCCGTAAGCGCTGCGTCCGCCGCTTTATCAGGGTACTGGTCTCTTTTTTCTGTTTCTCAACGAACTGCATTACTTCAAGCGATCGCCGCTGAAATTGGGCGGAGAAGCAAAGAGTTTATTGATGCAGAGATCGCCGATACGGGCAAGCCTTACGCGCTTGCGAGCACGCTCGACGTGCCGCGCGGCGCTGCCAATTTCCTTGCGTTCTCTGATCTCATGCAGCGCACGCCGCAGGAAACATGGACCACAGAAACCCCCGATGGACGCGGCGCGATCAACACAGTCACTTACGCGCCGAAGGGCGTGATCGCGGTCATTTGCCCGTGGAATCTGCCGCTTTTGCTGATGACCTGGAAAGTCGCCCCTGCGCTCGCATGCGGAAACACAGTCGTAGTGAAACCGTCAGAAGAATCACCCAGCACGGCAACCCTTCTGGCGGAGGTGATGAACGCGGTGGGGATTCCCCCCGGCGTCTACAACGTCGTGCATGGACACGGCCCGAAGGCGACGGGCGAATTCCTGACCCAACATCCCGGCGTCGACGCGATCACGTTTACCGGCGAGAGCAAAACGGGCGAAGCGATCATGAAAAACGCCGCCGAGGGGTTGCGCGATGTGTCGTTTGAGCTCGGCGGGAAAAATGCTGGGATCGTCTTCGCCGACTGCGATTTCGACGCGGCGGTTGAAGGAATCGCGCGAGCAACGTTTTTGAACTGCGGACAGGTGTGTCTCGGCACGGAGCGCGTCTACGTTGAGCGCCCGATCTTCGAGAGATTCGTGACGGCGCTTGCATCGAAGGCGCGATCACTCAAGCCCGGCGATCCGTACGCATCTGACACGACGATTGGCCCGCTCATCAGCCGTGAACACCGCGAGAAAGTGCTCTCGTATTTCGCTAAAGCCAAGGCGGATGGCGCGACGTGCCACGCCGGTGGCGGTATTCCAAGTCTTCCGGAGAACTACGCCAACGGCGCTTGGATTGAGCCGACCGTGTGGACGGGCCTTCCAGAAACTTCAGCCGTGATTCGCGAGGAAATTTTCGGCCCCTGTTGCCACGTTGCGCCGTTTGATTCAGAGGACGAAGCGATTGCTCGTGCCAACGATTCGCCGTACGGTTTGGCGACGAGCATTTGGACGCAAGACGTGTCGCGCGCCAATCGCGTTGCCCGCCGCATCCGCGTTGGGATCGCCTGGGTCAATTCGTGGTTCTTGCGCGATCTTCGCACCCCGTTCGGGGGCGCGGGCATTTCCGGCATCGGTCGGGAAGGCGGCAGCCATTCACTGGCCTTCTACACAGAAATGCGCAATGTTTGCGTCAAACTTTGAACGCCGGACATCTTCGCGTCACTTAGCTGCGTTGCGCGGACGACACGTGCTTGCGCACAATAGAACGTGTTTCGAACAGAAAAGTCAGCTCAAAGCGCCCGGCAGACCAACGCGAAAGCCAATTTTTGTTGAAAACCGCACAAAACATGCACTATTATTCATGTTGACACCCGTAGAACCGACTTTCCCGAGAGGCTAAACCGGCGCATGACACTGCAACTGACTCTTTCGCAGCTGATGAACGGTCTCCAGCTTGGCGTGCTGCTTTTCCTCCTCGCGGCCGGTTTGACGCTTGTTTTCGGCATCATGAGCTTCGTGAACCTGGCGCACGGCTCCCTCTACATGCTCGGGGCGTATTTTGGGGCCGCGGCCTTTGCAAAAACTGAGTCGTTCTTGCTTGCGCTACTCGCAGCAGTTGTCGGCGCAGGCATCGTCGGGCTATTGCTTGATCGATTTGCGCTCACCAAGCTCTACACACGAGACCACCTCGATCAAGTGCTCGCCACCTTTGGTTTGATCCTGTTTTTCAACGAGCTGATCCGCATCATCTGGGGACCAGGTTCCATCTTTATGCAAGTGCCCGACTCGCTATCGCAGACGGTCGAGATCTTCGGTTTCAGCTACCCAAGCTATCGCTTTGCCATCATCGGCGTCGGGCTGTTGGTTGCGCTCGGGCTCTATTTACTAATTCAGAAAACGCGCGTCGGCATGTTGATTCGCGCGGGAGCGACGCATCCACATATGGTCGCCTCATTGGGCGTGAACATTAAGTGGCTAAACACACTCGTCTTCGCGCTCGGTGCCGCGCTCGCGGGCCTGGCGGGGGTGATGGCCGGGCCGATTGTTTCGGTGCAACCTGGCATGGGCGAACCGGTGTTGATATTGACTCTGGTGGTCATCATCATTGGCGGCCTTGGCTCGATTCGCGGTGCGTTTTTTGCGGCCCTCATTGTCGGCGTCGTCGACACGCTGGGCAGAGCTTTCATGCCAACGATCATGCGCGGCATCTTCGAGCGAAATACGGCAGACGCGGCCGGCCCCGCGATCGCGTCGATGTTGATTTATCTCTTGATGGCGCTCGTACTCGCGTTTAAGCCACAGGGGCTCTTCCCAACCAGCGCGGGGGCGACGCGATGAAGCTTTTTCCCGCCTTGATTGACTGGCGCGCTCCGCGCACCCTCGTTGCTGTTGTCGTCCTCATCGCATTTGCTGTATTGCCCTTTGCGGTCGGCAGCGACGGCGACTTCTACGTGAAATTCGCCACACGCGTGCTGATTTACGCGCTTGCGGCGATAGGACTCAACTTCATCTTGGGCTTTGGCGGCATGGTGAGCTTGGGTCACGCGATGTATGTGATGCTTGGTGCCTATTGCGTCGGCATTCCGATGCAACACGAAATCGCGTCAGGTTGGGCGCACCTCGCGTTGGCGCTCGTGCTCACAGCTGTGCTCGCGACCGTGGTCGGCGCCGTGGCGCTGCGCACCACCGGCATCGCTTTCATCATGATCACGCTCGCGTTCGCGCAAATGCTTTTCTTCGTTGCGGTCAGCCTGAAAGAGTATGGCGGCGACGACGGACTGACGATCGCGTCGCGAAGTAATTTCGGCCTCTTCGACATTGCCAGCAACGTCTCGCTGTATTACCTCGCGTTCTTTGCTGTCTTGCTCGCGCTTTATCTTTCATGGCGCGCTGTGCTCTCGCCATTCGGTTTGATTCTGCGTGGCAGCAAAGCGAATACACGTCGTGCGCTCGCACTGGGTCACCCTGTCCTTCGCTACCAATTGGTCGCGTATGTGCTCTCAGCGCTTGTATGTGCGGTTGCGGGCGTGTTGCTTGCAAACCTCACTCAGTTCGCCTCCCCCTCTTACGGCGCGTGGACGCTTTCGGGCGAGCTCATCGTGATCGTGATTCTGGGCGGGCTGGGTACAGTTTTCGGCCCCCTCGTCGGCGCAGTTTGCTTACTCGTTCTGGAAGAAATACTGCCGACGCTTGTCGAGGCGACTTTCCCGGATTACAAAAGCAACTGGATGCTCCTTCTTGGGCTCTTCATCTTCTTCGTGGCGCTGCTACTCAAACGCGGCGTATTCGGATCGCTGCGCGGAGGTGTGAAGTGAGCGCACTCGTCACCACCAGCCTCGTGAAGCGCTTCGGCGGCGTACAAGCCACGGACAACGTGTCGCTCACCGTTGAGAGCGGTCAATTGCACGCGATCATCGGCCCCAACGGCGCCGGCAAAAGCACACTCATCGGGCAACTCGCAGGCGAGATCAAGCCGGATGCGGGGAGCATCGAGCTATTCGGAAACAACGTAACAGCTCAGTCGGTCGTCGCCCGCGCGAACATGGGCTTGGCACGCACATACCAGATTACTCAACTGGCTAAGGAATTTACTGCGCTCGACAACGTTCTATTGGCAGCGAACGCGAAAGCTTCGAGTAATTTTCGATTCTGGGCGAGCGCCCATGCCGACACCAAGGCGGTCGACCAGTCACTCGCAGCGCTCGCGAAAGTCGGCTTGCTCGACGCGAAAGATCGAACCGTCGGCGAGCTAGGCCATGGCGAACAACGCCAGTTGGAAATTGCGATGGCGCTCGCCACCGAACCGAAAGTACTGCTGCTGGATGAACCCCTCGCGGGCATGAGCCAAGGCGAATCAGCCGCCATGATCGCGCTGTTGAAATCGCTCAAAGGCCGCTACCCGATGCTGCTCGTCGAGCATGACATGGATGCCGTGTTCCAGCTCGCAGATTGCGTGAGCGTGCTGGTCTACGGTCGCATCATCGCCACCGGCGCGCCCGATGAAATTCGAAGCAACGCCGATGTTCGTGCGGCCTATCTCGGCGATGAGGTGAACGCATGAGCGTCTTGCTTGAAGTGAAAGAACTGTGCGCGGGCTACGGCACGAGCCAAGTGCTGTTTGACGTGAACTTGACCATCCGCGAAGGCGAAGTAGCAACGCTTCTGGGTCGTAACGGTATGGGCAAGAGCACGCTCATTAAATGCCTCACGGGCTGGCTCGCGCCGACGAGCGGCAGTGTTCAGTTCGCCGGAAAGAATGTCACCGGTGCGCCTTCACACGTGATCGGCAAACTTGGCTTCGGCCTTGTGCCCGAGGGGCGTCAAATTTTTCCGACGCTCACGGTACGCGAAAATCTGCTCGCCACGGCATCATCACAAAACGGTAAGGCGTGGAACGTTGAGCGCGTGGTCGCATTCTTCCCGCGCCTCGGCGAGCGTATCAATCAGATGGGCGGCACGCTCTCTGGCGGCGAACAGCAGATGCTCGCCATTGGCCGCGCGCTGATGACGAATCCGCGCTTGCTCGTGCTCGATGAGGCCACCGAAGGGCTCGCACCGCTCATCCGCGCCGACATCTGGCGCGCGCTCGGTGAACTCAAGCGCGAAAAACTCGCCATGCTGGTGATCGATAAAGACCTGAAAGCATTGCTACCGCTCGCCGATCATCACACCGGGCTTGAAAAAGGGCGCGTTGCGATTGCCGGAACGTCGAAAGAGCTCGAAGCGCAGCATGAGCGGTTGCATGCGTTGATTGGGGTGTAGCACGTGCCAGATAAGCCATTGCTCGTGCTTCTGCCGGGCATGGATGGTACGGGTGAATTGTTTGCGCCCTTTGTTGCCGCGCTCGACGGCCAGCTTGAGACGCTCGTCATCGACTATCCGCGCGAAGAACCGCTGGGTTATGACGCACTCGAAGCATTCGTGCGCCAGCGGTTGCCAGCGAAAGAACGATTCGTGTTGCTCGGTGAATCGTTCTCTGGCCCGATTGCGATCTCTATCGCAGCGAAGCCTCCGCAAAATTTTGCGGCACTTGTATTGTGTTGTACCTTCGCTTCGAATCCGATTGGCGCGCTATCGGCTTTAAACACGATCGCGCGCTTCCTGCCCGTTGAGCGAGCGCCTGGGTTCGCAATGTCGCACGCGCTCATGGGAAGCGACGCGACACCTGAATTACGTGCGGCGCTCGAAAGGGCAATGTCAAGCGTTTCACCGCAAGTGATACGTGCGCGAGCGGCAGCAGTGCTGTGCCTAAGGAACAGCGGTAAGCTCGCGCTCGTTGACAAACCGATGCTCTATCTCCGTGCTCGCCGCGACCGCGTAGTGCCGAGAAAATCGGGCGATGAGATTCTTCGCGCGTGCGAACAGGCGCAGCTCGTTGAGATCGACGCGCCGCACTTTTTGTTGCAAACGCGAGCGTTTGAAGCGATCAAAGCGGTTTCAAGCTTCATTGATTCGTTGCCTTAGCGCTCTTCTAGTCAAGCGCCTTCGTGTACCGATGTTGTCATCCCCGCGGAGGCGGGGACCCAGTCCGAGCACGCCCTTGTGCGGAGCATCGCGCGATGCTCTTCCATCGAAACGTTCGGGTCTGGGTTCCCGCCTTCGCGGGAATGACAGGGTGCAGATGTCGCTCACTTGATCGACGCGGGCGAGGCGCAGCATCTCGTACCATTCACCTATGTCCCGCATCGAAATCCCACCCACCGAATACGAGATGACCGCGATTCGCGCGCAGGGTGCGGGCGGGCAGAACGTGAACAAGGTGTCCTCGGCAATTCAATTGCGTTTTGATGTACACGCCTCTGGCTTGTCCCCCGGAGTGAAGGCGCGTTTGCTCGCGCTCTCCGATTCGCGGATAACGGATGACGGTGTCGTTGTGATCAAAGCCCAAACGCAGCGCACGCAAGAGGCGAACAAGCGGGATGCGATTGAACGGCTGCACGAGTTGGTCCAAAGCGTCGCAGTCGCGCCGCGCACGCGCTACGCGACGCGCCCGACGCTCGCATCAAAGAAGCGACGTTTAGAGAGTAAGTCGATTCGCGGGCAGACGAAGGCGCTGCGCGGTAAGGTGGATGACTGATCGCGGCATGCGCCACGCCGTAGGGCGCAATCTCATTGCGCCGTGTGGAATGCACAAACAGTCAGCAATCTAGAAGCTGCGCTTCGCGCGCGGCTTGCACGAGGCGCAATGAGATTGCGCCCTACGTTCTAGCGACCTCGTCCGCCGCCGCGCGAATTGCCGCGGCTTTGACCGCCACTTGCTGGACGCGGTGCGCTCGCACCAGTACGTGGGGGCAAAGATGCGCCACTGCGCGGAGCTGCTAACGCACCACTGCGCGGCGCAGCCGACGAACCACCACGAGGCGCAGAGCCGCCACCACCACTGCGTCCGCTACCACCGCCGGGGCGACCACGCGGCGCAGGACGTCCGCCTCGCGCTTGCCATTCGGCGTCCCGCGCTTCAGAGCTCGGCGCGACCGGATCGGCCATCTTGCTTGGATCAAACCCGTCAATCTTGATTTTCGGGATGGTTTGCTTGGTGAATTTCTCGATGTCTTTCAACAGCGGCAATTCTTCAGCCATCACGAGCGACATCGCCTCGCCCGTGGCACCCGCGCGACCCGTGCGGCCGATGCGGTGCACGTAGTCTTCGGGCACATTCGGCAATTCATAGTTTACGACGTGCGGCAGTTGATCGATATCGATGCCGCGGGCTGCGATGTCAGTCGCCACCAACACTTGCAATGTGTTCGTTTTGAACTCAGCGAGTGCCTTGGTGCGCGCGCCTTGGCTCTTGTTGCCGTGAATCGCCATCGCGGGGATACCAGATTTACAGAGCTGTTCGGCGAGGCGGTTTGCACCGTGCTTGGTGCGCGTGAAGACGAGCACTTGGAACCACTGACGCTCTTTCACCAAATGAATCAAGAGCTTTGCCTTGGCCGATTTATCCACCAGCACTACGGACTGCGCCACCACTTCAACCGTGGTGTTGCGACGCGCCACTTCGATCATGCGCGGATTGTTCAGCAAGCGATCCGTGAGCGCTTTGATGTCGTCGGAAAACGTCGCGCTAAACAACAAGTTCTGGCGCTTCGGCGGCAATACCGCGAGCACTTTTTTGATGTCGTGAATGAAGCCCATGTCGAGCATGCGATCGGCTTCATCGAGAACGAGGATTTGCACCGCAGAAAGATCGATCGCGCGTTGTTGATGTAGGTCGAGCAAACGCCCCGGCGTGGCAACCACGATATCAACGCCACGGCGCATCGCGGTGATCTGCGGATTGATGTTCACGCCACCGAAGATGCAAGTCGAAGTCAACGGCAAAAACTTGCCATAGATGCGAACGCTCTCTTCCACCTGTGCGGCAAGTTCACGCGTAGGCGCGAGAATGAGCGCACGCGGGAGCGTTGCGTTGCCTCGCTTGGCCTGCGGCAATTGCATCAAGCGCTGCAGCATCGGCAGTACGAAACCAGCGGTTTTTCCGGTGCCGGTTTGCGCGCCGCCCAGCAAGTCGCCGCCGTCGAGTACAGCCGGAATACCTTGCCGCTGAATCGGCGTTGGGCTGCTGTAGCCATGCGCTAACACCGCGCGAACGAGCTCGTCGCGCAGTCCGAGCGCAGCGAAGCCTTCATCGACGGTGGCGGGTGTTACGGAGTGCTCGGCACGATCAGCAGTGCGAGTGATCGGCGTGAGCTCTCCGCCAATGTGAGTTGTGGCCGCGCGTGCAGGTGCTGCTCCAGGAATGCTTACAACTAACTCTTTGATAGGTCTATTGCTTTGGGGCAAGCGCGCATTAGTCGCTATCGTCGACTGTTGACCGGACTGGCTTTTCGCCCCATTAGACGCTTGGTCCGAATGGCGAGCTTGTTGTTGTGATGGCGATTTGTGCATCGCAGGCGCACGCGCTTGCGGCGTATCGTCCATCCAGTTTCTGATTTGTTTAGGCGGTGCAGCGAAAAGTGCAGATGGCGCCGACTGATGGGCGCGCCCTGCGCCGGGGGGTGAGCCCGACGGCTGCCGCCGCTGAGCGTTGGTAGCGCTTGTGCCAGATGTTGGCGCCGCTGAATGTTTAGGCAAAGGCGAGCGAGGATGGCGAGCGCCGCCCCCGCGAGAGGAATTTTGATTCATTTAACGTTTTGAAAGCGCGTGCTGCGCTTGTGATTGAGTGTCTCGCGAGCGCCACATTGCAGCATCTCGGACGCACCTCAAGGGGCCGTGCGTTGACCCGGGGTGTCTTGCGCTCTGTGCTGTTCAGCAGTAAGCGCAAAACGAATATGGTGCCGATTGTCGGGATTGAACTGACGACCTACCGCTTACAAGGCGGTTGCTCTACCACTGAGCTAAATCGGCGAATCAGGTATTTTACTTGACGACAGTGAGTGTCGGCTTAGGTTTGGTGCTCGAACCAACTGTAGGCGCGACATTTGTTACGACTGTTTCAGTGGTAATCGGCGCGACGCTTGGGTTCACTGCCGCGAGCGATGGCGCGGCAGCTGGACTGCCTTCGCTCACTTCGGCGGGTGCGGCTTCGATGTCAACTTGGAAACCCATGCCGTAGCCGGTTTCCTTCGCGAAGATGCCGACAACCGCGGCGAACGGAACGGCGATCTCTTGCGAAACGCCGTTGAAGCGCGCGTTAAACAATGTCCAGTCGTTATCCATCGTGAGCTTATGTGTAGCGAGCGGCGAGACATTCAAAATGATCTCGCCGTCTTTGACATAGTCCATCGGGACTTTGGTTTTCTCGTCTACCCGCACTGCGAGAAACGGCGTGTAGCCCTGATCCACACACCACTCGTAGAGGGCACGCACAAGATAGGGTTTGGCCGATTGCTCGCTCACGTTAACTCTAAAAAACTAGCGACGCATACCGCGTTCAGCAGGCGTCAACGCATCGATGAAGCCTTGGCGCGAGAAGAGACGCTCAGCGTACTTAAGCACTGGAGCCGCCGCTTTAGGCAGCTCGATCTCGTAATGGGTCAAACGCCACAAAAGCGGCGCGAGCGCTACATCAAGCATCGAATACTCGTCGCCGAGCATGTGCTTTTGCTTGTTGAACACGACGGAAATTTCGGTGAGGCGATCACGAATCGCTGCGCGTGCCTTCTCTGGGCTTTTCGGCGCTTTCTTCTCAAGCTCTTCCACGTGAACAAAGATTTCGCGATGAAAGCGATGTAAGAAAAGTCGTGCACGACCGCGCGTTGCAGGATCAGCAGGCATCAATTGCGGATGCGGGAACCGTTCATCGATGTATTCATTGATGATGTTTGATTCGTGAAGGATCAAATCACGCTCCACAAGCACTGGCACCGTGTTGTAAGGATTCATCGTGGCCAGGTCCTCGGGCTTGTGGTCGAGGTCAACGTCGATGATTTGGAAATCCATGCCCTTTTCGTGAAGGACAATGCGGCACTGGTGACTGAACGGATCAGTCGTGCCCGAGTAGAGGGTCATCATAGTGAGGGTACCGGTAACAGGGTTCAAAAGGCAGACAAATGAGCGAGATGCGCAGTTGCGGCGTGATTGACACCGCAACGACGCATTCGAGCTGCCCGCTTAGGTGACGTCTTTCCAGTATTCCTTTTTGAGCCAAACCGCGGCTGCCAAAAGAATCGAAAGTAGGAACATCACAAGGATGCCGATCTGGACGCGTTTAGCTTTGTGCGGCTCGGCGACGAAATCCATAAAGTTCACGAGATCAGCAATAGCCACGTCGTACTGAGTAGGCGTGAGTTTGCCGTCGGTCGCAGGCACGATTGAGCGCACGATGTAGTGGTGCTCTTCCTTGCCTTCTTTTTTCTCGACGTGATGTTCAAACGAGCTCATCGTGGTAGCCGCAATGAATGCAGCGCGCGCTTTGCCTTCCGCTTCGCCATTCGTCTTGATGTCTTTGCCGTCTACCTTGAACACTTGTTCACGAACGGTTGGGACACCCGACATTTCAGCGAGTACATGTGGCATACCGATGTTCGGCGAGATCATGTTGTTCCAACCGGTCTCACGCTTGTCGTCACGGTAGAAGCCACGCATGTACGCCGCGAGACGCTCAGTCGTGTAACTACGGGCCATAACCGAAAGATCCGGCGGAACGGCACCGAACCATTCTTTCGCATCTTTCGGATTGATCGACGCTTTCATCGTGTCGCCGATCTTGTCCGTCGTAAACATCAAGTTTTGCTTGATTTGCTCGGGTGTGAGCTTGATGTCGGTGAGGCGGTTGTAGCGCATGTACTGCGCGCTGTGGCAATTCAAGCAGTGGTTCACAAACAAACGCGCACCACGCTGGAGAGATTCCGCGTCAACTCGACTCGCAGTAGGCCCCACCATTTTGACTTCAGGACCACCAGCAGCCATCGCCGCAGGCGCCACCGTTACGAGGGCTAGCGCAACAAAGGCGCTCGAAACCAACTTATTCAATTTCACGAACTATTCCCCCGCAGCTGGTACAGCTTTGACATCATCGCCGTAGGTAACGCGCGACGGCACTGGTTTTGTTTTGTCAGCCGCCGAATACCAAGGCATCAAAAAGAAGAATGCGAAGTAAAGCACCGTGCAGAAGCGAGCCACCCAAGTTGCGCGATCTTTGGTGTCAAGGAAGCTTGCCCAGTCGCCAAACTGTCCCCACACCGTCGTCGGCTTCACACCCAGATAACCGAGCACCAAGAAGCACACGATGAAGATCGTGAACCAGGTTTTCCACTGCGTGCCGCGATAGCGAATCGACTTCACTGTGCTGCGATCAAGCCATGGCAACGCAAAGAAAATAAGCGTCGATAAGCCCATCGCGATCACACCAGGGAACTGCGAACCAAACATTGGCGGAACAGCGCGCAAGATTGAGTAGAACGGCGTGAAATACCAAACTGGTGCAATGTGGTCCGGCGTTTTCAGCGGGTCAGCGGGCACGAAGTTGTTGTATTCGAGGAAGTAGCCGCCCATTTCAGGCGCGAAGAACACGATCGCCGAGAAGATCATCAGGAAGACGACCACGCCAACGATGTCTTTCACCGTGTAGTACGGATGGAACGGAATGCCGTCGGCCGGTGCGTCTTTCGACCAACGATTGCCCTTCGGGCCTTGCTTGATTTCGACGCCATCCGGATTGTTAGAGCCCACTTCATGCAGCGCGATGATGTGCGCAGCGACGAGGCCAAGTAACACCAGAGGCAACGCGATCACATGGAACGCGAAGAAGCGGTTCAACGTTGCATCGCCCACGGCGTAATCGCCACGGATCCACACGGCCAGATCAGGTCCGATGAACGGCACAGCGGCAAACAAGTTCACAATCACCTGCGCACCCCAGAAGCTCATTTGCCCCCACGGAAGCAGGTAGCCAAAGAACGCCTCAGCCATCAAGCAGAGATAGATCAAGCAGCCGAAAATCCAGATCAATTCGCGCGGCTTGCGATAGCTGCCGTACATCAGGCCACGGCACATATGCAGATAGACCACGACGAAGAACATCGAAGCGCCGGTCGAGTGCATGTAGCGAATGAGCCAACCGTAGTCGACGTCTCGCATGATGTATTCCACAGAGCCGAACGCGTAATTCGCATCGGGCTTGTAGTTCATCGTAAGAAAGATGCCGGTAACAATTTGAAGCACCAACACCAGCATCGCGAGCGAGCCAAAGTAGTACCAAAAGTTAAAGTTTTTCGGCGCGTAATACTCGGTGAGATGCTCTTTCATCAAACCGGTGACAGGGAACCGCTCATCGACCCAGCGCATCACTGGATTGGTGAACATAGAGGGTTGTTTGGAAGCCATCGCAACTACTCCTTAAGCTTCTTTACCATCGGGCGTGATGCCAATCACAAGTTTGGTGCCATCGATTTTGTGATCGGGCACGGGCAAATTGGTGGGCGCCGGCGAGCCGGTGTACACGCGGCCTGCGACGTCAAACTTCGAGCCATGGCATGGGCAGTAAAAGCCGCCTAGCCAATCATTCCCAAGTTCACCAGGGGTGAGACGCGAAACAGGCGAGCAACCGAGATGCGTGCAAACACCTTCCATCACCACCAATTCAGGGCTGATAGATCGCGTTTTCGGATCAACATAAGCCGGTTGCAGCGAGCCCTTCGAAAGTGGATCCGCCAATTGCGAAGCAGGAATTTGAGAGAGCGAGGCAACCTGCTCCGGGGTGCGCTTCATTACCCACACGACTTTTCCGCGCCACTCGACGTTGAGTTTTTCACCCGGTTTCAAGTTCGAAATATCGACTTCGACCGGCGCACCTGCGGCCTTCGCGCGCTCCGACGGCGTCATCGAGGTTACGAAGGGCGCGACAGCGGCGGCTCCGAGCATCGCGCCGGGCACTGCGGCAGTTGCGATTGCGGCGCGACGCCGCGATTGATTGACTGGTTCGCTCATTGGCTTCCCGTGATTCCTGCTAAGGCGTAACTTGTTGATTTGCCGCGATTTATTTTGCGCCGCGACTCCCAGAAGCGGACTGCACAAATGGGCAATCCGCAAAGGCGCCTAGGACAAACTCTCAGATTTTAGCCGAGTGGCAGAGGTTTCGAGGGTTTTTGGTCTCCGTGAATGATAGAGAAAACGAACTGCTTAGCGCAAATTAAGTGAATTGCTAAAAGCCTTATTTAAATTGGCTTACAAGACCATTTTCATAAATATCACTAACCGCCAATTTTTACCCTATGCCCAATAATAAAAAAAGACTATCCGTAAAGTGCTAATTAAGAATCTACAAACGTACGCCGCATACAAAACGCGTCTGCGACGTTACCGCCGCTTCCGCACGCAACATGGTTTATCCTCGCAGTTATTGCGGCGCAACATAAAAACGACGTGAGCCCGAGCCGCAACGAGCGCTTGCGTGATATTTCCGAGAGCATCCTCATGGCCCTACGCGTTGGCCTCGTCGGTTGGCGAGGCATGGTTGGTTCCGTGCTCATGCAGCGCATGAGCGCTGAGCGCGATTTCGAATCGATCGAAACTACTTTTTTCAGCACATCCACCGCGGGCAAACCTGCGCCCAAGATTGACGGCTGCAAAGTGTTCGATCCCGTCTTGCAAGATGGAAACGACGTTTCGAAATTGAAAACGCAGGACGTGATCATCACCTGCCAAGGCGGCGATTACACGAAAGAGATTTACAAGCCGCTGCGCGACGCAGGTTGGAAAGGTCACTGGATCGACGCATCCAAAATTCTGCGGATGAATGATGATTCGATCATCATTCTTGATCCTGTGAACATGCCGGTCATCAAGACTGCGCTTTCAAAGGGCATCACGAATTGGATCGGCGGCAACTGCACCGTGAGCTGCATGTTGATGGGCGTGGGTGCGCTCTACAAAGCCGGTCTCGTCGAATGGATGCAAACCTCGACCTACCAAGCGGCCTCGGGCGGCGGTGCACCGAACATGCGCGAACTCCTCACGCAATACGGCGCACTCTACGCCGAAGTCAAGGACTTGCTCAACGATCCAGCGAGTGCGATTCTCGAAATCGATCGCAAAGTCACCGCGAAGCAGCGCGCGTTCACGCCTGAGGAAACCGCCAACTTCCGCGGCGTTCCGCTCGGCGGCAATCTCATTCCGTGGATCGACGCTGATCGCGGCGACGGCACCACGCTTGAGGAATGGAAAGGCGGCGCTGAGACCAACAAGATCATGGGCATTGCCAACGCGCTGCTCGGCTCGACCGACAAGCCGATCCCCATCGATTCAACCTGTGTTCGCATCGGCTCCATGCGTTGCCACGCGCAATCGCTCACGTTCAAACTCAAGAAGGACGTGCCGCTCGCCGACCTCGAAGATATGATCAAAAACGACAACCCGTGGGTGAAGTACGTCCCCAACGAGCGCGTCGCCACCGAAACCCAACTAACTGCCAAAGAAGTCGCAGGCACCATGACAATCCCCGTCGGCCGTGTCCGCAAACTCGCGATGGGCCCGGAGTACCTGGGCGCATTCACCATCGGCGATCAACTGCTCTGGGGTGCAGCGGAGCCGCTACGCCGCATGCTACGGATCATTCAGGGCGATATTGCGTAGCCTAGCGGCTGAGTTGCGTTGATGCGAGAGTCCTTAAAAGATTACTACGACACCGTCGAAAAAGTCGTCGACGCGCCGATCGAAGAGCTCGCGGCGAAACTGCTGCGGGTCTTAGTATCGCGAAAGCCAAAACTGGATGATGTCGAGTCGAACGCCCAACTGATTGGTTCTCTTCGCGAAGAGTACGGTAGTGAAGCGATATTCCTGCCCTGCTCGGAAGCGTGGGATTGGCTCCAGCGCAACGGCCTCCTTTGTTATTCGCCAGCTCAGCATGGAAACTGGATGTACATCACGCGGCTCGGGCGCAAGCTAGCCAGCGAAGCAGAACTGGGCAAATGGTTTGCAGAGCGTGAACTACCAAATGAGTATCTTCACCCATCTCTACAGGGGCTACCTCTATCGCTCTACCGACAGGGACACTACGACACTGCAGTGTTTGAGGCGTTCAAACTGCTCGAAGTGACGATGCGGGAGCAAGCCAAACTTCCGGACGCTCACATCGGGACGAAGCTGGCGAGCAAAGCCTTCAACCCGGAGGATGGCGCGCTAACCGACGTCAATGCAGAACAAGGGGAAAAAACAGCGCTGATGAACCTGATGGCTGGAGCAATCGGCAGTTACAAGAATCCGCAAAGCCATCGACGCGTTGGCGTCGATGCCACCGATGCGCGTGAAATGCTAATACTTGCGTCGCATCTACTAAAAATTGTGATGAGTCGGGGCTCTCAATCGATAGAGTAATTCGCGCGCTTGCGTATGACCTCCCGCCCGAGAGCTCGCGTAGCGAACGTTAAGTCAACACTGTTCAGTACAAATCAAACGCCACTTTGTGTTTCCGCAGTAGCCCCTGCGCCAACTCTTTCCATGGTCCTTGCGGCGACCAAATCTGTGCGACGGCGTCATAGGCGGTAAACGCGGTCTCGTTTCGCCGCAATACGCGGTAGAGAAACACCATCGTCGATGCGCGCATGTTCACCTGACAATGAACCAACACCTTTTTGTTTTTCAGTCGACTCAACGCGGCTGAAACTTGCTCGAAGTGGGCCTCGGTCGGCGCACCGAACGGAATCGGAATGTGCACGAATTCAATGCCCTGCGTTGCAAGCAGCTCAGCTTCGTTCTTCACGGCGTCGGGCACCGACAACGGCGCGAGGTAGATAACCGCCTCGAAGCCCTCTTTCGCAAGCGCCGAAAGCGACGCAGCGGTCGGCTGACCGGATGTAACTAGATTGGGCTCTATGACTACGACATTGGGCGCGACAAGCGCCTGTGCGGGCACACAGGTGATGAACGCGATTACCGAAACGGCTGCGGCAACTTTGCTGGGTAGGGAATTGGCGATCATCACTGTGCGATTCGACAAACTAGACGTTTGCCTTGAGGGGAAGCGTCTGCGCTTGCTGAAATTTTTGCTCGCGTCACCTCGTACGGTGACGCGAACTCGTTCGCAGCGTTTTAACCCGCCGCCTTCGCCTTAGGCCGGAATGCGCCGCGGCAGCTTGCAGCCGCAGGATCGTTACTCGGCAGCTTTTCGCAAATGCGATCAAGATCGGTGCGAAGTGTTGCGAGCGCTGCGCGCCGTGCATCGGTGTTTGCCCATTGATCAAGCGCCGTGCCGACCCGCTCAAGCGAGCGTAGGCTCCGTTCGTAGAACGCGTCCGGTGCTGCCTGCGCGTCCCCGAGCACGCTCTTTGTGGCGACAACGATTCGCGCGGTGTCTTGCGGGGCATCCGCGAGCAATGCGCGCACGTAGAGGCCGCCCCATTGCAGACGCGTGGCCGGCCCCTCGCCTTTTTCGTACGCCTGCTGCGCATATCCAATTGCAGCGGCCTTATCGCCACGTTTCTTTGCGTTCTCCGAAAGGTCAGACAAGAAATAGTGCGGCGCAATTGCCTTTCCGACCTCCGCCTTCAGCAAGGCGTCAGATTCATCGAGCAGCCCCACTTCGCGGAGCACAAACGCGGCGACCGACATGGTGGCTTGACGCGTCATGCGGTCATTCGTTTGCGTGTCGGCGGCTTTCACTACGTCGCGCGCTTGCGTCACGAGTGCGGCGGGATACTTCGGCGCGGCGCTTGTTTCGCCCGCCTTCACTTCTGGCGCATCGAGCGCGGCGAGACGAATCTTCCCGACCATCGCGGCAAGGCGATCCGCGTGTGTGGATTGCGAATTCTTGATGACCGCTTCAAGCGCGGCGTTGAAATTGTTTTGCAGCGACGTACGTCGTGGTGAGCCGGATTCGGATGCGTAGCGCGTTAAATCACCGGCGCGCCAACTCAACACATCAAAGTTTTCCCGCACGCCCGGCGCATCGGCCAAAAGACGCGTGAGCTGCGCGTGGGCAACACTTTGCTCTGCGGCGCTCGCGTTGGTCTTCTCGCGTGCGGCGCGCGCGGCAGCGATCGCGAGCGCTTTCAACTGCAAGCGAGCTGCGACTTTCGGCTGCACACTGGCCGCGCGCTGCGCAAGTTTTTGCAATGTTTCCGCACGGTCTTTTTCCGCGATCACGCGATCTTGATCGGTCTCCCAGCTATAAAACGTGAGCAAATCCCATTCGTCAGCGGAAAGCGCATCGCCCGCGAGCGCGCTCGCGAGGAGTTGCTTCACGGGGCGCGTTGCCTTCGCGCCGAGCGACATTAGCCGCAGATATTTTGCGGGCTCCACTTCGCCCGGCAGACGCGTGATTTCGCGGCCATCGGGTGCGAAGACAATTGACGTGGGATACGCGGTCACCCCGTATTGCGCGCCCAAGCGCTGCGCACCGGGCGAATCGCCATCAATGTAGAGAGGCACAAACGATTTGCTCGCCTCAACGAAATCAGGTCGCGTAAAAATTGTAGATTTCACTTGGTTGCAAGGCGGGCACCATTTCGCAGTCCAGAACAAGAAAACAGGCTTGTTTTCTGTTCGCGCGCGCGCGAACACAGCGCTTGCGTCGCCCTTATCCGGAGTTACCCAGGTGATGCTTGAGGTGGACTTTGTCGAAGCCGTAGCGATTGTGCTCGCGCTCATCGAAACACCAGCGATGACGGCAAACGCAACAGCGCTACCGATGAAGCGAATTTGATTCGTAGCGATTAGCGAGGAATTGGATTTCATGGTTGTGTGCGATTAGTCTGCTGGTACGTATGGAGTAACACTCTAAGTTTGCCTGGATTGTGGCATAGCCCACTTGATCACAGCGAAGGTTAAACCCAGTGCGAGGATGGTGTCGAGAAACGTCGTGTAGAAGAGCCACGCATCCGTGGAAAACACCTTGGCAACGCCGTAATTGAGCACCGCCATCACCACCCCCACCATACCGATCCCGAGCGTTAGTCGACCTGGCGACGTATCGGGATGCGGCATGTAGCGCACAAGTCTGCGCCCAAGGTATCGCCCACCAAACGCGCCGTCGGTGAGAAAGATTCCGGCAGTAAGAAGGCCAAGAATCGTGCTTCGCATCTTGACCATTTCGTCGTCTTGAAAGGCTAGCGCGAAACCCGCCGTTACCAGCGACATGATGATGCCAAACGTTGCAAGACCCCCCATCAAATCGATGCGTGTAATGCGCTGAATGATCCATCCGAGGATGCCTGCGCCCGCGGACACCAGCGCCGCCGTGGTGAGATTGGTCATCTTTGCGACAACGAAGAATAGAAGCGCGATGAACACGTCGAAAAGGAGCGATGGTTTGTTGCGCTTGAATTGCTCTGTCTGCCGATCTTCCTCCGCGCGGTCGCGCTCGATCATTTCTGGCGACAGCGTCTCACCGGGCGCGAGCGTTCGCCCCATTGAGGGCGGCCATTGGATGGTTTGGCCGGGCGCGCTTTCAAACACCAAACGCCCGTTGATCCGCACCGCAATTTGCGTTTTGAACCAACCTACATAGCCGGATTCGATGTCTAGGCGACGCCCGTCTGGCAACACGTGGGTGAGATGATTGTTTCGAAACGCGCGCTGGCCTTTGTAGCGATAGACGTCGCGCGCTTGCTCGACACCGTCGATTTCAAGAATGGAGGTGAGATCTTCGAGCGTGGCGATGGTGGTGACGAGGCCGTTCACGCCCTCAGCGCTGAACGGTCGTTTGTAAGTCCAAATTTTCATGGACAGAATTATCGCGAGAGTCGCGCGGTTCACGAGGCGCTCCGCGACGAACGACGAGCAGGCTTCAAGCTTCTAACGGGTAGCAGTGGTCAAAACTTGCGTCTTTCTCTACCTAAACCATATTTAACTGGGGCTAGATGAGATTAATCGATTTATTCGTCTTTAAGCGATATTTTGATCTCGACCCGATTAAATCGGCGCTAAACACCATGAGCAGTGTACTTCTCAAAGCGGGGAATCGATGTCAATGAATTCGCTCGTCACTTTGAATTTGGCCGCGAGATGCTCGCCTAGGCGTCGCGGACCGTCACGCTCGCTCGCGTGATGGCCGACGGTGATGAGTGTGACGTTGCTTTCGCGAGCCACATGGATGTGGTGCTCAGAGATCTCACCCGTGATGAAGGCTTCAGCGCCGGCATCAATCGCGTCGCGCAACAGCGAACCACCCGCCCCCGTGCACCACGCGATTTTTTGCACGTTGCCGACCGAGCTTGTGTAGAGGGCAACTCGATTGCCGAAATGTCGTGCGCAAAACGCCGCAAGCACCGCCGGACGAACGGGAATACCGCTTCCGAGTTGTCCGTACAGCACTAAATCGGCCTCGCCGGTCGCGCCCATCACGGTAAGCCCCAATCGGCGTGCAAGTTGCGCGTTGTTGCCCACCTCCGCGTGGGCATCGAGCGGAAGGTGAAAAGCAAACAGATTGATGTTTTTGGAGAGCAGATACGAGATGCGCTTCTTGTGGAAGCCCACGATTCGTGGATCGTCGCCCTTCCAGAAAAGCCCATGATGAACAAGGATCGTGTCGGCCTGAGCGGCGATGGCCGCTTCAATCAACCCCTCGTTCGCGGTGACACCGGTAACGATCTTGTGAACCAGCGCCGAGCCCTCAACTTGCAGGCCATTAGGGGCGACGTCCTTAAAACGGCGAACGTCGAGGAAATCGCTCAGGTAGCGCGCCAAAGCGTCGCGGCTTACCGCATTCGGTCGTGGAAGGTTGGCATCAGCGTGTTGCATAAAATTTGTGGATTCCGCGTCGCGCATATCCCCTCCTCCAAAATTGCGGATGCGCCCCGCGATCGCAAAATGCCTCAGGGCGAACACTTCCGGATGGTGTCTTTATGTTGAAGCGATTATGGCTCGTTTTTGCACAGGTCTGTACTGTGTGTCTGGCCGCGCTCTTTACGGTGAGTACGTTGCGTCCCGATTTGCTGAATCGAAGCGCGCCAACACCGCCTAGCGTCGCCTTGCCACTGCCTCCAGCGAACAGCTCACAAGCAGCGCCTGCGGTGAGCAATGCCAACGTGGTCGCTGCCGCGGGTCTTAGCGATGCGGCCAAGCGCGCGCTGCCTTCGGTTGTGAAGATCGCTACCAGTGCAGAGCGGCGCTTCCGTCATCCGCTGATGGAAGATCCGATGTTTGAGCGCTTTTTCGGACGTGATCGTCAGATGCGTGAAAGCCAGCCGCTCACCGGCCAAGGCTCGGGCGTCATTGTTCGCGCGGATGGCTACATCTTGACCAACAATCATGTGGTTGAAGGCGCAGAAAAGATTCAGGTCGAGTTGTACGATAAGCGAGTCTTCGCGGCTAAGAAAATAGGCATTGATCCAGAAAGCGATCTTGCCGTGATCAAGATTGAAGCGACGGAGTTACCCGCGCTCGCCTTCGACGATTCAGAAAAGCTATCGCCAGGCGATTTTGTCCTGGCGATTGGAAATCCGTTTGGTGTATTCGGCAACAGCGTAACGATGGGCATCGTGAGCGCGTTGGGGCGCACCCAAATTGGCGATGGGTCTCCGTTTGAAAGCTTCATCCAAACAGATGCTGCGATCAATCAGGGCAATTCTGGCGGTGCATTGGTAAACGCAAGTGGAAATCTCGTAGGAATCAACACGAGCATCTTCACTCGTACGGGCGACTTTTCGGGCATTGGCTTCGCAATCCCCACCACAATCGCGAAACCCATCCTAGAACAATTGATCGCAAACGGCGAAGTTCGGCGTGGGTACTTGGGCGCGACGCTAGGTTCAATTACTCCGGAGCTCAAAGAGCGCCTTTCACTTCGTGACAGCAAAGGCGCGTTCGTCGCCGCCGTGCTTGATGACGGCCCTGGCGCACGCGGTGGTGTGCGCCCTAATGACGTGATTCTTGAAATCAATGGTCGCGCGGTGACAGATCGTACTGACGCGATCAACGTGATCGCCAGCACGCCGCCCGAGCGCACCATTTCATTAAAGCTACTCCGCGGAAGCGACACCAAAGAGGTGTCAGTAATTCTTGGAAAACGACCGACGGTAACACGCACTCGGACGCAACGCTAAAAGAGCGCAGAGTACGTTCATCGCTTGCCGGCTACAGCGAAATCCGCGCCAGTCGAACGTCCGTGAGCTTACGCTTCGACTTTCTTCTCGCGCGGCTTGATCAGCGCGCTGATCCAGATCCCCACTTCGTACAGGATCACAAGCGGAATCGCGAGGAAGAGTTGTGAGAGCACATCAGGCGGCGTAACCACTGCAGCGATGACGAACGCGGCGACAATGAAGTAGCCGCGAAATTCTTTCAACTGCTGCACGGTGACGATCCCGGCGCGTGTAAGCACAGCGAGCACGACCGGCGTTTCGAAGGTAATACCAAACGCCATGAACATCGTGAGCGCGAAGCTCCAGTATTTCTCGATATCAGTGCTGACCGTAACGCCCGCTGGCGCATAGCCAAACAGAATTGGAAACAGCGAAGGGAAGACGATGAAGTACGCGAACGCCATTCCTGCAAAAAACAGCAGCGTCGACGAAACAATCAGCGGCATCGCGAGTTTTTTTTCGTGCTGATACAAACCTGGCGCAATGAAAGCCCACATCTGATAGAGCACATAGGGCAACGCGATCAGAAATCCGACCAAGAGCGTCACTTTCAACGGAACAAAAAATACGCCGATCACATCGGTTGCGATCATCGTGCCGCCCTTCGGGAGCGAGGCCATCAACGGCGCGGCAACGAAGGCGTAAATTTTTCCGCTACCGGGATAGATCATTAAAACGATCGCGATCACCAGAATCGATCCGACCGCTTTCATCAACCGTGAGCGAAGCTCGACGAGATGCGATACGAAGCTTTCTTCTTTGTGTTCTTCAGCCATCGAATGGAGATCTCGGAAAAATTTAAGTGCCGCGTTAACTAGCGAATGTCTTGCGCCGTACGGTTTGCAGATAGCTCATTTGTGGATTGCTGCGCGTGTGCTTGCTCTGCAATGGAAGACTCAAGCGCGGCCACTTCATCGTTGGCCTTCGGTTCGCCCGGCGTGTACGGTGGCTCAATCTTGTTTGCAGTCTCTGCCGGCCGAAGCGGATCAGCACTCTGCTCAATTTTCGAAGCTTCCGATTCAACGGCCCGCCCCGCATCGTTCACCGCCGTCTCAAAAGAGCGGGCGGCCTCTTGTGCTTGCTGCTGGAGCTTGCGCAGCTCGTCCATTTGGACTTCTCGATCGATATCAGACTTCACCTGATTGGCGTACGCGCGGGCCCGCCCCATCAGGTGCCCGGCCGTGCGCGCAACTTTCGGCAGCCTTTCCGGCCCAAGCACAACAAGCGCGACCACGGCAACGATGGCGAGTTCGCCGAAAGAAAAATCAAACATGGGCCGCTTCGCGAAAGACGAAAAAACGCGGCGGCTTCGTCGCTAGGACGATGCGGCTCCCACCGCGAAGACGAAAAGCTCCGCCAATATTCTCACCGAGAACAAAACGCATTAGGTGAACCCGATTTCGAGATACGCGCTGCACCTCAAACTTTGTCGCGCTTCGCTTCACCTTCGATGACGTTGGTCGGCGCAGGTGTCGGCGCATCGCCAGTGACCGCCTTCTCGCCGCCCTTCAAGCCGTCTTTGAAGTCGGATACGGCACCGCCCAAGTCTTTACCGACGTTGCGCAATTTCTTCGTGCCGAAAATCAGCACGACGACCAAAAGCACGATCAACCAGTGCCAAATCGAAAACGAACCCATTGCTAACTCCTAACTAAAAAATCGTTACCGCTATTCTGGAGCAATCATACGTCCCAGCGGGTTGGGGCCACCGAGCACATGCATGTGAAGATGAAAAACATCTTGCCGACCGACGCGCCCGACGTTGATGATGGTGCGGAACCCATCGGTCGAACCCAACTCATTCGCGACCTTGGTTGCGACTAGCATCATTTTACCGAGCACGGCTTGATCCTCTGGCGTCGCATCGGAAAGCTTCGCGATGTGCTTCTTAGGGATTACCAGCACATGCACCGGCGCGGACGGGTGAATATCGTGAAACGCCAATACATCGTCGTCTTCATAGACTTTTTTAGACGGAATCTCGCCTCGGACGATTTTGCAAAAGATGCAGTTTGGATCGGTGCTCATGTCAATCAGATTGTAGGCGCGGACTAGGCCGCGCTCATACTCGTTGGAAGGGGCGCGCTCGGATTTATCAAAGCAAGCAGACGCGAAGCGCGGTCAAAGCCGCGCCTACAACTTCCGACTCGCCTTTTCTTCAATGCCAGAGACGCCTTCGCGCCGCGCTAACTCCGCGAGCACGTCACTCGCTGAGAGATTGTGCCGCGCCATTGCGACAGCCATGTGAAACCACACGTCGGCGGCCTCTGAGACGATTTTTGCAGAATCGCCGCCATGACTCGCGTCTTTGCAAGCCATCACGAATTCGGTCGCCTCTTCGCCCACTTTTTTGAGCGCGGCATCTTCGCCTTTCGAATGCAGTTTGGCGACGTAGGACGCCGCTGGATCGCCATTCAAGCGCGATGCGATCGTTTCGGATAGCCGAACCAAAATCTCGTCACTCACCGTAAATCTCTTTCTCTGACTTGATCGGTTCGAATTCTGTCACCCACGCACCGTTTTCCAGTTTGCGGAAGAAGCAGTTGCGACGCCCTGTGTGGCAAGCGATACCGCCAATTTGGTCCACCTTGAGTAACACCACGTCGGCATCGCAGTCGATTCGAATTTCGCGCACGATTTGCAAATGCCCCGAGCTCTCGCCCTTCATCCACGCCGATTTCCGCGATCGGGAGAAATAGCAGGCTTTACCCGTCTCAATCGTGCGTTCGACCGCCGCGCGATCCATGTACGCGACCATCAGGATTTCATTCGTCACGGCGTCCTGCGCAATCGCCGGAACCAAGCCGTCTCGGTCAAATTTGAGTTCGCCGATCAGGGCGGCGGGAGAATTTGTTTGCATCACAGAGAGATTGTCGCCGCTTCGTGTCATTCAAGTGAAATTGGTGGCAACACGAACTTGGCTTTTGTAGCGTCGACCCGATTTTAATGGGGCTAGAGGAGACAATTCTCTACGACGTATTTAACAAAAAACACTCTATAGCTCAAGTTAATTATGGGCTGCCACTAGAACATTGTCCGGAAACTAAGGCTGAAAATCGGGTTGCTTTCCGGGATGCGCCGCCGCAAACGCCTCGTTCGCGGCGCAGTGAGCGTCGATCGCGTCAATCAGAGGGTATTTCGACACGTCAACGTTAAATCGCCGCGCCGAAAACACCTGCGGCACCAACACGCAGTCCGCCATCGTTGGCGCATCGCCCACGCAGTACTTGCCTGGCGCGAGCACCGACTTTTTGGCGAGTTCGTTCGCAAGCGTCTTCTCAAACGCATCTAAGCCCGTCGTAATCCAATGCGCGATCCAGGCATCCTTCTGAGCCTGCGTCACGTTTAACTCGGCGGTCAAGTAATTGAGCACGCGAACATTGTTGAGCGGATGCACATCGCACGCAAGCGAGAGCGAGAGAGCGCGCACGTAAGCCTTTGCGATCGGAAGAGTCGGCACCAGTCGCGCCTTTCGCGGCTTCAGATCGTCAAGATACTCCATGATCGCGAGCGACTGCGTCAACACGTTTTCTTCATCGTCGACGAGCGCGGGCACCAGCCCCGCAGGATTCAACTTTAGATACTCAGGCGAGCGCTGCTCGCGCTTCACCAAATGCACGCCAACGTGCTCCCAATCAATGCCCTTTAGATTGAGCGCAATGCGAACGCGATAAGCGGCTGACGAGCGGAAGTAGTTGTAGAGCTTCATTATGGAGCATCACCTACGATGCAACAGGTAGTCGTGACACCCAATCTTATTGCACCCGAAGCATCACCGCGTTAATTCAGACTCGCGTAGGGAAACGCTGGAAAAGTCTGCGCGATGCAGCGCGTGGTGGATTGGAATGAGATGAAGTCTCAATGTTCCGAGGCATCGCGGGGCTATGCCTCGGAATGTCTGGGAACTTCGAGACTTCAGATCGCCCAAGACCGACGATGCGGTTCGCACGTGAGACTTGTTCAGCGCTTCCTCAGCTGCCACCGCTAACGCGCGTAAGGTTATCGTCGCCATTGCGATCAATCCGCTTGTTAAACGGATCGACACCGACAAACTTCGGTAGCTTATCGAGCGTGAGCGTAACGGTTGTCTTACCCGATTGAATCGGGCGACGCTCCACATAAATCACCGACGCGCGGGTGTAGCCCTTCTTACCCGGCTCTTCAGCGAACGCGCCCAGTTCGAATGGCTCATCAAGCGGCGCCTCGCTCTCTTTGCCTTTGCCGTCCGCATAGAGCTTGCGCGCGTCTACCGTGAAGCTCACATCGAATTTGCCGTCGCTGCGCTTGGTGGCTTTTGCATCGCTTGCCTTCATGTCGTAGAGGGTGATCTTCTCGAATAGATCGGTAATCAGTGGCTCGTGTTGCGGGCCGGCCTCTTGCCGCAAGATTCTCAAGAAATCGCGAGAACTTGGATACGGCGCAGGCTTGAACGCAAACTGCGCGAGCAGTTTTTGAAGACTACGATTCACCACCTCTTCGCCGATTGCTTCTTTGAGCCAATACATCGTGAGTGCTCCCTTGTTGTAATGGATATAGCCTTGGTTTTCCACGCGATTGAGCGGCAACTCCTCAATCAGCTCGCCGCCACGCGCACGCAGATAGCGGTCCAATTCGTGTTTTAGGAATTTCCTAATCTGCTCTTTGCCATAGAGGTTCTCCATCACGAGTAGCGCCGAGTATTCCGCGAAACTCTCCGAAAGCAAGGTCATGCCCTGTTTATCGGCACCGATGAGTTGATGTGCCCACCACTGATGGCCAACTTCGTGCGCCGTCACAAAGGTCACGAGATCGATCTTGGTATCGGCATCCTTCTCATCGAAATTCTGCAGGAAGCCGCCGCTCTCCGAATACGGCATGGTATTGGCAAACGCTTGAGCAAACGATTCGTACCCCGGGAATTCAAGAATGCGCGCTTGCCGGAATTGATACGGCGAGAACTTTTCGCTGAACAGCGTAACGGACTCGCGCATCGCGTCGAGCATGCGCTGCGCGTTGTGATCATGCGACGGATAGTGGTACACGGTAAGCTCGATCGGTTTACCGTCCTTGCCGGTCATCGTTTCCGATTTCACCGCATAGCGCGCTGATTGCAACGAGAAGAAATGCATGATTGGCGCTTCAGTCTGTGTGACCAAAGTACGACGCCCTGCCTTCGTTGTGTCGCTCACTTTGTAGCCCGGCGCAACGGGCGTTTGATCGGCATCGGTCGTGAGCGTGATCTTCGCGTTCACCCAATCGCTATCCTTGCGGAAATAGTGATGCGCGTCTGCCGTGGGATCTTCGAGTTTCGCCACTCGTTGCTCGGGCTCAAGACCGTACTTGCGACGAGTGCTTCGATCTTGCAAGAGTTGACTGCGATCCATGCCGAGCATCGGCGAAATCTCGAAATTATTCAGGAACGAACCGTTACTCACGATGCGCGTTAGCGGACGCGAGTTCGGAAAACCGCGCTCTTCCAACAAAGTTTCGAAACGGATACTGCGTTTTTCGCCCGGCTGCATCGGTAGCGCAAACTTGTAGATGCGATAGCGAAAGTCAGCGTATTCTTTTTCGACGTTAGCGCCGTCGATAACCAACGTTCGCATGTTAAGCGGCGGCAACCAACGGATGTGCAAGCCAGGCAGCTCACTCTTCGTGCGATTTTCGATGGTGTAAATGCCCCTCGTTATCGCACGGACGTCTTTCGGATAGAGATCGACATCAAGCGAAACATCGACGATTGTCGGTTGCGGCACTTTTTCGTAGGCCAAAAGTGCCTTCTCGAAAGCGGCAGAATATTTTTCGCGACTCGGGGTCGTTGAGTATTCGTTGAGAACGTTGGTATTCCAGAAATTGTAAATACCGGTACCGACGAACACGGCTGTCGCTGACAAAAAAATCACCGCAGGTGCACCTCGAAACCGCGAACTAAGACCACGCAATCTCGGCCTAAGTCGCAAGTCAACGCCCCGACGCCACAAGAGGTGCGCCAACACGAGCAACATGACTGCAAAGGCGAGCCAATACAGTTGGAACCACGCTCGCCCGATCCAAAAGCGATCGAGACCGTTCATGTCTGAGGTCGGCACACTCGGTGTTCCAGCAAAGTTGTAAAGATTGTGCTCGAGGCCGATCGTAGCGAAGGTGATGCGTGCGACGAGGTACACAAGCATGAGCGCCCAGCCCACGAATTTGTGCGGCACGATCGCTTGCGCGAACACTGCGAGCGTGCCGAGAAGCGCAGCGGTAATCAATCCGGGAGCGATGAACCATAAGAGGTACAAGCTCAACTCAAATCGCGTATAGCCTTGGTAGAGTTGGAACAGGACCGAGGCCAAGACGGCAACGAGTAAAGTGGCAAGCAGCACCAAGACGATTGCCAACACTTTCGGCAACACGAACGCCCAATCCGGCGCAGGTGTGGCATCGACGATCTCGTGAATACGGCGATCGCGATCGCGCCACACCAGCTCACCGGCGTAGTAAATCGCGATGATGATCGGTATGATGCTGAATGCCTCTTCGAGCATTTCGATCATCGCCCGCGTCACCGGAAAATACGGCACGCCGCGCTGCTCAACGATCAACGTCATGCCTCCCACGGCATTGAAAACGCCCATCGCCAACAACACGAAAAACGCGGGACTCTTAAACACAAATGCCATGTCAAATCGCGTCAGCGCTACAAGCTGAGACCACGCACTCGCTCGCGGTGTTACGGTCATTGGCGCTCGCGAACCGATTGCACGCGTCGAGACTGGTGCTGCGGTATCGGCTGAAGAATCCCTTTTTGCCTCGGCCTTCGACACGCGACTGCCTCTCGATTCGAATCTAAAGATGCGATACGCAATCAAAAACATCGCTGCGGCCACTCCGATCCAGATAAGGCGGTTGTAGAGCAGGACGCCTTCAATCGCGGGCATCATCGTATTGCGCTCGGCAGCCGTCCAATACTTCGTGACGCGACTTAACGCACCGAGGCCAAACGGATCGGTTAGTCCGGAGATCGTGTCGTACGTAGGATCACGAAGAATGACGCGTGTAGCGATGAAAAGAATCAAGAAACCGATGACGCCGAGATACGTCCACATCATCGAGCGGGTCGCGGTCGCGAGCGCAAAAAAAGTCGCTCCAATCAGAAGCAGCGTCGGCAACCCGAAGAAAAGCACTGCGTAGAGATAGTGACCGAGAACAAAAGGTCCAACCTTCTCCTGATCAACCCAAGGCATCTGACAGCCGACCCAGATTGCGAGCGGCACCGTCAGCATAACTATGAAAGCAACGAGCAACGCGCCGAGAAATCGTCCAACGAGATAGTCAAATTTCTTGATACGCGTCGCTCGCAAAATCGGTGCGAAGCCCGATTCGTCATCGCGAATCACCACGTTCGCCACGAACGCTGTAATGACAAACAATCCGAAGATGTTCATGATGCTGATCACCTGCAGCATCGCGTAAGGTGAATTCAGATTAACGATTCCGCGACTACCTAGCTGAATCTGATCGATTGTGATTGAACCGAACGTCATCAGAAAGAATATCGCAGCGCCGATGACGAAGAGTGGCGAACGCACTTGGTAGCGCAATTCAAATTGCGCAATTTTGGCGAGCATGCTGAACCCCTTTCTACGCGGCGCGGCGCGATGTTGAAAGGGTCGCGAAGTAAAGGTCTTCCAAACCTCCGTTCACCGATTCAAACCCGGCTTCTGGCACTTCGTTTGCGGCGACATGGATCACGGTTTCGCCGGTGCGAAGGCGCGTCGAGATCACATTCATGCGGGATTGGTATTCGGCAAGCGCTGCTTTGGGAATTGCTTTGCGCCAAATTCGTCCGGCCAGCGAGCGGGTCAGCTCGTTCGGAGCACCCGTTAGCACGATGCGCCCATTTACGATGATTGCCATACGCGAGCACAGATCAGCAACATCTTCCACAATATGAGTGGAGAGAATCACAACGACGTTCTCGCCGATTTCTGAAAGCAGATTGTTAAAGCGATTGCGCTCTTCTGGATCGAGCCCCGCCGTCGGCTCATCGACGATGATGAGCGAGGGATTGCCGATCAAAGCCTGCGCAATACCGAAGCGCTGGCGCATCCCGCCAGAGAAACCCGCAACCGCTTTCTTGCGCATGTCCCACAAATTCACCTGCTGCAAGAGAGATTCCACAACCTCTTTGCGTTCGCCGCGTTGGCTCAAACCTTTCAACACGGCAAGATGATCGAGCAAATCGAGTGCGGACACGCGGGGATAAACGCCGAAATCCTGCGGCAAATATCCCAATCGCGCACGAAGTTTCTCCGGTTCTCGAACCACGTCGACACCATCGAACACAATGTTGCCTGCGCTCGGTGTTTGCAGCGTTGCGATACAACGCATGAGCGACGATTTGCCCGCGCCGTTAGGACCGAGCAAACCGAACATGCCCTTTGGAATGTCGAGATTTGCGTTGTCCAACGCCTTGGTGCCATTGGCGTATACGTGCGTGACTGCGTCGAGCTTGAGCATGAGATTCCCGTTTGAAAATTGATCGATTTACCGACGATGCGTGCCATCACCGACCGTTTATCTCAACATTTCAAAGGAAACCTCAGAGCCCGCCAATAGAAAGGCGACGAGTTGCGGGTTTGAGTTAGTCGATTGGAGGGCAATCAGGCGCTTACCCCCTAAAAGGAGCCGATGAGGGCCGATTATTTGGCTCGCGGCGGCTACGCCTTCGGTGTTGATTGATTTACCAGTTGGAACCGGGAGCGTCCCAACTCACGACCCGCGCAAGACCCACCCAAGCGAAAACACATAACGACTGCCGCCAACGACGCGCGTGACGCTGTGCTCGCTCGCATCCGGTCGAAACAGTTTGATGCGTTTCGTCGAAAAAATCGGATTCGCACACACGAACTCGCCGCCCGATTTCGGCGATTTCAAAATGATGTTTAGACGATAGTGCCGCCCCGTCGTCACCGGATCGGTATGCGGCGGAATCTCCGAGCCTTCGGGATAGCGAAGCAAATACGAATCAAACGGCAAAGGCCACCGCGCCGTCAACAACAACATCTTGTCGTAACCCGTCCCCTGCCGCCCGCGTTGCCAGCGGAAGGCGGTGGAGAGGTAGTTGCGAAAAGAAGATGCCATCGTGCGGTTCGTAGAAAGCGATCTCATTGCACGTAAATTGATATCGGCATATCTGCATCTGAGAACCCCATCTTGGTCATCGACAAATTCTCGCTACACGTACTCCAACTCAACGCGGTGGCGACCAGAGCTCGCAAATTTGAACTGATCGATCTTTTGTTAGCGCTTCAGGCGGGATATTCGCGCCGACGAAATTCGGTCCATTCGACAAAAGCATCGTCTGAGGCAAGTCGCCCGCGTAACGTGTGCGGAGTTCGTCACGAACCCATTTCGCCCGTGCATGCGCGAGGCCCGCGTTCGATCCATAAATTTTTAGTGAGGCGTTCTTGAGCGATCGTTTGTCCGCCGAACCGACGAAAAAGAGCGCTACAAGTCGCCCCCCCGAGTTACGCTGCTTAAGTTCGCGCGCTGTAGCGTCGATCTTAGCGAGAAGCAAATCACCTTGGTCGTGCTGCGCTTCGAGGAACCCCCCAATGCGAGCGTCCTCGCGGCATTCAACTGCAAATCCCCTGCTTGGGAGCTCCACCGAGAGCGTAGATCCAGAAGTTGGGAAGCTTCCTGATACCTCGAGACTAGTTTTGAAATTGAACAACGTGAAGTCACCCGAAAGTAGCGTGACCGGGCCGATCAAGGAAGCCAATGAAACTAGGGAAACTGTGATTGTTCTGGGGCGATTCTCCTTATCAAAGCAGGTTTTCAAATCCGACCAACGCGTGTCACTCAGCACCAGCCAAGCAACAGCAAGAGCGACTATCGCGACGAACATAATCGTCGAAACAAAAACCGCGAAGCGCAACAGAATCGCGCTCCAGCCAGTTTCTTTGGCGGTAGAGAGCGTCGGCTTGTTGTTCTCGATCGCCGCTCTCAGCGTGGAGACAGCATGATCAATCTGCGAACTCTTCGGCATATTTCTTTCGATAATTCGCGCCAGTTCAAGAGTCGCTTCGTCGGACTTATGCTCGGCTCCCGATTGGAGTTGCGTTTTGTCTTCAGGTTTCGACACCGGCAGACGCTCAAGAATTCTGCGGAGTGTTTCACTTGCTTCTCGAGTGTTCTTATCGATGCCAGTTACGGTCTTCAATTCCTCATGAATACGGCTGGCGGACGCGGAAATAAGGGTCTGTTTGTCGCGAATCTCTCCCAGTACCGCGATTAGCGCTCGATCTCTTTGGCTTTGCAAATAACCATTGACGGCGACGAAAAGGAGCAAAACGATTGCGATAATGGGCCAGACAAGACGAGATCGACGGATCGCGTGCGCAACCAGACGCTTTGCTGCATTTTTTCTCCTCATCGCTTTTCCCCATTCAACCGGCAATCAGCTTCTACGTCTAAGCAAACGCCTGAATCCCAGTCTGCGCCCTACCAAGAATGAGCGCATGAATATCATGCGTCCCCTCGTAGGTATTCACCACTTCAAGATTCACGAGATGCCTTGCGACGCCATATTCGTCGCTTATGCCGTTGCCGCCCATCATGTCGCGCGCTAGGCGGGCGATGTCGAGCGATTTGCCGCAGCTGTTTCGCTTCATGATGCTGGTGATTTCAACCGCTGCCGTGCCCTCGTCTTTCATGCGACCTAGGCGCAGGCAGCCTTGCAGGCCGAGCGTGATCTCGGTTTGCATGTCGGCGAGTTTCTTTTGGATGAGTTGGTTCGCGGCGAGTGGGCGACCGAATTGTTTGCGATCGAGCACGTATTGGCGGGCGCGGTGCCAGCAGTCTTCCGCCGCGCCGAGCGCGCCCCAGGCGATGCCGTAACGGGCGCTGTTCAAACAAGTGAACGGGCCTTTGAGACCTTCGACTTCGGGGAATTCGTTTTCTTCCGGAACAAAGACATCGTCCATCACGATTTCGCCTGTGGTCGAAGCACGCAAACCGACCTTGCCTTTGATCGCGGGGGCGGAAAGCCCTTTCATTCCTTTTTCCAGGATGTAGCCACGAATGCGGCCTTCATCATTTTTTGCCCAAACGATGAACACATCGGCAAAGGGCGAATTGGAAATCCACATCTTGGAACCGGTGAGCGAGAAACCGCCGGAGACTTTCTTCGCGCGAGTGATCATGCTCGCAGGGTCAGAGCCGTGGTTCGGTTCGGTGAGCCCGAAGCAGCCGATCCATTCGCCTGTAGCGAGTTTCGGAAGATACTTCTTCTTCTGCGCTTCGGTGCCGAATTCGTTGATCGGCACCATGACGAGCGAACTTTGCACGCTCATCATCGAGCGATAGCCGGAATCAACGCGCTCGACCTCGCGTGCGATGAGTCCATAGCAAACATAGTTCAAACCCGCGCCACCGTATTGCTCGGGGATCGTCGGCCCGAGCAAGCCGAGCTCGCCCATCTCGCGAAAGATGGCGGTATCGGTGTATTCGTTGCGAAACGCTTCGGTGACGCGCGGCAAGAGTTTGTCTTGACAATACGCGGCGGCTGCGTCGCGAACAGCGCGCTCGTCATCGGTTAATTGTTGATCGAGAAGGAGCGGATCGCTCCAGTTAAATTGGGCTTTGCTGCTTGATTTCATGCCGTAATTGTAGGAGCGGAGATGCGGCGTTCAAACTTTGGGAACATGCGCGGTTGGCATGACTAGACGAACACGGCGGGTGCTGCGGATTGCGGAGAAAAGCCATCCCCACCAAGCGCTTCGGGTTGACCTCGCGTTGAAGGGGAGGTTTCGAAGACTCGTGATCGCGGCAAGGGCTGCCTACAAATCGGGCGGCAGCAGTCCCTCGCGAATCGCGCGTTCGACATCCGCTGGTTCATCAATATCCCAGAGCGCCGCTGATTCGGCCCAGAGGAGACCCGCGTCACGGAACCGCTGGCGCGTAGTCGCCATGACATTCGGCGTGCTCCACGTCATATCACGAAACGGCACAGAACTAGGCTGATTACTCGCGATTAGCACATACCCACCATCCTCCACTTTTGTGAGGCTCCAATGAATATTTGTGTTTAGTTGAGTTAATGCATTTTCTATATCGTCGCCTTTAATAACTGGGCAGTCTGTTCCTAAAATTGCTATCGATTGGAAACGGCCTTCGAGCGATGTCATGCAGTTGAACATCCGCTCGCCCAAATCGCCACTGATTTGCGAACGAATCGGAAAGCCGAATCGTTGCGACCACGCGATGCAGCTTGGATGCGACGCGTCGTTTTCATCCGCAATCCAGATCGACGCGGTCGCGTTCATCGTGTCGCACGCGTCACGTACGATCTGGAGAGTGCGTTCGGCAAGAAATCGATAGATCGCCGTTGCCCTACGCGCACCGTACGCAGCTATCAATCGCGTTTTGACCTTGCCTTCGATGGGTGCACGAGCGAAGATCGCGATGTGAGCTGAGTGGCTGCCTCTCGCGTCACTCATCGGGAAGCCTCTGACCTACCATAACCGTACCATCGCGCGAGCGTAGCGGGCGACACACCTAGCCAATACGCGAACCGTAACCACCACATCAGCGCAATCGTGCGGAAAACACCCTGTGTTTCCCATCGGCGTGCCGATGTGCGGACTTTCGCGCGCAGACAGGCGGGCGAGGAAACTCGCTTCAGTCGTTTAGAAATTTCGATGTCTTCCATCAGCGCTTGTTCCGGGAATCCGCCGATTGCGATAAACGTGCGTCTCGTCACGAAGATGCACTGATCGCCAGTTGCGATACCCGTGCTGCGCGATCGAAGATTCATCATCGTCGCAACAAGCCGCAGTCTCGCCTCGTGACTAACGAGCGTCACGTCAAAGCGTCCCCACGAGCCCCCTGGATTCAGCGCGTTAGCAATTAGGTTGAACGCATCAGCTGGTAGCGTCGTGTCCGCATGGAGGAATACAAGGGTATCGCCCACTGCGATGTTTGCGCCAAAGTTCTGTTGGCGCGCTCGACCGCGTGGCGATTGCACGGCGTGATCACAATGAGCACGTGCACGTTGCAGCGTGTCATCCTCGCTACCGCCGTCGACCACGATGATTTCAGTTTCAAAGTTCGACGTTTGCTTACGCAGCGATGCAAGCAATTTCTCGATCCGTCGCGATTCATTCAATACAGGAATGATGACTGAAAACTGAATTCGCTCGGTGCTGCTTCGAGACATTGGAAACCAGACATTTACCTAGGGGGGGCTTACCACGCGAGCAATCAACATCGCTCAATTCAGCGCGCCGCCACACGAACTGCCCTGACCTGCTGTGCAACCGTAACAATGGTCGCGAACAACGATGGCCCCATCCTCAAGCGCGTTCTTGCTAGACGCAAGCACATCGCGCAAATGCACGCGGGAGGAACCGTTGAAACGCAATCCCAAACCGAGCATTTGATTAAAGTCACAATCGTAGAGATAGCCTTGATAGTCGATACTCAGCTGAGAGCGACACATGACCTTATCTGCATTCTCATCTCGGTGCGCATTGCGAAGCACTTGCATGTAATCGTCGAAGGTGTTCTTTGAAATGAGCGTTGAGCCGAATCGCTGAATCGGCATATTGGCAAGCGTGAGCAAGCGGTTAAATCGAATCCCGAATTCGTTGAAAAGTACGCGTTTGTAATCCGCTTCGAGTGCTTGCTGCGGCGGTGGCAACACGGCCCCTTGCGGGTTGTAAACCAGGTCAATTTCGAGGGGGCTGCCGTTGGTGCCGTAACCCAGAGCATTGAGTTTTTGCAGCGCACGGATGCTTGCGTCAAACACACCATTGCCGCGTTGTTTGTCCACGTTCTCTGTGGAGTAGCACGGCAGCGAAGCAACGATTTTCACGCTGTTTTCCGCAAGGAATTCCGCAAGAGATTCTTGGCCCGGTTCGAACAAAATCGTGAGATTGCAGCGATCAATGACTTTCAATCCTCGATCGCGTGCCGTTGAGACTAGCGCGCGAAAATGGGGATTGAGTTCAGGCGCGCCGCCAGTGAGATCAAGCGTATTCGCGCCGAGGTGTAGCGCAGCGTCTAGGGCGAGATTGATCGTTTCGCGATCCATCTCTTCCGTACGCTGCGGACTCGCCGCGACGTGGCAGTGAACGCAAGACTGGTTACAACGATAACCGAGGTTGAGCTGTAGCGTTTCCACGTTGCGCCGGCGCAAAGGCGGAAAGGTGGTACGCGAGGATTCGAGGCGAGGGAGAACGGCGTACATGAGTCTTTCCTGTTGCGATAGGTGATAGCGAAATCGCTATCCATGGATGACGTCACGCGATCATCGCTTTTCCACCCGTATCGCAAACGAAATGGCGAGAACCGAGCGATGAGTCACGTCGCGCACAACTAAATCACGTCAAGAAGTTCGTATCAAGCGCGAGGCGGTTACAGCGTTCGCGCGATCAAAAAATTATCGGAGCGCAACGGACGGAACAAACCGCGAGGCAAGCACGCCCAGGAATCGACCTACACCGCCGCGTGGCAGGCGACTTCCCGATCCTTGAACGCGATCAACTGTGGCCGATCCTTGTCACAGGGGCCAAACTTCTTCGGGCAGCGCGGATTGAAAGCGCAGCCGGTTGGCGGATTTAGCGGGTTGGGGACTTCGCCGGCGACGGGTGTACGCGCTTTGCCGGTCATTTTCAGATCGGGAATGGCGTCTAGCAACATGCGCGTGTACGGATGCTGCGGGTCGCCGAACACCTGCTTCTTGTCGCCAATTTCGACGATTCGACCGAGGTACATCACGCCGACGCGATCAGAAATATGGTGCACGACTTGCAAATTGTGCGAGATAAACAGATAGGTCAGCCCCATCTCGCGTTGCAAATCTTTCATGAGATTCAAAACCTGCGCTTGCACGGATACGTCGAGCGCCGAGGTCGGCTCATCACAAATAAGGAATTCGGGATTGCTCGCGAGCGCGCGCGCGATGGAAATGCGTTGGCGTTGACCGCCGGAGAATTGGTGCGGAAACTTCTCACCGTCTTTCGCGGTGAGTTTTACGTAGCCGAGCAACTCAGCCACGCGCTTATCGATCGCAGCGTTATCCGTCAACAGTTTGTGTGTACGAATCGGTTCGGCCACGATGTCGGAGACACGCCAACGCGGATTCAAACTTGCGTACGGGTCTTGAAAAATCATCTGTACCTTGCGCCGCAAGGCTTGGCTTGATTCGCCCGTCTGATCAACAAGGCGCATGTCTTTGCCGTCAACGGTGATCATGCCCTTGGTGGGCTGGTAGAGCCCAACGATCAGCCGTGCGACAGTTGACTTGCCACATCCAGATTCACCCACGAGTGCGAGCGTTTCACCCTTACGAATATCGAATGAAACATCGCTCACGGCCTGAAGATACGACGGTGGTTTGCGCTCAATGACGCGGTTTAACCACGGTGCGGAAACGTCGAATGTTTTGCTAACGTTGTTGAGGGTAACGAAGGCGCTCATGGGTCTTTTCTCTTCTAAATTACTTCGCGTGTAGCCAACATGCAGCGCGGGTATTCCCAGCCACAAGGAGTTCGGGGCGCTCAGTTTTGCAGCGATCAAACACCTGGGTGCAGCGTGGGTTGAATGCACAACCTTGTGGGATTGAATCCAGACGCGGCATCGCGCCGTCGATTTGAATCAAGCGTTCGCGATGGGTATCGAATTCTGGAATTGATCCCATCAGTCCCATCGTGTACGGATGTTGCGGGTTATGAATGACTTCGGAAACCGGGCCAATTTCGGCAACCCGCCCGGCATACATCACCGCGACGCGATCAGCCGTTTCTGCGATGACCCCCATGTCGTGCGTGACGAGCATGACGGCAGTGCCGTGATCACGACATAGGCGCTTCAGAAGCGTGATGATCTGCGCCTGGATCGACACATCGAGCGCGGTGGTGGGCTCATCAGCGATGATGACTTTTGGCTCGGCGGCGAGCGCAAGCGCAATCACAACTCGTTGGCGCATTCCGCCAGAGAACTGGTGCGGGTAGTGCTCGATCCGCTCACGCGCTGCAGGGATGCCGACCTCTTCCAAGAGCTTTATCGCGCGCTCAAGCGCTTGCTCGCGGGACATTTCCAGATGCGTGAGGATGGTCTCAGTTAGCTGCCGCCCAACGGTGTAGAGCGGGTTGAGCGACGTGAGTGGATCCTGAAAAATAGCCCCGATTTGCCTGCCGCGAATCTTTCGCATTTCCTCGTAGGGCAGGTTGTCGATCCGCTTGCCTTCAAGCAGAATTTCGCCGCTGGCGACGCGCCCGGGCGGCTCGAGCAAGCCAATGATTGCGGCCCCCGTAAGCGATTTGCCAGCACCCGATTCACCGACTACGCCCAACACTTCGCCTGGCGCGATGGAGAACGACACACCGTCCACGGCTTTAAGCACACCCCTTCTCGTAGGGAACTCGATGTGTATGTCTTTTACTTCTAAAACGGGCGCTTTTGACATTTTTTGTTTCTTAAATCTAGCCCTAGCTAAACGGGCGCTTCATTGAATTTTTTTTGGGTTCTATCGAACCTGTTTCGGCGTCGGTATCGCGCGTGGGCGATCAAGCTGCGCGGGAACCACGGTGCTTTCCACGCGTTCACCGTAGGGCGTGCACCCGGCAATCGGTTCGGCGTGATCGATCACAAGTTCGAAATCTGGCGTAAGCGAGGTTGCGCGCTGGGCGGCCAGCCAATAGCGCACACACTTTTCGACCTTGAACTCGAATTCCTTACGCACCGGTTCGCGGAAATTTGCAATCGGCGGCGCATCGACGGTCAGTTTGCGCACGCCAGAATCAACGCGACGCGGTGTGAGCGTGCTGTATTCACCATCCACCGCAACGATTAATACCGGATAGCGGTTCATGCTGGCGCGGGTGTAGAGATTGCCATCGAGCAAACTTTCCCACTGGTGTGCGCAGCCGGCAAGCGCGCCTGCGCACCCGATGAGGCTGAGCGTGACTAGAGGTTTTGAAATCGAAATTGCCATGGTTTACTCCTGTAAGAGTTCGCCGTTGCGCGAATGCGCTCAGCGAAGTTTCGGATTCAGCGCGTCACGCAGCCAATCCCCCACCAAATTCACTGACATGACCATCGCTACCAATGCGAGCCCCGGGAAAAAGGTGAGCCACCATTCGCCCGATAACAAGAAGTTTTGGCCCTCGTTGATTAACGTGCCAAGCGATGGTTGCGTTGGCGGCATACCAACGCCCAAGAACGAAAGCGTTGCCTCCGTAAGAATCGCGGTGGCGACATTGAGCGTCGCGATCACGAGCACAGGGCCGAGCACGTTTGGCAACACATGCTTCACCATGATTCGCCACTTAGAGACGCCGATAACGCGCGCGGCCTGGACATACTCTTTACTTTTCTCGACGAGCGCAGATCCACGCACGGTGCGTGCGTATTGCACCCATCCGGTGAGGCCAATCGAGAACACGATCACATAAATCGCGAGCGAATCTTGCTGATCACGCGGCAAGAATTGCCGACCTACGCCAGCGAGCAACAGCGCCACCAAAATCGCCGGGAAAGAAAGCTGGATATCAGCGATTCGCATGATGAAGCTATCAAGTCGTCCGCCAACATAACCCGAGAGCAATCCCAAGGAAACGCCCATCACAATCGACATCAAGACAGCGCTCACTGCGACGAGCAGCGAGACGCGCGATCCATACATGATCGTCGACAGAATATCGCGCCCTTGCTGGTCTGTACCAATCGGGAATGAGGCAACTCCCTCCTTCATCCACGACGGCGGCAAATTCGAGTTAAGAAGAGAAATCTGCGCTAAATCGTACGGATTGTGCGGCGCAAGTAAGGGCGAGAGCACTGCGCCCAAAATGCAAATGAGCGCGACGATGCTCGCGCCTATCGTGAGCGGTGACTGCTTGAAGCTCCACCAAATATCGCCATCAAAAAAGCGTTTCAAAGTATCCAAGTTGTTATCTCTCTTTTCTATCTCTCCACTCTTCGCTTTTGGCTAGAGCGGAAGTCCCCGTTCAATCACTCGCGAAAAGTAACGAACGCCGTTCGGGATGATGGCGTCGCAAAAGTCGTAGCGTGTATTGTGAAGCGGCACGATCGGCTCGCCAGGCGCGCCTTGTCCAATCACTGAAAAGCAACCGGGCCGCATCTGAAGCATGTAGGCGAAATCCTCGCCGCCCATCGAAGGCGTGTAATTCGAATCACAATTCGCCTCGCCCCAAATTTCACTCGCTACGGAATGTGCAAATTCGACTTCGGCTTTTGAATTGATCACGGGAGGATAGCCGCGCTTGAACACGAACTCGCCCGTCGCGCGATGCGCAGCACAAATACCGTGGACCATTTCACCAAGGCGCGCTTCAATCAAGTCTTGCGTGTTCGGATCATAGGTGCGCACGGTGCCCGTGAGTTTGACCAAATCGGGGATGACGTTGTTGGCAGGCAAGTTCCCGCCTTCTACTGCACTAATGCCGACCACTGCGGTATCGAGTGGGCTTACGTTGCGCGACACAATCGTTTGCGTCGCAAGGATGATGTTTGCCGCAACAACTATCGGGTCACACACGAGATGCGGGCGTGCAGCGTGGCCGCCACGACCGTTAATAGTGATTGAGAACGAATCGGCAGAGGCCATGAACGGCCCGACGCGCGTGCCCCACTTCCCCAGATCGAGATCAGGGCGATTGTGTACGCCAAAGACTTGTTTGCAATCAAAGCGATCAAACAAGCCTTCCAAGCACATCTTCTCACCCCCACCGCCGCCTTCCTCTGCGGGCTGGAAAATAACGTGAACGGTTCCAGCGAAATTGCGCGTCTCGGCCAAATACTTTGAGGCGCCGAGCAACATGGTCGTGTGGCCATCATGACCGCACGCGTGCATCGTCTTCGCGCGTTTCGATGCATGAAAAAATGAGTTTTTCTCTTGCATCGGCAACGCGTCCATATCGGCGCGTAGACCAATCGCGTCGCCGCCGCGTTTGCCGCGAATCACACCAACCACGCCAGTTTTTGCCATCCCGGTGTGAACCTCGTCCACACCGTAGTTTTTCAACTTCTCGATCACCAACGCGGAGGTGCGCAACTCTTCGAAACCGAGTTCAGGATTGGCATGGATATCGCGCCGAATGCCAATCAGCTCATCAACGAATGACTGCGGGAGATCGTTGAGCTTCATGCCAGTGCGAGCTCTTTCTCAGCAATTGCAGCGAGCAAACCAGCGCCCGTTGGGATGATGCGATCATCGAAGTCATAGCAAGGATGATGAAGCCCGAAGCTCGTTTCCGACTGAATGCCGACCCAAATGTAGGCGCCAGGAATAGCCTCAAGGAAAAATGCAAAATCTTCACCGCCGGTGTTCGGGAAGATTTCGGTCACAACGTTATCGTGACCGAACACCTCACGCCCGACCTCGGCGGCCAGCGCCGCTTCACGCGGATGGTTAATCGTGGCCGGGTAGCCACGACGAATGTTGATCGTACCCTTAGCCCCAAACGCAGCGGCAGTTGTTTCCACAATCTGCTGCATCCGCTCAAACACGCTCGCCTGAGTTTCTTTGCGGTAAGTGCGAATGGTGCCGACCATTTTTACTTCGCGCGGCACAACGTTGTAGGTTGTCATCTTGCCGCCTTCGATCGCACAGACCGACACCACCACCGAATCGGCCGGGTCTACGTTGCGGGAGGCAATGGTCTGCAACGCGGTGATCACGTGCGACGCAGCGACAATCGGGTCACATACAAACTGCGGCATGCCCCCATGGCCGCCTTTGCCTTCGATCACAATCTCAAACTGATCGGCCGCAGCCATCATCGCACCATTGCGCACCGCCATTTTCCCCAGCGGCACCCACGGCACATTGTGTAAGCCGTAAATGGTTTTCATCGGAAAGCGGGTGAATAGGCCATCATCCATCATCGCCTTTGCACCCGCCGCGCCTTCTTCGGCAGGTTGGAACACGCCGTAGACCGTGCCGGCAAAGTTACGAGTTTTCGCGAGATATCGCATTGCGCCGAGCAACATCGTCGTGTGACCATCATGGCCGCAGGCGTGCATGAAGCCTTTGTTCTTCGAGGCCCAAGGAATACTTGTTTCCTCATTCATCGCAAGGCAATCCATGTCGGCGCGCAAGCCAACTGCGGCGCGACTTTCGCCCAAGTTTCCTCGAACGACTGCGACCACACCGGTGCCGCCGATACCGGTGTGAACCTCGTCTACACCGTAGGCTTTGAGCCGCTCAACGACGAGCGCCGCAGTACGGTGCTCTTTGTAGGCGTGCTCAGGATTGGAATGAATGTCGCGTCGAATTTCAGTGAGTTCGCCGTGATATTCACGAATCGCGTCAGCGACTTTATTCGGGTTGTACATCTGAATTTCCGATCAAAGTAGTTGCGATGACTAGTGTGCGCTGCCTGATCGTTCAATACGCAAACGCGGATCGACCAAGTAGTACAGCAAATCGACGATGAGATTAATGGTGACAAAAATCAAAGCGATCATTACGAGATACGCTGCCATCACTGGAATGTCGGCGGCTTGGACGGATTGAATAAACAAGAAGCCCATGCCAGGCCACTGGAATACCGTTTCAGTGACGATTGCGAAAGCGATGATCGCGCCGAGCTGCAGGCCTGCGATCGTGATCACCGGAACGAGCGTGTTCTTCAGTGCATGCCCGAAATGCACTGCGCGGTTGCTAAGACCGCGAGCGCGCGCAAACTTGATGTAATCGGTGCGCAGCACTTCAAGCATTTCCGAGCGAACGAGGCGCATGATGAGCGTCATCGTGCCGAGCGAGAGCGTGATCGACGGCAGGATCAGCGCCTTCAGTCCGTCTTTATTGAAGAGCCCGGTGCTCCACCAACCGAGCTGTGTCACCTCGCCGCGCGAATACGAAGGCAGCCACTGCAGGGTGACCGCGAATACGTAAATGAGCAGAATGCCGATAAGAAACGTGGGCAGCGACACGCCAATCAAAGACACCGTCAGCAAGACCTGAGAAAAATACCCTCGTCGCCTGAGCGCCGTGTACACGCCCATCACCAAACCCAGAAAAAGCGCGAGCGCAGCTGCACAGAATGCGAGCTCAAGCGTTGCGGGAAGACGCTCTTTAATCAGCGTGGAGACTGGACGAGCTTGCCGAAGCGACAGTCCAAATTCCCCCTGAACGGCGTTACCCACGAAACGCGCGTACTGAATGTAGAACGGCTGGTCGAGACCGAGATCCCGGCGCAGTTCTTCGCGCTGCTCCGGTGTCGCGTCTTGCCCGAGCATGAGGTTGACCGGGTCGCCGACGTAGTTGAAAAGCGAGAAGGCGACGAGGCCAACGGCCAGCATGACCAAAACGGCCTGAAATAGTCGGCGCAGGATGAACGCGAGCATGAAGAAGTGAACGTAAACGTAAACCGAAGATGATACCCTGCTGCTAAGCAACAATCGTGCTTAATCACCCTTAGTTGCGCAGCTTGTAGGTGCTCTTTATTTTTGATCGATTGCCATGCCGCAATTAGCGCGAAGCATTGCGCGCCGCTTGTGTGGCAAAGAGGCAAACCGCAGTTGCATTAGAAACATTGAGGCTCTCGACCGCGCCCTGCATCGGGATCGCCACCAGCGCATCACACTTCTCGCGCGTTAATCGACGCAACCCGCGCCCCTCATTACCGAGTACCCACGCCAGCGGACCATCGAGGCGCGTGTTGAAGAGCGTTGCGTCAGTTTCCATTTCGGCACCTAGCACCCAGACCCCAGATTTTTTAAGTGTCTCAATGCATTGTGAGAGATTGACGACTTCGCAAAGCGGGGTGGTTTCGGTAGCGCCACTCGCGGCTTTCATCGCGACCGCAGAAAGCGGCGCTGAACCATGTTTGGGCACGATCACGGCATCTGCGCCGAATGCGTCAGCCGAGCGAATGCACGCGCCAAGGTTGTGCGGGTCTTGCACCTGATCGAGTAGCAAAAAGAGCGGAGCCGCACCACCGTTTGCGTGGCGCGCTTGCGCGGCGGCGAGAATCTGATCGAAGTCAGCGACGCTCGCCTCTGCTTCCACCAGCGCGACAACGCCCTGATGCTCGTCCGATTGGGCAAGCGCCTTCAGCCGCGCGGGCGGCACGCGTTCGATTTCGATCCCAGCGCGCGTCGCCGCTTGGTCTAGACGTTGCATCCGTGGATCGTCGCGCTCGGAACTGGTGTAGACCTCAACAACCGTGCCCGGCCGACGCTCGAGGCGGGCATTAACCGCGTGGAATCCAATGATGCGAGAAAGTTTCATGGCATAATTATGGGCTAGGTTGATGCAGGCGCTTCGCGCTCAGCAATCACCATGTCGAAGCCCCTCGAAAATCGTTCGAGCGCGGCAACGAAAAGCCGATGTAGCTCAGTTGGTAGAGCAGCGCATTCGTAATGCGAAGGTCGTCAGTTCGATTCCGATCATCGGCACCACACTCCCCCTCTAAAAACGCGAGCTTCTGCTGTAAATCTGCGGCAGAGGCGTGTCGTCGGGTCGTGTGTGCGCTAGGCCCGCGTCGAGGCCAAGCCCTCACGGTTGGAGAGAACGTCGAGCCAAGTTGCGCGAGCAAGATGCCTTACTCCCGCAAGAGCGCTTGGCATCTGGCTACGCTTAGATAAGGGCAAGCGAGCGAAAACAATTGTTTTCGCCCAGTAAACTAACCCGCATCCGCTTCCGACGAAACAGGACTTGGCGCGCTATTGTCGCCGGCTTGGGCGTCTTTGGGTCCGCGCCCACGACCGCCGCGCCGCTGGTTGCGACGCCCGCGCCCGCGAGGACGATTTTCTGCGTTTGGGTTTGTCGGGAAGCTGCTCTCTCCCGCCAATGCGACTGACGCGCCGCCTTGCGGTGGCGCCCCTTCCACGCCGCCCGCCTCACGCGGGCCACGTCCTCGGCGATTTCGATTACGTCCATTGCGTGGACCGCCGTTCGGGTTGGAGTTGGCGTTTGCGTTTGCGTTGGCCGCGACGTTGCCGTTTACATCACCGCCACGAGGCGTGCTGCGCCCCTGGCCGCGACGGTTACGCTGCTGCCGTGGCCTTCCGTCGCCGCCCGCTGCCCCCGCCGAGCCCCCGATCGGCGCAACGTTGATGCGGTTGCCCTCTTCGTCAAACTCCGGCGGCGCGCTTCCTGCGCCATTGCGCCCTCGACGAAGGTTCGGGCCGCGGCCGGCGCGGAAGTTCGGATCAACGTTACCGTTCACCTCACCACCACGGCCGCGTTTGGCGCGGTTTGGTCCGCGTCGTCCGAGCGTCGAACTGGTCGCATCAGCGCCACCAAACCCCGGAAACTGCTGTTGTTGCATCGAAGGCTGCGCGCCAAACCCTGCGCCGCCGCGTTGACTGCGCCCCCGACCATTGCGATCAGCGCGCGCGCCGGGCATTGCGCCGACATTGGCGGGCGCGCCGTTCCAAATAGCTTCGTGCTCAGTGGCCGAGCGCATCGGCCCAACGGGGCCTTGCGGCAGCTTCCCGCGAGCGCCACCAAAGCGCGCTGCTTTCTCGAGCTTTTTGCGCGAACGCAGCCCGACCGCTTCGAGCACGTTAAACGTATCGTTTTCGTCGAGCAGTTTGTACTGTCCACGCTTGAGCCACGACGGCATATTGACCACGCCGTAGCGCGTGCGAATCAAGCGGCTCACCGTCAAGCCGAGAAATTCGAACATGCGGCGCACTTCGCGATTGCGACCTTCGTTGATGGTGATGCGATACCAATGGTTAGCGCCGTCGCTATCGCGATCAATTCGATCAAGCGAGAGCACGCGCGCTGGCCCATCATCGAGCTCGATACCGTCGATCAATTGATCTTCTTGCTCTGGGGTGAGCTCACCCAAAACCCTCACCGAGTATTCACGAATGATCTCGTAGCGCGGATGCATCATCCGGTTAGCGAGCTCTCCGTAGGTGGTGAAAAGCAGCAAGCCTTCGGTATTGAAGTCAAGTCGCCCCATCGCGATCCACTTGCCGTGATCGGGTTTTGGCAGGCGATCAAACACCGTGTCGCGTGCCTCGGGATCATCGCGGCTCACGATCTCGCCAGACGGCTTGTGATAGATCAAGATACGCGGGTTGTCGTCGCCCAGCTTGATGCTGACTTTACGGCGCTTCACGTAAACGCGATCACGCTCGCTCACCACTTGACCCACGTGCGCGCGTTCGCCGTTTACTTCGACTTCACCAGACTCGATCAGCGATTCCATCTCGCGGCGCGATCCAAGCCCTTGTTGAGCAAGCACTTTGTGAAGCCGCTCGCCATCACCTGCCGCGTCAGCCATTGGTTCGCCCGAGGCATCCAGCGCAACCGCTCCGTCCTCAGCAGCCGCGCTCTTGCGCGCCGCGCGAATGGCACGCGCTTCATCGCTGCGAACCCGGTTTCGATTTCGATTGCGATTGCGGCGCGCCGAGGTGTCCATCGGGCGATTCGGATCGCCAAACGCACCCGGGTTGGGTGAGCCTCCGTCTGAATCAGCAAGCTCTGAGCCGCTTACGAAGTTTTCATTGGGGCTAGCGTCAGAATTCGACTGAACTCTATTTTGTATTTCTTCACCTGCTTGCCCCGATTCGTCTTGGGGTACATTAATTGAGCCACTATCTTTACTTTCGTCGCTGCGCGGAGCCACAAACCCCTCAGGACGTTCAGCTTTACCACCACGGCGCGATCGCCGCATGCCCCGCGCGCGTCGCTCGCCCACGTGAGCGCGCTCGCCGGAGTCATCGCTAGGCGCGCCCATCGGCACTGCAGCGCCCTCGATCGATACGCTAGCTTCGCCGTGTGTTGGCTGTGCCGCGACCGCTCCAAGGTTTGCGCCCTGTTCGATCACGCCACCGGTAGGCGTAGCAACAGCGGGCACGCCGCCTGCGGCCGCCGGATTCGCACCACGCGGCGCACGCGGTGGGCGCGGTGGGCGTGGCGTGCGGGGGCCACGATTGCCGGGATTTGCGCCTTGCTTGACCTGAAGTTTTTGCTTTTTGGCCCAAGCCGGATCAACGTTTCCGTTGACATCGCCAGGCTCGTGATCATCGAAATCGGTATCACTCATCGGTGGGATTTCATTCATGGATTAGTGGACCGTTCCGGTAGAGGGTTGTACGAGCGCATTGCTGCTGCCAGGTGCATCTGCGGCTTCAAATAAGCCAGCGTCGGCGGTGTCAAGGCGGGGCGCATTGGGTGCGCCGTCTACGGCGAATTCGGTCGCCGTTTCGGCATCGATTCGCGCTTGATGGGGATAAACGGGCTCCTGCGGCACTTCGGGGATCTCGAGCGCGGGATGCGCATCGAGCTCGGCGAGCGGCGGCAGTTCGGCCAAAGAGCGCAAGTTCAGGTCATTCAAAAATTGCTTGGTTGTGGCGTAGAGCGCCGGGCGCCCTGGAGTGTCTTTGTGGCCAATGGTTTCAACCCAGCCACGATCTTCGAGCGCCTTCAGAATGTTGCTCGAAACGGCCACACCGCGAATCGCCTCGATCTCGCCCCGTGTAGCCGGTTGGCGGTAAGCAATGATCGCGAGCGTCTCCATCACGGCACGCGAATACTTTGGCGGCTTTTCAGGGGCGAGCCGATCCAGATGCATTTGCATCTCTGCTTTGGTTTGAAAGCGGTAGCCGCTTGCCACCTGAATGAGCTCGCAACTTGCGCGCTCTTTCCATTCCGCGCCAAGATCAGCCAGCAGCAGGCGCACCGTCTCGGTTGGCACGGGCGGGTCAAATACTTTTACGATTTCTTCAAGGGGAAGCGGTTCACGTGCGGAAAGCAGCACGGCCTCGAGTACGCGTTTAGCGTGAGTGAGTTCGTCCAACGATGGCTCTCGATTTTGCGGTTGGAAAGCAACACAAGCTGCGGTTGCGAGCAGCCCTCGCGACAACAATCCATGTGCGTCGCGCCGAAGAAGCGTTGTATCGATCTACGACTTAGATCGCTTCGTCGTTTGCCGCATCCGTGCTGGCCGCAACCATAATCCCGCCGTCGCCGACGAGTTGCACGTAAATGGGGCTGTAGGGTTCCGTTTGCGCGACCGAAATGAGTCGTTCGCGCGATAACTCCAAGATTGCGAGGAACGTTACGATCACCATTCCGACCGTCGCTGTTTCCTCGAACAGACTCGTGAATTCTACATGCATCCCTGGCGAGAGCCTGCGCAACACGTGCGTCATGTGCGCGCGCACGGAAAGCTCGTCACGAGAAATCATGTGGGCACGGTTGACCTTTGCACGGGCAAGAATCCAGCTCCATGCCCGCAAAAAGTCGTCTGGCTCCACATCAGGCAGCCGCATCGCCGCCTGCTTTTGGAAGATCACTTGGATGATGGCGAAATCGCGTTCAGCCATCGGCAAATCGTCGAGCCCGGCCGCCGCGAGCTTCATTTGCTCGTATTCGAGCAATCGGCGAACGAGTTCTGCGCGCGGATCGTGCTCTTCTTTCTCGGCCTCCGGCGGACGTGGCAGCAACATCCGCGATTTAATCTCGATCAGCATCGCCGCCATCAGCAGGTATTCCGCAGCCAGCTCGAAGCGCTGCGTTGATTTCATCGCGTCAACATATTCAAGATACTGGCGAGTCAGGCTTGCCATCGGAATATCGAGGATGTTGAGGTTTTGTTTGCGGATCAGATAAAGCAGCAAATCAAGCGGACCCTCAAACGCATCAAGGATCACCTCCAGCGCCTCGGGCGGGATGTAGAGATCCTTGGGCATCTCCGAAATCGGCTGCCCATAGACTTTCCCAAACGAGTGGGGCACTGCCAACGCCGGCGCTATTGCGGCCGCAACATTGGGCTCGGGCGGTGTGACTTCGACTACTTCTGCGTTCATTCAAGTTACCTGAGTCGCGAGAAACTTCGCGCTAAGACATTTTAGGTGCGACGCACACACGCGATTTCGCCCCGCGATGGTCACGTTTGAGCGTGCGGTACAAAAACGCAAGACCGCCCTGCGTGATTGGCTAAGCGACCTTCGGTGCGCGAATCAACGTGGGGCCCACCTCTTTCTCAATGGGCGCTTGCAAATCCTTGCGTAAACCGAGCAGAAAAGCGATTTCCGCTGCCACGAACATCGGCCCAATCATGAGCCCCATCAAATCGTCAACAAACGCTGGCTTTCTCTGCTCGTAGTAGTGGCCGATGAATTGCAGCGTCCAACCGATGACAAACAGACTCACGCCACGAATGAGCCACGTGCTCCAGTCGTACGGAACTGTTGCTTGACCAATGGCGAGGCATCCGGCGAGAAAGGCCGTGAGAAAGAGGCCAAGCCAAAAATCCTGCGACAGGTAGTAAAGCGACGCGAGAATCGCAAGGATGAGTGCTGGCGTGATCGCTACCCCGGAAAATGTCGCGAACGCAGGGCGCGAGAGCAAAATCACCACCGACAAAACAATCAGCGGAATGCCAAAGAAGTGCGTCAGAATGTTGCGCTTGTCTCGGTGATAGGCAGCGTACGTCGTCAAATTCTCGAGACCGTTCTTCATCGACATCCTCCTTGTAGCTTCTTCAGTGAACAAGCTTTTTAATAGACGCAGGCGGCTTAGCAAGCGGCATACTCAATCGAGTTTCGCCAAACCCATCGCGTCGCGCACATCGCGCATCGTTGCTTCGGTGACCTCTCGGGCACGGGCACAACCTGCGCGCAACACGTCTTTGACATAGCCAGGTTTCGCCTCAATCTCGGCAATACGCGCTTGCATCGGCTCAAGCTCGGCCTTCACCGCATCGATCACCGGCTGCTTACATTCGAGGCAACCGATCCCCGCCGTCGTGCAGCCTTCGCGCACCCAGAGCTTGCGCGCGTCATCCGAGTACACCTGGTGCAGCGTCCAAACGGGGCAATCGTCAGGATTGCCGGGATCGGTGCGGCGTGCACGTTTCGGATCGGTTTTCATCGCCCGAATTTTCTTTTCGACCGATGCCGGCGGCTCACGTAAATCGATGCCGTTGCCATAGCTTTTACTCATTTTGCGACCATCAAGGCCGATGAGTTTCGATGTGGGCGTGAGCAAGGCTTGCGGCTCGGGGAGGATCGTTTTTCGCGCTCCTGTGAGAAATCCAAACAGCGTCTCTTTGTCAATCGCGGAGAGCGATCCAGCTTCAGCTACGATCTGCTTGCCCCTTTCCAATTGGGCAGAATCGCCGTTTTGGTTCCAAGCGAGTTTTGCACTTTCGTACTCTTTGCCCAATTTGCCGCTGAGTTTTTTGATTGTGGCTAATGCTTTATCTTCGAAACCCGCCTCGCGTCCGTAAATGTGATTGAAGCGTCGCGCGATTTCTCGGCTGATCTCGAGGTGTGAGACCTGGTCTTCGCCGACTGGCACTTTGTTCGCGCGGTAAACGATGATGTCTGCCGTTTGCATCAGCGGATAGCCAAGAAAGCCGTAAGTCGTCAGGTCTTTCTCAGAAAGATTTTCTTGCTGCTCTTTGTAGGTGGGCACGCGTTCGAGCCAACCGAGCGGTGTGATCATTCCCAACAAGAGCGATAACTCCGCATGTTGCGGAACCTGGCTTTGCAGGAAGATGGTGCACTGGTTTGGGTCTAGCCCCGCACCGAGCCAATCGGCCACCATTTCGAACGTCGATTTCGCAACGACGCGCGGATCTTCGTAATTCGTGGTTAACGCGTGCCAATCGGCCACGAAATAGAAGCACTCTATTTGCGATTGCAGGGCAATCCAATTTTTGAGTGCGCCGTGGTAGTGCCCGAGGTGCATGTAGCCCGTGGGGCGCATGCCGGAAAGAACGCGGTCTTTAAACATACGAAAAACGAAAATGCGAACGAGTTATGCGCGAATCAGGGCGCGCAACATAGAGAAGCCGAGGTCGTAGAGCGGGCTAAGAATCACGCCGAGTATGCCAGCGACCGCGAGCCCAAGCACGATAAACAAGCCATAGGGCTCCAACCGTGAAAACTTGTATTCCAGCGGGCCGGGCAGCAGGCCAGCGACAATGCGGCCACCATCCAATGGGAGTATCGGCAACAAGTTAAGCGCCATCAGCCCGACATTCCAGAGCATGCCCGCACGCGCGATCGCGTCAATTGCCGTTGAATCAGCAAACTTGAACACGAGCGCCCACCCTATCGCCATCACGAGATTCGCCGCTGGCCCGGCGGCGGCCACCCAAATCATGTCGCGCTTTGGGTTTCGCAAATTGCGGGTGTTGACCGGAACGGGCTTCGCCCAGCCGAAGAAAACGCCACCGATTAACAAAGTGAGTGAAGGAATCGCAACGGTGCCGATCCAGTCGATGTGTTTGATCGGATTGAGGGTGATACGGCCCAGCATCTCAGCCGTGCGATCTCCGAACACGCGCGCTGCATAGCCATGAGCGGCTTCATGCAGTGTGATCGCGAGCAGAAACGGGATCGCGTTAACCGCGAGCGTGTAGATGAATTGATCCATAACCAATTGTAGGGGGCAGACCGAAGCGGGCAGACGCCGCGGCGTAAACGCGCCGTCGCACAAAAGAAAAGGCCACCGCGACGGGTGGCCCTTCGATCACAAACGCGATACGCTCGCGGCGATTTCGCTCCTTAGAAGCGATGACGTACCGAGAATTGAATTGAACGCGCGTCTTGACCTGCCACACCCGTGACGCCGCCGAGGAACCCGTTACCGCCAGGAAGTACCTGAGCGTTTTTGTCGTTCTTTACTTCGGTGATCGCGAGATTCAAATCTGTGCGCTTTGAGAGCGGGTACGTGTAAGCGGCACCATAGGATTGAACGTCAGCATCCGTATTGCGGCGATCATCGGCTTTTGAATAGCCGACTGAAAGATTGCCGACTCCGAGCGGAATCTTCGCACCAATGTGATAAAGGCGAACGTCTTGCTGCAAACGCGGAAGGATGCCTGTGTCAATCAAAGTGCCGGGTACGCCAGCTGCGACCAATCCCGCACGAAGCTCAACGCCCGACGATGGGTTCGGCTCTTTCACGATTGCGTACAAGCCGAAGAGGTTTGCGAAACCAAGGTTGTAGTTTGCGCCTGCCGTCAACGTATTGAGCGCTTTACGACCCAAGCCATCGCGACGCTCGTTGTAGCCGATGCCCGCACCAAAACGCTCTGATTGGTAGCCGATGTTCGCGCCCTTCAGCGAGCCGCGGTTGGTACCTGCTGCGTTTTCGCCAGCAGCGTACATCAGGCCGCCGTAGAAGCCGTCTTTTTCGATGCGATAAAGAACCGAGTTATCAGCGCGGATATCGAGCCCTGCAGGGATCGAAATGATTTGTCCGGGCGATGCAGCGGTTCCGTTAGAAAACGCGTCGTAACGGTTGCTAACTTCGAATGCTGGCGTGTACTGACGCCCCATGAGCACGGCACCCACTGGGGTGACCAGTCCTACGAAAACCTGACGGTCGAAGAGTCGGTTACCCGTGTTTACGCCGAGCGATGGGCCAATTGCGACGTTGGTAAGCGCAGCTTGGACCGATGCTGGCAAACCGGCGGTCAGTCGATCTGGGAGCTGGTTACCGCTGGCAGGGCGATTGCCGAGCGCACCGGTATCACCTTCAAAGCGAGCTTCTGCGACAAACATCGCGCGATAGCCGTTGCCGAGATCTTCCGTTCCACGCAGGCCAAAACGGCTGCCTTCCATGATGCCACTTGCGACTTGGGTGACGCTGCCGCCACGAAGTCCGCTGACATGCTGGATGCCCACATCAACGATGCCGTAGAGCGTGACGTTAGCGGACTGCGCGTGAGCCGCACCAAACACGACTGAGCCGAGAACAGCGGCCGCAAGCGCGGTTAGGCGAACTGGGCGAAGGTGACGATGGGATTTCTGCATGATGCCTCCTTAGAATTTTTGCGCCACAACGAGGTGCAGCGAGCGGTACGAATGCACACGATTGTGGCACGGAAAGTTGCGCACGCCGTGCTGGTGTTCAACCAGAGAAAAGTTCAAACGCCCTGAGTGTTGTTCGACTGCAACCGCCACGATCAGCGCCTTGAAGTTCGTGACAAACAGGCACCTTCTCGCCCACCGCAAAACGTGTACGCAAACGCCCCACTGCGAAGAGAGCGCCCCATCTTCTGACCAACTTCACCCAACTGGCCTAAGGTTAATTGGGGCTATCGGATATCGAGGCTGAAATTCGAGACATAGACATTCGACCTGCAGCCCAGATTGAAACGGGACTAGATCAAATAATTTAGTTGGACTAGCGCGCTGGCATCAACGTGAGCGGATCGAGCGGACGCCCCTGGCGACGCACCTCGAAGTGGATCTTGTTGCCTGAACTCTCAGAAACCTCTGCGATGCGCTGCCCGAGCGTCACGCGTTGCTGCTCTCGCACCGAAACCTTGTCGGTGTGGAAATAGACACTCACCGTCTCTTTGGCATGGCTCACGACGATCATTTGCCCATAGCCGCGCGGCTCTTTACCGACGTAAATCACTTTTCCAGGGGCCGCAGCAACGACGGCAGTTCCACTTTTTGCGGAGATGTCGATGCCTTTCATTGCCGCGCGATCGCTCCATTTGCTCGCAACACGTCCGGTGGTTGGCCAGGTCCAATTTACGCCGTCTCGCTCCACGCCATTGCCGGGGCGTACTTCAGGCTCGGTTCCGGCGGCCGCCGTTGTCGCGTTCGGCGTCGCAGCAGAATCGCTTGACGTCACGCCTGCATTGGGGTCAACAGGAGAAATCGGTGTTGTTGCCCCCGTGCCGCGCGCAGGTGGTGCCCCTGGTGTAGCGGGCCGTGCAGGTGCATCGCCACGTTGTAGCTGCGCAAGCGCGGCGTCGCTGTATGCAAGGCGTTGCGCACGTGGCTCCGACACTGAAGGCACACTACCCGTTGCCGGATTTGCGATGAGCGGCGTGCCCACTGCGGGTGGCATCGAGCGCGTGTCGCTACCCGCCGCTGCAATGGGTGAAGCAGCGACCGTCGCGTTGTTTGCGGGCGCCGTCGGCGCTGCTGCAGATGTGCCTTCAGGCGCCCGCAAGCGAATCACTTGCCCCTCGCGAATAGTTTGCCCAGCAATCATGCCGTTCCACTGCGCGAGCTGATCAACGTTTAAGCCGTTATTCACCGCGATGCGATACAGCGTTTCACCGCGCTGAACCACGTGAAAGGCCGAGCCGGGTGTGTTGCCCGCAGCACTCCCGGTGGCGGCTGTGGCTCCTGTCGCAGCAGTGCTTGGCGCGCCGCGCTCGCTGATGGTCGCTGCGGGCGCGGGCCGGGTCGTTACCTGCGGGGCGGGGGTGAGCGTAGTCGATGGACCGGGCGCGGGCGTAACCATGGGCGCAGGCCCCGTCGCTGGCGGAAGTGAGCGCGCGTTGGCGGCGGTGCGATCAACCACGGGGGCGGGGTTTGTTGTCGTACAACCCGCTAAAAATAGCGCAAACAACGCGGCGATTAACGCAGACGCTGAGCATGGAGACCCATTGAAATTGCGCACGTGCTTTTCCACCCAAATCACCCTAATTCCTGTTTGAGAGCAGCGCGCTTAGCCGCGCCGCTATTCCTGACCTGACTTAAGCGGCACGAATACCACTTCGTCGTAGGCTTGTTGAACGAATTGATCACCAGAACGCGTCACTAGCGTCAGGCGCTGACGATCAGTAGTGCCGACTGGGATGATGAGACGCCCCTGCTCCGCTAAGAGTTGCGGCAGATTCGGGGGAATCGCTGCCGCGCCTGCGGCAACGATGATCGCGTCAAACTGAACCACGTTTGAAGTTGCTTCCTGCCCGTCCGCGTTGCGAACCTTCACGTTATTCGCACCGATGCTTGAAAGCGTTTGCCGCGCTTTCGCCGCGAGCGCCCCGATACGCTCGATGGTGTAGACCTCTTTCGCAATTCGCCCGAGCACTGCTGCTTGATAGCCACAACCCGCGCCGATTTCAAGCACGAGCGAAAGCGTGCGGCCTGCGCGCGCGAGCTCGCAAGAACGTGCGACGACGTAAGGCTGCGAGATAGTTTGCCCAAAACCGATGGGCAAGGCCGTGTCTTCGTAAGACCGGGACGCGAGCGCCTCGTCAACAAAGAGATGCCTGGGCACCGCGGCCATCGCCGAGAGCACGACTTCATCACTGATGCCCTGCTCACGCAAACGCGCGATCATGCGTAGGCGCGTGCGCTCGGAGGCCATGCCCAATCCTGCAGCGGTACGTGACATTGCGCTGCTATCCGTTGAGCTCACGCGGGTGCTCATAGGGGACGCGCCCGCGAAGCGCTCGCGCACCACGCAGCAACCGAGCCAAGCGACTGATGCGCTGTTAGATCGACGGTGAGCGGAGATATCGACACGAAATTTGCGGCAACCGCGCCGAAATCAGTGTCAGGTCCGGCGTCTGCCGCAGGACCCACGCCGCCAATCTTCCATTGCTCGACGCCATTTTCAGCGTAAACGCGCGACACCGGCTCGGCCTGATGGCGCTTGCCCAAGCGAACGACTTTCTCCCCGCGCAGCATCTCGCGTGGCACATCAGGGATATTTACGTTAAGCAGCCACGGCTCGCGAGGCGGGGACGCAAGAACGCGCTGGACAAGCGTTCGCGCAACCGCAGCACCAGTTTCAAAGTGCGCGGCAGGTTTGTGGGTCATTGAGAAAGCAAACGCCGGAACGCCCAACAAAAAACCCTCCATCGCAGCCGCGACTGTGCCTGAGTAAATGGTGTCATCCCCAAGATTTGAGCCGTTGTTGATGCCAGATACAACAAGATCGGGTTTAAAGCCCAAAAAGCCAGTGATCGCAATGTGCACGCAATCGGCAGGCTTACCGTCAACGAAATAAAAGCCGTTTGCGGCGCGCTCAATCGTTAAAGGTCGGCTGACAGTAATGGAATTTGACGTCGCCGAACGATCACGCGACGGAGCCACCACGGTCAGCTCAGCCAGGTCGGAAAGTGCGCCAACGAGCGCCGCTAAACCGGGCGCTTGGAAGCCATCATCATTGGAAACTAGAATCCTCACATCGAAAATTATAGAGAGCGTGTATCAATTGAGCGTGAAGCCTGCAAAACGCAGCGCATCGTCAACGCTTCAATAACACCCGCATCCCACCAGTTGCACCTCACATCGGCGCGCGCTTTACCCCTCGCGAAATCTCAACATCGCGTCACGAACCGAATCTTGTTGATCGTCGTGCTAGTCGCGGCTGTGATGCCATTTGCAGCGCTGATCGTCACTGCGTTTGGCATAGATTCGTCGGCGTCGGTCATTTCTAGCTACGCGACGAGCGTGTTGCCGCGATACGCGCTCACTTCCGTTGTCTTAGCCTCGGGCGTGGGGCTGTGCGCGACTGTAATCGGCGTGGCGTGCGCCTGGCAAATTGAGCGCTATCGGTTTCCAGGAAGCCGATGGCTGGCGTGGGCGCTACTGCTGCCGATGACCATGCCCGCCTACGTCGCCGCCTACGCACTCTCTGATTTCACGCAGTTTAGCGGGCCTATTCAATCCTCACTTCGCACACTGTTTGGATGGAGCAAGGGCGATTACTGGTTCCCCGAATTCGCCTCGATGCCCGGCGCGATCGCAGTCTTCTCTTTTACGCTCTATCCCTACGTCTATCTCATTTCGCGCGCAACGTTCGCCAGTCGGGGCAATGAGCTATTCGAAGCGGCGCGCACGCTTGGGCTGAGTTCGCGCGATGCGTGGCGACGTGCTGTGCTACCGATGGCACGGCCAGCCATTGCGGGGGCTGCCTTGCTAGTGGTGATGGAAACGCTCGCGGACTTCGGAACGGTCACGTACTTCGGTGTCGAAACATTCACGGTGGGCATTTACCGCGCGTGGCAAAACATGGGGGATTTGGCTGCTGCAGCCCAGTTAGCGATTGCGCTCTTGCTCTGCGTGGTTGCCGTCGTATGGCTCGAACGTCGCGCCAGGCGCCGAGCGCGATATGCGAGCGTTCGCGCAAAGCGACACGCCGTTGCTATCGAAACCCAGGGCGTAGGCGCGTGGGCGCGCACGGCTTTGTGCCTGCTACCCATTCTGATCGGTTTCCTGCTCCCCACGCTGCTGCTGCTGCGTTTGATGCTCGGCGATGTTGCCGCAATCGCCTGGGCTCGAGCATTCGTGTGGATTCAGAACACGGTGATCGTTGGCGGGGCAGCAGCGATGGTCGCGTTGGTCGTTTCGCTTTGGTTGCAATCGCATTCCCGCCTGTATGAGAGCCGATCAGCGACTGCTGCAGAACGTATTCTCTCTTTCGCCTACGCCGTCCCGGGCGCAGTGCTCGCCATCGGCATTTTGCTGCCGCTTGCTTGGATCGATAACCGCTTGATCGAGTTTGCCAAAGCGAGCTTCGATACGAACCCTGGACTCATTCTCACTGGCAGTGTGTTCGCGCTGATCTACGCCGCAGCGCTTCGCTTTTATGGCGTCGCATCCACCAATGTGGCAGCGGCTTACGCGGCACTCCCTAGAACGCTCGACGACAGCGCGCGCGTTTTGGGCGCTTCGCCAAAGCGCATTTTTCGGGACGTGCATTGGCCGAATCTCACGCGCGCCAGCACGGCAGCCGTGGTGCTCTTGTTCATCGATACGGTGAAAGAGCTTCCCGCAACGCTTACGCTGCGTCCCTTCAACTTCGACACCCTGGCAACGACCACGTACAACCTGGTGAAAGACGAACGATTACCCGAAGCGGCGCTACCGTCGCTTTTGATCGTACTCGTGAGTCTTCCCGCCGTACGTTGGTTAGCACGAAAATCATGATTGACCGAACTCACCTCCTCGGCGGCATCACGCCTGCCGCGTTCATGCGCGAACATTGGCACAAAAAGCTGCGCCTGATCAAACAAGCGATACCTGAGTTCAAGGAATTGCTTTCCGTGGAAGAAATCCTTGCGCTCGCCACACGTGAAGATGTTGAATCGCGTCTCATCGTGCGCGATGGAAAACGCTGGGCACTCGAACACGGCCCATTCAAGGCATCGCGCTGGAAAAGCTTGCCGAAAGAAAACTGGACGTTACTCGTTCAGGGGCTCAATCTCCATTTGCCGCGAGCCGACGAGCTGCTGCGAGCATTCGCCTTTGTTCCTTACGCGCGGCTTGATGACATTATGGTTTCGCTCGCGGCCCCTGGCGGCGGCGTCGGTCCGCACTTCGATTCGTACGACGTTTTTCTGTTGCAAGGGCAAGGGACGCGCCGTTGGAAGCTGAGCGAGCAGCAAGACCTAGAACTTGAGCCCGATGCGCCGCTCAAAATTCTCAAGAAAATGCGCGCAGAGCAGACGCACGACTTGCACGCAGGCGACATGCTCTATCTGCCGCCAAAAGTTGCGCATGACGGGGTTGCGACCCAAACGTCCGGGTATTGCACCACTTACTCAATTGGATTTCGCGCGCCAACCAAACAAGAAATTGCGGAAGCGTTTGCGCATTGGCTCGTCGACACCACAGAACTCGAAGGTCGCCTCGAAGATCCTGAGCTTAAGGCCACGAACGAGCCCGGGCTCATTCCTAAACACTATGCAAACACCATCGCTGAAACCATTCTCGAGCTTGGCATTAGCCGAGACACCATCGCGCAGTTTGCTGGCAGCTTCGCGACAGAGCCCAAAGCAAGCGTGGGCTTCATCGCGCCTGAACCTGCGTTAAGCCGCGCGAAATTCGCGACACTTGCTAAGCAACATGGCGTTCAACTGGACCGTCGAACGTTGTGTGCATACGACGCCAAGCACTTGTTCGTAAACGGCGAAGCGTTCACGCTCTTGGGTGATATGGCGTTTTGGCGGGAGCTCGCCAACGTCCGCGCAATCGAGGTACCCGCAACACTTGCCAGCGAAACGTTTGATGCACTTTACGAATGGTACGACGAAGGCTGGTTACATCTGCGATCCGGCAACTAGTTGAATCGACTTCCCCACCCGAGCAATCGGAATCCAAAACTTTCGAAGACGTGGATCTCGAGCAAACTGGAACCCGTACTGAATCCGCGAACACACGCGCGCTGCTGAGCTGGTCGGCTGTAAGTATTGCGATCGACGAATTACTTGCGCGCACGCAACGTGAGTTCGTCTGTCTCGATGAGAACCTCACACTGCAGGGTTGGGAATCGAAAGCGCGTTTTGATCAATTGCACGACGCGATTGTGGTGCGCGGCGCGCACGTTCGCATCGCAGTGCACGATACGAAAAGCATCGCCGGGCGCGCACCGCGCATCCTGTCGCTGCTGCGCACGCACGGCCACAAACTCAGCATTTTGAAGTCACGTGTGCGTCCGTTTCCGGAAGCCGCGATGGCTGTTGCAGACCGACAACACGCCTTATTTCGCCCCGTTTTGGTGCAAAGTCGCGGTTTTCTGTATCTCGAAAATCCAGTAATTTCAAAGACTTATGTCGATAGATTTGAAGTAATTTGGCAACATGGGGGCACGCGCATGTTTCCCGAAGCGTTTGGACTGTGAGCCCGACCGATTTCGCGCCCTGGGTTTTCGATATACTTCACTTCCTCACTCAGTTTCACCCCGGTTTCGCTCACTGGTGTGGTCTCCGCTGAGGGAGATTCTCCTTAAGGCACACACATTCGTTAACGATTCACGTATTAGGAAATAGAAATGAAAAAGTCCCTCCTGGTCGCCGCGCTTATCGCGGTCAGCCTCGTAGCTTGCGGTAAGAAAGAAGAGCCGAAGAAGGAAGCTGCGGCGCCTGCGCCTGCTGCTGCACCCGCTCCTGCTCCTGCAGCTGCTGCTCCTGCTCCGGTTGATGCCGCTAAAGACGCTGCTGCTAAGGCAGTCGACGCCGCTAAAGACGCTGGCGCTAAAGCAGTTGACGCTGCTAAAGATGCTGGAGCTAAGGCAGCTGATGCAACGAAAGACGCAGCAGCAAAGACTGTTGATGCCGCTAAAGACGCTGCTGGTAAAGCCGTCGAAGCCGCTAAAGATGCAGCTAAGGATGCCGTGAAGAAGCCTTAATCGCTTCAAGTTAACGTCACATCTCGAAAGCCGGACCTTGTGTCCGGCTTTTTTTATGTCGTCGACGCGAAGCTCGACCCACTTAACGCCGCGCCCCGCACAATTGCGCCCGACCGGCTCAAACAATCCATTCGCGAATCCGCCCGATTGAGTCGACCCGCTCAACGTCATGCGGTAGATGCGCATCTTCGATGACTGCAACATCCGGAACCCAGTGGGTTCGTGCGCCCGCGCCACGCGCAGCCGTGATGCCCGGCAATGAATCCTCAAATGCCCAGCATGCTGTTGCGCCAACGCCAACTCGGTGTGCAGCCTCGATGTAGAGATCAGGGGACGGCTTCCCGTTTGCCACTAAGTCGCGGCCCACAATGTGATCGAAGTAGTGGTGAATGCCGGCCTTGAGGAGCTTCTTTTTCGCCCAAGGTGTCTCGGTCGAAGTCGCAACCGCAATGGGTAAGTTGAGCTGAACCAAATGTTCCAAGGTTTCGGCAACGGCAGCTTTCGCTGGCACCCCTTCGTCCACTCGCGCGAGATAGTCCTTCGACCACACTCGCCAAAACTCCTCTAACGGAAACGAAGCACCAAATGCCTCGCGGATGACCTTTGAGCCGTTGTCACGACCAAGCCCGATGAGTCGTTGCGCGATCTGATGCGGAAAATGCAAATTGAGCTCGCGCGCCGCCACATCTAAACTCGCCAATGCAACGCGTTCGCTGTCGATAAGAAGTCCGTCCATGTCGAACAAAATGGCCGCAGGACGCTCGCGCGCGCCTCGTGAGGAGGCATTCAGTTGAATCGGTGTGGAATGCATGTTTGCGGCTAAATGGATCGGATATTGAGCGGTAACGAATAACCTAAATCGAGCTGTATCGCAATTTATATTGGGGCTAGGTCAAGTAAATTAAGTTACTTGATTCGCAAAGAAACAGACATCTAGCCCCAATTGAATCGGGAAGAGAAGTATTGAGCTGCATTTTTAGGCGTGAGCCCACGCTGAACCTTCGTCCTGCGTTGCAACCGACACCCGCACATCACGCTCACCCAGCACGCTGCGAAACACAGACTCAACCAGCGCACGCGTGTTGTTTTGTCGACTCATGTGCGCACCGACGACCGTTTTGAGTTTGTCCGACGCGATCCGCGCCAGCAACTCGGCGGCATGGCGGTTAGAAAGATGTCCGAATCGACCAGAAATGCGCGCTTTTAGCGAGGCCGGGTAGCTCGATTGTGCAAGCATCGTTTCGCAGTGATTTGCCTCAAGGAAGAGCGAATCACACTCTGAGAGAACCTCTTCAATGTGCGCAGTTGTTTCCCCAACGTCAGTCAGAACGCCAAAACGCTTTTGCCCGTCGGTGAACACCATTTGCGACGGCTCCCGCGCATCGTGCGGCACCGGAAACGGATGGCACTCAACATCACCAATGGCAAAACAATCGTGCGTGTCGAAGCCGCGAACGGTTACATCTTTCCAGAGCGATTCGGTCGCGGTGAGCGTGCCGAAAGTCATCCAAACAGGAATACCGAGTTCCCGCGCGGCGCGGGGTGCGCCGCCCACATGATCACCATGCTCATGAGTGACGATGATCGCGTTGAGTTCGGTGAGATCGAAGCCGATGCGTTGTGCACGCCGACTAAGTTCACGAACCGAGAAACCGCAGTCAAGCATGACTGCGGTTTTTTCGCATTTAACGATGAGCGCGTTTCCTTCGCTGCCGCTGCCGAGGCTGGCGAACCGAAAACTCACTTCAATTGTTCGTGCAGTAATCCAACGATACGAGCGCCCGTGGCCGACTCGTCGGGCTGACCTTTGCTGTCCAAGATATTGACAGCAGTTTTGCCAGCCTGCTCTTTAACGGTGATTCGATATTGCTCGACGTTTGAGCTATCGGATTGCCAAAACTTGAGGCGATCCAGAATTCCGTCTTTACGCCCCGTGGAATCCGGATCGGCATAGCGTACGAAGTAGGTTCCGGCGGTGCGATCGCGATCCACTACCGTGAAGCCGACGCGATCAAGCGCCAAACCAACGCGACGCCAAGCGCGGTCAAAACCGTCTTCCAATGTAAGCGAGGTAAGTTTGCCGTTTTTGACGATGCTTGCCTGATCAACGCGAGCGGGCGCGGTAGCCGGCGCGGTGGTGACCGCGCTTCTCGCCAACTCTTGCGCAACGTCGCGCGAGAGGCCCAAGAAAAACATCATGCGCGCAAGAATTTCGGCCTCGAACTCGGGCTCGGTCTTGCGTGGCTCCCAACGAAACACAGGCGTGCCTCCCTGGTTCCCGACTTGTTTTTCTTCGAGCCCGCGATGCGAAACATAGACCTCAGTCACGGATGGGCTCACGCGCTCGATACGAACGCGATACTTGTCTCGCGTGCCGCTTGAGTACGCGAAATCAAATACGCGACCGATAGTGCGCCGAATCACATCGTCGTTGATACGGGCACGGTTTTCAGCCCAGTCTGTTTCCATCACACCGATTCTCGGATCATCGACCACAAGCGCAAGGTTGAGTGACGTCCAGAAGTCGCGTAGGCGGGCAAACACGTCATCAGCGCCCTGATTCACAACCAACCAACGCTCAGTACCTGCGCGCTCGATCCGGATACCGGACTGTGACGGCAGCACACCGCGCGCGCCCGCGAGCGTTGCCGCACGGGTTTGCGCATTCACGCCGGAGAGCGTTGCGACGCCCGTGACTTTGTAGCGCTCGTCATACTTAGGCGGCGCCAAATCAGGCGGTACTTCGAGCGACGCACCGGCTGAGGCGGAGCGGTATTCAACACGCTTCGCTTCGAACGGGTTGAGGCTGGAGAGTGTGCCGCAGCCCGCAATACCAATTACGGCGGCGCACGCCAGGGAAATACTGCGCAAAGTTTTCATCGATACAACTTTGGTCATAGAAATCGGAACGTTACTGGGTTAAGCCGGATTCGCGCATTGCGGATTCGACAACGGGGACTGCAGCTGCTGACAGCGGCGTCATAGGTAGCCGAACCGCTGCGCCGCAGCGGCCCATTTTTGCCAATGCCCACTTTGCGGGAATCGGGTTTGCTTCGACAAAAAGTTTGAAGTGAAGAGGTGAGATCACGTCGTTGATGGCGAGCGCTTTGTCGATCGCACCAGCAAGCGCGTGGCGATACATGTCGGCCATTTGCTTCGGCGCGACATTCGCTGTCACCGAGATCACGCCGTCGCCACCAACGAAAGTAAGTGCCAGTGCAGAGTCATCATTGCCGCTGTAGACGGCAAACGCTTTCTTTGGCGCAATTTGAGCGCGAACTCGGCGCAGAAGTTCAGTGCCGCGCGCCAAATCACCCGTTGCATCCTTGATGCCTATGACATTTGGCAACTCAGCCAAGCGCATCGTCGTTTCAAGACCTAAATCAGCAACAGTGCGCCCCGGCACGTTGTAGAGAATCAGTGGCAAATCAACCCGCTCAACGATGGTCTTGAAATGTTGATAGAGACCTTCTTGCGTAGGCTTGTTGTAGTACGGAACCACCGAAAGGCACGCATTGGCGCCGACCTTTTTCGCGAATTCGGTCAGCGTCACGGCTTCCGCAGTGGAATTTGCGCCCGTGCCTGCAATGATCGGGATGCGCGCATTGGAATGCTTGACTGCGGTCTCGATGAGAAGGCAATTCTCATCCATCGATACCGTAGGGGATTCGCCTGTAGTACCGACGACCACGATGCCGGCGGTACCCGATTCAACATGCCAATCGATCAATCGTTTGAGCGCCGCAAGATCGAGTGAACCATCGTCTTGCATCGGCGTCACAATCGCGACGATGCTGCCGCGAATGCTTGGGGTGATCGAAGTGGCCATTGGCTAAACCGTGTCTTTCCGTTGGAAAAAATGCAACATGCAATGTTAGCGCACCGCCGTAGCGGGCCCCGTCGCCGAATGCGCCCCTAACCCAACCTAAGTAAAATCGAGGCATGAGCCTAAATACGCTGCCCACAGGATCGAAGCGCCCGCGTTGGCGGTTGCGCTGCAGCGCGCCTCAACGCAATCCGCTTGCGTTGATCGTCGCACTCACCGCACTGGCTGCATCTTTTGGCGTTGCAGCGCAACCGGCATCGCGCCCCGCCAAGGAAACCCCGACGCTTGAAAAACTCGAGCGTAATCTTCGTGACCTCGGCCAACGTGCACGCGATGCCGCCGCCGAGATTTCGACGACTGCGCTCGGGCTCGTCGGCGTCGATTACAAATTCGGCGGCAATCACCCTGATCAAGGGCTCGATTGCAGCGGCTTCGTTCGCTACGTGTTTGCGCAAGCGACTGGCATTACCCTGCCACGCAGCGCGCGAGAGCAAGCGCGCGTCGGGAAGACCATTTCGCGCGATGAGCTGCAACCGGGCGACCTCGTGTTTTTCAACACCCGCCGTTTTCAGTATTCACACGTAGGTGTGTACCTCGGAGATAGCCGCTTCATTCACTCACCAAGCCGCGGTGGCGTGGTCGAGGTCGTTGATCTTGATAACAGCTACTGGCGGAAAACCTTCAATGGCGCGCGTCGTGTGATCGGCGCTGCGGTCGCAGGCGAAGCCAGCGCGGCGACGCTCATGGAGCAGAAACAAATCGAGGCGGCCGTCAAAAAGCAGCTTGCCGAACAAGCTGAACGCGAGCGCCTAGCCGCTGAAGCGGCCGAAAAAGCTCGCTCTGAGAGTGCGCGCGCCGCAAACCCGTCAGCAGCGTTCAGCCGGGATTATTAGTGTCGTGTTGCGGGCTTGTGCCGCGCTAGGGCGGAGAGGCGATTGCGGTCGTCTCGATCCACGAAAGCCACGGCGCGCTAACGACGCCGAATTCGCTTATTTCTTTGCGCGCTGTAAGAGTTCGACAGAAGCTCTGTGTTCCTCGCGAACGGCCCAATCAAGCGCCGTTTCGCCTTTCTGATTTTTTTGCGCACTATCAGCGCCGTATTCAAGCAAGACTTTAATCGCCTCCGTGCGGTTTTCACGGGCGGCCATCATTAGTGCTGTCACGCCATTTGGAGACTGCGCAACTGGGTTTGCGCCTTGATTGAGCAAATACCTGACGACGTTGTCGTGTCCCCCGAGTGCGGCGTAGTGAAGCGCGGTCCAGCCTGTATTGTTAATTTCCGCGCCCTTGCTCCGCAGCGTCTTCACCACCGCCTCATGGCCATTCAGCGCCGCGACCATCAGCGCTGAATCGCCCCATTTGTTTCGCAAGTTAGGCTTTGCGCCGAGTTCCAGCAGCAAACTCACGCCCTCTGCCCATCCGTCGCGCGCCGCGACAAAAAGTGCGTGATCGCCACGCTCATCGAGCAGATCTGGCGACGCGCCGCGAAAGATCAGATTGCGCACATCTCGATCGCGCTGGAGGCTGATCATTTTGAACAGCTCGATCTTGGAGGCTTCCACAACGACCTCTGGCGGCGTGGAGGACTGCGGCGGCGCATTGGACAAGCGGCTCTGCGCATCAGCAACATTAGCCGTAGCGAGCAGAATTACCTGGGCGATAGTGACGTAAATAAGCTTTTTCAACATGTTCTCAATTTGAGATAAAGGCCCGTTTAAAGTTGGCAGTCGTCGCACCAGCTATTTCTTCAACCGAAAGACCGCGCAACGTCGCAATAGCGTTTGCGACCTCTTTCACGTAAGAAGGTTCGTTTCGCTTACCCCGGAAGGGAGTCGGGGCCAAGTAAGGCGCGTCGGTCTCGATCAGCATACGATCTAGCGGCACTTGCCGTGCGACCGCCTGCAACTCCTTAGCGCTTTTGAAGCTCACGATCCCCGAAAACGAAATGTGGAAGCCCATGTCCATGGCCGCTTGCGCAACCTCCCACGTCTCGGTGAAGCAGTGCATCACGCCGCCGACTTCGTGCGCTTTTTCTTCACGCATGATGCGGATCGTGTCTTCGGAGGCACTGCGGGTGTGGATGACAAGCGGTTTGGCGCACTCGCGCGCCGCGCGAATATGCGTGCGAAAGCGCTCCCGCTGCCATTCGAGATTGCCTTGCAAGCGGTAATAGTCGAGCCCGGTTTCGCCAATCGCGAGCACTTTCGGATGTTGCGCACGCAGGAGTAGCGATTCAACGCTTGGCTCCTCGATATCTTCGTAGTCGGGGTGTACGCCGGCAGTCGCGTAAATGTTGTCGTAGCGCTCCGCGAGCGCTACGACCGAAGGCCACTCGGGATACGTCACGGAGATGCACATTGCGTGGGTCACTTGGGCATCACGCATGCGCGAGATCACGCCGTCGATATCGTCGGCGAAGTCTGGAAAATTGATGTGACAGTGTGAATCTATAAACATCGGTAGAGCGCAAGCGGCGTGAAGCACGTCACAAAAGATTTCCTAAGATGGTGCGCGCTGCTGAATGCGCGCCAGAAGCGCGCGGCAAGCGCTTGATTCACGCAAGTTCGTGACCGCGCTACATCGTGTGGGTGGGGCGCGAGGACGCGAGCAGTCCACCCAGAATACTTTCGATTTTTCCCTTCGCAGCACGTCCCGTGTCGTCGCGGGTGAACTGAACACCAATGCCTTGCGCGCGAGCCCCCTGGATGCCAGGAGGTGTGATCCAGACGACCTTCCCTTGAACCGCGACACGATTAGGATCATCCATCAGTGTGAGCAGCATGAAGACTTCGTCGCCCAATTTGTATGCGCGCGTTGTCGGGATAAAAATTCCGCCGCCCTCAACCCACGGGATGTAAGCGGCATAAAGCGCGGTGCGCTCGCGAATATTTAACGAGAGAACGCCAGAGCGCATTGCGGCGGTTGCGCCGCCACCGATACCAGTGTTTTCAGCCATGATCCGAATGCTACCTAAACGTAGGGGAAACAAGCCCGATATCCGCACCTGGCTCTGAGCGTACGTTGTCGTACGAGCGAGTAAGCGGAGAGCTGAAGATTACGCAAACTTAGCGCGATAGTCGAGCAGGATCGCTTCGACCTGGAGCCGCGCGGAAAGCGTGGTGTCTGGCAGGGTGAGCTTTCGCAGCAACTCGCGGCGAAGGCGAAGCCCTTCAGCCAGCGCCAAATTCGCCCCCAATCCGGCCAATATCGTTGGATCGCTCAGCGCGCGAGACGGTGCAAGCCCTGATCGCACGCGTGCCCAGTCGACCAGCCAATCGTGCAAGGTTGCGAGCACCAAGGCGAAGCGATCTCGCTTCTGCGATTTCCCGCCCGCCTCCACCCAGCTTCCCCAGCTCAGCGTGGGCAACTCGCGCGGGTTGCCAAGATCGTGAACCAGCCGCTCTCTTGCCTCAAGCGCGTCGCCACTGGCGTTTTCTACCGCGTGCAAGGGCGCGCCGTCGGCATTGGCCAAGGCGTGATCAGGGTCGCTGAGTGCCCCGTTCTCTGCACGAATCCAGCGCAGTGCGGCAGCGCGGTCAGGTCTCGGCAGGGCCAGTTTCAGCACCCTAGACCGGATAGTCGGGAGCAGCTTCGCAGGCCGCGAAGCCAAAAGAATCCAGCGCGTGTTCGCGGGCGGCTCTTCAATGGCCTTCAGCAGCGCATTCGCACTTTCTCGCGACAACGCCGTTGCCGGATCGACCAATAACACTCGTCCGCGCTCCGTGGACGCAGAAAGCTCCATGAAACTGATCGCGCCGCGCGCCGCATCGGTTTTGATGGTTGGCAAGCGTGCGACGTCGTCATCGCTCTCTTCTGGCGCTAAACGAACAAAATCAGGGTGCACGCTCCCCGCCAACCAGCGGCAGCTTGCGCACTCGCCGCAAGCAACGCCCTCCCGCGGATGCTCGCACAGGAGCGACGCCGCGAGCGATAGGCCCGCCTGCGCCAATCCATCCCCCTCACGCCCCACCAAAAGCCATGCGTGGTGACGCTCGCGTACGGTGACCCGGTGCTCGGCAAGCCAAGCGCGATGCCACGGGTAGGGCGATAAATTCACGGGCGCACCGTCGCTGCGTGATCGGCCAACGCTGCGATGCTCGCCAACACCTGCTCCCGCACGATGGTGAGCGAAGCACGAGTATCGAACACATGGATTCGTTCTGGTTCGTTCCTGGCGCGCGCGAGGTAGGCCTCACGCACGCGGGTATGGAAGGCAGCACTTTCTTGCTCTATCCGGTCCACCACGCCGCGTCCGTCGACACGCGCTCTCGCAGCATCCGGCGGCAGATCGAATAACAAGGTCAAATCGGGCTGAAATTCGGGATGCACCCAATCGGCTAGTTTGGCGATGACGCTCGCGCCCAGCTCTCTGCCCCCGCCTTGGTAGGCGAAGGACGCATCAGTAAATCGATCACACAAGACCCAACTGCCCTCTTCCAGCGCTGGCCACACCACTCGTTCGAGATGCTCGCGCCGCGCAGCAAACACGAGCAGCGCTTCTGTGTGTGCTGACATCGAATTTTCGAGAAACAGTGCGCGAATACGCTCGCCGAGCATGGTGCCGCCTGGCTCGCGGGTGCTGCGCACCGCGATACCGCGATCACTGAGGAACGCTTTGACCGCGTCAATGTGCGAACTTTTGCCCGCGCCATCAATGCCTTCGAACGTGATGAACTTGCCTTTCATAGCCGCGCCATTGTGCTTCGTTACCGTCCTAGCTGATATTTAGCCACGGCACGATTATGTTCCGCTAAGTTACGCGAGAACTCGCTGGAACCGTCGCCACGAGCAACAAAATAGAGAAAGTCGCTTTTAGGTGGATTCACGGCCGCACGCAAAGATGCTTTACCGGGAAAGGCGATAGGTGTTGGTGGCAATCCGTCCCGCGTGTAGCTGTTGTAGGGTGTGTCGGTCTGCAGATCGATCTTGCGTAGGTTGCCGTCAAACTTCTCGCCGAGGCCGTAAATCACCGTTGGGTCGGTTTGCAGACGCATGCCGATGCGAAGTCGATTGATGAAAACCGATCCGACCAGCGGTCGATCCGCCTCTTTTCCGGTTTCCTTCTCGATAATTGAAGCGAGGATCAGCGCCTCGTAGGGCGTGCGAAGCGGCGTATCTGGCGCGCGCTGCTCCCACGCGGTGGCGAGTTCCTGCTTCATTCGGCGGTGCATCGCGCCCAAAAGCAAGTTTGCGCTGCTTTCCGGCGCGACCAGATAGGTATCGGGGAACAAGAATCCTTCCAGATTGGCGACATCGGCTTGCAGCGCGCGCGACCACGCTTCAGGCGGCGTCACACTGTCGCTGCGAAACATTCGCTGTTCTTGCGTCGCCTTTTTAAGCTGCTCGAACAGTGCGCGCTGGGTCGTGCCTTCGACCACTGTGAACGGAAGCTGAATGGCCGCACCGGATTCCAATGCATCGAAAATTTCTGCGATTGTTTTCGGTGGCGCAAATAGGTACTGCCCTGCGCGAATCGGGCTCGCTTCACCCAAAAGTGCGCGGGTGCGTGAGACCACCTGAAGCTGCCACTCAGCCGCGATGCCCTGTCGCGCGAGTTCGCTCACAACTCGGTTCACACTGGCTCCGCGTGGCACGTTGATGGTCGCGCCTGCTTCCGGCAAAACGGCTTGCCGCTGGGGTAACCACTGCGTCGCACCTAAAAAGACGACGATCGCGGCCACCACCGCCAGGAAAAATAACGCGGCTAGTTTTCTCATGAATCGGACAGAAGGCAATCGTTCAAAAAGTAAGTGCGGGCGGCAAGGCAGTAGCGTGAAGGAAAAACTGACTTAGCGAGCTGGTACGCCCCCCTGACCAGCCAGCTTTAACGAGTCGTGGCACGCGTTCAGGATTTCCCAGCGAACACGGCAAGAGGCGCTGGGCGTGAATCCGAAACCGCTCATTCATGACCAAGTAACGTGCGCTCCCTATAATTTTGCCTATGTTTCATCACAACACCTCCCCAATGCGCCACGTTCGCGGTTTCACGCTGATGGAGGTTCTGGTCGTTATCGTCATTCTCGGTATTCTCGCAGCCGCGATTGTGCCGAACGTGATTGGGCGCGCGCATGATGCAAAAGTGGCCGCTGCAAAACAAGATGTCGCGACCCTTTCGCAGGCGCTTGCGATGTACAAGCTCGATAACGGGCGCATCCCGACCGCCGAGCAAGGCCTGAAGGCGCTCGTTGAAAAACCAAGCGTTGCGCCGGTCCCTAATAACTGGCGCACGGGTGGCTACATCCCGCGCCTGCCGAATGACCCGTGGGGCACGCCGTATCAATACGCGAACCCGGGGTTGAAGGGCGAGTTCGATGTTTCGAGTTTTGGTGCCGACAATAAAGCGGGCGGCGAAGGCGAAGCCACTGATATCGGCACGTGGAACCTCTAGCGAAGCAAGCCAGCTCTCGCCGCCGCTCGAAGCAAGCGGCGTTCAGCTTGATTGAGGTACTGGTCGCTCTTGCGATTCTCTCAGTGGGTTTAATCGCTGCGTCCCGCGCGGCAGTGCTCGCGTCGTTCGATCAAAGCGTATTGCGAGATCGCACGCTCGCGCGCTGGGTCGCACACAACGCGCTTTCAGAAATTCGCCTGCAGCCACAAATGGCGACAGTCGGTCGCGTCCAGCGCGAGTACGAACAAGCAGGAATCAAATTCACCGCGCTCACCGATGTGACCGCGACGCCAAGCCCATTGTTCACTCGCGTTCAGGTCCGCGTTGTGCGCAGCGACAACGTCGAGCACGAACTAGCCACCGCGATCGGGTTTTCGTCGCGATGAAGCAAATCGCTCATTCGGCAACGGACAGCGCATCGCTGCGCGGGAACCCTGCGCAAACCAAGCATGCTGCGCGTGTGCTGGGGATGACGCTCATTGAAGTGCTCATTGGGCTTGCGATTACAACGCTGATGACGGTGGCCGGATGGCGCGCAATTGAGGCGCTGCAAAGCGCAAGAGAACAAACCTACCGCGACGCGAACCAGTGGCAAACACTCGATACGCTTTTCACAACCATTGAATCGGACATGCGTCGCGCTGACTTCTCTCGCTTTAGTGGCGGTACCGATAGTTTCACGCTTCGCTTAAACCCACTTGGCGCGTCAGATATTGCCGACACCGTTCGCTACGTTGTTCAGGTTGTGGGCGAAAACCGTATCCAGATAGTGCGACAAGCAACCAGTGGCGGCGTGGTGATGGCGGAGGTGGACGCGCTTCGGTTTAGTTATCGAAAGGCGCCCCGCGCAAACGAGCCAGCCTCGGCTTCGGAATCAACGATCAGTGAATATCCACGCGCAATCGAGATTGCACTCATCATTCCGGGCGGCGATCCAGAATCGCGTCGCAGTATCACTCGAACCCTGGTCTTGCGGTGAACTCGAAACAACTTCGCCCACCGAATATCGCGGCGTCGCGTGCAAAGGAATCTCGTGGCGCAGCGCTCATCCTTGCGCTTTTGCTAACCGCCCTTGGCGCGGCAGTCGCCGCACAGCTGATTCAGCCGCTCGCAGGCTGGCTCGCGCGCGAGTACCGCGCACGCGATCTAAACGCCGCCTACACGCTCGCCGATGCGGCAGCTACGTGGTCGCTGACGGTACTAGCGGGCGATGCGCGCACCTCAACCATTGATCACAAGGGTGAGCTCTGGGCAATCGCGTTGCCCCGCACGCAAATTGAAGGCGGCTCGATTCAGGGGCAGATCACCGATCTTCAGTCGAAATTTAACCTGAACCACATCGCGCCGAACGGGTTACGAAACGATGTAGCGCTCGCAGTGGCGCGAAACATCTTCACCCGCGCTGGCGTCCCTGCGAACCTTGCCGATCGTTTGGCCGATGCACTGGATGCCGACGAATTAGCCATCGCGGGCGGCAGTGAATCGCTAGCTTACGGCGCTCGGATGCCGAATCGAAAAATCGAGCATCTGGGCGAACTTGTGAGCCTTGGCGGCTTTACCAAAGCACACATCGATCAGCTCGCGCCTTGGGTAGACGCGCTACCCGATGCGGGCGGCATCAACATCAATACCGCGTCCGCTGATTTGTTGCGAGCCGCGCTGCCAGGCATTAGCGATGCGCAATGGGCCAAAATGCTTGCCATTCGGGAAGTGAAGCCGTTTGCTAACGTCGCCGAGGCGTCGCTCGCACTTGGAAGCGCAATTCCGGACACAGTTTTTTCTGTGAACACCCAATTTTTTGAAATGAATGCACTGATTTCGTTTGATCTTGTAAATCATAGTATCGCCATTCGAGCCATGAGAAAACCTGGGCTACCTGTGCAAATCTATCATCGAAACTTGCGCAATGCGTGACGCCGAACGATCACTCCACACCGAAGCTGCGCCGGCGATCAACGCCATTGGTGTGCGCATCGCCGGGCTCGCGCGACTCGGCGGCGATGATCGGTTGCGGGCCGCGGCGCTCGCGCTTCGTCGGGAGTTCGGCATTGCGACTGACGCTATTTCGCTCGCGGTGATTGATCTGGGCTACGACGAGCGCGCGCTCATTGCGTACGCCGCGAACGCGAACGGCACACTGCCGCTCAACTTTGACGCCTGGTTCGAAGCGCTACTCAAAGGGCGGGAGGTCGTATGGTCCATGGCTGCAGGCGACGCCGAGAGCGTTGTCTACTCAGAGCATGGCGCGACGGCGATCTCGCATTGGCGCGATGGCGACGCGCCACCCAGCGCGATGGTGGCGCTCGCGAATGAGCGTGCGCGCTCGTCGCAACCGCTTACCGTGTGGCTTGATTGCACACGAGCGAGACACGCGATCTCTCCCAGCCCAGCGACGCTCGCTCACTGGAGCGCGTCGCTCGGCGCTGAATTTCGCATTCTTGAGGCGCGGCCCGCCGCAAATCTCCTGCCTCTGCGCCGCGTGCCATCGCTCTCCTCTGCAGCGCCGACGGGCGTTCTTGACCGCGCACTCTGGGCGGCGGCACTGGCATCAATCGTGTGTGTGGCCATCGCCGGGGCACGAACGCTGGTGAATGCGCCGCCGCAAACAACGACCGCTCGTGCGATTCCAGCGGGAGAGCTCTGGGCACGCGCGACACTCACCTCGCCCGTTCTCGCCGAACAAATGAAATCTGCAACATTCGGCGGCGGCGCTTGGGTGATCGCCGTACCCGGCATTGCCCCACCCGAACTAGACCGCGCTGCGAAATCGCTGAGTAACAACGGATTCACAACCCAGCTCGTGCGCGAGCCCGAAGCGCGAATTCGGGTGCAACCATGATCGATTCGCTTAAGTTAATCAGATCCGGCGCACGCACGCGCGGCAACGCGAGTAACGCCGCGATGAATAAGCAAATGCTCGGCCTTGACCGCAGAACAGCGACTCGCCTAGCACTCGCCGCCACAACCGCATTGGCGACGATCAGCGCCATCGCGCTTACGTTTTCTTACAACATGCGTATCGCGGCATCGACATCCGTTGCGAGATCTGTGCCGATGGCGGCGGCCTCTGGCACAGCCCAATCGATTGAGCAATTCGCGGCTACGTGGCGCGCAAGCGTCAATCGAAATGCAGAACAAATAACAGTCAACTGGACGGCGGGAGACAGCCGAGATCTACGCGCAAGCCTGCTCGCCTTTGACGCTACGCTCCCGAAATCGCTACGCATCAACGTGGCGCGACGCGACTCGTCTTTCGTTGTAAGCGCGGAGATCGCGCCATGACTGCGGCTCGCATTACAACCGTGCTGCTCGCAATCGCGATTGCTTTCATCGCCCTCGTTTGGCAATTTCCAGCACGCGGGCTCTTGCTCGTGTTGCCCTCAACTGCGCTGAGCTCGCCGCTCCATCGTGTTCACGCAATCGAAGGTCGCCTTTGGCACGGGGCGATGTCCCTCAGTGTCGCGGCGCTACCGACGTTACAGCGCATCGAATGGCAATGCGAACTCGCCCCCCTCTCCGCGAGTATCGACTGCGCGCTCTCGGGTTCGCTCGATGGCGCGGTGACTCTTCGCCCGTTTGCGGGTGTGGCAGTCGCGCAAAAACTTGATTTTGCGAGCGCGCTCGACTATCGAGCGAACGCAAATGTCGCTGTTACGAGTGAATCCTTGTCGGTTCGAATCGATACTGCAACTGTTTCACGCACGCGCCTCGAATTGAAGGGGAGTGCGGTCGCGAAAGACTGGGTGGTCGCTTCCCCTGCGCTCGTTCCACCACGAGCGTCACTCGGAGAAGTGTTCGTCGAGTGCGCGCCTGACACCATAAATGCTGCCTCCAACTGCACGGTGAAGAATCGCGCTAGCGCGACGCGAATCGATGGAAACGTAGCGCTCACGATCAATCGAGTGCGGGGCGCGCTTGAAATCGCCTCCCCCGGTGCTGCTCCATTGAAGTTCAGCTTTTATTGATGTTTTCATAAATCGCGACAGCGATTTATGTGCGAGAAACTCCCCTCGCCCTCTGGGAGAGGGGCAAGGGGGTGAGGGTTGAGCTTTCCTGAACCGCTGTCGTGAATTCCGGAAAGCTCAATAAGCGATTCATTTCAACGTTCGGATTTGCTTAAGGAGTCGCCCGAAGTGGCACAAACTTCTCAAGCAAGGACGTTTGCGCGCCTGCCCAGGCCTGCATCGACTGCGGTGCGTCGCCATAGAGAACGCTGCGCAGGAACAAGCCAGAAATCTCGCGAGTTGCGCGCTTCACCTGTTCGTTGAGCTCACGCCCCGCCTGATCGATTCGATCAGTGAAGATTGAATGCGTTGCGCCCTTGAACACGGTGAGCGCTTTGTTCGCGCCAGCGGATTGCGCGTCAAACACAGCGAGCCGATCCGCGTAATCTGAGCGATATCCGGGCACGCGGATCACATCATTCGTTCCAGTCACGTGCAAAGTCGGAATCGCCACGTTTTCGAGGATTTTTGCCATGTCGCCCTCGCCCACAAACGGAGGCGCAGAAATCACCACCAAAGCTTTCACGCGCGGGTCGCGCCACGAAAGCGTCTGGCCGTCGCGGTTAATGGTTGCACCGCCCACCAACAGGGCCGTGTTCGCACCGTACGAATGCCCCGCCACTGCGATTGCATCGCGCTTAAGCGCATCTGCGTAGGCAGTCTCTCCGAACAGTCGCGTGATCCCGAACGAAACATCCTGCGCGCGCGCGACTGCGTTTTCCTCGCTGGCGGCCTTCTGCATATTGCCCACGAGGGAAAACACATTTGCCGTCCAAATGCCCCGATCACTTCCCGCGTGCCGCACATGCAAACTCGCGATTCCCTGGCTCGCCCAGTATCGACCCAGGTGCGAATAGCCCAGTTGCGAGCCACCCAGTCCGTGCGAAAAGACTACGAGGGGTACTTTCACATCGGTCGCAGCCTGCTCTGGCCAGTAGAGTCGCGATGGCACGTCACGATTGCGTGCGTCATCTCGCCACGCAAAATCGACGACGCGATACGACTGACTCGCAGTCGCGGGGTTTACCAACGCGGCGGTCGGTTCAGCGACAACTGTGCTCTGCTGAACTGCATTTTTCTCATTCGCCCAGCTCACTTGGGCTAGTGCGGCAATGAATACGGGAGTCAAAAAACCACTAAAACGTTTCGTAGCGCTCATTAGAAAGCGCTTACGTATAAATTTTTGTTTCATAGAACGGAGGAGATGGAGGGCGGAGAGTGCTTTGTTTTTTTGTAAACCGCAGGAAGTCGGTGGGCGCACGTGAATGAAAGATAGAGCGCCTCGCGGCGATAGAGTTCCGCTGACTTCCGTTCGATCGGTCTAGCGGCTGCGCTTCTGCCGCACGGAGGCCCACAGTTCCCAACAAAACGTCCCGCAACTGGTCGCGATGCTCAGCAACTCATCGCATACGAGTTTTCACCGAGTTCGCGTTGAGCAATAGTTACAACATCAGCAAAACTCTACGAGATGGGGAATTCATGCGCCGCACTGCCAAGATCGCTCTCTTTACCTTGCTTGCTTGCGTCGGACTCAGCTTGGTCCTCAGCGCAGGGCTCTTGTACAGCTGGCAATTCGTCGCCGAGCCGAATGCAGCGATCATCACGCTTGGCGATTTCGAGGTCACCGCGAGCGGCTTGAGCACCGAACCGTTCTTAAACGTAGTCGCTGCATGGCTACTCACCGCTGGCGCGCTGCTGATCGCAGGCATAGCAGTCGTGTTCGCCGCGGCGATCGCAATGATCGCTGTCGCATTTGCCATGTTTTTGGTCGTGGGAACGGTCGGCATGCTTGCATCGCCGCTCATCGTGATCGCTTTAATCGTATGGCTCGCGGTACGCAGCTCGCGCAACGCGCCTGCGCCGCTGTCGAGCGCAACCCAAGCAGCGAACCCGGGTGCGGCGGCCTAAAGTAATGCGCTACTTACTGCTACCCCGATAGAGTGATGGATCGACGGACGCAGACGCTTTTACGCGACCGTTGCCATCGTACGTGACCTCGAAAAACATATCCGCATTGTTTGCGTTGTATTTCCAAGAGCGCGTGATTTCATTGATACTCATCGCATAGCGTTGTTCTTTGCCGTGTCTGCCGAGAATCGCAACCACTTCATCGTGCGTCATCCCGTTTTGCACTCGCGCGAAATTCGCCTCGGTGAGGACCTGATCAATTTTCTCGAGTGTCCCGGTAGGGCCCACGGTCATGAAATAGGTCTTCACGCCCTCTGGGCCGAGTGGATACACCCAAACTTCGCGATCCGCGTTGCGCCGCACCTCTGAAGGCTCACCCATCTTCAGTTTCATGTCTGCAACCGTGGATTGCCCCACCTGCAGCTCGCCTGTAGCAACTCGATCACAGCCCGCGAGCGATAGAAGTGCAGAAAAAAGGCTCACGATGAATGCTCCGCGAACGAGTGATTGGATTGAGTTCACCAAAGAGACTCCTTTGTGCGATCTAGGTGTTTGCCGGATAGATGAGTTTCATGTCACGATGTGGAATATCGCAGTCAAGATACTCTGGGCCATATGCGACAAATCCGAATTTCTCGTAAAAGCCGATCGCATGGGTTTGTGCGGACAGAACGCTTTCGCGATCTCCCCGTTGACGCGCGCGTTCCATCAAATGCAAGAGCACCGCAGCGCCGATATGTTTCCCACGAAACGATTTGCGTACTGCCATGCGCCCGATGTGCCCGTCAGGCAATAAGCGTCCACATGCGGCCGCCACGCCATCGAGCCACGCAATCGCGTGGATTGAAACGGGATCGAAGCGATCCACCTCTTCCTCAGCAGGCACGAGCTGCTCCTCGACGAACACTTCAAATCGAATTTTCTTCAGCGTCGAGGCGTCGTCTTGCCAGGTCGCTGTTTTTACAGCGAGCGATGGGGGTAGTGTTGGTGTCGCCTGGTGATCCGAATTCAGCGCGAGCGAGGTTCGTCGTTCACGCTTCCCCGAGAAAAAATTCTTCAACAACTGCGCTGCCTCTGCTTCACACACGCGCCCGCGCACGTCGCGTGCGTGATGATTGAGCTTTTTCTCCGCGAATAAATCGATCACACTTCCCGCCGCACCGAACTTCAGATCAGGCGCCCCCCACACCACGCGACTCACACGCGCGTGCAAGAGCGCACCCGCACACATCGCGCAGGGCTCAACCGTCGTGTAAACCGTCGCGCCCGGAACCCGGTAATTGCGAACGTGCTTGAACGCATCACGCAACGCGATGATCTCTGCGTGCGCACAACCGTCACTGTCGCGGATGACGCGATTCGCGCCTCGACCGATCACTTCTCCGGCCACGACGACCAGTGCCGCGATAGGCACTTCGCCATCAAGCCCTGCCTCTGCGGCAAGCGCCAGCGCCTCGCGCATGAAACGCTCATCATTCAGCAACGCCGAATCGCTCACAGCCCCAGCCGCTCCATCCAACGCGCAAGCTCGCGTTCGTTTTCGTCGCCCTGCTCGTACGCCGCCCTCATTGCGGCGTGCGCTTCTTTGCGGTGTTGATTCAGCTTGAACTTACTTTCTAGTTGCTTCACATCCATTCGAAATGCCACGATTGCGTTCAACAGAGAATGCTGAAAATCAGCGTCTAGCCCGCGCCACTGTTCGGCATAGGGCGGCTCATGATCGCCAATCAATGATTTAAGCAGCGCATCTTTTGCAACGTCGCCTTCGAGCTCTGTAACCGGTCCGCTCGCATGCACGGCGATGTAGTTCCAGGTGGGCACCCGGCGAAGGTCGGGATAGACCGATGGCGACATGTAGGCATGCGGCCCAACAAACGCAATAAGTGCATTCGCGTTCGAGCGCAACGCAGCCACGTGTGGATTCGCGCGCGCAAAGTGAAAGTGCAGCGTGAGCGATTCCGCATCTTCAACAAACACGGGAACGTGAGAGGCGATCGCCTCACTGTTAACGCCAGCAGTAAAGATAGTCGCGAACGAGTAGCGACGCATCACTTCAAGCGTCAAGCTGCGATCTGGCGACTCAAATTGTTTTGGAATGTACATCGCGCGAGTATAAGTTTTGCGGGAACTCACGCTCATCGCTCGGCCATCTAGCATGCGAGAGACTACGCGGCTGCGCCCTGCTCTCTGGATTCACACGAGCGCGTGCTCTCCGCTCATCTTCGGCGACCCACCGCCACAATCGCAACGGTCAAGCTCGCTACCACGAGCATCTTGATATCAATTGCTTCGCCGACCAGTAGCGCAGAGAACACAAGTGTGCAGAAGAGCTGCACCAACTGCACTTGCGAAACCTTCGCGATACCGCCAATCGCAAGGCCCCGATACCAGAAGAAAAAGCCGATCCACTGGCTCATCAAGCCGAGGTAGACGAACGCAAGCCAAGAGGTCGGCGACGCGCTCTGCGGCGTTGTAGGCGCGCTGAATAGCGTAATCACCGTTGTGATGGGTAGCGCAAGGATGAGGGCCCAACTTATGACCTCTGGCCCGCTTAGATACCGCGTCGCCAGCGCGCCGCACGCATAGCCAAATCCGCCCAAGGCGACGCCTAGGAGCAGCAAAAGATCGATGCGACTGAAATCTCCGCCGCCGCGCATCCACGCATACGTGCACACGACGGCGCTTCCAAGTACGGCACACACCCAGAAGCGCCGCGAAAGCTTCTCGCGATTGAGTGCCGCACCGATCACCGCAGTAGCAAGCGGCAGAATGCCATTGACCACTGCAGCATGGCTCGCTTGCGTGAATTGCAGCGCGATGGTGTTGACCAGCGGCCAGCCGAAGACGATGCCGAGCGTTGCGCCAACGACGGGCCACCACGCGGCCTTCGCAGGCAAGCGATGACGCTTCCAAAGCAGATAAGCGATCCCTGCAACCGCGCCAAGTACAGTCCGCCCTGACCAGGCAAACCATGCGTTCAACACGCCACCTTGCAACGCAATTTTTGTCATCGGAAGCGTGGCTGCGAAGATCAATACGCCGACTGCGCCGATGAGAAGCCCTCGCGTTGCAGCTTCGTTGCTCGCCGCAGTGGTCTGAGGCGCGGCCTCTACGGTTGTAGGCGGAGTTATAGCGGCGGGGTGATCTGAGCGCATCATCGAGAGCGAGTGTTCGATATATCGAACGGAGTGTTCGATGCTAGCTCAAAGTTGCGTTCATTAAAACTGGGTACTGATTGCGTGTGGAACGGCTCAATTGTCCTGCGGGCGGGCCACTTTAGGGCGCTTACGGCAGGATGAAACGCGCGATCAACGCAAGTACAGTAGGCTAACCATTTAGCATCAACTATTTATCTTTTACCCATATTTAATAGGGGCTAGGCTGAGAATATTTCATTTTCTGATAAGCACATAATAAGTTTATTAGCCCAACTTTAATTGGGGCAAATAGCAGAAAGCTTATTTCTTCCCAGCACTTCGCGCTGGCGCGAAAATCACCAAGATCCACTCCGCCTTTCGCGGGCCCGTGTTCTTGATTGAATGCTCGATATCAGCGACGAACTGAGCAGCATCTCCCTCGCTCAATTTCAAGGTGCGGCGACCGACGCTCACCTCGATCTTGCCCGCCAAAACAACGATGTGCTCCTGCGTCCCAGCGCTGTGCGCGGGGAATGCGCCCGTCGTTTTCTTCGCAGGCAAGCTGTTGTGCACAATTTCGATGGCGGCGTCAGGGCTCACGGGCGAAAGCGTTCTGCGCACCAAGCCCGTTTTCGGGTCCTTAAAAATGGGCTGTTCCGCTTCGGTTTGGATGTGCACTGGCGGGCCAAATTCGCCGCGCAGAAGTGATGACAGGGAAACGGTCATCCCTTCGGCAAGCTTTGCAAGCATCACCGCTGTGGGCGAGGTCAGACCTTGCTCCACGCGACTAATCATCGATTTTGAAACCCCCGCGCGCTTCGCCAATTCGTTCAGCGACATCTGCTGAGTCTCCCGCGTAGCCCGCACAGTCGCACCCACCGTTTGCGCGACCTTAAGCGCCGTGCTCGCCGTATTGGCAAGTTCGCCCGCGGTTTTCATCATCGACAACGCGGTTGAAAACGGATTGAGAACCGACGATCTGCGAGCGGGCTCTGCGACCTTTACGGGAAGTTTGCTGGGCATGGAAGCGCTCCTTTTGAATACGAAGGAGCGTACCGCAAACGCGACGTTCTGCGGTGATCAGTCGCGATGGTGAGGCGTAAACCTAAACTAGGGTGCGAAATTGGTTCCGCACGTCGCGTTCAAAAACGTACGTAAGCTAGCCCAGGTGCCGCGCGACGCACCTGCGCCGATTGCGGACGCGGTGACCGTGTCACCCGTAAATCCGAGCATCGCGCGCAACAGCAACACACCATCGGTTGCCGCGTTGTCGGGGCCACTGCTGCCGTCGATATCGAATCGTTGCGCCCCGATAAAGGCTTTGATAGACGCCTCAGTCTTACGCGGCGCACCCGCAGCGAAGCTCATGCCGTTGGTGAAAGCCGCGCCTGACAGCCCCAGCATGTTGCGCAAAATCAGCAGACCGTCGACATAGCTGAGCGCAACACCGTCACCATCGACGTCGAGACTACATGCTCGCAAATCGGGCGAAAAACGGCTGATGAACGCATCCCTGCTACCGCTGTTTACCGCTTCCGCCCCACCGGCGGTACCTGGGAATGCGGTCGACAGGGTACTGCCTGCGACATACACGTCGCCGCTGACCGAGCTGATCGCAAGCGCCTTCGGCAAGTCACCTGTGCCGCCGCCAAGATAGGTCGATTGAAATCGAGTGGTGAGCGCGGCATTCAAACGAGTGACGAACGCGTCGTCTTCGCCACCGCTTTCAGGTTGCGCCCCACGCGTTGGCGTCGCGGCTCCTAGGAAATCGAAGGAAGCGGTAGGGCCTGCGACGTATATATCGCCCGTCGATGGATGAACCGCAAGCGCAGTCGCATATTCGCCGCCGGTCCCTCCGAGGTAGCTGGATTGGAAGAGCGTGGTGAGCGCCGCATTCAAACGGCTGACGAAGGCATCAACGGTGCCGCCGAGCGCCGTTTGTGCGCCGCCGGGTGCACCAGGCAACACGCTGGACAAGGTCTGACCGGCAACGTACACGTCGCCACTCCCAGGATGAATAGCAACCGCATACACTAAGTCGCTCGCACTGCCACCGAGGTAGGTCGATTGAAGCCTCGTCGTGAGTGCGGCGTTGTAGCGGCCGACAAACGCGTCAAAGCTGCCTCCGCCGCTCGCTGCTTGCGCGCCGCCGGCCGTTCCCGCGAAATTGGTCGAGCTCGTATAGCCCGCAACATAGACCTCGCCACTTGTAGGATGAATCGCAAGCGCTGTCGCGTGGTCGGCACCGCTGCCCGCGTGAAACGTGGATTGCAGCCGCGTCGTCAGCGCGGCATTAAAGCGGCTCACAAACGCGTTTAAGCCAGCGCCGCCTTCGGGCTGCGCCCCGCCAGGTGTGCCGGGAAAAGCGCCCAAGGTGGTGGTGCCTGCAACATAAACGTCACCACTCGTCGGATGAATCGCAAGCGCGAAACCCGAGTCAGTTCCACTGCCGCCGAGATAGGTTGACTGTACGAGTGTCGTCAGTGCGGCGTTGAATCGACTCACGAAGACGTCATATGTGAAGGCCGCTCCGCCGTTAGCGGGCTGCGCCCCGCCGATGGTGCCGGGGAAGTCGGTGGTCAATGTGTCGCCCGCCACATAGACATCGCCGGTCGTTGGGTGGATCGCGATTGCACGCACGGGCGCGTCGGCAAGGATGCTCCCGCCGAGATAGGTGGCCTGCAGTCGCGCGGTGAGTGCGGCATTGAAGCGGCTGACGAAGGCACTCGCACTTGATGTTTGCGCGCCGCCAACGGTGCCCGGGAAGTTCGTTGAGCTCGTTGAGCCCGCAACATAAACCTCACCACTCACCGGATGAATCGCCATTGCATAGACGTCGTCACCGCCCGTGCCGCCGAGAAACGTGGATTGGAGCAACGGATCGATGGTGATCGGAAGGTTTCGATCATATGCCGCGAGCGAGAAACCATATTCGCTCGCATCGGCATCTAGCGTGTAGCGAACTGCAATTTCTTTACGCTGTCCGTTGATCTCCTGGAACGCAATGGGCGCGGTGAATGCGACGTCGCCGTTGCCAGTTTGCACAATCAAACTGCCATCAGCACCTAGCCGCAGCGATTGTGCACCGCCAATGGCCATGCGAATTAGATTGGGATCGCGATGCGGCGCGACCGTGAAGAGTTTTTCGACGTTCGCGTTCGTGGCTTTAAGCGCGACATTAACGCCTGGAAACACTTCACCGAGCTCGACTTGGCCGTAACTCGCTGCCTCATTGACATGGCGCGTCACATCTCCAATTCGATAGCTTACGTTGCCGGCTTGTCGATCGACGCCGGTAGCGGGCGACGTGAATTGGGCGCCTACGAAGCGCTCCGTGAGTACCCAGCCTGGATTGCGCTCGTTTCCTCGGTCGTTGTATGGGGCATTCGCTTGCCGACCTGCATCACGCTGTGACTTGCCTGCAATCGACGACGGCGAACTCATCCCGTCCGCACTCGTCGCTCTCTTCGCGCCGGAAAATTCGTGAACGAGCGCTCCGTCCGTCGTCAGCCAAACTGCACCGGCAAAGCTTTGCGCACGAAACGCAGCGCGAGCATCCCATTGGCCAAAATTTGCAACCCACGAAATTGCATGGCCGTTAAGCTTGTTCTGAGTAGAAGTGATACTTTCACTAAATGGCACTGATGCCAAAGAAAACTGGCCAAGCAAGAGCGACACCAGCAGCGCGACTGTTGGAAGTTTGATCGCGGTGGAGGCCGCAAGAGCCCCTCGATCGACGAATTTGGTGACCTCTGTGGATTCAAGCGCGCTCGACATACCCGTGTCCCCTGTTTGAAGTCGAAAAGAGTGACTTTCGTTTAGAGACGCAGTCTAGGCGCAAAACGGGACAGTCGTTGGCCAATTTCGCGAAATTAGTGGCGACGGCACGAACGAAAAAAAACGCGCAATAAAAGCGATTTCGACTGCAAACAGCGCACTCATGCTGTTCAAGCTACAACACCCAATAAAGCGTAAGTGCGTAGCTCACGTAGTCGCTAGTTGACTTCTCAGACCTCGACTCAGACTTGAACGCCTCGCGTCGCACCGCATGCGACCGACACGCAAGGCTGTCGGCTACAACTTGGAAAGCGTGTACGCGTCTTTGCCGTCCTTCATCGCCCAACCAAGCGCTGCGAGTTCGCCGCGAAGGCGATCCGCTTCAGCCCAATCTTTCGCGTTGCGTGCGGCCCAGCGCGCGTCTGCGACGGCGCGCACGTTCGCGGGGACTTCGACTTCTTTGGGCACCCAGCTGGCAAGGCCGAACCCAAAACCTTCGTCAAACTTGATCAGCGTCGCTTTCTTTTCGGCGGCTGGCAAATCTGACTTGAGCAGCTCATACGCGAGCGCGAGCGCTTGCGGGAAGTTCAAATCGTCGTTCAGCTTCTCCATGAATTTCGCGACGTATTCGGCGTTCGGTTTTGCCGCACCTTCACCGAGTGAAAACACGTTTTGACGAAGACGTCCGAGTGCGGTCTGCGCCGCATCAAGCGCTTCCCAGCTGAAGTTGAGTTGCGAACGGTAATGCGCAGTCAAGCAGAGATAACGATACGAAATTGGGTCATACCCTTTGTCGATCAGTAGTTGCACGCGAAGAAATTCACCTGCAGATTTGCTCATCTTCGCATCGTTGGTGAGCAGGAAATAGCCGTGCATCCAATAGTTAGAAAGTCGCGTGCCGTAGGCAGCCTCGGTCTGCGAAATTTCATTGGTGTGATGAACGGTGATGTGATCTTCGCCGCCACAGTGAATGTCGAAATACTCGCCGAGATATTTGTGCGCCATGGCCGAGCACTCGATATGCCAGCCCGGAAAGCCGCGTCCCCACGGCGAATCCCATTCCATCTGACGCTTCTCTTCGGGGGCTGAAAATTTCCAGAGCGCGTAATCAGTGGCGTTTCTTTTCTCACCTAGATCGACGCGCGCACCGCCTTGCAAGCCCTCAATGTCAAGCCGACCGAGGTAGCCGTAGCTTGATTGCTTTGAGGTGTCGAAATACACGCCGTCACTCGTCTTGTACGTGTAACCTTTTTTCTCGATTTCTTGGATGAAGGAAATTTGCTCGGCGATGTGATCGGTTGCCTTGCACCATGTAGTCGGTTCAACGATGTTGAGCGCTTTCAGGTCCGCGCGAAATGCATCGGTGTAGAGCGCAGCGATCGTCCACGCGGTTTGCCCAGTGCGACGCGAGCCGGCTTCCATTTTGTCTTCGCCTTCGTCGGCGTCCGAGACGAGATGGCCGACGTCAGTGATGTTCATCACGTGGTTGACTTGGTAGCCGTTCAATCGCAACACGCGCGTCAAACCGTCTTCAAACAAATACGTGCGAAGGTTACCGATGTGCGCATAGTTGTAGACCGTCGGCCCGCAGGTATAGAGCCCCACCTCACCCGCTTTAAGCGGCGTGAATTCGCGAAGGGATCGGGTCCAGGTGTCGTAGAGATGAAGGCTCATAGCGGTAGGGAAAGTGAAAAACAAAAAAGGCTGCACGCGGCAGCCTTTTTCTATGTTTGATCGATGCGTCTAGTGGCTACCGGCGCGACACATCGGCACTTCGAAGGAAGTGCAGCAGCAGCGACAGCAACGGGTGATCAAGCGAAAAATCATCTTTCAATTCTAGTTCGGAACGCAGAAAGCAACACGTGAATATTGCCAGCCAGCCGCCGTCATCGCAGAAATTTCCACCCAATCGGTGAGCGTGCGGAAGTTATAGAGGTTCTCCGACACGTTGAACCGCGCCATTTCCCAGGCTGCAGAACTACCTGATGGGCAGACATTTGCGTTTGGCAACGCGGCCATGAACACCACGCCGTCAGCAGCCATTCCGTTCGCGTTTACTTGATCTTTGCACTCCCCTGTGTTTGCAGAGAAGCGATAAGCGTCGTGTCCGTAGAGCTTCGCGCGACAAACAGGCTGCGGGATTGACGCACCCGCGCCAATGTTCGTCGTGAAGCTGTACGTCGGAAATATTTGCCCGGTGCGCGCCCAGCCATTGCCTGTGAGTCGAGCGATCTCTGTAGGGTCGGCGCTCAATGTGTAGCGGCCATTCACGCTATTGACAAGCTCCACCACATGCAAGCGCGCAGCGGAACCCGCCACCTCGTTTACGCCACGGTTGATGGGAACGGAAGCCACCGCGTTGGCGGCGTCAAGCAAACCGGCACCGCATACGTTAGTCGTTCCAGCGCAATCGGTTCCGGGTGGGAACGGACGCACACTGGCTTTCAAGCGATTCAAGACCTGCCCTGGCGTGAGCGACGGATCGCGCGCAAACATTAGCGCGACAACGCCTGCCACATGAGGCGCGGCCATACTTGTGCCGCTGTACGCAGCGTACGACGGAACGGCAGGGTCGGTGCCGCCGCCGTTCAGCGTAGAAAGAACGCCGGGGAACGTGCCGAAGTCGCCACCCGGTGCGAGCAGTGCGAGCTCAGGGCCGAAATTCGAGTAACTAGAAAGGTTACCGAGCAAATTTGAAGCGCCAACAGTGATCACGCCTTTGCAGTTCGCAGGCACAAAGTTCGTCGCTAATTCTTCGTCATTGCCAGCGGCCACCACAACCGCCACGCCCCGCGCGATTGCGGCGTCGACGGCACTTTGCATGTTCGCGCCACAGGGGCCGTTTCCGCCCAGGCTCAAATTCATGACCCTGACTGGATTTGGGTTCGTAACCGTACCAGGCACGGGAACGCCCGCCGCCCAGCGGATTGAATCGGCGATGTCTTCGAAGGTACCGCCGCAGCGACCCAACCCGCGAATCGATTGAATGCGAGCACTAGGCGCGATACCGCTAATGCCTTCGCCGTTGTTCCCATGTGCGGCGACGATGCCTGCGACATGGGTGCCGTGCCAAGAGCTAAAGGCGTTAATCGGCGATGAGCAATCAAGCGCGATATCCGCATCGCCTGGGTCCGAAGGATCGTCGTCTCGACCGTTGCCATCAACCGCGATGAAGCCATCACGAATCATGTCGTAGCCCGAGACGAACTTACCGTCGAGATCAGGATGACGGCGAATGCCGGTATCGATCACGCCAACGTTCACGCTACCTGAAGGAGTGACATCCCATGCAAGGCCAGCGCGCGTTCCGCCAATGCCTTCTGCAAGCGCCCATTGTTGTGAAAAGAGCGTGTCATTGGGTAGCCACTGATGACGAAGAATCTGTACGCGCTCTACCAGAGAAATGGCTGCGTCTGATTCGGCGGCAACCTTGAGCGCGGCCATCGATGCGGGCGTTGTGGCAACTGGCAGCACTACCATCGCCCGATTGCCCGTCGCCACGCGGTGAAGTTTCAACGCTTGCCCAGTGCTTGCCGCGATCCTTGCAACCGCCGCCCGTGCATCCTGGCCGGACTTGACATCAATGGCGAGCATGCGCTCGTGATAGCGCGGGGCGAGCTGAGATTGCGGGACGCTTGCCGCTTTGAACGCGGGTTGCGCCCAGAGCACATGTTTCATATCGCGAAGACTGCCCGCGATCCGCGTCGCGTCCGTTTCACTCGGCGCATCGATTGAGAATGCGCCGTTTCCATCCTTCGCGACCTTGACTGTGCCGAGCGCCGTAATCGCGTTCATCGCGCGAACTTGCTCCCGACCTTTGAGTGCAGGGTTGAGTTTGAATTCAACTGCGACGGGGGCAGACCATGCTGCCGAAGCGGCAAAAACCAGGCTTGTTACCGCCAAAGAAAATGTTGTTTGTCGCGTGAGTCGTTTCACGATGGACCTCTTGTTCGGTTAGGGCTCGCAGTCGGACGCGCCGCTGCTTGCGCACACTAAGCGATTTCTGTTCGACTTCAATAGCTTAGAGCGCAGTCTTAGTGTAAGTCAGAAGCTTGGAAATGCGAACACCTACAACGCTTGCGCGATCAAGAGGGAATCGCCGGATACGACAGTAGCGTGAAGCCAGCTAAAGTATCACTCTCGCATAGATCGGTTTTTCCATGGCAACCAAAGTAAAAAACTTCACCGCGCCTACGAACGGCGGCGGCACATTCAAACTCTCAGAGCACGCAGGCAAGATCGTTGTTCTGTACTTCTACCCCAAGGATGCAACGCCCGGTTGCACGACCGAGGGGTTGGATTTCGCAGCGCTTTACAAAAAATTTCTCGCCGCTAACGCACTCGTCGTGGGAGTTTCACGAGACAGCGTGAAATCTCATGACAAATTCTGTGAGAAGCATGGATTCCCGTTTTCGTTGATTTCCGACGAAGATGAGGCGATTTGTACTCAATTCGACGTCATCAAGATGAAAAACATGTACGGCAAACAGGTGCGTGGCATCGAGCGCAGCACGTTTGTGATCGGACCCGAAGGCAAATTAGTGAAAGAGTGGCGAGGCGTAAAAGTCGCGGGGCACGCGGAGGAAGTTCTTCAGTTCGTGAAATCGATCACGAATTCCTAACTAATTCTATTTTCGCCATACGCAATTGGCGCTAAAACGCACTTTATAGCTATCGCCATAGTTTATAAAATCTGTCGCTAGCCCCTATTAAGACGAGTCTAACAGCTTATAGTTGCATAAAGGTTTCGCCGTCATTCGCGCGCGTGGGCAATCTCTCAGGGGCTCGCCCGACGCGCGGCGAGCGCAGGTATCAGAACAGCCATCGCTAACCCGAAGAGCACGACGAGCGCGCCGGCGAACTGCCAGCGAGAGAGACTTTCTCCGAAAACCACTGCGGTCGCGCTCATTCCGGCAACCGGCACCCACAACGCAAACGGAGACACCGCAGACGCGGGATAGCGCGTCAAGAGGTTCGACCAAAGTCCGTAGCCAAACACCTGCGCCGCATAGGCGAGCACGCACAGGTGAAACCAGAGCGAAAAAGAGCCTTGGGTTAGCGGAAGGAGTAGCGCACCCGCCGGTTCGGCCACTAGCGAGATTGCGATCAGCGCTGGCACACTGGCAAGACTCGTCCACGCGATGAAGTTCATCGGATCGATCTTCTGCGGCGACGCGCGACCAGCCGCTTGTCGCGCCACGTGTTTCGCGACCGTGTTGCCCGCGCCCCAAAAGAGCGCGGCCAGCAAGACCAACAAGAACGCGACGCCCAAGCTGCCATCCTGGATCTTGGTTGCACCAATCACGGCGAGTCCACACGCGGCGATAACAGCCCCTACGAGTTGCCACGCTTGCACCCGCTCTTTGAAAAACGCGACGGCAAGGCCTATCGTGAAAAACACTTGCGTTTGCACGACGAGCGACATCAAGCCCGCCGGGAACCCTAAGTTGAGTGCAATGAAAAGCACCACAAACTGCCCAATCGAGATGAACAGACCGTACGCAATCAACCATTTCCAAGCTGCCTGCGGGCGACCAACGAAAAACACCAGAGGAATAGCGGCCAGAAAAAACCGCCAGCCCGACAGCGCAAATGGCGGGATTGTTTGAAGCGAAATCTTGATCGAGACGAAGGTGAGCCCCCAAATCGTTGCGATCGCGAGGGCGAGAAGGTTGTGGCGGAGCGGCATTACGCATTCATATCAAGAAGCGCCATTTCGAGCGCAAACGCTATGGCTACGGGATTGACAACGCAAGTGATGGGCGCCCTGCAACAAGGCGACGTCAAGCCGTCGCCTACGAGAGTCGCAACACGCTCAAAGCTCGAAATGTTTACGAATTCGTATAACGCTTTCAGCCACAGAACAAACATCGGTGTCGATCAGAAGCGAGTCCACGTGCGGCAGAGAAGCGAAACAGTTGTATTGATTGAGTACGGTTTGCAGGGATTCAATCGTCGAAATTTTCCCCATCGCCGAGCGGTGCGGTGCCACGCAGCGATCGTTCAGCGTTGCAACGGAACACTGCAATCGAACCGCGCAAAAGCGCGCGCCTGCCGAATGAACCGATGCACGAATTCTTTCCACGAATGCGTCATCGACGCCGGCCGCGTAGACAAAGGTCGATACATGAGACTTGCCGTTTGCGAGCGCACGGGCGCTCAGCGCAACGCGAACATCCGCGCACGCGTCGAGGAAGCCATCCTCACCGCGCTGGATGAGCGCGTTTACGCAATCGATCACCACATGGTTGTGAAAGAGCGGCCAGTTCAGCTCGGTCGCAAGCGCTTTAGCGATGGTGTATTTGCCCGCGGCAGGTGGGCCGTAGATAAACAGAAGCTTCGCTGTCGATTGATCAATCATTCGTGTTCGTAAATGGGCTTTTCGAGCGCTTTGACGAGTGGATGATCTTCGCCTCCGTGCTCCCGTGCGAGCGCGTAGAGTCCTCGCAGGTTTTTCGTTTCGCGCGCCAGCCAGAAGTGCTTCCCAGCTGTCGAAGTGATCCGCCACTGGGGCTGCCCGCCACGCTTCATGTAGCTGACCAACGCAATGTCTGCCCAACGCAGGGGACGCCGGGTCCCCCAGCTGTCAGCGAGCAATATTTGCTGCGAATTCGCTCGCGTACCGAGCAGGAAATACAAAACAGCACAGGTGGCCGCTGCAGCAGCGGCCATCAATATCGTCGGTCTCGGAGAAAACGGGCGGCCCGATAGCCAGTCCAATGCTGCGACGCTGGATCCGCCCACCACAACGCCTAACCAAACCGCGCGCCACAGTGCACTGGGCTGCAGACGAAATGCCTGATACTTTTCTTCGCTCATCGAACGGGTAGTAACACGCAACAATCGCCTGCCATACCCCTCTACTCCACCGCCTTCAACATATGCTCAACCACACTCTTCGCATCGCCAAACACCATCATGGTTTTATCCATGTAGAAGAGTTCGTTGTCGAGTCCGGCATAGCCTGCGGCCATGGAGCGTTTATTCACGATCACGGTGCGCGCTTTGTACGCTTCCAAAATCGGCATGCCGTAAATCGGCGAGCCTTTTTGTAGCGCTAGTGGATTCACCACGTCGTTTGCGCCGAGCACGAGCACGACATCGGTTTGCGCGAAATCGGAATTGATGTCTTCCATTTCGTGCACTTGATCGTACGGCACCTCCGCTTCTGCGAGGAGCACGTTCATGTGACCTGGCATACGTCCCGCGACCGGGTGAATCGCGTACTTCACGTCGATACCTTTCGCAGTGAGTTTCGCCGCGAGTTCCTTCACCGCGTGTTGGGCACGTGCAACCGCGAGGCCGTAGCCCGGAACAATCACGACCGTATCTGCATTTGAGAGCATGAAAGCTGCGTCATCGGCGCTGCCGCTCTTCACGGGGCGCTGCTCGGTGCTGCCTGCAACTGCGCCACCTTCGCCGCCGAATCCACCTAGGATCACGGAGATGAATGATCGATTCATCGCCTTACACATGATGTAAGAAAGGATGGCACCGCTCGAACCCACCAGCGACCCCGCGATGATGAGCATCGGGTTATTAAGCGAAAAACCAATGCCCGCCGCCGCCCATCCGGAATAGCTATTTAGCATCGACACGACGACGGGCATGTCCGCGCCACCAATCGGGATGATGATGAGCACGCCGAGCACGAACGCGAGCGCGAGCATCACGTAAAACGCCATCAAGCTACCGGAGAACATGTAGCCAACCCCGAGCGCTACAGTGAGCACGCCGAGCACCAAGTTCACCATGTGCTGCCCTGTGAACGTTACAGGCGCACCTTGGAACAAGCGAAATTTGTACTTACCTGAGAGCTTGCCAAAAGCGATCACCGAGCCGCTGAAAGTGATGGCACCAATGGCTGCGCCCAAGAAGAGCTCCAGGCGATTGCCCTTCGGCATGTCGTTCACGGATTTCGAGATGCCGAACGCCTGCGGTTCGTTCACGGCAGCCACGGCAATGAACACAGCCGCGAGGCCAATCATGCTGTGCATAAACGCCACGAGCTCTGGCATCTTAGTCATTTCGACTTTGGCCGCCATGTATGCGCCGATGCCGCCGCCAATCACGAGACCGAGCATCACGTAACCCAAACCGACCGTTGGATTCGACGACAAATTCCAAATCAAAGCGACGGTAGTCGCCATCGCGATCGCCATACCGACCATGCCGAAGCGATTACCGCGAATCGAGGTCGTTGGATGCGACAGTCCCTTCAGTGCTTGGATAAAAAACACCGAAGCAACAAGGTAGAGGAGGACGACGAGGTTCATGCTCATTGCTTTGGCGCTCCAAACCAGGTGAAGTGTTTCGCCATTCCCAAGAAACCGCCCAGGGCAAGACCGCCACCGATGCCGATCAATCCCTTCGCAATGTTGTAGCTCCCTGAGATGTAGAAGATTGCCGCAAAAACAAACGCGATGACCGAAACGGCGAATTCAAACTTCACATCAGCGGGAACCAGTCTAGGCGAGTTACTCATGGTTCGCGCCCTTCACGTCCTTTTTCTCTTTCTTCTTGAACATTTCGAGCATCCGCTTCGTGACTAAAAAGCCACCAAAGATGTTCACCGCCGCCAACGCGACGGCGAGGACCCCCATTGTTTTACCTAGCCCAGTTTCTGTGAGGGCCGCAGCCAACATTGCACCGACTACGATAATTGCTGAAATTGCGTTCGTCACCGCCATCAATGGCGTGTGAAGCGCAGGCGTTACGTTCCATACTACGTGATAGCCGACGTAAATCGCAAGCACGAAGATGATGAGATTGATGATGAGGTTGTCTACGCCGGTCATAGCGCTCTTTCCTTCTGTAAATCGCGCTTGAAAGCAAGCGCTGCGTTGTCGTACATACGTTTGTCGCTCATGTACTCGCGATGGAGCGCACGGCCGCGAAACCACATCCACAAGCCGAACAAACCCCAAAACAAGTAACGCCAGGGATGGAGTGCGGCCGAAGGTTGGACAGATGATTCCCCCGTGAGCAACCGATAGCAGAGATCGGCGATCGTCACAAATCCAACCATTGCGGCGAAACTCAGGACCGCGCTCATCACGGGGGCTTCAGGGCGATAAAACTCCTGCGCGAGCGCCTGTTTCCTGACTCGCGCCAGCTCTTTGTCCTGCCAACTCACGCCACCGCTCCCGTGACTAGCGTTGCCTTCACAATGTCATCCTCAAGATTGATAGTGAAAGCGCCGGTTTTGAAGTCAACGAGCAACTTCATGAAATCGAGCAGGTTGCGTGAATAGAGCGCACTCGCGTCTTGTGGAAGCATCGCCGCGAGATTGGTGTGCCCGACGAGCGTCACACCGTGTTTTTGCACCACTTGATCGCGCTCGGTGAGCGGGCAATTGCCGCCCTGCTCCGCTGCCAGATCGACGATGACTGAACCCGGCTTCATGGCTTTCACCATTTCTTCGGTCACAAGCACCGGTGCGGGCCGCCCAGGAATTAGGGCTGTGGTGATGACGACGTCAGCCATCGCGACTTTTTTTGCGACCTCGGCACGCTGGCGTGCCATCCACGATTCGGGCATCGGGCGCGCGTAGCCGCCGACCCCTTCGGCGATTTGCTTTTCTTCCTCAGTTTCGTAGGGCACGTCAATGAATTTCGCGCCGAGCGATTCCACTTGCTCCTTCACTGCTGGGCGCACGTCGCTTGCCTCAATCACCGCACCCAAACGCTTTGCCGTGGCAATTGCCTGCAGCCCGGCAACACCGACGCCGAGAATTACGACGCGCGCCGCTTTCACCGTGCCCGCCGCCGTCATGAGCATTGGAAAAAATTTCGGGTAATGATTCGCAGCCAGGATGACCGCTTTATACCCAGCGATATTTGCTTGCGATGAGAGCACATCCATGCTCTGCGCGCGAGTCGTGCGGGGTGCCTTTTCCATTGAAAAACCGTGCACCCCCTTCGACTTGATCGCCTCGATCCCTTCAGTCGCGAATGGGTTGAGCAGCCCAACGACAGACGCGCCAGATTTCATGCCTGTAAGCTCAGAGCCGTTTGGGCCGCGCACTTTGAGCAGCACGTCTGACTGCGAGAGCACTTCCGAGGCAGAGCCCGCAAGCTTCGCCCCAGCCGCGACGTAAGCATCATCGAGCAAACTGGAGGCAACGCCCGCCCCGCTTTCAATGACGACGCCCACGCCGGGAATCGCCGCGAACTTCTTCACTGTTTCCGGGGTGGCGGCAACGCGCGTTTCGCCCGGATAAGTTTCTTTAATAATGCCGATCTGCAAGCGACCTCCGCTTTATTGGTGCTGTTTGCTCATTGTCAGTGTCCTTCAATCGGAAGCTGCTGACAACTCCAAGATCGAAACAGTGTATCGCGAAAGAACGACAGGTCGCGGGATTTCCCTAACCGTTTCGAAATGAGTCGAAGCCGAAATTGCATTACAGTCGACCCTCTCAGTTTTGGAGAATTTATGAACACATTTAAACGACTCGCGATCGCAGCCGCTGTCACAGCGGTACTCGGCGTCGCGCAGGCTGTTCCACTCAAGTGGGCGGCTCAAAACGATATCCTGACGCTCGATCCGCATTCTCAGAATCACGCCACGACCAACGCGATTCTGATGCACTCGTACGAAGGCCTGACGCGCTACAGCGCCAAATACGAAGTGGAGCCCGCGCTCGCAACAAAGTGGACCTTCATTTCGCCCACGCAAGTTCGATTCGAACTGCGCAAAGGCGTCGCGTTCCATGACGGCTCCCCATTCACTGCTGACGACGTTGTTTTCAGTTTTGACCGTATTCGCCAGCCGCAAGGCACGATGCAGATCTACGTAACAGGTATCAGCGAAATCAAGAAGGTCGACAGCCACACGGTAGACATCATCCTGTCTGCACCGAACCCGATTTTGCTGCGCAACATCATTGATTTCCGCATCATGAGCAAAGCCTGGGCGGAGAAAAACAACTCTGCAAAGGTGCAGGATTACAAGGCCAAGGAAGAGAACTTCGCTTCCCGCAACGTGAACGGAACCGGCGCCTATCGAATTACGGGCTGGAATCCAGATAGCCGCGTTTCGATGGCAAACAATGACAAATGGTGGGGCAAGAAAGACGGCAACGTGACCGCCGTGGCGTACACACCTGTGAAAGCTGACGCAACACGTGTGGCAGCGCTCTTCTCGGGCGAAATCGACATGTTGACCGATCTGCCGACCCAAGACGTCGCCAAACTGCGCGCCGATCCAAAGTTGAAAGTCGTAGATGGTCCGGAAGTTCGCACGATTTACATCACGCTCGACCTCGGTAGCGACGAGTTGCGCAGCTCAAACATCAAAGGCAAGAATCCGTTCAAAGACAAGCGTGTTCGCGAAGCACTGAACAAAGCCGTTGATCGAGAGCTGATCAAAACACGCATCATGCGCGGACTCTCGATTCCTGCGGGCATCATGGTGGCGCCTGGTGTGAATGGCAACACGCCAGCGCTCGACGCCGCGCTCAAGATCGACGAAGCAGGCGCGCGCAAACTCCTCGCTGACGCTGGCTATCCGAATGGTTTTGAGTTCACGCTAAATTGCCCGAACAATCGCTACGTCAATGACGAAGAGATTTGCCAATCGTTGATCGCAATGTGGGCACGCGTTGGCGTGAAGGCAAAGTTGCAAGCTGAGCCGATGTCAACCTTCTCGCAGAAGATGCAGAAGTTTGAGTTCGATGCTTACATGCTGGGTTGGGGCGTCGCAACCTACGACGCGCAGTACATGATCCAGTCGCTCGCACGCACGAAAACGAGCGGTCCGAACGGCAACTTCAACTGGTCAAAGATTTCTGATCCAGTGGTTGATCGTCTGAGCGACGCCATGGCGACTGAAACCGATATCGCGAAGCGAAATGGGATGATTGCGGAAGCGCTCACCCGCATTCGCGATGAGCACTTGTTCATTCCGCTCCATCATCAGATGCGGCCTTGGGCAATGAAGAAAGAAGTCACGACGGTGCATCGTTCGGACGACCGTCCGGAAGCGCGCTTCACGAACGTGGGTGGTTCGTAATTTCGCGTCTCCCCCAACAGAAAAAGGCACCTAAAGGTGCCTTTTTTTTTCGCCGTACTGATTAAGCCCGGTTACTTTCGAGGCGCGCCACGATCCCGCAAATCGCAATCCTCGAACATATCAAGTGATCGTTGGTATTCTTTGGTTTCGATTTCCATGAGCCCGAGCAACGTGGAATACAAGTTGTCGTGACTTCGCGGCAATTTCGCTCGATTTAATAGGCATGCAGCATCCCATTGCTCGAGCTGCAAAAACTGCTTGGACAACCACGCGATCATCGGAATTTGCGTTTGCTCCTTTGGCGCCATCGCATACGGCATACCGTGTAGATAAAGCCCCGATTCACCCAACGATTCGCCGTGGTCTGACGCGTACATCATCGCCGTGGCGAATTGATCGCTTAGTCTCCCGAGCATCTGAATCGTCTCAGCAGCCATATGATCGGCGTATAGCACTGTGTTGTCATATGCGTTGCGGATTTCGTCTCTGCTGCAACTCGATAAGTCGCTCGTTGTGCAGACTGGGGTGAAGCGCTCAAACGACTTTGGATAGCGCTTGTAATACGCTGGGCCGTGGCTGCCCTTCAAATGCAAAACAACGAAGGTGTCTTTGGTGCTCTCGCGGATCTTTGCTTCAAGACCTTTGAGGAGAATTTCGTCGACGCATTCACCCTTCGCACTACAGTACGCCGGGTCGTCGGAATTGTTGAGATCCTCGTTTTCTATGCGATCACACACACCTTTGCAACCGCCGTCATTATCACGCCAAAAAATTCGCGCGCCGCTACGAGAAATAACGTCGATGAGTGTTTCTCGACCCGCTGCCTTGGTGAGCGAAAACTCCTCGCGAGTGAGGCCAGAAAACATACACGGAAGTGAGATTGCGGTGGACGTGCCACAGCTCGACACGTCGGGGAAGTTAACAACATCAAGCGCGCGAAGCCTCGGCGTTGTGTCGCGTTCGTAGCCGTTGAGCCCCCAGTTCTGTGCCCGCGTGGTTTCGCCAACAAGCATGATGACCAAACGCGGCTTCTCGAGCGCGTACATTTGACGGGCATCCATGCCGCGCGCTTCGCGCACGATGTTGGCCGTTCGCTGGACGTGCACGTGCGCGACGGCCGCGCCGATGATATTGAGGGGCGCTACCGTGTGAAAAGTGATGGCGCGATTTCTTCCAGCAGACGCATATCGCGAATACTGACTAAACACGGCGAGCGATGCGACGGCAACTAACACCGTCACCGCGAGCGTTGGTCGCCAAAGCCCTTTGAGCCAACTCGTCTCGGCTCGAACTTGGACGCGCAAAACCCAAATCGCGGGCAGCACGCCCAGCAACAGCACCCAACCGATTAACCTCAAATTGAGCAACTCGAACGACTCCGCTGCGTGCGTTTGCAACAGGTTAATCAGCATCGTCTTGTCGAACAGCGTGCCGAAAAAGAGAGAGAAGTACCCAAGCGCGGCTGCAGAAACGAGCGCGATTGCCAGCAAGTAGCGGATCGAGCCTCGTATAAACGGAAGCCCTAACAACGACAATCCCAGCACAAGCAACGCAAACAACGTTAGCCAGCCGCCAAGCATGAAGCCCAGGTGCGCGCCCAATCCCGCGGTTTCGCTCGCGGCGTAGAACATTTTGTGGGTTGCGAGATTCGGCAGCAGCGAAATCCACAGCGCGACGAGCAAAATGAGTGAGGTGCGCGAAATAGTGCGACCGCCAATAACGCTGGCGAAACGGTTTACAACGGACTGCATCCCTCAATTCTCTCAGAGCGGTTGCGAGCTAACGACGCAGCGCGCCCTCGAGCGCCGCGTAACGGTGGGCCGACGCCACGCTCAAATCCCAACGTCGCGAGTAGTTTCGGCAACGCAGTTCGGATTCGCGCGAAGTAGAGTTCAGACTCAGGAGACGCGTCCGCCCGGCTGAATAGCTGATTCAAGGATGTCGAAGCGAGTTCGCGCACAAAGCACGCTGCCTCGAATGCAACGCTCGGAAAACGCTCGTCGACTACTCGATACCTTTTCTCACTAACTCTCTATTTATTGGCGCTGGAGGGAAAAATTTTTCAAGACAGAAAATATGCATTTTTTGCGTTAGACCCTATTAAATGAGGCTTCAACTCAAAGAGTTATTTAATTTTTCCCAGACGCCGCCTTTCATGATGCCTATCAGCGTGCGCTCTGGGTGGCAAAGAAGCTCGATCTCTTTTGTCGGGTCGCCGTCAACAACGAGCAAATCGGCGCTCGCGCCTGCCGCGATGACGCCGAGTTTGCCTTCTTGCCGAAGCACTCGGGCGGCGACGCTGGTTGCGCTTTGCAAAATTTCTACGGCCGATTGAACAGGCGCGCGAAGCCGCCATTCGTTAGCCTGCTGCGCGTGCATATGCCCAAGCAGGTCGCTTCCAAACGCAACCGGGATTCCCTCGGCTTTGGCAATTGCAATCGCGCGCTGACCTGCGCCCTTTACTCGATCCAGCTTGCCCAACATTTCTGCACTCCAGCCTAGACGAACCCCCTCATCGCCAAGCGCAAAGTAGGTTGCAAGCGTTGGCACCAAAAACGCCCCCTCCTCGCGCATCGCACGCGCGGCGGCTTCGTCCAACAGATTTCCGTGTTCAATCGTGCGCACGCCGCAGCGCACTGCACGAGTGATCGATTGCGGCGAGTACGCATGAGCCATCACATAGGTGTTTGCCGCTGCCGCCTCTTCACACGCCGCACTCAACTCATCAAGTGAGTATTGAGTGCCGTCAATGGGATCAGTCGGGCTCGCAACGCCGCCGCCCGCCATGATTTTGATCTGGTTGGCACCGTTGCGTAGTTGCTCTCGTACCGCCTTCCTCACTTCGGGCACGCCGTCAGCAAGCGCGGGGAACAACCCAATTCCCGCGCAGCTGCAGATGAATTCTTTGACGCCGCGCGGCCGGATGTCTGCGTGGCCCCCCGTTTGCGAAAGCGGAGCGTTGGCGATGAAGAGCCGTGGCCCTCGGAAATAGCCTCGCTCAATGGCAAGCTGAATGCCGTAATCCGCGCCGGCAGCATCGCGCACGGTCGTGAATCCGCGCATCAACATGCCTTCCAGAACTTGCCTCGCCTGCGCGGTGATCAGCGAGGGCGGGGTCATCGAAAGTTGCCAAACGTCGTGATGCACGGCGTTTACATGCACATGGCAGTCAATAAAACCGGGCAAAACAACGCGATTTCCCAGATCGGTAACCAGTGCATCCTCAGGGCCTTCAATTCGAGGCGACACCTCAACGATCCGCTCATCGCGCAACAAAACATCTGACGCCAAGCTCAACTTTCCGCTCAGGGAATCAAAAATTCGGGCGTTACGTAGCAACAAAGGTCGACTCATGGTCATCTCGCGTGAAACCGGGTGGCAATCAGCATAGCGGGTGAACCCATACGCCGCGCGACGAGTGTCGATTTTTTCTAGCGCCACGAAAGCACGCACGCTACACTCGTGTGCAGGTAAGGGGACAAAACTAATGGCGGGTGGGCAAAAGGCCGACGCATCGGGGTCGAGCGACGGCGCAACCGAATTAATCCAGCGGGCTTCCCGTGGCGATGGCGACGCTATGGGTGCGCTGTACGCAAAGCTCTATCCTGAGATAAAGCGCGTGGCGCGCGCTCGGCTCGCGCAGGCTGGCGGCGTCACTGGGCTGAACGCGACAGCATTGGTGCACGAGGGATTCATGCGCATGGCCGAGCGCGAGGGCCTTAACGGACACACCCGCGTTCAGTTTTTTGCTTATATCGGCAAAGTATTGCGCTCAATCGTCATTGATTTTGTCCGCGCGCGTGATTCCGAAAAACGGGGCGGCGGCGCAACCCTCCTCACGCTATCTCATGCAGACGCAACGGCGGACGCGAACATTCCTGCAGTCGACGTCATCGCGCTTGATCGCGCTGTGGAGCAACTCAAGTCCATCGATGAGGGCATGTATCAAACGGCAGAGCTTCACTTTTTCTGCGGCATGACGATCGAGGAAACCGCAGCGGCGCGCGGTGTCTCCAGTCGAACTGTAAACCGCGAAATTCTTAAAGCTCGCGCGCTGCTCGGTGAGTGGCTAGAGCTCGACCCGAACGCTTCGTCCGGTTGACGCGTTTCGCGCGACTTCTGCGTCCTTACCTGAGATGAACGACGGAGCGCATACCCAACCCAAGCCGTTTGACGCGTCGCACTGGAAGCGAGTCAACCAAGCGCTAGATCAGGCGCTCGAGCTTGATGGCACTGACGCGGAGACGTTTTTAGACGCCCTTGCCAGCGAAGATGCAGCGCTCGCGGTGGAAGTGCGCCGCCTACACGCTCGCGCGACGGGGCTCGCCCAGCCAAACCCGACGCTTCCAACGATGCTTGCACCTGCTGCGCGCGGCCTAACCACGGAACTTGCCACCGTGTTTCGGGATATCGGTTCGAAATCTCCGTTGGCGGAGCGCGGTTTCGATGATCTCTTACAACGCGCGCTTCGCGCCGAACGCGCTACGCAGCGCGCACGACACTTCGACGGAGAAATTTGCGGTGCATGGCGATTGCGCCACGTGATCGGTAGCGGCGGCATGGGCGAAGTGTGGCTCGCGGAACGCGCCGACGGCCTTTACGAGGCGAAGGCCGCAGTCAAATTTTTGCGGCACGATGGCGACGCCGAGCGATTCGAAGCACGGTTCTCACAAGAGCGCGCACTCCTCGCGCGCCTCAACCATCCCGGCATCGCGCGCCTCCTTGATGCAGGGCGTCAAGGAGGCGCGCCGTTTCTGGTGCTCGAATATGTTGCGGGAGAAAACCTGCTGGACTACGTGCGCGAACACGCCCCAAGCGTTGAGGAGCGCCTTGCGCTTATTCGCCAGATTGGCGAGGCCATTGCCTACGCGCATTCACAATTGGTCGTACATCGCGATCTCAAACCTTCGAACGTTTTGGTGACGGCCGACGGTCGTGTCAAGTTACTGGATTTTGGCGTCGCTGGCCTCTTAGCTGATAACGATTTTCAGCAAACCACCGAATCGCCCGCGACCCGAATTGCCGGACGCGGCCTCACACCCGAATACGCCGCGCCCGAACAGATCACGGGTGAGGCAAGCGGCGTCGCGAGCGACGTTTATTCGCTAGGAGCGCTCGCTTTTCATTTGCTCACAGGTCGACGCGCGCACATACCGGAAACGCCGGGACGCGCCGCGATGGAGCACGCGATCTTGCACACCGACGCGCCACGCGTGTCTGAGGCCGCTCGGCGGCCATTGCCAGCGCAAGTCAATGACACGGTAGCGCCTCCGAGCGATCTGACGAGGTTGAACGCTGACATTGACGCCATCATTGCAAGCATGATGCGGCGCGATCCGCACGCACGTTATCGCACTGCGGGCGAGGCGCTTGCAGATCTCTATCGTTTCTCCTCACACCGCCCGATTGCAGCGCGCGCGCAGGACCGCGCCTATCGCACGCGGCTCTGGCTGCGACGTAATCGGCTTCCCTTTGCGCTGGCGGTGTCGCTCATGGCAGCCCTTGTGGCGGGGCTCGGCGTTTCTCTGTGGCAAGCCGAGCGCGCACGCGATGAGGCCGACCGCGCGAACAAAACCGCCGACTACTTGGTGGAGCTTCTTGCCGGTGCAGACCCGGATCTGCATGGTGGCAATTGGCCCTCTGCGCTAGACCTGATCGAGCGAGCCGAACGCGACTTAAAAACACGCTTTCAAAACGAACCAAGCGTCGAACAAAAAATATCGCAGAGCGTCGCAACCACACTGCGGCGACTTTCTCGGTTTCAGGAAGCGAAACCCATCGCCGAGCGCTCCTACCTACTGAGTCGCTCGCTCTACGGAGACAACGCCGAAAGCACGCGCATTGCCGCAGCGCTGCTTGCCGACATCTTTTACTGGCTAGACAACAATCCCGAGGCAACAACATTGGTTGAGCGGGCGCTGGGCGATCGCCCAGCGCCCGTGCCGGAATGGTGGCGCGAAGCGTTTTTGCTCAGAGCGAATCTCGACTCTGAGCGACGCGAGTTTGAAAAAGCGCATGTCGGCTACGACGAGTATCGCGAATTGATTCGCGGGCATCCGTTTGAGTCCTGGCTTGCCGCAGAGTCTGAGACTGATCGCGCGACCTCGATGGAAAGTGAAGGCCGCCAAAAAGAGGCGCTCGCGCTGCACAATCGTCACCGCGCAGCCCTCGCGAACCCGCCGAAGCATGTGGCACGCCGGATCGCACTCACGAACCTGAACAACGGCGATGTAACTCGCTTGTTCATGGGGCAATTCGAGAACATGGAGATTGCATTTCGCGACAACTTGACCAACTGGGATCAGCTCGCGGGGCGCATCAATCGGCACAGTATCGAGGCAGTAGGGCGACTCGGACTTTTCTACTATCACTCAGAGCGACCACAAGAGGCGCTCGCGATGTTTCGAGAAAAGAAAACGCGGCTGGAGGCCTATCGAACACGATCCGAGGCGGACGAATTTTTCGTGCAAATTGACATCCTCGAAACGCAATCGAAGTATCTGCTTGAAGGCGGCGAGACAATTCTGCAGCGCGCGGCCCAAACCGAGCGCGAAATTCTCACCGCGAAGACACTCGATAAATCCACCACCGACCGCCTCTTGCAACGCGTCGCTCTCGTGCGCCTGACGTTTGGCGATTCGACTGCGCTGGTTCGAAGCGTTGCTGCGTTGCCGCCTCCAAAGGAAACGGCGGGTCAGCGCCCAACGAGAGCGGCCACGCGCTGGCTGGCACTCGCGAGTCTGCATGCGGCCAATGGAAGCTTCTCCGATGCATGCAGCGCGGCATCGTTCGCTGCTGATAATTTCGGCCACAAGCTACAAGCGCTAGTCGCCGCGCCAATCGAGCTTCGGCGAGCGCTTTTTTGCATGCTGAGCGGAAACCAACAAACTCAGGCGTACCTCGTGTCCGCGCGACGCGCACTGCCCGTCGAATTGCCGCGCGAGCATCGGCTGTGGCGCGTGCTCGAACATCTAGAACGCTCAGCGCGGAGCCAAACAAAGGATGAGGTCCTTGAATCGCAGCGGATTCTCGCCCGGGAACTCAGCATTCCCGGCATAGCTTCGCTTCATCCAGCGCTGCTTGGCCTCATTTTTTAGCCATTCGTCACCGCCGCGTTCATCGATGTTCGTTTCGTTGGACCTTGATTTCACGATGTGAGCTCCCGTGATGTCGTAATTCGCGGGTGGGTGCCGTCTTTACTATTGAACCGTGATGTCTCCCTAACCGACTCACGGTTCACGCGCCAAGTTTCCTCACTTCGCGCGTTTGCCGATTCCCCCGGATTGGCATGCGTTCACCGAAAGCAAATGCGATGTGGAATCGCGCTTCAGGTCGCGCTTGTAAGCTCGGTCCTCCACGAGCTTACAAAAAGTCTTCTTAGCCCGCCTTGTGCGGGCTATTTTTTATATACGTCGCGTTAGGCCTTATTTGATTGGGGCTAAGGCGATAATTTACACAAACTCGGTTTAATCTATTATTGCGTTTAGCCCCTTTGCATAAGGAAATTAAGCGAATAATTTATAGTATGTCTAATTGATGTGATACGCATTTTTATACGTTCAAACTTCACCATCGCGCATGTTTATTGCGGATACATTGCGTAAACACTGTTTCACGCAATTTCGTGTCTTGTCGTAGAATCGCTGCAACGCACAAAAAACTAAGAGATGACATGCCCAACTCCTTGAATCGCCAGGTTGACGACGTTCGAATCAGAGACATTTTCGAACTCGCACCGCCCTCGCATTTGCTGCGTGAGTTCAAGCCAAACGATCAAGTGGAGCAACTGGTCTTCGATACCCGGCGCGATATTCACAAAGTGCTTCATGGCGCGGATGATCGCTTAGTGGTAATCGTCGGCCCCTGCTCGATCCACGAGAAGAAATCCGCGCTTGAATATGCGCATCGCCTCAAAGCGCTGCGCGATGAACTTTCTCGCGATCTTGTCGTCGTCATGCGCGTCTACTTCGAGAAACCCCGCACAACAGTCGGCTGGAAAGGGCTCATCAATGATCCATTCTTAGACGGTAGCTTCAAAATTAATGAAGGTCTGCGCTTAGCGCGCGAATTGCTGCTCGACGTTAACGAAATCGGTGTTCCCGCGGCGACTGAATTCCTGGATACGCTCACCCCGCAGTACTACGCGGATTTGATCTCTTGGGGAGCCATCGGTGCGCGCACGACCGAAAGCCAAGTGCATCGTCAGCTCGCCTCCGGCATGAGCTGCCCAATGGGCTTCAAAAACGGCACCGACGGTAACATCAAAATTGCCGTGGATGCGATCAAGGCGGCAGCCGCGCCCCACTTCTTCCTATCGGTCACCAAAGGCGGCCACAGCGCGATTGTTTCGACCAATGGCAATGAAGATTGCCATGTCATCCTGCGCGGCGGCAAAGCACCCAATTACGACGCGGCGAGTGTGCAAACAAGTGGCGCAGAGCTTGCAAAAGCGGGTTTGCCGCAACATTTGATGATCGATTTCTCTCACGCCAATTCGAGCAAACAGCACGAGAAGCAAATCGAAGTCTCCGTCGATGTGGGTCGCCAAATTGCAGCGGGCGACTCGCGCATTTTCGGCGTCATGATCGAATCGCATCTGAGCGGTGGCCGTCAGGATTTGACGCCCGGTAAGTCGCTCGACTACGGCGTATCGATTACCGATGCGTGCATCGACTGGGCGGCGACCGAAGGCGTACTCCGCCAGCTCGCGAGCGATGTGCAGAAGCGCAGACTCGCTCAGCCAGAGTAAACAACAGCTATTGGCGACTCCGGGCGAAGGCCGGGATTGACGTCGCTCCATAGCCGTAATCGCGTTCAACTCACCAGAGCGCGGTCGATCCCGGCCTACGCCAGGATGCGCCTACAAATGTCCCGCCGCTCGTAGTGAGCCTGTCGAACCATGAGCGGAAATTCGCCGAGGAGGCGTTGCTCGACGCCCTACGGCGCAAGCCCTCTCACCTTGCACACTTGCACCAGGTAATTACGAATCTCGGGCCAACTCGTGCGCGTTGCGCCTGCGCCAACGACTCCGTTCGTTACAGCAGAGCCAGAGAGCCCTGAGATCGCTCGCGTGTACAAAACGCCATCAGTGGTGGGCGAGTAGCTGCCATTGCCGTCGAGATCGATATCGCAGCGGGTGTTGCTGATGTAGTACGGTGTGACTTGATTGGCGGTGCCGGTGCCATCACCGAGTTGACCGGACGCGTTGGAGCCCCAGCAACGAAGCGCGCCGCTGGTGAGGCGGGCACAGCTGTGGTTGCCGCCAACCTCGATTTGCGCGGCGTTGGTAATGCCGTAGGCGGGCACCGGGGTACTTTGGTTGAGCGCGAAGCCGTTGCCTAGCTGCCCACCCGTGCCTATGCCCCAGCAGCGCACGGCACCTGTGGCAAGCACGGCACAGGTGTGGAAAGTGCCCGCGCTCACACCAGTGGCGTTGGCGATCCCACTCACGCTAACTGCGATGACGGTGTTGGTGGTGCTGCCGTTACCCAGCTGCCCGTTGTTGTTTGAGCCCCAGCACACGATGTTGCCGCTGGTCAGTAGGGCGCAGCTGTGCCCAAAGCCAGCGCTGACACTTGTTGCGTTACTGACCCCTGTGACCGTGACCGGAGTGCTGCTACTGGTGGCCCCACCGTTGCCGAGTTGTCCGCCGGTGCCCACGCCCCAGCAGTGCACGCCACCGCCGGTGAGTACTGCGCAGCTGTGCCCGGTGCCCGCGCTGACGTTGGTGGCGTTGGCAATGCCAGTGACAGTGACCGGGGTGCTGCTGTTGTTGGTGGTGCCATCACCGAGCCGGCCGCTGCCGTTTGAACCCCAGCATTGCACGGTACCGCTCGCGAGTGCCGCGCAGCTGTGAGTGCCCCCCGCACTTACCTGGGTCGCATTGGTAATGCCGGTGACCGTGACCGGGGTGTTGCTGTTGACCGTACTGCCATTGCCTAGCTGGCCACTGTTGTTGCTGCCCCAGCATTGCACGCCGCCACTGGAAAGCACCGCGCAGCTGTGGTTTTCCCCTGCGCTCACGCTGTTCGTGGAGCCGACTCCGGTGACAGACGCCGGGATATTGCGACTGGCGGTGCTGCCAGTGCCGAGTTGTCCCAAGCTGTTGTTGCCCCAGCACTGCGCGCCGCCCGTTGAAGATGCCGCACAGGTGTGAGTGCCCCCGGCGCTGATGCTGACAGCGTTGTTAATGTCAACGACCGCTGCGGCTGTGATGCTGGTGGCTGAGGCGGCGTTACCGATTTGGAAGTTGTTATTTGCGCCCCAGCACTGCACGCCACCGCCTGCGAGCAGCGCACAGGTGTGCTGACCGCCCGCGCTGATGCTGGCAGCGTTGCCAATGTCGGTCACGGACACTGGGGTGTTTGTCGAGGTGGTAGCACCACTGCCAAGCCGCCCGTTGTCGCCTAAACCCCAGCATTGTGCGACGCCACTGGCTAGCAGGGCGCAGCTATGGAGACTGCCCGCTGTGACGCCGATGGCATTGATGATGCCAGTGACGGTCACCGGGGTGCTGCTATCGGCGTTGATGCCGTTGCCTAGCGCGCCAAGGCTGCCGCCGCCCCAACACCGAATGCTGCCGCTCGCAAGTAGTGCGCAGCTGTGTAATAAATTCGCGCTGACGCTCAGCGCGTCGCCAATCCCAGTCACCGGGACCGGAACGTTACTATCGGCAGTTGCTCCGTTGCCGAGTTGTCCGTTCAGGCCAAAGCCCCAACACTGCACGCTGCCGCTGGTGAGCACGGCGCAGCTGTGCGCTTGCCCTGCGCTCACCCGGATCGCGTTGGAGATTCCAATGACGGTAGCCGGGGTGCCGCTAATGTTGTTGTCGCCGTTGCCGAGTTGCCCGCTGCTGTTGTACCCCCAGCACTGCACCGCACCTGTTGCCAGCAGCGCGCAGCTGTGGTTGTAGCCCGCGCTCACGCTGATGGCGTTGGTAATGCCGGTGACCGGCACGGCAATAGTGCTGTCGTTGGGGATGTTGCCACTGCCCAGCTGTCCGTTAAGGTTCGCGCCCCAGCATTGCACAGTGCCATTGGCGAGCACAGCGCAGCTGTGCGCTTGGCCCGCACTGACTTGCGTAGCGCTGTTGATACCGGTGACCGATACCGGCACGTTGCTCGCGGCGATGCCGCCATTGCCAAGTCGCCCGTTACCGCCCGCGCCCCAGCACTGCACGCTGCCGTTGGCGAGCAGCGCGCAAGTGTGGGAGCTACCGGAGGAGATTTGTAGGTAAGGTTGCGCTAGGGCGGGCGTGGCGATGAGCGTGAGGCAAGCAAGTGCAATCGCGAGCGCGGCGTGCCAGAGGCGCTGACGCATCGCGCGGCGTTGCACTAAATGAATCGGGTGCGGGCTAAATGTTCGAAGTGATGCAGAGGTGGAGAGCATTGTGAGCTTTATTTGATCTTGGTGCATTGCGCAGCGACGGCGTTGACAGGGCGATTGGTGCGCGTCGAATTCTCGGTGATTGATTATTGCGCTTGGGTCGCGTAGTGGCAAACACGTGGGCAGTGCGTTCAGGGCGCGTTTGGTGCGAATGGCCGTGGGCTACGAGCGCATTTTCAGAGCAATGGCCGAGTCGCAGCTACAAGGCGGACGCGAAGCGCTAGTGCCCGGAGGCGCTTGGTCACGGCGTGTCGATCACCGATGCCGGCGTCGAATGGTCAGCAACTGAAGGAGTACCGCGTCAACTCGCTGCGGATGTGCAGAAGCAACGCGTGGCGCAGCCCGAGAAGGCCGGCCCTCCGCTCGCCCAGCGAGAGCCGTACCAGCGCGCTTGGTCAGGACTTTCGCGCTTTCATTTGCACAAGCTTTTCCGCGACCACGGGCGCAAAACGCTTCCCGGTAGCGTAGCCAATGGCGATGAGCGCGGCGCGCGAGGAGAAATCGGTACTCGGGATTGAGCGCGTATCGGGTCGAATCAGCACATCCGCCTGCTCCGATTCGAGCCCTGCAAGCGAGCGTCCCATGATTTCAAAAGCGTGCATCACCTGCTCGTAAGTGCCTAGCGGATTCGCGTTCATCGTGGCGCTACCCACATCAACCGCAACCACGAGTTCAGCACCCAATTGACGCGCGGCACGCACCGGCACCGGACTCACCAGTGCGCCATCGACGTAATCGACGTCACCAATCTTTGCTGGGATAAATACGCCTGGCACACTACAAGAGGCGCGGACCGCAAGTCCAAGATCACCTCGCTGCAACATCGACAACTCGCCGGTGCGCAGCTGTGTTGCGATCGCGGCGAACGGCGTTTGCAGAGATTCGATGCTGCGGCCGCGAACCGCGAGGTTGACGAAGCGCTGAAGCGAATCACCGACCACCATGCCGCGCTTGCTTCCCGTCTCAAAGTCCACGATTTCAATGTCGCGCACACGAAGCGCGGTTTCTTCCATCTGCGCTGGACTGATTCCGGCAGCCGCGAACGCGCCGACCAGGGCACCAGCCGACGTGCCAACGATTAAGTCGGGGCGTAATCCCGCTTCTTCGAAGGCCTTGATCACGCCGATGTGTGCGAATCCCCGTGCAGCACCACTGCCGAGAACCAGCGCAAATTTCTTTGTACCAGGCGGACGCGGCGTCGTGCGACGCGGAGCAACAGTCTGAGCCTGCGCGGACGCAGGACTCAGCGTACTTATCACGCCAGCCGCCGCCAGAGTCGATGCACCCGCCGCAAGCAATCGCCGACGGTTCAATTGGGTTTTATCGAGGCTCATTTGCGCGCTCCTTGTTCGAGCGCAGCGCGCACGCGTGCTGCGGCATCTTCGAAGCTATTCTGCGGTTCACCGCGCGAAATGTTCTCAATCGTCTCTCCGAGCACGATCACCTCGGAGCGACGATTGAGACGGCGACCCGCTTCCACATCGTTGGGCGCCACTGGACGCGTTGAAGCCAAACCATTGGTCTCGATCCGCGATCGCGGCACACCACGGGACACCAACGCATCCGCAACGCTCAGCGCCCGCTGCACTGATAGGCGCCGGTTCAGCTCGTCGCCGCCCGTGGCGTCGGTATGTCCCTCAACCAGAATTCGTTTGTCGGTTTTGGTGAGCAATAAACGGCCCAAGCGATCAAGGTATGGCGCGGAGAGCGTCGCATCAAGCTCTCCACGACCACTCGCGAACAAAACGTTATCGGGCAGCGTGATTTCAACGCCTCTCGGGGATTGTGAAATAGGCAACACAGGGGGCGGCTGCGTTGCGCTCGGTGCGACGGGCGCGGCCTGCTCTGGTTGACTTGCGCAGCCGACGGCAAGCGCAGCAGCGATCGCTGCAAAACTAATAGTGCGAATTAGCGACACGATGATGTGACCTCGATACGTTTCTTTGTTGACACGGCACGATTAAAAAAATCGTAGCGACACGCCTGATTCGGCGCAAAGAAAATTATGTGAGCAAATCTCGCGTTAATTCGCCCCCGAACCAATTGTCAGATGATTCCTGCGCCATCATCGCGCTGAAAATGATCGACCGCTCAGCCTCCTACGAATGCGTATCAGATTTAGAGGAAATACGCTTGTGCGCAGCGCGCGCAGTGGAATGAAAGCGCATAGGTTGTTTCCCTAGAATCCTGGAATGCCCAAGGTGACATCTTCCTACCGCGCTCCATGGTGGCTTCCCACGGGCCATCTGCAAAGCATTTACGCGCAGTTCTTGCCGCGACCGAAAATGGGTTATCGACGGGAGCGCTTGGAACTTGCAGACGGTGACTTCGTTGATCTTGATTGGTCGGAACCCACGCCAGCACAGGAATCCAACCCCCAATTCGCTAAGGCGATACTAGTCTTTTTCCACGGACTCGAAGGTTCATCTAACTCGCAGTATTGCCTTCATTCAATGGGCAAAGCAAATGAAAGCGGTTGGATTGGCGTCGTCGCACATTTTCGTGGGTGCTCCGGTGAACCGAATCGGCTTCCTCGCTCATACCACTCAGGCGACAGCGAGCACGCAGACATCGTTCTTCGCGAAATTCGCAAGCGATTCCCATCGCACAAAATTTTCGCGGTCGGCGTGTCGCTCGGCGGCAATGCGCTCACGAAATGGTGCGGCGAGCAAGGCGATGCGGCGAAGGAGATCATCGACGCGGCGGCATCGGTGTGCAGCCCGCTCGATCTCGGCGTTTCAGCCGTCGCGATTCTTCACTTTCGAAATCGGATCTTCAATCGCTACTTCATGAAATCGATGGGTGCGAGTTTCGCGAACCGCATGGAGCTGCATCCTGAGCTGCAAGAGAAAAAATTCTTGAAGACGCCGCGCGATTTCCCTGAGTTCGACGAGCACTACACGGCGCCGATGCACGGCTACACGAGCGCATGGGACTATTACGAACGCGCCTCTTCTCGCGGCTTCATCGCGAAAATTCGAGTGCCGTTTTTGCTCATCAATCCCGAGAATGATCCGTTCGTTCCGGCATGGTTGATGCCGAATGAAAACGAAGTGCCCGAAAACGTAACACTCGAACAGCCGAGCGGTGGCGGTCACGTGGGTTTCGTGACCGCACCGTTTCCGGGAAAGCTTGATTGGTTGCCGAAGCGATTAGTGGAGTTTTTCGCTTTGCATGCGAATTGATTCTCGTGGTCACTCTTACGGCCGACCGCAGCATGTTTCTTCGACGCAGATTAACGCAGATTTCACACGGATTTACGCAGATTTTTTCTATAGGGCGAGTTAACACCCCTATCCTGATCCGCGCGAGACCTGCGCAATCTGCGTCAAAGAACGCAGAACAACTAAGCCTGCGTAAAGTTTCCGTGGAAGCCAAGCGGTAGCCAGTACGGCAACCATGCCCGAGCAATTGGCCCATCCGCGACGCGATCAGCGCGGAACACGTTAACGCAGGTGCGTTGCTTCTTCACGTCAAACGTGGTGCCGAGGATCCAACCGTCGAGCTCACGAGTGCTGCCGGGTCGTGCGACCACGATGTGTTCTTCGACAACCGTATCGAGACCGTAGTCGTAGCGTGTTACCGTGCCGTTCTCGACGTTGCGAACTTGTAGACCATGAAAGAACAAGCTCGTCTGCGAAGGACGCCAGCTCGCTGGCGCGACAACGAACTTTGCTTCATGTCCGATCATGCGTGGATCAAGCCGAGGAAATTCCTCGTCAGTACTGTCGTATGTCGACACGTGCGCATGCCCAGTCTCCATCTGAAAGCGTGCTGTGCGCAAGTGTGTGGCGGCGGGTTTCGTGGCTACACCGCGCATGATGTCGAACGCAGTCCCGCCGAGAAAGTTGTCATCGTGTGTACCCACGTAATTGAGCACGATCTCAGTACCACTCGGAGTGCGACGCTCATACGCGTTGCCGACGTGAAACACCATGTCATGCGGCAGATAGAACATCTTGCCCGCGCCGATGTCGTCCTTCGGTGCAATCCAGATGCGCAGCGGCTCACCCTTGTGAGTACGCATCACATCAGTGCCGGACTTTCCTTTCGCCATTAAGTCAAAGTGAATAGTGACCGGCGGAATCGGCACGACCATATAACGCTCTGTGACTGCCATATCGTGATTCATGCCGCCTGCCACTTTCGCATCAAACGGCAGCACTGCGCTTTGCGCGCGTGCCAGTTTTCCTTGCGGATCGATGTGATAGGCAAACAGTCGATTGCCTGGGGTTCCGAAGTTCCAAAGGTTTCCCTGGGGATCAAGTTTTGGATGCGCGGAAAACGGCACTTGTGCCCAGCCATCTTTCCAGGTGACTGTACCTTTGGTTTCAAGCGTGGCTGGATCCATGTCATACGCGCTGCCGCCCTCCCACATCGCGAGCACACGCCCCGCGTGCTCGATTGCATTTGTATTTGCGGTGTTCATCGCATCCGGTCCGGTGATGCGAATTTGCGGCCGAATTCCTGTTCCGAGTGCGGGAACCAAAAAGCGGTTTGCATCTGCTTCGGCTTTAAATTTCGCGGTTTGAACGAAGCGTCCGCGATGGCTCACCTTCGCGCCATCGAAACTGAACTGTTGCACCATACCGTCGCCATCAAACCAATGTTGATAACGCTCGCTGCCGCGCTCGAAGTTAGCGGGACCATTGCGATAGAAGCGACCACGCAACTCTCGCGGCAACTTGCCTTCAATCACGAGCGACTCGGTGTAGAGATCGCTTGCAGCGCCGCGAAACGGCGTTAAGCGTGGATCTTTGCCGACTGCCGCTGCAAAATCGTTTTTCACACTGGCAGGTGTATGTGCGTCCGCGCGCATCGGAAAAACCAAACCACCACCCGCGAGAGCGGCAGCACCAACAGTCATTCCAGATAAAAAATCACGACGTTTCATGGGAACCTCTCGTTAAAACTTAATTGGGATGAGCGCGCTCGCGCCCTTGTACGCCACTTTCGTGTCTTTCCACGTCGGTGCGCCAAACATCGCAGGTGTGCCCGATGCCGCGTACGGCTCCGTTGGAATTCCGATCGGATTGGTGTCGAGCTTTTCGTTGCCGTTCATGTCTTGAATCGCGGTCACTGCGAACTCTTCTACGTTTAAGTCGCAAACAGGGATTTGCATGCTGCCATTCGTCACCTTCTGGGCGGTCATCCATGCCGGCTTCTTGAAAAACGTCTCGGCTGAGGTATAGACGGCGATCATCAGCATTCCTTCATTGGGCTTCAAGCCGCTGACTTCGAGCGTCGGGCATTTCACGTCTGAAGCCGTAGGGGCTGGCGAAGCCGCTGCGGTTTGCGCCCGGGCTTCAAATACAAACAGCAGAATTAACGCGAGCGCACCAACAGCCATCGCAATCTTTTTCATCGTCATCTCCAAAAAGAGGCTCGGGGGATTCGAGCGATGAGTGGATTTTTTGCGTGCGGCGGGAATATGTCACCGTAAGTGCGACGAGTATCCGTTTTCCGGCGCGAATTGCAGGCTTCGAGCGCGCCGCCGGAAATCGCGGTTTGTTCGCTGTTTGCGCCAGAAATCGGCAACTGGTCGCAGCGAATCTGCGAACCAGGCGAAGCTCACTACACTTTCGATATGAATTCCAAACCGAGCAATCAATCCGCGACACCCACGGCCGTACGGGCATCGCTTTTTGGCTTCCGCGACGTCATGCGCTACTGGTGGTCATTCACTCCAGATCGCCCGGGCGCGCCATGGCAATATTTTGTTGCGACGCTGATCTACAACAGCCTGTTTGCTATTGTTTTATCCATCGCCTTTGTCGCGTTTGACTCCCGCGCAACCTGGTGGAAAACCTTCTTCGAGACCTTGCTGATCTCGAACTGCATTGGCTTTTCCATTCATTTGCTGATGGAACTGACGTTTGGCGCCATCCTTCCGCGGCTCAAACGTCAGTTGGCGCACTGGCAAAGCGGCGCAATTGCAATCTTTGTAGCGCTTGTCGGGATCTACTTGGGATACACCATCGCCTTTGCGTTCTTTGGTAGAAACTTCACAGCACTTATTCCGCGCTATCCACGATTTGCGCTTGGGATGTTGCTGATCGGGTTGCTAGGCTGCGTCCTTTGGCTGCTCATCATGGATGGGCAAACGCGGCGCGTTCGCGCGGAAGCGAACGATGCACGTCACGCGGAGGAGCGCCAACGCCTGGCCGCCCAGGCGAAAGACGCCGAACTGCGAGCGCTACAAGCACAGATTGAGCCTCACTTTTTGTTCAACACGCTTGCCAACGTCCTCGCGTTGATCGATTACGAGCCGCAAACCGCGAAGCGGATGCTCGATTCATTCATCACTCACCTTCGTCAGAGCCTGAATAGCTCCCGTCAGACACAGGCAACGCTCGGCAGTGAACTGGACCTCCTGCGCTCCTACTTGCAGCTGATAGAGATTCGGATGGGAAATCGACTTCGCTTCGAAATAGATTGTCCCGAGCAACTGCGCGCCACTGCGTTTTCGCCACTGCTACTCCAGCCGCTTGTGGAAAACGCGGTCAAGTACGGGTTGGAGCCGAAAATTGAAGGTGGCACCGTCGCAATACGTGTGTCTAGCGATTCCAGTGCTATTCGCATCGACGTGATCGACGACGGCGTGGGATTGCACGCCAAATCAAGCGCCCGAAGCGGATCAGGCATGGGCATTTCAAATATCCGCGAACGCCTTGCTTCTCTCTATGGCGAGCGCGCCACCCTGGAAGTCGTCGCACGTCCATTGCCCGAAGTGGGTACCCAATCCTCCATCATCATCAAAGAGCCTATCAAGCCATGAGTATCCGCGCCATCATCGCAGACGATGAACCCTATCTTGCCCGCTTTCTCGCTGACGAACTGAAGAAAGTTTGGCCTGAGCTCGACATCGTTGCCACGCTAGGCAACGGCACGGATGCGGCGAAATCAATTGACGCACTTGAACCCGATGTCGCCTTCCTAGACATACAGATGCCCGGGCTTACGGGTCTCGAAGTGGCTCAAGGGGTGGAAGGAAAAACACTTTGCGTATTCGTCACTGCCTACGACGAATTTGCTGTTAAGGCGTTCGATGAAGGCGCGGTCGACTACCTGCTCAAGCCAGTGAACGCGGAGCGCCTGTTGAAAGCGGTTGATCGAGTCAAGCAGCGCGTGACGCCGGGGAGCGATTCAACCCAACTCCCCGCAAGTATCGCCACCACGCTACAACAGCTACTCGCAGGCAGCGCCACCAAACCCACAAGCTTTCTGCGCTACGTTCGTGCCCATGAACGAAACTCGCAAGGTGAACATGTCCTACAAATCGATGTTCACGACGTGCTCTACTTTGACGCCGCAGACAAATACACCTGCGTCGTTTTGCCGAGCGGCGAAAAGCTTTTGCGCACGTCTGTCAGCGAGCTCGAAGTACAACTCGATCCGTCGCTCTTCCAGCGTATTCACCGCTCCACGATGGTCAATCTTCGTTTCGTTCACTCAACGCGACGCGATGAATCCGGACGCATGTTCGTGCGCATCAAGGATCACAAACGTGAGCTCCCGGTCAGCCGCGCTTATCACGAGGCCTTCGCTCGGATGTAGTCCGCATCAATCGACCTAAGTGTTGGGCACTGCCCAATTACGAATCACGAGCGCGATGCCATAAATTTTTTGAACCTTGTCACCCGAACATTTCGGGCGCGCGATAGGTTCGAATCGAATCATTTCTAAAGAGAATTTTGGCTGGGGGAATTCTTTTGCGCCATGTGAGAAACGGCGCCGCATTTTTTGGACTTACGATGACGACCCACCGCGCACACTACGCTCGACTACCTCTTGAAACCGCATTCTCAAAAGCCTGGGCGACGTTACGTCTTAGCGTGGTGATTCTTGCCGCTTTGTTCACTAATTCTGTGTTTGCACAATTCGGCGACGGAACCGGCCAGGTACGAATCCCGACCAACGGCTCGTCCACGTCGCCGGAGTTTGGCCGTGCCATTGCGCTCTTTCCGAACGGGAAAATCGCTGTGGGTGGAGACTGCCTCGAAGGAGTCTGTGTGATCCGGCTAAATGCAGACGGCTCCATCGACACTACGTTTAATTCGACGGGTGCATATCCAGGAAAAGTCGTACTTCCGTGGCTTCTCGGAAGCAGCACGGCCGGTATCACCATGCGTTTGGCGATCGATGCGCAAGATCGAATCGTGTTCGCAACCACATGCCGCGTGACCACAGGTGACCCGAATCGCTTCTGCGTCGCACGGATTACGCCGAGTGGTGCGCTTGATGCGAGCTTTACTGGCCCGGGCAGCGCGATCGGTCAGTTCCTTGTCCCTGTAACCAACGACAACAACACGTTTCGCGCGCTCCATCTGGCGCAATGGATGACGAACACTGGTGAGACCCGACGCCGAATTTTGCTCGTTGGCCAGTGCGGCACGAGCTTTCAATGCATTGCCGTGCTCAACGATGCGGACGGCTCGCTCGATGGGTCGTTTGATCCACCGAATTCGGCGCTCGCGAACGGTCTCTTCTCCTGGCAAATATCGCAGTCAATCGGCAATCGAGCACGCGGTGTACTCAGTCAATCGGGCAGCGACAACAACGGAAAGATCGTCGTAGCAGGCAGTTGCTCTGTCGGCGGTACCTCTTCTGTGTGCTTGACCAAGTTCAACACCGACGGCAGTTTCGACAGCGACTTCAAGGGGCCCGACGGAACAGCAAGCGGCGCGTTCGTCCTCTATGCGTTTCGAGCACCCGGGAACCCCAACACCGTTAACCAAGCAACGCTCGATATCGCCGAGGCCGACGATGGCCGCTACTACCTTTTCTGCTCGCACGACAACAGCGCGCAGCTTTGCATCTATCGTCTGAATCGCGACGGATCGCTCGATCAATCGTTTGACAATGGCGGCGCGTTCCCGAACATCAAGGGACGCGTCATGCTCGATATCGGAATCAACAGCGGGGTACGCCTCGGGATTGACCGAGGAATCGATGCGCTTCGCGGCGCGCCGGTTGTTGGTGTCGAGTGCAACGGCCCTTGCATTGCCCGCGTTCGAGGATCGGGCGCCGTGGACACCGATCTGGTCGGACCGAATGGCGACGCCGCCGGCCAGTTCTACTTCGATCCTGGGCAGTTCAACGATTCAGTTGAAGATATGGCGGTCAATGCGCTGGGGGAGATTTTCACCGTCGGGACCTGCAACGGACAAGTTTGCGTCATCAAGTTCAAGCGAGATGGTGGACTGCTCACGAGCGAATGTCGCCGAAACGTTGACGGCGACGCTGCAGTGAGCGCCGCCTCCGATGGCGCAGCCATCGTTCGCTGGATGCGCGGTGCAACTGTCACACCACCAATCCCCGGCGGTCTGGGCTACGACATCGATGGCGATGGCGCAATCAACGCGAGCCGCGACGGCGTGTTGCTGCTTCGCGGTTGGTTAGGTTTTAGCGGCAGCGCACTCACTTCGGGCGTCGACGCTGTAACGCATGCGAATCGAAGAACGCCGGCGCAGATTGAGAGTTACCTGCGGGTACGTTGTCGACTGCCTGCAGTGCCGCCGCCGACGATGTAGCGGGGTGAGCAAATGGTGATAACTAATTCCATATAGCCCCAATAAATATCGGGCTAGGAGCAACAAATCGGCTGGATCACTTTTTAACTTTATTTTCGCATTGCCCTAATAGAATTTGGACTATACGCGATAAGCCGAACAGAGATCAGACCATCGAAGCCGACCTGCGTTGGCACTCTCGATCGCCTTAACGCATCACTTAGTGCACGATCGCAAGCGTTTCATTCAGCGGCCGCGCCATCCGAACCTTGTACGCGTCGAGCGCCGCGCGCATGCGCGCCGCCCCTGTCGATTGACCCGACTTTTCCTCAACTCGGCCCAAAACGAAGTCTGCTTGAAGCACCAGTGGATGCGCGTCTCCCAGTGCGTCACGAAGACGCTTGTTGGCAGCAACCGCAGTCTGCAGCGCCTTTTCCAGCTGCCCTGCCTCCAATAACGCAAGCGCCTGGAGCATTTCTGCACGCGCGAGTTGGTAGTGATTCGCGGGTAACTGCGCTTTGGCCGCAGCGAGCGCGGCCTCAAACACGTTGACCGCCTGCGCGGCGTCGCCTTTCGCGCGCAGCAAATTCGCACGCCGTAGTTCGACGCGAACTTTATTCATGTCAGTCGCCGGCATCGTGGGCGGGAAAATAGCGAGCCACTCCGCTAGATGTGATTCGGCACGCTCAAAATCGTTGTCGATCACCGCGAGCGAGAATGCGGCGTTTCGATAAAGCGTACCGCCCTTCCGGCCAAGGCGTTCGAGTCGCGCCTCGCAATCCTTCAGACTAGCCCGCGCTAGCTCAACTTGGCCCAAGTGAATTTGTGCGACTGCGAGTTCCGGCAACACATTAACGGGCGTCATCGATAGCGTATTTGCAGCTTCGTCTCGCTGGATGATCGCGAGTGTTTGTTCAAACGCTTTAATGGCGGCGGCGTATTCGCCATTCTCAACATGCGCTCTGGCCGATAACCAAAGCAACGTGAGGTACGTGTCATGCCGCCCGCCATATACGCGCTCGGTTTCCTCGACCAGCTCTGCATATTTCTTTGCGGCAAGACTCGCATTTCCCAATCCGGCGGTGATGCCAGCGGCGGTGATTCGATGCTGCAGACGATTGCTCAGCTTAGGCTCTCGCGCAATCGCCTCTTCCGTGAGGTCAACTTTCGCAATTTCACCCGCCTCAACAAAACGCAGATCCGCCATCAACACGCTAGCGGCCGACCTCGCCATGGCCGTACGCTCAGGGCTTCCGGGCGGAAGCAGCGACTGAGCGAGCACGTGCGCCTCTTTCGCGAGTTTGATCGCGTCGGGCACTTCCCGTCTCAGGATATGTGCCTCCGCCTTTGTCATCAACGATTGTGCGTACGTCACGGTCTTGGTTTTCCCAGATTGCTCAAGCTGCTTCATTGCTTCAGACAGCACAACGTCGGCTTCCTTGTGTTTGCCCATCCGCGAAAGCGTGCTCGCGTATGCGCGACGCAAGTCTGCGCTCTCTTCGATCGGCAGTGTTCCAACCGCGTCGGATAACTTCACCATTTCCGCACCAAGCGCCTCGAGCGGCGGCAGTGCGCCCAAATCGCGCAGAATGGATTGCACCGGTATGAGCACCTGATATTGCAACGCGGGCGCGTCGGGAAACTGCTTCTTGGCCACATCTGGGGCGCGCTTGAGCAGATCAAGCACAGTGATATTGGCCACGCCCGAGCTATTCGGGTTCGCCTCCGCGATGAGCGTTTGCAGAAAACTAAGCACGCGTTTGGTATTTGCTGCCTCCAGCTGGGTCTGCCGCGCTTGCCATGCACCGAAGGTAATCGCGCTCAGCAGGCCAACCGCAGCGAGTGCGCCCACCCACACGCCGCCGCGATTGCGGCGGGCGAATTTGCGAAGCAGATACAGCGCCGACTGGGGGCGCGCTTGCACCGGTCGGGAATCCAAGTGTGCAAGCAAATCGGAGCGCAGTGCTTCAACGGTTGTATAGCGCTGTGCACTTTCTTTCTCTAAACACTTGAGCAGAATATTGTCTAGATCGTCTTGCAACCCAACTCGCAACTGCTTGACTGTGACGTTTCGCACCTGAGCGATCCGTTCGGCGTCTTCGCGACCGATACCGCCCGTAGGCCAGAAAAGCGTACTCGGACGTGAGGGCGACGTGTTCAACACCTCAGAGGCGACGAGCATCGGCGCTCGATCTCGACCATAGGGCCGCGCACCCGTTAAAAGTTTGTACAGAAGGACGCCAAGCGCGTACACATCAGTAGCAGTCGTTACCGCCGCGCCGCTGATTTGCTCTGGTGCGGCGTACTCCGGTGTGAAGGCGAGCGCGCTCGCTTGAGTCGCGTCACTACCCACTTCGTCAATGAGTTTCGCGATGCCGAAATCAAGCAACTTCACATGACCCGCCTGGGTCACGAATACATTGGTTGGCTTGATATCGCGATGAATCACCGAATGGCTGTGGAGGAAGGCAACGGCTTCGCAAGTCTCTGCGACTAAACGAACGCGTGATTGCAAGTCCAGCTTCAAGCGATCGCAATAGCTCGTGATTGGCTCACCATCGACCAATTCCAACGCGATGTAAGGCTCACCTTCCGGCGACAAACCAGCATCAAGCAGCTGCGCAATCCCGGGGTGCGAAAGACGCCCCAAGATCATCGCTTCACGCAAAAGGCGTTCGCGAAACGTTGGATTTGCAAGATACGCGGGCAAGCACTTAAGCGCAACTTCGCGCTTGAAATTTCCGTGATCTCGCTCGGCGAGCCACACGGTGCTCATGCCACCGTCGCCGAGCTTTCGAACCAGCCGATATGGCCCTAATTGAACCCCACTGCTTTTTGGCGTTACAGCACCAAACGCCGCGATATCCGCTGCGCGAAGTACAGACTCTGGCGCGATGGTTTGTTCGAGAAAGCCTTTCGCTTCAGCATCAGAATGGGCGCTAAGCAGCGTGCGCAGCATCGCACCCAACTCAGGATCTGCACGCGCTTGTCGCTCGCAAAACGCCTCCCAATCACTACTCGGCAGCGCGAGCGCCTCATCCATCAGCGCGGACAGGCGGCTGTAATTCTGCTGTGAAACAGTGCTCGGTTTGGTGTTGAACGGATCGCTCACTTTCGATCCTCTTGAATAAACATCATGATGAAAGCGCGCGCTTTTTGCCAATCGCGTGCGACCGTTCGTACTGAGACATTCAGCTGTTCCGCGATCTCTTCGATTTTGAGTCCAGCGAAGCAACGCAGCTCAACGATGACAGTGAGTCTTGGGTCGACAGCACTCAGCTGCGCCATTGCGGTGTCGAGCGCCAACAAATCCAAGCCTTGATCGCTCGCCTCAAGATCAACGTAGGTGAGCGACACGCGCTCGCCACCATCGCGCTTCTGTGCGTTTCGCTCGCGTGCGTAGTCCACGAGAACGGAGCGCATTGTTGTTGCCGCATACGAGACTAAGTGCGCGGAACTCTCGATGCCCGCAAAGCCACGATCAAGCAACTTCGCAAGCGACTCGTGAAGCAGAGCCGTCGGATCAAGCAAAGTCATCGGTGCCCCCGCAGACAGCCGATAGCGCGCAATCGAGCGCAGCCTTGGGTAGAGCGCTCGCACGAGCTGTTCGCGGGCGTTTAAGTCGCCGTCGTCGGCTTCGCGTATGAGCTGAGTGAGATGGCCGACGTCGTCCAGGTTCGATGTCGCCGTATGCGCAGCGATTTCACTGGTACTAGTTGCGGCGTCGAGTGTGGAGCTAACTTGTGTGGCCATGCGAGTTCTGGAAGGCGGATCAACGCCTAGTTGGATGCGCGCAATCGATCCCCCAACCGAGACGCATCCCATGAAGCGTGCGATTGTCGCACGCGATCAGCGTTCCGAGCTGCCGTCGGCCGACGAGCAGTCCGCCCGGTTTTCGCCACCTCGCCTGGATTAGGCTTGAAAGACTAAATGCAATTAATTCTTCGATGACGTGGCAGGTTGCCAACTCGGATTTCGTATCACCTTAGGTTAAGGGGAATTTAGCCATGGCAGAGATGCTTCGGATGACCGCCCCAAAATTCGCACAGGACTTTTCAACATGCAAACGATATCGCAAGGCCTTCCTCCGCACGCCAAAAGCAGCCGGATCTCAATCACGCCGCCCGCCCGGCCGCGCGCCACGCCGCTCTCAAGTCTCTTTGAACCAACGCCGCAAACCAGCCGTGCCGCACACAGCGCAACAAAAGAGATCGCAATGTCACGAAACTTTCCGCCCTTGGGTGCGCTTCGCGCGTTTGAAGCAGCGTCGCGACACATGAGCTTCGTACGCGCAGCGGAGGAGCTTAACGTGACGCCCGCCGCGGTATCGCATCAAATCAAACAGCTTGAACACTGGATCGGCATGAAGCTATTTGATCGCGGCGCAAGAGGCGTTGCGTTAAGTCGCGCAGGCCAGGATTACGCGCTTCGTATTCGCGATGTGTTTGATCGGCTGATCACCACGAGCGCTGCGGTGCGCGCTCAAAAATCTCGGCGGATCGTGCAAATTCGCGCTCAGCTGAGTGTGGCGGTATCCTGGGTATTGCCGCGCATCAGTAGGTTCAATCAGATGGAGCCCGATATCGAAGTGCAGCTCCAAGGTTTGCCGTATGACGTAAATCCGTCAAAGGGCGGCGTCGACATCGCGATCTACCATCAGCGCGGTGACATCGACGGTTACGCACAGTCCGTTCTTTTTCATGGCGACTACAAGCTCTATGCTGCGCCCTCATTGATCGCGCGAAATGGCGTACTCTCGCCCAAAGCATTGCTTTCGCAACCGTTGCTGCACACCGTTTCAACTAACCCGCAAATTCGTGCGCCGTCACTACACGATTGGTTTGCACAAAGCGGCACGAGTGCGCCTGAGCTGCTCCCCGGCACCCAATTCAATTTGGAACACTTGACCACTTCCGCCTGCATCGCAGGCGCGGGCTACGCCCTTTTAAACGACGCGCTTGCGATGGCTGCCGTCCAAAACGGTCTACTCTCACCGCTGCCCGGGCCCTCCATTCCGAACCCGACGCCCTTCACCGTAGTGACCAAAGCGGTGCTCAAAGAAGAAGTGAGCACGGTTCTCAAATGGTTGCGCGCAGAATCAGGAAACGCGCCAGCCTAGTATGTCAACGCAAAGCCAGACCGAGTCAATGGAGCGCTGACCTGATTGCGACGCTATTGCGCCACCGCACTCAACGCCTCATGCGCTTTCACAATGCGGCTCACCGTCGTGTAATGCACGCGGAAGAAATCCGCAACCGCTGCCATCGTGTGATGTCCCGAGAGATAAGCGCGCGCGATTGCTTCGTCGCGCGGAAAATGTTTTGCGAAATCTCTGAGCGCTTTCTCCCGTGCGCGCTGCTGCGCCTTCGGCACTTCTGAGACGCTCGGTTTTTCTTCGATCAATTGCTGCATGCGTTTCAGAAACGCATCAGAACCCAAATACACCTGCCCCTGCAACTGATGCCACACGCTCGGCAAGCGACTGCCTTCGTGAACGAATTCAACGTAGCGCGTAATCGCGCGCGCACGCTGCGCGGAAAACAGCGACAAAATCGCATCGACGTGAAGCCAGCTTGGCAGCGGCGCTTGTCCGCAAGTCGCGAGATAGCTGCTCCACGGATAGTGTTCGAGCTTTCGAATCATCTTCGCTCGCAATGGGTTCAACACCACGTAGCGCGATAGCTCGAGCAAGTAGTTTTCCTTGTCCACCAAAACCGCTTTGAAGCGACCTTGAAACACATGCCCGACCCGCCGATGCGTGCGATTGAAGCGCTGCGTGTAGACGCCGTTGAGCTGTCGCATACCGATCGACAAATTCGCATCTGGCGTTTCGATCACCACATGGTAATGATTGCCCATCAGGCAATACGCATGACACACCCAATTGAACCGCGAGCACACCGCAGCAAACGTCTCGAGCCAAGCAACGCGATCTTCGTCCGAAAGAAAAATGTCCTCCCGCCCATCGCCACGCGAAGTCACGTGATAGAGCGCACAGGCAAATTCGAGTCGTAACGGTCTGGCCATGATGGATCGATCATAGCTTTGTTGATGTGATAATGAAAGACCTCGTATCTTTACGCCGTTGACGAGAGAAGTGTGAATTTTGATCGTTGACTGAACTCGGTCAGGCCGACAAGACACAGGGACATTGATCCCGTGGGTCAGATAGGTCGCCGAGTTCACTTCGTTGCCGCCCGAAGGTCGAACGGTAACTTGAGCGACGATCTCGACCAGTCAGTTTCGCTCTGTCGAAACCCAGATCGTCAAGCTCGCATACGAGGTAGATCATGCGCAGTGACGAACAGTTGGATGAGCATTACGCGAATGAAACGCTTGGGATCGACGTGTCGAAGGCCAAGCTTGATGTGGCGTTCTTGCGCGACGGAAAGCTCAAGCATCGTAGTTTTGATAACCGCGCAAGCGGCTTTGAGCAGCTCTTGAGCTGGATCGATGAGCGCGGCGTTGAACGTCGACGGCTGCACGTTTGCATGGAGGCCACCGGCCCCTACAGCGAAGCATGCGCCATGCATCTGAGTGACGCGGGTTTACGCGTCTCGGTGGTGAACCCGGCACGGGTGAAAGGCTTCGCGCAGAGCGAGCTCTCGCGCAACAAGACAGATCAAGCCGATGCGGCGCTCATCGCCCGTTTTTGTGCCGCGATGCGCCCCGAGCCTTGGCAGGCGCCCACGCCGGAGCTGCGCAAACTGCGCGCGCTGATCGAGCGACTGCAAGCGCTACAAGACAACGCCCAGCAAGAGCGCAATCGGTTGGCTGTCTGCGATAGCGCGATTCGAGAGAACATCGAAGCGCATCTAAACTTTCTTCTTGACGCGATTGCCAAGCTTGAGCGCGACATCGATGATCATGTCGATCGTCACCCGGATTTGCGCGATCGCGCAAAGCTCCTATCAAGCATCGACGGCATCGGCGCGCTCACCGCAAGCAAAGTGCTTGCCTACGCGGGGCATGTGGATCGCTTCGAGAGCGCTAAAGCGTTCTCCGCCTTCATCGGTGTGGCACCACGACAGCGACGCTCGGGCACCACACTTCAGCGCACGATGATGGGCAAAGGCGGCAGCAACGCGCTACGTCACGCGCTCTACATGCCAGCGATGGTGGCGTTGCGGTTCAATAAGACCGTCGCCGCCCTCGGCGAGCGACTGGCCGCACGCGGCCTAGCCAAGAAAGCGATCATTGGGGCGGCGATGCACAAGCTCGCGCATTTGATCTATGGCGTGCTTAAAACCGGGCAGCCGTTTCGGACAGATTGGGCGAACACATCGAGCGGACAACAACCAACAGCGTAAGCACAACGAAGGCAGCAGGCTCCCGGCCTGTGGGTAACGCGCGCCCTCTATGCTGCTGAAGCGTTATCCACAGGCCGGGAGCCTGCGGGCGCAACGCAACCAGTCAGGGGGAAAAACATCGAACGGTCGAAAAAACTAAACACATCCGATTGACTTTTAAGACGGTATCTGACCCCGGTTCCTCAAATCCTCCTCAAATCCGGCAAACGGTTCGACCCAGCCCGGCCACGCACAACAGTATCTACGGGCTACACGCTACTTCTAAGCTGCGCCTCTGGTAAGTTGGAGACTTTCAATAAACGCATTTGCTCGAGAACAGTTGCGCGAACTCGATCTTCGCTGCCTAATGTGTTCTCGATCTTCGCCCTCCACTGCATCGCGCCACCAAACTTTGCGGAGATTTCTTTCGGCCACCTATCGATTTCCTCTGAATAGTGCACGATCAAATTTTCTGCGTGAGCGCGCTCTCCTGACCAGATGTACATCTCAATCTCGGCTTCAAACTGATTAATCGGAAACCGTGATTCGATCTCGCTTAGTTCGCGATACTTTCTGTAACCATCTGAAATTTCGGATACTGAAACGGAATCGGTGAACGGCATTACAGAGGCTTCTAATAAACGCCTCGCAGCATCTCGATACTTCTCCTTATGCGAAATCAATGTCACATCTTCTTGCGAACCGGTCCTGACAGTTCTTAACCGTTGAGCGAGCGCCAAGCTGATACCCGGAAACGGCTTACACAGGTTGTGAAGGAACGTAGTCGGGCGGTAACGATCGTTTCCAGAGTTTCGATCTAAGCAGATTCCCTGAACAAAGGGCCCCAATCTTCGGGCTAGCATTAGTGGTTCGTACTCGCCCAGCATTGGCAACACTTCTGACCAGTCGCGTGTCACTTCCTTTTTCTTCGCAGGCGTGAGTGTTAGTTTGGTCATGGCGTTATCAAAATAATACGGTTCAATCCTGAAGGGCCATTCATCAACAATTGATTCGTTCTCGCTGCGCTCATGAACGGATCCAACACAAATTTGTAATCGTACGCAACGCCCCCTGCAATATCTAATACGTCAAATCGAACACTGCCGGGGAATCCGTATCGTACGGCATTTCCACTCACATAACTGACCTCTGTCTGCAACCCAAGATCCCCGTATATCGATTGATATCGCGTCAACAGCTTATCCGCGTACGCATGTTTGAGGGTTCCTTGGACGGCACCCTCACCTGATGCAGGCAAGCCCTGTCTTGCCCCCCAAGACTCAGCTCTCTTCGCTACCTCTTGTACGACTTCCGCGTTCGTTCGTGTTAGCGCAGGCTTTGCAGCTGCCTTAAGAAACAACGACGGCATCGCGCTGGCACCAGCAGTAGCAAATATCGAAGCGTTAAGGGCGCGCTGCCCCCACCAGCCCAAGCTGCCAGGGGAAACGCCGCAATCACTTCCGCAGAGAGGTATCGGCTTCGGGCCGTGCCACTTGACGAACCCGCCCAATCCCCGAGACCTTGCACCACACCTGCTGTAATGAATGCGGTAAACGCTCCTCTCAGCGCACTCTGGATATTCCCACCCATGATGCCGCCAGAGGCAAATCCGCCCGCAGCCGCCGCGGTCGCCATGCCAAGTCCAGTCATTGATGTGCTAGCCATCCCGGCTGTCGCAAAGACGGTTGATCCGTACAGCGTCGCATACGCCCCCATCGCCCACGTCGCCGCTCCTGCGGTGAGGATTCCTGCGACGATCCCGACGACTTGTCGCCGATGCTTCGTCCACCAAGAGAATCCCGACGGATCAGTCAGGCTCAGCGGGTTATTCATCACATAGCTATAACGGTTATGCGACTGCGCATTCCCCGGCGCCTGAATAATCGGATCAGCCTGCAAGAAGCGCCCAATCACCGGATCGTAAATCCGCCCGTTCATGTGAATGAGCCCGAGCTCCGCCAGATGCTCATGCCCAGTGAAGCCGCGGCTGTCGCCGTTTAACGGACTCGCCGCATTCCTTGCATTGCCCCACGGCCCGAAGCCGTGCACGATCACTGGATTTGAACTGCCAAGGCTCAACGCCGTTGAAGCAACGACGCTACCCGCCACAACTTTGCCAGACGCATCCACGCTACCCGTGATGAGCACCTCGGCCACCATCGAGCCCAAGTGATCCTTAAGCAAGAGTTTGGTCGTCGTGAACTTACCGGAGATGTCGGAGGTCACCGCGCCGAAGCTGGTGGCGGAAGCTAGCGGTAATCCCGTGTTCACATCAAAGTTCGTCGTGACGGTTGCCACCGAGCCATCAGGACCACTGATCGTCGCGGTGGACTTGATGACGCGGCCTTGGCTGTCGCGACTGATCTCGAAGCCACCGGGAACAAACGCCACAAAAACAGTCTGGGAGACTGTTTTTGTGGCGTTTGGTCAAACTTGAGCTATGCGGCGACGGCCGCCCCCGCATCCTCCTACGGCACAGCGGACGCGCCACCGCGTCCCAAACGAAACCACGCTCATTGCAACCAATCGTCCGTGAACGAAGTGAACTGTTCACATCGCGAGCGCGCAGGCGCGAGCGATCATTCGATCAACGACGGCGATCAGCAATCGGTATTCGCATCTCCGCTCGCCTTCTCGCTGATAAATTCGATTCATCAGCTACAACAATGCACTGAATCGCCCAGTTGAATTGGGCGAGCCGCTTGTTTATGATTGTTATTGAAATACATCCGCAATCAGTCGAAACCCCAATTCAATGGGGCGTCAGTGCCACGAGTTGGTCCCGGTTGCGTATGATATTGAAAGACGGCATCTGACCCCGATTCTGCTTTCTGTGACCTTTCTGCGTTTCTGGATCGCATTTCCCCTGACCCGGAATCCTGTGACTCCAGCTAAAGGCGTGGTCTCAAGACAACGAATTCGATCAGCTGCGAAAGAACCACTGCGATTTCATCAGGCGTCCGCACGTTATCAAAGTGTGCTTGATGAACCACCCCCGCTATGTTGCCGCGCATTAATTCGGCCTCGCCCGAATCCCAAACAACCAAATCGAGCTCTTCGTCGCCACACCGCAGGTTTAGGTGACACGATGGGTTTGAATCGTCTGATGAGCAGCCAAAACAACCGTCTACATCGAACGCTCTTAAGGTGGTGTCCATCGAACGATGCCACGCATGTAGCAACTCAAAAATATGCATGCTTAAGGCTTCCTGATGACGCAGGTTATACATGTTGCTGGAGCCAACTCGCTTGGGGCTGGTCCGTAGAGGCGTGTAGTGACATTCGGTCCCGGAATTACCGACCACTCAGGTTTACTGCCAGCTCGAAGTACCTCTGTCGGCACATCAAATTCAGCATAAATCCGCGAGCCCTGCCCAGCGCTCGTATAAGAAGCAGGGTTGGCAGGATTGACGACATATGTTCTTCCACCCGCTCCCTCGACGACGCGACCTGTTTCGTTCATTAGTTTGAATTCCTTCTCGCTCATCCATCGCCCAACGCGTGTGGTCGCATTTTCGACGACGCTTGCTGCAACCGATTTTGCTGCTGTCGTAGCGCCGCGCACAAGTGCGCCAGCAACCGCTCCCATAGGCACCGCGTTCGCAGGGTTGTAAACCCAATTGTTCATAAAGCGCGCAAACGACGACGCGTTGCTGTAGTCTCCGATCGGCACGACGGGTGTTCGAGTGCCATTGATTTCGAGAATCGTCGGGAGGCGGTATGGTGCAATCTGAGCCTCGTTAATTGGCGCCGGCATTGAGCTTCCCATCCCGCCTCCAGCATCGCTCGTGATCGGGACCTCTAAGTTCACCGTCGGAGCACCCATTTGGTAGTTCTGTGCGCCTTGCGAAATCTCCACCCCGGACTGCGCGGCGCCGCCGGACATCAAGTCACCCATCCCCTGCAACACGCCTGCCGTAACGAAAGCCGTAAACGCCCCTCGCAGCGCGCTTTGGATATTCCCGCCCATAATCCCGCCAGACGCAAAACCACCCGCCGCCGCTGCGGTCGCCATGCCAAGCCCATTTAGCGCACCGCTTGCAGAGGCAAAGATCGTCGCACCATTGGCAAGTGCGTACGCCCCGATGGCCCACGTCGCCGCTACTGCGGTGAGGATTCCTGCGACGATCCCGATGACTTGCCGTCGATGCTTCGTCCACCACGAGAAGCCGGACGGATCGGTCAGACTCAACGGGTTATTCATCACATAGCTATAACGGTTATGCGACTGCGCATTGTGAGGCGCCTGAATAATCGGATCAGCCTGCAAGAAGCGCCCAATCACCGGATCGTAAATCCGCCCGTTGTTCCGGCCGCGTCGCTACCGCTTGCTTAACTTGCTGCGCAAGTTAGCCTTCACGCTGCGTCGGGCTATCGCCCTCCTGGTCATGTGAATGAGCCCGAGCTCCGCCAAATGCTCATGCCCGGTAAAGCCTCGGCTTTCGCCGTTTAGCGGACTCGCAGCATTCCTTGCATTGCCCCACGGCCCGAAGCCGTGCACGTTGAACGTATTGGCAACGATTGACACCGTCCCCGCCGTTACCTGACCAGCGGCATTCACGCTGCCCGTGATGGTGACCTCGGCCACCATGCTGCCCAGGTGATCTTTCAGCAAGAGCTTGGTGACGGTGTTGAAGCCAGACAAGGGAGCGGTCTGCGCGGTCAAGCCCGCGCCTACAACCGGCAATCCCGTGTTCACATCAAAGTTCGTCGTGACGGTTGCCACCGAGCCATCAGGACCACTGATCGTCGCGGTGGACTTGATGACGCGGCCTTGGCTGTCGCGACTGATCTCGAAGCCACCGGGCACGACATAAAGAATGTCATCCGCAAACGCACCCGTGCCAATCGGCCCCGCGCGCTTGATTTGGCGCACCCGCTGATAGCCCGCGTCGTAGAACAACTCACCGCTCGCCTGCACCGCGCCGCTGATGCGCTTCATGATGCGCAGCGGGAGCCTGAAGGGCGCTTAAGTTTGACCTATGGAATCGGAACGTGTCGCGCGCCACCGAACCTCGCCGACGCGCCTGAGGCTCCTCACGCCAAAAATAAGAAAAGCCCGCTTTCGCGGGCTTATTTATTGGCGGAGACGAAGGGATTGCTCGGCGTTCGCTGCGCTCTCGTCCTCGCCCCTGCGCTTGCGCTTCGGGGCCGCCGCGCTGCGGCGTCGTTCCGCTCGCTTCGCTCGCTCCACCGAACCCGGCAAGGGTTCTCACCCTCCTTACTCCGCCAATAAAAAAGCCCGCTTTCGCGGGCTTATTTATTGGCGGAGACGAAGGGATCACCCTCCGTGGCTATCTCATTGTTATGCATTCTTGTTTTTTTACGGTGTACCGCTTTGGGTACGCAGTTATGCG
>JAAFJA010000020.1 GCA_013298765.1 Betaproteobacteria bacterium
GCCTTCGTTCCCGGCCACGGCGATTGCGAGCGCGACTGCGGCATCGTTGGCCGAATGAATCAGTGAACCCGACAGAGATAAATACTTGGGAAAAGCGGGATAAATGGGCGGGACTGGGCGGGAACATCCGGGATGAAATGGGATCGGTCGTGCAGTAGCAGTGCATTATGCGCAGTAAAAAAACCGCTCACGTCCGGTTGTCTGGACTGGCGATCTTGCCCTCAAGTACTCGTAGGCCGACGCGCTGCATCGCGTCGATATCGCCATCCGATAGCGTGCCAGAGGTCGGGTCCGAAAAAACGAGGCCGCGCCTCGGCATGCGTCGAGTGCCGGTCTCGTGCCACTTGGCGTACGGGCGCGTGAAGCCTACTGTCACATCCCGCGAGCCTACGAAACGCGTCAAGCTGGCGCGCATTAGACCGGTGCGCTGTAGAAGCGAGCCTGCTCTTTTTCCGTTACCGCGCGTGCCGTCCTCAGCGTCGTAGCGTGCCTTCGTCGATTCCGCCAGCGGATCCCAGGCCTTGCCGTTGGGATCCAGTTTGGTGTCGAAGCGCAGACCCATACGCTCTTGCAAGCGCTGCCCCATCGCCTCCTGAATCTCGATGCCCTTGCCTGCAGCGCGGGCGCGAGCGATCATGTCCTTTAGCGGCTGAACGTCGGAGGTCTTAACCGCCATCGCGTTTCCCCTTGCGCTTGTCGTCGAGCCTCGTCGCGGCGTCTCGGATCGGTTTCGGTAGTCGAGCGCGTTGCTGCTCCTTATATGCAGCCAGCCCGGGTTCGCGCGCCTTGCCCACGTTGTAGCCGAAGCCGGGATCGATGCCGACAGGCACCTTGATCGTGTCCCCGTCTTTCGTTTTGTAGTCGCGGTAGGTCACCTTCGGCGCGCGCTTGATCGGGAAGCCAGCCGCCTTCAGATCTGCGACACCGTCCTTGGAGATCGGTACTTGGATGCAGCGGCAGTTGTAGCCGTTCATGCCGTAGTGGGTATCCCAAAACGGACCGTCGATCGGCGCGACGACACCGTCGAGTTTGGCGTGGCTTTCGCGCACGCGCTCGTCGCGCATGGTGCGATAGAGCATCAGGGGCGAGGTGGCCTTGGTGCGTTGCGCCTGTTCCCAACGGCCTGCGTGGTACGCCTGCCGCACGTTCACGTCGTAGATCAGCTTGAGTCGCGAGGGCGATCCGAGCTGCGCGCTGCGCACCTCGCCGGTCTCCGGGTCGGTGATGTCTTTGCGGCCCCACCAACCGGCCTTGACCAGTTCCGGCGTCAGCTGCTCCTCAAACCACTTTGCGTCGCGGCCTTCGTCGATGGCGATCTGCAGCTTGCCGTAGACCGTCGCCAGCAGGTCTTCGCGGAGCATCCCCGCAACGGTCGCGGCATTCGCATGCTCTGCACCCCACACGTCCGACCAGCGAAACGACGGCACGATTCGCTTCGCGCGGAAGTACTCGTACGCCTCTTTCGGCGAGAGGTCAGCGAGCTTGAACCACTCAGGCGGTTCGCGATCGGCCACACGCTACCTCTTCGGCAGACGGTCGAGCAGACCAGCGGATCCCGCAAGGTGGCCGAGGAACTGACCGTGCGCGAGGCGATCGGTGAGCTTCGTCACGTCCATCTCGGCCAGCAGCTCGGGCAAGCGCGCCTGCAGGGCTGAGAGCGATTCGCCCTTCGCGGCGGCCTCGGCCACGGCTGCGCGGATCGGCGCGAGCAGATCGTCCATCGCTGGCTCCCAGCCTTCGAGCATGGCGTCAACCGCATCGTCCATCGTGTCGCGCGGCGGCGGGCGTTGGGCGGCGAGCGATGCGAGCAGTAGCGCGGTGAGCGTGGCATCACGAGCGTCAGGCTGCGCAGGAGGCGTTGGCCCCCTGCGCCCACCAGTAGGTGGCTCGGGCGGCTGCCCAGTCGTATTGCCCTCACCGGGCGTGGTATTCGGGTCGTTGGCACCTGGCATGCCAAACGGATTTGGCGCGGGTGCGGGCGCTTCGAGCAGCTCATCATCATCGGCCGGAACCGGAATCTGCAGGCGTTCGTACACCCAGTCCCGCTTGAGCTTGACGCCCACCGATTGCGCGGCCTTGAAGCCCTCGGCCAGCGTTTTTACGTCTGCCGCTTCGCTGGTGTCGAAGCGGAACTGCGGCACTTCGCGCGGATCGCTGAGGCCGAAATACGCGACGATCGGCGTGATCACATCACGGGTGATCGATCGCGCCAGCTGCTTGCAGTCCGCGACGTTCAAGTCGTAGGCCATCTCGGCGTTGTTTGCCTCGTTCTGTCCCGACCCGCCGCCGAGCGCACCGCTCGCCACCTTGTCGCGTCCGAGGATCGCCTTGCTCGCATACTGATCGGCCATGTCGGCGACGCGAATGAACGCGTCCACATTGCCCGTAGCCGCTTGAAGCAGCTCGATCTGCATTGTGTTCGGGATCACTCCACCCGCGTCTTGTCCCATGTAGCGGATCGCGTTAAAGAGGGCTTTCTTGCCTTTTTCGTCGATGTTCGCCGGGTCGTATTTGCCGATGCGCGGGGGAATCCCGTACACCTCGGCCCAGCGCGGCAGGTTACTCATTGTGCAGTGGTGCTTGACCATGAACATCGAAGCCAGCACGCGGCTCAGTCCGACCCGATCCAGATAGCCACTCTTCGCTTTGTGCACATGCACGAGCCAACCACCAGGCCACAGCTCTTGCCCTTCGGGCGACGCATCGTCAAAGCGCAGGTCGCTGCGGTCGCCGCACATGGCGTTGCCCGGCGTGTGGTCGACGCGCTTCAGCCGCAAGTACTCCTGATGCCGCCACTTGAAATCGACCGGGACAGGCACGCCATCGACCGTACCCCACACCATCTCGTGACAGGCGTAGACGTGGCTGATCGCCTCGGTCTGGTCGTACACCACGTCCTCAAACGCGGTGAGCGACTTCAGGTACGCGCGAACGAAGTCGGCTGCTTTGGTCACCTTCGCGCTCGCGCCTTCGGGCGCGTGAATATCCCACTCGCGCATGAGGATGCGGCGGCGGCGCTTCCCGAGCTCGCCGAACACGTGCGCGTCCTGCTCCTCAATATCGCGGGCGAGCTTTAGCTGCGACGACAGATCGCCTTGGCCACGCATGATGGAGCGCAGCCGCGCAGGTGTGAGCGTCGCGTTGCTGCCCAAGTCCCACTGGCTGGGAACGTGCACAGAGCCGCCTGATTGCGGCTCCCGCAGCTTCGCGTAGTTGATCGGTTGTCCATCTGGGCCGAGGATCATTCTGCTACCTCCCGCCCGTCGCGATAGGTCGTGAATCGACCGCCCTCGCTCGGGTCGTTGTCTTCGTCGTCGAGCGTGCTGCTGTCGCGCACGCGGGTGTACTCGTAGACCATGCGTGGCGCGCCAGCCGCGTAGCAAGCGAGGAAGCACGCCCACGTTCGGTCGGCGTGTCCTTCACTGTCGCGATCTGCAATGAATCGAGGAGCGCCAGAATCTGTCGGTGCCTTCCGCAGCTTATGCAGATCCAGCCGCAACGCTTGGTCGCCCATCGGGATGCGAATCTTGCGGTCCTGAAACCGCTCCTTGCCAACCGTTGCAAGCAGCAGCTTGTTGGGGCCGGTAAACAGCACGCCTTCCACGCGCAGCTCGCCGTGCCAGCGCTTCGCGTCTTCCACTGGCTTTTCGCCCATGCCGGTTTGATCCATGCAGTGCCGCACGATCCGATAGCGATCGAACATGTCCCGACGCACCGCGTCCTGTTCGCTGAATTTCTGACGGTGCAACGTGCGAATCTCGCGCGTCACAAGCACGTCGCCCACCAACTCACAGGCCCACATCACCCAGAGGTCCGAGCGCAAGCCGATGTCCTCACCGGAAAAAACCAGGCCACCCTCATACTTCGCAGGGTCGCCCGCGTCGTCACTCTCAACCGAGTTAATCAGGTCGTAGTCCAGCCACGCACTTGCCTCGTCCAGCCACTCCAGCTCGTATTCTTGTGCCCACGCGTCCTCGTCGTTCAGGGCACGACGGGTCTCGTCGATGTTGAGATCGAGCCCTTGCGCCACCGCCTGGTAGATGTCGACACGATGGATCGACCAACCGAGGTCCGTGCTCGTCGCCAACTCGTAGAACTTGTTGCCCTTGCCGTTGCCTGTCGACGCCACCCGCAGCTTGTAGATCCCGCGAATGATCGGGAACACGGCCATCCAGATTTTGCGGCTGTCGGCGTGAAACGCGAACTCATCGAGCAGCAGATTGCCGGTGTAGCCGCGCAGCGTGTCCGGGTTAGCGGGCACGCCGATGATCTCGCTCCCATTCGGGAACGTAATCGTGTGTACCTTGTACTTGATGACGTAGCCATCTGGGCCGCGCACCTCGTTACCGAGATCGTCGATCAAGTCGCGCTCTTCGGTGACCGCGTCAATGCCGAGCGCAAACGCCTTCGCGTGTTGCTTTGCGAACTCGATCGCGACGAGCGATTGGCGTTCGCCGCGCGATGCGATGATCCAGCGGGTGCGCCCACCGTTCGCCTCGACCTCCATGACGTCGTTTACGCACTCGAGCGTGGTGGTGAACGTCTTGCGAGTACCGCGCGCCCAGTGCGCCAGCTTGAAGCGCGATTGATCTGCGAGGTACGTCTTCTGCCACTGGCCCAACGTGATCGCTGGCTTCTGTGGCGGGGGGGCTGGCACGTGCTCGCTCGCAGGCGCAGCCGCCATCACCGCCGCAGCGGTAAGCGCTTTGCCGAGCTTGCCGAGCTTGCCCATCGTCAGAACCCGTAGATCGTCTCGCGCACGTAGCGCAATGTCTCAGCGTCGAGACCCTTCTTCTGACCGCTTGCGGCCTGCGCTTCGATCGCGGCGAGCTTGGCGGCGTCTTCTTTGCGCACCTTCGCCGCGTAGGTCTTGTTCACTACGCTGGCGCGTGTGATGTTGCCGATTGCCTTCGCGAGTTCGGGGAGCCACTCAAGACCGAGCCGCTTATCTGGATCGTCATCGGTGAGCGCTGCGAAGATGCGCTCTTGCACAAGGCGCAATAGCGCCTCGTTGGTTGAGCCCTCATCGTCGGCCACCTCGGCTACGATCGCCTTTGCCTGGTCGGTCGCCAAACGCAGCGAACCAAGGCGCTCCTCAAAGGATTGCCCGTACCGATGCAAGGCCGACTTACTGATCGCGTAGCCGCGCTCCTTCAGCTCTGACGCCAGCGCATCGTAGCCACCGAAGGCGTTCTCGACGAGCACGCGATCAACCCACGCCTTGATATCGGCGGGGAGCGCGGTTTCGACCTTGCTGCGCTTGCCCATCAGTAGTACTTCCGAGGTCGCGCAATACCTGCGTCTACCTCGACCTCGTACTCGACGACATCGATGCCGACGCGCGTAAGCTCAGCCACCCATTGTGGACGCACTTCGCTACGGTCCACTTTCACGAGCTCGCGCCGCTCCAGATAGTCCAGGTGCTCGCGAATCTCGTCACGCGAGACGTTATCGACCGCGCCACGCACTGCGACCAGCACGAGCGTTTCGGCTGCGCCGACTGGCCGCGCTTCGTTCAGCGTGACAAGAATCAACCAGCGCAGATAGCCGCGCCGCGCCTTTGCCTGGTCAAGTTCGTGCGACATCCAGCAACCTCTCCATCTGCGACGCAAGGCCGTCCATCCTCCCCTTGAGGCTGGCAGCGAGCTCGATGCGCTCCTCCTGCGTCATGTACGTTCGTGTGGCTTCGAGCTTGTCCTCGGCGCGTTGTCGCTCAAGCGCTCGCAGCTGATCCTCTAGCCGTTCCAGTCGCGTGTCGCGACTCTTCACGCTCTCCTGCAGAGCGCGAAACTTGTCCTCCAGCCGCGCGGCGAATTGCTTTGCGACCAACGTGCCGATCGCCCATGCGCCCGCAAAGATCGCAAGCAGCAGCGTGACGAAGGTCGCCAGCACTTGCCCCACGGTGAGAGACAGGTCAATCTGCATGACCGCCCTCGCTCTCGTCAGCGCCACTCTCTGTGACGCCCAAATAGTCCTGCGCAACCTGCACCGCGCGATCGCTCACGTCGTCGCTGATGGCAACGGCTGCGTCCTCCACCGTCCAATGACGCACGGGCACGTCGCTGTCGCGGTCGTACACGATCTGCTGCTCGGGGAAGCGGTTCGGGTACTCCGCGACCTGAGTGCCCTCACCGGTTACTGTCGGGATAAACGGCTCGCTCACTTTGTCCTCGTGGCGCAGTTGGTCGCGGCGGTTACCGTGTTTGGCGCAGCTGCAGCACTGCCGCTGCCCCCAGCGTTTGGCGCGACCGTGCCACTGGTACCGCCCGCCCCACCCGTCGTGCTCGTCGTGAGCGGACAGGTCACCGTGTCGGTGGTGGTGATAGTCGTTGTGGTCGTGGAGACATCGCGACCGCCGACGTTGTTGCCATCGCCGGTGACAGTGATCTGCGTCGTCGGTGGCGCGGGCTTGGTGCCGATGGCGGTGCCCATTGCGAAGGCGTCTCGCGCGGTGCGCGCCTGCGTGCGGAAGCCGGTCTGCGCGACGCGCACGGTGCCGTTGTTCATGGCCACGAAGCCGCCGACCGTGGCTGCGTGTTGAGCCGTGGCGTTGTCGCTCTGGCGCATGCCGAGCTTGGTCGTGTAGTACTGCGTGCCGAGGCTGAGGCCGACGTCGAAGACGCCCTTAGTCGCGGCCACGCCCCAATCCCATGCCCGCTCCCACCACTCTTTGCGCGGTGGCGGCTCCTGCGCGGCGTGCGCTTGCGCAGGCGCGGCTTCGATGACCTGAGTGACCGTCTCGCTCTGTTTGCCGATCACGTAGGCGAGCATGCCGTAGCTTTTCGCCATGACGACGCACATGCCGCGCTGTGAGGACTCGACCTTATCGCACGCGCTCGCATCGCTGATCGCGCCGATGGCCGCAGCGAGCTCGCCCGCGTTCGCGGCGGCGAGGTTCGCTTCGCCCACCTTCTTGAGCGCTGCGGCGTCGAGCGCTTGCGGCGTTTGCGCGAAGGCGGGTGTGGCCAAGAGGAGGACGGCTGCGAGCACGCCGATCAATGCGGCGTACGCCCAGTCATGCAGGTAGCGGTTGGGGCGGTTCATCGTGAGCACTCCTTGAGTAGTCGGCGCGAGGCTTCCGCTTCGCGCTTCAGGTCTTCGATATCGGCGGCGGCATCGACCAGGCAGTCGACGCGGCCTTTCTCGCACGCGGGCTGCGTGCGCACGGTGGCAGGTGGCGGCAGCGGTTTGCCCGCGAGGCAGGGCTTCGTCGTGACGACGGTGACTGGCTGATAGCGGACAGGCTGGACGGTTGTGCCGCACCCAGCGACAGCGATCACAAAGATCGCCACGAGGCATAACGTGCCCGCAACTTGCCAGCGGCGCTCATTCGTGTAGAGCGCCCAACCGTAGGCGAGGTAAGCCGCCACCATCAGCACGATGACCAGGCACGCCTTGACCAGCGTGTGCACAGTGAACAGGTCGCTCATCGCTTCCCCCCACGAAACAAATCGTCGACGGCATTCGAGAGCTGTTCGCACTCGGTTGCGCCGCGTGGCTTGTAGGCGGCGAGCTTGCCGAGGCGGGCGAGCGCTGCCGCTTGATCGCTGGCGTTCTGGTCGATCGCCTGCAGGATGCGCTGCTCGCGATCCTTGCTGGCCGCTTGCTCATCCTTGGCAACGCGCTCGGCTTCTTTCGCCGCCTGCGTGCAGCTATCGACGCTGGTTTTCAGCGCGCCGACTGCCTCGGCCTTCGCCTCGCGCCCGTTGCCGTGGCCGATCAGATACGCAGGCACACCCGCAACGATCGCGCCGAACACGAACGCACCAATGGCGGCACCGATGGCCTGCAATGCGCTGATCGGATTCACGAGTTCGGCCTCACAAGGAGCGGCACGCACGCGGCAAAGCCCTGCGGTGCGTCCTTCTGTTGCTTGATCCACTCGGTGGCGTCTTTGCGCTCAGCCTCGCACGCCTCCGGCGGTTTGAACTGCTTGGTGATCGTGCGCGTCATGAGTTCGCCACCCGGTGTCGGATGGAAGAACACGAAGGTCAGGATGTAGAGCTTGATCACAGCGGCACCTGCGCTTCGAGCAGATCACTGCATGCGAGCCAGAAGGCGACGCATTCGGTGAGCTTGTTGAGCGCGTCCTCGCGGGCGTACTTCTGGCCGAGGTCGCCGTTGAACCTTGCCGGATTGACGCAGGCGCTCTTGCCAACCACGACGAACTGGCCGACGCGCAGCGTGCAGATCGTGGTGGTCGTGTCGCCGACGACGGTGTACGCCTCGCTCGTGATGAGCGCTTCGGCGATGGCTTGGGGGTTCGCGGTGATCTTGCTCACTTGCGCGCTCCTCGGTTGCGTTTACGTGCAGCCGCGCGCTGCTTGCGCGTGGCGATGGAATGCGCGTGGCGCGACGGCCCACGCTTCGCTGACGTGATCGAACGCGGCATCGGGCTGTAGAGCGGGCCGTGCGCTGCGGTGGAGCCGCTTAAGAGCATCGCTCCCGACGCGAACGCGATCAAACCGGCGCTCACGGCACGCATCACACCACCCCCTCATAGCGCGCAGCGCGCTTCGCCACATCGCCCGGATATCGCCGCGAGATATCGCAGGCGCTAAGGCGGGTGCCGGTGATCGTGGCGCGGCTTGCGGTGCACGTTCGCTCGACGTTGCCCGCCCATCGGGTGCGGTCGCAGCCGCGCGTCATGGCGCAGGCAGCAGCTTCGTTTTGGATGCCCGCGACGCCACGGTTGTGCATCACGGTGGCGAAAATCAATCGCTCGTCGGCGTGCGGCGTCAAGCGCGAAGCGTGCGCGTAGTTCGTGCGCAGCTTGAGTACGACGGCGCGCAGCTGCAGCGCCGGGTCGTACTTCGTTGCGCCCCAGCCCGCATCCTTGAGGGCGAGCGGGTAGAGCGCCTTGAGTTCGCCAAGCGCATCGAAGCGCAGCGTGCCGTCATTGCGATAGGCGCGGGTGAACTGGCCGAAGCCGACGCCTTCTTCGCGGCCGGTTTTGAACCGCGCGGTGGGTTGCCAGCAGGAGCGCATGCCCGGGCATCCGGTCTCGTGATCGATCATCCCGGCCATCGTCGAAACGGGCGCGCTACGGCCATCAGCGGCCTGCCAGTGCGTTCGCGATTCGGCGGCGAGGGTTGGTAGGTAGGCGTGCGCTTGCGGCGGCACGGCTGCGTTTGCTCGGGACATCATCGCCACCATGATCAGCGTGCTGCACACGATCACGGCGCACACCACCAGCGCCTGCGGCAGCTTGCCGTCTTTGGCATCGGCGACGAAGGACGTGAGGTCGAGCGTCGGGAACGCGATGGTACGCGCGAGGTACGAAAGGCCCATGCCCGCGATACACATCACTGCGCCGACTGCGAGCGCTTGAAATGCGCTCCAGCCGATCACGAAACCCACGACCGCGATGATGATCGCGACCCAGACCAATCGCGCCGACCAGAGGCCGCGCACAGGGGAAAAGAATGCGGCGAGCGCCGCCTTAACGGTATCCATACGAGGCTCCTTGTCGTTGAGTGAAGCGCTTCGGGAACAGGCACGGCTGCGTCACGCGGTGAATGCCGTTCGCAGGGTGCGTCGATCCGTGAGGACAAATGCCCCACCCGGCGTGAACCGGCGATGCGTTGAAACAGGAGCACACGCCGCAGCGTTCACGCGGCAGCTGTTGGCCATGATCGGAATTGCGGGTCGGCGTGTGCATACCCGCGATGTTTTCGCGCGCGCGCGAAATGCGTTAGTGGACGCGCGTCACTTCTTTTCGTGGACGTGAAAAGAGCCCCGCAGGGCTCTTCGACTTGGCTCTATTCGAGCGGCAGCGCCATCTGATCGCGCTTCACTCGCTCGGCGCGTCCCCATGCAATGATACGCCGCAGGTGGCGCTCGGTGAGATCGTAGCGCTTGCGCAGCTCGTCCACGCTCACGCTCTGGTTCGCCCAGGCATCGTAGATCTCGCGCCACTCCTGCATCACTTCGTACAGGTGGCCCTTCGGGATGTAGCTCGTGTCGCCACCGTGCTCGAATCGTACCTTCTCGGTCGCGGCGAACGCGATCTCGTCCGCGCGTGCGGGATCCACACCGTCGCGCTGCAGCGCTTCGGTGATCGTCATCGCAACGGTGCGCAGGTGGTCGGGGTACTTGTCGGGCAGCTGCATGGTCTACTTCGGGGCAGAGGTGGTTGCGGCCTCGCGTCTGATGCGCGCTAGCCATTGCTTGGCCTGCTCAATCGCGTGATTGAGCTGGTCGGTGCTGAGCCACTTCGTATGCGCGGGGTAGCCCATGCCCGCGAGCCACGCCGAGAGAGCGCGCGGCGAGCGCCCCACCGCGCCCGCGTCGCGAAGCCGATTCCACTCGGCCAGCAACCGGCGCTCGTGGCTGTCGGGCTCGTGCTTCGCCTGCGCCGCCTGCGGGTTGAGCTTGCGCGCGAGGGTGGTCAGGTGCGCGCAGACGCGGGCGCGCTCCTCGAACGAGAGGTCGGCGGCGCTGCGTTTGCCGGTGAGCGTTTGCAGCAGGTCGCGGTACTCGTCGTCAGTGAGCCGTGCGTCCTTCTTCAGGATGTGGATCCGCGCGAGGTCGTTGCCTCGCACGGCTGGCTTCGCGGCTGGGCGTTTGCGGAGGGGTTCCACGACTATCAACCTCCGAGGACGACGACGATCTCTGTTTCGCCCGACGCGCTGTGCTCCCACATCACGCGGCGCACGACGAACGACGCAGAGGAATGCGGCAGCGTGACCAGCTCGTCCTTGCGGGGTACCGCTGGGAATTCGTGGCGCACGTCTTGGTGTCCATAGCCCCAGGTGAACGTGATCGGGATCATCGCTACGCCCCCACAAGTGAGTTGCGCCCGAAACGCGGTTGCCACGGCTGATTCGGCTCGATGGCCGACGCGTACATGATGTTGGTGCGCCCGCGCGTGCTCCTCCAGCGCTCGATCTCCATCGCCACGCCCTTGCTCTCACGCCAGCCGTCCATCGTGATCACGAGCAGGCCGTTGCAGCGCTCCAGCATGTCGAAGCAGTGCGTCATCCAGAATGCGTGGTTGTTGACCGTCTCCGGGCGCATGTAGAACGAGACCGGATGCCCGTTCGCAATCGGTGAGTACGCGTGTATACCCACCTCCATCAGCGTGGCCGTGGCGCGCTGCGCCAGCGCACAGCGACGCTCGCGAACGCTGGGATCCGCGTGCGTGTATGGCGTGGCGACGTACCAGAGGAACGGACGTGGTGTAAGCGGTTCGCCATTCCACACGTTGCGCTTCGGCAGCGCAGTGGTGCTCATCGCCGCGAACTCGGTCAGGGTCATCACGTCGCTCACGCTGCCACCTTGCACTTCTGCGCGTGCGACTTGAGGTCGCTCGACGCTGAGAACGAGACGGCCTTGCGTGCCGCGATCTTGATCTTCGCGCCGGTGCGAGGGTTGCGGCCTTCGCGGGCTTCGCGTTGTTCGATGCGCAGGGTGCCGATGCCGGGGATGGTGGCTTTACCGCTCACCTGCAGCGAAGCTGCGGTGCAGCCCTCTACGATCTGCAACGCGCGATTTGCCTGCGCGCGCGTCATTCCAAGGTCAGTCGTCAGTTTCTCGATGAGGAAGCTCTTGCTCATGGTCGTTACTCCTTGGTGATGCCGATCACTCGGCGATGAACTCTTTGATCAGGGCGTCCACAACCTTTGCGGACTCGCCGTCGACAGGCTTTACAAGTGGCGTGTCGGCTCCCTGCGAACGCTTCAGACCGATCCGCTCAAGCTCTTCGTCGCTGAGTTGAGCGAGTGCCGCCATGACTGGCTTGTGCTCGGTTTGCACGAACGTCGATACAGCCAGGTCAAGATCGACGTGCGCATCCTCGATATCATCGATCAGGCGCTTGCCATCGATCTCGCCACCATCCGCTGCAGTGATCGTCGCCTTACCCTTCTGCAGCCCGACCTTGATGCCGTCGAACACCTTGCTCTTCGCGCCCTTGGCTTCGAACAGTGCCCGGTTAGCGTTGATCGCGTCGTAGAGCTGCGTCGCCAGTGCGTTGGCGAGTCGGGCGCGTTTGCGTAGCGCCTCCGCGTGCTTATCGCGCACCGCCTGCAGCTCGATGTTGAGCTGCTCGCCGACGGTCATCATCTCCGTCCGCGCGGCGGCGAACTCCTTGGTCAGCGCCTCGATATCGGCGAGGGTCATTGCTTTAGCCATGCTGGCTCTCCTTGTTGGTTTCGGTGAGGGCGAGCTGTCCGAGCAAGACAGGCAGCGCCACGTTTCGCATACGCGCGAGCATCGTGAGCGAGTGCATCGCACGGCTCCGCAGGAACTCCTCGAACTCGAGGAACTCCTGCGGAGAGTTGGCCATCCAGTACCCGCGCTTCGGATGCGCGCAGAGGGCGATGCCCTGCATGCGCAGATCGCTCACCGCGTGCCGAACGTCGCGCTCCGAGAGGCCGGACTCTGCAGCGAGATCGACCACTCGGATCGCGCGCTCGCGACCGATGTGCCGCGAGAGGACGAGCGACACAGCGGCGGCTCGGTCCTGCGGCGTTTGTGCGAGCGTGAGGGCGAGCTGGGTCATGCTCCGCTCCGGCGTTCGAAGATGAACCGCTTCGCGCCGCTCTTCCTCGCATAGTCCATGCGGCGCTCGACCGGCTCCCAGCCGAGCAGCGCATCCCAGACCTGGCGGCGCGGCGGCGCGGCAGCGCGGTCTCTTCGACCACGTCGCAGACGGTTGCGTACCCGCGCTTCGCGATCTGAGCGAGAGCTTGTTGGCGGGCGATTTCGGTTGCGCTCATCGCGGCACCACCGTCGCACGAGCGAGGTTCGCGTGCGCGATCGCCAGCTGCGAAACCCGTCGCTCGAGCAGCGCCACGCGCTCCTCCAGTGTCAGCGATTCGAGCGGGCATTCGCTGCGCGCCAGCAGCTCGGCGTCGACCGCAAGCACGGGCGTGGCAGTCGTCAAATTCTGCGCGTCCATCGCTCATCCCTTCAGGCGGTGAACCTTGCTCACCGAGAAGCCCTCGGGCAAGGCGGGCTGCGTTGCGATGAAGCCGGTGCCGGTGTCCGCGTTCGTCGCCTCGAGAAACTCGATCTCGACGCGTGCGCTGTCGATCACCTTGTCGGCGACCTCTGCGATCGCGCGGGCGCGTGCGATGTCCATCGGCTTCTCCTTGTCGCGCAGATCGCGCAGGGTGTCGAAGAGCACGCTACGCAGATCGACGATCGTTTGCTGGTTCGCCGTGTTGTTGCTGCTGTTGCTTTCGTTTGCGTTCATGGTGGTTGATGCTCCGGTTCAATGCGCCCTTCAGCCGCAACACATCGGCGAGCGGCTTGGGCAGGTTGTGAATTGAGTTGGCGCGGGCAATATCGGCGCGCGCCCGCAGTTCCAGGTTGTCGAGGTGCACGTGCGTGCGATCACCGTCTTTGAAGCACACCGCGAAGCCCGCTGGGATATCGCCGTGGTAGGCCATCCAGATCAGCCGGTGCTCAAGCTCCCAGCCGTGGCGAGACGGCGTAACGTCTGCGACCTTGCGCTTCAGGTAGCCGTCTTTCGACCAGGCATACGAGCCGACCGGCACCCATGTCTGCGAGCGATGGCCGGGGCGAAAGCGAGACGCGATCACGTTCGGATGTGACTGCGCACGATGCCCGCCCAGCCCGTGGCTGTGCGTGCTGTGCCCCGGCTTGAAGCGGTACGCCGCGCCCAATTGAGAGCCGGGCTTGAGCGTGTGCCCGAACTCGGCCAGCGCCTCTGGCGTCTTCTTGAGCCCCAATGCGTGCGCCTTGGCGTACACCTGCTCCAACCGCAGGCCCAAGTCGTCGGCGATCAACTGCGTCTTCACGTGCGGATAGCGCGCGCGCAGCGTCTTGATCTGCGCATCGGTCCACACGTGGCGTGCGCGATTCTTGCGCGCGGTGGTTTTGGCGGCGGTCATAAGCCTAACCACCACATCGCAAATTGCGCGAACACCTTGCCGATGATCGAACCGATGATGAGCATCACCGCGATCTCGATTCTGCGAAGGCGTGCGCGGTCTTCGTCGTTCACGATGCACCTCCGATCGGTCTGAGCAGGCGGAACTGGTGGGGCTTGGCCGTCAGCACCAACCCACCCGCGTTGCCACATTGACCGTGCTTGCGTTCAATCGCGCGACGCTCTGAAGCCTCGTATGACGCCGATCGCATCTCTACGCGCTGCAGGTTGCCGCCGTGATCTTCAACGAGTCCGGTGATCTTCACGCGTCCGTAGTACGTGTGCACCAACTGCTGACACTTGAGCGCGGCCGCGCGTACCTGTTTCGCGTTCATCGCGCACCTCCACTCATATAAGCCCGCATCGCCTCGCGGCTCTCGAAGCGCACCGCGAATGCGGGCGACGTGATGGCGAGCTTGGTCTCGTCGACGTGTAGCGCGGGTGCGATGGCCTCCGCGATCGACTTGGCTTTGGCCTCTGCGCGCCAGAACGCGGCGAGCGTTTCGATGCCGCCTTCGACGAGCGAGAGCACGAAGCGGCTTTCGTCGAGCGGTAGGTGGTGCTCGTCGGGCTGGTCAAACGCGCAGTCGATCAGGTCGAGCGCGATCAGATGCGAGAGCGCTTCGTCGTAGGCGCGCGCGCCGGTGCCGAGCTCGGTCAGCAGCTGCGAATACAGCACGCCCTGATCGACCGGCTTGTCGGCCACGTCGAGCTTTTCGAGGATGGCGCGCTCAAGCGGACTGATGCTCGCGCCGTCTGGCAAGAATGGGCAAACGCGGGTATCCATTAGTGCACCTGCGCGGACTGGAGATCAATCGGGCGCTGCACAGACGTCGGCACGCCGAGCGCGCTGACCAACTGATCCGTCATCAGCACGGTCTGCATCAGCATGCCTTTGGCGACACGTTTGTCCACGCGCCCGAGGATCGCTGCTGCCGACCACATGCCTTGCAGGTTCGCGCCGAGCTGCGTGATTTCCTGCGGGTTCTTGCTTGCGTTCATGCGCGCGAGCCGTGCATTGGCGATCTCAACGAACTCTGGGCCGAGTTGCGCGTTGATCTCGTCGATGGTGGGCACGGGGGTGCCGTCTGGATAGCGCGGTTGCGTCTGTTGCTGTGTCTCGCTCATGATCGGTCTCCGGTTTTTTTGGTGGGCAGTGGGTTGATGCAGAGGCGCTCGATGTCTTCGAGGCGATACGCTTTCTGCAGGGGCAGATCGCGGATGTGGATGCACGGCGCGGCGTAGTACGCATCGACCATGCGAGCCGCGCGCTGCGCGTGCATGCGGCGGGTCTCAGCGAGCGAGTGATCGATATCGCGCGCGATGATCGCGGCGCTCCACACGAGCGCGCCGATCACGAGCGCGACGGCGACCACGCCCCAGAGCAAGCCATCGCGACGCGCCTCTTCCATCGCGCGCGAAGGGCCGACGCCGTGACGCGCGCGACGCAGCTTGCCCGGCGTACTCGGCAGTGCGCTGCCGGTGGTGGTGAACGAGATCCAGCTCATAGGTTGCACCTCGCGAGCAATTCACGAGTGACCTCCGAGATCTCGACGCCAGCCGCAAACAGCACCATGAAGCAGAACAGCGCCGCGATCAGCTTCAAGAGCATGACCAGCACTTCGGTGAGGGTAGAGTTGCCGCCCTTCATTTCGCGCCTCGCGTCTTCAGAACGATGTTGCGCAGCTGCGCGGCCCCCGGCGACTGCATCAGCACGTCGATTCGCAGCCGCGAGATCGATGCCGGATCGAACCACTCCAGCGAGCCGTCTTTCTCTTCGAGCGTGATGCCGTCGCGCACGAAGTGATCGCGCAGCTCGCGCGGTAGCAGCGCAGACTGTGCGCAGAAGTGCGCCGTCTCGCCGCAGAACCAGACGTCGATGCGGTAGTAGCGCTCCGCCTTCGCGACGCGGGCTGGCGTCTTTGGCTCGCTCAGGCTCGCGGGCGCGCCCTTGACGCCGTTGGGAAACATGAGCTTGGTCGGCGGTGGACCAACGCGCGTATCCGCGCGCACGCCGAGGTCTAGCGCCGCACGCGCAAGCTGCTTCACGAACGCGCTGCGCTCAGCGTCGGTGCTTGGGGGAATGAGGCGTGGTTCGACAGGCTCACCACGAACGGGAAACGGATCCACGCGCGCCAGCTCGATGTTGTCGGAGGTCAAGAAGCCGTTCATGAGCGCGCTCCCACCGTCGCGATCTGCTCGGCGGTGACCTTCGGTGCGCCGAGGCTGGCGCACTCGTTCATGGCTGCCGCGACCAGGTTGTTGATCGCCAGCGGGTAGACACGGCTCACCGCCTTGGTGCGTTCGCGGTTCCACTCTTTGAGGCGCTGCGGGATCGCGTCGATCGCGCCCTTGTCGAACACGCGCGCTGCGGATGTGCCCGCGCGGTCGAGCTTGAAGCTGAGGTACTCGGCGAGCTTGATCGTGGCGAGCGGCTGCATCGTCATGACTTGCGTGCGCTGGATCACCTCGCGAGCGTCGTGATTCGTGGCCTCGTCGAGCAGCGCGCCGAGCTCGGGCTGGCCGATCAGCACGATGGAGAGCAGCGGACGCCAGCCCGCGCGGATCTCGGCGAAGCGCTTGAGCTGCTTGAGGGTGCGCTTGGTGATGTCCTGCGTCTCGTCAATCAAGAGCACGTGGCGCGCGCCTGCGTTGTGGCCGTCGCCGAGCAGCTTCTCGATCTTGCGAGCGCGCGCTTCAATGGCGATCGGGATCTTCGCTGCTGGATCAATGTCGGCGATGATCGCGCGCACGATGGCGTCGTCGGTCAACCGTGCCTTGTCCACGGTGCGCGGGCGCACGAGCACGTACTTGGTCGGCTGCGTTTCCAGCCAGCGTTCGAAGTCGAGCTGGAGCCAGCTTTTGCCGCAGCCGCTTTCGCCGACGATGGCGAGGATGCCGCCGTTCTTGGCAGTGGCGCGCATGGACTCGCGCACGAGGCGCTGGTCTTGACCGAACCACACGTCCTCGATATCGGCGGGCATGAGGGGGAACGGATCGACGGCGATGCCGAAGTGGCGGCAGGCGTCGGGCGAAAGGGTAGTGCGTTGCATGAAGGGCTCCGGCGCTGGGGGTTGGGCGGCCTCCGGCGCAGCCAGCTCTGCGTCCGGGGTGAGTAGTTCTTCAGGGGCAGTGCACGCGACGCCGCGCGCGGCGAGGAAGCTCGCGATCTGCGGGGCGATGTGCGAGGCGGGTGTGCGCTTCAGCATCACGCCGTTCGAGACGAGCTGCACGACGGCGCTACGGCTCATTGGCGAGCCGTCCGCTTGCGTGAGGTTGCGGGCAAGCTCGGCATGGGTGATGCCGTGTGCTTCGAGGACGCTGCGCAATCTGAGTGCGCGGCTTTGTTGTGGTGTGGCCAAGGTTCCTCCGGGTATGGACGATGGACGGTGATAAGGACTAGGACGCTCCGCCAGCGACGACGCGCAGACGGGTGCGATTGGTGATGCGGTCAAGGGCGTCGCCGAGATCGGCTTCGGCGAGGCCGTTCGGATAGAGGCGCTGCAGCGCGGCGTAGTGGTCAGCTGTCCACTCGCCGCCGTCGCGCTCGCGGTACAGATCGCGCAACGCGCGCGCGGCTTCGACGACGGTGAGCACGGTGACCGGCGCGACGTACACCGGGGCAGCGGTGCCGAGTTCGGTGCCGCGACGAGGCAGGTGCGTGACGTCCGGCGTGATGAGCGGCTTGTGCGGATCCATGCCAGCGAAGGCGATGCGCTCGTCCTTCTTCGCCTGCGCGACATCGGCCATCGTGTCGGCACCAAAGGCGATCTGTTCGAGGCGCTCAGTGGCGCGCTCGACGTTGGTTTTCGGGAGGCTCGCGAAGCTCTCGCCGATGATCGGCGCGCTTGCGGCGTAGCCCCATTCGTTGACCGCAGGTGGCGCGATCGGGTAGTGCAGCTCGTCTGCACCGTCTGCGCTAGGCGTGACGATGATGATGCCGCGCTCGACGTACGGGTTCGTCACGACCTGCACCTTCATGCCGACGCGCAAGGTCTCGGTGAGTCCGGGCACATCGCGCAGGGAGTACTCGACGCCTTCCCAAGGCACACCGAGCTTGCCGGTGACCGTGCGGTCTTTCGGATGTGTGGTGGCGAGGGTGCGCAGCACCGCCTCGCTCGGGGCCAAGCGCAGCTGCTGCTCACTGATGCGCATCCACGCGTCGACGCGTGTCATGCCGTGACGGCTGTGGCGCTGGGTGGTGTTGAACCACTTCTCCCAGCGCGTGGCAAGGGCCTGAAGTTCTTCGAGGTGCTCGACGCGGTAGCCGATGCCGAGGCGCGATTCGAAGCTGCGCTCGACGATGTCCTGCGCCTTCTCGACCGAGCCGGTGGCGCGCGATGCGCCGACGTCGTGTCGGATGTGCGTGATCAGCGCGCGGCGGCAGAAGTTCTCGAAGATGCCGCCCTTGAACGCGCTGCCCTGATCGGTGTAGAGCACGAAGCAGACGCCCTTGTACGGCACGCCATCGCGTCCGATCATCGCGCGGATGAGCGCGTCGATCGCGGTTGTGCTGCGCTCGCCGCCGCGTGCGTAGTACACCCAGAGCACGTGGCTGGTGTGGTCAGCGATCACGACGCGCTGCACGCGGTCGTTCTCAATCTTGGCGACGTTGGCGGGCTTGTTCTTGTTGAAGCGCGCCTCGTCCATGATGCGCACGCCTTTGTCGCCGCGCAGGTAGAAGACGACGCAGACCGAGAAGTCCATCTGCCAGACGTGGTTCGGGTGCAGGCTCGCGAGCTGCACATGCGGCTCGGGCGTGGCGAGCTGCTTGTGATGCAGGCCGTAGACCTCCAGCGCGCGCAGGATCGTGGTGGTCGATAGCGCTACCACCTCGCCGGTGTTCTCGTCGACACGCTCGGCAGCGATCTCGCCGTTGGCGCGCAGCATGTCCACTGCATTCGGCACGCTCAGAATGCGCTTGCCGTTCTGCCGTGTGGCCGCTTTGATGAGCGCGGCGATCTTCTCTGCCTCGGCGCGGGGGAGCGATACCGCGCCCGCGTCCGCACGCTTCTTCCGCTCTGGCTTGTAGCCGACCGTGGCGAGCTTCGTGTAGAGCGCGTTGCGCGAGCAGCCAAGGTATGACTGCGCTCGCGCGAGGATCGGCTCTTTCTCGCCGTGCGCTGCGGCATGCAGCTGGTCGGCGATCTGGCGAAGGTACTCTTGTGTGGCTGGTTGCATGGCTTGTCGCGGTGAGGTGGCGTGAGCGGTATCGGCGGACGGAGCGCGGGCGAACTAGGTGAAGTCAGCGGGCATGACGGGTTCGTCGGCGATGCCGATATCGGCTGGCGGGATCCCGACCGACAGAGCGGCGTCGCGCAGCGCGTTGGCGACCTTGGCAAGCTGCTGCGTCTTGATGAGGCGCACGCGGTCTTCGAGACTGGCGATCGCTTTGCGGTCGCTGGCTGTCCACTCCTGCTCGTCGAGCGCGGCGACCAGTGCGGCGAAGTCGGTCGAGATGAGCTTCGCGGCTTCGCCTGTGGCGTCAACCGCGTCGGTTTCGAACGCGCGGATCATGGCGTCGTCCGGATCGTCCACCGGCTTACGCTTCTTCGCCGTCGTCAGCTTGTTGATCTTGGCGTCCTTCTCGGCGATCAGGGCGTCCTTGGCGGCTTCGTTCGCGCGCGCTTCGCGCAGCGCTTTGCGTAGCTGCACGGTGCTCATGGTGGCCACGTCGTCGGCGGTGAGGCCGAGCGCGCCGTCGCCTTCGAGCAGTTCTTCGACCTCGGTATTGGTGAGCTGTTGGAGCTGGGCGATCTTCGAGAACGACGTGATGCCGTGTGTGCGCAGCTTCTGCACGAGCTTGAGCCCGTCCTCGGTGGCGAAGCGCTTCACGGTCGCCATGTACATATAGGCCTGCGAACGACTGAGGCTGATGCGCTCCTGCGCAAGGGCGATGAACTCATCACGCGAGGACGTGTTCGCGTGGATCGCGATCAGGATCACGCCGAGCTGCCAGCCCGAAATGCTGTGCGCGATGAGCGCTTGCTTGGCGAGGTCAACGTAGACGTCCTCGTCGTACTTCTTGGGGAGCGAGACGGCGAGCTCTTGCGAGAGGTCGGCGAGCATCGCCTCTTGTTTAGTGGTGAGCGCGGTGACTTCGTCGAGTGCGGCGAGGTCGCGTGACACTGCGGCGTCATCTGGCTGGGTGGGCTCTACGACTGCGATCTGGGTTTTCTGGCGCGCCATTGGGCGATTCCTTCGGTTGTCCGGATGACCGGACAAAGTGGGTTAGGGACGGAGGGCTGGGACGGTTTGTCCGGATGACCGGACAAAATGAAGTTGTCCGGATGGCCGGACAAAACCGGGTCAAGGCGGCGGGCGCGTGTAGCGATTGCGGATCGAATCGACCTGCGATTGCGCGCGGTCGAGGGCGGTTGAGAACGCGAGCGCGATCTGCACTGGCTTGGCGGCGAGGCGGTAGCGCCCGGTCTCCGGGATCTTCTCGGCCCAGCCAGCGGCGACCAGGTTGGCGAGCGAGCGGACAACCGTGTCGCTGCGCAGCTTGGTGGCGGCGCAAAGCTCGGTGACCGAGACGCCGCTAAACTCGTTGCCCGCGAGCAGCGTGGCGATATCGAGCGTGCGCTGGACGAGATCGGAGACGTGGTCGGGGTTGAAGTCGCGGCTCATGCGGCCACCTTCAGGCCGAGCTTTTTCGCGCTGTCTGCGCTCTTGCCGTAGCGGCCTTTGAGCATTCCGTTAACCAGGCGTACCGCGTCGTGGTATTCGACGCCACAGGTCTTGGCGTATTGCACGAGCGTGATGTTGCGGTCGCGCAGGTGCTGCTTGAGTTGTTCCGGGGTTCTGGGCGTGGGCATCGGGTTAAACTCCGTGTGCGTAGAAGTGCGTAGTTCGTAGGTTATCCCGACGGAATAGGCTTGTCAAGCCCCGTCGGACTATCTTTTTTGGGAGGCTCAATGAGTCCGGAACAACGAAAGACGTTGGGCGAGTGGCTTCGGAAGAAGCGCGCAGAATCCTCGTTGGCGAAAATCACCGAGCGCTTTGGGGTGTCCAAATCCGCATGGCAACGCTACGAAAGCGGAGAACGAGAGCCGCCAATACAGCTTCGCTGGGAGCTTCAAGATGCATATCCCGACCTGCCGGGCTTTGCGGTCGCCCCCGCATTTACCCCGTCGAGGCATTTCCGCGTGGAGGAACCCGTCGTCCGTTATGAGATGCGAGGGAGCCCCGGCGGAACAGCAAGCTATGTTGCGGAGGCGCTTCGATGTAGAAAGATCGATCTCGCCGAGCACTCAGTGTTTGCGGCGTTGATGTTTGATTTGTCGGCGCGACACCTAATCACGAATGACGCGGTTGATGTGCTGCTTGACTGGTTCGAGCGCTTCTACATTGGACGCGCCAGCAGCGTGGTTGCCCGGCGGGTCGAGGCTTGATGTGGGGTTTCTCTCGCTGCTTTTTGGTAGGCGGCCTGAGCGGCCTTTTCGCGTTGCGTTGCCGCCTTCCATTCCTGGTATGCCGTTCGAAGACGCCGAGCGCGAGACTTGCCGACAGCGTCACTATGCCGAGCTGTGCCGGTCGGGTTTCGCGCGTTACGCGCTCTTGCACGTGCATGTGGGGACGAGCGACGCGTGCGACGCAATGCGGTGGCAATACTGGCGACTTGATGATCCGGGTTGGTGGGCCGCCTATCCGGCGCACAATTCGGACTGCGGTTGCATGATGGCCGCGATCGGCGACGAAGGGCTCGACGATTACGTGAAGGCTGGCATCCGATTGGTCAACATGAGCGCTTCAAAAAAAGGGCGCTAGGCGGGCGCGGACGTGCGTCCAATGCGTCGATGTAGCGGCCAAAGGCGTCGGTCGTGTTGTAACGCTGTTATAACGCTGGCGCTTGCGGTCATCGCCCCGGGGTCGTGGTGCGTTTCTGGCGGTGTTCTAAATCGGAGGCAGTATGCGTAGTTTGATCGGTGTGTTGATTGTGCTCTTTAGCGCAGCGGCGTTGGCGCAGCAGTCGTCCGACAATCCGAGCGATGATCGCAGGGTGCCGGTGTACTGGAGTTGCGGTGGCGACGCTTGGGGTAAGGAGCTTTGCGCCGAGATTGGTGCTCGCTTTCGTGACTCGGGGCGCGTTCGCTTCTTGAGCGAACCGGCTTGGCCAGCGGTGGTGGTGGTTTGCAGTTTTGGCGCGGACGGTCCGCGCGAGCGCGAGCGCATTTTCGGTTCGTGCACGAACAATGTGTACGTGGCGGTGAGCCAGAAAGAGAAGCCGCAGAGGATGCGTCGCTTGTTTTACAGCCGGTACGACGGCGCGAAGGCAGGCGACGTTGAGTTGCGAGTCATCGACGCGCTGAACGCGAAGTACTTGAAGTGACCCGCGTTCTCGCCACGCTCCTCGCGCTCATCCTCTCCGCGCTCGCTTTCGCCGCCCCGCGCGATCCCACGGTTCGCTACGAGTTTCGCAAGGCCAACCCGTGCCCGTCTACCGGCAAGACAACCGGGCGGTGTCCCGGCTATCACATCGACCATGTACGAGCGCTCATGCTGGGTGGCCGTGACGAGGTGGCGAACATGCAATGGTTGAGCCATGCCGAGCATCGCGCGAAAACAAAGCGCGAGTTCGCCGAGTGCAAACGGGTGATGTACTGCACGCATCGTGGCGTGAAACGCAAGCGGGACCGCCAGCGCGCAGGCTAAGCGCGCGTCTTGAGCGTGTAGAGCTCAAAGAGCGCTGCATCCATTTCGCGCTCGCCCCGTTCCCATTGACGCCAATTGCGCTCACTCCGGTAGATGGACGCGGCCGCCTCGGATTGAGTGTGTACGGCCGCCAGCCGCGCGCGCAGAACTTGTTCTGCGCTGGGCGGCAGTTTCAATGGTTGCGATGCCACGTCTCAGCCTCATTTAGTAGGCGCTTCAGGCGCGCCAGTTGGTCGTGTAGCGGCACGCCGCGCGCCGATTCGCTCGCTTGGAAAATCACCAGCGAGGACTGCTGCACCTCAAGATCGGTGTAGCCGTCGCCGCGACTGACGTTGACGATCAGGCCGCTGGTGTGCTGGAGATCGCCGTTCGGCAAGCGGCTCCACGCCGCCTGCCAGGCCGCATGCTTGCCGGTCACTGCGCGTCTGTCGCAACGGCGTCGAGGATGTAGCCCCATTCGCGGCGATCCACCCAGCCGTTGAACGAGGAGGCCGTCAGCCCCTTCGCCAACAAACCGAGCATGGTGGCGACCTGCGCGAGGTGGTCTTCGCGGCGCGCGACGCTGTGGCCGTTGTTCGCAGCCCAGCTAGCCTCGCCCGTGCTGCTGGCGAGCACAAGCCGTCCGATGTTGCGAGCGCGGGCCAACTGGGCTTCCACGATGGGCGCGGCGGCGATGGCAAATTGCTGTAGCTCTGGCGTCATCACGATTACCTCGTGAGTGGTGCCCCAGTTCGGGTTGATGGTCCGGTAGCTAAACGTGACTGCAGGTGCGTTCATGGTGTCTCCTCAGAGAGCCGCTTCATCCTGCGGCGTCGGTTGGCTCGGTGAGCCGATGAAGGTATTTAACCGGAACAATGTACCGGCGTCAAGCGGTTCACGAAATTATTTTTCGGCGGGTAGAAAACAACACCGGGAGCGCGCGAAAGTGACGCGCGTCCGCTAAGTAATGTGCGCGCGAGAGCGTGAAATGCGGCTCCATGAAGTTCGCGCTCTCCTCTCTCGCTGTTGCTGTCGCGCTTGCTGCGGCGGCTGGTGCATCTGCTTCGCGCACGTCCGAGGTGCTCGTCATTCCGGACGGCGAGTTCGCGAGCCATGACGGACGGCCTGCCTCTGTTAAGGAGGTCGACGGTCGTTTCAAGAAGTGGCGACTGACTCCCGAGGGCGGTGCCCGCATCGTTGCGTTGCACGCACGATACGGGCGCGATATCCAGGTGGACTACGACCACGCGTCCGAAAACCCGGAGCTGAAGGCGTCGGGCAAAGCGCCCGCGTCCGGCTGGATCAAGACGGCGCTTACGCGCTACGAACCGGGCAAGGGCCTATACGTGACGATCGAGTGGACGGCCGCTGCCGCTGCCGCGATCGACGCGGGCGAATACAAGTACCTCAGTCCCGTCTTCCTCTACAGCATCGTGAATGGCGACGTGTTCGCGCTCACGAAGGTCGCGCTCACCAACGACCCCGCATTACCGCTCGCGGTTTCCGCGCTCACGGCGGCATCCGCTGCCTCGCTCTCACGCGAGCTTGGCCTCCCCGAACTCATCGACCCACCTACCCAAACCCACACCCACCAAGGAGTGACCATGAACAAGACCCTGCTTGCAGCAGCGCTCGGCCTCACCGCCGACGTCTCGGACGAAACGGTGTTGACCGCCGTTGCCGCGCTCGCTGCCAAATCGAAGGCCGAGCCTGACCCCTCGAAGTACGTCGCCGTTGCGACGTTGACGGCGGAGCAAACCGCGCACGCTGCAACCAAGCTAGAGCTGGCCAAACTGCAATCGGCGCAGCTCACACGCGACACCGATGCGCTGATCGCGCAGGCGAAGAGCGAAGGCGTTGAGCTGACCGAAGCGTTTGAGGGGCATCTCAAAACCGTAGGCGAACAGCTCGGCGTTGCCAAGCTCACCGAGATGATCGCAGCGATGCCGCGCAACCCAGCCAAGGCTGGCAAGACGCAGACCAACGGGCAGCCGCCGAAGAAGAGCGAGACGGGCGATGCGCTCGACGATACGCAAACCGCCGTGTGCTCGTTGCTCGGTATCAGTGCCGAACAGTTTGCGACGCAGCGCGCGGTGATGGTGAAGACCGGCGTGCTGGTCGAGTAACGAGCGGTTGTCTTAGCCGCACCACTTCAATCCGAACCAGACACATCAGGAGCACACCATGCCCAACGCAACTCAAGACAACGTCGGCGTCATCGAACGTACTGGCGATATCACGGCGTTCCCTGTCGCAGCGAACGCGAACATCTTTCACGGCGTGATCGTCGGCGGCGTCGGCGCGAATACCGATGCGCGGCCGTGGGTCGCGACCGACAAGCCGCTCGGCATCTCGAAGCAGGCGGTCAACAACGTCGGTGGCGCAGCAGGCGCGAAAACCGTCGACGTACGCCGTGGCGTTCATCGCATTCCGCACGACGGCTCGATCAACCGCTCGCACATCCTGACCAGCTTCGCGCGCCCGCTCGACGACAGCACTGTGCGCATCGAAGCTGTGGCTACCACGCCGACCGCAGACACTCTCGGCCTGATCGTTGACGTTGAGGGCACGCTCGCGTGGGTTGATACCCGCATTCGTCGTTAATCGGTCGCGCTTAGATTCGCTGACCCCGCACCCCCCAATTTTTAGGAGCACGTACCGTGATCGTTAATCAGCAGTCCCTCAAGGAGTTCTACGTCGGTCTTTCGACGCGTTACCAAGCCGGATACGACTCCGTCGTTAAAGGCCCCAATGGTGAAGCGTGGAAGGACTTCACGGAGATCATCCCGTCCAACACTTCCGAAAACCTCTATGGCTGGCTTGGTTCGTTCCCTGCCATGCGCAAGTGGATCGGCGAGCGCCATATCAAGAAGCTGCGCGCTGATTCGTACCGCGTGGCCAACGAGCCGTTTGAGAGCACCGTCGAGGTGGATCGCGACGCGCTTGAAGACAATCAGCTTGGGCAGTATTCGGCGCTTGCGAACATGCGCGGCATCATGGCGGCGAAACACCCAAGCGTGCTGATGTTCAACGCGCTCAAGAATGGCGCGAGTACCAACTGCTATGACGGCCAGTTCTTCTTCGACACGGATCATCCGAAGTACAACGCGGACGGCACAGTGTCTACCTGGTCGAACTTCATCGCGGGCGCGGGTCAGCCGTGGTACTTGCTCTCCACGAACATGGGCATCAAACCGCTCATCATGCAGCCGCGCCGCGACTATGCGTTCCGCGCGCTGATGAACCTTGAGGATCCGCGCGTCTTCCTGACCAACAAGTACCTCTTCGGTGTTGATGCGCGCGTCGGTGTCGGCTATGGCTTCCCGCAAATGGCGCTCGCGTCGCGCGCTGCGCTGACCGTCGACAACTTGTTCACGGCCATCATTCAGATGGCGAGCCAGACCGACGAGAACGGCGATCCGCTCGGCATCATGCCGGACACGATCGTGGTCGGCACGTCAAACTTCAAAGAGGTGAAGACCGTGCTCAGCGCGGACTTCGTGCCGCTGGCTGCGACAGTGACCACCTCGGGCACCAACTTCACGGGCGGCAACACCAACATCGCGAAGAGCCTCGTGCGCGCGATCGAGACGCCGTACCTGCCGTAACGCACACACCGCGAAGAGAGGCGGTTGCCGGACCGCCCCAAGGAATACAGCGCGGCACTGGTTGCGCGCGCATGACCCGTAAACAAAACCGGCACCTTTATCTGCGAGAGTTCCCAAGGAGCCACTATGTCGAAGAACCAGACCAAAGCGCCAGCGCCAGCGCCAGCGCCCGCGCCCAAGCCGCAGCCCGCAAAGGCAGACGCAGCGGCGAACACGGAGACGGCAGCGGTGAGCGTTGCGACAAACGGCGCGCCTGCGGGCGACCCGCCTCCTGCGCCGGTTACGCCAGCCGCACCAGCTGCACCGGTCGCAAAAGCGAAGGGCAAGCGCGCGGCGATTCCTGATCGCGTCATGCTCAAAGTGACCGCAACGCAACCACAGCGCTATCGCGCAGGCATAGCCTTTTCGCGAGACGCGCGCTGCGTGGCTGTGTCGGAAGACGATGCTACCGTGATCATGGCTGACCCCGTTCTCACCGTGTCAACCGACTTGACCGACGAGGAGATCGCCGAGCTCGTTAAAGCGGTAGCGGCGCAAGACGCTGCCACGGAAGACGGCAGCAACGACAACTAGCCGCATTCGCCCTCGCACCGCGCGAGGGCGCACACCGCAGTGCATTCGTTCAATTCCCGAATGCACTGTGGTGTGACCGCCAAAGCGGCCTCTCACTCAAGAAGCATCGCCCATGCCCTACATCACGATCGCGCAGCTGGAACTGGCCTATGGTGCCCGCGAGGTGCTGCAGCTCTCCGATAAGGACGGGCTGAAGGTGCGTAACGATGCGCGCGTGCAAGATGCGATTGATCGCGCTGCAGCTGAGATTGATTTGGCGCTGGCTCGGTGCTATGTGCTGCCGTTGGTGATGTCGGATGGGTCGCCACTAACAACCACCGTGCTCATGATGTTGCGCGAATGGAACGCGCGAGGTGCTCGCTTCCTGCTGAGTGATGACGCGCGTCAAGGCGGCGGCATCGTCGGCAACCAAGCGCCTACCGAAGCGCACTCGCGCTACTTCCAGTCCCGCAAGCAGCTCGACGCGCTCGACCCCACCAAAGCGGGCGGCTGCGTATTGCTGCCCGGTGTGATGCTGCTCGACACGACGGTGGACGCCGCGCGCAATGGCAGCGACGTGATCTTCGGCGACAGCGGCCGCGTGTTCGGTCGCCCCGACGACATTGACGAGCAGCGATTCGAGTAGCGCCATGAGTTTCTACGGCCTCGAACAACCGCTCGTCGCGCATGTGCAAGCTGCCTGCGCGAGCGTGGCGTTTGTCGCGGGTGTCGCTGATCCACAAGCGATCGAGCGCAACCTCCAGTATGTGCAGGAGCCATCGCCGGTTGCTGGCTCCAAGCATGGCGCGGTGTTCATCGTGCCTGCGCCCAACTTCTTCGGCCTGGTCAGCGAGACGCCGCGCGGCGAATGCCAGCTCAACGTGCAGCGTTGGGTGCTGGCGGTATGCACCCGCGAGTCGAGCCAGATCGACACCGCCTTCGATGGCACGGCGCACGCCGCGCGCGTGACGAACGGCCCGATGGTGACCGAGGTGCTCGCGGCGATGGCGCAGTTCCGCTGGACAGCGGTGGGCGATCGCGCTCCGGGTAAGCGCACCGTGAAGCGCATCGATATCAGCGGGCTACCCGGCACAGCGGTGTATGGCGGATCGGATGGCGTGTACATCACGCTGCTCTGCTATGAAGCGGACATGACGGGATCCAGCGTCACTGCGCCCGGCGTTACCTACCCCGGTGTCGGAACACAAGGGCCACCCGGCCCACCTGGCGAAGACGGCAACACGATCCTCTCCGGCATTGGTGCGCCGAGCAACGCGCTCGGCGTCGACGACGATTTCTACATCGACCGCACCACGTGGCAGATCTACGGACCGAAAGCAGCAGGCGTGTGGCCGACACCAGCGACGTCGCTCGTTGGGCCGCAAGGCCCAATCGGCAACACGGGTGCCGCTGGTCCGCAAGGTCCGATTGGCAACACCGGTCCGGCTGGGCCACAGGGTCCGATTGGCAACACCGGTCCTGCTGGTCCGCAAGGTCCGATTGGCAACACCGGACCCGCTGGTCCACAAGGCCCAATCGGCAACACCGGCCCTGCTGGTCCGCAAGGTGCGATCGGTAACACCGGCCCCGCTGGCCCGCAAGGTCCGATTGGTAACACCGGCCCTGCGGGTCCGCAAGGTGCGACTGGTGACACCGGCCCCGCTGGTCCGCAAGGTCCGATTGGCAACACCGGACCCGCGGGTCCACAAGGCCCAATCGGCAACACCGGCCCTGCTGGCCCGACCGGCGCGACCGGGCCCACCGGGCCAACGGGGGCTACAGGGCCGGGACTGCCCGTGGGCGGCACCACAGGCCAGGTCGCAACCAAGGCGAGCAACGCCGATTACGACGTGGCGTGGACGACGCCGAGTGGCGGCGCGCCGGGTGGCTCGACGACGCACGTGCAGTTCAACAGCGCGGGGGCGTTCGGTGGTGATGCTGGTCTCACGTACAACAGTACGACGCGCGCGCTGGGCGTGGGTGGCGCTACGGTCACCACAAGCAACCCTACCCTGAGCACGTCTCAAACGTGGAACGCGGGCGCAGTGACGTTCGTCGGCAAGACCAACAACATTACCGATACGGCCAGTGCGGCAGCGTCGGTGCTGGAGCAGTGGCAAGTTGGCGGCGTGAATCGCTTCTCGATCAACAAGACAGGGACAGTTCGCGTCGCATCGGGCCGTTATGAATTCGAGGATGCGAACGGCTACATCTTGCGCACAGCGGCATCGAACACGATGCAGTTCGCTCCTTCGAGTGGCACGGTCGTGTTTTCGCTGTCCGCAGGTACGAGCGCACAATTTGCCGCGACCTCTGCGACCAGCTACACGCTTGTGATTGGCGATGCGGCGACAGGCGGCACGCAGGGCAACTTTACCTTCCGTGCGGGCGATCGCGCGGGCAACACGGGCGCGGGCCACAACCTACTAATTCGCGCAGGCGCGGGCAGCACGGCCACGACTGGCAGCGCGGGCGGGCGCGTCGATGTGCAGGGCGCGAACGCCAACGGCACCGGGAACAACGCGGGCGGCGATGCCAACCTGGTCGGTGGTACCGCCACGGGGACTGGTGCGGCGGGCACGGTGAACCTGGGCTACACCGGCTCTGCAGCTCGCGGCTTCGTCCGCGCGTGGGTGCCAGTGCGCTTACCCGCCTACACCGTGGCCACGCTGCCCAGCGCGGCGGTGCATGGCGCGGGCGCAGCCGCCTACGTGACGGACGCAGGGAGTGCGACGTTCAACGCCGTGGTCGCAGGCGGCGGCGCAATCACAACGACCGTCGTGAGCGACGGCACCAACTGGAGGATCGGCTGATGCTCACACGCATTCGACAGCCCTACGAGTTTCTGGCGCGCTGGGTCGACGGCAAGTTTGCTGGCGCATCGGTGTGCTTCATCGAGACGATCAAAGACGGCGACCAGGTGCTCAAGGTTTCGGAGACGCAACCAGAGCCGGTCGGCGACGACGGCTTCCCGCTCGCAGATTTGCTCGACCAGACGGCGCTCAGCGCGATTGAGGCGGCGAACGCGGCGATCGCCGAGGCGAGCCAGCTGCGCTCGGAAAACGAATCACTGGCCGAGTCGTTGGTCGCGCAAACGAGCGAGATCAATTCGCTCAAGCAGCAGCTCGCACAGTACCAAGCGACGACGGACGAGAACGGTGTGCCGCTATCGGTGACGCGCCTCCAAGCGAAGGCCGCATTGCTCGGTGCGGGGTTGCTCGCGCAGATTGAGGCGTTCGTCGCGAGCGCTGATGACATGACGCAGCTCGCGTGGCGCGAAGCGTCTACGTTCGACCGTCGCAGCTTGCTCGTCATCGGGCTCGCTAATGAGTTCGGGCTCAGTGATGAGCAGCTCGATGCACTGTTCATCGCCGCCAGCCAGGTGCGTGTATGACCGCGTTCGATTGCTTCACCGCTCGGCTCAATCGCTCGATGATGAGCGAGTGCCACACGTGCTGGTTCTGGCGCATCGTGGCGTTTGGGTTCTCGCTTGGCGTTGCGGTGACTGGCGCTGCTTTTTGGGTGGCGCGATGAGCTGCTGCAACAACACGATGCCGATGCCCTACTACACGCCGACGTACGTGCAGGTGCGCGTGCTGGCGGCGGCGGGCGCGGCGGTGCCGCATACAGAAGGTGCGGTGGTGGGCATTGAGTCCACCCTCGCGAATGAATGGATCGCGCTCGGCTGGGTTGAGCGCGTGTGAGTTTCCCAGACCCTAACCCACCAACGTAACCACAGGAGGCCCTATGCCTATCCGCAACATGAGCTGCTCAATCCCGAGCGGCAACATCTACATCGGGCCTGCGGGCTCGCTCAAGCAGTCGACGCTGCCGGCCGGCGCAGGCTTCCCGCAGATGAACCTGACCAACAACGACAACGCGGGCACCATCCCGGCGTGCGCGATCAAGTACAAGCTCGCCGAAAAGGTGCTCGCGAACGCAAATGCGCGCGCAGGTGGTGTCGCATGCGTGAGCTACTGGGTGGAGGACTGCACCGTCACGATGGACATCCAGAGCCAGAAGGCGAGCAACCTGGCGATCGCGCTGCTTGGTCGCAACTCGTTCACCGCCTCCGGCGCAGTGACCAACGAGGAGAAGATCATCGAGAAGAACGCGGTGAACGCGGTCGCTCCAAATGGATCGGTCTTCGTGCCGCTCAATCGAGTACCGGATTGGACGGTCAATCCGGTAGTCACGAACCTCGCAGGCTCGACGACGTATGTGCTCGGCACTGATTACACGCTGGGTGAAACGGGTATTCTCGTCCCTGTTTCAAGCACGATCGTGAGCGCCTCGTCGCCGTTCACAACCGCGACACTGCGCGTGAGCTACACCGCCCTCGACACGCTGCGCACCGATGCGCTTGTGTACACGCCGCAGGACGTTTCCATTTTGTGCGACGGCTTCGATCGCGCGACCGGTGCGCCGATCCAGACGTGGATCTACCAGGCTAAGGGTATGGCGGACGGCATGCCGATCGTCGCTGACGACTACCTGAAGTTCGCGATGACGTTCCGAATCACGGCTGATACGCGGATCCCGTTCAACGCAGCAGCGCCTGTGTCGCAGTACTTCCACCAACTGCGCGGCTAGATCGTCGATCGACGCTGCAGTTTCAAAAGCGCGGGCCGTTGGTCGGCCGCGCTTTTCTGAGTGCAACACCCCAGGCAAATTCGCCCCCACCGAAAGGAGCACCGCATGAACAAGCAACAGGTCACCATTTTGAAACCGTGGACGAACCGCGCAATGGCGTTCGAAGTGAAGAGCCAGCCAACGATCGAGGTCTACGACCCGAAGGCCGTGAAGGAGGACTTCGCGCCCACCGATACGCAGATTGATCAGGCCACGTATAACGCGCTCGTCGCCTCGAAAACGATTGCGCCGGTCGAGCCCGCTGCGCCCGCGCCTGCCGCCAAGGGCAAGTAGCGCGCACCCGATTTCCTCTGGGCAGAGGGATACCACGCGAGCGCACACCTCCGGTCTTTCGGCGTTCACGTGATGACTCACAGGGCAGCTTCGGCTGCCCTTTTTTCTCAGGGTGCAACGCCCTGACCTTCGGGCGCGATCCGTGCCCTGCGCCCTCACCCCCAACCCCTCTCCCAGTGGGAGAGGGTAGCGCCTCGACTCACTGCGCGATTGCACCGCCTGAAAGTGACACGCGTCCGCTAAGGATTAACGCGCGCGCGAGACAACATGGCGGCTCTCACTCGCGCCGGACGGACGACACCGGCGAGGCAAGGCGGCGCGACGTGATCCAAGGGTACCTTGCCTCGCCACCCTCAACCCTCACGGAGATCAGACCATGTTTCAGATCGTCGAAGACGACACCCTCACCGCCCACGTTAACTGCGAGTACAAGACGCGCAACGGTCACAAGCTGATCACGTTCGACGTCGAGTTCGAGCGGCTCGACGCAGAGCAGACCGACACGCTGCTCAACGCGGCGCGTCTCAACGATGTACGCGGCATCGGCTCGGTGGTGGGCGATGTGCTCACCAAGTGGAGCGGCTTCACCGACATCAAGGGCGAGGCGATCGAGTTCAACGAAGAGCACGTAAAGCAGCTCACCAGCGACACGCAGCTGACGATTGCGACAGGCGCAGCGATCATTCGCGCCAGCACCGGAGGTGCTCGCGCAAAAAACTCGCGGGCGCAGCGCAGTGGTACGCAGAAGTAGCCACTGAGACTGCGCAAGGAAGTGGCGATTATGGTGTGTGGCGTGAATGCTGGCCGACTGTGGAGCGGTTCCTCGTCGGCATCACGTTCGCCACGCGCGACGATAGCGGACGGCTGCGCTACGTGGACTACCCCGCGCTGCGCGGCCGCTTTGAGGCCGAGGGCATCGACGTGACGCAGGCGCAGTGGCAAGAGCTCGGGCGGATGTTCGACATCGCACGGCGCGTGATCAACGACCACGTGACGCGTAAGCTCGAAGAGGCGACGCGCCAATGAGCCAAGTGATCGATCTCGGCGTACGCCTCACCGGCGAAGACGACGACTACACGAGCGTTCTGGAGCGCGCCGATCAGGCCACCACGCAGCTCGGCCAGTCAATGGACACGCTGCGCGCGAAAGGTGCGGCGCTGGGCGACGGTGCGAAGGCGATTGCGGAGGGATATGACACCGCGAAGAGCACGCTCGAGTCGTTCGGCGTCGGCGTCGAGGCGATCGAATCGGCGATCAAAGACAGCGCACTCGCGCAGGACTTGTTCAACGCGGCGACCGAGGCGGGCAGCAGTTTCCTCGCGGCGCTGGGGGTCGAGGCCAACGGCTACTCCGAAATCCTAGACGGCACACAAGCGCTGCAGGAAGAGTTCGGCAACGCGCTGACCGATGGCGCGAAGGGCGCAGCTGACTACGGCCTGCAGCTCGCAAGCATGGCGCAATCGGTGCGCTTCACCGGCATCGCGGCAGAGTTCAGCTCCGGCATGGTCGGCAAACTGAAACTCGCCTTCCTCGGGCTGTTCGCCGTGTTCGCCGCGATCAACATCGCGAAGACGATCTACGAGGAGAGCGAGGCTGTTCAGCTCATCGTGAACCGCCTCGTGCAGTTCTTCCGCACCGGCTGGAGCTACATCGAGGAGGCCACCGAGAAACTCGCCGCGTTCATCGAGACCAAGTTCCGTTCGATCCCGGCGATCATCTACCCGCTGTACGCGGAGATGGCCGAGCGCATCGGTGCAGTGCTCGCCAACATTCCCGGGCTAGAGTCTGCCGGTGCGCGCATCACGGCGTTTGCCGACGAGATTCGCAAGCGGCTTGAGGATCGCCGCAGCTTTGAGGAGCGCGCGCTCGATATCGCATCGCTCTTCGAGGCACGGCGCACGCTGATCGCGCAGGAAGGCGAGCGCGCACGCGAGGGTATCCGCGAGGCCTTTGCAGCACGACGAGTAGCGAGCGAGTCCAGTACCGAGGCGGCGGCGGCGCTTCTAGGCAATAAGACCGGCGCAGGCTTGCTCGGTGAGCTGCAGCAGTTGCTTAACCAGGTGGCGGCAGCGCGCGCGCAATCGTTCAGCGCGATGGCTGAGGCTGACGCCGCGATCATGCGCGACGGCCTCTCTCGGCAGCAGCAGGACTTGCAGCGCGCACTGCAGCTGCAGTTGATCGATCAGCGTGACTACATCACACAGAGCGCAGCACTTCGTGAAGCGGCGGCACAAGCCGAGCTTGACGCAGTGCGTGCTCGCGCGGAGCAAGCGGCTCAGCTTTCACGGCAGCTCGAAGATTCGCTCGCGGGCGCGCAGGCGCGCGGCGACGATAAAGAGGTGCTCAAGATCCGGCAGCAGATCTACCAGCTCGATGCGCAGCGCGAGGCGTTGCGTGCGCGCGAGGTGGTGGCCAATCGCACACTGCTCGATATCGACAAGCAGCGCGTGTTCGAGTTCGAGAAGCTGGATCGCGCTGCGCAACAGCAGCTCCTTGCGTTTGAGACGTATGCGGCGGAACAACAGCGCGATCTTGATTTGCGGCTCAGGCAGCTAGACCAAGAGGCGCAGCTACGTGGCAAGACCTCTGTCGAGATCCGCGTGGCCACGGAGCTCTCGCGCCTCGATATTGAGTACCAGCGCCAGCGCCTGCAACTGCTCGCCCAGATCGCGGAGGTATCAAAGCGCTACGCGGAGGGCGAAGAGCCAGTCGAGGTGATCAACCGCATGCTGGCGAAGCTCGCCGAGTTTGACGCGAACTGGGCAGCGCTGCGCGACAAGACGCGGCAAGGCATCATTGATCAGGCGGCGTACGACAAGACGAAGGAGTTCGGCGACGGCCTGTCGAACGCGATCACCGACGCGATCGCGCAGGGTAAGAGCGTGAGCGACAGCTTCCTCGCTTACCTGAAGCAGTCGTTCAACAACCTGGTTCTGCGACCGGCGATTAACTTCGCGGTGCAGGGTGGTGTGAATGCGATCGGCTCGCTGCTCGGCTTGGGTGGCGGTGGCGCTGCTGGCGGTGGCGGCGGCTTCAATCTCGGTTCGCTTCTGGGTTTAGGCGGCGGCGGTGGCTTTGGCGCAAGCGCGCTAAACACGATCGGCAGCTTTATTGCGGGCGGCGCAGAGACGGGTTTCCTTGCGGGCTTCGGCTCGTTCGTGAGCAACATCGGATCGCTCGGATTCACCGGTGCGATCAGCTCAGCGTTCAGCACAGCGTTCGCAAACTTCGCGGCGGGCGGGCTCTCCGGCATCATGACCGGGCTGGGCTCGCTGCTCGGCCCGGTGGGCATCATCGTCGGGCTGCTTGCTTCGTTCGGTGTGTTCAAGAACGAGAAGGGCTTCAAGTTCGATAACGCTGGCACGGGCGGGGGCTCAGACGGGCGCGGCGGTGGCCGCAGCCAGTTGATCGATTCGCCGTTCGGCGTATGGGACTTCGCGGGCGACTTCAAGAACGAGATGGTGCAGCCGTTCATCGATACGGTGGGCAAGCTCGATAAGGCCGTCGTTGATCGCTTTTTCAAGCGACCCGAGGAGCTCGACGCAGCGCGCACGCGTGTGCAGTCGATCAAGGATCAGGGCTGGTTCGGCGCGAACGATAAAGCGGAGACCGAGGCGAGCCTGAAGGGCGCAACGCTGCGCTTCCTGAAGGAGCGCTACGGCACGATCTTCGAGAGCGTCGACGCGCAGATTGCGGCGTCGATCGCGAACTTCACGGGATCCACCGACGAGCTGGTGCAGTACATCGCGAAGGTGATCGATCTGTCGAACGCGTTCGACATGGTGATCGCCGAAGTGCCGCAGCTGGAGCTGACGCTGTCGGCCTTCGTCAACGCGAGCGACGAGGCACGCAACACGCTGGCCACACTGGGCGCGACCCTCAAGCTCACCAGCCTCGATTTCGAGGCCGAAGTGCAGAAGGTGATCGATGCGGCCTCGCGCACGCCCGCACAGGCGCTGACCGCGCAGACCGTGAAGGTGCTGGAGCTGGCGCAGGCGTTCGACGGCACCCTCGCCAAGGCACAGGAGTTGGCGCAGGCAGAGGCAACGCGGCTTCAGATGCTGCAGGGGCTTCTGCTGCAGATCGCGCAGATCAGCAGCGAGATCGGCGCGATGTTCAAACAGAGCGCAGCGGATTTCCGTCTCGCGACGATGGACGCGTCCGAACAGTACGCGTTCTTCGACCAAGGCGCGGCCGCAGCGTTTGCCGAGCTGCAAACCGCGACCGATCCACAGCGCATTCGCGAGCTTTCGGCGCAGTACAACCAGTATCTGCGCTCGGCTTTCGGCCTGCTCGATGAGCAGCAGAAGAAGGACTCCGGTGAGCAGTTCGCGAAGCTGGCCGAGGATGCCGATGCGCTAGCCCAAGCACGCTTGGCTGCCGCGAAAGAAGCGGCGATCGCCGAGGCCAAAGCGTTTGGCCAGGAGATCAAGATCGCGATCGTGCAGGGCATGGAGAAGGTGGCCGCCGACATGCAAAAGGCAGCCGACAAACTCGATACGGCTGCCGACAAGATCGATCAGGCGTCGCGCCGACCCATCGTGGTGACCGGCTACATCGAGACGCCAGACGGCAACCGGACTCCGATCGACGCACAGGCAGGAGTGATATGAGGACGCTGCTACCCACCACGATCACCGATGAGTTCAACGAGGAGACGCCCGCGATCAGCTACTACATGGAGCTGACGCCGGTGGGCGGTCAGACGTTTCGGCTGGCGTGCTACGAGTGCAACTGGAGCGGCGCGGGCAACGCGGCGACGCACGGTTTTGGCTTTGAGAAGCCGACCGACTGGACGGGGTCAAGCACGCAAACGATGACGCTCGCGATCGCGCGCACCGCTTCGTTTAACGGCATCGGCGTTGACTTCGGCCAATGGGCACTCGATAGCTTGCTGCGCAACGCGACGGTGAAGCTCTGGTGGCGCGGCGGGCTCGATGCGGAGATCGCGGCAGCGCTTGCGGCGGGCAAGCTGCAGCCGTGTTTCGATGGCTGGGTGCAGAGCGCGCAAGCGGGGCCGCAGTTCGTCTATCTGGCGTGTTCGACTGAGTACGCGGCGCGATCAATGACGCCGCTGATTCGAGTGAGCACACCGACGTTCAAGTATGTGCCAGCCGCAGGCGCGACCGTGACGCACAACGGCGTGCAGCGGCAATTGGGGAGTGGCTGATGGGCGATACAACTCGACCAGGCGGGCTACCTCCTTCGTCATTAGGCGGCAGCAGCGCGGGCAGCGGAGGCAGTGGCGTATCCGCACCAAACCCGGTGCATCTGCCGCCGCAGAACTGGATCACACCGGGACCTGCGCCGACTGAACAGGCGCGCTCGTATGCGTCGACCAGCACGCTGTCATCGGTCGGCGGCAATATCAGCACGATGCAAACGGCGCTGGTGAGCGCTGAGGGCAAGTACGTGCCGTTGAGCTACGGGCCGAACCGCTGGAGCGGCTACACGTATTTCTGGATGGTGCGACCTTCAACCGGCGCGCTCATCATCGGGCAGCTGATCAGCGAGGGCGAGATCGACGGCGTGATCGGCGCGGAGATCGATAACCAGCCGTTGCGATCGGGGGTGACGTTCAACGCCTACGTGGGCACTGCGAGTCAGGCGGTAGACCCGCTGATCACCGCGTGCCTCGCCGAGATCGGCGTGACGTACACGGACGCGTTGCCGGGGCTCGCGCATGTGGTGTTTTCGATTCCAGCGACGGCCTACGGCGCGAACGAGCTGCGCGGTATCGATATCGAGTATCGCGGCAAGAAGGTGTTCGATGGCCGCGACAACACGCAGAGCGAAACCAACCCGGCGACGTGGAAGTACAGCGACACGGCAGCGCTGGTGCTCGCCGATTTTCTGACCAGCGGCCGCGCGATCGCGCGCAATGTGCTGCCGCGCTATGGACGTCGACTGAAGGTGCTGCAGCCGAGCGTGGCGGCGACGGCGAACTTCAACGAGGAGCTGATCGGTGACTTGCCGAACCAGACGATGCGCAGCGAGGTGGGCTTCACGCTGCTGAAGCCGACTAGTAACGAGCAGGTCGAGCAGATGCTGCGCACGCATGCGATGTGCCACGTTGATCGCCTTGGAGACACCGTAGAGCTGATTCCGGACGTGGCGCGCGCCTCGGTGATGTCGATCGACGAGACGCAGATCATTCGCTATGAGCGCGTGGGCGATCGCAATGTGCAGGCCGCGCCCAACGCCATCACAGTGACCTATACGAACACGAGCGTGAAGCCGTGGAAGGTAGAGTCGTTGACCATCTATGACCCGCGTGTCTTGACAGGTGAGCTGCCGGAGATTCCGGGCACGCTTGACCTTGGCGCGTGTCAATCATGGCGGCAGGCGCAAGGCATCGCGATGCGCAGGCTGCAGACGGAGATGCTGAGCCAGCGCAGCTGGGGCTTTAGTGTCGGGGCGTTCGGGATGCGCCTGCAGAAGGCGGATCGCCTGCAGCTGACGCATCCGATCGGGTTCACGAACAAAGCGTTCTCGGTGGACACGATGACCGATCTAGGGTTCGGCGAGTACTACGCGAAGGTGAGCGAGTACGACCAGAACATGTACTCGCAGGTGATTCAGACGGAGCCGCAGGCGTTGGGCAGTGGTGCGTCGAATTGCGGTACCGTGCCAGCGCTTGGGCCGCTCACGCTTACGCAGCGATCCGTGAACGAGGTGCAACCCGGGGGCAGCTATGCCTGCATTTTGCGCGCTCGCGCGACGTTTACGGCGACGACGTTCGCGTGCAATAACGGCTACGACTTCGAGACGCTGTCCGGCGCGACCGTAGTTCACTCGGCGTCGATTGGCGCCAACGAGTATGTGTCTTCGCCGCTTTCGGCGGGGACCTACACCGTGCGCGGGCGTGTGAGATCAAGCGTGCCAGGTCAAGCGCCCGGTGCATGGACGAGTGGCAGCATCACGATCGCGGCCGCGACGTGTCCACCGGTGCCATCGCAGCGGGCGTGGGTGTATGGCTCGTACGCGAGACGAGCCGGATTCGACGGCGCAGCTTGGTTGTACTGGAACCAGTTCATCCGCACCGTACGCTGCGAAACGAATCTCACGACAGTGACGCGAACGGAGCTGTGGTTCGGGTGGGGCGAAAACGCGACGTTCGGTGGCGCGAGCCGAGTGCGAGACGACGCTGGCGTGCAAACCAGTTGGACATTCTGGCGTGGCCGCAAAGGCAACAACGCGACGCAGCCACATGCGGCAACGCTCGCTCTGGGCACGTCGCCCGATCTGGTGCCGGGTAGTGGCACGTTCAACCCGCCCGGCTCTGCGACCGCTGGTACCTACACAAACGCGTTGACTGGTTATGCGGGGCCTGCCGGAGAATGGTGGCCGCCGCACAAAGTTTGGGTTCGATGGAACAACGGCGGTGTATTCAGCGACCCTGTTGAGATTCGCTTGTCACAGAGCCGCTTGCAGCTAGCTGATGATCCAGGCTTCCAAACGCTTTTCGCGTACATGCTGGACGGCGCGGTGTACGTTACCGCAGGTGCTGTGATGACCGCGACGTATCCGACCGACCAGAATCAGCAGTACTCGACGCACGCTGCGCCTACCGGTTCGCACCAGTATAGTTTTGCAGGCAGTAGCAATCACGAGGTGAAGAGTCAGGCTAAGGATGCGCGCGGCGACCTGGTGAGTGGCTACGCACAGTTTCAGTATTGGAGGTTGTGAGATGGCGCAGGTACTGTGTTTGACTTCGGGCAATGCTGCAGCGGGCTTTGCGAGCGCACTTACAGGCACGCTGGGTATGTCATTCGATGAGGGCGATCCCGATCACTGGGCGCTTGAGTACGACGTGTACTACGGTTCGCCGGGCAGTTCGCTCGGCGCGTACTTTGCTTCGAGCACCGTGAGCTCGTGGAACATCCATTTGTTAAGCGACGCGCAACGGGCAGACCAGTTCGGTTTCACTGCGCGCAACGCGGTGTTGCCGTTGATGTGGAATCGCTGGATGAAGCGTGTGATCCGGCCAAACCCGGCCGCAGGCGGCGTTTTTGCGAAGCTGGGTATCAGCGCAAACTCAATCGGCTCCGAGTTCTGGGAGGCGATCTGCTTCGCAAACATTAAGGTGACCTACGCTCGCCAGACGAAGCTATGGCTGTGGCGCGAGGGTATGCCTGCGTTGTCTGTGGCGTCGAGCAGCGGCTTCTTCGGTGCGCCATCGTTTTCGGTGATCGATTTTCCGGGCGGGGCGCTGCCGGACTACTGCTCGAAGGGGGAGAGCGTGGGGCTTGACGACATTCGAAATGATCGCGTGTCGGGCGGACGGCTGGCCTCGACCATGTTTTGGGACCGCAAGCGCGAGAGCTTCGGCCTGACCGATATCGTGGTTACGCCTGAGCAACGCAATGAGATGGACGCGCTCTACGATGTGTTTCGCCGCGAATCGATGCTGTACAGGCATGCTGCGGGTTATCCACCCAGCCGCGTGCGGTTTGAGCGGCCGCCGAAGTTCCGCGACTCGATTACCGAAAGCGGAACCGGGAAATTCGACATGGAGCTGAGGCTCCTCGAGGTGTGATTTAAGAGGGGGCGACACCCGTACCGCTGGAACGGTACGAGCGTCATCTCCATCGCTGAGTTAGCAGCGCTTCGACCGTAGACCCCCTGCCCGGTACCGAGCAGAGGCAGTGTACGGGTTACAGGAGCACTGTGCATGTTGCAGTCGGTTCGGTGCGGGCAGTGTGCCCGCTTGCTGGCGCGGGGAATCTACCAGCGCCTCGAAATCAAGTGTCCGCGCTGTCGGACACTCAATCAGTGGGTCGCCACGAGCGGCCAATCCGAACGCCCGGGAGCGTCGCCAAGCAAGGAGACAGCTCATGGAGCGAAAACAGACCCAGCGGCCGCTGAAAGCGCCGTTCCCGTACTTCGGCGGCAAGAGTAAGGTCGCGCCGATCGTCTGGCGGGCGTTCGGGGAGCCCGCGAACTACGTGGAGCCATTCTTCGGCTCCGGTGCCACGCTGCTAGGGCGTCCGGATGCTGCCACGCGCAGGATCCCGGAGACGGTCAACGACATGGACGGCATGGTGGTCAATTTTTGGCGAGCGGTGCGCGGCGATCCAGTCGCTGTGGCGCACTATGCCGATTGGCCGGTGAGTGAGGCCGATCTGCACGCTCGCAACGGCTGGCTGACGAATCGCCGGGCGCGGTTGACCTGGGCGCTGGAGGATCCCGAGTACTACGACGCTAGGACGGCTGGCTGGTGGTGCTGGGCGATGAGTACGGCGATCGGTGGCCAGGTGTGTTCTGGCCGAGGCGCGTGGCGGCTTGACGGCGTACATTTCGAGCGGTCGGAGCGCGAGGGTAAGGTGGGGCGAGAGTTCTCGCGGCCGATCCCGCAGATGTCGTCTGGCTGCGGGGTTCACCGGCTGGATGCGCGGCGCGGTGAGCGCTTTGCCGATTACATGCAGGCGCTGGCCGCGCGGCTTCAGGAGGTGCGCGTGACTCAGGGCGATTGGGCGCGGGTGCTAACGCGGACGGTGACCACCTATCACGGGCTGACGGCTGTGTTCCTCGATCCTCCGTACTCGAGCGAGGCCGAACGGGACATGACGCTGTACGCCTGCGAGAGCGGGTCAGTGGCCCACGAGGTTCGAAAGTGGTGCTCAGAGCATGGCGGCGACCCGCTGTTCCGGATCGTTCTCTGTGGCTACGAGGGCGAAGGCCACGAGGCGCTGGAGGCTTTGGGGTGGCGTGTAGTGGCGTGGTCCACCAACGGCGGGCTGTCAAACGTGGCCAAGCGCGCGAGCAAGGCAAAGACTAACGGCGATCGCGAGCGGTTGTGGCTGTCGCCGGGGTGTTTGCCGGTCGGCTGATAATTCAGGGATGGCTTCAGCAGGCACCGGCGACCACATGATTTACCACGCGCGCGGCGGGTGTTTCACGTGCTCAGGGTTTGGTCGCTGGGCTGCAACCGTCGAAATGCACGGGCGTCCGGTTCCCGCGATCGGTGGGGCCGTGTGGTGCGATCGACATCGATACGTCAACGGCCTCCCTCAATTTGGCTGCGCAAGCTGGTCACGCGAAACCGGAACCGATGACGGGTTATAGTGTGCCTATCGCAATTCTTGTGTACCAGTTGCAGCGCTGTGCGCGTGGCGTTTATCGCGCGTTTCGGGCGCGTTTATCGCGCGCCGCGTCACAGCAGACGGACCGAGCGACGTCGAGATTGTTGATTACCACTAATGAGCTACCCGACGCCGCAGGGAAAAGCGGTTCTCTGAGG
>JAAFJA010000021.1 GCA_013298765.1 Betaproteobacteria bacterium
GCATTGTCTACGTCCAACCGTCACAATCCCACCCCCTGCCGTCAAATTACGAACAAAATCAGGCGGTTAGGTCATAGCGCACAGCGCGCAAGCGGTTTTGAAGGTGAAACAAAGTGATGCGACGTACTCTCGGTTTATCAGCAACCCTCGTTCTGTGCACCCAGTTTAATTGGGCTAGTGCGCAGATTTATAAGTATGTTGATCCGGCTACTGGCGCGGTTGAATACACCAATCAACCTAGGAAAGGCGCGCAAAGGATGAATCTGGACGGCTCGCTTTCTGAGATCCCGACGGGCAACACCGCGCGCCGCAATAGCCAAGGACAGATTGGCAGCAGCGCGCAGCCGCGTGCTGTCGCAGTCAGCAGTTTGGTCAACAACAATCCTGGCACCGCAGTGGATAGCGAAACACAGCGCACTCGCGATGGCACCCGTCAGCGAATTCTGTCCGACGAGTTGGCGAGTGAAGAAAAGGCGCTCGCCGAAGCGCGCGCCGCGCTCAACAACGGCAAGCCGCTTCCCATGGCTGATGAAACGCCAGGCTCCGCGAAATACATCGACCGCGTCAAACAAATAGAGCGCACCCTGCGCCATCACGAGCGCAACGTGGCCGCCCTTAGGCAAGAAATCGCCAACCTCCGAATGTAGGACGGCCTGCGCAGAGCGCGCCACCTCGCCCTCCTGTGCGCAGCGCGCACGCGCAGAAGACTTTGAACTAGCAGCCCGCTGGCTTCATTCTTGCTAAAACTGCCCCATGATTGGCGGCACAGATTTCAGCGGACTCGAGCTCATCACCACTGCGGTGTTGATGTTGAATGGTCAACGCCGCATCGTCTACACGAACCCCGCTGCCGAACACCTGCTCGCGCTATCGCGTCGGCAACTGCTCGGTCTGCAGCTTTCGCAAGTCTTTCGCGATAGCGAGCGCCTCTCGCCTGCCATTGAGCTCGCCGCGCAACACGGTGCGAGCTATACCGAACACGAAATCGAGCTGCACTTAAGTGGCAAGGTGAATGGCGCATCGAGACTCGTCATCAACTGCACGGTGAGCTGGCTCGAATCCGCTGCGGCGAGCGATTCTCCGCAGCTCTTGCTTGAGTTGCGCCATATCGATCAAGAATTGAAGCTCGCACGCGAAGCCCGTGTAGCAGAGCAAAACCGCGCGAATCGCGAACTCGTACGAAACCTCGCGCATGAGATCAAGAATCCGCTGGGTGGCTTGCGCGGTGCGGCGCAGCTCTTGCAGCATGAGCTTTCATCGCCACAATTAGTGGAATACACACAAGTCATCATCTCTGAGGCAGACCGACTGCAAAGCCTCGTCAATCGCCTGCTCACGCCGCACAAGCTGCCCAAGTTTGTGCCCACCGATATCCATGTCGTGCTGGATCGCGTGCGCCAGCTGATGCAAAACGAATTTGGTCATACGCACAACATCATCGCGGACTACGATGTGAGTTTGCCCGACGTGGAAATTGATGGCGAGCAGATGACGCAGGTGTTGCTCAACATTGCTCGCAATGCCTGTCAATCGAGCGCCGCAGTATCAATCCCAGAAGTGCAACTGCGCACTCGGATCGCTCGCCAGGTGGTTCTGGCTAAGCGCCGCCACCGCATGGCGTTAGAAATCGCGATTCTCGATAACGGTGTCGGCATCCCGTTCGAGCACCGAGATCGAATTTTCTTCCCGCTCTTTACCACGCGCACAGACGGTAGCGGCTCTGGATTGGGCCTCTCAATCGCGCAGACGTTTGTCACACAACACTTCGGCTCGATCGAGGTCGAAAGCGAGCCGGGCCACACTGTCTTTCGCGTGCAACTCCCGTTCACTCACCCGACCGAAACAGCCACCCTTGGAACGCATGTATGAGTATTGTTTGGATTGTTGACGATGACCGTTCCATTCGGTGGGTGCTCGAAAAAGCGCTTGACCGCGAAGGCATCGCGCATCGAAGTTTTGAATCTGCGGCCGAGGTTAGGAGCGCACTCGAACACGACGTGCCGACGCTCTTGGTGAGCGATGTTCGGATGCCTGGAGAATCGGGCCTCTCACTGCTCAAATCGATCAAGGCAAATCATCCGCAGCTGCCGGTGATCATCATGACAGCGTTTTCCGATCTTGACACCGCCGTTCAAGCGTTTCAGGGCGGTGCGTTTGAGTATCTTCCGAAGCCCTTCGACGTTGAACAAGCCATCGCGCTCATTCGCCGTGCAGTCAGCGCAAATCCGAATGCAGACGCGGACGCTACAACGAGCGCCAACGCGGCAACAAAGCCAGAAGAGCGCGAAATGCTCGGCAAAGCGGCTGCGATGCAAGACGTGTTTCGTGCGATCGGTCGTCTTAGCTCGTCCCACGTGACCGTGCTCATCACGGGCGAATCGGGCACCGGCAAAGAGCTCGTTGCGCGCGCGCTGCACGAACACTCGCCACGCAAGGGCAAACCTTTTATTGCGATCAATACCGCCGCGATTCCCAAAGATTTATTGGAGAGCGAGCTCTTTGGCCACGAGCGTGGCTCGTTTACTGGCGCTGCCGCGACACGACAAGGGCGCTTCCAGCAAGCCGAGGGCGGCACGCTATTCCTGGACGAAATCGGTGACATGCCCGCCGATTTGCAGGTTCGGTTACTACGCGTCCTGCAAGACGGAGAGTATTACCGAGTGGGCGGTCAGGCCCCGATGAAATCGAACGTTCGCATCATCGCGGCCACTCATCAAAACTTGGACGAGCGCGTCAAGCTTGGGCTTTTCCGCGAGGATCTATTGCACCGACTCAATGTGGTGCGGTTGCGCTTACCGCCGCTGCGTGAGCGCCGCGATGACGTGCCATTGCTGATGAAACACTTTTTGGCAAAAAGCGCGATTTCGCTTGGCGGCGAAGTGAAGGCACTGACGCCCGCTGCGATGGCTCAGTTGCAGTCGTTCGCCTTTCCTGGCAACGTGCGTCAACTCGAAAACATCTGCCACTGGATCACGGTGATGGCGCCGGGGCAAAACGTGGACACCGGTGATTTGCCCCCCGAGGTGCAGTTCGCGAGCGCGCCCTCAGCGAGCGCGGGCGGGGCGGCGAGCCCGAACCCGAACCCTCTGAGCGCCCGCGAGTCTGGCGCGTCGTCGATACCTTCGGCGTCGGTCGGGTTCGAGCACCAAGCCGCGAGCAACGGCAACGGTGATGGCGTGGCGGCTGCATCGGCTGGGATGCATTCGCTCAGGCCTGACCACATGAGCGCGTCTCTGGGCGACACCGAAGCGTGGCGCAACGCGCTCTCCAGTAGCCTCGCGACCGCAATCCGGGCTAATGAAGCCGCTCCGGGCGAGCGCTTGACCAAAGAATTTGAGGAAACGCTCATCCGTACGGCGCTGGCAGAGACGAAAGGGCGACGGATTGAGGCAAGTCACTGGCTTGGCTGGGGCCGAAATACCCTCACACGAAAAATTCACGAGCTGGGGCTCGACGAAAAAGTGTAGGCGTTCGCGATCCCGCCCTTGCTTGCCCGTGCCTCGGCGCGCCCAACAATTCGTATGATTTGGGCGCAAACAGACTTCTCCGAGCAGGTTCCTGGATTTCACCCACGACAAACGCGCGCTGAGTCGGTATAAATTCGGCTTCACACATGCAAGGCCCGTCGTCGCGTTTTCGGCGAACGCGCCGGTACAAAACTACATCGAGGGATGCATGTCACGCGTGTTTCGAAAGACTCCGAAAGGGGTTGAAGCGTTTGCCAACAAAGACAGCGGCCTTTCGCACCCCCATCGTGCGCTCTTGGTGCTTGTCGATGGCAAACGAAACGCCTCGCAATTGCGAAAGTTTGGCGCATCGTTCGGTAATGTGAACGGGATTCTGGGCGAGCTTTTCGAAGCGAAGCTGATTGAACTCGATCCGGCCTACATCGCGAAACTCACAGTCTCACAAGCCGAGATCGCTCGCGAAAGTGCAGGGTTCACCTCGTCCCTCGCCGCTGAAACCATCATCGCGGGCAGCGGGCCGCGCACCCAGAGCGGACCGATCACGACCAGCCGCTTGACGCCGATGGGGCCGAGCAAGGCTGGCGGACCGGTAACGCGCGGCGGCGAACCGCGTGAGAGCTTGGCCAGTCCGCCGACTCAATCTAAGCCACCGAAACGCGATCTGCGCGAGCTCGCACTCCTCGCCGAGCCCGATCCAGTGCAAACGGCGGAAAGCCTCGCCATTGAATCTGCTTTGTTTGCCGCATCGAAGCAGTTCGCGATTGATTTCATCCAAGCCTCGTTGGGCAATTCTGGAATGCCGCTTCGCTTCGCCTTGGAGCGCGCCGACAGCCCAGCTCGATTGCGTGACGTGGTGGAAATTGCGGCGGGTACGCTTCGCGACATGCGCGGCACGCAAGTCGCCGCCGATTTTCGGCGCGGCTTCGAGAGTGCCACGGCAAAAACGCAATAAGCTTTTTGCAGTTAACCCACTATTGGTTTGGGCAAACTGATAGTTATAGGCCAACTTGGAAGCGCCATTAGTTAGGCTCTAGCCCCGATTAAGAATGGTTTCCGAGACCATGGCTATTTCGCGTAGACCGCCCCCAGAATGCGCGGGCCACGCGCACCAGTCACCGCCGGTACATTCCCCGGCTTCGCAGCGAAGCACTCCCGCGCAAGCCACGCAAACGCCAACGCCTCCACATGCATCGGATCAACGCCAAGCGCGGCCGTCGATTGGGCAAGCGGCAGCTGGCGCATCAGTTCCGCATTGAACACGCCGCCGCCGCACACGAATAGCTCGCGACCCTGCACTTCCTTCGCGATGCTTTGCGCCGTCAAGGCAACCAGTGTTGCTTGAACATCCTCGGGCTTTAAAACCGCTCCCGCACCGCTCGCAGTGGCGCGAGCTTGCGCATACTGAAAGAGTTTCGCATCGAGCCAAGACTGATTGAACAACTCACGCCCCGTGCTCTTTGGCGGCGGAGTTGAGAAATACGGCTCGTCGAAAAAGTGTTTAAGCAGGGCGTCATCGACGCGACCACGCGCCCCCCAGCGCCCGCTTTCATCGAACGGCTTCCCCGTGTGCCGCTCGCACCATGCATCCAACAATGTGTTGCCGGGGCCTGTATCAAATCCGCGCACGTGGCCTTCTCGCTCCACTTCCAAGCCAGCAGGCTTTACGGCAACCTTCGCGCCAAGGGGAGCGGACTGCGCAACCTCCCCTTCATGGGGAGCGGACCGCGCCACCTGCCCTTCAAGGGGAGGTGGGGCGAAGCCCGGCTGGGGATGGTTTTCCGCGCAGCTCGCACGCCCCCACGAAGGGAGAAGAGACACATTTGCAATCCCGCCAATATTCACCACCGCCCGCGGCACGTTCGACGAAAACACCGCCGCATGAAACGCAGGTACGAGCGGCGCGCCCTGCCCGCCTGCCGCTACGTCGCGCGAACGAAAATCGGCGACTACCGCAATGCCAGTCAACTCGGCCAAGAGCGCGGGCTGATTGATCTGCAACGTAAAGCCACGCTCGGGTCGATGCCGAATTGTCTGCCCATGCGCGCCAAGGGCTGCGATGTCCTTCGCGGTAAGCTTTGTTTTGGCGAGCAGCGCATGCGTCGCCTCTGCGTACACGCGCGCGAGCGCAACCGAAGCATCGCCCATCCGCTCAATTTCATCCGCGCCCGAATACATCAGCGATTGCAACTGCGCACGAAGCGTTGCCGTGAACGGCACGTGAACATGCCCAAGCGTCTGCACGCGATCACCCGCAAAGTCGGCAAGCACTGCGTCCACGCCATCACAACTGGTGCCGGACATGAGGCCAATGTAGCGTTCGCTAAGGAGCATGGTTGAGCGTGTTTGCGCAGCAAAAAATCGAATGACGTGGAGAATAGCGCCTTTCCTGTCCTACGAGACTCGCGCGATTGCGTGACTTTCAGAGGACAGTGCCACCCAAGCTGAACCATGTACATCTCGCTGACCGACCTCTTCAAAATTGGCATTGGCCCCTCGTCATCGCATACGGTCGGGCCGATGCGTGCGGCGCGGCGCTTCTTGGTTGAACTCTCGGAGGCTGATCGCTCGAAGATCTCGCGCGTGCGGGTTGAGCTTTTTGGTTCGCTCGCACACACGGGGCACGGCCATGCAACGGATGTTGCGCTCCAGCTCGGTATGGCGGGTGAGTTGCCGGATTTTGTCGCGACGGAAAAAATCCCGGACATGATCGCTGCGATTGCGCGTGAAACGAAACTCTTGCTGCTCGGCGAACGCGCCATCAAGTTTCAGCCGCTCACCGATATTCGTTTCAACTTGAAAGATCTGTTGCCGCTGCACTCAAACGCGATGACGTTTCGCGCGTATGCCGATGAGGCGATGCAGACGCTCGTGGCAGAGCGAACGATGTATTCGATTGGCGGCGGCTTCGTGGTGGACGAAGATGAAGCGTTTGTCGGCAGCCCTCGCGGCGGCGAAGCGCAGGTGCCCCATCCGTTTGATTCGATGAAGACCTTGCTCGCGATCGCGCAGGACAAACAGCTCTCGCTTGCCGCGCTTTTGCGCGCCAATGAACACGCGCTTCGTGGCGATGCGGCCACCACTGAGTTTTTGGAGCGCGTGATTGACACGTTCTTTCGCTGCATTGATCGCGGACTCAGCACGCGCGGCACCTTGCCCGGAGGACTCAACGTTTCACGGCGAGCGCCCGATATCCTGGTGCAGCTTAAGACCGAGCGCGGACAACGCGGGATCGCGCCACACAAAGTGCTTGATTGGGTGAGCGTGTACGCGATTGCCGTTAACGAAGAAAACGCCGCTGGCGGCCGCGTGGTGACCGCGCCGACCAATGGCGCAGCCGGTGTCGTACCCGCTGTGCTTCGCTATGCACAGGATTTTTGCGAGATTGATCGAGACGGGTTACACGACTTTTTGCTCGTTGCCTCTGCGGTGGGTGCGCTTTGCAAACTGAACGCATCGATTTCTGGGGCGGAAGTGGGCTGTCAGGGCGAAGTGGGCTCCGCCGCCGCGATGGCAGCGGCCGGTCTTGCCGCAGCGCTCGGCGCAAGCAACGAACAAATCGAAAACGCGGCCGAGATCGCGCTTGAACATCACCTTGGCATGACCTGCGACCCTATTGGCGGGCTGGTGCAGATTCCCTGCATTGAACGCAATGCGATGGGTGCCGTGAAAGCGATTAGCGCCACCTCGCTCGCGATGCGCGGCGACGGCACTCACCGTATCTCACTCGATCAGGCGATCGACACCATGCGCCGCACTGGCGCCGACATGCAAGCGAAGTACAAAGAGACATCACAAGGCGGGCTCGCGCTCGCGCAGGTAGAGTGTTAGCTGCATCCCTGGAGCTAACGGGCGGAAGCGTGTCCGTAGACGCGTAATCGCGCGGTACGATGGGTCGATGAACCGTGGCGCTGAGCCGCGCAGCTAAGCGACGAGCCAGCGCGCAAGTTTGGGATAACTGTTATTCGCCACACCCCCGTCGAGCAAGCCGCGCCACGACAGTATCGGCACGCCGATGTAGCGTTTCGCCTCGAAATTCTCGCGCAGCGAGGCGGCGCTGCCACGGTAGCCTTTGTCGTGGAAGAGCATTTCTATCGGCATACCGACGTGCAACGATGCAGCGTAAGACCAGGCAATGGCCGCCATTTCAGCGCCGCCTTCCGCCTCAAACACACCGTTTGCACTTGCCCGCTCGGCGGGGTCAAGCAACGCGAGATGCCCTGCCTCGTGCAGCAAGTCTCCGGGGGAGAGCAACGCCGCGCGATCAACGCGAATCGCGCCCGCTGCGATCTGGATACCCGGAAGAAACGCATCAGCGGCGACGGTGCCCTCCTCGACGCGCAAGCCGATCTCGCGCAGAAACTGGATGGTGAGATCGGTGTGATTCATTTCGCTGAAAGCTCGCGGAGGGCGTCAGTTGGGCTCGCGCAAATGTAGCGCGCTCTCGGGGGAGGCCGCATAGAGACGGATAATCAGTTATTACTTTTCCCGCCGGAGCTCTATTTAATTGGCGCAAGCTGATGACTTACTAGGGAGTCACAACTGCAAACAACCTACGCTAGCCCCGATTAGTTCTGGGTAAACGTCTCAAAGCTAATGCTTAAATCGCGAAATCGTCACCCGCTCGTCGATTGCCTTAGGCGACGCTATTCAGAGCGTCACGTGCTGGGTGAGCACATCAAACGGCGTTTTCGGTGCCGCATACATGCTCTCAGTCTGGAAATACTCGTTCCAGCCTTGAGAATCAAGAATGGCGAGATATTGCTCGCACATTTCAACGCGCGGAAACTTCCAAACGCAGAAGAATTTCCATTGGTTTTGACTGCGCGGATCCTCGTTTTTTCCCCAGGCCACAGATTCGGCTTCACCGCCGAGTTTCAAGCGCGTCGCCGCGCTAACCTTGCTCAGATAGGCGGTTCGCGCTGCTGCACTGAGCGCGGACCATTTTTCAGTGGGTGTCCAATAACCGATAAAGACTTGCATCGAGTAACTACCTCGGTGGCTGATTGTTCGACATCCCGAGCCGTCGCCGCGCGCTACGCGCACGAGCGGCTCGCCTACGCTTTGCTCACGCCCATGAAGAACGCGTCAAGCATGTGCGTGACGATCTCTTCGTCGCGATAGTTTTTGCCGCGTTGCATGTATTCAAGAGTTGGATCACAGGTTCTGGCGTAAATCGCTGTCACGATGTAATCCGTCGGCAACGCGCGTGAAAGTTTGCCCTCATTTTTCGCAGCCTCGACGAGCAACGAAAGCGCCGCGTTGAGCGAGAGCAACGACGCCAAATACGGCTCGTCGGTCATCAAACTTTGCTCAAGCGTCGTGCTCGTAGAGGGCAAATGCGGAATCCCGCCACGCAGCCGCTCGCGAAGTGCCCACTCAAGCATTTTGCGGAGCTTCTCGTAGGCGCTCAAGTTCGCCGGCAGCGCGGCGAGCTGATCCACAGTGCGATCAAAAAGCCGCACCATTGTGCTGGCCGCGAGCTTTTCTTTCGACTCGAAATGTTTATAAAGGCTCGCCTTTGCAATGCCCACTTCCGCCGCGACGTCATCCATCGTCATTGCGTCGTAGCCGTATTTGCCCAGCAACACATGCGCAGCGTCGAGGATTGCCTCCTCGCGCATTTGCAGTTGTTTGACGCGGTATGGGGTAACCATGATTACGTGGAAGTATCGCACAGTCGTATACTGAACCGATAAGTTCAAATCATGACCGTTGGTACTTTTTTCAGCTTCAAGAATCTGAAAACTGCAGAAATCGGGGAAAACTTCTTTTCTTTCAAGGATTTAATAATGTATCAACGGCTTCTTAAGTACCTCCTCGGCGCCACGTTTCTAGGGCTACTTGCCGCCTGTGGCTCGGACGATCACGATCCACCGCCGCCGCCCGCAGCGCCGAAATCGATCGTCGGCGTCGCGCAAGATACCGCCGACCTCTCCTCACTCGTCGCGGCGGTGCAATTTGCGAGCAACAACAACGATCTTGTCAACCTACTCAATAACCCGGGCACGCTCACCGTCTTCGCGCCGACCAACGCAGCGTTTGACGCGCTCGCACGCACGCTCACGGGCAATGCAAACGCGCGCGCCGCAGACATCCTCGTACCGGCAAACAAAGAGCTGGTTCGCACCGTGCTTCAGTATCACGTACTCACGAGTACCGTACGCGCGGCAAACATTCCATTCGGCAAAGCGATCACGCCCGCAGCTGGCGGCTTCTTCAAAATCGACAACGTGAATAACCGCCCCGTTATCACCGATGGCCGCAACGGCAAGTCGAACATCACCGCGACGGATATATCCGCGTCGAACGGCGTGGTTCACATCATCGACAAAGTGCTTTTACCTGCAGACAAGACGATCGTCGCGACGGCCATTGCCTCCGCTCCAGAATTCACGAGCCTCGTCGCCGCGCTGCAGTTCGCAAGCGACAACAACGATTTGGTGACGCTGCTCTCAGGCACCGGCCCTTTCACCGTGTTCGCCCCAACAAACGCTGCTTTCGACGCGCTTGCGAAAGAGCTGACCGGCAATGCCAACGCAACCGCTGCCGCGATCCTTGTGCCCGAGAACAAAGCGCTCGTGCGGAGCATCTTGCAATATCACGTGCTCACCTCGCGCGTGCTTAAAGCCGACATCGTGCCAAACACGCCGATTCAAACGGCGCTTGCGACGAAGACCTTCACCATTCAAGCGCCAGCAAGCGGCGTGACAATCACCGATGGTCGTAATCGTGTTGCCAACATCACCGCGACCGACATTCTCGCGAGTAACGGCGTCATTCATGTAATCGACAAAGTGATTCTGCCGTCGCAATAACTAGCGAAAGCTCGTTCAAAAAGCGCCACCTGCGGGTGGCGTTTTTCTTTTTGGGCAAGGCGTTGATCATGCCTCCTAAAATGATCGAATCATGAGCAAAATCCTTCTCTCTCTTCCCAAAGGCGAACGTGTTGGTATCGCCTTCTCTGGCGGTTTGGACACCTCTGCGGCGATTGCCTGGATGCGGCATAAGGGCGCAATACCCTACGCTTACACCGCTAACCTCGCACAACCTGACGAATCGGATTACGACGATATCCCTCGACGTGCCAAGGTTTATGGAGCGGAGGGCGCGAGACTCATTGATTGTCGCGATGCGCTCGTGCATGAAGGATTGATCGCTCTGCAGTGCGGCGCGTTTCATATTTCATCGGGTGGCCGGACGTACTTCAACACGACGCCGCTCGGTCGCGCGGTCACGGGCACCGTGCTCGTGAAAGCAATGCAGGAAGATAACGTCAACATTTGGGGCGACGGTTCGACCTACAAAGGCAACGACATCGAGCGTTTCTATCGCTACGGCCTGCTCGCGAATCCATCGTTAAAGATCTACAAACCGTGGCTGGATCGCGATTTCGTCGCTGAACTCGGCGGCCGCAAAGAGATGAGCGAATGGCTCGTCGCCAATGGCTTCCCGTACAAGATGAGCACGGAAAAAGCGTATTCCACCGATTCGAATTTGTGGGGCGCGACGCACGAAGCGAAAGAACTCGAATTCCTGAACAAAGGGCTTCGCATCGTGAACCCGATCATGTGCGTAAAGCACTGGGATCAAAGCGTTGAGATCAAATCGGAAGAAGTCACGATTCGTTTCGAAGAAGGCTTCCCCGTTGCGATCAACGGCAAAACGTTTTCCTCGCCACTCGCGCTCGCGCTCGAAGCGAACACGATTGGCGGACGCCACGGACTCGGCATTTCCGACCAAATCGAAAACCGCATCATCGAAGCGAAAAGTCGCGGCATTTACGAAGCGCCCGGCATGGCGCTCCTCTTCATCGCCTACGAACGTTTGATTTCTGCGATTCACAATGAAGGCACGATCGACAATTACCGCACACTCGGTCGCAAACTCGGTCGCCAACTCTACGAAGGCCGCTGGTTCGATCCGCAAAGTTTGATGCTGCGCGACACATTGCAGAAATGGGTCGGTCGCGCGGTGACGGGCGAAGTCACTCTCGAGCTGCGTCGCGGCGACGATTACACAATCCTCGACACGCAAGGCCCGAACTTGACGTATCACCCCGAGCGCCTCTCGATGGAGCGCGTTGAAGCCGAAGCGTTCTCACCGCTGGATCGCATTGGTCAACTGCAGATGCGTAACCTCGATATCGCCGATTCGCGGGAGAAATTGGGTGTGTATGCGAAGACGGGGATGCTTAGCGATTCGAAGGGTGTGGCTGGGTTGTTGGAGTGAGAATGCAACCAAAGCTGCAAAGCGTTCTTCGTGTTGCCAAATGGCTTGGGGTTGGCGTTCTATGCATCCTAGCGCTACCCGGACTTTTCACTCTCGCCTATAACCTCGGTTTCGTTGATCCTGCGTCAAGCGACGGGCGGTGCTACCCAAAACACTTTGGAACTATCCCGGCGCCAAACTCAAAAGACAAGGCGCAAATCCAAGTCGACCAATGCACAGAGGGAATTCAAAAGACACTCATTTCGATTGAGCGCCCCTACGCAAATTCACACAACGGATGGCACGTTCGTGGAGCTTTCAGAATCGAGACAAAACGACCCAATGAAAACTCGATTTCGTTTCCGATCATTGAAGCGCGCTGGGTTGATCGCGATACGTTTTTAGTCGTGCACGAACGAGGCGTTGTGTTCACCAACTACGAACGTGCACGATTCGATGACGGAGAGATAAAGATCGTGTCCGAAGCGCGATAGGTGCCGCAGCCCGGATGCTCGCACCCGGGTCCCAACGTGTCCCGCCAACTCCGTAAATCTTCAGCATTGCGCCAAACGATGAAGCTCAACACCATTGTTCGAATAGCGGCAGGTGCGTTTCTCGTCGCAGCAGCCCTGGGCGCGGGCTTACTTGCGCGCTCGCCGTGGATCATCGTGCCGCTGGGCCTCGTTTTCACCGTGGCGATGATCTTGGGACGGAGCGCAGGTTGGACGCGTGCGCTGAAAACTCGCTCGGCCGTTCGCATCACCGCGGAAGCGCTCGCGGCGTTTACGGTGCAGCTCGCCCTCGTTTCAACCTTCTATCTCATGGGGCGCGGCGTTGCTGCGCTCATCGGACGTGAGGGCGCGTCATTTGAATCGTGGGATTGGATCTACGTCGCCGTGGTCGCGGCGGTTGGCATTGGGCTCGGCGCGGTGGCGGTACGTCGCGAAAACGATGCCAACCAAGATCCGACTTCCATCGAAATCGACGCAAGCGACCCTGAAAGCGACAACAACACGGTGCGTGCAGAAATTCGGATGCTCCCAGAGCGCATCACACGCCAAACGCTCTTCGCAGGTATCCATTACACACATGGACGCACCGAGGCTGGCGTTTACGACGGTACGCCGAACGAAAAATCCGCAGGCAGCGATGAAAAAATCGCGGCTGCGGAAGCGCGTTTGGGTATCGCCTTGCCCGAGGGTCTGCGCGCGCTGTATCGATTGCAAAACGGTGGTTCGGTGAAGGACATTTGCGCTCTAAAACCCGGCATCACCGAAGCGCGCCTCTACGACGACATCATCCACCCATTCGCCGGGTATGACGATTTTTACCCGTTGGAAATGTTGCGCACGGTATTTGATTCGACGACCGATTTCGCCGATCCCGACGACCCGGATCAGGCCGATCAGTTTCCAGACGGCTGCAAAGAGCTGATCATCCTCGCGCAGTGGTATCGTGTCACGCTGTTTCTGGATTACACCGAAGGCAACCCGCCTACCGTCGGGTTCGTCGACTTCGACATGGATGACTGGCGTAGCGCCGTTGTACGCTGGGATGATTTCGACACGTTTCTTGCATCACTTCGACGCTATGAACCGGTATAACTTACAACCGGAACCAAGCAAAGTTCAAACCGAATGACACGCAAGCCCCTTTCCTCCGGCAAACTCAAAAGCGCGGGCTACGATGAGTCCTCGCGTACTATGCACATCGAATTCACCAACGGCGACGTATTCGAATACAAGTCAGTTTCGCGGGAAATATTTCGACAATTGATGGCATCCCCCTCGCCGAGTTCGTTTTTCGAAGATAAGATCGATGAGCAGTTTTCCGGCAAACGATTGCCTCGCGAGGCGAGCTCGAGCGCGGCTGATCGCCTTGATGACTTGTTTGGCGGCAATTAGATTTTGCTTGCCAAACCGTTCACTGTCTGTTTTTGAAAGGAGCCGTGCTATGCGTCTCGTCCGACAATTTGTGCACGTGCTGATTGGGGTGTCCGCCTTGCTTATTGCAGGTATGAGCAATGCCTTTTCAACGGGTGCGCCAGTCTGCGCAGTTGACACCGCCACGATGAACGCGAATATGGGCGTACGTATTGGCACTAACCCGATGGGTTGGGCGCTAGATGCAAGCGCAGTGACGTATTCACCGGGTGGCAGCGCTTTCGGAGTTCGGCTCACGAACGTTACGCCGAGCGTACAGTACAAAGGTATTCTGCTTTGGGCGACAGATTCCGCGGGCAATCAGGTAGGTACTTGGGCGAGCGCTGGAGGTTCATTCAAGACCTCATGCAACGGCCAGTCACTGACCCACACATCGAGCCAACTGAAGGCATCGCCGAGCCCATTCTTCCAGCTTTCTTTGCCAATCACTGTTCGCGGAGCCGTCACCATCAGAGCATTCGTAGTCGAGCAGTCGCGCACGACGCACTACGAAATGACAACGACGCACGTGCATCTTGATCCAGTTCGAAACGATCTCGATATCGACTCGAGCGTTTCCGTAAGTCGCTATCAGGCAAACACCGACGGCTTACTGGTATTGAGATACCTCATCGGGCTCCGTGGAAATGAGCTCACGCGTGGTGCAAAAAACGCGGCTGCCCTTCGGACCGATGCGGAAATCGCCAACCAGTTGGCGCACTTGCTTTCCAGCGGTCTGCTAGACATCGACGGCGATGGTCAAACGCGTTCTGAAACGGATGGACTTCTCATTCTTCGCTACCTCATCGGCTACCGAAACAATGGGCTCGTCGAAGGTGCCAACGCGGGGACACTTACTCCGGCGCAGATTGAGGCGAAAATCGCGGCGCTCTTGCCCTAGGAAAACGCGAGCCCGTTACACTTGCCTAGGCGACGGTTGGCAAACGAGTCGAATTCGCCTTGCTCTGGTCGTTATCGTTCATTTGTCCTAACTTAAATCATGCCTTCTTTCGACACCGTTTCCGAACTCGATTGGGTTGAAATCAAAAACGCTTTGGAACAAGCGAACAAAGAGATTTCAACGCGGTTTGATTTCAAGGGCTCGGATGCTCGCGCCGAGTTGAATCAGAAGGACAAAACCATCACGGTGTTCGCCGATGATGATTTCAAACTGAGCCAGGTTGACGACGTCTTGCTCAATAAATTCGCGAAGCGCGGCGTTGATTCGCGCTCGATCGAAAAAGGCAAGGCCGAGAAAATTGGTGGCGACAAGCTGAAGCGCGTCGATAAGCTCAAAGAAGGCCTCGAATCCGAGCTCGCGAAAAAAGTCGTGAAGCTACTCAAGGATTCGAAGATGAAGGTTTCCGGCTCAATCCAAGGTACTTCTGTTCGCGTAACAGGAAGCAAAAAAGACGATCTGCAAGCGGCGATGGCATTGATCAAAAAAGACATTACCGATCTGCCGCTTCAATTCAATAATTTCCGCGACTAGCAATTGAGCGGCATGAAAATCGCGACAGCGCTTTCCTTCGTTGTGATGGGTATGCTCGGATGCCAGCCGAGCAACCCACCGCCGACGCCGCTACCTACCAAAGAGAAAACCGTCGACAAAGTGAAGAACGACGTCGACGATGCGATGAAGAAAGCGCAGGAGAAACTGCGTGAGGCCGATGAAAAAGCCGATTCAGAATCGCCGATGAAGAAAGGCTATTGAGTGAAATCTGTGTTTAATCTGTTTCGATTTGTCGCCCTTCTCGTGTGCGCCCACGCGTGTGTCGCTAGCGCGCAAAGCGCGCCAGCAACGCAGACGGCCGCTGCCGCACAGGCGCGAAACGCTGAAACTTGGCTGCGCGACGGTGATCGCATCTTCTTTCAGTATTCGGTATACAACAAGCACTGGACAGAAAATCCCGAGCACGTGAACCGCAATCACCTGCTGAATTTCACAATCGAATCGAACTATGATCGTGTGTGGGGTGCAGACAAAACACTCTTCGGATTTGCTCAGTTCAAGAACTCATTTGGGCAACCATCACAGTATCTCTACTGGGGGCAGCGTTGGGATTTCAACGACTATCTCTATGTGAAAGTTTCGGCGGGGCTCCTGCACGGTTACAAAGGCAAGTACCGCGACAAGATTCCGTTTAACAAACTTGGGGTTGCGCCTGCGATCCTTCCGACGCTTGGCGTGCGCTACAAAGACGTCAGCTTGGAGGCGATCATTCTCGGCAACAGCGCGCTCATGGTGGGCGTGGGCTATACCTTCTAAAGGGGTAAGGCTGTGGCGCTACGTGCTGGCTTTACGGCGGAGTCAATGCGCGCGCGCGGGGTCGGGCGATTGCCGGGCCTCATCGGCGTCGAACTCCTCTCCGTGGATGAGGGTTTGTTGCGAGCGCAGGTCAAAGTGCGTGACGAACTCTTAGCGCCGAATGGATTTCTTCATGCGGCGACAGTCGTCGCACTCGCAGACACGATGTGCGGCTACGGCTGCATTTCTCATCTGCCGGAAGGTGCGGAAAACTTCACCACGGTCGAGCTCAAAAGCAATCACTTAGGGACTGCGCGCGAAGGCACCATTGAAGTAGACGCGCGCCCAGTGCATCTAGGGCGCACGACGCAAGTCTGGGATGCCGTCGTGAAACATCAAGAAACCGGAAAGACGATTGCGCTCTTCCGTTGTACACAAATGGTGCTGTGGCCGAAATAGCGGTCCGCCGATTTAGCGTCGCCGCAATTGCGCTGCGATCTTTTTTAATCAGCCAACTGCACCAATGACGCCTTAAATTGAGCGTATTGTGCTCGGTACTTCGCGAGCGCTTCGTCGGACGTGTATTTCATACCGACCACCCAGTGAATGCTCTTGTCATCAGCAAGAAAACTTTGGTAAACGCGGGTGTAGCTTTTATCTTTCGCAGCCAGCGTCGTCCAAGTAAAGGTTCCTACGACCCCCGAGCTTTTTCCCTTCTCACTCTTTCGAGCGGCTTCGACCTCTGTTGCAGGAACGAGCGAGATCCCGGGAGCGTCACCTCCCCACTGAGGCGAGAAAATGTAGAACTGCATTGAGCTATCGGGTGCGCTGAATGTTGCCGCGCTCGACTCACGCGCTTTTGCAGCGTCTAACGCGCGCGCAGTGAAGCTCGAGGGATACTTGACTTCGAAATATGCGCCTCTGTATTTCGATGTTTTGACGGCGGCAGCGCTTTGCGCCGACAGATTCGGCGAAAGAATTAGTGCGACGACAGACAGTAATAACGCTAGGCTACGCAAAGACTTGGTCATACCGGGTAAAGCTCTTCGTTGAATACACAATTCAGCGTAACACACGATTTCCGTCGGGAGCGAACGACGGAGCAACCACTCGGAACGAGCGACACGACTATCGCCCTTTATCCCACAAGTCTTGGAACATCACGAATTCAAGCGGCGCGCGCAGCAACCCTCGATCAATGCAATATGCTCCACCCCTAAAGTCATTCCCGCTCCACCATGAAACTAATTGACCCGAAAATTCACAACGGCATCGCAGCGCTGGTCCTCACGTTTCTCTCGTCCCTAGCGTTCAGCCCATTGTCGTTAGCGCAGAACAACAGCACCGCCGTTGCGCCCGGCGAGTATGTCGGCGAAGGCGGAAAGGCGTATCTAACGCTCAAGTCGGGAAAGTCAGGCAGCCTCAATTTTGAAATATCGTCGCTGGGCGACAACGGCCACACATGCTCGCTCGAAGGTCAGTTGCGCAACGGACGCGCCCAGCTTGAAGGTATTGATGAAAAGACGCCCTGCATCGTCACCATGAAAATGACGCCGACGGGCATCGACGTAAAAGATAGCTCAGGGGGCGCGTGTCAGACTTACTGCGGCGTGCGAGCTACCTTTGAAATGATCTACTTTCAGCCCATCCCCGCGTGCTTAAGTGCTGCAGTGAGCAACACCCGCAAACAATTCAAGACGCGCTACGACAGCAAGCAATTTTTAGAGGCCCGCGCGCTGCTCGAACCGCTACTAAAAGACTGCAAGCGCTCACTCGATTGGATTGAAGATGCACGAATTCGAAACGATCTGGCGGTGACGCTCCACAAACTCGGCGAAATGGCCGAGTGTCGCAACGTATTGCAGCCGCTCGCCGAAGATGCCGCGATGACGGACAAAAAGGTTCGCGAAAGCTACCCGCCCTTGGAGGCTGGCCTCTACCTGCCGGTGGTTCGCGCGACGCGAACTAATTTGCGGCTCTGCAAATAGCAGCAGAGTAAAGCGCTCCGAGAATGCGGCGAACCCATCAAGGCGTTCGCCGCCTCGGCGTTAGTCGGGGAAGAGAAATTCTTCGTTCGGCCTGAGCTTGATCGCTCGCTTCTCCATCCATTCCGGGCCGAGCTCGCTTTGCACGGCGCCGACGCATTTCAGGCTCGCCACCGTTTTGCCGCTTCGTTCGACAACAACGCCCGACTTTTCTTTGCTCTCGCCTTTAGGTCCCCAGCGCCCCACGCCTGAATAAACGACATAGCTGAACGCGCCTTTATTGAAGCGCAGCCACGCGCCCGCGCCCCCGGCAAACGGCATGAATTCGCCGGTGGCGGCTTTGTTGGCCGGTACGAAATCCTCCGGCAACATGAGCTCCAAGGGTTCGGTGGAATTAGGTTTGCCGAACCGATATTGCAAGTGGCCGCGAGTTCGGGTGGCGTTTTTAGCCTCGCACACTGAAACCATTTTGCTACCCGTGCTGCACGCGAAAATCACGGTTTCCTCTGACGTACAAAACGAAGTCTGCCCCTTTGCTGCAGCGGCTGCCGGGCTAGTCGCCGCTGCGCTAGCGCCCTTGCCATCAACCACTTTCAGCGCTGTCACCAACGCAACGGTGGTCGTCTTCTTGCATTTAGGATCGCCGCCACATTCACTGGCCATTACTTTGCCGAGCTCGTAGGTGAGATTGACCCGTTTGCCGATGTAGCTCTGGGGCTTTTCACAAATCGAGAAATCGCCTGTTTCGTCGAAGACCTGCCCTTTATCGTCTTTAAGGCTGATGTAGCAGGCCGCATCACCGTTGGTGATCTCAGTGACCACGCCGGAGGCGAGCTTCGTGAACTTACCGACCTTGACGCTATTGCCCGCCGCTGGGGCTTGCGCGTAAGCGCCGGCGCTGAAGAGGCTGACAGCGCAGGTCAGCGCAGTCAAACCGCGCACCGCGCGCAGACTTTTGGCAAACGAAAACTGGCTCACGAGAAATCCTTTGACTACTCAACGGGAATGTAGATGTGCGCATCACGCGTAGCGAGCTGATCGGCATTGAGCGTTGGGGCTCAGTTCGCACATAGACGAAGCGCCGGCGCGGCAGGAGGCTACTTCAGCCCTGAAATCAGCGTTTTGAACTCAGCTTGTTTGTCGGCGACGGGGATGCTGATTTCGAGCTTGAGTTTTGGGTTTTTCGGATCGGTGACCGTGATGTCAAAACGCTCGGCCCCCTCTGCAAGCAGCTGCAAAAGGTTTCGCTGAGGGCTCTTGGCGAGCTTACTCACCTCGGCTGTACCGAACACAAAGCTTCCTTCGGCAGGCGTCGAGCCGCTTGGCATCAAATCTACGGTGTAGAGCGGCTTGCCAGGACGGGCGATTGCGACGCGCATGAGTTTCCGACCGTTCGTGGTCGCGTCCGGCCCTTCAAAATCGGCGAAGCGAAACGGCTTCAAGGCAGCCACATTATCCACATAGACATCGAACCCTAACGTGCCGTTAATCTGCTTCGACGCGAGCGGGTCGCAATTAAAGCTCACTGTAACGCGTGTCGATTTGCCCAACAGCGGAACCGTCGCGTTGTACGACAGGGAGCGCTGGCCTAGATCGGTGCGTTCTGCGACCCATTTGCCCTGGGGGGCAGGAGTCGGGTTAGCTGCGCTGATGATCGAGAGGGCCGCGAACAGAGTCACAACAAAGCTGGCTGCAATCGAGCGAGCTGCGAGAAGGTTGAACAACATGGGATTCCGTGGGGAGCGATATGCGAGTGGAGTGGACTGAAAAGAGGGCGATGCGCTGAGTGGCTGGGGCACAGCGTTTATGACGCAACGTAGGTCACCACCTGTTCGTCAAACACTAGAGAACTGCTGCCGCCCCGACACGTATGCATCATTGTGTCACGTAATTCGATGGGCTTCCGCGCAACGCCCGCGAGCCCGAAACACGTCAGTAACCCTGCGAAAAAATCTCACCCAGCTGAGTTCACTTCTCAGCAATTTCCCCATCTCGTCCCGGCTGTCACCGCGTTTCACCGCAGCCTTGGCAGTGGATTAACGACACGACTCGCCCCAATCTTCGACAAAATACACGAATGATTGAAGACATACTGGTCCAAGCGGCCCTACAACTGAGTCGCGATGTCGACGCACTGCAATTCTCAGCGCCAGCCACTCACACGCTCAACCCGCTCGACTATGCGTGGGCGCCGCATGAGGCGTATCTGCGCAAGTTTGGCAACAGCAAAAAGCGCGTGATCTTCATGGGCATGAATCCAGGGCCATTTGGCATGGTGCAGGTCGGTGTGCCGTTTGGTGAGGTGAATGCGGTGCGAGATTGGATGAAGATCGTCGCACCGGTTTCGCAGCCTAAACAGCCGAATCCACATCGCCCGATTGAAGGCTTTGATTGCACACGCTCTGAAATTTCAGGGCAGCGTTTATGGGCATTGTTCGCTGAACGATTCCCGAATGCGCAAGATTTCTTTGCCGAGCATTTCGTGCTCAACTACTGTCCGCTCGCGTTCTTCGATAACACGCGAAACGTAACGCCCGATAAGTTGCCGAAGCAAGAGACCAAGTCCCTCTACGCCGCGTGTGATGAGCACCTTCGCGCGAACGTACGCGCGCTTGAGCCCGACTGGGTCATTGGTATCGGCAAATTTGCGGAGAGCCGGGCTATTTCAGGGCTAAGCGGGGAATTTCCGAATTTACGAATTGGAACGATTCTTCACCCTTCCCCCGCAAGCCCGGTCGCAAACCGAGGATGGTCGCCTCAGGCTGCAAAGCAGCTGGCTGCGCTCGGGCTCTGGTAACTCGCTTAGAAAAAAGGCGGCTCATGGCCGCCTTTCTGCTGAAGAGGAACACTCTACTTCAACACAGTTTCCTGCATGAAGCGAGCCATTGCGGCCATCTGGAATTCCGCGTTCTCACGACGCGCGAAGCCGTGGCCTTCGTTCTCGCCGCGCAGGTACCACACAGGCGTTTTGTTGCCGCGTGCCTTGGCAACGATTTGCTCGGCCTCCGTCACGGGAACGCGCGGATCGTTCTTGCCTTGAATCACGAAGAGTGGCTTCTTGATCTTTTGCGCGTTCGTTAACGGCGAAATTGAGATCAAGAACTCACGCATTTTTGGATCGCGCTCATCACCGTATTCAACGCGACGCAAATCGCGGCGATAACTCTCGGTGGTTTCGAGGAACGTGACGAAATTGGAAATACCAACCACGTCGATTGCGCCCGCAATGCGATCTGCATAGTTCGTTGAAACCGCAAGGCTCATGTAGCCGCCATAGCTGCCGCCCATCACCAATACGCGCGAAGGGTCAAGGTCGGGCTGAGTGGCGATCCAATCGAAAAGCGCACCGATGTCTTTCACTGAATCTTCGCGTTTGTAGCCATTGTCGAGCGTGAGGAACGTTTTTCCAAAGCCAGACGAACCGCGAACATTCGGCTGAATCATGGTGATGCCGAGTTCTTGCGTGAAGTAATTCCAACGACCTTGGAAGCCGATGCGTGCTTGTGCCTCGGGGCCGCCGTGAATGTTGATCAACACCGGGCGCTTGCCGGTGAATTTCGCGGGTGCACGATTGATGAGCCCCGAAATCTCGAGCCCATCGACGCTCTTCCAGGTGATGATCTCTTGCGTCTTGAAGCCGCTCGTGTCCATCGCACTTTCGGCACGAGTCCATTGCACGCGAGCGCCAGATTTACTATTGACCACGTAAATGTCAGAGGGCGAGCTTGCAGTGTTCACCGCAACCGCGAGTTCATCACCGCCTTTACGCGCAGCCGCAGTGACTACGGAGCCTTCGGGAAGTCCTTTGATCGGCACTTCTTTCATGCTCACGCTATCAAACGCCCGAAGCTCGCTGCGCCCTTTCACGTTGAGCCGCGCGTAGATCATGCGAGCACCAGCGTCATCATCGTCTTCATCTTCTGAAGAGCCGTCGACATCGTGTGGCAAACCTTTGGTCAACGAACGGAACTTCTTACTCGCGAGATCAAAATGCATCAGTTCACGGAATTCGCCGTCGCGATCACTCGCGAGATAAATCCCCTTGCCATCGCGATCAAAGCGTCCGCCTAAATGAACAGCCTTCTCGCTATCTTTCATCGGCAATACGCGCTCGCGCTTGCCAGTCTCAATATCGAGCAACCAAATTTCGCTCTCATTCGCTGAAACATAACGATTGAGAATCACCCGCTTTCCGCTTGGATCAAAGCCGCCGTTAAACCACCCAGTGCCAGGCAATTCAGCAATCACGCGCGCTTTTTCCGGTGCCGTTGGGTTCATCAAACGGAAGGTGATTCCGATGTTTTTCTTTTGCTCTTCGGTGAGGTTGCGGTCGAGCGCGACGCTCGATACGATGAATTCACCCGTGTGTTTGCCGTTGATCTTTCTCCATGCACCACGCGAATGACGGAAGTTGGAATCGGTCAACTGCACAGCCGCCGAGCCATCAAACCCTTGGCGGAAGAGCTGAAACACTTCCGAGCCGCCCTTGCTCGATTCAAACACGAGGAAGTTGCCGTCAAGCGGATCAATCGTGGTCGAGCTAATCGGGTCCGTGTGTTGGGTGATCGGCTCCAACTTGCCCATCGGTGTGCGCAGCCAAGAGAGCTGCGCAAAGCTCGCGCCTTGTGCGCGGTGGGCGACAATCATTTCGGGTTTTTTGGGATGCCACGCGACAAAGCTGTGACCGCGAAAATCGTTGTACTTCGTCAACGAATCTGCGATCGCCTTGGGAATCGCGGGGATGCCTTCGGTGTACAGATTGGCGTTTGGCTTCAACACATCGGCATCAGTTTGCGCGTAGGTGAAAGCGTTCAGGGCGAGCGTCGCGGTGGATAGCGCGACGGCGAGTGCGCCCACGCGGGTAGTGCGGGCTCGAAGCTTCGTCAGAAACATGGAGAGAGTGGGTTCTTGTATAAGACCCTTAGATTATGGCGATTCCGGGCCGAGACACCGTGCAGTTTTGCGAATGCTGCGACGAATTGCGGAAAGACTAGCCCCACAGGCGGAAGTCACGTTTTCACGGTTGGGAATCCGCGGCTGACACGCTAGCCTTTCAGTTTTGACGGCTTCAATTTACGCGTGGATTCACTCTCTCAACTCGCCCTAGGCTCTGCGATTGGCGTTGCCGTGATGGGGCGGCGCACGGCGGTATGGAAAGCGGCACTGTGGGGCGGCGTGGCCGGTACGCTGCCTGATCTCGACGCGCTCATTGATTTCGGTGATGCAGTTGCGAACATGACCTATCACCGGGCGCAAAGCCACGGGCTTTTCTATCTGACGCTGTTTTCACCGCTCCTTGCCTGGCTGGTGAGCCGAATTCATGGCGAAGCGGCGCTGTTTAAGCGCTGGTGGCTCGCACTTTGGCTTGCGCTATTCACGCATCCGCTCCTTGATTGGTTCACGATCTACGGCACCCAACTGTGGCAGCCGTTTTCTGAGGAGCCGCTCGGGCTCGGCAGCATGTTCATCATTGATCCGCTCTACACGCTGCCGCTCTTGATCGGTGTCATCGTGGCACTCTCGCTCAAGAGCGCGACCGGGCTGCGCTGGAACATGATCGGGCTTGGGCTTTCCTGCGCCTATCTCGTGTGGTCTGCGATCGCGCAACAGCATGTGTTGAGCGTGGCGCGGGAGGCGCTGCGGCAACAAAACATCGTCGTGGATGGCATGTTCGCCACACCGTCACCGCTCAACACGGTGCTCTGGCGGGTGGTGGGAATGCAGAAAGACGGCTATGTCGAAGGTTTCTATTCGATGCTCGACCCCGATAAAACCGTGCGCTTCGACACCTTTCCGCACGACAGCGCACTTTACGAAACAACCAAAGCCCTCTGGGCGGTTGACCGCATGGCCTGGTTCACCGACGGGTTCTTTCGAATCAAAGAGCGCGACGGCAAAGTCACGCTGGCCGATTTGCGGATGGGGCAGGAGCCCAATTACGTGTTCGAGTTCGCAGTCGCCGAGCGGCGTGGAGAACGATTCTCAGAAATACGCCCGACGATTGCTGTGGGGCAACGCAGCGATCCACGCGCGGCGCTTGCGTGGACTTGGCAACGGCTCAAAGGAAACGTGATTCCGCCACCGCGTTAGCTGCATTGCGAGAAAACGACGTGACCGCAATCACACAATTCGCGGCTCAGGCTCGAGTTCGATCCCGAACTTCTCTTTCACATCGAATCGAATCGCTTGGGCGAGCGCCCAGAGCTCCGCGCCACTCGCGCCACCGTGGTTCACGAGCACGAGTGCATGGTTCTTATGCACACCTGCTCTCCCCATTAAACGGCCTTTCCATCCCGCTTTTTCGATCAGCCAACCTGCAGCAATTTTTACCGCTTTCCCTGATTTATACGTCTTAGCATCAGGGAAGTTAGCAACCAGTTTTTCTGCGGCTTCGTGTGACACGATTGGGTTCTTGAAAAAGCTCCCGGCGTTTCCGATCACCGCTGGGTCGGGTAACTTTCGCGTACGTATCGCGATGACGGCGCGAGAAACATCCATGGCAGTGAGAGCTTGCGGCGTCAGCTGCATCGCTTCGAGTTCAGCTTGAATTTCGCCATAACTGGTGCGCGCATCGAACGTTCTGGAGAGTCGGAATTGCACCGAAACAATCACAAAGCGATCACGCGGATGTTCGCGATCCACGCGCTTAAACACGCTGTCTCGGTAGCCGAATGCACACTCTTCGCGAGTGAACACCCGCTCTGCGCCGGTACGCAGATCAATGGCGATTACTCGCTCGCACGTGTCTTTAGTTTCAACACCGTAAGCACCGATGTTCTGCACTGGCGCTGCCCCGACATAGCCAGGGATCAGCGACAGATTTTCAAGCCCGCAAAGCCCTTGTTTGAGCGTCCACAGCACAAACACGTGCCAAGGCTCGCCTGCCATCGCCTCCACGAGCACCGATTTGCCTGCGTCCTCGAGGATTCGAATGCCGCGCGGCGCGATGTGCAACACCGGCTCTTCAACAACATCACGAGTGATGAGCAGATTGCTCCCACCACCGATCACGAGCGGTTGGATCTTGTCGCTTCGCGCGGCAGCCCACTCGCGCAAGTCATTCACGTCGGTAACGTCGGCAAACTGTGCGGCGCTGGCCTCAATGCCAAACGTGTTTCGGGAGGTGAGCGATTCGGGGCGGAAGACAAGCATCAAGAAATTGTAGGCGTGACGATGCTTCGTCAATATTCACATTGCATAGGGCCGATCATGGCACGCGCTGACGGCGCGTGATTTACATCGGTGAGGAACGTAAGCCGTAGGTCTTGTCGCCAACCAACAAAAACTCAATGCGCGTGACCTGCGCGCCCTGCTCGTCTTTGTAGGTAAAGCCGATGCCTTGAAAGGCATCACCCGCCTTGAGTGGCGCAACATTCCACGCATCCATGCGAGTAAGCGGCGCGAGTTCGACGTTCCAATCACCTTTACGCTTCGGAAGTGCAGCGCTCGCAAAGATTTTCGCGCCGTCCACATTCGCACTCTGTTTAGGCACCGCGCGCGCAGCGAGGTTAGCTGGCAATTTGGCATTGCCGTCGAGCGTCACCACGAGTTCTGCATGCGGGTTTTGCCACTTCACGGACTTGACCTTACCTTCAAAGTAAAGCGGCTTAGATTCATCAAAGCTTGACCAGCCGTGGTGCGCGAACGCGCGAGGCGTTGCCGACATAGCGACCAACGCGCCGCTAGTAATGAGCCATTCTCTACGTTTCATTAGCAAATTCTCCAATTGAGATTGCGCCGACTATGCGCCTTGTGCGCTTGCTTAACTGCGCCGAAATTGTGTTGCGAGCGTCGTCGACGCGAATCGCACGACGTCGACCCACTCAAAACACTAAACGTATGCGATCCAGCGGCCAGCAGCAATGGCGCAAACCCAAATCGCAATTGATAACAAGGCTTGGACGCGCGTTGCGCCGCTTCGTTCATCGATTGGCCCGCGAGAATGCAAGATCGCGGCGTTGGTTCCGGCAGCGAAGAGCAAAAGCATTTTCACCAAAAACGCGCTGTTCGTAATGAGATCGCTCGCCCGCATCGCAAACATCACAGAACCTGTCGCGGCAGCCATCAGAAAGCCAAGTAAGGTCCATGGCAATACGGCGCGTGTCAGCCGCTCCAGCGGGAGCACCTGCATCCGCCCCAAAATTCGCAGATCGACGATCCATAGCGTTCCGAAGATGAGCGCGATGCCTACGATGTGGGCCACTTCGAGCACCGGGTAGGCAAGAGGCGCCGCCTTCAACGCGGCAACTGGGCCCCACTGCCCAAGCGCATCAAATACTGCGGTGGATCGATTCATTTGCCGAGACTAAGCTCACCAAGCGCGCATTCAGCGCGGATGGATAAGCGATGAGGCAGTGCGTGTTTCGGGCCGTGACTTGACACTACGGCGTGAGCCCAGGCGGTAAACCATTCGGGAACGCCTTCGCAATCGTTTGATTGATCTGCGCAATGCGGTTGGCAGGAATGGGGTGCGAGCTTTGCCACTCAGGCACTCGCGAGCCACCGCCCGCTCGCTCAAGAATCTGCATCACGCGGATGAGCGCACGCGGGTCGTAACCCGCCTCCGCCATTAGCTGCAAGCCCAAACGATCCGATTCAAGTTCATCGTCACGTCCGTAGGACATCATCTGAAACTGCGCAACAGCTTGCGCAATTTGCGTGGCGCTCATCGAGCCGCTGCCCATCGCAAATGCGCCGGTAAGTCCCTGCGTGAGGTTATCTTTTGCGATTCGCTCCGCGCTGTGGCGCGCGATTACATGCCCCACTTCATGGCCGAGCACCCCGGCGAGTTGCCCTTCGGTTTCAAGCCGCGAGAGCAGCGCCATTGTGATGAAAATCTGCCCGCCCGGAAGCGCGAATGCGTTGACCGTTCGCGGATCGGCGAGCACGTGGAACTTAAATGGATAGCCTGATTTCGCAGCGACCGATTGCGCCACGACTTTCGCGCCAACTGCAGCAACCAACTGCCGCGCGCGCGGATCGTTGGTGATTCCACCCATTTGCGCGGCCATCTGCGGTGCAGACTGGAGGCCCATCGCGATCTCTTCTTTCGGCGTCATGCCGATGTATTGCTTCTCACCCGTGATCGGATTCACGGTAGATGAGCCGAAGTATGAGAAGAGTGAAAACGCGGCGACGAGTAGCGCGATGATTAATTGCAGTTTCCCCATGGCGAGCCCCTCCTAACGCCCACGAAAGCGCGAACGCGTAGGTCGATCACGCTCAATCGCTTCGTATATTCCGCCGCATAGCGCGCCAAACGCTACGTGAAAGCCAATCATGAACCAAGAACGGAAGTAATAGAACTCTGGGAAGAAGCGGCTCATCGTATAGGTATTGATTGCGTAGAGCGCGAGTCCGAAAAGCCCACCGCCAATGAGCCCCGTCCAGAAACCCCAGCGATGAAGCGTGAACGAAATCAAGAATGAAAACGCGAGTCCCAGGAGCAGATGCACGCCGATCCCCACCGCAAGCGCTTTCGGGCCGTCGACTACTTCTGCAGACAGCGCATCGCGCCCGAGCGCAATGGTTGCTAGCAAGCGCGGCAGCTGAAGCGCGTTTTCATGCAAATACTGCAGAACACCCATCCCAAGCACGAGACTGATGACGGCAGCGAACAAACCGGCGATGATCGCAGCGCGTTTATCCATATCGGCGTGCCCCCTTTTTGTATTCAAGGTTTGCATCGATTGTAGAGTGCATCGCATTTCAAATAATGACATCGTTACGCTTGAACTACTCGCACCTAGATGCAAAGTAACGTTATCGTCCTAGCGTGCGAACTTGAAGGCACGTAAATTAGGACGCAACACAGGAGATGACATGGGCTGGTTTTCAAAATCCGTAGCGATGGTGGATCGTCAACGTGCGCTGCCCGGCCGCAACGAAAGGATGACGGTGCCAAGTTCGCACTATGTGAACGGCGCACGCCTCACCGCGCCCTGGCCCGAAGGCGTCCAGGTTGCGCAATTCGCGATGGGATGTTTCTGGGGGGCAGAACGCGAGTTTTGGGAGCAAGAGGGCGTGTACTCCACCGCCGTTGGATACGCGGGCGGCTTCACACCCAACCCCACGTATCGCGAGACCTGCACGGGTGACACGGGGCATACGGAAATCGTGCTCGTTGCCTACGAGCCGTCAAAAATCTCGTACGAGCGGCTGCTCAAAGTGTTTTGGGAGGCGCACGATCCCACGCAGTTGAACCGCCAAGGCAATGATGTTGGCACCCAATACCGATCTGCGCTCTACTGCTATAGCCCTGAACAGCGCGCGGCAGCAGATCAATCGCGCGCCCGATTTCAAGCGGCGTTGAGTGCAAAAGGCTACGGCGAGATCACCACTGAGATACGCGGCGGCGCGCCTGGGGAAGAAACGCCGGAGTTCTTCTACGCCGAGGAATATCACCAGCAATACCTGGCGAAGAATCCTGGCGGCTATTGCGGACTCGCGGGTACGGGCGCGAGCTGCCCGCTTCCGACCGGCGTCGAAGCCTGAGCTTTGCTCAGGGCGCGACTGCATTGATAGCGTTTCCGAGAAAGCCCAGTTTAAACAGGGCTAGCAGATAACCAATATGCAGGTCTTATACAAACTTTTATCCCTCTAGCCCACATATCTGCGGGGCTAGAGCTTGAAAGCCGCTTGTTGTCGATAATGCGGTCGGATGAATTCGACGACCGCGCAGGGCCCTACGGATTGCGTCGACTTCCACCGTAGCCGTCTGCGCCGCCGGAGTAGGTCGAGCCAGGTAATGATGACGAGGGCGCTGCGCCACAGACAACTTCCAGTTCGTCGATTGCCAATTCACGCATCTCAGCCACTTCTTTCGATGCAACTGCCAACACTTCAAACATCTTCATGGTTTCCCTTTCGGTAACAAACGGTTGCGATTGTTTATCAAACTGCGTGCAACCATGCGCAATTTTTTCTGAGTCGTAGGTATAGACGTAATCGGTTCAGTGCTTAGATCATTTTGATGCGAATTCAGCGCAATTCGCCGCGTATTCGTTCGACAAACGCTGTGTTCCGACGGCCGACACTCCGTCCATCGAATTTCGAAGCGTCAGCGCAGAAGCCAGCGAACCACACGCATCGGCGCGCTGACCTCGACTCAGTCTCGCCGAGCCGAGCGACTCAAGGATCTGAGCGTGGGCGCGAGGGAAAAAGCGGTGCTCTGGTTCGCGGGTGAAATCCGATAAGGTCGCTGTCAATTGCCCGACGCGTTCTTCAGCCGGTTGCAACTGCGCATGCATGAGGCGCGCGCGCCAATACTCGTTTCGTGTTTTTCCGCGCAACGACGAAAGTAGCGTCAGTGCCCGTTCGACTTGCTTTGCTGCGCGTTCGATCTGTCCTTCGGCGATGTAGAGCGATGCGAAATCGAGCGCGGTCACGCCGGTACCGAAGTTTTCTTTCGACTCCTGCCAAACAATTTCTGCTTGGCTTAAAGCCTCACGCGAGAGCGCCAACTGACCCGTTCGCACATAGGCGCGCCCAAGCAAACTCAGCAGCCGCGCTTGATTGAGTTTCGATGAGGTGGGGTTCTTGCGTGCGTGCGAGAGTGCTTCGTTAGCCACTGTGATCGATTCGTCAACGCGGTCAAAATCAAAGAGCGCCTCGGCAAGCAAACGCTGCGTGCGACTGGTACTGCTATGACTTTCCCCGCGCAATTTTGTCTGCTCGGCAAGCGTCTGCCTAAATAGCGACAACGCACGTTCGGATTCGCCCATCTGGTGCGCGACCTCGGCCAGTTCCGCGCGCACATCCACCGAAAAGCGATGTTCAACGCCGACCGTGTCTTCGAACACTTTCTGTGCCGCGACCAGTTCACGCTTCGCTTCCTCAAATTGCCCGACAAACCCCAACACGCGAGCGCGCATCTGCCGGCCGCCAGCGACGGCAGAATGCCGATCACTACCGACCGAACCGATCGTTGCAGCAATGCCTTGTTCGTACGCAACCGCTGCCTCTCGATTTTCGCCCGCCGCCTCATGCAAGCGCCCAAGCCCGTACCAAGCTTCTCCGAGCGACGAAGGTTGCGACTGTTTCTGCAAAATCGCGATCGATTCCCTTGCTCTGCGGAAATTAGTCTCGCGATGACTGACCGCCGTGTTGGTCCAAAAACTCATTTGAACGAGCTCGAGGAACGCTCGACCACGCGCCTCGGAAGACTTGTCACCCATTCGATCCATGATCGTGAGCGCTTTCACTTGCGCGTCTTCGGCCTCTTTGTATTTGCGTTGATTGCGAAGCGCCCGCCCAATCTTCATCCACGTGCCGGCAATGGCAGTCGAATCGCGCTCGCCGCCACGTTCAAGCATCGCGAGTTGCTCTCGGTAGAGCACTTCTGCTTGATCAGGCGATTCAATCGAAAGATGCAGCGACGCCACCGTATCGATGAGCTCCGAGCGCACCTCAGGCTGATCGATCAATTGTGTTTTCAACCGCTCGGTGCCGCGATTAAGCAGTCGCGTAGTCGCAGTTTTAAGTTCGCGCGCTTCGGCGTCGGCGATATTGATATCGCCCGTATTGAAAAGCTCGACCAGAAAGTCTTTGACGGATAAGGCCTTGCCGGACTCACGCTGTGCGATCGCGGCCTGATTGCGTGCGTTTACTGCCTCTGATTCAGCGCGCTTTCGAAACGATTCTGCCCGCGTGGTTTGTTCTCGTGCTCGCTCTTCGTTGAGATGGGCGATGTTGGCCGCTTGCTGCGCCTCGATTTGCGCCGCCTCGGCGCGCGCAGCCTGCTCTTTTGCGGCAGTTTCACCGCGCACAGCTCGCTCGGTCTCGCTGCGGGCGGCACGCTCAAACTGCAATGCGCGTTCTGCGTTTTGCTCAGCGATCACTGAACGCTCCCGCGCGATATTGGCTTGCCACAACGTGCCAATCACGCCAGTCACGATAGCTGCTGCAATCGCCGCTGACGCAGCCACACCCACCTTATGTCGCAGCACGAATTTTCGAGTGCGATAGGCCAAGCTATCCACACCGACGGATACCGGTTCATTGCGCAAATAGCGTTCAAGGTCATCTCGAAGTTCGATCACCGAGCGATAGCGTTCCATCGCATCGAGGCGAAGCGCCTTGCCAATCACGCGATCCAGATCGCCTTTCAAAGTGATCTGCAAACGCTCGATTGAGCTGCTTCGATGATTTGCGACCTCAGTGAGAAGTTCACTCGCATCGCTCTTCGTTTTCATCGCAAGCGCGCCGCTCATCGACGCCGCTTCCCGCGAAAACACGCGCTCCTCCCGAGCGCGTGCGGTTTCGCGCGAGGACGTATCGTGCGGTGTGACACCGGACAGCAGTCGAAACAATATGGCGCCGAGTGCGTACAAGTCGGTTTGCGTTGAAACGCTATCGCCACGAATTTGTTCGGGCGCTGCGTACTCGGGTGTGAACGCCCGTCCGGCAATTTGTGTGAGCTCGGTCATGCCGGCGTCACGGTCATCCTCGTTTTCGGCAAGCAGCTTTGCGATGCCGAAATCGAGCAGTTTCACCTGACCATCGCGCGTCACCAAGATGTTTGATGGCTTGAGGTCGCGGTGAACGACTAGTTGCGTGTGCGCATGGGCGAGAGCTTCACACACTGGCAGAAACGCTCGAATACGCTCGGCGACGGTGAACTTCTTTGCGTCGAAGTAACGATCAATACGATCGCCATCCACATATTCGAGCACCAGATAGAGCTGCCCATTGGCGAGTGCGCCCGCGTCAAGAAGCCTTGCGATATTCGGATGCTGCAATCGAGCGAGTAACTGTCCTTCTCGTTCGAAGCGTTTCGCGATATGCGGATCGCCGAACGCGCGCAATAGCTTGATTGCGACCACACCCTCGAATCGACCATCGGCACGTTCAGCGAGCCACACCTGCCCCATGCCACCGCTGCCGATGTGCCGCACCACGCGATACGGCCCGATCGATTGCCCAGCCAGAGATTCGTCGTGATTCGAATCCGCGGTCTCGATCGGCGGTGGCGTTGCAATGAATCGCGCCGATTCCGCAGATTGATCTGCTGCTAACAATGTCAAAAGCTGCGGATAGAGCAGCGGATGCGCTGAGGCAATCTCGCGCAGCAGCGCCGCGCGATCCTCTTCAGGGCAATCGAGCACGCGTTCGAAGAGCGCAAGAACTTCGCGCCAGCGAACAACCGATGCCGTGGACTCATTCATGTCGGGTCGGGATTGCCTTCGCGAGGTAAATCGAATTTCAACGTTTGAAACAAGTAGGCGCGCGCCTTTTGCCAGTCACGCTTCACCGTGACAGACGAAACGCCCATGACATCTGCGACTTCTTCAATGCTGAGCCCGCCGAAATAGCGCATTTCAACCACATCATGCAATCGCGGATCGATGCGTCGCAAGTCGTTCAACGCCTCGTGCAGTGGCTCGATTTCATCGAATGCGAAATGGTCGCCCGCGTAGCCCGTCACCAGCGTTTCGAAGGCGAACTCTCCGCCGCGCTTCTTCGCGCCACGCTCGCGCACGTAATCGATGATCACGCTGCGCATGACCTGCGAGGCATAGCCGAAAAAGATTCGCCGGTTACCCAGCTCCAAGTCGCCGCGTTGCACAAAGCGAATGAACACTTCGTGTACGAGCGAGGTGGCGTCGAGATTGGTCAGCGTGCCCTGATTGCGCAGATGACCGCCGGCCAAGCGCTTGAGCTCGGTGTAAACGGTTGAGAAGAATTGCTCCCGCGCTGGCGGCTCGCCGCGCGCGACCGCACCAAGCAGTCGCGTGATGTGATTGTCGCTAGCTTCCACGCATTTCCCTTCGGTCTACGAACGCAGACGATCCGGTTCGGCTTTGTTTTTCGTTTGTATTCGCTTTGGGCGCTACTTTACGGACAACCGCAGGAACTCGCAAGCACGCTGGTTGGCTTTTCCGCTCAGAGCGCGTTCGACGAACTGCGCAAAAGGCGACACACACGGGCAGAGACGCTCGACACGCGCCCAGCCTCATAAGTCGCTACAAGCCATTTAAGCCTTACCGATAGGGCTAGACTGCTGTTTTCTAGTGTTTCAAGATAGCTATTTATTGAAACCGAGCCCTAATTATGTTGGGCTTTATCTACTTTCTTGTCTAAGCTCTTCGGGGCGTTTCGTAAATCTCTCGTTGTTCCCTTTCGCTGCCCGCCAGTCCAAATGATCCTTTGGAGCGCATCTTTGCGTTTATCAGGACGAAAGGAACTGCGCCGTGAAATTCTCTCCTGCTGTCCGCGTCGTCTTGCGAAACGTATTTGTCGCCAGCGCGGCCTGGGTTGCCTTCAACTCAGTCACCGTAAATGCCGCACCCGGCGATTTCGACTCATCGTTCGGCAGTGGGCTAGGAAAGGTACTGCACTCGCTCGGCGGCCGCGACGACTATCCCTTAGGCATGATGACGCTGCCGGATCGAAAGTTACTCGTTCACGGGTGGTGCCAAAACGGACCGCTCGCAAGCGCGCCGTATGAATACTGTCTCGCCCGATTCAATGAGAACGGATCGCTCGATTCAAGCTTCGGCACCAACGGCCGTGTGATTGCAAACTTTTCCGCGATCAGCCGAACGCCCGTGATATCCGGGATTCCACGAAACATCGTGCGTCTTGCTGACGGAAGAATCATTTTCGCGCTGAGCTGTGTTCAAACGACAGGCTCATCCGAGCTCAAGATTTGCCTCGCAGGTTTTACCGACAACGGCGCAATCGACACCCGTTTTGGCACCAACGGCTACGCAACCTTTGATTTCGGCGGCGCCAATGTTCGGGTGGTTGACATGGCGCTTCAAAGCGACGGGAAGGTGCTGGTGGGTGCGCGTTGCGTGCCAACCACAAACGGCACCCTTTCTTACTTTTGCATTGCACGGTTTCTGTCGAACGGAGCCGCCGACGGCGACACGTTCGGAGACGGCGGAATAAAAGTTACCCAGATTCTGAGCAGCGCTGAGCCTTCGGGGCTTGCCATTGATGTTGAGGGACGCGCCGTTCTGGGTGGGCGTTGCCGCAGCAATTCACCCGCGAATTCGCCGTACCTTTTTTGCGCTGCACGCTACACATCCGCTGGACAACTCGACACGACGTTTGGCACCGCGGGCAAGATGACGAATACGGCAGGCGGTGGCGTCGATGCAGACACTGGGCCGGTGATCGCACAACCCGACGGCAATATTGCGATCATGGGACGATGCAAGCTAAATACCTCCTCACCGAACGAGTTTTGCATGTTGCGGCTCCTACCGAACGGAAGCGTGGACAACGTAATTGGCGCAACTGGACTTTTGTGGACTTCAGGGGCGGCGCGCGGCGCAGAAATCACCAGCGCACGCCTCACGCCTGATGGCAAATATCTGTTTGCGGGGCCTTGTTACGTAAGCAGCACGAACTCGTTGCTGACTGACTTTTGTGTCATGCGCATCAAGCTCGATGGCGTTCGCGACACGAGTTTTGGCAGCAACGGGCAAGTGATACACCCCATCGGCAGTACGCGCGACGATTTATCGGCGGTCGCGATGACGAGCGACGGCAAGATCGTTGTTGCGGGTGGTTGTGAGGGCACGAACATCTACGTCGCCTGCCTCGCTCGGCTCGAAGGCGGACCGGCAACGTATCGCGCTTGCTCACTCGATCTCGACGGCGATGGCCGATTCACAGCCACCAGTGACGGTTTGATTCAACAGCGAATCCTGAATGGTGCACGCGGCAGCGCTGCAATCAACGGCGTTAACTTCCCGGCGAGCGCGACGCGCACCAACTGGTCATCAATTCGCCAGTTCCTCGTGACCCAATGCGGCATGGACTTGCCGCAATAGTCGACGCGAAAGAGATAAACACCATGAAGCACTTCACTTCCTTTATTTCGGCAGTGTCGCGGTTAACTGGCGTCACCGCGGCGAGCGCGGCCATGGCGCTCGGCATCAGCGCGCACACCCACGCAGCACCCGGTGATCTCGATTCGAGCTTCGGTTCGGGCTTCGGCAAAGTGCTCTATCCGGTCACTGCGCAATACGATGTAGCCGTTGCCAGCAGGCGTTTGCCGGACGGTAAGCGCTTGATCGTCGGCACGTGCGACACAATCGTAAGCACAACGAGTGAACGCTACGTCGCCTGCTCGATGCGGCTCAATGAAGACGGCAGCATCGATTCAACGTACGGAGTCAACGGGCGAGCGATCGCCGCGTATCCGGTGGCCAACAGCGACGTGTTGCCGTCTTCCCGCGACATTCTGCTCGACGCGACTAACCGCGCGACGTTCATCGGCATCTGTAACGACAGTAGCGTGCCGATTGTTAACGCTATCTGTATCGGACGGCTCAACGCCGACGGCTCGGTCGATAGCAGTTTCGGCAATGGCGGCTTCGCCCTCGCAGCGTTTCCCGCTTACTATATTTCGCCGACCCGAATGTTTCGCTTATCGGACGACAAGTTGCTTGTCAGCACGTTTTGCTCAGTTGCGACCAACAGCGAACAAACCGCGTTTTGCAGCATTCGATTCAACGCGAACGGCAGCATTGACACGAGCTACGGCACCGGCGGTATTCACGTCACGTTTCTCATGTTGAGGTCCGAGAGCTTCGATGCGACGCTCCTGCCCGATGGCAAACTGCTGATGGGCGGGCGCTGTCGTGCCAATGAGATCAACCCGACGCCGTATCAGTTTTGCCTGTTGCGGGTGTTGGCCAATGGCAGCGTTGACACAAGCTTTGGCGCGAGCGGTCAAGTTTTCACGATCGTGTCTACAAGCCTTGCGCCTTTTGCAGCGCCGCCTTACATGTCGGTGCATCCCGACGGTACGATCACGCTCATCAGCCATCAATGCAGTCCTACCTCACCAGAGACAAAGAAATACTGCATGGTGCGCTACAGCGCGAACGGCACGGTGATCCCCACCCAAGGCGTCAACGTCTATCGATTACCGTACTTCCCCGGCATCTTGCCGCAATTCTTTCTCAGGGGCGTCGTGCTCCAAGCCGACGGGAAGTATCTGCTCTACGGCCAATGCAACGACACTAACCTCACCATCAGCGACTTTTGCCTGGTCCGCCTTCACCCCGACGGATTGCTCGATCCATCATTTGCTGGCGTGGGTTACTTGCAAACCTCAATCAGCGTGAACAACACGCTCGGTTCGAACGACCAACCGTCCACAGCCGAGTTTGAGCCAGGCGGGAGATTCACGGTCGTCGGAACCTGCCTCGGCAGCGCGGGCATCGATGAGAGCGAAGCCTCTGATTTCTGCGCTGCGCGCTACGAACTTGGCCCGTTCAACGGCAGCTACTGTGAGCTCGACATCGACGGCGATGGCAACTTAAGTGCGACCACTGATGGCCTGATCAATCTTCGCGTGATGCTCGGCATGACCGGCAATACGGTGGTTCAGGGCATACCGTTTCAAAGTAACGCAAAGCGCACAGCCTGGGCTTCGGTGCGCAAGTATTTGACAGAGCAGTGCGCGATGACGCTTGCGAGCGATTGAGACGGCAGAAATCAATGCTTACGGTTGCGGCATTTACAGCGCCACTCAAGCACAATCAGTTAAAGACCTCTGCACAACTACTGCGAGCCCGCGATACTTCGTCAAAAATTCGCGAAAAATCCTCACGTACCAACGTACGCTCCGGTGTTTTCTCGAGTTTTTTCCTCGTCTGACGGGCTCTCGCTACGTTGCGCAAAGGTCTTTTATGCACCATTACTTCGCTAGCCCTGATTAAACCGGGGCTAAACGAGAATTACACATATTTTCGATATAGATCGAAACAAAACACTCGCCCCTATAAATGAAGCGATACAGCGCTTTGGTTGATACCGGGCGCTAGTGCTTGTCGCTTCGCGCAACGGCGAGCAAACGTTCAAGCTCTGCCGCGTGATGCACCTTGTTTGAATCGTGCCAGCGCTTGATGAAATACATCGTGATCGCAACGACTAAGCCAAACATCGTGATCGCGCCGAAGGCGGACATTCCGAAACCCGTCATCACCGCATAGAACGCGCCCAGCCCCAGAATGCACGCTTGCTCATTGAAGTTTTGCACGGCAATCGAGCGGCCCGCGCCCATGAGCATATGCCCACGATGCTGCAAGAGCGCGTTCATCGGCACCACCAGATAACCGCCCAGCGCGCCCAACAAAATGAGGAAGGGCACGGCATACCAAACGTCTTTAATGAAGATCATCAAGATCACGGTGAGCCCCATGCCGATACCCAACGGGATCACATTGGTTGCACGATCAAGCGATGATTTCATTGATGCGAAGACAGCGCCTACGGCCGTCCCAATAGCAACCACGCCGACGAGCTTCGATGCTGCAGCCGTGTTGTAGGCAAGCGCAGCCGCGGCCCAGGCGAGCACGATGTAGCGCAGATTGCCGGCAACGCCCCAGAAGAGCGTCGTCGTCGCCAAAGAAATCTGGCCGAGCTTATCCCGCCAGAGGCGACGATTACAGTCCCAGAATTCGGGGAATAGCCGAGTACCCGAGGGAATCGGCTGCATCGCAACGCCAGTGTGCGGAATGCGCAGATTAAATCCAGCGGCAATTACATACACCAGAATCATGCTCGCGATTGCCGCTTCCGGTGCTGTATCTATGCCGGTGCTGATCATCGGAACATCAAAACCAAGCAACATCGAGCTCACCTTTGGTCCGATGAGAATGCCGCCCAGCAATACGCCCAAAATGATTGAGCCGATGGTCAGCCCCTCAATCCAGCCGTTGGCCTTCACCAATTGAGATGGAGGCAGCAACTCCGTGAGGATTCCGTACTTAGCGGGTGAATAGGCCGCTGCGCCGAGCCCCACGACCGCGTAGGCAAGTAGCGGGTGGGTACCAAACAACATCAGCAAGCAGCCAATGACCTTGATGGCGTTCGATACGAACATCACTTTCCCCTTCGGAAAGCGATCAGCGAACGCACCCACCACCGGCGCGAGAACGACATAGAAAAACGCAAACATCGGCACCAAGGCCGCGCGCTGCCACTCAGGTGCACCGCCCGTGCGCAGCAATTCAACCGCTGCGACAAACAACGCATTGTCCGCAAGCGAGCTGAAAAACTGCGCGGACATGATCGTATAAAAACCGCGCTGCATGCGCCTCCCAGAACTACTTACGCCACAAAAGCGCCGCACACTTGCACAGTCGCTCCCCCATAGCGCGCTTCCACTGCATTGGCGGATGCGTTGCTAAACCTGCGAAGAGTAGCATAGCGACTGAAACGCTATGCCATCGGCACACGCCGAACGGCGATCAACGCGCATTGCTATGCCACGCCCCATTCTCGCAACTGTTCACACTCAAAATCTGCAACACAATTTAGCGTTAGCGACATCGCTCGCATCGGGTGCGAACGTGTTCGCAGTCGTCAAGGCGGATGCGTACGGGCACGGCATCGAAGTTGTGCCGAACGCGTTCGCCGACGCGGCAGGGCTCGCGATCATTGAAATCGAGAACGCAGTTCGCTTGCGTGAGCTCGGGTGGCGCAAACCGATTCTTCTGCTTGAGGGCTGCTACGACGAAAAAGACTGGCGCTTGGCGGGCGAGAACGATTTCTCTGTCGTCGTTCATTGTGATGAGCAGCTCGCGCAGCTTGCAAGCGCGCCGCTTCGCCAGCGAATCGATGTCTTCATCAAATTGAACACGGGCATGAATCGCCTGGGTTTTCCGCTCACGGCAACGCGCAACGCGGTCGAGCGCGCGCTCGCGAGCGAAAACGTGAAATCGGTCACGTTAATGACCCACTTCGCCTGCGCCGACGAGCCCGACGGCTATCGCGAACAGCTCGCCCGATTCATGACGGCCACGGAGGACTTGCCGTACCCAAAATCGGTGTCTAACTCTGCCGCCTGTTTTGAGGTGCCCCGGCTCTGCGGCGCGCTAGGCGGCGCGGGCGATTGGGTGCGCCCGGGCATCATGCTTTACGGCGCTACCCCGTTTTCACATAGCTCACGCTCAGCCGCTTCGCTTGGGCTTCGCGCAGGAATGACGCTATCAACCGAGGTGATCGGAATTCAATCGCTTGCCCCAGGTGATGCGGTCGGCTACGGAGCAAGCTACATTGCTAAAAAGCATGAACGAATCGCGGTGATTGCCGCCGGTTACGCGGATGGCTACCCTCGCCACGCGCCAAGCGGCACCCCGGTGTTGGTCGACGGGCATCGTACGCAGCTCGCGGGCCGCGTTTCGATGGACAAGATCACAATTGACATCACCCATCTACCGGGCGCTCAGTTGGGCTCAAAAGTCGAACTTTTTGGCGAAAACCTCGCGGTTGACGAAGTCGCCAACGCTGCGGGCACCATCGGCTACGAGCTGCTGACGGCTGTGGCTAGGCGCGTGCCGAAACGGATCGTTTGAAGCGACGTCAGCGTCAACCGCCGATACAATCGCGCGTTTTAAGCGGTGCGTCGTGGCTGGCGACGCGCCCGAAAAGGTTGGGAACCAGTCATTTCGCCCCGGGGAGGTGCGCGCAGGCGCAAACGACCGGAAAACAACTACAGAGAGGATACTGAACATGAACAAACTCGTTGCCCTTTTCGCGGCGCTCCTGTTTGCGGGCATCGCTTCCGCAGCAGTCAACATCAATACCGCCACAAAGGCTGAGCTAGAGGCGCTGCCAGACGTTGGCCCAGCGCGTGCGCAAGCCATCATCGATTACCGCGCCAAGAACGGCCCGTTCAAAGCGGCTGATGACCTGAAAAAAGTCGAAGGCATCGGCGACAAGAATTTCGAAGGCATGAAGTCGAAGATTTCGCTTTCCGGCCCAACGAAAATCGATTGGGAAGTAAAGAAAGAAGCCGCGAAAGACGCACCAAAGGCTGACGCTGGCAAGAAAGATGCGCCTAAGGCTGACGCGGGCAAAGCGGCAGCTCCTGCAGCCGCTGCTGGTGCCGCCGCCGCAACCGCAGCGAAAGACGCGCCTAAGAAAGAGGAAATGAAGAAAGAAGCAGCGCCGGCTAAGAAAGAAGAGCCTAAGAAGGAAGCTGCGCCTGCTAAGAAAGAAATGACCAAAGAAGAAAAAGCAGCCGAAGCGAAAGCGAAGAAAGACGCTGAGAAGAAGGCTAAAGACGAAGAAAAAGCTAAGAAAGCCGAAGAGAAGAAGAAAAAAGCTGAAGAAGCAAAGGCAAAGAAAGAAGCCGACGCAAAAGCTAAAAAAGATGCGCCTAAGAAAGAAGAAGCCGCTAAGAAAGATGCGCCTTCGAAAGACGCAGCGAAAAAAGACGAGCCAAAGAAGTAATTCTTCTCGCGAACCAATGAACCCGCTTCGGCGGGTTTATTTTTTTGTGCAGCGTACCGCCACATTGGCCTAAAGCTCGCTCGCGGGGAGTATCTGAATTTCTGTGTATGAGGCGCGTTGAGAGTTATCCACGGCGCGCGCGAAAGCTCCTTGCATAGAGCACGTTTCGCGCGCGCGGTGGGTAACTCGGTGGTGGCATGTTAAGCCAGTG
>JAAFJA010000022.1 GCA_013298765.1 Betaproteobacteria bacterium
GTGCGAAGAGCTTCGCCCAGACGTGGACTGGCGGCGCTGGCGTGATCTTGCAACAACCGAGCCCACCCAATGACCTGCCTAAACCCCCCCTGCCCTAAGGGCAAAGTCTGCACGCTTGAATGTGTGCTGCCTCCCGCACCTGTGCCGACCATGAGCGATTTTGCTGTAGCTGCTCTGGCTGCGGCGCTGTTAATCGTTGTTTTGACGAGGATGTGGCGCAAATGAATCCCGGCGACAAAGTGCAATTTCGCAATCCACTGCTCCGTGCCCAACTGCCCGGAAGCATCGAGATCATCGGGCTCAACGTAGACGAATCGATCATGCGCGGCGAGCCTGTGTTGGACATTGTCTATCGCGAATCTGGCTTCTTTAATCGCGATACATTCATTGCGCAATCGATGCTCGAACCCATTCCCTAACCCCTCGCTCGCGGCCTCCTCCCCGCGAGCCTTTGCCCTTTCGATAGGGCGTTTTTTGGGCGGTCTGTACACCGCGAGCGCTGTCCCGCAGACGGCGCACGGATCGCCCAAAAAACTAGACGCCGGATGTGTATTTCTCGGACAGGAGAACCGCGCATGTACAAAAAAGACGCTTTCGACAAAAAGACGAAGCCGCACCGCTGCTACGTCAACGATGAACAGGACAGAGTTTTGAATCAGCTGAAAAGACACTACCGAACCTCGATGAGCAACGCGCTACTGATTGCAGCGAGTAACGAATTGTTGCGAATCGAGCGCGAAGGCGATAGCGCCAAAGTAGAGCCAAAGTTGAATCCGATGGTGTGGCGATGAACCTCGAAATTGACCCCTACGTTGCTCGCAAAACAAGCCTAGGCGCTTGCATTTTGAAGACTGCGCAATCCATGCCGCCTGAGTCGTTTCCGCGCGTTGCAGAGCCCAAAAAAACGAAAAAGCTTGATGAGTTCGACGCGGCGTCGGCAAAGCGTCTGCACGCTTCTGGCGTTTGGACTGTGTCAGCGCTGGCGAAGCATTTCGGTGTGACGGTTCGCTATTTGAATGAGCGGGTGTTGGCGTGAGCGAGAAGCCATTTTTACCCGGCATGAAGCTCACGCCTTATGGCGTCAAAGATGACCCGCTAATGGGCGGGGCGTTTGTTGGCTGCTTGTACTGGGCAATCAGACAGTCTGATGTTGTCGCTGAGTTCGAAAAAGAAACGGGCGAAACCCTGTTTCAGGCTCGCTCACCCACCGAGCGAATGGTTGATAAAGCGACAGGTCGTGAGGCTGATTTGTTTGCTCGGTTTGCTGACTTCGTGGTCGCCAACTATTGGGGCATCGAAGGCCAAGAAGTTGACGAGGCTGCGCGATGACGCCAGTTTTTATCCTCGGTATTGACCCCGGTACAACTCAATCAGGCTTCGCGTACTTCGACGGACGACGAGTCATCGAATCAGGCGTTTGCTCGAACGAAACGCTTTTGAGCGTTTGCAGAGAGCCCGCAACAGACTGCACCGTTGCAATCGAGACGATTGCGAGCTACGGCATGCCTGTAGGCCGCGAAGTTTTCGAAACATGCGTTTGGATTGGTCGTTTTGTTGAGGCGGTTAATCAGCCGAGCACGAAGCGAATCACGCGCGTGGAAGTGAAGAGCAATCTTTGCCACAGCGCGAAAGCCAACGACAGCAACATCCGACAGGCCTTAATTGACCGTTTAGGCGCTCCGGGGACGAAAAAGGCACAAGGGCCTACCTACGGCGTCAAAACGCACGCATGGGCGGCTTTAGCCGTTGCTGTGACGGCTTACGATCAGATGACGGAAGCGAAGGCTTGTAATGACTGAGCGCCACCGAGCCATTTACGAGCGCTACGATGATCGATGCGGCTATTGCGGGCACCATTTAGACACGCCACGCGCCGACGGCAAGAGCGGCAGGCGATGCGTGGATCACATTGTTCCCGATCGCACGGACGGCAGAAATTCACCGAAAAACTTAATGCCATCATGCTGGAACTGCAACAGCATAAAGCATGCTCGTCCGCTTGATTTTTTGCGACGTTACAGAGGGCTGCAAAAGGCCGGGCTTGCCGAGATTGTTTCGTTGGCACAGTATGACGAATTAGTTAATGTGGGCGTACCAATGCCGCCGTTACCGATTTATGAGTTTCACTTCGAGGGTCGAGCCCCTTGAGCGTCGAAGCTATCTCGTGGGCATGTCGCCAAACGGTTGGTAAGTCGTCGATCAAATTCGTTTTGATCGCGCTCGCCAATTATTCGGACGCGCAAGGCTACGCATGGCCTTCGGTGGCGGCGATCTGCGACACCACAGAACAGGATCGCAAAACGGTGCTTGCGTCGCTTTCTGCTTTGTGCGAAGCAGGATTGATGATCGACACTGGGCAAAAAAAGGGCGGCACGAAACAGGTTCCTGTGTATCAGTTGCAGCTACAAAACAATACCAAAAACGGGACAGTTAAAGCTGAGCACAACGATGCCGCTTATGGAGCAGCGCGTCACTATTTGTACCGAGTTACGAACCCCATCACCGGGCAGTTTTACGTTGGCGTTAGGTCATGCGTAGGCGATCCGGCGGTAGACAGATATTTTGGAAGCGGTCGATGGCCTAACGCCTGCCAGTTTAAGGGGGTTTCACTTGCGAAAGAGATCATTCGAGAGTGTGAAACTCGCCAAAAAGCTGAGCACGCTGAACTCGAATTAATCGAGGAAATGCTGCACGACCCTCTATGTATGAACAGTCCCAAAAGCGGTACCAGTACCGTTTTTCCCGCAAAGAAAACAGTACCGAAAACGGCGGGAAACAGTACCGTTTTTCCCAATAAACAGTACCAAAAACGGGACACGGAACCGTCAGGAACCGTCAAGGAACCGTCATCAATACATATTCAGCGCCCGCCCGAGGTTGACGAAAAAATTTGGAGGGACTGGCTGCTCGTTCGAAAAGCGAAGCGAGCGCCGTTGACCGAGTCGGCTTGGCGGCTGATGCTCGCCGAAATCCAAAAGGCTGACTGGACGGTTCCGAGGGCAATTGCGCACTGCGTTGAGAGGAATTGGCAAGGATTTCGGGCGGAGTACGTGCAAAACCAAAACGCTCGGTCCAACGCCCCGCCGCGCCCTCAGAAATTTGACCCTGTCGAGTTCGTCAACCGAGGAAAAACGAATGAAAGTCGCGACCCAAGAATCATCGAAGCCGAGCGTGTGGCGTGAGCCAGTGGATGCTGAAAAGCTCTCGCTGATGGATCATCTTTTCAATCGATTTGATGGGATGTACCCGCAGCGTTGGCGCTCTGCCTTTCCGACCGATACCGCCATTCGAAACTGGAAGGCCGCATGGCGAGAGGCTTTTGAGCAAGACGCGATCACGGTTGAAGACGTAGCGCGAGGAATCAAGGTCTGTCGATCAACGCATGATTGGCCTCCGTCGCTGGCTGAATTTTTGAAATGTTGTCGTGTGAAAGTTGACTACGAAACGGCGTTTTACGAGGCAGTGGAACAGATGCGGAATCGGTCTCTTGGGCGCGCGGACAAATGGACGCACGCTGCGATTTATTGGGCGGCTATCGACTTCACATCGTTTGAACTGAACAACACGGCATGGGACCGCGCAAAGGCACGTTGGACGCGTTTGTTGTCCGATAGGCTGCTAAGTGATTGCCCGCCAATTCCTTTGGCGATGATCGCGCTTCCGAAACCCGGCGGAACGATGCCGACACGAGACAGGACGGCTGAAATGATCGCGGCGACCAAATCGATGTTGAGTAAGTACCGAAACATATCTCCAGCAGCGTGACCGATTGCAATTTGTGCCAAACAAGCGCCGGAACCTACAACGCCCAATGCCTAGATTGCTGTGCTCGACAGCTTGCGCGAACGCCACGGGTGCGAAGGGTGCAGTTGGCGATTCTCGAGGGGCAGCGAGCGATTGGTCGAGCGACAACAAACGAGGAAGTGATCGCGCGAATGCGTGAAATGAAAGGAATGAAGTGAACGAAACATTTGTGCTCGACGGTCAATTGCTCAAATGGGCTCGCACGTCAAACGGCGGAATGACAGTCACGCTGCAATGCGCCGATCCGGACGCAGCGCAAGCCTATTTCGAGCCTAAAACGACAAAAAAAGGAAATCAGGCTGGGCAGTTATTTGAGATTGAGTTTCGAGAGCTTGACGACTTCGGGAACGCGCCGCAAACGCCTCAACGATTCGCAGGCGGAGCTATTGCCAAGTGGTTGATTTGGGACGCGGGCAAAGACGCTTCGTTTTGGGAGTTTCTTGGAGTAGAAAACGAGGTGGCGGCGGGCGCAAAAGTAAAGCAGTTGATCGGATGCGAAAGTCGAAAGCAAATTGACGGCAATAAGGCGCTTGAAGACTCGTTCCATCATCATGTACGTTGGCCTTATCAACAGTGGCTAGCGGAGCGTGTGAAATGAAAGTGATTCAGGCATTCCCCGGTGGCGTTTTTTCGCGGGAGCAGGTCGCGGCATTTGAGGCATTTGAGGCGGCGTTTCTGTCCGCTATCGCTGATGCAAAAGGCGCTGGCGTACCCCAAGGGTTGATTGTGGCGATTTTGCACGGACATGCAACGCGCGAAACTTTGATGATGACGGAGCGCTTGTGAAATCCAAAAACCACCGCGCCATAACTGCATTTGAGCGAGCGCACCTAGAGCGAGTGAAGTCGCTTCCGTGCTCGGTATGCGACGCGCCGCCGCCAAGCGACGCGCATCACACCGAGCAACAAAATCACTTTACGACGATAGCGCTTTGTCGTGACTGTCACCAAGGATCATTCAACGGCCGGCACGGCCAAAAAAGGATGTGGGACGTGATGAAGATGAACGAAAACGATGCGCTGGATGTAACGATTCGCGCACTTATGAAGTGAAACTGAATTTCGAAAGATTGATATGAGTGAAACCCTGAGCTACGAATTTCCCGCGCCAGACAAAGACGAAAAACCGATTAACGGATTGCTCACACAAGGCATGGCGGAAGTCGCGCTGAAGGCGCTAATGGCAATGTGGTCTGCGAACGTAAGCGGCTCGCTGTAAATTTCTTTATCCGGAAGCAGAGCAGGCTTCATGGTGTACGTTGAGTTCCCAGTAGAAAAAATTTCAATCGTTAGGCTGCAAAACGCGATGGGTGAAGACCCTCAGTACGAGTATCTCGAAGGCATTGATGCGCTTGTTGCTCGTTACAAGCTTGCGTCAAATTGACGATTCGGAGGTTATGGGAATGACTGAAAACCTTTGCAAAAAATGCGGCGGTGAAATGCCACCATCAAAAGCTATTGCGTCAGCCTATTGTGCTGGCGAGCCCGATTTTCCCGGCGATTTAGTGGGGATGACTATGTCGATTGGCGTGGGCGCTGCGAAGTTAGTGCCGTGCCTAAAGTGCGTTGTGTGCGGTTGGAGTGTGAGCGCATGAACAAGCAAAGAATCGCCGCCTTGCTTTCCGAGCTTTGCGCAGAACTAGAAGGTTCTGTTGGAACGTTTCAGGTTTTCATTGACCGGCACGAATGCACTTCGTTTGAAGACCGCAACCGAAGATTTTTTTACACGGCCAAGCTTATTGCAACGACGACGGAAGAAATCTCTACTGACAACCTGCTTAGAGCGGATCGAGACCAGTTGAAATGAAAATTAACAAAGAACCGTGCGGCAAGTGCGCCAAAACCGCTCCAGCCGAATCGGGGCATCCGCTGTGGCTCAAATGCCTACCGTTAACTCAGATCGCTAACGCGGAAGCTTTTCGAGAGCACGGCGGCTCCGCTCGCATCGAGCGGCGTATCGATCATGTCGAAACAATGTGTGAATTTTTTCAAAGGAGAGCCGATTGATTCAACCGCTTATCGTTTCAGATTTGTTTTTGTCGGCGATGGATCAGGCACAGCGTCGGCTAGACGACATGCAGAACCCAATCCATCAATTACAAATTCGTTCGGCGTCGCTAGAGCGTCAGTATGTCGCGCCGCGCGGCAGTAGCGACGCACCGTCTGAAGCCCCAAGAGAGCGTTGCGGCGACGCGGCTTTAGCAGATCGATTTTTGACGGCCATGACAGCCATTGAGCCACTACCCGCAAGAGCGTGTCGTCATCATTTTTTGATTTCGAGCTACGCATCACTCAATGAGCCTTGGGACAAGGTTGCAAGGCACGAAGCGCGCTACTTCAAGTTGTCGCCAGAGTATTATGCGCTACAAGTCCAGCGCGGCGTAGACCTCATCACGGAGCGCCTATGCTGAGCGTTAGAGATGTGCTGTGCGACGACGTAGAGCATCAATACACGATTGGCGTTTTGGCGCGAAAAACCGGGCTAACTCGCGAAAAGGCGAGAGACGACGCAGACGCGCTTGTTAAAACAGGCGCGGTGCGGCGAGTTGCAAAGGTTGAAGGAAGGCGGACAACATACATCTACGCGTCCTGCCACGCTCCACGCGATGCGGAGACGTGGATTGTGACAATGCAACCGAGTTTTACGCTGGTTGATGTTGGGCACGTAACGGAGGAAACCGAGCGGTTCGCGACAGACGCCAATCTAGCGGCATGGCTGCGATAACACAAGATGTTGTGCTTCCGAACAACTTGTATGATTTGCGGCGGGGCAGTGCGCCCTGAAGTCTGATTGATCGAATGCTTACGCCATGCGTGAGAGTCAATGTAGGTCAATCGGACAGCTAACCCGCTTCGGCGGGTTTTTGCTTTTCTAACCCGAGGAAGACGACATGACTTACGCAATCAAGGCGGGCGCTCTGAACTATCGCCACACTGACGGCAATACGTGGGTGTACCCAAACCTTGCCAAAGTCGTTGCGGGTGGCTATGCGCGTGTTCCTAAGCAGGTTCGCGCCTACGTTGCCAAGTGGATCGCAAAGAACAAATGATGTATCGCCCGTTCATCGTCGGAGCCGATCCGATGCGCCGGCGGGCTAAAACTGGCGCACCTTCCTTCCGAAAGCTCGGAATCGGCAAGCGAACAGCGTGCGCCCAGCGGCTTAGCCGTAAGTCTGGTATGGGTGCTATTCCCGCCGTTTCGATTTGATCGATGGGTCGAAGGTCTGCGCTATCTGAAAAGCAGATCATCAAACTGATTTATGAAAAGTTCATCACTTACTTCGAGGCAGGAGGCTTTTGCAAACGCCGTAGCGTCAGGCAAAAGTCAAGCTGACGCGTATCGAATTGCTTACAGCACAGAAAAGTCTAAGCCAGAGACGATCCACAGCAAAGCGTCTGCGTTAATGGCTGATGGCAAGGTTTCGGCAAGGGTTGCAGAGCTGCGAAAGCCGATTGCTGAAAAAGTCGGAATCACGCTTGAAAGTCATCTGCAAGATCTAATGAGGCTTCGCAACATGGCCGCAAAAGAAAAGCAGTACAGTGCTGCAATTGCAGCGGAGATCGCAAGAGGCAAAGCAAGTGGAGTGCACGTAGAAAAGACCGAGCAGTCTATCAATTCAAATCAAGGTGTTTTGGTCGCTGCTCCGGTAATGAGCCCTGAAGAATGGGCGGTAGCGGCGGCAAAGCAACAGGCCGAACTGCAAAAGGGTGATTGAAAAGGTCTGGCAAGCTCAGGCGGGAAGCCAAGAGCTTTTTCTTCGCTGTCCACTGCGAGAGGTTTGTTACTCAGGTACGCGAGGGCCGGGAAAGACTGACGCGCTATTGATGAGCTTCGCGCAGCACTGCGGCAAAGGTTACGGCGAGCACTGGCGAGGCGTGATATTCCGAAAGGAGTACAAACACCTAGACGACATCATCACGAAGTCGAAGCGCTGGTTCAATCGAATGACAGCGAACAAGCCGAAGTTTTTGAGCAGTCAGGGCGCGCTCAAATGGGTATGGCCTACGGGCGAAGAGTTGCTGTTTCGCACCTTTGAAAACCCTGACGATTACTGGAACTATCACGGGCACGAGTACCCATTCATTGGGTGGGAAGAGTTGACGCAGTGGGCTTCTAGCGAGTGCTACGAGAGCATGATGAGCTGCAATCGAACCTCTCGACCCGGCGGACTTCCGTTGCAGGTAAAGAGCACGACAAATCCATACGGCGTTGGTCACAACTGGGTGAAAGCCTACTTCATTGACCCAGCGCCCTACGGAATTCCTGTGCTGAATGCGCAAGGTCAATCGCGAGTGTGTTTGTTCGGCGCTTTGCGAGAGAACAAATACCTTGATTCTGAGTACGTCAAAAACTTAGAGTCGATCAGCGATCCAAACAAGCGCAAGGCTTGGCTGTACGGCAGCTGGGACATTACCAGCGGCGGCATGTTTGATGATCTTTGGGTCAAAGAAAAGCACGTTCTGCCTCGCTTTGCCTTGCCGTCTAGCTGGCGCGTTGATCGCTCGTTTGACTGGGGCAGCTCGCGACCGTTTAGTGTTGGTTGGTGGGCGGAATCAGACGGCTCGCCCGCTACCATTGCGGGCGATCAGCGGCACTTCCCGCGTGGCACATTGTTTCGATTTAATGAATGGTACGGCTGTTCTGGCAAGCCAAACGACGGACTAAAGCTTACTGCCGCTGCGGTCGCTGAAGGCATCAAAGCGCGTGAGCGTGACATGAAATTGATCGTCAACGCTGGCGCGGCAGACTCCGCAATTTACGCTGTCACAGATGACGTAAGCATCGCTCAGAACATGGAGCGCGCCGGAGTTCGGTGGCTTCCTGCCGACAAAAAGCCCGGAAGCCGAAAAAACGGCTGGGAGCTAATGCGAGTGCGCTTAGAGGCGTCTGCTAGCGGCTCCGAAGAGCCGGGAATATACGTTACTGACAATTGCAGAGACTTCATTCGAACGGTTCCGCCGCTTCCGCGCGACAGTAAAGACCCAGAGGATATTGATACCGACGCAGAGGATCACATTGCAGACGAAACGCGTTATCGAATTCTTGAAACGCGCCGCTCCGCAACCCTTATCAACTTCAAAATGTAGGCCGATTTGAAAGTACAAGAGCAATCATCGCAAGTCATGGAGATGGCGCAGGAATGGCCTCTCTTGCAAGCGCTGAGCGGCGGAACCTCGGCCATGCGTTCGGCGAGGGAGATGTTTCTCCCAAAGCAGCCGCGCGAAGAAGTTGCGGATTACGAGTACCGAGTCAAAGTCTCGACGCTCTTCCCGATTTTCAATCGAACGGTTTCCGTCATGGCTGGAAAGCCGTTCGCAAAGCCTGTTACTTTGACTGACAGCACGCCTCAAATTGATGAGTATTTGAATGATGTAGACATGCAAGGCCGTGACCTGCATTCGTTCAGTGCATCGCTATTTGATGCTGCAATTCGATACGGTTTGGCTGGTGTGATGGTTGACTACACACGCGTTCCTTCAAGCGTTCAGACGCTCGCCGAAGAGCGATCCATCGGAGCTCGACCGTACTTTGTTCACATTCGCCACGATCAAATTCTCGGCTGGAAAATCCAAGAGATTCAAGGCGCAGCAAAGCTAACGCAGCTTCGCATTGCCGAGTCTGCCGAGGTTGACGACGGTGAATATGGCGTCGCGATCAAAAAGCGTGTCCGCGTGCACTATCGTGGTCGCTGGGAACTCTACCAAGAGCCCGACAAAGGCGGCGAGTACACGCTGATTGACCAAGGCGTAACGGCAAACGTTCAGGACATTCCTTTCGTGCCGTTCTACGGTCGCAGACTTGGATTAATGATGGGTCAATCGCCATTGCTCGATTTGGCGCACCTAAACGTAAAACACTGGCAAGAACAAAGCGATCAGGACGATTCAACTCGATTCGCTCGCAAGCGTTTGTTGGTGTTTTCTGGCGTTTCTGATAGCGACATGACAACCGTTACCGCATCATCGTCTAGCGCACTTCGATTTGATAACGTCGGTAGCACGGTTCAGGTGGTTCAAGGTAGCGCGGAGAGCGTTACGGTAGGCCGCTCAGAGATTGCCGCGCTAGAAGCGCAGTGCATACAAACTGGCGCTGAATTGATGGTTTCGCAGGCGGGAAGCCGCACCGCAACCGAAGATCAAAACGACGCGGAGGCCAACAAAAGCGAGTTACTGCGTATTGTTGAGTCGTTCGAGGACGCGCTGAATCAGTGCTTCGTTTACATGGCCGAATGGATTGGATCGCAGCAGGTGCCGACGGTTCAGTTGTTCAAAGACTTCACGGCGTTGACGCTTGCCGAGGCGTCGGCTCAATTGCTGTTGCAAGTCAATCAAGCCGGAAAGCTGAGTGACGAATCGTTGTTCGAGCAACTACAGCGTCGCGGCATTTTGTCGCCCGATGTGAAATGGGCTGACGAGAAAGAGCGCATTGAGAATCAGGGAACGGCGTTAGGGGCGTTATGACCGTTAACGAGCGGCTGTTAGAGGCCGCTATTCGGCGGGCAATCGACACGCAGCAATACAGCAACGGCGTAGAGCGCAGAATGATTGCGCTACTGAATCGAGCCGATGCTGATTTGATGGCGCGCTTGGCTGCGGCGCTGTCGCAGCTTCCGGCTGAGTCGTTTACTGTGGCTCGGCTCGAAGCGTTGATTGTTTCGGTGCGCGCGCTCAATGCGTCGGTGTACCAATCCATCGGAGACGCGCTGTCGGATGAGGTTCGTAGGTTCGCGAGCATCGAGACTGGTTATCAGTACCGCCTGTTTCAATCCGCAATTTCAGCGGAGATACTCCAGGCAGTAGCGCTAACCGCTGTTTCATCGGATCAGGCATACGCCGCTGCGCTGGCTAGACCGTTTCAAGGTCGTTTACTAAGCGAATGGGCGCAAAGTATCGGCGATGATCGTATGCGCAGGATTCGCGAAGCTATTCGAATCGGCTACGTTTCGCAGGAAACAAACGACGACATCATTCGAAGGATTCGCGGTACAAGGGCAAGGCAGTACAGCGACGGAATCATTGAAGCGGATCGCCGCACGCTGGCGACCATCGTTAGTACCGCCGTTAGTCACACGGCAGCATCGGCCAAAGAGCGTTTTTATGAGGCAAACGGCAGCCTGATAAAAGCGCTCCGTTGGACTTCGACGCTTGACGGTCGAACGAGCGCAATTTGCATTGCACGCGACGGTAAGATGTACGGCGCAGACGATAAGCATCGCCCGATTGGGCATTCGTTGCCGTGGTTAGGCGGCGCTGGCAAGGCGCATTTCAACTGCCGATCAGTGATGACGCCAGTTTTGAAATCGTGGAAAGAATTGGGCGGCGCAGACATTTCAGAGTTTTCTCCTTCGACGCGGGCTAGCATGGACGGTCAAGTGCCAGATGACACTGATTACCCGACGTGGTTCGCCAAGCAATCGGCGGCGCGACAGGATCAGATTGTCGGCAAAACGCGAGGGTTAGCCTATCGCCGTGGCGATGTGACGTTTGATCGATTTACCAACGACAAAGGGCGCTGGTTGACCCTAGACGAATTGACGGAGCGCGGTGTAGAATTGTGAGATGCTTCACAGCGTCCCCAAATCACCCGCTCCAACGTCAGAAAAAGACAAGCTAAGGGCAAGGCTTCGCGATACGAATTGCAAGCTGCTACAGTGCCCTAGATGCTCAGGAAGAGAGATGATTGAAACGACAATCGGCGCTCAGTTGGTTGACGGCAAGGTCAAGGGCGGAGCGAAATCGATGGTCTGCGCGCTTTGCTTGATGCAGGGTAAAAGGCTCGTGGTTGTATGAGTAACCCCAGAAAATACCCTATCTTTTTTACTCTGCGCCAGATTGAGGATTTGTCAGAAATTCTCTCTTCGACGCAAGATTGCGGGCCTGATGGTTATGGCTGGGCGAGCCGACAGCTTGAAGAGCTGCGAGGGATCGTCATTGAGGCCGAAAGCAAGGCTAAAACAGAAGCCCTGAAGGCATCCGTTACAAAAGATTTGATTGCTCACAACGAGCGAAAGCAAAGAGAGATAGCCGCCAAAAAACGGCGATAACACGCAAGAAACACAAGCCGCCTAGCGCGGCTTTTTTGTTGCCCATTTTTTAAGCAAGCGGCACGAAGTAGCCCGCCATGATCGGCGGTATAGCGTGCGCAGGGGTTGCGTCCTGCCTTTCCACATTTAACCCGCTAGTCGCAAGGCTCGTGGGTTTTTTATTGCCCGATGCTGGGATCAGCTAAGGCGCTTCGCAGAGGATTCTGCACCGCACGTAGGCCGGATGGCCGGAAAGACACTTTATGAAACTGAAACTGGATGACAAGGGTGGCGTAGTTCTTCTGGACGGAAAGCCCGTCTATGTTCACGACGACGGCAAAGAAATTGCGTTCGATGCAGCCTCTACTGTAGCAACGATTTCGCGACTCAATGCCGAAGCCAAAGGGCATCGAGAAGAGAAAGAGGCGGCGCTCGGCAGGCTCAAAACGTTTGAGGGAATTAGCGATCCTATGGCCGCATTGAAGGCCATGGAGATCACAAAAAACCTTGACGCAAAAAAGCTCGTTGACGCAGGCGAAATGCAAAAAGTTCGCGAAGAGGCGATTAAGGCGGTCGAAGAGAAGTTCGCTCCAACGGTCAAAGAATTGGAAACGATTCGCGGCCAGTTGTACGCGGAAAAGATCGGCGGCAGCTTTGCCAGAAGCAAGCTTATCGCTGAAAAGTTTGCCATTCCGGCGGACTTGGTTCAGGCGCGTTTCGGCCCTAACTTCGCCCTCGAAGAGGGAAAGATCGTCGCGAAAGACAGCAGCGGCAACAAGATTTATTCAAGAGCGCGCCCCGGTGAGCTTGCGGATTTTGACGAGTCGCTAGAAATCCTCGTCGATCAGTACCCCTACAAAGCCAACATCCTTAAAGGCACTGGAGCCAGCGGAAGCGGCTCTAGCCAATCAGCTTCGCAAAGTTCAAGCGGACAGAAAACCATTACGAGAGCGCAATTCGACGGCATGAGCGAACAGGCTCGTTCTGCGGAAGTGAAAGCTGGCGCAAAAGTAGTCGATTAAGCAACTTCATTTTTAGCAACACGAGCCGCCTTTGTGCGGCTCTTTTTTTTGAAAGACCACACAAATGGCAGCATTAACACTTACTGGGCTTATTCCAACCATTTACGAAGCGATGGACGTTGTCTCGCGCGAACAAGCTGGCCTTGTCCGCGCAGTCACGATGGATTCCAACGCCTCGCGCGGCGCAATCGGTCAACCCGTTTTGTCGCCTGTTGTGGGCGCAATGGCGGCGGAAAACTTGGTCGCTAACAACGTTCCCGCAGACACGCCTGCGCAAACCATCGGCAACGTTCAGATCGTCATTTCGAAAGCTCGTTCGGTGCCTTTCGGCATCACCGGCGAGGAGAATCGCGGGCTCAACATTGCCGGCACTACAGCAACCATCAATCGCGACCGTATTGCTCAAGCAATGCGAACCCTGACCAACGAAATTGAAACGGACTTGTCCGGTTTGTTTGCTGGCGCATCGCGAGCGATTGGAACCGCCGCCGGAACTCCATTCGGCACGGCCGGCAACTTGTCGGACTTTGCTGGCGCACGTCGCCTGCTTGTCGATAACGGAGCGCCTACCGGCGCGCTGAAGATGGTTTTGTCGCCTTCAAATGTGGAGCGTATCCGTAGCGTTCAAACCGGCTTGTTCCGCGTAAATGAAGCGGGTTCGGATGAGTTGCTTCGAACTGGCAGTCTGGGCGTAGTGCAAGGTTTTGAGCTGGGCGAAAGCCGCCAAATCCGAACCGCTGTACCGGTCGGCACGGGCGCAAGCTACACGACATCCGCCGCTGCGTTGACGGTTGGCCAAACGGTTGTCCCAATCATCACGGGCACGGGCACGGTGTTGGCTGGCGACATTGTCACCATCGCTGGCGACACCAATCAATACGTGGTCGCGGTTGGCGCGGCTGGCCCCGGCAACATCACGCTTGCAGAGCCCGGCATTCAAGTTGCGCAAGGTGCGGCGGCGCGCGCGTTGACGATTGTTGCGCCTACTAGCCGCTCGATGTTCTTCCACAAGGGCGCGATCCAACTGGCAGTTCGCGCGCCCGCTATGCCCGATGGTGGCGACATGGCAGACGACGTAATGATTATGCAAGACCCGTTCTCCGGTCTTACGTTTGAATTCGTCATCTACAGGGGCAAACGCCAGATTCGTTACGAAGTCAATGCCGCGTGGGGTGTGGCTGTAGTTCAGCCGCGTCACCTTGGTCTGTTGATCGGCGCTTAACCAAATCAACCATAAATCGCAGGGGCTTCGGCCTCTGCAATTCAAAAAGGAAAATCATGTCTCAATGCCCCACGGTCACAATCAAATCTGACAACGAATATGGCTGCATCGTCATCAACAAATCGGACTTCGACAAAGAAAAGCACGTTCTTTTCGAGGCAGAAAAGCCGCTCGATTCCAACGACGACGGGAAAGTCACCAAAGCCGAATTGCAGGCCGCGCTAGACGCCAAAGGCATCAAACACAAACCAGCGATGAGCAAAGCCGAATTGCAGGCCATGCTCGATAGCGCGGAGTAGATTGAATGGCCGATAACGTCATCCTTCCCGGCGATGGACTCCCTGTCGCGACCGATGAAGTTGCGGGCATTCACTTCCAGCTGGTAAAGCTGGATTTGGGCGGCGATGGCGTTAGCGTTCCTGTCGTGGGATCGATTCCTGTGTCAGTTAGCGGCGGCGCGACATCTGCGCTTCAGGCAACAGGCAACGGCGCTCTTTCGCAGATCGAAGCGGCGGTTGAGTCGATTGATTCAAAGACGCCAACGGTTGGGCAAAAGACTGCTGCAAACTCTTCGTCTGTGGTGCTCGCAAGCGATCAAAGCGCTATTCCAGTGAGTGGCACTGTCGCCGTTTCAAACCTAACCGACCCTGCAACCGCTACGGCTCAAACAGCGCTGCAAACTTCATTTGGAGCCCGAGCTGACGCGTCCGCAACATCCGATACCGGTTCTTTTTCGCTGCTCGCTTTTATCAAGCGAGGCATGGAGAACTGGACAACGCTGCTAGGAAGAATTCCATCGCTAAGCGCCGGACGAATCCCCGTTGTTCTTCCGCCCGGGAATCAGCTCACCCAGCTCGCTGGCAAACCAACTGCATTTTGGCCGAACTACGGCGCGCCCGATTCAGCCGCTGACAAATTCGCCGTATTTGATTCTAACGGCGGACTGTCTGTACGCAGCGCAGTGCTCACCGACGAAGGCACGTTTCGCGTTAACTTCACCAACACTTCCTTGGCTGTCGCAATTGGCAATGTGACGATTGCTGGTCGCGTTGTCACTGGCACAGGTTTCGCGTCGGCAGATGTACACCTCAAAGACTACTTTAAGCTAGATGCAGACGCGGAATCGGCGTGGTCGCAGATCGCATCGATTGATAGCGATACACAGCTTACTTTGTCCGCAAGCTATATCGGCGGGACATCCGGTGCAGCATCTCGCGCATTGGTACAGCCCTCTACTGGCGCAGGCGCGGCTATTGCGGTGGCGTCCGGCAAATGCTCGATGACGCTTGGCACAACAAGCGGAGCAGTCACTTTTGTGAACCGAAGCGTTGACTACGCTCCGCTCGTCTTTCGCGGTCGCATCGATGTTTCACAGCGAGTGGCTAACCAAAATATTCGCATCGGATTTTCCGAGCCAAATCCAACGCCAAAATGGTTTGCGCGCTTTCGCCTAGAGGGCGCAGACGCAAACACAGTTATACGCACTGAAAGCGCTAGAAATCCCACGTCCGCGCCAAGCGCGGCAGAGACAGAAACCAACACCATCACTCTACCAAACGGATTGACCACAACGTCAAGTCTTGACTACCGCGTCGAAATGTTGACCGAAGTCTGCCGTTTTTACGTCAACGAGGCTCTAGTCGCTGAGCATTCTCGTTGTTTGCCGTCCGCTTACGACCTTATGGCCTCCGGCGTGCTCGGACAAAACACCGGCGTCCCCGCGTCTTCGACTGTTGTCGGCGTTGACTTTGTAACGGTCAAAAATCACAACAAGCTCGAAATGAGCTTGATGAGCAAAAACGAACAAATCGTTGCCGCCGAGCCTGTTGCAGTAACTCGTTCGTTCACTCAGGCTGGCGTGATAGCGATCAACACGCGAATCATTGTGGTTGACTGCCTACAGCTTCGCTCTTTGTCTCTGCACTGCACGTCAATGGGCGCGACGGGAGTTGCTGCAATTGACTGGAGTGCAGACGGTGTAACGTGGCAGCAAAACGCATCGCTCACGCCAATTAACGGCGGCGCGTCTGTGACCTCGTTTAATGCCGCTGGTATGTGGACAACACCCGTTCTTTCGCGATTTGCTTCGATCCGAATTGCAACGGCAACCACTGCGGGCACGACCACGATTAACGTGGTCGGGTTCCAGTCTGACATTGCAACCAAACCCAATCAAGCGGTTACGTTTCAGGCGCAACCAACAATCACGGTAGCGCAAGGCACGGCTGCAAACTTACAGGCAAACGTTCGCAACATCGCGGTGACACCTACCAACCAAAGCGGCGCAATCACTACCGGTGGCACGGCTCAACAGGCTATTGCATTAAACGCAAACCGAAGAGGATTCGCGATCTTAAATATCTCTGCTGGCGACTTGTGGTTTAGCGAAGTTGCGACGGCAGTTGTTGGATCCCCGAGCATTCGAATCCCCTCGAACGGATATTACGAAAACCCGCCCGGTCTTTGCGCTACCACGGCAATCAGCATCATTGGCGCAACGACAGCGCAAGCCTACGTTGCGCGGGAGTACACATAATGCCGTTGAGTTTTCCAAGTACAGGCGGGACTCCGGGCGGCGCAAACACTCAAGTCCAGTTCAACAACGCGGGCGCGTTTGGCGGTAACGCTGGCTTTACTTACGACCCCACGAACAACCGCCTAACTATCGGCGGAGCCACACCGACCACCAGCCAGCCAAGCTTCAACTTCTCGCAAACGTGGAACACGGCTGGCACAACGTACAGCGCTGGCATTGTTAACGTCATCCCTACAGCTCACGCTGCTGGATCGGCGGTCGCCGAATGGCAGCTAAGCGGCGCATCGTCTGTGGCTTTGGTTCGAACTCTCGGCACGGGCAATTTTGCTTACACAGGGCTTCGTTTGCGTTTCGGCCCCGCAGGCGGTGCAAACACTGTGCTGCTAAGCCCGCTGCCAGCGTTTGATCCGCAAGGGCTCGCGATCACCAACGAAGCGGGCACGGCGTTGGCTGGATCGTTTCGCGCAAGCTTAATGGGCGGCGATTCTTTTAACGTCACGAACTTTATCGTGCTTAGCAACGGCTTTTACGCTGCAGCGCGAGGCTGGGACACTGTCGGAACCAGAATCCCGAGCGATGGCTTTTACGCGTTTTCGTCGACCACGTCACCTACAGGCGCTATCGACGTCGCGTTCGGTCGAAATGCAGCGGGGGTCGTTGAGGTAAACAACGGAACGGCTGGAGTGTTACGCGATCAAAGACTGCGCAATCAAATCGTATCTGGCGTGGTCGCCACGAGCGCAGCTGCGCCAACAATAGCCAGCGCCGGAACGATTGCGCCGACGACGCGCGTTGCATTCGTTTCAGGAACCACGACGATTAGCAACATCACGCCGCCTTCTCCAATTTCGCTAGGCGGGGGGCAAATTACGCTTATCCCGACGGGCGCGTTTTTGACCGATGTGCTGGGAAACATCGCGCTAGCAACAAACGCAGTCGTAAATCGCGCGTTGATTATGACTTACGACGTCACCACAAACAAATGGTATCCAAGCTACTAATATGGCAATTCTGACAATCACCACTACAGCCGCACAAGATACGCGCGTAACCGAAGCGCTCGGTTGGCACTTAGGACTCGGTCGCGCCGCAACGCTTCCAGAGGTTAAGGCGTTTCTAGGCAACCAAATCAAGGACATTGTTCGCCAGTACGAGCGCAAGAACGCAGTCGCTACTGTCGAAGCGTCGCTTGTGGATTTAATTCCTTCCTAAATGCTTCTTCTGCTTTTCAGAGGATCGCGAGGCGCACCACGACCTCCGAACCTGCTCGACCAAAACATTGCTGCGTCTTATGTCGCAAATGTTTTTGCGGCAACGCTCGCTAACGCCACATTTAACGCTTCGCCGATTCAACAAGGTTACGGAGTTTCGATCATGACACTGATTAAAGCGGAGCCGCGCCGATGACTGACGAAGTAAGCAACGCCATTGAGCGCAAGCGCGGCGATACCTACGCCGATGAGTTTGTCATCACGAAGAACGGGCAGCCAATCGACATCACAGGCGCATCGTTTTTGCTAACGGTTGACCCTACAAAAAACCCGACCACTAGCGCAAACAACCTCTATCAATTGGTAGGCGTTGTAAGCGGCACGCCCCCAAATCAAGTTGTCTCGTTCGCTCCCACGGCATCGCAGGCCAATCAGCTAGGCAAGTTCTTTTATGACCTGCAAATGACCTTAGGTGGCGTTGTTCGCACGGTTGTTCTCGACAAATACACCTACGTTCAGGACATCACCAAATGAGTTTGATCGTCGAAAACGGCGCAGGACTGAACAACGCTGAATCGTATTGCTCGGTTGCGTTTGCCGACGCCTACCAATCGGCGCGCGGCAATGCGACATGGGTTGACCTCGACGAAGAGGTCAAAGAGCAATGCCTTCGCCGCGCAACCGATCACATCGAACAGCAATACTCAGAATCGTTTAAGGGTTGCCGCGTAAAGATTGCTCAGGCGCTTTCGTGGCCTCGGTATGACGCGATTGTCAACGGCTTCACGCTTGATAGCAACGTCGTTCCTGTAGCCGTTGCTAATGCGTGCGCAGAGTACGCTGCACGAGCGTTCACGGAAACGCTGTCTCCAGACTTGGAAGGGCAGCTAGTTACAGAAAAGACCATCGGCCCGATCACGCTGCGATACGACACAGCATCCGGCCAACGATCAAAGACCTATCAATCAGTTCAAAACATGCTCGCGCCGTACCTTAGCGGCGGACGTGGAAATGTGAAGTTGATGCGCGGATGAGCTTCGATTACGCAGCTATCGCCAAAGACGCGGACGCAACCATTCGAGAGTTTGGCGCGTCCGCAACGCTGCGTCGTATCGCCTCTGATAGCGCAACTTATAACCCAGCCACGGGCGTAGCGACACAACCCGCTACATCGCCGCAGAAATGCGTAGCCGTGGTTTTTGCTTACCCTCAAAAGATGATCGACGGCTCGCTAATTCGTCAGGGCGATAGCCAAGCATACGTTTCGACGGTTGGCATTACAGCGCCTATCGTTGGCGACCAACTAGATTGGCAAGGCACGATACTCACCGTAATGAACGTGAAGCCGCTCGCGCCCGCCGGTGTTCAGGTTCTGTACGAGCTTCAATTGCGATGAGTGGTTTTTCAATTCCGTTCGACAAGCTGGCTGAAAAGGCAAAGCTTGATTTGGATACGGTCGTGAAGAAGGCCACGATTGAACTGTTTAGCGCCGTCGTTCGTAGGTCGCCCGTCGATACAGGCCGCTTCCGCGCAAATTGGAACGTATCGCAAGGCACTCCCGATGCGATCTCGACCGACTCTGTAGATCAAAACCGCGCCGAAAACGAAATCGAAAAAGTCCTCTCGTTTGCGATTGGCGGAAAGTATTACCTAACCAACGGATTGCCCTACGCCGCGCGCCTAGAAAACGGCTACAGCGATCAGGCTCCCGCTGGAATGATTCGGCTCAGCGTGACTGAGTACGACACATACGTGAGAAAGGCGATCAAGTGAGCAATCGATTGATCCGCGCTGAATTTGAATCGCGATTGGCGACATGGGCGGCGGCAAAGGTTCCGCCGATACCTGTGGCCTATCAGAACAAAACTTTTACCCCTCCGACAGCCCGCCATGTGCGGGCTTTTTTATTGCCCGCGCAAACTGACAGCCGAGACCTTGACGGATTGCACAGGCTCTATCTGGGCGTGTGGCAGGTCTCTTTGTTTATGCCGATTGGCACGGGCGCGGGCGCAGCCGAATTGCTTGTCGATGAGATTTGCGACCTATACCCAAAAAGTATGAGCGTGCTTTTGCCTACTAGCGAAATCATTCTCACGCTGTCCCGACCGATGAGCGCCGCGCCGCCGATTAACGATCCGGCTTACTACATCGTGCCTATTTCCTGCTCGTACTCCGCAAGCAACTGATTCACCAATTGCCCGCAAGGGTTCTATCCAAAGCCGCCATTGAGCGGCTTTTTTTATGTCTGAAAGGCAACCACAATCATGAGTGCACAAGCATATTCTGCTCAAGGCAGCACGTTTTCTCTCGGCGCAACGGGAACGGCGATCACCGCCATTACCGCGATCACGCAGGCCAATCCAGCGGTCGCAACCAAAACCGCTCACGGCTTGGTAGCCCCCGCGCTGGTTCGTATCACGGGCGCTACAGGCATGACACAAATCAACGGCCTGATCGCAGTTGCGCGCCCGATTGACGCGAACACGATTGAGCTTAGCGGCATCAATTCAACGGCCTTTACTGCGTATTCAGGCACTTCTGGGCAAGCAGCCCCCGCAGTTTTCAAGCTTAACGGCTGGAAATCTTGGTCTGCCTCTGGCGCGCCGGGACAGATTCTCGACACAACCGACCTTGACGATCCTGTCAAAACGCAGCTTACCGGGCTTGCAGGGCCGGGAACCATGACGCTCAACATGCAGCGTTTGTCGGCAGACGAAGGTCAGCGCGCATTGATTGCATCAAAGCGTACTCCGGGCGTCAATCTGCCGCTTACTCTAACTTCAAAAACGACCGCTGGCGTTGTGACCTACACCACAACGGGCGCATGTGCTGACTTTGTGATTCCCGGTTCGGGCGGCGTCGATCAGATCGTTGAAACGACGGCAACAATCAACCTTGGCGCGGATTGGGTGTAACCGATGAATATCCGCGATAAGTTGATTGCGTCGGCAACCGCTGGCACGCTTAATAAACAAACGCTTGAAACTTCAAAGGTTGACGTGTGGATTAAACCCGCGTCGTACCTGTTGAAGCTCACCTCTCAGGCGATGCTCTCCGATCCAAAGGTTGAGTACAAGTACGCGTTTCAAGAGATTCAAAAACAAACGTTTCTTTCTCGCGTTTGCGACAAGGACGGCGTACCGATTTTTGCCTCGGACGATTGGGACGAGCTTGTTGCGACCGACGGCAAGTTGATCGATGAAATCTTTGTCGCGGTTGGCAAAGCAGACGCAGCGACGCCAGAGGAGCCCATCAAAGAAGTGGGAAACGCCTCCGGGCAGACCCAGAGCGCTGCGCTTTCATCCGAATCAGCTTAGCGCTTGGATACCTGCCCTCAATGCTCTCTGCGGTGGCCTCCGCCGCAGAGATCAACGAGCTCATCGCGTTCGATCACTTCATCGAACCGATTGGTAATCGTGGGTCACACCACCTGATCGCCGCAATGCGTGCGACCTACATCAACGGGCATCTGGATAAAGCGGCAAAGCCCTATTCGGCGGATGACCTAATCCCGTGGTCAGAGACTAGTCACGCACGCACAACCGGAACCTTCACCTCTCGGCAACAACTTCTATCGGCATTGAACTCAAGATGAGCGAACAAGCAACAACTATTAGCGTCGGAGTTGATAGCTCAGGCGTCACAGTTGCGGCTGCGAATCTTGACAAGATGGTCGCGTCAGGAACGAAAGCGGAAGGTAGTGTTGCGCGGCTTATCAAGGCCGCGCAAGAGTTCTCCAGCGGGCTAAAAGAGGGCGCGAGTCAGGCGGTTTCCGACTACAAAAAGACCCTCGAAGCCGCTGGACAATCAGGCGTAAAGCTCAGTGCAGACCTTGAAAAAGCCGCCGCGTCCGCAAAGAAAACAGGCGATGAAACCGCGAGCGCAGCGCAGAAAATCACAGGCGGATTAGGCGCGGTCGATAACTCAATCAAGAATTTTGTAATCGGCTTTGCGTCAGTTGCGGCGGTTACGGCGGTTGTATCGAAAGAGCTTGAAAAGTTCAATAAAACGATTGACGGCCTTGCTCGTTTGGACGATCAGGCGCAATCGCTAGGCGAGACCGTAGAGAGCATTTCGAGCCTCAATGCGGTTGCAAAAATTACTGGCGTAAGTTTCGATACCGTAGGGGCTTCGCTCGCTCGCTTGACCAAAGGGCTTGCTGGAAACGACGAAGAAACCAAGGGCGCAGCTTTCGCGCTGAAGCAGCTCGGCATCGAATCGCGCGATGCAGAGGGAAAACTTCGCTCCTCGGTTGAGATCACAAAAGAAGCTACCAAAGTTCTCGGCAATGCCGCAGACTCAACCAATAAAACGGCCTACGCACAGGCCATTTACGGCAAGGGCGCGGCGGAAATCGTTCCGTATCTAAACGACCTTGCGAAGGCAAATCTAGACGTTGTATCTGCCACAACGGCGCAAGCAAAAGCAGCTACAGATTACCGCGATGCTCAGGGCGCGTTAGCCCTTGAAACGACGAAGCTCTACGGCACGATTGCAGGCGAAGTTTTGCCTGTACTGACTGACGTTATCAACGCGTTCATCGCGTCGAAAAACGAAGCTGGGTCGCTCAGTTCGACGATTAAAGGGCTTGCAGACGAGGGTTCGTTGCGCACATGGGCGCAGGGCACGGTTGTATTTGCAGCGCAAAGCGTGGACGCGCTGCTTCAGCTTCGCGAAGAGTTCAAGCGCCTTGGTCTGGATATTCAAGGGCTAGCGTTTGGCGCAAAAGGCGTTTTTGACTTGGTGGCGGCAGGTGCGGCGCGGGCGGCTGGTGCTGTGGGTGACTCGCTCGTTTTGAGCCAATCGGCATCTGACAATTTTGCCAAGTCGCGCGAGAAATTTGCAGCGAGCGAGGCGGGGCTAGGAAAGTCGTTCACAACTACAGCCGATGCGGCTCGCGCATCAATCGAAGCATCAAACCGCCTCGCCATTGGCTACAACGCAGCCAAAGACGGCGCGGTAAAACTCGCCGATTCGTCCGCTGGTGCTTCGGTTGTATTGAAGGCTTTCAAGGGCCGCCTAGATGATGGCGGCGCTTCTGCCAAAGCTGTGTCCGATCAGTTCCTCGCTGTTGCGCGAAGCATTCAAGAGCTGCAATCGGCGCAGACGAAAACAGAATTCAAGATTCAAGTTGATTCAATTGACGCGGCCATTGATGCGCTGAATCGACTTCGCGCCGCTGGCGTGGACTCCGCCGAAATCATCAATCAGGTAGCACAGCTTCAGGCGAGCAAGTTTGCGGCCATTGGCAAAGGCATCGATGCAGAGCGCGCCGTTATTCAGGACGCTATTGACAAGACGGTACAGGCCGCACAAAAAGCCGACGCAGCCAACGACCGCAAGGCATCAGTTGCGGCAAGTAATGCGTATCGAACAGAGCTAGCAAAGCTGCTTCCGCTTCAGGAACGAGAAAACCAACTCGCTATTCAACGCGCCAAAAACGTTGGTGACGTAGCCGACAACTACAGCAAGCTTCAGGCGCAGATTCAAGCGCAGGTTGACGGCTTTGCAAAGCTTAACCAAATCCAAGAGGACGCACTTCGATCCGCCAAAGAAGCGGGCGAGGACATCCTCCGCAATGCCGGAATCGAAGTCGAAGGCTTGAAGCTACAGGGCGAGCTGATCGGGCTCACCACGGCGCAACAAGTCAAGCTCCGAAAAGAAAAAGAGATTCAAGCGCAAATTACGCTGAAGCAAATCGAGCTCGAACGCATCTTGAAATCGATTCAGGATCAGGGTGAAGGCGGGCAGGTCTCAGCCGAGACGGTTGGCAAGATCGCAAAGCTGCAAAGCGAAATTGATGCGCTCTACAAAACAGCGCAATCCGTCCCCGGCGCGCTCGCCGATCAAACGACGCTGAACGAATCCATTCAGCGCTGGAAAAACGCCAGCGACGAAATCACCAATTGGGTGTTCAGCGGCTTCAAAAATACGGGCGCGCTGATTCGCAAGGTCTTCAAAGACCTGTTGTTGCAGCCAACAATTCAGCCGATCATTGGGCAGTTGCAGGGCGGTATCTCTTCGTTGCTTGGCTCCGCGCTTCAGGGCGGCGGCGGGGGCGGCGGATTCCTAGGCTCATTGTTTTCCGGCGGCTCAGGCGGCGGCTTTTTGGGCGCTGCGCCATTCGTAAACGGAGCAGGGCCGATTGCTGCGGGATCAGGATTCCTCGGCTCGCTTTCAAGCGTTTTCGGCGGCTTCCTCAATGGCGGACTGTCAGGCGGGCTTGGCGCTATCGGGGCTGGCGTCTCTGGCGGCGTCTCATCGATTGCAGGGGGCAGCATTCTCAGTGGACTGGGCAGCATTGCGGGCGCTCTCGGGCCGATTGCAATTGCAGTCGCGGCTATTGCGGCGGTCTGGAAGCCGTTGTTTGGCAGAACCCTAAAAGACTCTGGCATTGAAGCGCAGATCAGCGGCTCATCCGTGACAGGGCGCACCTTTGATTTTTACAAAGGTGGATTCTTCCGCTCTGACAAAACGACTTACAGTGCGCTTTCCAGCGACATTACCGACTCTCTGGAGCGGGCGCGCGACACGATCTTTGGAACGCTTCGCGGGTATGCCAAAGCGCTAAATGCAGACGCGTCTTCTCTAGCCACCTTTTCTTCTTCCTTTAATTTTTCGACTAAAGGATTAAACGATGAGCAAATTAAGAAAAAACTAGCCGAAGAGTTTGAAAAAATCGCAAAAAACGCTGGTCAGTCAATCAATTTTGACGCGGTAGACAAAAGCTTTAGCGAGCAAGTCAAGTCGTTTGCCGGCACAGGTGAAGAGTTACTTAAATTTATTGAAAGCGCGGCTCAGTTGAAGCCGGTCATTGATTCATTAAGTGGTTCATTTCCAAAGCTCACGTTATCGCTGGGCTCGGTCCTAAAGCTCACCGACACGCAGAAAAAAGAACTCTCGGTTATCGCCGCAGTGTCTCCCGCTCTGGGGCAAGACGTAGGCAAGTTAGGCCGCGAATCGTATGTTGCGCAAACGCGCGGCATCGTCAATAGTTTCATTGCACAAGGCGACGCACTTGACAAGCTCGTTGAGAAGTACGGCAGCGGCACGGCTTCAATCGAAGAGCTTGCAAACGCTACGGGCGCATTTGGTGATTCTGCAATCTCTGTAATTGCGAAGCTACAGGAAGCCAAGGCCGCGATTGACGACATCATTTCTGGCGGCGTGCGCAGCATTGAGCTTGCCGGATTGTCGCCAGAGGAAGCCAATCGCTACCTGTCTGCCGAGGCAGAGCGATTCCGCTCGCAAATCGGCGTATCTACCGATCCTGAAGCGATTCAAAAGCTCGTTAACAGCATCGTCGGAAACTCGACAAGCGTTTTCAACGGCCTTGACCCCGCCGATCAGCAAGCGCGTCGCGAAGAGTTCATTGGGCAGCTCAATGTGCTGCGTGAAGAGGCGAAGGCACGCATCGCAGAAATTGAAAAAGTCGTTCAAAGCAATTCCACGTCAAGGATGGAAGAGGTCTCCAAAGTCATTGAAAGCGCGGTCGCGAAATACTCCGAAGCCGCACAGACAACGACCGATGCGGCCAAAGCGATCAACAGCGGCGGAACCAAGCTAGAAAACGCAGCGGATTCAATTGCCGATACCTTCGGGCGCGGCGTCACGATTCGCCGCGAAACCTCTGAAGTGGGCGGCTTCTAGTGGGTCGCCCACTCAGCACAGGCTTTGAAAACAAGCTGTCAGCCGCAGCAACTACGCCCGGCTATCTGGTCGAAATTGAGTTTCCAGCCATCGTCCGCTGGTCATCTTTGGGTGGCTTCCTTTGGAATTCGCAAACGTGGACTAGCAACTCGTTCAGCGTGAGCGGCTTTGGGATTGACGGTAGCGCAGAGTCCTCTGGCTCATTGACTTTCAACAACCATGACAACAGCGTCGGCACATTGTGCCTTGCAAATGGCGTTTCGAATCGAGCGATTAGGCTCTATGCCTTTGACGGATTGACCCCGGCATCCGACGAAGTCAGGCAGATATTTGACGGCTACACCGACAGCTTCGCGCTCAACATGCGCCGCGTCACGATCAGCGCCGTTTTGCGCGGCAAGCAATCCAAAAAGATTCCATCGATCCGCATTGCGCGAACCGTAGTACGGCAGCAAATCACGCGCCCCGGAACTCGATTTTTCTGGAACGAAGAAAACTACACCTTGGATAACCCGAAGTAATGCCAGCCTATCCAAACACCCTTAAACAGACCTACGACAGCACGCGCGTTCGCATCTCTGGCCTTGTATCAGACGAGGGCGGCAACGCGACGCTATGGGTGCGTAATACCGCGCCCACAGAGAAGTATTCGTTTTCTATTGTCCACAAGCTCACGCCTTCTCAACTGGCAACGCTGGAGAATTTCTACACCACAAACAAAACTGTTTTGTTTGACTTTGTGATGAACGACAACAAGGCCGTCACTTACCTAAATTGCCTCTTCACCGATGCGCCGCAGTTCGTTCGCCGTGAAGCGCGCGGCCTCGATGTTTACGTTGTGAAGTTCCGTCAGCGATGAACTTCAACGGCTTTCAAGGCGATCCGCGCCCAACCTTGCTACCTGACGCGCCTAGCAAGCCGCCGATCATTCCGGTCGTTCCACGCGCGCAAATTGTTCAGCAAGCGACTCGCCAAGAATTTAACGCAGTCGCAAAGTCTCCGGCAGAGCGCCAAGAAACGATTTCCGGCGTGAATGAGCTACTGCCTTTAGGTTTCGGCACAGACCGCGTCGGAGCCAAGGTAACGGCGGCGGTCGTGAGCGGTATTGACCTATACCTCCGTGCGGAATGGCACGGCGGCGAGATTGACGGCTTCAATCAAATTCTGATCGACAATGCCGCGCCTGTTTCTGGCGTCGATATTGCCAACTACACAGGTGCTCAGGTTACGGCCGATAGTCAGCTCGTATCGGCGTTTTCGGCCAATTCGATCACCTATGCCGACACCCTAAACGGCATTGCTTACTCACGCCTGAAGTGCCCCGCAGGAACCTCTAAAGGCTTCCCGCGTCCCGTTGCTGAGCTCAGGCTAACCAAGTGCCAAACGACCAGCGGCGGCACTTATATCTACACCACAAATCCGGTGTGGCACATCGGTTATTTGCTCAAAGACGTTTTGGGCTACTCGCTCAATTGGTCGTCATTTGCAACCGCCGCAACGGACGCCTGTGACGTGCTGGTCGGCGCAGAGAAAAAGCGCGAAATCGGGATTACGTTTTCAACAGAAATTGATGTTTGGGCGGCAATCAAGCTGCTTTTGGGTTACGCAGGCTGCTACCTCTGGTATGACAACGGCGCATATGGCCTAACTGCCGAAACAGCGACCACGCCCACCGTGATGCAAATCACGGAAGCGCTGATGAAAAACGGCGAGATCAACGTTCAGTCTCGCAACACACAGAACTCGCCTACCGTCGTTCGCGTTTGGTACACCGAGCGCGGCTCTACAGGGTGGATTGAATCGTATGCCGAAGCCGTTGCACCCGGCGTGGGCACAACGTTGCCCTATGTGCTTTCTGAAATTCGCATGCCGGGAATTTTTCGGTTCTCGCACGCGAACCGAGAAGCAATTGAGCGGCTGAACGAGTTCATTCTTAATGACATTGCGATCAATTTCGTTACTCGCGATCAGGGCTTAAAAATCCTTCCGGGCGACATTATCGAGGTCACTCATTCGGTAGGTTTTTCATCAAAGAAATTCCGAGTCGAAAGAAGCGAGCCGGTAGAGCTTGGTCGATACAGCATCGATGCAAAAGAGTTCGACCCCGCAAAATATTCAAGTGTTGTTGCGACCGCTCCTACCTTTGCCGACACCAACCTCCCCAGCCCCTCAAACCCGCCCACCGTCGGCGCGATCACCCTCACCGAATCAATCAGCACCGCCCCCAGCGGCGCAATTCCGCTCTCCGTCATCAATGCGTCGTGGGCATCGATTGTGTGGCCGTTTTTGGCGAGCTATCGCGTCGTTGTGAAAGACGCTGCGGGGCTCATCGTTGACCAAGGCACAGCCAACAACACGGCAGGAACGACCACGTTTCAGTCGAAGCCGCTGCCTGCGTTTTCGACGTACACCGTTGAGGCGCGAGCGCGTTCGACTGTGGCCGAGAGTGCTACGGCAAGCACGGCGTCGATCTCTTTGGCAAGCTCTGGCGTGAGCGCGCTAGCTACGGTTTACGCGCTGCAAATTACAAGAGCTGAGCTACCGTCGTGGTCGCTTGATGGTATTGAGGCGTACGAAAGCTACGTTGGCGACAACGTACTACGTCTGCGAACACCATCCGCAAACGAGCCAGCGGAGTCAAGTATTTACACCGGAGGCAACATGCTAATCCCCGGTCGCGCCACTCAATTGCTTGATGCGGATCGCACAGTAGGCACGGTGTTTCTCGACAGCTGGATTGCGACCTCGCCGGTTTACGACATGCAATCTCAACGTACTGCAGTGTACGCACTACTCAACATTTCTAAATGGGCTCAAAACTACTTTAAGCGGCTTCGGATTACCGTGCAAGTGAGCGCCAACGCAAGCATGGTTCCGTCGCGCAGCGTGGATTTAGAGAACGCGATTTTGACAGGGCGATACGTCCGTATCACGCTGTCGACTTTTTCGGCATCTGGCCGTCGATTTTTTTGGGCGATCTCCTTTGAAAACGCAAGTGTGGCTCAGCTTATGCCCACCGTGTCCGACGTCGTGGCCGCTACATCGTCGGCCACTGGGGCGGTAGTTGTTCAATTGCCGCGTCGCTACATTGCGATCACCGGTGTGAATGTGACTGCGCAAAGCGCGCTGCAAGCCAACCCAAGTTATTCAAACATCCTATTTTCCGAAACCGAAGTTTCGGGTAACAGCGTGCAAATACGTTGCTTTGACGCGTTTAACGCGCTCATCGCCGTGCCCTGCACAGTCGAAGTGACAGGAGTCCCTGCATGAGCGCAGCATTCAAAGCCGCCTACCCCAATTCCGATTTTGGCCCTACGTTGAATGCCGACGCTGTGCGATTTAGCCTGCAAATGCTTCGCTACACCGAAATGTTTGCAGGCAATCCAGTCCCCGGCTTTGCGGTGGCAACAACCTACGACGGGTCGAATCGGTTATCGGTGCGCACCTACACCGAGCGCACGGCACACGCAGCGGCAGACACGCCCACGCGAAGCGCCGCACAGCGCTTTGTGATGCGCGTCACCTACACCTACAACGGCAGCGGCCAGCTCTCAAAAATTCGCGGCGAGGTGAGCGCAAACAGCGGCACAACGTTTAGCAATTGGGTTGACCTTGAAGGCAACAGTTTCTACAACTTTACGTTCACCGCAGGTCAATTGACCTCGGAAGATTGGAGCGCATCATGAGTGCAGCACTTGCTGTTATCGGCCAACTCACCAACAAAGCCTTTCGCCAAGCCACCCCCGGCACATTCAGCTTCACCCCAACGATTTCTGGGTGGTACTGGATCACCACGATGGGCGGCGGGCGAGCGGGTGGTGCTGTTACGTTTTCGGCGGCTGGACACGGCGGCATGTACGTTCGAATGCGTCATTTTTTGACGGCGGGAACGGCGTACAGCTACACCGTTGGCTCGGGTGGCGTGTTCGGCGGCACGGTCAACGGCGGCAACACATCGTTTACCGGACCTGTGTTTACCCAGACCTCGCTCGGCGCAATCGCAGGGACTGGCGCAAGAACCGACGGCGTAACTACGGACAACGCCAACGCAACTTTGTCGGGTGACACTGTCTGGCAAGGCGCGCTAACCAGTGCGGCAGTCGGCACACGCGCTGGCGGCTGCGGCTGCTTTGTCGGCGGCACGCATGCATCGAGCTACGCAGGCGGTGCGGCCTCGATGTACGCCAACGGCGGCAACGCCAACGGCGCAGGCGCGGGCGGCAACGGTGCGCTTGGATCAGGCGGCGGCAGCGGATCAACGGCGGGCGGCAACGGCGGGCATGGGTTTTTGGAAATTGAATCGATGGGGACGGCGTAATGACAGACGAACAATTTAACGACATCAACACGCGCGTAAAAGCGCTGGAGCAGACCATGCCAACGCTCAAAAATGCTATTGATGAAAACACCAAACTGACCCAGCAAACGCTTGAAAAAACAGGCGACATGCTCAGTGTTTTTGAAGGGCTAACGGGCGCGTTTAAGAGCATTGAACGGCTCGGCAAGCTCTTGCAGCCGCTCGGATGGATCGCGGGCGCAATCGCTGCTTTTGTGGCGCTTTGGGCTTCGTTGAAGGGCGGCAAATGAGCGCCGCGAAAAAAGCCGTCGTTACGGCGGCTACAGGCGCGGCAGCGCTCGCCATCGGCGCATTCATTCCAGCGCCTGACGACCCGTCGCTTAGCGGTTATCAAAGGCGCTGCGCCAATGCGCTATCGGTTTTCGTATCGCAGATTCCGCGCATTGATCGCGGGCAATACTCCGTATCTTATGGTGAAGCCTTTCGCCCGCAATCGGTCGCTGCGGCCTACGCGCGGCAGGGCGTTGGCATTGCAAATAGCCTGCACACGCAGCGCCTTGCAATTGACCTCAACTTGTTCATCGACGGCGAATTTCAAACGAGCAGTGAAGCGCATAGGCCGCTGGCTGATTTGTGGCTCGCGATGGGCAAGCAATTGGGCGTAGAGCCCGCCGCAGGGTACTACTTCAACGACGGCAATCATTATTCGTGTGCTTGGGGGAATCGCAAATGAAAGGCAATTTGAAATTATGGAACTAGCATTTTTTGCCGCAGGTTTCGCCGCTGGCGTGTTTCGATCAGACATTTTTAACCTTGCAAAATCAGCCGTTGAAAACTTTCAGAAATGGCGAGCCGAGCGCGCAAAAAAGAAAGAGGAAAGCAAATGAAATCTTTAATCAAGCAGCGAGGGTACTGGGAAAGGGACGATAAAAACTTAAAGTACCTTGGCGCAATTGCTGCAATGATGATTTCTGTCACAACCATTGTTGGCTGGGAGTTTGCCAAGTGGTCTTGGCCGTACATTCGCTCGATTTTGTTGGCGGCGCTGCAATGAGCTCCACATCAAGCGCCTACATTGTTGCCGCAGTCCTCGCGCTTGGCGGCGGTTGGTGGGCAAAATCTCACTATGACGAGAACAAGCGCGAAGAGGGCAGGGCAGAGCTGCGCCCATCGCTCAACGCAGCTACAGATCAACTCACCGAAAACGCTCGCGCCTTTGGTGAAATCCAAGGCTACATGACGGCACTGAAAGCCGACAGCAAAGCCCGCAAACAAGCCGTGGCAAGCGCGAAAGCTCAGAACGTAGAGCGACAACAGCAAGAGGCCGCGCGACTCGCTGACATTGATTCCGCACCGTCCGTGGGTAGCACGGCGTGCGAGAAAACATCCAACGCGATTGCAAAGGTGCTGCGATGAAAACCATTTTCCCGATGCTGGCAATATGGCTGCTCGTTGGCTGCGCAACCCCGCAAATCAAATACCGCACCATCGAAGTACCGATCATCGTCAAATGCGTTGACGAAATCCCGAAGAAGCCAGAGCGCTACACGCCGTGTCCAGAATCCACGAACGACGAACAGTGCATCAAGCGCGCTGGCCGCGACATTGAGCGGCTTGATTCCGCGCTCGATCAATCAATCAACCTTTTGAAAGCATGCCAATGAAAACGATCTTCATTGCCCTCGCCGTCGCGCTCTCGCTCGTCGGCTGCAAATCTACCGGAGAGCTTCGCGCCGAGCGCGCAGAGGCGAAACAGACGCAAGCCAACGCCGACGCGACTGCAAAAAAACAGCGCGAAGCATCCGAAGAATCGGCACTCAAAAAAGCGATGGAAAAGCCAGATTCACCCGGCGCGATTGCTCTAGTGATCGGCCACTACATGGCCAAGCAATCCGAAGCGTTTGCGAACGCAATCAAGGCGGCAGAGGTCGAGCCAGTCATTGAAGGCTGGGATGACAAACTATTGCGATTCGGGCTTGGCACGATCAACGCGCTTGCTCCCGTGGCCGGAAACGTCATCCTCGGTCTAGACGCCGGAAAAACAAACCGCCGATCATCCGATAACGCGCTTGCCGCGCAGGTGGCCGATTCGCGCGCCCGCGTAGATTCCTTGGCCGTCGTCGGCAACAACAGCGCAGCAATCGCTCGCGGCGGCTTTGAGGCGCTCCTAGGCGCATCGCAGCGGCCAACGTCAGTAATCAACGTCACCGGCGATCACAACGCCGTGGCGAGCCTATCGAGTACGGCTACGGCCTCTAAAAATTGCACGACCGGAGGCACGGCTCCCGGCGGCAACGGCGGGACGTCAGGCGCATCGGGCAACGGAGGCAATGGTGCAACTGGCTCGGCAAGCGGCGGCAGCGCTATAGGTGGCAGCGGCGCACCGAGCGGCAACACCGCGCCTACAGGTAGCGGCGGGCAATCGGGGCCCACTGGGTCAAACGGCTGTTGAATAAAAAAGAGCCCGCGAGGGCTCTTAGTGCGAGGAACGCCGATCCGATGATGTGCCTCCTCACTTGGGCACATTCGAGCCCTGCCTTGGTCCGCAAAGCGGGGCTCGCTGGGGGCGTCTGACAGTATTACGCGGATGTTTTTTCTGCCAGCGCGTCGATTATAAGCGTTTTTGCACATCCGCGAATTGCCTCAGCAATACCTGCGCTTGCGTTTGCCCGCCCGGTGACAGCAAACCCGATGATCGCAGCTGCGTCCCATAGCTCATCGCTGATCGAGATGTTGCGGCGGCGCTGCAAGGGCTCACGATTGCGCGAGCCGAGCGGGCGACCGCGCCCGCGTTTTAAGGATTGATCGTGCGCCATGATTCGGGTACGTGCTCCATTACTTCGGGCGGCGCCATAAGATCGCCGCCATCAGGGTTAGCCGACAGCGCGGCATATTGCGCCATGGCGCTTGCTGCGGCGGTCGCAGCATCGTAGGGTGTGATGCCGCATTGACGGCCTTGATAGCCTCCGCCGCGTGAACCAGCTACGTCGATGATGTAGCCTGCGCCGCGCTTGCGGATTGTGATTAATGTGCGTGTCACAGCGCTCCGATCCTGCTGTCGTTCAAAACGCGGCACGTTGCAATGGCGCCAGATATGCGCAGCATCCGTGCATTCTTTGGCGTTGGCACGCGCACCATTTTTGCTGTTGCAGCCGAAAAAACTTCAGCGGACACGCCCGTGCTTCGGATTGCAATTGTGCGGTTATCGTTGGTTATGTAGTATTTGTGCATTTTTTATCTCCAATTTTCCCGCGCTCTAAGCCCGGCGCGGGTCGGGCGTTAATTAATCGGCGGTGGTAAAAATTACGCCCATCCCGTCGATAAGATCGACGCCGTACTTGATGCCGTAGTCAGCAGTGTGGGTGTAGATACTGGCGCGAGCCCAGCGGTCGCCGCCGCATCGCTCTTTAGTCAAGCGCATCTTGATCGCACGCTCGGTGCGCTTGCCTGTGTAGAGCTCGACAGTGCCGGGGCCAGTACCCTCGCCGCTGACGATGTGGATTGGGTGGTCGTTTGCGTCAAGTGTCAAGTATTTTTGGATTGCGTTCATTTCATTTCTCCTGCCCGGTTCCGCCGGTGGTCGGTCGCTCTTGATTGAGTCGATGATTAAATTATACACAATAAATAATAGCCGTCAACTCAAATTCACAAAATCAGTTCCATTTTTTGAGAAATTGCACAATTAAGCCCTGTTGAGGCGACCGGGAACCCCCGGTCTAGTCTTGCGACACGATGTGCGGTCGTTAAACAAAATCGTGTTTGCTTGATTGGCTGAATTGGCTACAGTCCTTGTTTTTCGGGGGCTTCAGGCCAGCTCCATTGAGTTAAATCGTCAAGGACGCCAAGCGTTGCGACTGTAGCTACCCACCTGTGACGCAATAGCTCCACGATTTGATCCCCAACGTGCAGCGGCCTGCCGTCTTTCACGGCAAGCGGGGCGAGGCAGAGCATGCCTTCCGCAAACTCATTTGGCTCAAATTCGCAAACCCATGCGTTTAGGTAGCGGCTCCACTGATCCCACGCCAATCCATCGGCAGAGGTTTCGCGGAACAGCCTTACGCCGCCGCCATCATGCGTTGCCAGCGGATGCCCCTCTAACGCCATATCAAGATCAAACGGCCTCAAGTGCGCTACATCGTAGACTTGGCCGGGTTCAAATTTGATTGCCATTTTCACTCTCCCTTAACTTTACCGGTGTAATCCGGCACGTCCGCACGCAAAAGATCCACAGACAGATTGAGTACGAATTCGTCCGGGCAGTAGCCAGCCGAAATCGGCAACCAGTCAACATTGCTGCATTCGGCAACAATCACGTTGTCGATTTTTCGACGAATCAATTGTCGGCCGAGCTTTGTGCAGTCCATCTCCGCGCAGAAGTCCTCCGCCAACAATTCGTCTACAGCCTCCTCCATCTCGATTCCATATCGTTCACCGAAGGTGCCCCCAACCCGCACCAGCACTTGCTTCATTTTCGCTTCAACCATTTTGGCTCCCTTTCTTTAAGGCCGCTTCATCGCGGCGGTAATCGATGTCGACCCGTCGCGACGCGTCACGCATTTCGATATGCGTCGAGACGCGCATCACAGCAATGTAGTACGCCACCGCATCACGCAGCGCCGTCAACTCTTCGCCGCTTGCGCCCCAGCGTCTTACGCGGTGCGCTCGCTCTATGATCGACGCGAGCGCATCGCGGCCTTTGCTTGCCGCCGGGAACGCCTCTGGCACGTCGCCAGATTCGCAGCGTTTAGCGGTGAGGTTGACGGCGTCGCAAAGGATGTCTATCTGTGTGTCGTTCGCCGTGCCAGTGCGCAGCGATTCGAGCGCCGCGAATAGTTCGCGCTCTTTCAGGTCGCACGTCTGCGCGTCGATTACCTGAGTTTTGAGTAGCACGGCAAGACCGGCCACTTTGCATACTTCGCGCGGCTTGTAGGGCTTGTTGCGGCGTTTTGGGCGGCTCATTTCGTATGTCCCGGCAGTTCGCCCAAATGCTCGAAGGATTCGACGCTGACAATGTGGCTGCCTGTCACCTTCATAAACGCCGCTATGTTGATGCAGTCGCGCTGGTCAAAATACGTCGAATTCATTCCGTTCTCGAATTGCTTAAAAGCGCCGTTGCTGAATGTGATGCGGTGGATCATGCGCCAATCTCCTCAGTCTGCGGACAAGATTCGGAAAGCTTCGGCGGCGCACAATGGCACTTGTCCGTTCCCAATGGCTTTAAGTCTGTCCACCCGAGCGGCCACCCCATTAGCCACTCGACCCAGTTTGGATTGAGTTGGACAGGTGGCATTTGTGGGTTCGCTTGCCCACCAGTCGACCGCCATACGGTTCTCGGCAAATCTCCACCAGTCCAATTGAGTGTGGGACGACGAGCGTGCGCATCGCTTTTGACCGGAGTCGGCCAGCGCATCACTGCCGCTGACAATCCGTTGCGAGGATTCGTCTCGTCGAAGTTGCTGCCTTTTTTCGAGTCGTTCGATTTTTGCGTCGGCCACATTTGTACCAACCGCCCTAGCCCCGCCGATCCGTCCTTGCCGTTGCGGTTGACTTTTCGCGGCATCCCTGTGCCCGTCGTGTAATAGCTGTCCGACTTGCCGATGATCGCGCCGCTCGTTGCATCGCTCGACACGGGCGTCGGTACCGAGAATCCAAACACGCTCACGCTTGTGAGGTGCTCCAACGGCGGACGCTGAAAGACAACACCATTTCGCGTCATACCCCATTTCGGTAAGGTCACCAAGGACTCTGGTAAGTCCTCTGCCCACAAGCATTGGTGAGTTTTCCACGAACGCGAATCGCGGTCGTACCTCACCGATGATTCGTGCCATGTGACGCCACATACCGGATCGCTCGCCGTCGACGCCCGCGCCTTTCCCGGCTGCGCTGATGTCTTGGCACGGAAACCCGCCAGATACCACGTCAACAATACCTCGCCATGGTTTTCCGTCAAAGGTTTGAACGTCACTCCAAATCGGAAAAGGCGGGAGAAGACCGTCATTTTGTCGGGCGCACAATACGCTAGCGGGGTAGGGATCCCATTCGACGGCGCAAACGGTTTTCCAGCCGAGGAGTGAGCCGCCAAGAATTCCGCCGCCAGCGCCCGCGAAAAGAGCCAGCTCATTCATAGCTCCTCGCAAAAACCCCCGCACCATCGCAGCCAAAACCAACCAATCCCCGCCCGCTGAATTCGCAGAAATCAGCCGCTAACGGCGCTCGATCGCGGTTGCGGATTGGATTGTGATTCCAGTTGTCTACAGCCGCGCTGCGATCTGCTCTGCCGTCTCTCGGTAGTAAGTGTTTAGCAAGATTTGCAGATTCTTGTGGCGCGAAATGCGCGCTAAGGTGAGCACGTCCATCCGTCGCGATAGCCACGTCAGTGCGGAGGCTCGCGCATCGTGAAACGTTAGCCCGTCGATCAACAGCTCGTCGAGCAATTTCGAGAAAAGGGCGCTCGCTTCGTTTGACCATCCGCGAAGCTGCGCATCTGTCAAATTGTGTTGCGTCGGTAGTAGTCGTTCGATAACCCGCGCTGCCCGCCGCGTAACGGGCACTAGCTGGGCTTTGCCGGTTTTTGTGATTGGTAGCGTCAGCACACGAGCTCGAGCGTCGTAGCGAGCTGATAGCGCCTCTTGCAGCCGCAGCCCGGTATGCAGCGACAGGTGAAACGCTCGAATGACTTGCGCCGTTTTGCCCGAACGATCCGCCCGCAGCACACGCCGTATCAGCGGCCATGTCCACGTTGCCGAGCGCGGCGAATTCTTTTCCGGCAGTCGCACGCCGCGAAATGGGTTGTGATCGATCCAGCGCCACTCGTCCCGCGCCACTAAAAACAGATTGCGCAAAAGGTTGGCTTCGCGCTGCACGGTCGAGCCCGTGACGGTGCGCATACGCTCGTTGCGCCATTGGCCGATTCGCGCCGTGTCGATGCTGCCGAGCTTCGTCGCCTCGCCAAACTGTGCCGCAAGCCGTGCAAACGTGTTGCGCTCCCACTGCTCCGAGCGCTTCATCGGCGTGATCGTTTCGAGGTAGAGCGCTATCGCTGCGCCAAACGTTTGACCGCCCGACATTTTCAGCGCATCGATTTCCGCTTCGGTCTGCCGAGCCCAGCGCCACGCTTCGCGCTCTGTCGCAAAGACTTTCGACGGGCGCATGCCGTGCCGCTCGATGGCGGCTCGCCATTTTTTGCCGTGCGGCTTTACCGACGCCATGATTCCCCCATTGCCCGCACGATGTGGGCGTTTGTGTGGGTGGCAATCGTAGCGCAAAGGTTTCGTAAGTGCTGCTACATAGCGCAGAGAGTTCGCTAAATACCGCTAAATCTGTGCGGTGGTGCCCGAGACCGGAATCGAACCGGTACGCCCGTTATTCACGAAAGCGGCGGATTTTAAGTCCGATGTGTCTACCTATTTCACCACTCGGGCAGTGAGAGTTTTACGCACAACCCCACATTCTACGGGCTCGCAAATTGACCCAGCAAAAACAGTGTGGGTGATTTCTCTCCGACCCATTCAGCGTCTTGCTTTGACCACTGCTCGGTGCGCTTTGAGATGATTCGCTCGCCGCTGCTGGCTAGGTTTTGCGCCACGCATAGCACCGTGCTCTGCGAAACGTTTTGCGTTAGAGCCCCGAGCATGGCAGCGTTTCGGTACGGCGTTTCGATGAACGCTTGCGTCGCGCCGTTCGATTTCACGGCGCGATCTAGGGCTTTGAGTGCGGCGTCTCGCTCTAGCGGTTTGGCGGGCAGGTAGCCGTGAAACGTGACGTTCTGTCCGTTTAAGCCGCTGGCCATGAGCCCGAGCAAGAGCGAAGAGGGGCCAACCAGCGGAACAACTCTGATGCTCGCTCGATGCGCCGTCGCGACGAATACTGCGCCCGGATCAGCCATGCCGGGGCAGCCAGCATCGGAGATCACACCGACGTCAGCGCCTTGCGCGAGCCAGCTCAGGCATTGCTCCACGGCGCTGGGCTCGT
>JAAFJA010000023.1 GCA_013298765.1 Betaproteobacteria bacterium
AAGCGCCGAAACTCATCATCGGGGCGATGATGCGAAAACTCGCTCATGTCATCTTCGGCGTGCTCAAATCCGGCAAACCTTTCGATCCAACACTCCACGGGTGTTGACAGCTACAACAGTATCTACATGAACACCTTACGCCTAGCCCACTCAATATCGGGGCTAGCGTCGTGAAAAGTTATCTACTGCGAAGATCGATTTTTCGCCGCTTGCCCCAATAAATGTTGGCCAAGCGTGGTGAAGCTACTTTCTATTCAACCTTCAATTCCGCCTGTTGCACAAGGCGCTTCCAGCCGTTGAAATCATTCGCGATGAATTGCGCGAGGCGCTCTGGGCCGCCGGGGGTGAGGTCTACGCCGTCATTGGTGAGGCGGTCTTGCACTTCTTTTTGCGCGAGCAGCTTTTGCACGACGGCGTTTAGACGGGTGACGACTGGCGCGGGCGTGTTCGCTGGCGCGACGATGCCCCAGTAGTTGTAAACCTCGGTGCCACCAGCGCCTGCTTCGCCCACGGTGGGCACATCGGGCATGAGCGCCGAGCGCTTGTCGCCCGTAATCGCCAAGGCGCGGGCTTTGCCGCCTTTCACATGCGGGAGCACGGCGGGAATGGTGCCGGTGAGCAATTGGATGGAGCCGCCGAGCAAATCGGTGGTGGCTGGTGCGATGCCTTTGTAGGGCACGTGCAGGATGTCGGTTTGCGTGCGGTTTTTGAAGAGTTCGAGCGCTAAGTGATTCACGCCGCCCGCGCCTGCGCTGCCATAGGAGAGTTTGCCGGGATTCGCTTTCGCGTTTGCGACCATTTCGCGCATGGAGGTGAACGGCGCTTGCGAGTTAGTAATCCACACGAGCGGACCGGTGGCGATCAAGGCGACCGGCGTGAATTCTTTCACTGGGTCGTACTTTGCGATTTGCGGCGTCGCTGCGGCGACCGTCGTGAATGGCGAGGCAACGAAAAGAAGCGTGTAGCCGTCTGCCGCCGCGCGGGCGACTTCTTGTGTGCCAATCGCGCCGCTCGCGCCGACTTTGTTTTCAACGACGACGGGCTGTTTCAATTCGGCTTCCATGCGCTGCGCCATGAAGCGCGCGACGGCATCGGTGCCCGCGCCTGCGGCGAACGGAACGATCAGCTTGATCGGTTTTTCAGGGTAGGCCTGGGCAAAGCTGCTGCCGGCGGCGAGCATGCTTGCAACAAATGCGAGACGACGAACAGAACCGGCAAAAACGCCCATGACATACCCCATTAAAGATTTGCGGCGGATTGTAGACTGCGATGTAGGCGTAAACGGTGAACGCTGCGTTACAGGCGGAACGTGCGCCAGCCTATCGGTGCACTTGAGGGGAAACCATGAACCAGATGAGCACAGATCGCGGATTCGACGCTGACGTCACAATTCCTGGGCCACAGTCCGCACATTCGACGCCGATTGACCGGCTCTCGACCCTTTTCGCGTTGCGTTTAGTGCTCACGCTCGGGCCGAAATTCAATTTGCGCCGCGATATCAATGATGTGATGACGCTTTCCGCGCGGCATTTGATTTGGCCGGTGTCGATTGCGCAAAAAGTTCAGAAGTTTCTCGCCGGTCGTTGCGTGGATATGCCTGCATGGGCGGGCGTGGCAAAGCTCTCACCGGAGGAATTCATTGCGCGCCACGGCGTGTGGAACGGCACGTACGACGATACGACCCTCTTCTATTACCTCGACGAATTTTGCAAACAGAACGCGAAAGATTTGCTCGCGCTCTTTCAAACGACGGTCGATGCGCTCGAAAAAGCAACGCGCGATACGCCCGTTCGCATTCAGCAAAACATCGATATGCTCGCCAAAGTGCTCACGCTCAATCCATCGGAGCGTGCGCTGATTCTTTGCGCATCGCTCGCGAAGGTGAGCCGCGATCTGCGCCCGATTTTGGTGGATTGCAAAGCGGCGAGTGCGTCAGAAGCGCATACGATGCTGGGCGATGTGATGAAAGTATCGCCGAACGATGTCGGCGTGGCCATGAAGCCGGGCGGTCGCCTGGAATCGCTCGCGCTCATCGACGCGCCGATTGCTGAGCACAACATTACAGACCTTGGCGATTTGATGCGCCTTTCCGATCGTTTGCTGCCAATCCTGCAAGAGAACTACGCCGACGAAGGCGAGATGATGGCGGCGTTCACCAAGCCCGCGCGTGCGAGCGAGTTGACGCTCGCCGACTATCCGCATGTGGAAGACGATGCGCGCTATCTCGCCGCGATGCTCAAAGCTGCAACCGCTCGTGGTGAAAAGGGTGTGAACGTTTTGATTTACGGCGCGCCGGGCACCGGCAAAACGGAATTCGCGAAAGTCGTGTCTGCACTTTCGGGCGCAGAGCTCTACGAAGTGGAATGCTTTGATCGCGAAGGGCAATCGCTTTCGGGGAAAGAGCGATATCGCTCGTTGCAGGTGAGCCAATCGTTCTTGAAAGGGCGCACGAATACGGTGCTCTTGTTCGACGAAGTGGAAGACGTGTTTCCGACCAATCCCTCGGAAGCGCTCAACATGTTTTTGTCGGACGAGCGGCATCGCGGCAGCGTGAATGGCAAAGCGTGGGTGAACCAAACGCTCGAATCCAATCCTGTGCCGACGATTTGGATTTCCAATTCGATCAATCAAATCGATCCGGCCTATCGTCGCCGCTTCCAGTTTCATCTGGAACTGAAAAACCCGCCGCAGAACGTGCGCGCCAACATCACGCGCAAGCATTTGAGCGGTCTGGATGTCACCGACGAATTCGTCGAGAAGTTAGCCGCGCGTCGCACGCTCACGCCTGCGCAGATCCACGCGGCTGCGCGCTTTGCGCAACTCGCGAAAGGCGAAGTCGCCGATTCGGTGGAAGAACTGGTTTTGAAGCAGCTGGATCGCTCCGATGCAGCGCTTGGCTTCAAAGAAGAAGACCGCGAGAGCAAATTTCGCCCGCTGGTGACAACGTACGACTTGAGTTTGCTCAACATCGAATCGCGTCATCCAGTCGACAAAATGATCGAAGCGATTGCGAAGAAAGGCAAAGCCTCGCTCTGTTTTTACGGCATGCCCGGCACGGGTAAAACCGCGCTTGGCGAGCACATTGCGAAATCAATCGAGCGCCCGCTCATTATCAAGAAGGCGAGCGATCTTGTATCGAAATACGTCGGCGAGACCGAGCAAAACATGGCGGCCATGTTCAAAGAGGCAACGACTGAGAAGGCCGTGCTCTTGCTAGATGAGGCCGATAGTTTCCTGCGCGCTCGCTCGATGGCGCAGCGCAGCTATGAAGTCACCGAAGTGAATGAAATGCTGCAACAAATGGAGCGCTACGACGGCGTGTTCATTTGCACGACCAACTTGATCGATCAGGTTGATGAAGCGGCGCTGCGCCGCTTCACCTTCAAGATTCAATTCAAGCCACTCACCCGTGAGCAACGCGAGCGGATGTTCGCAACGGAAGCGCTCGATGGTGACGTCTCAAAATTCACCGACAAGATCCGCAACGGTCTGCACAAAATGGAAATGCTCACGCCGGGCGATTTCGCTGCTGTGAAGCGCCAGATTGTGCTCTTCGACGAGACGCTGCCGCCAGAGGAGTTTCTTGCGCAGTTGGAGCAGGAACATCGGGTGAAGCCTGATATCAAGTGGAGTCGCTCAATTGGTTTCTAGCATCGGTGATTGATATTGGCGATGGCGTATCAGGCTCGCTACGTCGTCTCACTACTCGCGGCTACGCCCTCGCTGTTTCGCTGCGCGAAACGATCATTCGCTCCTTGCCCAGACATCAAATGGGCTCGCACGATTGGTTTCTAGCATCGGTGATTGATATTGGCGATGGCGTATGAGGCTCGCTACGTCGTCTCACTGCTAGCGGCTACGCTGTTGATTCGAATCGCGGTGTTCGACTAGCGACGGACGCCATTAGCGGCAGCCGCGCGAGAATTCGAGAATTGACGTTGGCGTCGTGAGTAGCCCCGTGGTGATGCCGAGCGAGGCAGTCAATGCAGTCCCCGTCACCCCGCGCATCAAACGTATGGCAATGAGTTGATCGCTCAAGGTTCGAGACTGATCATCCACATTGAAGTCGTACGGACGCACGCTGAGGTAGTTTTCGATGAGCGGCGCGGTATTTCGCGAAGCACCTGCGCCCACTGCGCCCGCGATCAAGTTTGCGCCGCGAAAACCAAGGGCGTAGCGCAGCAAGAGCACGCCGTCGGTGGCGGGATCTGGATTGTTGTTTCCGTCGACATCGAACGCGCACCGTGTGTTTGAAGGAAAGCCATCGGGTAGCGTATGCATGCCCCATGCAGATGGGTTTGATCCCTGATACGCGCACGCTGTGATCGACGACCGAGTCAAGTTCATTCGCGTGCAATTGGAGTCATAGTCTGCTATCACGTTGGTCGCATTTACTCTCCATCCGCTCATCTCAGAAAGATTGAGATCCACTTGCGAACCGCTTTGAATGAGGGTTACGTGCGTATGCGGCCCAGTCGACGAGCCGCCCTGACAAAGCGCTTGTGCCGAGTTGTCAGCGTAGTTAGCGATCCACTGGCCGGCGTAAACCGTTGCGCCGTTTGCAATTTGCAGATTGGAGAGGTGGTAGTAATTCGTCGCCCAACCGCTCGCTGAGTCTGTAACGCGGATGTTGCAAGAAGAAAAAACGGTCACCGTTCCGCCGTGCATGGCAAGCACACGCGCGTCTGCAGTACTGGTTCCCCAAGCAGGCCAGCCGCGCGAGAAATCGATCGATGAACGTGGGGAGGCACAGACCTGCGTTGAACAACTCCCAGAGGTCGAATGCACGCCATTGAAACTCCAACCAGTTTGCCCAACAAGCCACGGCAATCGGAGGAAATTTGCTGGCGCGGCAGACGGCGTCACCACCGCAGAGCCAGCTGCGAGTGGCGCGCTTTCCACGCGCTCTGGACTGCCAAATCGGGAAAGGTATTCCTGACTAATCGTTTGCATCCGATTGTCGGTGGTTATGGCCGTTGCCAGCGTATGAGCCGTGGCATAGAGACCGCGTTGGGCAGGATCAACCGCGAACAAGGCTGCATTTTCCGGCGTGAGTTCGGTGGCGTTCGCAGACTGACGTCTGCCTTGGTAATAGAAGTTGGCGGTAGCGGAAATCGCAGCGTCGATTAGAAAACGCATACGTACCGTATCGCTCGCGTCGGCACTCACAATTTGATCGTTGTACTTCAATAGCACGCTGAGAAAACGTGGGCTGATGCTGTGCAGGCCGGCACGGTCGATGATGAGTTCTTTGTGCGGTGCTAGAAGGGGCTCTGCCGTGATGGCGGAGACCGCATCATCAAGACTGAGGACGCGCGGATCCCAAACAATATCTCGATCATCGATCATCAAGTGCGTGGTGGCACTTGCGCTCAACGGTGAAAGCGCAATGACCGCAACCACTGAGAAAGCGCCAAAGCAAAGTCTGAGCCTCATCGCTAGCCCCCCCACCAATGCGATTCGAGACACCAAGCATACCCCTGAAATGCACCTATACATCGATTCCGAAAGGCGAGAACTTGGAATTGCGGCCATCGCTGCGGCCAACCGCCGCTATCTGCGCCCGATTTTTCAGCAGGGCCGCCGCCCTTGCTTTTCAAAGTAGTCTGACGCGTATTGTCGGCCAGAACGAGCATGCTTAGATTGTTCGCGAGTGCAGCTGTTTCCCGGTGTCATCGAAGTAACTTAGCTTGAGTTCACGCGTTTGCGCGACGTATCGCAGCAACCCGAAGTTGAAGCGATCACCAAATACGAAATGGCTGCCTCGCATATTACGCTGTTTTGCCCCATTGTCTTTCTCAAACGTTAGAAATGTGGCGAGCGGACCCGCCATAAATTCGTAAACACCCTGTTTCTCATTTCGCGGCCATTCCCGTGCGAAGTGATAGTCGGCGGAAAGCAGAACCGTTATCGCATCGTGCTCGCGGCGAGCGGCGCGAAACGCGTCGAGGAGTTCATCGCGCTCGGTGGCGTAGTTTCCCCATGCGTCTTTGCTCGCGCCATGAAACGGAACGCTTGTTGCAATGAGCCGATACTTCGCTTTTGACGCACTGAAATCCGTGAGGAAACGAAGCTTTTGCGACGGCCCAAGCATGGTCTTGTTCGGACCATCTTCCATCGATTGCACGCTGCGGAAGCGCCGCGTATCGAGCACAAACAGTTCGAGATCGCTGCCAAGAGCCAGCTTTCGGTAGAGCCCGAGCGAAGGCTCCGCACGCGCTGGCCAGTATTCTCGAAACGCTTGCTCCGCGATCGCCATGCCGACATGTCCGCCATGGGCGTCGTTTTCAATTTCGTGATCGTCCCAGGTTGCAATAAACGCGGTACTTGCCATCAGACGCTGCAAGCTTCGATCATCGCGATTCGCAGCATGCTTTCGCCGGTAGTGGTTAAGCGAGGGCGAAAAATCGCGACGGGGAATATCGGCGTAAATCGTATCGCCAAGATGAAGAAACGCGTCGGCACGCTGCTCCGCCACCACATCGAAAATGCGAAACGGCTGGTAGCGCTCTTCCATATCACCCGAAAACGCAATCGAAAAATCGCCGCGCGCATTAGCGCTAGGCGGCGTATTGAATTGCTGGATCTCGGAGATTCGCTCAGAAGCTCGATAAGCGGCGTAGTAGATGGTGGCTGCGGAGGGCAGTCGCGAGAGGCTCACGTTTAATGCAGATGAACGAGTGGGATCAACATCTTGCGGCGCGCTGCGCGTGAGCCTATCGGCGTTGCCAGTGAATGCGGCGCGGTCGGTGCTCCACGCCACCGAGAGTGCGCTTGCGTCGTTCGCGTGAAGATTCACGATTGCGCTCGCATCACTTACATCGAAAACGGCAGGCGGGCGCATCAGTACGCGGCTTTTCGCAAATACTGCACTTCCGGGCGCGCTGACCACCCCAGTGGCCGCCAGTCCGCGAAACCACCGGCGGCGCGCTGGCGAATCTGGGTAGTCCTCATCGCGCGCAGCATCAATTGAAGAAACAGCACTTTCCTGGTCGGTCAGATTATCGAATTTCATCGAAACTGATGTTAGCGGGTGACAGTGGCGAGAGCCAACGAATCTGCCTAAACATCAGGCGATCACGAGCGGGGCCAGCTTGAATTCAGCGCTTCCCGCAAGCTTTGGCAAAATCGGGTGATTACCGTTCGCATGTAAGCGCTCAGGCGCTCCGCATTTCCTCTTCTCGATGTCCGATTCCAGCTCCAACACACGTTTGTCCCTTCGCGACGCGCTTTTTCGCTGGTCGCGCGACCATACGGCAGGGGCGGTGCTAGCAGTCGTTGCAATCGCCATTGCCGTACTCGCGCAAATCAGTCTCATCGGTGGCTGGCATTTAGGCATGGCTGAGCGCCGGATTCCGATCGCCCCGGTAAACGCGACCGTAGCCAATGTGCCCAATGAGCCCGAGCAGCTTGTGTACAGCTTTAACGGCGGGCAGGCAGTTTCCGCCACGCGAACAATCAATGTCGCTACCGATCAGGTGCTGGGGGTTCGGCTCACGCTAAATCAAGTTCCAGCGGCTACACGGCTCAATCTAGGCTGGGTTGGCACGCGTGATCGGCGACGGCCCACCAATCTATCGGTGAGCCTGCCGCCATCGGCTGAACTGAGAACCCTTGATATTCCGCTGCGCGGTCATAGCGAATGGCGCGATAACGTGACGCAGTTTGCGATTCTTTTCGCGGCCGCCGCGGGAGCCTCACCCATCACGCTCTCCAGAGCGGAGTGGATAGTGGCCACCCCCGCAAGCGCGGTGGGGCACACGCTGCGTCGATGGACGTTTGCCGACAACATCATTCCGGTTGAATCAAGCTTCGTACGAGTTTTGCCGTTCGTTGCGTTCGTTTGCCTTGCAGCAGTGCTTGTGTTTGCTGCGCTGGCTTGGCTTCGCCGAGACGCGCCTGATCGCAAACGTAGTGGGCTGATCGGTGCGCTCTGGGTGCTGATCGGCATCTCATCGCTATTGGCGCTCTTTGCGGCATCAAAGATGCACCTCTCGATGGCGAGCGGTTTATCGATCTTAGTCGCTGCAGCGTTTGCGGCAGCACTCTTCGGCCCACGAAGCAGAGCGCTCTCGGCGCTAATGGGCGGCTACGCCATCGAAGCTAGCGCCGCGCTGCTTGCGGCTGCGGCAGTTGTCATGGGTGGATGGCACTTCGCGTGGGTGCCCTTGGCGATCTTACCCGCGCTCATCGCGAGACGATTCCCTAGTTCAGTTTCATCGCTGCGCGCCCTGCTCTTTTGGCTGCCGCTGCTTGCGATTGGCGGCGTTACGCAAGCGACGGCGGCACAAAGGCTGACATTGCCCGATGTCGCACTGCGCGATCCTTCAAATGCCCTCGCATTGCTTGCGCTGTCGAGTGCGCCCTTCGTCGCTGCCCTGTGCGCGTTCGTGCTGTGTGTGTTTTTCCTTCCTTCATCGGCACGGAAATCACGCGACAAGTTCGCCGGATTGGTCAGCTGGCTTGTGCTTCTGGGAACGCTCGCGAGCATTGCGATGGTTTCGCCAAAATCAGCGAGCGCGCTCAATGCCTTGTGGTGGCTACCGCTGGCCGTTTGCCTCACGGCTTGGCTGCTTCCCGCACTGGAAGCGCATGTTGCAAGCTCAGCGATTACTCCCTCAACTCACGAAAAAACCGAAGCCGATCTCTCAGTCGTCGTGCGGCAACTATTCGATGGGGCCGCAGAATCCTTCGAAACGGCGATTGCTGATGGGCGAACCGCAAACGCACTCGCGCCGCTTAACCGTATGCGCGAAATTGCGCCCGCCAGTCTGCGCACGCGTACGGCGGAATTGAACTACGCATTGCGCGGCACCCGGCTCGAAACCGCTGCCGCTGCCTATCGTGCGCTTCTCGGGCAGCCGAAGGATGCGCTGAACGCGAGCGCTCCGCAAGCCAATGAACTCGTGCTTGCCTACGCCAATCGCACTGGCGATTTGCAAACCATCATTGATCGACTGACCGGTGAAACGCTAAACCAGGATCACGCGCGCCTACTCGCGCGCGCGGTGCTTCTGGCTGCGCCCGCTGATCAAGTGGAGCCCGCGCGGCTTCGAGCCATTGAGATACTTCGCGCAATCGCGAAGCCCAATAATTTGGCCCATGAGATTGCCGAGTTGCATTTGCTCGGTGATGAATGGCAACAGGCGCAATACGCGCTCGCAGACTCAAACTTCGCACCACAATCCTTGCCAGGACAAATTTATGTGGCAAGACTTGGCATTCTCGCAACGAATGGCTCACAGACCTACGTCGACCAAATCCAAAAATTCGTAACCTGGAATAGCGAACTTGAATTGGCGCACTTAGCGATGGGCGAGATGATGCACCGCAACGGCAAGCTAAGCGCCGCGCGCGCACGGCTTTCATTGGTGGGGAAAACTGACATTACGCTTTGGGCCGCAGAGCGAAGATTGTTGAATATTGACGCGCAACTGAAAGCCCAGGACGTTAGCGCCGATAACGAGACAGCCGCCAAAGAATAGACCTCGATCGGTGCACCAAGCAAAGCCAGTGGGCTGCGTTCGGCGCTGTTTACCGATAACGCTTTGTTGGGGGCCAGACTGGAACCGGTTCGTAAGATTTTCATGAAAACACGATTACTGCTTTATCTTGCCCATGCGATTGATCATCTCGCGTTGCTGATCTTTGCAACGGCCGTCAGCGCAATTGCGATTGATTTTGGTGTTGCGCGCTGGGAAGATTTAATGCCCTACGCTGCCGGTGCGTTCTTCATGTTTGGCGTAGCGTCTCTCCCGGCTGGGCGCTATGGCGATTTGTGGGGACGGCGCGCGATGATGCTGGTTTTCTTCTACGGTATGGGCGCATCGCTGATGCTCGTGGCGCTCACACAAACACCGTTGCAGATGGGGATCGCACTCACACTGATGGGTGCGTTTTCAGCGATCTATCACCCGGTGGGCATACCCATGTTGCTGCAGGATGCGAAGAAAGCTGGGAGTGTGATCGGGGTGAACGGCCTCGCCGGAAACCTAGGCGTTGCTTTCGCTGCGCTTCTCACTGGTTTCTTGGTGAAATATCTTGGGTGGCGCGCTGCCTTTGTCATTCCCGGCGTGCTGTGCATTTTGCTCGGCATCTACTTTGGCCTCGTGGTTCCCAAAGAGTTGGGCTCTCCAGCGAAGCGGTCTCAGAAGCGCGCGCTGACGATTGATCGCAAGATGGCGATCAGAGTGTTCGCAGTGCTAACGGTAACGACGACGATGAGCGGCATCGTGTTCAATTTCACGACCAATGGCAACGGCGAGTTGCTGCGTGAACGGCTAAGCGCCGTGGCGGCCGATCCTGCGCTGTTGGGCGCACTGCTCGCAGGTGTGTACGTCATCGCCTCGCTCGCGCAAGTCATCGTCGGGCGCTTGATTGATCGATTCCCCATCAAGTATGTGTTTTTACCGATCGTTTTCTTGCAAGCAATCTCGTTTGCAGCGGCGATCTACGCAACCAACTGGTGGTTTTATGTTGCACTGATCGCGTGCATGACCTTTGTGTTTGGCGCGATTCCATTCACCGATGCGATCATCGCTCGCTTTGTGGATGACAGCATGCGCTCGCGAGTGGCGGGCGTTCGCTTGGCGGTGAGTTTTGGGTTTTCTTCACTGGCCGTGTGGGCGCTTGGCCCATTCGTAAAAACCAGCGGGTTCGCGACGCTAATCATGTTGATGACGGCAATCGCTGTGGTTACAACGCTTGCGGTTTGCTTCTTGCCAAACCGTGATCCGCAGCCCGTTTAGACTGACCAGGAATTTTGCTTTCCCCCAAATTCGATGAGGGCAAACAGCCATTCAAATAACAAGTAGATTCGATACATTATTGCCCGCTTGCCCCAATAATCGCTCGGATTAAGTCAAAAAGTTGAATCAAACACGCTGCGGCTGCGCCACCAAGAATCGACGAATCCCCGCACGAATTGCGCGTGCAAGTTTGAGCTGATGATCTGCGCTTGCGAGCTTGCGCTCTTCTTCGGGATTCGAAATGAACGCGGTTTCGATGAGCACCGATGGCACGTCTGGCGAGCGCAGCACCGCAAAGTTTGCAAATTCCAACTCGCGCTTATGCATTTGATTAACTTGCTTTATCTCGCGCAGCACACCCGCGCCAAGTTTTGAAGAGTCAGCGTTGGTGATCGACTGACTCATCTCGAAAATCATTTTTGCGAGCGCGGGATCACGGTCTTTCAGGCGCACACCGCCGATTGAGTCGGACTGATTTTCTTTGTCAGCAATCCAGCGCGCCGCCGCGCTAGATGCGCCACGCTCCGATAGCGCGTACACCGACGAGCCGCGCGCTTCGCGACGAGTAAACGCGTCGGCGTGGATTGAAACGAACACATCTGCATTGACACTGCGCGCTTTGCGGACACGTTCAGCCAAGGGGATAAACACGTCTTCTTCGCGCGTCATGAAGACGATCACGCGCTTATCTTGTTCGAGTAAGAGTTTGGTTTTGTGGGCAATCGCGAGAACGACGTTTTTTTCATACGTGCCCGCTGGTCCAATCGCTCCCGGGTCCTCACCGCCATGACCTGGATCGAGCACCACCACCCAGGGCTTCACATGGCCGGGATGCGGTTTGCCTTTGCCGGCTGCTGGCGGCGCTGATACGGTCGCAGGTGGACGCGGCGCATTTGCGGCCGACGTTGATGGCGGCCCGGAAGAAGTCGGTGGTGCACTAGGCGCTGCAGCGATAGGATTCTTGTTCGGCGCTGTTGCGAGCGGCGCGGGAGGTGCGGTGGGTGCAGAAGGTACAGAGGGCGCAGAAGGCGGAGTGCGCGCGCTTCCTTTGCTGGCCTCGGTTTGCATCGCTTCAAGTTGCAGCTCGCGCTCGTTAAGCTTTGCGAGAAACTCTGCGATGGGATCGTCGGCATCAACCGGCGTAAGATCAATCACCAAGCGATGCCGATACTGCCCGACCGGTGGCAACACAAAGGCCACAGCTTCCGCGCGCCCTTTGAGCTCTAAGACAAGGCGCGCAGTTTCTGGGCGAAACTGTCCGATGCGCGCGCGCCCCACGACACCGGTTTCGCCTTTCAGCGTGTCAAGCGCTTGCTGAAAGGCGGTATCCGCTTTCACATCGGTAAGGTCGATCACGGCGCGGTCCGGATTAGCCAGCGTCGAGAGCAAAAAGCGAAGCTCATCGTCAGATTCGATGGTGACTCGCGTATAGGCCTTTGCGGGCCATGCGCGCACCGCGCGGATGCGTGTGGCGGCGAGCGAAACACCCGCCGCGCCGCTTGCCACAAGTGCAGCGAGCAGCTTCAGCGCCCGTCGCCGGGCAAGCAGGCGTGATTCAGCGCTCATGCGCCTTTACGAGCAACGAAAACACGACGTCCATCCCCTTCAAACACGAAGCGCACATGCAGATCAAATGGCATAAAGGATTCGATGCGCTCAGGCCACTCAACGAGCTGCACGCTCGCGCCATCAAAGTACTCATGGCCGCCGCGCGCCTCAAAATCGTCTTCGCTTTCGATGCGATAGGCGTCGAGATGATGAATCCCACCGATGTCGGTGTCGTAGCTTTCAACGAGCGCGTAAGTCGGGCTTTTAATCACGCCATCGACGCCAAGCGCACGCAAAATGCCGCGAACGAACGTGGTTTTACCCGCGCCCAATTCACCATGCAAGGCGATCGCGCAAGGGGGGGAGAGTGCGCGTGCGAAATCGGTGGCAAACTCAAGCGTTGCCGTTTCGTCCGGCAAGAAGAGCTCGAAATCGCGGTCGCTTTCTACAATCGAAGCCATGTCAGCTGATACGTCTGTCCAAACTGTGAATCAATCCACGCTCGCCGAGCAAATTGTCAGGCTTGGGCGCGAATTGGGATTCGCCGACGTGGGCATCGCCGACATCAATTTGTCGGCCGAGGCGCACGGGTTCCAAGCGTGGATCGCAGCGGGTTGGCATGGTGATATGGAGTATATGGCGCGGCATGGCGAGAAGCGTTGGCGCCCCGATGAACTCGAGCCCGGAACTCAATCGGTGATCTGCGTGTTGCTCGACTACCTTTCGACTGACACGGAGCAAGCGGAGGCGAATCTTGCAGATGGTGAGCGCGCTTACGTGTCGCGCTATGCGGTCGGGCGCGATTATCACAAGGTTTTGCGCAACCGATTGCAGCGATTCGCGGAGGCAATAAACGAGCGCATCGCGCGGCATGAGTTTCGAGTCTTCACCGATTCGGCACCGGTATTGGAGATCCCGTTAGCTTTGAAGGCTGGGCTTGGTTGGCGCGGAAAACATACGCTCTTGCTCAATCGAGACCGTGGGTCGTTATTCTTTTTGGGCGAAATCTACACATCGCTTTCGCTCAGCGCTGCGCCGGCGGCGCAAACCGAGCATTGCGGAAGTTGCAGCGCCTGCATTGACATCTGTCCCACCCGCGCAATCGTTGCACCACATCAACTCGATGCCCGACGCTGCGTGAGCTATCTCACCATTGAACACAAAGGCTCTATCCCCATTGAGTTTCGCCAAGCCATCGGAAACCGTGTTTACGGGTGCGACGATTGTCAGCTAGTGTGTCCATGGAACAAGTTTGCCAAACGCGCGGCGACGCCGGATTTTCAAGCGCGTCATTCGCTGGACGACATTTCGTTAGTTGCGCTTTTTGGCTGGGACGAGGCCCAGTTTTTGAGCCACACGGAAGGCAGCGCAATCAGGCGCATCGGCCACGAACGTTGGCTTCGAAACATTGCAGTTGCCTTAGGCAACGCGCCGACCACCCAAGCGATCATCGACGCCCTTCGAGCGCGGCAACATCACGCAAGCGCGCTTGTTCGCGAGCATGTCGAGTGGGCGCTCACCCAACACACCTCGCATGCGCCCGATGCTTTACCGGGCAGCGCGTAGAGCGCGGGCTCGGTTCTCGCAAGCGTACAATCGTTGAGAGATTTTCTAACAAGTTTGTACGTACTATGCCCCGCGCCCCATTTCGCCGCAAGAGCGGCACTCGTGAAACCAACCAGCTGGTGCGCTTGGCCGAGGGATTGGCATCTTCACGGTCGCGCGCTGAGGATATTTTTTGGGAACGAGAGCTCGAAGCGGCTGTTTCCCATTACCTAGAGCAAAACGACGACGAATCGATCAATCGCGCGTTGGATCGCGCGCATGATTCTGAAGACGATACCTTCGATGCACTGGCCGACGTGGTTGAATCGCTCAGCGAATCGATGGTGACTCAAACTGATGTCGCGTCTGTTCGCACCACGCTCTTTTGTGCACCAATTTTGGTGTGGGGTCGTGGGCAAATCCCCGCGCGGCAAATCCCCAAACAATCATTGGTCAATCTCGCAGTTCAGCTGGGCGCACACGTATTCTCATCAAAAGCGAGTATCGCGCTCGCCGATCATCTATTCGCGCCCGATCAACTGCCCCATAGCTACGTTGAATCGCGCGAAATGTTGACCTCACTCGCGCAGGCGATTCGTGAGCGCACTCACCTCACCGTTGATGCGAGCACGTTAGAAGAAGCGCCCGATGTGGTCTGCGATATGCGCATGATCATCGGCGCCGTGCAAGTCACCGATGGCTCACCCATGTTTGCGTGGGAAGAGATGACGACATCGGTAGAAGAAGCGCGGCAATCATCGCTCACTGCGTGGCGCTCGCAAGGCGGGGCAGCGGTTCAGCCGTTGCTCGTCGGCTGCCCATTCGAGCTCACGCTGCCGCGCACATTTTTCGCGGCCTGCCGCGAAGCTGATTTGGGATCACGCGCCTACTCAATAGGCGCGTCTGTTTCCTATCTCGAAGCGGTCACTGCGACACCGCCCAGCAAACTAACCGCCATCATCGGCGGTTGCTGGGGTAACGGGCTTGAGGAATATCGCATCGGGTTTTCTGTAGGCGACGACGATGAAATTGTTCACGGCACGATTTGGCCGCTTGTGAGTGATGAAGCGGAAGACACGCCCGTCGTTGAAGAAATTGAGACCTTACTTAAAGCCGCAGGCGTTGGGCAGATTGTCGTTCTCGAAGAGCGCTTACCGCTCGAATTTTGTGATGACTGCGGCGCACCGCATTTCCCCAATCGCGACGGTGAGATGTTGCATGCGCACCTGCCTGAAGATGCAGACACGCGCGGCGTTCAACTTCACTAGCTCGCAACTCGCCACATGTGCCGATAGAAGCCTATCTGATCGCGCCGCACGGCGCGCCTGCAGCAATCACATCGTGTGTCGCCATGTCATTTGGCTCACGCCACACGGTCAGACCGCCGACTCCGGCGCAGTGGTTGCGGAAATTCGCAAAAAGCTCATCAACATTTAACGTTTAGCCCTCAAATGATTGGGGCTGTAAAGAATAAAAATGAGTCTTTATTTTTTACTTTTTAAGCAGCCACCCCCGATTCAGCAAGCGTTGCAACGCTATCGTCATTAGCCGCCTATGCCCCCTCGTCGCGAACTCACGCTTTTTATCGCCGTCGTCCTTCTGTGGGGGGTGAACTGGCCGATGATGAAGATGGCACTGGTGGAGCTTGATTTCTGGGTGTTCCGCACGTGGTGCATCGTGGCGGGGATCCTTTGGTTTCTCGGCTATCACTTAAAGACTGGTGTTTCGCTCGCGATTCCGCGCGAACACTGGTGGCGTCTCGCGGTGTGCGCGCTCTGCAATGTGGCAGGCTGGAATTTGTTGTCGGCCTCAGGCCTCTCGCTCTTGCCATCTGGGCGGGCTGGCATCTTGGCTTACACCATGCCGCTATGGGTTGTGTTGCTCTCACGATTTTTATTGAATGATGTGTTGACGAAATCGCGCATCGCAGCCATCGCGATTGGAATGCTTGGCATTGCCCTATTGCTCATTGATGAATTCAACGCGTTGCGCAGCGCGCCTGTTGGTGCGTTGCTCATGGTGAGCTCGGGTTTCGTGTGGGCCTTCGGGATCATTCTCACCAAAGGCTTTCCGCGTAGCGTGCCAACCACGAGCATTACCCTCTGGAGTTTCATCATCGGCGGCTGGCCCATCCTGCTTGGCGCGATCATCTCGCCGCACAACACGTGGCTGCCTACTAGCGCAACTGCCTGGGCGGGCCTCCTCTACAACGTGGTGATCGTCTTCGGTTTCTGTTGGTTTGCGTGGAACGAATTAGTGCGCAATCTGCCCGCGCAAGTGACGGGCATCAGCTCACTCGCGGTTCCGGTGGTCGGCTTCGTGAGCGGCATGCTGATCCTGGGCGAACAGCCGCGTGCGTTTGACTACGTCGCCCTACTTGCCATCGTGGTGGCCGTGGCGATGGTGCTGCTACCGACCCGCAAACGCCAATGACCACTCAACGACAACGCTACGCCGCACTTTTGCGTGCGGTCAACGTCGGTGGCACCGGCAAACTCGCGATGGCGGATCTCAAGACGATCTGCGAGCGCTTGAAATTCGAGCAAGTTCGCACCTACATCGCAAGCGGCAACGTCGTCTTCGAAAGTTGCCTCACCGAAGCGCAGATCGTGCTGGCGCTGGAAGCCGCGCTCCTGAAACACATGGACAAACCCGTTGGCGTTTTGGTTCGCAACGCGCGCGAACTAGACGCGATCGTCGTTAACAATCCGTTTCAAGAATCACCAGGCAATCGAGTGGTCGCCTTGTTTATGCCAACGCCGCCGCAGCCCACTGAGATCGCGGCCGCAACGGGACGCAAGGACGAACAAATCGCCCTAGGGTGTCGCGCAATCTACATCCACTACGGCGAAGGCATGGCCGATTCAAAGCTAAAAATTCCCGCCGCAGCGCGAGGCACCGCTCGAAACATGAACACAGTGAAGAAACTTGCTGAGATGTGCGCTGCGTCGGCTTAGGAAACCTCTGCGCTATCGGAAGCACCCGGCAATGCGATCAGCAAACGGATAGAGCGAAAAGTAGGGTTTGGCTTCTTCGATCACGCGTAGAACGGAGGGCCGCTTGACGAGCCGGTCAAAATAGGCGCGCAGGTGTTCGCATTCATCCGGGAACGGCTGCAACGTGCTCGCATAGAAGAGCGCCGGTGCTGCGGCACAGTCGGCCATACTGAAGTGTTGGCCTGATATCCACACCTTCGACGCCATGTGGCGATCAATCAACCCGTACGCGGTTTTCAATGTCGCATGTTCGGCGCTTAAGTCGGCGTTGGCACCTTTGATGCGATCAGCAACGATCGCCTGCAGCGGCCTCTGGACATAGTGGTCGAACACGCGATCCCAGAAACGCACCTCAAAGGCGGTCTCCCAATCGGCGGGTATCAACGCTTGCTTTCCTGCAAAGTAGTGATCCACATACTCGATGATGATGCTGGATTCAGCGACATCGCGCTGGCGAGCCTCATCGCGGATCACCGGAAACTTGTTGAAAGGCCAGATTGCTTGCAGTTCAGCTTGGCCAGCTTCATCGCGAAAATCAATGATTCGCGGTACAAACGCGACGTTGTTCTCGTAGAGCGCGATGAGAACCTTGTGACAAAACGACGATAGCGGATGGTAGTAGAGGGTGATAGACACGATGAGTTGTTTGTTTGCTCTTCTATGCGTTTCCGACGCGATCTTGCATGCTGAAATTAGCTCTGACGGGCGCCACCACGAGCGGCGAGCTGGGCGACCCAAGCCTTCGTATCGTGACACGCGTCCATCGCGCGTTTGTACGCGTCGCGCTCAGTGGTGCGAGACAGATAGTCCTGTTCAGTCGCCCCAAGCGTGACGAGGCCGTGCCACTGCGCACGTTCGAGCGCGTAGGTCACTGAAATATCGGCGGCTGTGAATGTCTCACCCGCTAGATAAGGCGAGCTTTCGAGCCGACGGCTGACATGGCCCAGTCGGCTCTTGAACGTTTTCAGCGCCCAGCGCACAAGCCAGCTATCGCGCTCCGCCTCCGGTGCCAGATTGCGGCCGACAAGGACTGTATTCCACGGTACCGCAAGACCCGCCTCGCCCAGATGAAGAAACTGCTGGTAGTAAGGAAAGCTAGGGTCCCGCGGCTCGGGCGCAAGCGGTGTCGGGCCATACTTAGCCATCAGGTACTGCATGATCGCAATGGATTCGACCATCGTGACGTCGCCGTCTTGTATCGCCGGAATAAAGCCGCCGGGATTGACCGCCAAAAACTCCGGATCATTGTTGACGCCTTTCAGCAAGTCGACCGACCGCAACTTGTAGGCGAGTCCCATCTCTTCGAGGAGCCACGCGACGCGAAAGCCTCTGCCTTCACCAAACAAAGTAATCATGTCTGCGCCTCTCTATTGGATCGATCACTCATCTGCGCTTCTCAACAACAACTAGCCGCTGGCGCCTGGAAACGCACTCTCGTCCATGTAGAAAATTTCCCACACGTGGCCATCAAGATCAGTGTAGGCGTGTTGATACATGAAGCCGAGATCCTTTGGCGCCGTCGGCGTACTTGCGCCAGCAGCTATCGCTTTAGCAATGAGCGCTTCAACCGCTTCGCGGGACTCAAGCGGAAGCGCAACCAAGGTTTCGACATGCGTCTTCGCATCAATCAACTTCTTCGGCGTAAAGGTTGCGAAGAACTTTTCATCAAGCAGCATCGCGTACAGGTTCTCGCCCAACACGAGTGCTGCGGCTTGCTCATTGGTGAACTTCGGGTTGAACGAGTAACCCAGTGAGCCGAAAAACTTGATGGATCGCGCCACGTCCTTTACCGCGAGATTGACGAACATCTGCTTATGCATGTTGGGCTCCTATCACTGACTGGTAGTTTGCTACGTCGAGATCTCGCACTGGCCGCACTTCGATGCTTCCGTGTTTCGCGGGCGGAATCTTTGCGGCGATGTTCACCGCTTCATTCAAGTCTTTCGCATCGATCAAGTAGAAGCCTGCGAGGTGCTCTTTCGTCTCCGCGAACGGTCCGTCGGTCATGGTCATTTGGCCGTTTCGCACGCGCACTGTGGTCGCTGTTGCAATGGGATGCAGCGGCTCCGCAGCAATCATCTTGCCGTTCTCGACAATTTGCTTTGCGTAATCGAAGCATTCTGCATCAGAGCAGGCGTTCCAATTTTCTTGGCTTAAGTACACGAGGCAAAGGTATTTCACGATCCATTCTCCGCAAGCGCTTTAAGTTGGGCGAGTGCATTTGGCCACATCTCTTGAAACATCGCTTGGTATTCCGGCACCATATCCTGCTCGATGCGAACCGTAGTCACACCGTTTGCTTCGGAGAAATGGTAGTCCTCGCGAGCGCCGGCCCACGCTGATTCACCTGGCGCACTCTCTGCGCCATTGTCGATCCCAGACAGGTGCTCGATGCCGATGAACTCGAACTTGCGATTCGCGACGATGCGGCTCGACATGCCACACAGATGACCGTTTTCGTCTTTACCGAGAAAGCGGATGCGACTACCTTCGTTCCAGTCGCCTTCGAAATAGGAACTCGGCGAGAAAGCACTCGTCCACTGGCGATACGTTTTCTCGCCGAGCATCGTATCCCACACCCGTTGCTTCGGCGAATTGATGTCGATTGAGAATGTCATTTTGACGTGACTCATATGATCTCCTAAGTGACTGACTGATAGTGAACGCTAAGGCCGCGTCAATGGCTATCGAAAAGATTAAGCATATGCGTGCTCAAGCGCAGCGAGATCGAACTTCTTCATCTGCAGCATCGCATTTGTTACGCGCATCGCTTTCGTGCGGTCCGGATCGCTGACCATAGCAATCAATACGCGTGGCACAATTTGCCATGAGAGCCCGTAGCGATCTTTGAGCCAGCCGCATTGTTGCGCAGTCGGATCGCCACCGTCGCCCGAGCAGCGCCCAAAAGTGATCGATTTGGGCCTGGGTATCGCAGCCAACTTGTAGCGACACCGCTTCATTGAACTTGAAGAACGGCCCACCGTTGAGCGCCGTGAACGGTTGCCCGTCGAGTTCAAACGCGACGGTCATCACTGAGCCCTCCGGTCGGCCGTGAATCTCCTGCCCGGCACCGGTAAATCGCGAAATCGTTTGAATTTTCGAACCAGGAAACACCGAGACCTAGAAATTCGCAGCTTCTTCGGCTTGATGATCGAACCAAAGGCAGGGTGTAATTTTCTCGAGCAATCGCATGGTGGGCTCCTTTCGCTAGTCAGGAATGTTTGGTTCGACGAGCGTCGCCAGGTGCTGGAGCGAGTCCTGCCAGCCGAGATAGCACGCCTCCGCCGGAATCAAACTGGGAATCCCTTCTTGCACGATGGTTACCTCACACCCGACTGACACTTCTCTCAAGTCGACTGTGGTTTTCATCTGTCCCAGCAGGGTCGGATCATCGAATGCGCTGCTATAACAGATGCGCCTGCCCGGAACGAGTTCGAGATAGGTGCCGCCAAACGAATGGCCGTGACCCGTTGTGAAATTGGTGAACGACATTTTGTAAGTGCCGCCGACTTTGACATCCATCTGATGCACCTTCGCTGTGAAACCGTTTGGCGGTAACCAGCGTGCATAGGCATCCGGTTCGACAAAAGCGCGAAAAACTTTCTCAGATGTTGTCCGCAGCACGCGGTGAAAACGTACGGTGCTACTGGTCATGCTTGAATCCTTTCAAAGTTGTGCCTGGGAGACGTATCGGACCATAGTTAGACGGGAATCGCTTCGCCGTTGATGCCCCAGCCGACACCAAAGCGATCAGTCACCATGCCGAACGTCTTTGCCCAAAATGTCGGCGCGAGCGGCATCGTAATCTTTCCGCCTTCGGCGAGCGAATTGAATACGCGCGTCGCTTCTTGCTGCGTTGCATAGGTCAAGGTGAGCATGACGCCGCTGACGCCGTTGTAGGGGATGCCGGGCGGTACGTCTCCCGCCATCAGCGCGCCGCCATCGGGCTGCACCAAATATGCATGCATGATGAGATGGCGCACCTCCTTCGGCGTCTCATCGCACATTGGCGAATCGCCGTAGCTGATCAGCGTTTTCACATCTGCGCCGAGCACTGCTTCGTAGAAGCGCACCGCCTCCACACAATTGCCGTTGAACGAAAGATAGGGAATGGGTTGTGGCATGACGAATACCGTCGGAAATGATGGATGACATGCATTAGTCGAACGAGATCGACGAATTTCGACAGCTCGTTCGAAAAAAATTGCAGGACGGCAACCAATTAGAGCGTGTTACTACGCCCTAGCCCTTTGACGCAATCTCTCCCCGCAACCGCTCTTCCTGCTCGCGCAGCTCTGGCGTGAATTCCTCTCCAAAGTCCTCGGGCTCAAACATCGGGCGGATCTCGATCTCAGACGGTCCAGGCATCGGATTCGGACAGCGTTTGACCCACTCGATCGCCTCCGCCATCGATTTCACCTGCCAAACCCAAAACCCTGCGACGAGTTCTTTCGTTTCCGCGAACGGCCCATCGACCACCGTGCGACTCGTACCGGAAAACTGAATGCGTACGCCCTTCGACGATGGGTGCAAGCCATCACCGGAAATCATGATGCCCGCTTTCACGAGCGCCTCGTTGAACTCACCCATCTCACGAAACATTTCCTCAGTGGGCATCACGCCTGCTTCGGAATCTTTCGTGGCTTTGACCAACACTGCGACTTTCATTTTGGACCCTGTTTGTTTGCAAGCTGATGTTTGGTAGTCGAACTGGATTGACCGAATTCGACATCGATTCAAAGTTTTTTTCGCCACGATACAGGTGTCACGACATATTGTCATTCCCGCGAAGGCGGGAACCCAGACCGGGATCATCGGGTGAAGAAAGAGCCAAGCTTTGCCGAGGCTCCCGGTCTGGGTCCCCGCCTTCGCGGGGATGACAGGATCGTTAGTCGAACTGCATCACTCTGATCGTGACGATTTCTTCACGCACCAAGTTCAGCGAGCCGACGCGAGAGGAACCGACGCTCTGAATCCTGCTGCGCGAGCCCGAGTGCGCGCTCGTACGCGGAGCGTGCCTGTGCGACCCGACCGAGCCTTCGATAAAAGTCGGCGCGGGCGGCATGCGCGAGGTGATAGTTGGTAAGTGTGTCGTCGTCTAGCAACGCGTCGACCAATGAAAGTCCGGCTTCTATCCCGTCGTGCATCGCAACCGCCACCGCGCGGTTCAACGCAATGACGGGCGAGGGTTCGATGCGCAGAAGCACATCGTAGAGCGCGATGATCTGTGGCCAATCGGTGTCTTCGTAGCGCAGCGCCTCGGCGTGGATTGCGGCTATCGCCGCTTGTAGCGTGTACACGCCGAAGCCGCGCGAGACGAGCGCGGAACGAACGAGCGCGATACCCTCTTCGATCATCGCGCGATCCCAACGCGTGCGGTCCTGAGCATCAAGCAGGCAGAGTTCGCCATTCGAATCGAACCGCGTACTGCGACGAGATTCTTGCAACAGCATCAGCGCAAGCAGCCCTTTAATATCAGGGCTTTCATTTAATTCGACTAATAATCGACCAAGATATATAGATTCGCTGACAAGTTCATTGGATTGTGAGTTGCCGCCTGAAGTTGAAAGGTATCCTTCGTTGTAAACGAGATATACGACCCGCAGCACACTGCGCAACCGCTCGCGTAGCGCGTCGCCCTCTGGAACTTCGTAAGGAATCTTGGCGTCGCGAATCTTTGCTTTCGCGCGCACAATCCGCTGCGCGATGGTGGGCGCGCTGCTCAGGTAGGCGCGAGCGATGGCCTCGGTCGTAAGCCCACAGACTTCGCGCAAGGTAAGCGCGATTTGCGCGTCTTCCGCGAGCGCCGGGTGGCAACACGTGAAGATGAGTCGCAATCGATCATCTTCGATGGCCGTTTGCTCGTGCCAAGCCGCTGACTCGTCGGCAAGGTTCTCGAAGCGGCGCTCGCTCTCCTCCGATACGTTGACGCTTTCGAAGCGCGCATCGCGACGGATTTGATCGATTACTTTGAAGCGCCCGGCAGAAATAAGCCAGGCGACAGGGTTCTCGGGCACACCCGTTTGCGACCATTGCTCGACCGCCGCGCGAAAAGCTTCGTGCAGCGCCTCTTCGGCGCGATCAAAATCACCGAGCAACCGGATCAGGGTGGCAAAGACCCGGCGCGAATCTCGACGATAAATTTCGTCAATGCGCGCCGCAATCGCGGGCTTATCGTGCGTGTGCAGCATCTACCCCTGAGAAGCGGTTTCCTCTTCGTCAGGCCAGTTCTTGATGTAGCTCTTGAGCATCTTGTTTTCAAAACTTTGCTCTTCGTACACCGCTTTTGCCACATCGTGAAACGAAAGCACGCCCAGCAGTGTTTCCTGATCCATGATCGGGATGTAGCGCGCATGGCGATCTAGCATCGCTTTACGCAGCGCCTGCACGTCCATTTGTGGCGTCGCCGTCAGCGGATTACCTTCCATGACCGAGCCCACCGGCAGCGTTTTCATCTGCTCACCCTGCTCGTTAAGCACTTTAATGAGCTCACGGAAGGTAAGCATGCCAGCAAGCTTGCCTCGATCCATGACCACGAGCGAGCCAATGTCGTTTTCCGCCATTGATCGAACGGCTTCTGCCATCGGCATTTCCGGCGATGCAGTGAAGAGCGTTGAACCTTTGATTCGAAGAATTTCGCTTACGAGCATGCTCGGCCTCCTAAAGATGTTTTCTTAAATCGCGCCAGCAATTTAAGAGCGAGTAGCTCCCCTCGCCCTCTGGCAGAGGGGTCGGGGGTGAGGGTTGAGCCTTCCTAAACATCACCGTGAATTTTGGAAGGCTCAATAAGTCGCGTGTAGGGTGTTGGAAACACTGAAATGAGAGATTACACGAATCTGCGCCCCATAAAATCCCAGGAATGGCTCGTCCCGCTTCCGCCCCCGCCCCTGATCAATGGCGCCGTGTATCGACATTTGCGCGCGATTGGTACGTACAGGAATGGTTGCTGCTCTTTTTCGCGGTGGGCATGTTGCTGTTTATTTACTTGGTGGCGAAGCACGAATCGGAGCTCGAACGCAGCGAGATTGTGCGCGATGCCGCGTTGATTGAGCAGTCGATCGCACGTCGGCTTGACGCTGATCAGCTTTTCCTAGATCGGCTCGCACTCGACTTGGGTGAAGATCGCTTTTCGCCGCAAGAGTTTGACCGCATAACAAGCAGTCGCGCGATTGAATCGGGCTACATCACCGAAATACTCCGCATCAAGCCGAATCTCGATGTCGTTCGCCACGCGCCCGCGATCAATTCACTTGAAATAGTTCGGCGAAACCGGGCCCCATTCGGCGATCAAATCCGAATGTCGTCGATCACCGAGAAAACGTCGAAATCAACTTACTCGCAGCCGTTTAGAAGTGACTCAGGTCGATTTTTCATCGAGTACGCAGCGCCGATTTTTAGCCAAACTCGCTTTGACGGAACGATCAACGCCGTAATCTCGTTTGAACTGCTGATGCAGCGCGCCGCGCCAGATTGGGCGCACACCAAATACCGCTTAATTCTTCGCGACAGCGACGGCTCTGGCATGACTGACGCAGAGCAGGTTCAAATCGAGGAGAACTCGTATCAACATACGATCCCGCTCAGCTTGCCGTGGCGCGACCTATCGCTTACGCTGATTGGTGCCAAGCCGCCGACACTGCTGCCAAATCTCACGCTATCGAGCGCGGTCATTGCGCTGACTGCGCTGATGGTGTGGACGCTTATCAGCCTTCGCAAACAGCAGCGAATGCGACAGCTCGCCGAAATCGAACGCGATCGGGTGTATATGCGCTCGATCTCGTCGCTTAAAGAAACTAATGATCGCTTCGAGACCGTGCTCGATTCGCTCGATGTTTCGGTCTACGTCTCAGAGCTTGCCAACAATCAAATCCTTTTCGCAAATGCGCGTTTGCGAGAAACTTTCCCAGGCGTTTCTGTCGGACAAGACGCGCGGGCATTTGAAGACGGATTTGTTGCAGCACCCACCGCTCGCTACCCAACCGCGCAGCTCTTACGCGGCGAAGCGATGCCTGGCGAGGTCTTCATCGACGAACTTGAACATCGGGCGAGTCATCGCTTTTTCTTGATGCGTACGCGCGCCGTGCGTTGGGTGGATGGCCGCATGGCGCGTCTGACCACGCTCGGCGATGTGACCGATCGCGTGCAGGCCGAGCGGATTCGCCAAGCCCAACAGGAAAAACTCACCCGAACCTCGCGCCTGATGTCGATCGGCGAAATCGCATCCACACTCGCGCACGAAATCAATCAGCCGCTTGCGGCTATCGCAAATTATGTGAACGGTTCAATCCGTAGGTTACGCGGTTCGGGCACGGCGGACGCTGCCGTTATTGGCGCGATGGAAAAGGCTGAAGCCCAGGTAGCGCGGGCCGGCGCGATCATCTCGCGAGTCCGAGATTTTGTAAGGACGAGAGAGCCTGAAAGACGCCGTATCGATATCAATGAACTTGTCACTGAGACCGCGCGTTTATTGGAAAGTGACGAAGAAAGTCGCGCGCTCGCGATTCCACTTGAACTGGATCGATCGCTGCCCCACGTGTTCGCCGACAAGATCATGATCGAACAGGTATTACTCAACTTGCTGCGCAACGCGCGCGAGGCGATGCAGCATCTGCCGTCCGCGAAGCGCATTGCGATTGTGCGCACCGAGCAGCGCGGCGACGGCATGGTCGCCGTACGGGTGTTTGATCGCGGTTCGGGAATCTCACCGGATGCGGCAACGCAGCTTTTTTCCCCCTTTTTCACGACCAAAAGCGAGGGCATGGGCATGGGGCTCAATATTTGCCGCTCGCTGATTGAATATCATGAGGGTCGCCTAACATTCGAAGACAATACGGGTGGCGGCACCATTTTCCAATTCACACTACCCATCGACGAGGGACAAGAATGAGTATGCATCCAGGCATTGTGTATGTCGTTGACGACGACGAAGCCTTCCGGGATTCCGTAGCCTGGCTCCTGCAAACCAACGGCTACCAAGCTCGCTTGTTCGCCGACGCAGAGTCGCTTCTGAAAGATATTAAGCCTGGCAGCGGCGGACCGCCGCGCTGCGTGGTGCTCGACGTACGTATGCCCGGAATGAGTGGGCCCGAGGCGCAAGAGTCGCTCGTAAGCCGCGGCATTCAGGTGCCCATCATTTTCGTAACAGCGCATGCGGACGTGCCGATCGCAGTCACGGCCATTAAACGCGGCGCGTTTGATTTCATCGAAAAGCCCTTCGCAGAAAGTGATCTCTTAAAGCGGATCGAAGAAGCACTTTCGTTTGCCACCGAGGCAGCCGCGCAGCAAACGCAGGTGGCCTCAATCAAGCAGCGTCTTGAAAGCTTGTCTGATCGCGAAAAGCAGGTGCTTGAAGCCGTGGTCAATGGCAAGATGAACAAGACGATCGCCTACGACTTGGACATCTCCATCAAAACCGTTGAGGCGCACCGTGCGCGCGTGATGGAAAAGATGGAAGCTAACTCGTTGGCGCATCTCATTCGCATGATCGCGATGACGGGCGGTTAAGTTGCTCGTTCGAGCGATTTGCCTAGTCGGCAGTCCAGTGCGGGGCGTTTCGTTGTAACGCGCCTCGCCTCTTTATCGAACTAGAGCGTGTTCACTCCCAAGAAAAAATCATGACAAAACGCCACCAAAAACTCCTCATCCTCGGCTCTGGTCCGGCGGGCTATACGGCAGCCGTTTACGCGGCTCGCGCTAACCTAAAGCCCGTGCTCATCACCGGCCTTCAGCAAGGGGGCCAGCTCACAATTACGACCGAAGTCGATAACTGGCCAGCAGATGCAGATGGCGTCCAAGGTCCAGAGCTGATGGAGCGTTTTCTGAAACATGCCGAGCGTTTCGGCACAGAAATCATTTTTGATCACATTCACACTACGTTTCTGGACGAGAAACCGATTCGGTTGGTTGGCGATAGTGGCGAATACACCTGTGATGCCTTGATCATCGCCACCGGCGCTTCAGCCAAATACCTCGGTATTCCAAGCGAAGAGAAGTTTCACGGCAAAGGCGTGTCCGCTTGCGCAACGTGCGACGGTTTCTTCTATAAAAACCAAGACGTGGTGGTGGTCGGCGGCGGCAATACGGCGGTAGAAGAAGCGCTTTATCTTTCAAACATCGCCAAGAGCGTCACGGTGGTACACCGTCGAGACAAGTTCAAAGCTGAGGCGATTTTGGTGGATCGCCTCATGGCAAAAACAAAAGACGGCGGCAACATGCGCGTGATTTGGGATCACTTTGTTGATGAAGTGCTGGGCGATGGTTCCGGCGTCACCGGCGTCCGCATTAAACATATGAAGACGGGCGATACCCAGGAAGTGAAAGCGCCCGGACTTTTCGTGGCAATCGGTCACACACCGAACAGCGGCATCTTCGAGGGCCAACTCACGATGAAGGGCGGCTTTATTCAAGTGAAAACGGGGACCGAAGGCGGCGCAACATCGACGAACGTTCCTGGCGTATTCGCGGCGGGCGATGTCGCCGATCATGTGTACCGTCAGGCCGTCACCAGCGCTGGAACCGGCTGCATGGCCGCGCTCGATGCGCAAGCGTATCTGGAAGCACTCCACGGTTAGGGAGACGCTGATCAAGGTTGCACGCGAGCGTGCGTTCGGGGCGAAGTATGGCCAAGGGCAACGATCTCGGCGAGCTAGGACAACTCCTCAAAGCCGATCGTAAAGAGAAGCGGAAAGCGAAGCGCGATCATCTGGTTGATCCGAGTGCGCTCGCCTCCGCCGAGCATGAGCGCGGACCACTGGCTGAAAGCCGCGAAAGCGATGGTGTGCGATTCATCGACTTGTTCCGCCCATGGAGCGAGCTGAAGCCGCCGACAGACGCCGATAGAAGGCTTTTCCTGACCGCGGTCGCGGATGCAACCCCGATTTCAGTGGAATCGCGCGCGCTGCACACGAAACCGACGCCTCACGCCTACCCGCGGCATTCGGTTGCCGATGAGCTGGCTGCCCTTGAAGCAAGCCAACTCGCGATGAACCCTTCCCCGATGAGCTGGGATATCGGCGCGGATATTGAAGACGAGCAAAGTTTTCTTCGCGGCGGCGTGAATCCCGATTTGCTGCGCAAACTCCGTCGGGGACAGTGGACGATTCAAGCCGAGCTCGATCTGCATCATCACACGCAAGACGAAGCGCATGAGGCGCTTTCGGAATTCGTACGCACCGCGCGCGTAGCCGACTGGCGCTGCGTACGAATCGTGCACGGCAAAGGCCTTTCCAGCCACATGAAAATTCCGGTGCTGCGCGGCAAAGTGCGTCGCTGGCTTCAGCAAAAGGAAGAAGTGCTCGCGTATTGCGAACCTCGCCCAAACGGCGGTGGAAGTGGGGCGGTGTTGGTGCTGCTTCGGGGCGCAAAATAAGTCGGCTTTATGCATATATCCCCTATTTAATCGGGGATAGCGTGTATTTTTTATTGTTCCACTAATAATTATTTATTGCGGCCTGCCCTTATTAAATTTGCGATTGGCTGGATAACTTGTTATTTCATTCGAGGTCGCGACTCATTATCGAGTAGCTCGCCGACGTGCCACATGGGCAGCTCGTGATCGCTACGATCAAAGCGCTAAGCCTGTTGTTTCCCGCCGCGGTTCTTTTGTACGTCTCGTAGAGCGTTCTTTCCAGAATCAAGGGATAGCGATAGTCAACGCGCATTCTCCATCGCACGTTTTCGAAGCACGCGAGTCGAATTGACTCAACGCTTTGAAAAAGGAAACGCGTATGTTGATGAAGAAACTTTCGGTAGCCATTCTTGCTGTAGCAAGCGTCGGTGCCGTTTCTGCGCAATCGTTCAGCGACACCGCACAAGTTATTTCCGCGCAACCAATTTACGAACGCGTATCAACGCCACGCCAAGAGTGCTGGAACGAGACGATCAGCCTCGATCGTCGCACGCCGTCGGCCGGTTACCAGAACGCTGCTTATGAGCCCGCGCCCGCAAGTGAGCGCAGCGTCGGCGCTGGAACAGTCCTCGGCGCAATCGTCGGCGGCGTGATTGGTCATCAGTTTGGTGGATCGTCGCGCGGTCGGGATCACGGCACAGTTGCAGGCGCGCTCGTCGGCGGTTTGGTCGGTAATTCAATCGAGAATTCCCAGCCTCGCGGCTACACCAATGCGAACTACGATCCGCAGCCCGCACGTGTTGATTACACGCCTGAAACTCGCTCCGTGCAGCGTTGCCAAACGGTGCAAGATTCGCGCGAACAAGTTTCTGGTTACAACGTGACCTATCGTTTCAACGGTCGCGATTACCAGACCCGTATGCCTTACGACCCGGGCCCAACGATCAATGTGCGCATCAACGTTGCGCCGGAAGTTCGTAACTACCGCTAGCGAAGTGAATCGAATAAGGTGCGATTCGTAGCCCGCACTCCTCGGCTTAGCGCACGTCCCCCGCGCTGAGCTGCTGCGAGCCACGAAGAAAAAGACGCCCGCCACGCGCGGCGGCGCTTTCTCCCCCGAATGACCGCTGCGCCCCTTACAACGGCTGTGCTCGACCAATGAGCCAGCCGTTTTTGTTTGGCTGATCGCTATGTCGGGTTTAACGAAGCGGCGCAGGGTACGCCTGATGAGTGCTGCGATGTGATTGTCTGCTGCAGCGCACTACAATCGTGCGATCAATCCTTTCACCTATCAAACACGGAGTTCCAAATGATTCGTCGTCATGGCGTTGGCAAGCGTCTTTCCGAAATGGTCACCTACCACGGCTTTCTCTATCTCGCCGGGCAGGTCGCCAAAGACCCAAGCAAAGATGTGAAAGGTCAAACCGAAGAAATCCTCGCGCAAATCGATGAATTGCTCGAAGAAGGCGGCGCGACAAAAAAAGGCATTCTTTCCGCCACGATCTACCTCGCCGATATCAACACGTTTGCTGAGATGAACGCGGCATGGGACGCATGGGTGCCTGAAGGCCATCCGCCAGCGCGCGCAACGGTCGAGGCGAAGCTCGCAAACCCGGCGTACAAGGTTGAAATCCAAATCACCGCCTGCAACGGCATGAGCCAGCACGGCGGACACGACCATCAACACTAATTTCATCTAACGACAATGTTCGATCCCATCAGAAACAACGCCAGCAACATCGCGCCACCCGCTCACGTCCGCGAAGCGGAATCGCTTCGAGTGACACGAGCAACCGCCGATGAAGTGTTGTTTCGCGTCTACCCCTGGGCCGACTTCGTCCCCGCGAAGGCGTTGGGTTCGCGCATTTGGGACACCACCGGCAAGGACTATGTAGACCTCGCCGGCGGCGTCGCTGTGCTCTCGCTCGGGCATTGTCATCCGGCCCTCGTTGCCGCGCTGACTGCTCAAGCGCACAAGGCCTGGCATCTTTCGAACTACATGGTGAATGAACCTGCCATGCGGCTCGCGAAAAAGCTCGTCGACGCGACGTTCGCTGATCGTGTGTTTCTCTGCAACAGCGGCACGGAAGCCAACGAAGGCGCGCTCAAAACCGCGCGCAAATGGGCGAGCACGCATTACGGCGACAAAAAACATCGCATTATCTCGACCACCAGTTCGTTTCACGGCCGCACCTGGCTCGCGGTATCAGTAGGCGGCTCGCCGAAGTACACCAAGGGCATGGGGCCGGTGCCTGAAGGCATTACGCACATTCCTTACAACGACGTTGATGCGCTGAAGGCCGTCATGGACGATGACGTCGCCTGCATCATCATCGAGCCGATGCAGGGCGAAGGCGGCATGTATCCCGGAACGCCCGCGTTCTTAGCGGCCGCTCGCGAGCTTTGCAATAAGCACAACGCGCTTTTGATCTTTGACGAGATTCAAAGTGGCGTGGGTCGCACCGGCGCGCTTTACAGCTACATGCAAAAAGGCGTCACGCCGGACATTTTGACGAGCGCCAAAGGCATCGGTGGCGGCTTCCCCATCGGTTGCTTCATGGCCACCGAAGCAGTTGCCAGCGCCATGGTGCCCGGCACACACGGCACCACGTACGGCGGCAATCCGCTCGGCGCGGCAGTCGCCGAAACCGTCATCGACATCGTGAACAACAAGGCGTTCCTCGATCGCGTGCTGGTTTCCGAACAACGCATGCGCGATGGTTTCGCCGCGATCAACAAGCGTCACAACGTGTTCGCCGACGTGCGCGGCGAAGGGCTCTGGCTCGGCTGCGAACTCGTCGCCAAATACGATAACCGTGCCGGTGAATTCATGAAGGCCGGACATCGCCATAACGTCGTCTTCCTGACCGCAGGAAACAACAACATCCTGCGCTTCGCCCCCGCGCTCAACATCACCGACGCTGAGATTGACGAGGGTTTAGCGCGCACAGAAAAAGCGATTGCGGAAGTCGTAAACGCAGCCTAGGCACATGCGGTTCGGGCAGCGAGTCGGCAGCGAATACCGCTTCACTTGCATTGCGGTCGCGCTCGCGGCAAGCGTCGTATGGCTCTGGTGCTACCGGTACGCATTTACGATGACGGGCTTCGCAGAGGACTTGGGCGTCGTCGCACAGCTGCAAAGCTCGCCAACCTGGGCGGAACATTGGGCCGTCATTAAAGAGCGCTGGATCGGGCCGCTTTGGGGGCAGGGTTCGACCATGTGGCGACCGCTTCCGTACTCATCACTCGCGCTCGATGTATGGTGGTGGGGCTCCGATGCCGGCATGCTGCGGCTCACCAATTTTGCGTTGCACTGGTTGTTCGCCGCAGGCTGCGGAATTCTTGCGCATCGACTAACTCAATCTGCGCTCGTCGCGGTATGTAGTTTCGCATTTGCGCTGCTCAACCCTCTTCAACCAGAACTTAACTTTTGGTTGGTGGGCCGGTTTGACGGCTGGGCAAACTTGGCAATTGTCAGCTCATTGATTTCGGCAAGCTATGCGCAAGCATCGCTTCGATGGGCCATCGCGTCTGCGGTGTGCGCACTCGTCGCGTATGCAAGCAAAGAATCTGCCGTGATCGTGGCGCCGTTAGTCGTTGCCTTGCGAGCGACTCTGTATGACTGGTCGAGCAATCGCGGCTCGTTTGTACGCACGCGGCTCAGCGCGGCGCACAACTTCATGCGCCAAGAGAAAGTGCTTTTTGCACTGCATGCACTTATTTGCATCGCCTACTTGGTTGCTCGGGTGAAATTACTTGGCGCATCCAAGGCTGATGTTCTAGGGAGATCGTCGTCGGAGGTGCTGGCCATTCTCAGTGCTAGCTGGCAAGTACCTTTAGCACTCATTCGTAACATCGCGAGTATCGACACTACGTCTAAAGCTGCGTTGACAGTATTCATAAGCGCGGTCGCGATTGCGGCGCTTGCGCAATGTTGGCGGCGCTACTCGCGTCAGAGCGGTGGCAATGTCTCCTCAGCAGCGCTCAAGCGCGCGATCTTTTTTTGTTTAGTTTGGATCGCACTCGTGTGCGTAGCAAACGGGGCAGTGGTACCAACGCTCGCGCTCGGCGACGTCGTACCACTGCGAACCTTCAGCACAGCGGTTCCCGCAATTGCGCTTTTCTCGGCTGTTTTGATACTCGGAATGCCGGTACGCCTTCAACGGCTCATCGTCTTCACCCTGCTTCTATCGGCGTCGCTACTGCTCGTACGTAGCACACGCCCTTGGCATGACGCTGCAATCGAGATTTCTTCGACCGAACGCGCGCTCGTTCCGATCATTGCAAAACATCGGGCAGACGGCGGGCTGGGTGTTGTCCTTGTCGCAGAATATCTCGGCTCAGTCCCAACACTCGTAAACGCGAACGCCTCAATCGTTCGTATCGCAGGCGGCTTCCAGCCCCCGTTTATGAAGCCCGGTACGCAGCCGACAATCGACAACATCGTTACCTCCCCCGCCAGCGACCCAGTGAGCTACACCCTCGCGATGACGCCATCCGCAATGGAGGCCTGGTGGGGACTATTCCGCTCGGCAGACATGCTGAAGCGCATGCTTAAGCGAGATGATTTACCGAACGAACCCACAGCGTTCTATTGCAAGCCGCCGGGTCAGCCTGCTGTGGTGGCGCTTGGTGCCTGGTCCGCCACAGCCCTAAGCCAGCGCGATTGGGGCAACCGATGGCGCGAAGAAGTGCAAACACACTGCCCGCAGCTCCTCAACGTGGGCGCGATTCGGAGATAGACGCTCTCGCGCTCAACATCACCGACGCTGAGATTGACGAAGGGCTCGCGCGGACTGAGCGCGCGATTGCCGAGGTCGTTGCCAGCTAGGCATACGTCCAGCCGCGGGCTCGCCTCCGCACGATCCTTTGCTGGTTAACTTGGCGCAGCTCATTGCGCCAAACGAGATGAGCCAATTTTCGTGGCGCTTCGCCTTTCAGATCAAGACTCACACGAGCCACGCGCTCCCCTGAAAGGCAACCATGAAGTTCTCGCGTATCGCGCTCGCCCTGCTCTCAATGGGCGTCACCGCTATTGTTTCTGCTCAGTCGTACACATTGGGCGGAAACGCGTTCGGTAATCCATCCATTCCCGCAGCGCTAGGCACCACAGACGGGAAGACGCTAGACATTGGCGTTGGCGACGGTCATGGTATCCGCCTGATTCGCTCGCTTGCCGCCACTGGACCAGGCATCAACATCATCGGTGGCTCGGTGTGGAATACCGCTCAACCCGGTTCGCATTTCGCAACTCTCGCAGGCGGCTGGAGTAATCGTATCGGCGGCACCGGATCATTCGTTGGCGGAGGTGTGGGAAATGCAGCGCTCGGCGACTCGGTGTCGATTGCAGGCGGTGCCAACAATACGATCAGCACCAACGTGGCCTACGCAGCAATTGCTGGCGGCACCCAGAACACAATTTCCGACGACGCCGACTACGGCGTGATTGGTGGCGGGAGCGATAACTCGGTGTGGGAAGCGCGATACGGCACTGTCAGCGGCGGCTACTCGAATATCTTGAACGGCTTCAGCGCAACGATCCCCGGCGGCATGATGAATCGCGCGAACGGCGCGGTGAGTTTCGCGGCAGGCCGCGCCGCATACGCGACGCACAGTCAAAGCTTCGTTTGGAACGGATACGGCGACGGCTACTTTAGCTCGACCGAGGCGCAGAGAGCGTTCTTCTACACGCCCTCTGGCCTCTCCATGCATTTCGGTAAGCCACTCGACTACGCGAACAACCAAACCGAATACTTCATCGAGTTCGGCACGCCAAGCGGTCTCTACAGCAAACGCGACGCGATCATCTATGCATCCAACGGAGCACGACTTACGCGCGGTGGCGTCTGGGTGAACACCTCGGATCGCGCGAGCAAAACCGCGCTTCAAACCGTTGATACCCGCTCGGTGCTCAAGAAGTTGGCCGCGTTACCGATCACCACCTGGAGCTATCTCAACGAAAGCGCAGCCACCCGCCGCATGGGGCCGATGGCGCAAGAGTTCTTCGCTGCGTTTGGTTTGGGTGACGACGACAAAGGCATCAGCACAGTGGACGCCGCCGGTGTCGCGTTTGCTGCGATTCAAGGGCTCAACAAAGTCGTCGTTGAAAAAGACCGTGAGATTGCAGACCTTCGCGCGCGGCTCAGAGCCATCGAGAAAAAGTTGGGTTTGTAATAACGCGCCGGGTCGTTGCAGTGGGACTTGCAGAGAGCGCAGCTCATATCCGCATATGACGAAAAAAGACTATTTCATAGGGGCTAGCGCTCTATTCCGCATGGAATCACTATTTGCATAAATTACCCGGTAGCCGCCGTGTTTTTTTCGCCTTACTAAGATAGATCTAACCTAGAGTCTGCGTCGCATCGATCGCAATGCGCGTTCAACGAAACGACGCAGCCCTCGCCGCGATTTAGTTCGGGCGGTCCGCCCGATACACATAATGGTCGCGAGACATCGTCGGGTTATCGGGCACTAATTCGCCGGTTGCGATACGACTGAATCCCGCCCGCTCAAGCGCGCGATGCGAGGCGACGTTTGTCGCATGCGTCGGCACGATGACGCAACTCGCTTCCGTTCGCTCAAGCCAAAGCTTCCGCACGAAATCGCGCAACATCGCAGCGCCCAACCCGCGCCGCAGATAAGTCTCTGGCCCGATGAAGTAATCCATGCTGAACGCATCCGCCGGAATCTCACAAAGCGGCGCAATTTCATCTAAGGAAACGCTGAATAAGTCTGCGCGATGCAGCGCGCGTCGGATTGGGAAGAGCTGGAAGTCCAAAATTCGAGCCTATCCTGAATTTTGTGTACGAGGCATATGATGACCGAAAGGGAGTTTTATGCAGAGTACCGAAGGCAAAGCAGACGTTGCGACATTGAGTCGCACGAGGCGTCGCAACCGAGAGATTGCGA